>NZ_LHZC01000035.1 GCF_001580615.1 Acetobacter malorum
GGTGGGCCGCAGGGGCTTTCCCGCGTAGCGCAGGCCGCTGATGTTTCGCCCTCTGTTTACGCCCCCATCAGCCCGCAGCGGATGTCAGATGCCATGAAGGTGCTCGGGTCCGATGCGTTTGAAGGTCGCGCTCCCGGTTCTCCGGGGGAGGCCCGCACCGTGGCCTGGCTGATTGAGCAGTATAAGCAGATTGGTCTGGAACCGGCTGGCGAGAATGGCGGCTGGACGCAGCGCGTGCCGTTGCAGCATACCCGCGTGGGGAAGCCTGACCTCCTGCAGGTGGCCTATGCCAAAAACACTCTGCCGCTGGAGCAGACGAAAGACGTCTATTTCACCACCGGGCATGGTGTGGATCGTCTGAAAATCCAGAACGCGGCGCTGGTGTTCGTCGGGTATGGCGTGCATGCGCCCGAGCGGGGCTGGGATGATTTCAAAGGTGTCGATCTGAAAGGCAAGATTGCTGTCTTCCTGATTAACGACCCGGATTTTGACGCCAAACCGGATGAAGCCGTGGCCGGCAAATTTGGTGGCCGCGCCATGACCTATTATGGCCGCTGGACTTACAAATATGAGGAAGCTGCCCGTCGCGGTGCGATTGGCGCGCTGATTGTGCATGACACAGCGGGGGCGGCTTATGAGTGGTCCACAGTGATTGCACCGGGTGGTGAGTCCTTTGACATTGCCCAGAGCGGTGAGAACCAGCCGGTGCTGATGCAGGGCTGGATTTCTACCCCGGCCGCTACAAAGGTTTTTGCGCAGGCCGGGCTGGATCTGCCCGCGCTGCGGGTGCAGGCACGGCAGGCGTCTTTCAAGCCCGTGACGCTGCCAAAGGCGCGCTTCTCACTCAATGTGCCGGTTGAGGTCTCGCATCTGGAAAGCCAGAACGTGCTGGGCAAACTGACCGGCAGCAAACACCCGGATGAAACCGTGATGTTTGGCGCGCACTGGGATGCATTTGGCATGAGCAAGGATGCGCAGGGTCATGAAGTGATCCGCCACGGCGCGATTGATGATGGCTCTGGCGTGGCCGGTGTTCTGGAAATTGCCCGTGCGTTCAAGGCCGGTCCGCAGCCGGAGCGGACGGTGATGTTTGCCTCATGGACGGCTGAGGAACGCGGGCTGCTGGGCTCGGCATGGTATGCCGCGCACCCCATGGCTCCGCTGGAAAAAACGGCAGCCAATTTCACCATGGATGTGTTGCAGATGGCCGGTCCTTCCCACAACGTCTTCATGGTTGGGGCAGGGCAGGACACGGTGCAGGATGACGTGGCGGCCGCTGCGGAAAAACAGGGTCGCGTGATGCTGCCGGAAGCCATGCCGGAACGCGGGGCCTTTTACCGTGCCGACCATCTGCCGTTTGCCCGCGCTGGTGTGCCGGTCGCGGCCCTTATGGATATGGCGGGCTACCCCGATCTGCTGAAAGGTGGCGTGCCTGCCGGGCGGAAATGGTTGCAGGATTATATGGTCTGCTACCATCAGGCCTGTGACGCATGGAGCCCGGACTGGGATGTGCGCGGGGCGGCAGAAGATGTGGCACTGCTCTATACTGTTGGGCGTGCTCTGGCGTTTTCTCAAGGCTGGCCGCAGTGGAAGCCCGGTTCTGAATTTGCAGCAACGCGTGCAAAGAGTGCGGCTGTGCGGGGTGGTCAGTAAGGCGATTTACAAACTGGCAGACTGTCTTTTTAGGCCGTCTGCCAGTGGTAATTTTATCACGTAAAGTATGGAAGCTGTCTGGTTTTCGGCAGCTTCCTGCAACGTCATCAGGTAGGCGTTTTGGCCGTGTGCTGCGTGCCGGATTTGTCGGTGATATACAGCAGAGCCACTGGCCCCTGCGTATCCTGCCGGTGCCATGAGCCGCCGGGCACAAAGAGAACGTCCCCTTTTTTGCCCACAAGAGTGAGTTCCTCGCCGTCCTTTTTCAGGACAACCGTTGTCTGCCCTTCCACAACAAGCAGAAATTCATCATGCGGATGTTCTTCCCACGGGGTTGAGCCTTCAAACCGGACCATGCCGATATTGTGCTGGCCGAACGCAAACAGCGTTGTCATGCTTTTTGCGGCAAAGTCGTCTGTCTGCTGGTTGAGGTGCAGAACGGAAAGCGTGGCGGCAACTTGTTCAAGATTATAGTGAAACATTGGACTGTCTTTCTGTCATAGGATTGCAGGAAGAGGCTGAGTGGTTCAGGCGCGGTCGCAAGAGAGTGGGGCCAGACGACGGGCTGCGAGAATAAGCGGGACAAGCAACACAAGCCCGCAGAGCCAGACCATCAGAAACGCCAGAGAGTAGCCCGCGCTGGCTGCCAGCGGCATAATGGCCGAGGCCGCCAGAACATTGGAAACACTCTCCCCGCATTGAAGAAAACTGTAGTCCAGACCAGGACGTTCTGCGGAGGACCAGTTCATCAACAGGGACCAGAGCGCGACGTAAAACCCGCCGTCAAAAAAGTTCTCTGTGCCAAGAGCAAGATAGAGAGCCGGGGCGGACAGAGTGTGCGTTGCCTGCAAAATCCACAAAGCACCCAGCAAAAGCGCAGAAGGGATGGCCAGAAGGGTAACAGCCTGGCAACTGCCCGCTTTTTTAACCGCGATTGTGCCCAGTATGGCCCCGCCGAGCGCGCCGCACAGAAGATTTGAGATTTGCAGCGTGCCAATGGTTTCAACAGAAATATGCTGGTCGATCAGGAACGGTTGCAGCAGGGCTAAAAGCGCTCCGCCCGCAAACTTAAACGCCAGAGAACTGGTAAGCGCCCATCCAAAGCCTTTTTGGCGGAAGAAATCCTTCAGGCGGGAAGGGCGGGCAATCCGGCTGGCATCTGGTTCCACATATTTCCGCAGAGGCAACAGGATCAGGCAGAGCAGGAAAAGAACCGCCGCCATGGTGCAGAGTGTGCCACCCCAGCCAATCCGGGCGTAAACCAGCAGACTTCCACCCCCACCAGCGAGCATGCCGAGCAGAAAAGCGACAACCTGAATCCCGTTGGCCAGCCCGGCATTCCGGCCTTGCAGGTGGGAGACTGCGGCTGCGTTGGTCAGAATATCCTGTGTTGCAAACACAGTATTGAGCAGGATGATGCCAACCAGTGAGAGCGCAAAACTGTGCTCAGGCGGGAAAAATGCCAGAACAAGACAGGTTAGAATGGCGAGGATCTGCATTTGCAGAATAAGTGCCCCGTACCCCCGGCGTTTCCCGGCATTGTCTGTCGGCCCAGCCCAGAGAAATTTTAAGGCCCAGGGCAGAAATGTCAGCCCGCTCCAGCCAATGGTGTGAAGAGAAACACCACTTTCCCGCAGAATGGTGGCGTAGGCATTAAAGGCCAGTCCTGCGGGAAGGCCTTGCCCGGCATACATCAGCCCCAGCGTGATGGCCCGCTTCCAGACCAGCGGCAGAGCGGAGAACGGGGAGAAAAAACGGCTCTTTTGCATAAAGAGCAAGGATAGGCACCCGGCTGTGCGGGGCCACCCGAATTAGTCCAATACCCCGATCAGACACAGCTCTCGATGAAGGGCTTAGCCTTCCTTACGATAAAGGTGCGGTGCCTTACCAATCTGCCGTTTAAAAGCCGCGCTGAAGTGGCTCATGTTGCTATAGCCAAGCTCCATGGCGGTCTCTGTCACGGAATGGGTTTTTAAAAGCGTTTTGGCGTGTTCCATGCGGTGGGCCTGAAACAGGCTGTAAGGGCCACAGCCAAAGAGAATGCGGAACCCCATTTTCAGCCGCGTGGCATTCAGGCCGCTATAGCGGGCGAGCTCAATAATGGTGGGGGCTTTGTCCATGCGGGATAGCAGAAAAGAACGCGCCTGATGCAGGCAGGCTTTTTCATGACGGGAGAGGGGGGAGCCTTGCGGGGCGGCCTCAATCTGTTCAAAGGACTGGCCCAGAATAGTCAGGGCAGCTGCACAGCTTAAAGGCCCGTTGGACAGGTTCTTCTGCAAACTTTGACACAGGCCGGTGGCGGCTTTGTGGACGGATGGCGTTGCCTTGAGGCTGCTGAAAAACGGCGTGTGAGATGCAAGAGCAGCGTCACCCCATGGGAGAGGCGTACTCATTTCCTGTAGCAATTCTGGCGTAATATGCACTTCAAGGCAGGAAAAATCTGCACTGGTGGCCATCTGGAAACGGGTTGCGGGCAGATAGGCTGTGGCAACATCCCGCGCATGGAACAGGTGCGTTTTCCCCGCAAACGTCATTTCACACTGGCCGGACAGAATGATGGAGCAACGCAAAACTGCCGGGCAATCATCCATTTCCCCATGCAGGGTTGTGGGCTGTGCTGAGGAGAAGAAGCCTGCACTCAGCCCGTTATAAAGCTTGCTGTACAAAGGATGCAGAAGGGACTGGCCGGCCAGATGCTCTGGCTGGTGCCGGTGTATGGCACTGGATCTGACGTCAGGCATCTCCAGAAAAATCCCTTGGCTGTGTGTCTGATTGGAGTGATTAGACTAATCTGAGTGGCGGTGCAATTGCGAGACATTATCATGTTGGTATGAGCAAAAGACATCCCTCCCTTTCAGCCCTGAAATACGCGCTGCTTGTTATGCCTGTGCTGGACTACGCTATGACCCCCGTGGGGTGGGGAGCAACGCCCTGCGCAGACCAGCAGGTTTCCGGCAAGAACGGGCAGGCGGCTTCGGCGCAGGCAGCGTCCTGCCGTAAAAAAGCAGAAGAGATTGTCGTGCGCAGCCGGAATGCGTCTTTTGTTGTTTCTTCCAGCATAGCGCGTCTTTCCGGTGCAGCGTTGAAGGAGCGCCATCTGGACACATTGGCGGATGTGGCGGAGCGGTTGCCTAACGTCTCCTTCACATCCACGACGCAGGCTAACCCCGTCATCATGATGCGTGGTCTGGGCGGCCCGGAAGAAGAGACAAGTAGTCTCTACGTCCCGTTTATGCTGGACGGTATTCCCATGATGAGTATGGCGCTGGGGCAGATTTTTGATCTGGACCATATGGATGTCACGCAGGGGCCGGACCTGACCAGAGGCCCGAATGTTTTTGGTGGCATGGTGTCCGCCACATCCCGAGATCCGGGGAACAAATTTGGTGGGTCTCTGGATTTTGAATATGGGACAGGCAATCGCCGCCGCGCCGTGATGAGCAACGATATTCCTCTGGGGCCGAACACGGCGCTCCGTGTCACGGTTGGTGGGGAAGTGGCTGATGGGTATATTTCCAACCACTTTCTGGACCGGAAGAATACCGCAGGCTGGCATAGTTGGTTTGGCAGGCTGAAGCTGCTGCATAAGGATTCCGCCGGAGGGGAATGGCGGGTGTCTTTGCACCATGTACTCAATCATGGCGGGAATGATTATTTTGCGCCTCCTGCGCTGGCTTTGCGGCATGTGTCTGTCAACACAGAGCGCGGCGTGAATGATAATGACTACTGGGCCGGGTCCGCCCAGTATCATCGTGTGTTCAGCCATAAAATGATTGTGGATGTTGCTCTGGGCGGCAATGCGACCCAATGGAAATCAGAAATTCCGGAAAGCGTTTTTTCAGCCCGCACGGGTTTTACTATGCCGACGCGGCAGGCCGGCGGGACCATCACGCTCTCCGGTTCTTCCGGCACGCTGGACTGGCGGGGCGGTATTTTTGGGCAGGAAATGATGCGGAGCACGCCGTATCTTTTTGATATGTCCCCTTATTATCTGAGCAACACAACCGCTGTGCTGAATAACGCCAATGTTGCCGGATTTGCTGAGCTGGGCTGGCGTTTTTCACCATCATGGCGTCTGGTCCCCTCTTTTCGGGTGGAGCATAATCAGTGGTCCATGTCCCAGTGGAGCGGGCTGCAGACAGCATCTGTGCCGGATGCCTACACCATTCTGCAAACGCTCCCTAAACAGACTGCGTCCCGCACGGTGCCGCTGCCGGGGCTGAAGCTGGAATATCATCCGCAAACAGACAGCGTGCTGATGCAGTATGGCTGGATCAGCTATACGCGGGCCTATATGCCGCCGGGCTTTAGTCCGCATGCGGTCATGGCGGCGACAGCCCAGACACCGTTTGACGCCAGTTACGGAAACAATCTGGAAATTGGCTACCGCCTGCATGACCGGAAAGACAAATGGTCAGCTGAGGTCATAGGCTATTCAAACCTCATTTCCAATCTTCAGGTGGTTACGACCAATGCGAATGGTGAATCCGTTGTGGCGACGGCAGCTAAAGCGCACACACGAGGTATGGAACTGAACGCCACGTTTAAACCCATTCGGAGCCTGACGCTCAGCGGCTTTCTGGGCCTGACCTATGCGGCGTATGACCGTTTTGTTTTTGCCGGGCAGAATTTCAGTGGCCAGCAACTGAACGGCACCCCCAAAAGCAGTTTTGGCTTTAGCGGCACCTGGACGCCGGGGGGTGGCTGGTCTGTGAACGTCAATGTGGTGCGGCGCGGACGCACAAACCTGTATCCCAGCAGCACACTGGTTAATGACCCGTATGTGCTGGTGGATGCCCAGATAGAAAAGAAGTGGCGGTGGTGGAATATTGCCGTCTATGGCCGCAATCTGGCTGATGCCCGTTATCTGACCCGTGGTCTGGCTGTTGGGCAGGCGGTGGCGGCCAACCCGCGCTTGCTGGGTCTGCGGGTTGGGGTGACGTATTAGGCGGAGGGTGTCAGGCGGGCCGGTGTTGCTGGTGCAGTAAACCAGCCAAAGTGGCGGCAGAGCATCAATACCCTGCGGCCATTTATGCTGATAAGCATCATCACTCCCAGACTGGCCCAGCTGATAACGGTGCGGAGCATCAGGGCTTTTGTCAGGGGGAAGGCTGTCATGATCCAGAGGAACACACCCGCCCGGGCGACAAAATAGGCGGCCCAGAGCAGCGTGAAGGCTCGGAAAAACTGTATGATTTCTGGCCGGTCTTTGGGAATGGTGTGCCCGTTTTTGGAGCTCATGGCCAGACGCAGCACCAGCGGTTCTTCCCCCAGCGCACCGGCTGCGAAGAAGGCCGCCGTAATCAGGTTGGAGACCGTGGCCTCATAACGCATCATGAACGGGGTGTCGGCATACAGATCCACCGCGCCGAACACCAGCGCCATGATATTGGAGAACCACCATAATGCCGGAAATGGGCGGTGCGTCGCCATACGCCAGATAACTTCAGCCACAATAAACAGGAGTGTGGCGACAATGGCGGGTTTGAGGCCAAACGTGAGCAAAACGCCCCAGTACAGAATCAGGCTGCCAAAACTATGGAAAAGGCCGCCCAGCGTGCCCGTCAATCGTTTCATTCTGTCTGTTCCACGCCTTTTTTCATAGTCCGGCATTTATAATGCGGTAATGGCCAGACTATGGGCATATTTCCGGGAACGTGTCTCGGCAAAGAACGGGACATTATAAGGCAGAGGGGATTTTCTGGGTTCCGTGTGCTTTCAATGCACTTCCGTTATGGTTTGGGCGGCTTTTAGCGTGCCCGTTTCCAGCCCCGGTCTTCCTGCCGCCAGTAGGCGAGGTCATGCCCGGCGGCTTTCATGGCGGTCCAGCGTTCCCGGGCGGCGGCCACGGCGGCTTCATCATGCCCGTCAAACAGGTCAAACACGCGCTCAAAAGGTGGGTTGTCCGGGCAGGTGCGGTTTTCCAGCAGGAACAGGAACGGGGCGGCGTTGGGCACATCCTCCCCGAGCGTTAGCCAGATGGGTTGCAGGTCGGGGCAGAGAATGCCCTCGCTGCCATGCGGGAGCCATGCCGGGTCCGAGACTTTCCACAGGGCTTTATCCAGCGCATCCAGCTGCGGTTTGCTGGCGCACCATACGGCGGCCTTCTGCCCGCTACCCAGCGTGCGGGAGAGCAGTTGCGGCAAGGCCTCAGCCACGCTGGTGCGGGTGAGGTGATAAAAGCCGATCTGCGTCATGCGGGGCGGGTCCTGTGCTCTGGCATGGGGTCAGTCTATCAGCTTTCGGCAGGCATGCAGAGAGCCAATGGCGGACAAATCCCGTGGTCGTCTGCGCGTTGTTTTGCGGCGGTTTGTGCGCTGCTTTTGCGCTGCGGCCCGGTATGTGTTGCAGGCATGTGGGCTTCCCGCAGGGGAACGATTGTGATGCTCCCGCGCTGGCTGGACTATCAGCATACAACAGGGGATGCTGCCTGACCCGATGCAAAGTCAGGTGTTCTGTGCGGTCTGGCCGGGTGAGGCCAGACGCGCTCAGGGGCTAAGGCAACCTCTGTTTGAGGAAAAAGGACGCGAACGATATGGCGAAAACAGTCACACTGCCGGACGGCACAAAACTGCCTGCACTGGGCATGGGCACCTGGAATATGGGGGAATCCTCCGCCACATGGAAAGAGGAAGTCGCCACACTGCGTCAGGGTGTAGAGGCAGGTCTGAAGGTGGTGGATACCGCTGAGATGTACGGGCAAGGCCGCTCGGAAAGTCTGGTGGGTGAAGCCATGCGGGATTTGCGGGACGATATTTTTCTGGTCTCCAAAGTGCTGCCCACCAATGCCTCAGCCGAGGGCGTGGCCAAAGCCTGCCGCGCTTCCCTGCGGCGGCTGGCGACGGACCGGCTGGACCTTTATCTGCTGCACTGGCGCGGTAGCGTGCCGCTGGCCGAAACCATTGAGGCCTTCCGCAAGCTGAAAGAAGAAGGGTTGATCCGCTACTGGGGCGTGTCCAATTTTGATGTGGACGACATACAGGAGTTGGAAAAATACACCCGGCCCGGTGAATGCGCGAGCAACCAGATCCTTTATAATCTGGAGCATCGGGGCGTGGAGTATGACCTGCTGGACACCAACCGCTTCCGCCATGTGATGACCATGGCCTATTCCCCCATCGGGCAGGGCGGTGCGTTGTTGCAGAACAAGGCGGTGAAGGCCGTGGCCGCCCGGCACACCACAAGCAATGGCCCGGCCAGCCCGGCACAAATTGCGCTGGCGTGGGTGCTGCGGATGAATAATGTGATGCCAATCCCCAAGGCGTCGTCCCTCGCGCATCTCAAGGACAATATTGCCGCGCAGGAAATTACGCTGACGAATGAGGATCTGGCCGCTCTGGACGCTGCCTTCCCACCGCCGGCCAGCAAGGAACCGCTGGATATGATTTAACCCATCAGCTTTGGGTTTAAGACGCAAAAAAGCCGCCGGGCAGAGGCCTCGGCGGCTTTTTTGTGGGCTTTTTGTCAGAAGGACCGGGTCCGAAAGACTCAGACGCCGTCTTTCTGCATGTTGTCCAGAACGTAGGTTGCCATCAGCACAACCGGAAGGCCGAAAGCGATGCTGAAGGTCAGGAAGGACATGTCGTTCAGCTTGAGGCCGGTAAACAGCATGTCCAGACCCAGCAGTGTCAGAAAACCGTACATTTGCATGGTGAAGCCCTTTCGGTGGCGCACAACATCGGTAGAAAACGCATCAGCCCCCGGCGGACCGGGTGCGGCGTCATTCAGAAACACATCTTGCAAACAATCTATTCTGAAAATGTATCTCTTTTCCCGCGCATTTTACGCTCACGGTGGGTGGGGTCAATATTTATTTGGGTTCCGTAAGTAATGGACCATTCTGGTCTTGTTTCACGGTTCTGTAATTAAAAGTAAAATTCTCTATATTTTCTCTATTTATTCGATTTTTAAATATAACAATCAGGGGGTGTTAACGAGGCCGTCCGCCCTCAGTCTTCCGAAAGCGGGCGATGGCCGACATGGATGGTCAGCGTCATCGGCTGGCTCTGCCGCTGCACGCTAATCTGCACCGTGCTGTTGGGGTGAGCAGCGGCAACGGCGCGGATCATGGTGCGGGCGGTATCCATATGCTCTCCGCCCATGGCCGTAATAATGTCACCACGCTTCAGGCCGCCCTGTGCTGCGGGGCCGTTGCGGTCCACCTCTGCCACGCGGGTGCCGTTATGGGTGGTAATGTCTTCCAGCGTGGCGCCCAGCCACCCCCGGTCAATGCGTCCCTCGCGTTGCAGGGCGTTGACAACCGGCATGACAATTTCAGACGGAATGGAAAACCCTAAACCCACGGATCCACCGGTGGGGGAGACAATGGCGGTGTTCAGGGCAATAACCTGCCCGGCCAGATTAAAGGTGGGGCCACCGGAATTGCCGGGGTTAATGGGCGCGTCCAGTTGCAGGAAGTCATCAAACGGGCCGGTGCCAATATCCCGCCCCCGGGCCGAGACAATGCCAGCGGTGACGGACGAGCCAAGGCCAAACGGATTGCCGGCAGCCATAATCCAGTCCCCCACCTGCACAAGGCGGCTGTCCCCCCATTCCACAAACGGCAACGGGGTGGGGCTGTCGATCTTGATGACGGCAATATCTGTCAGGTCATCAATGCCAATCAGGCGGGCATTGTATTCTTTGCCCGTGGCAAGGGCGACGGTGATTTTGTCCGCGTCTTCGACCACATGACCGTTGGTGACAATCACGCCGGACGGGTCGAGAATAAAACCGGAGCCTGCGCCCAGCACTTCATCACTATGTTTGCGCATCCGCTCCCGAAAGCGGCGCTCGAGCGGCGTGCCCTTTACGGCGGAGGGGAGCTTTTTGCGGGTGCTGGAATCTGAATCCCGCGTGACGGCAATATTCACCACAGCCGGCACAACCTTGCGCACCAGCGGGGCAAAGCTTGTCGGGCCGGGGGCGGCAACAATGGGTGTGGCAGGAGCAAAAAGGGTGGAGGGGTCAGCGTGTGCGGTGTGCGATCCCATGGAAAGGCCAGACGAACACAGTGCCGCCATGGCGGGCAGGCTCCGCATAAATGTCTTCATGAGTTTGTGATCTGCTTTCCGTCCATAGAGACTTTTGGCCTCCTTTGCCCCCAAAGTGCAATGCCTCTGTGGCCCAGCACCCTCCTATGGTGCTGTTTTGCAACGCATTGTGGTAATGATGTGACAAAACGTTAACGCGCTGGCCTGCGCGGTTTTGCCGGGCTGAGGGCTGGGTTTTCCGGCCATTCATGCCGGGGGTAACGGCCCCGCATGTCCCGCCGCATATCTGCCCAGCCGCCTTTCCAGAAGCCCGCCAGATCCGCCGTAATCGCCTGCGGGCGGCCTGCGGGGGAGAGCAGGGCCAGACGCAGCGGGACACGTCCTCCCGCCAGTTTTGGCGTTTCCTCCGTGCCATAAAAGACCTGCGCGCGGGCGGAGGCGACGGGCACCGGCTGCGTATAATCCACGCTCGCCTTGCCCCCGGGGAAGGGGAGACCTGTGGGGAGTTCTTTATCCAGCCAGGCGTTCAACGTGTAGCCCAGATGGTTTTTGAGCAGGGTGGTTAACTCCAGCCCGCGCAGGTCGGCCAGAGAAGTTAACCCGTCAAGATAGGGGGCGAGCCAGTCGTCCATCCGCTCGGCCAGTGCCGGGGTGGTAAAGTCTGGCCACTCCTCACCCAGTCCTGCGCCACCGGGCAAGGCGCGGGCGAGTTCCACGCGGGCCTGTAGCTGGCGGGCAGCCTCCGGCCAGTCCAGTGTGGTGTCCGGCGTGGCTTTGGCTTGTGCGAGCAGCAGAGAGGCGGCGTTGCCTGCTTTCACCTTCTCGGTCAGATCCCGCAGCACAAGGCAGCCAATGCGCGTGCGGCGGCGGGCCAGAATATTGCCGGAGACCGGGTCCAGCGAGGTTTCCACCTGCTCCTTTGTGCGGTCCAGCAGGGCCGGGGGGAGGGCGTTCAGATCTAGCGGAGCGGCAAGGCGGATTTCGGCGGAGGTGCGCAAATGTAGCCCCGCCACGGCCAGCAGCTTTTTTTCTGCCAGCCCGTCATCGCGCCGCAGGCGGGCATTGCTGCCGTTGGAGAGGCGGAATGTCCCGGCTTCTCCACGCGAGAGGGCAATCCGGTCTGGAAAGCCAGCGGCAATCAGGGCAGCCGGGTCGCCCCCGGCGTGCTGGCGCGCGCGTAGGCCCAGCCGGAGGCGGAAGCGAGAGGCGGCCTGACGGATGCGGGCCAGTGCGCCCCGGTCGGCCTGCGGGTGGTCTCCCCCGGCAATCAGGTCCAGCCGCAGGGAGATATCGGACGGTGGCACGGGCGGCGGCCCGGCGCGTCCGGCAGCGCGGGGGCGCAGAGGGTCTCGTTCTTCCAGCAGGGCCGCGAGGTCTGCGGCCATGGCGGCTTCCTCCGGTGAGCGGGCGGCCAGCATCATGGCGGCGAGGCGCGGATGCGTGCCAAGGGCCGCCATGTCGCGCCCGTGTTGGGTAATCTGACCGTCATCATCCAGCGCACCGAGCATAATCAGCAGTTCTCGGGCGGCTGCGACGGCGCTGCCGGAGGGCTGGTCGGGCAGGGGCAGCGGGGTGTCGGACTGGCCGACGGTGTCAGTCCACAAAGCGGTGGCCAGCACAAAATCGGAAAGGTCGGCTTCCAGAATTTCCGGGCGGTCATGCTGGGGCATGCCGCGTTCTGTTGCGGTGGTCCAAAGGCAGAAGGCGGTGCCGGGGGCTTCTCGTCCCGCACGACCTGCGCGCTGGCGGGCGGCGGCGCGGGAGATGCGTAGTGTTTCCAGCCGGGACAGACCGGCCCCGGCATCAAAGCGCGGGGCACGACGGAAGCCGCAATCCACCACCACCCGCACGCCCGGCACCGTGAGCGAGGTTTCCGCAATGGAGGTGGAGAGAATAACGCGCCGCTGCCCCTGTGGGCCGGGGCGCAGCACCAGCGCCTGTTCCGCCGGGGGGAGTTCTCCATGCAAGGGGAGAACCGTGGTGCGGCAGTCTTCCAGAAGCTGGGCAACGCGGCGGATTTCTCCTGTGCCGGGCAGGAAGACCAGAATATCGCCCTCCGTTTCGGCCAGAGCCTGCCGCACACCTGCCGCGGTCACGGTGGCCAGATCCCGTAGATGTGGAATATCGCGTTTGGCGTGCTGCACGGTGAGGGGGTACATCCGCCCCTCGCTGGTCAGCACCGGGGCGTTCATCAGGCTGGCCAGTCGCTCGGTTTCTGCCGTGGCGGACATAGCGACCAGCCGCAGGTCAGGCCGCAGCGTGCGTTGCAGGTCTAAGCAGAAGGCCAGAGCGAGGTCTGCATCCAGTGAGCGCTCATGCACTTCATCAATAATCACGCAGGCGACGTTTTCCAGCATCGGGTCGCTCAGCAGGCGGCGCAGGAACAGGCCTTCCGTCAGCACCTCAATGCGGGTGCGGTCAGAGACAGCGGCATCCAGCCGGGTGCGGAACCCGACAAAGCCGCCCACCTCTTCCCCCATCAGTGAGGCAATGCGCGTGGCCGCAGCACGGGCAGCCAGACGGCGCGGCTCAAGCATGATGATACGGTCTGCTTCCTTCCGCCATGGGGCCGCAGCCAGAACGGGCGGCACGGTGGTGGTTTTCCCAGCCCCCGGAGGGGCGACCAGAATGGCGGAGGCGGGCTGCTCTGCCGTGGGTGTGCGGGCAAGGGCCGCGCACAGATCAGGCAGCACGTCCTGCACGGGCAGGCCATCAGCAATGGCAAACGGGGAGGCGGAGGGCGTCTGGTTCGGCATCGGGCTGTTATGGCCGGGGCGTGCGCTGGCTGCAATTTCAAATATCGGGCGGGCGCGTGCGGCACACGCATCGCCAGTTTCTGAAGATGTCTCATAAAAAAAAGTTATCAATCTGGGGGGATCTCTCTTGCCGCGCCTCACGAGTAAGTGATAATGAGAATAATTCTTAATAACGAAAGTGGCGAGACAGACGATGGCGACGGCAAAAGGCCATGCCGACTACAGAGCAGGACTGACGATGACGCGTTTAAAAGCAGGGCTGCTCTCCTGCTCCGGCCTGATGCTATGCGGAGCGGGGATGGGCTTTTGCAGCGCCCCGGCCTTTTGTGCGGCGGCAGCGGAAACAACGGAAAAAGCCACCAAATCCGCAAAAGCGACGCAGCCAGCAGCAAAACCTGCACAAACCGCAAAAAGCGAGCAGGCTAAAAAAGCCGCCCAGCTTTCTGACGAGAATGACATGCCCGCCAGTGTTGAAAAACTGCTGGTGCAGGGGCAGCGGCACAAGAATGCGACGACCGATGGCACCGGCAGCTATGTGGTGAAGGCTGTCTCCATGACCAAAATGCTGTTACGGCTGGATGAAATTCCGCAATCCGTCTCCGTCGTTAGCCGCCAGCAGATGCAGGATCAGAACCTGACAACGGTGGATCAGGCGCTCAAACAGGTGCCGGGTGTGAACGTCAACCCGTATGGGGACGGCACGGCAGGCTTTACCTCCCGTGGTTATGCCGTGCAGCCGCAATATGATGGCGTGCCGTCCAGCGGTGGTATGTCTTTCAGTCAGCAGTTTGATCTGGCGATTTATGATCGCCTTGAAGTTTTGCGTGGCCCGGACGGGATGTTTCAGGGGTCAGCACCCCCCGGTGGGAGTGTGAACTTTGTGCGCAAGCACGGGCTGGATACTTATCGGGCGCAGGGAGATTTCAGCGGTGGCTCATGGGATACGTTCCATGCGGATGCCGATGTAACCGGCCCGCTGACGGGGAATAAAAAGGTCACAGGCCGGTTTGTGCTGGCTGGCGGAGACCGCAACTATTTCTACAAGCAAGCGCACGACACCCGCTGGACAGCCTATGCGGATATTGATGTGCATATTACGGACAAAACCACGCTCTCAGTCTCCGCCACCGGCCAGAAAAATGACACGACGCGCTTTATGGGCCTGCCCATGGCGGCCTCTGGCGAGGACCTGCATCTGGCGCGCAACAGTTTTGTGGGGGCAAACTGGGGCCGCACCAGCAGCCCCATGTATGAGTTTGATGGGGAACTGGAACATGAGTTTGGCGCAGGCTGGCGCGGCAAGCTGACAGGCCGCCACCGTGAAACCGATAGTTCCATGCACTACACCTATCTGAATAGCGTGGTGACACCGCAGAAAACCGGCAACTTTGTTGTAGCGCGGTATGAGGGGCGGGAAATTTATGATGGCGCGGACCTGTATTTTACCGGACCCGTGCATCTGCTGAACCGCAAACATGATTTATTGATCGGCGCGAATTATGATTCCGACCTGCTGTATGATGGCGGCTCGTCTGCCTCATGGCGCACTACGCCGGGCCTGAGTAATCTGGATATCTTCTCGCCGGTTATTTCCGACACAATCCGCCCGGACATTACAACCCGCTATCGTGAACCCACGCAGCAATATGGAGTTTACGGCTCAGCCCGTGTTCAGTTGATGCCGTCTCTTGATCTTTTGCTTGGTGGGCGGCTGAGTTTTTATCAGTACAAATATAAAAACCTGTCCAAAAACACGCCTTATGTTGTCAGCCAGAAAAACGGTGCGGTTCCTACACCCTATCTGGGGCTGGTGTGGCATATTGTGCCGGATGTTGCGGCCTATGTGAGCTTTACGGATACCTTCCAGCCGCAATCCGCCTACAGCCACACCGGGCGGTTGAAGCCGGTTTTGGGGCAGCAGATTGAAGGCGGCTTTAAAGGCTCTTTCTTCCACCGCAATCTGAGTGTGACGCTGGCGGGCTACCATATTCTTGAGCGCAACAAGAGTATGGAAGATCAGGATGGCTCTTCCACCTGTGGCCTCTCCGGCACCAGCACCTGCTACCATGCGGCGGGCAAAGTGCGCAGTCAGGGCTTTGAGTTTGAAATGCTGGGCCGCCTGCTAACCGGCTGGGATATCAGCCTTGGCTACACCTTTAACGATAACAAGATCCTCAAGGATTCTTCCGGTCTGGCTGGGCTGCCTTATACCGCCAACTCACCCCGGCATCTGTTCAAACTCTGGACGCATTATCGCTTTGCCGCCCCGCAGGTGACGCGCAATGTCTGGAGTATTGGGGCCGGTGTGGATGCACAAAGCGGCACGTTTGGCACAAACCGCACTGTTCGGCAGGGAGCCTATGCGGTAGCGAGTGCGCAGGTCGGGTATCAGTGGCGGCCGGAACTGAACATGACGTTCACCGTCAATAACCTCTCCAATACGCGATATTATCAGCGTCTGGGGACTGTCTATTACTACAATTATTATGGAGAGCCCCGGAGCTTTATGGCGTCCGTGCAAAGCAACTTCTGAAATCTGTTGTGTTAGGCCCGACCTGCCGGAAGGAGTGGCAGGTCGGGCTCAATAAACAGGCTTATTTTTTAGGAAGCTGCAGAACGCCGGGCGCAGGAGACCGGGCCTTCGTGGTGGTGGAAGAGGACGATGCATCATCATCCTCACCAGCCGGAAAAACCGGGTCAGGATCAGAGTTTTTGGCGGATGCTGCGTTGCCGGTCGACGTGCTTCTGCCCGATGTCTCAGCAACAGGCGCGTTTTCCGGCAGCGTGGTGGCGGATGTTGCATCCGGCACGGAAACATTCGGGGTCGTGACGGTCGGCACTGTTACGGTGGGTGTGGTGATGGTCGGGGTGGTGACCTGCGGCGTCGTGATGGCCGGTGTTGTCAGAGCGGGGGCGCTGGTTACACCCGTAGCTGCGGCCGGAACTGCGGCGGCAGGTACTACGCTGCTGGCCGTTGTGCGGCTTTTGGCCCCCGGTGCGTCAAGGGACTGGCTTTGAATGGCGGAGCCAACCGGCGTACCGCCCGCATCGGTCATCCAGTCTTTCAGCGTATTGCGGATCTGATATTCAAACTCCACGTTCATGCGCTGCATCATGTCGTTGGTGAGTTCATACAGATTGGCCGGGCTGTCCGCATCGCCTTTGGAAAGATCCGGGCGCAGGGTCTGGGAGACATGCGCTTCCGCCCGTGCGGCCTGTGTGCCGCCGCTGTTCAGCAGCACCAGATGCACATCCATCTGCCCGGCCAGCACGCCGCCTGCCTGATGCAGAATAGACGCACGATCAATCACGAACTGTGCCGTGCCGGAGGCACCGGTTGCCACCAGCCGGTCCTGCGCCATCTGGCGGAGGGCCTGTGCGGGCGGGGTCGGGGCGCGGTTGCCAATATCACCCACCACAGGGTTTTGCAGCGTGGCGTCCTCAATGTTCAGCGTGGCGGCATTGAGGTGCATCACGCTCAGATAGTCATAGCGGAGCGGGGCAAATTTTGTCGGCTGCTTATCGCCCGCACAGCCTGCCAGAAAAGCTGGCAGGAGCAGAGCGACAGAGCATGTTGCACGAAGCGGGCGAGAAAACAGCGACATGGAAAACAAGTCCTCTCAGGCGGAGCGCGGCGCGATGTCCTTGCGCGGGAAGCGGAAGTCATGGTTGCAGAACTCGCACGTCATCACAATCTGCCCGTCATCCTGGCACATGTGGTCCAGATCATCCGTGTCGAACCCTTCCAGCACATTGGCCAGACGGGCGCGGGAACACCGGCAGCCATAGGCCAGCGCGCGCGGCTGGCTGACGTGCAGATCTTCCTGATGGAACAGGCGGTGCAGCAGGGTGGCAGACGGCAGCGTGTCGTCCAGCACTTCCTTTGTGGACAGCGTGGAGGCCAGAATAGTGGCGGTTTCCCAGCTTGCGTCGGCGTCTTCATCGCCCACAACATGGGTGCCACCTTCACCAGCAATGCGTTCCAGCACAAGGCCGCCAGCGCGCCAGCCTGCATCCGTCATGGTGCAGCACAGATAGATCCAGCAGGCATGCTGCTCACTGGTGCTGAAGTAATGCGTTGCCATAGCAGCGAGGTCATCGCCCGCAAGGTCCACAATCCCCTGATGCCGCTCCATGTCCGGACCCTGATCAACCGTGAGGGCCATATAGCCATTGCCCAGCAGGTCACGATCAGTCGGGTTCGGGGTATCCAGAAGCAGGGCGTCCAGAGCGTCATCATCCGTGCGGGCGTAAAAGCGCAGCGCGCCGGTATCGGTGCAGTCTGCCACCAGCATGGTGACGGGGCCGTCGCCTTTGATTTGCAGGGAGAACGCGCCCTGAAACTTCAGCGCAGAGGCCAGACCGGCGACCAGCGCCAGCGCCTTGCCAGCCAGACGGTTCACCACATTGGGGTGGTCATGGCGGGTCAGCAGCACATCGGTCAGCACGCCAAGGCGCACCAGACGCCCGCGCACGGGGCGGCCTTGCAGATAGAACGGCGTGACACCACCGGGCACAACCAGATCCGGCACATCGGGACGGTCACGGTCAAGAAAAGCAGGAGTTTCCATAAAAAACCTTAAGTGCAATCAGTGCTGAGAATATGGGGAGGCACCCCCGGCAATAACAGGGGGCGTCCTTGCTGACTGATGCAGGGGCTCAGATGTCTGAGGAAATGGACAGTTCCAGCTGTTCAAGCTGCTGTTCCAGCGTGCGGGCGGCCTCCGCATTCAGGCCCAGACTGTCCTTCAGGGCGCGCAGAAAACCCTGACGGCAGGCGTCATGCGCGCTGTCCAGATCCGCAGCGCGGCCGCAGCCTGCCAGACAATCCAGATAGGAAGCACGGAACGGCGCGAGTTTATCCGCAGCAAGCGGCAGGCTGGCCAGAATGGTGTCCAGACTGTCTTCCACCCATCCCGGTGTGGCCGGTGTGTCTTCCGTGCCGGAGGGGGTTACGGGTTTGTCCGCGCCGTTCATTGCTTATTCCTTCCCGAAAGAGAGCCAGTTCTCTCCGCCCATGGTCCAGGCCAGCAGGCCTTTCTGAGCGTGCAGACGGTTCTCGGCTTCATCAAACACGACGGATTGCGGGCCTTCAAACACCTCTTCCGTCACTTCCTCCCCAATATGGGCGGGCAGGCAGTGCATGAACAGGGCATCCGGCGCGGCCACGGCCATCAGAGCAGCATCCACCCGGTAGGGGGAGAGCTTGGCAAGGCGCATGGCGGATTCTTCTTCCGAGTCCGACATGCTCAGCCATGTGTCCGTCACCACGCAGTCAGCGCCTTCCACAGCAGCGCGCGGGTCTGTGGTCAGCACCACATCGCCACCTTCCTGCTTGGCCCAGTCCAGCACGTCCTGCGGCGGGGCCATGTCTGCCGGGGTAGCGGCGCGCAGCTTGAAGCCGAAGCGCACAGCCCCTTCAATCAGGGAGACCAGCACGTTGTTGCCGTCACCTGTCCAGGCAAAAGTGCGGCCTTTAACCGGGCCACGATGCTCTTCATACGTCAGGATATCGGCCAGAATCTGCACCGGGTGAGAAGACGGTGTCAGACCGTTGATAACCGGCACGCTGGCGGCACGCGCCAGTTCATGCAGGTTTTCCGTGCGGCCCGTGCGCAGCACCAGCGCATCCACAAAGCGGGAGAGGACGCGGGCGGTGTCTGTAATGGTCTCACCCCGGCCAATCTGCATGTCGGCCGGGGAGAGGATGACGGCATCCCCGCCCAACTGACGAATTCCCACTTCAAAGGAGACACGGGTGCGGGTGGACGGCTTGGAGAGGATGATCCCCAGCGCCCGGCCAGCCAGCGGCACGCGCGGATGCAGGGGGAAACGACGGCCCTTCTGCATCTGCTTCATACCGGCGGCCACATCCAGAATCTGGCGCAGGGTACCTGCGTCCAGATCTTTCAGGTCGAGGAAGTGGCGCGGCCCGGTCTGCTTGGTGGGGGTGGAGAGAGAGGTAAGGGCAGCGCTCACAGGGTGGGCTCCAGTGTTTTGTTATTTTGGGTATTGGTCAAAATCTGCACCGCTTTTTTAAGGCGGGAGACAGCCTCACGGCACTCGTCTTCAGAAATCGTCAGGGGCGGCACCAGACGCAGAACGTTGTCACCCGCTGTGACGCACAGCAGGTCGGCGTCCTGCGCTGCGGCCTGCACTGTGCCAACCGGCAGCACGCACCGCAGGCCGATCAGCAGGCCAAGGCCGCGCCGTTCCGCAAAAATGGTGGGCGCGCTCTGCACCAGTTCATCCAGCAAACCATCCAGCAGAGCGGCGCGGGAGCGGACCTGCTCCAGAAAGCCGGGAGCCAGCAGAACATCAAGCACCGCATTGGCCGCCGTGCAGGCCAGCGGGTTCCCGCCAAAGGTGGTGCCGTGCGTGCCTGCCGTCATGTTCTTGGCAACGGCTTCCGTCGCCAGAACGGCCCCGATGGGGAAGCCACCGCCCAGACCTTTGGCGGCGGACATCACATCCGGCGTAATGCCGGCCCATTCATGCGCAAACAGCTTGCCCGTCCGGCCTACGCCGCACTGCACTTCATCCAGCGCCAGCAGCACGCCGGTTTCATCACACAGCGCGCGCACGGCTTTCAGATACTCAGGGCTGGCGACCTTGATGCCGCTTTCCCCCTGAATGGGTTCCAGCATGATGGCGGCCGTCTGCGGTGTAATGGCGGCTTTCAGGGCTGTGATGTCATTAAACGGCACATGCACGAAGCCCGGAACCGGAGCACCGAAGCCCTCCAGATATTTCGGGTTGCCGGTGGCGGAGAGCATGGCCAGCGTCCGGCCATGGAACGCGCCATCCATGCAGATAATGTCCGTCCGTTCCGGGTGGCCGGACATGGCCTGTGCCCGGCGGGCGAACTTCACCATGCCTTCATTGGCTTCCGCGCCGGAATTGCAGAAGAACACGCTGTCCGCAAAGCTGTTGGCAACCAGCCGTTCCGCCAGCCGCGTGGCCTGCGGGATCTGGAACAGGTTGGAGACGTGCATCACGCGGCCCACCTGCTCACTGAGTTCTTTGACCATATGCGGGTGCGCATGCCCGATGGAGCAGGTGGCAATGCCCGCGGCAAAGTCCAGGAATCGTCGCCCGTCCGTCGTGTACAGCCAGGCGCCTTCGCCACGCTCAAAAGCGAGGGGGGCACGGTTGTAGGTCGGTGTCAGGGCTGGAATCATGGAATAATTCTTTGTGTTGCGT
Source organism: Acetobacter malorum (assembly GCF_001580615.1). GTDB lineage: Bacteria > Pseudomonadota > Alphaproteobacteria > Acetobacterales > Acetobacteraceae > Acetobacter > Acetobacter malorum. The sequence continues at coordinate 20,606 of NZ_LHZC01000035.1, forward strand.
GTGAGGTGGTCATCAAAAAAGGAGAAACAGTGCAAAACAGAAAATGCCCGCTGCCTGATCTGGAGCGGGCGACCCGTTTGCACGCGGCATGATGGGGGTGTCCTGCGGGCAGAGTCAAACGTCTAAAACGAAAATCTCGCATGAAACTGTCACATTTCTTGCGCAGGAGGGGGGTAAATGGGTCAGGAATGGTCTTTTTGCAGCAAAATGAGGCATAAGGGCGGACATGGGATCTGACACCGCACCCCCTTCCGATGTACCGCCGCCTGACCGCAAGGTTTTGCGAGAAGCGGCTCTGGCGCATCTGGCGCGTTTTTCCACCACACGGCAGGGGCTGGAGCAGGTGTTGTTGCGCCGCATTGCCCGCTGGGAGCGCAGCGCTCTGAAGGCCGGGGCCGAGCAGGAGGATGTGCGCGCCACCGCCGCCGCCCTGCGCCCGGTGGTGGAAGCTGTGGCGGACGATATGATTCGGCTGGGTGCTGTGGATGATGCCGCTTTTGCGCAGGCCCGCGCCCGCCGACTGGTGCGCTCTGGCCGCTCCGGCCGCGCCGTGCAGGCGCATCTGGCCGCCCGTGGCGTGGAGGCTGATGTGCGTGAGGCCGCCTTGCAGGAGGTGGTCGAAGGGTTTTCTCCTGGGGAAGTTGAGCTGTCTTCAGCCCTTGTGCTGGCGCGCAAGCGGCGGCTGGGGCCGTTTGCCGGAATGCCGTCTCTCCGCCCCCCGCGTGCCTCTGCCGGGAAGGAAGAAGAGGGCGGACGCGGCCTGAGCCCGGAAGAGGTTGAGGAGCGCCGCGCCATGGGGATTCTGGCCCGCGCCGGGTTTGGGCGGGACGTGGCGCAGCGGGTGCTGGAGATGGACCCTGCGGAAGCGCAGGAGTGGATGGAGCGTTTGAGGGCCGAGTCGTGAAGCGTTGGAGTGTTTTGTTACTGCCGCTGTTGCTGGCAGCCTGTGCCGGGCATGGCGGATGGGGTGGCTCTGTGCAGTGTGCCCCTTATGCGCGGGAGCATTCCGGTGTTCAGTTACGCGGGGCGGCGGCCAGCTGGTGGCGGCAGGCCGGGGGGCATTACACTCGCACCTCCGCGCCGCAACCGGGTGAGGTGCTGGTGTTCCGCTCCACGCGCCGTCTGCCGTCAGGGCATGTCTCTGTGGTGCGGGCGGTGAAAAATTCCCGCCTTGTGCTGGTGGACCACGCTAACTGGGAGCCGGGACGGGTGACGCGCCGCGCACCGGTGGAGGATATCTCACCGGGGAATAACTGGACGCAGGTGCGTGTCTGGTGGTCGCCTATTCACGGCATGGGGAAAACCGTCTACCCTACGTATGGATTTATAGAACCTGTGCTGGAGGGCGGCAGTTCCTGAGGCTGGCGTCCGCCGGGTGATCGGTCCGCACGGTGTTTTGCCCCGTTTTTCAGGCCCCGCAGAGAGATCGGGCTTGCATGATGGGGGAAGCGCCGCCATGTGGTCAGAACAGAAACAGGGAATTTTGGCCGTTCGCAGTGCGCCGGCCTTATAAACAGAGGGCTGTTGAATGGGTAGCTTAAGCATCTGGCACTGGCTGATTGTGCTTGCGGTTGTGCTGGTGGTTTTTGGTGGTGGCGGCAAGATCAGCTCCATGATGGGTGACTTCGCGAAGGGGATTAAATCCTTCAAGAAACACATGGCGGACGATGAACCGATGGATGAACCGGCTCCCCGTGCCGGTGGCCATATTTCTCCCCCGCCTGCTGCCAAACCGGTAGACCCCGCTGCTGTGCAGCCTGAAAAAACACACCAGCCCTGAGGCCAGCCGTACGGCACGGCAGGACGCAGGCCGCCTTCAGGCGGTCCGCAGGCGGATTAAAGGCCGGATTTAAAGCATGAGCGAAACCATGACGGATTTTGCACGCGCCACGCAGGATATTCTGGTGGCTGGGCAGCGGATGGATGCGCGTGGCTGGGTGCCTGCCACGGCAGGGAATATCAGCCGCCGTCTGCCGGATGGGCGCATCGCCATCACCCGCTCCGGCTGCCACAAGGGCTTTCTGCAGGCAGCGGATGTGATTACGGTTGATGAAGCCGGAAAACCGCACCGCAGCGGCGATAAGCCGAGTGCGGAAACGCTGCTGCATTGCCAGATCTATCAGCAGGACCCCACCGCAGGCGCTGTGCTGCACGGGCATTCCGTGGCGGCGACCGTGCTTTCCATGGTCGAGAAAGGTCCGGCTCTTCACCTGGCAGACTATGAAGTGCTGAAAGTGTTTGAAGGCCAGACCACGCACGAAACGTCGGTCCCGGTGCCCCTGTTTGAGAACGATCAGGATATTGCCCGTCTGGCGCAGGTGGTTGCACCGTCCTTTGGCAGCATGGCAGCGGGCTACATTATTCGCGGCCATGGCGTGTATGTGTGGGGTAAGGATATGCCAACCGCACTGGCGCGTCTGGAAGGGCTGGAATTTCTTCTGGCCTGCCTGCTTGAAAGAAGGAAGCTGGGCCTGTGAGCACGCTGACCATCTATCAGGATACCGTCCCCGAAACCCCGGTTCTGCAAACGCAGGACCCGGCGGAAATTGCCAGCCAGTTGAGCCCGTTGGGTGTGCGGTTTGAACGGTGGGAAGGCCCCCAGATCCCGCCGCGCTCAGCAGATGCCGAGACGGTGCTGGCCACCTATCGTCCGTTTCTGGACAAATTAATGGGCGAGACGGGGGCAGGCTCTGCCGACGTCATGCAGGTGAACCCCGGCACGCCCAACCTCCCTGCGCTGCGGGCTAAATTCCTGTCTGAGCATACGCATAGTGAAGATGAAGTGCGCTTTTTTGTGCATGGCTCCGGCCACTTCATCCTGCATGTGGCGGACAAAATTTACGATGTGGAATGCACCCAGACAGACCTGATTTCCGTGCCGGAAGGCACAAAGCACTGGTTTGATGCCGGGCCTGCGCCGGATGTGGTGGCTCTGCGGATTTTCACCCGCAAGGAAGGCTGGATTGCGGACTATACCGGCACCGACCTTGCAACCCGTTTTATGGCTTACGATCAATGAGTGCAGTCTCTCACACGCCGCGCGTCGTCCTGCTGGATATTGAGGGCACAACGGCTCCCATCTCCTTCGTGCATCAGGTGCTCTTCCCTTATGCCCGCACGCATCTGCCCCAACTGGTGGCGGAACAGGCGCATGATCCGGTGGTGCATGCCCAACTGGAAGAAATTGCCCGTCTGGCCCCCGGCGTGCCGCCTATGGAGCAACTGACGCGCTGGATGGATGAGGACGCCAAGGTCGGCCCGCTCAAGGCACTTCAGGGTATTGTGTGGGGGCAGGGCTATCAGCGCGGTGAACTGATCGCCAGCCTGTATCCGGATGTGGTGCCGGCTCTGGAAGCGTGGTCCAAAGCCGGGCTGACACTGGCGGTCTATTCTTCCGGCTCCGAGCCTGCGCAAAAGCTGATTTACGGCCATACGCAGCAGGGTGACGTCACTCCGCTGTTCAGCCGCTTTTTTGACCTGCGTGTGGGTGGCAAGAAAGACGAGAAGAGCTACCGCAACATCCTGCTGGAAACCGGCTGGAAGCCTGAGGATGTGCTGTTCCTCTCTGATGTGACGGCGGAACTGGATGCCGCAGCCGATGCCGGATTGCAGGTCTGCCAGATTGCCCGTCCGGAGGATGGCACGGTGGCAGGCAAGCGCCACCCGGTGGTGGCAACCCTGCCGGAAGCGGCGCGCCTGTTCGGTCTGCCCGGTGCGGAGCCGCAGGCGTGATCAGGGCGCAGCTGCACGAGAACTGGAAGACCATCCCCGATGAAGCTCGTGGCTGCGCTGCTGCTCTGGGGAATTTTGATGGGGTGCATCTTGGGCACGCTCATCTGGTGCACACCCTCCATTCCGCCCGGCCTGACCTACCTCTGGCTGTGGTGACGTTTGACCCGCACCCGCGGGAGCTGTTCCGCCCGCAGGACCCGCCGTTTCGCCTGACCTTGTCGGCTGAAAAGCTGGCAGCGCTTGAGGCGCTGGGTGTGCGGCATGTCTTCCAGATCAAATTTGATGAAGCGTTCTCCCAGATGTCCGCCGAGCGGTTTGTGGAAGATGTGCTGTATGACGCGCTGGGCCTGAAGCACGTGGCCTGCGGGCCGGATTTTGCCTTCGGGCATCGGCGCGGGGGCGATGTGACGTTCCTGTCCGAGCGCTCTGCGGAGCTGGGCATGGGCTTTACCCCCGTGCAGGCCCTCTCCGACGGGGCTGGCCCGTATTCTTCCTCCCGCATCCGGCGTCTGTTGCAGGATGGGTACCCGGAACGGGCCGCGGAAGAGTTGGGCCGCCCGTGGTTTATCCGGGGTGAGGTCAAGCATGGCGACAAGCGTGGCCGCCTGCTGGGCTTCCCCACCGCCAACATTCCGCTGGGGCGGCATCTTGAGCCCGCACGCGGGGTGTATGCAGTCACGGTTCGTCTGCCTGACGGCCAGACCCGGCCCGGGGTGGCCAATATCGGCCGCCGCCCGACGATTGATGACGGGCAGGAAAGCCGGCTGGAAGTCAATCTGTTTGACTTTGACGGCGACCTGTATGGCCAGACCCTCTCCGTAGCACTCCACCGCATGTTGCGGGCTGAAAAACGCTTTGAGGGGCTGGACGCGCTGAAAGACCAGATTACGCAGGATGCCGCACAGGCCCGTGGCGTTCTGGAAGACGAACTGCGCGGGAATTAACCCTGATAATGCCCCTTGCAGCTTGACCCTTTGGGCTTGCGCTTGGATAACGGATAAACGTGCAGGTCTGCCAGTCTGGCAGGCCTGTTGTTGTGCTGAACCCGAACCAGAGTGACACCTGCCGTTCCATGTCTAAATCCAGCAGCAGTGATTCAGAGAAAAGCGCTAACGCCGATCTGTATCGCGATACCGTCTTTCTGCCCCGCACGTCCTTCCCCATGCGCGGCAACCTGCCCAAGCGGGAGCCGGACTGGCTTGCCCGGTGGGCTGAGATTGGGCTGGATGCGCAGATAAAGCAGCAGGCGGAAGGCCGTCAGCCCTTCACGCTGCATGATGGCCCTCCCTATGCGAACGGCCATCTGCACATCGGCCACGCAATGAACAAGATCAACAAGGACGTCATCAACCGCGCCCACCGCATGTCCGGCTATGCCGTGCGGTATGTGCCGGGCTGGGACTGCCATGGTCTGCCGATTGAGTGGAAGGTGGAAGAGGAATACCGCAAGGCGAAACGGGACAAGGATTCCGTGCCTGTGCTGGAATTCCGCGCGGAATGCCGCGCCTATGCCGCCAAATGGCTGGGCGTGCAGATGGACGAGTTCAAGCGCCTTGGCGTGCAGGCCGAATGGGCCAACCGCTACGCGACCATGGATTTCTCCTCCGAATCCGCCATCGTCGGCGAGATCGGGCGTTTTCTGCTGAATGGTGGCCTGTATCGTGGCCTGCGCCCGGTGATGTGGAGCCCGGTTGAAAAAACGGCTCTGGCCGAAGCCGAAATCGAATATCACGACCACAAATCCACAACCATTCTGGTGGCTTTCCCCATTGTGAAAGACCCCACCCCGGCGCATGCGCTCAAGGATGTGTCCGTGGTGATCTGGACTACCACGCCGTGGACCATCCCCGGGAACCGCGCGCTGGCTTACGGGCCGGAGATCACCTACGTGGTGCTGCGTGTGGATGAAACGCGTGAGGGCGCGCTGCTGGAACCGGGTGCCAAGGTTCTGGTGGCCGAAGCACTGGTGGAGAGCTTCTGCAAGGAAGCCCACATTTCCGCGCACCACATTCTCTATACCCTGCCGGGTGAGGCCCTGAAGGGGGCCGTCTGTGCGCATCCGCTGCGTGGCTCCGGCTATGATTATGACGTGCCGATGTTGCCGGGTGACTTCGTTACCACGGAAGCAGGCACGGGCCTTGTGCATATGGCGCCTGCGCATGGTGAGGACGATTTCCGTCTGTGCAAGGAATACGGCGTGGAAGTGCCGGAAACCGTGCAGGATGACGGCACCTATTCACCGTGGGTTCCGGGCTTTGCCGGTGTGCATGTGTTCAAGGCAGCAGATCCGGTCTGCGCGACGCTGACTGCCGTGATGGAGCAGGCCAACGCCGCAGGCACAGCGCCTGCCGGTCTGGTGGCCCGTGGGGAACTGGTCCATTCCTATCCGCATTCCTGGCGCTCCCGCGCTCCGGTGATCTATCGCGCCACGCCGCAGTGGTTCATCCGCATGGATGGCGAGGCCGCTCTCCGTCAGAAAGCGCTGGATGCGCTGGATGATGTGACGTTTGTGCCCGCGCAGGCCCGTAACCGCCTGACATCCATGATCGAAAACCGCCCGGACTGGTGCATCAGCCGCCAGCGCGCATGGGGCGTGCCGATTGCCGTGTTTGTTGAAAAACGCACGGGCGAAGTTCTGCGTGATGCAGACGTCATGCAGCGCGTTGTGGACATCTTCCGTGAGGAAGGGGCTGACGCATGGTACAGTTCTCCGGCGTCCCGCTTCCTCGGGGAGGGGCGCAACGCGGACGATTACGAGCAGGTGTTCGACATTGTCGATGTCTGGTTCGAGAGTGGGTCCACCCACTCCTTCGTGCTCGGCCAGCCCGGTCTGTCCTTCCCCGCCGATCTGTATCTGGAAGGGTCTGACCAGCATCGCGGCTGGTTCCAGTCCTCACTGCTGGAAAGCGTTGGCACGCGGGGCATCTCACCGTTCAAAGCGGTTGTGACCAACGGCTTTGTGCTGGATGAACACGGTCGCAAGATGTCCAAATCACTGGGCAACGTGATTGCGCCGCAGGAAGTGAATGACAATCTGGGCGCGGATATCCTGCGCCTGTGGGTCATGAACTCCGACACAAACGAAGATCTGCGCATCGGTAAGGAAATCCTCAAGCAGCAGGGCGAACTCTATCGCCGCCTGCGCAATACGCTGCGCTGGCTGCTGGGCGCTCTGGATGGCTTTACGGAAGAAGAAGCACTGCCGTATGACCAGCTTCCGGAACTGGAACGCTGGGTGCTGCATCGCCTGACCGATCTTGGCGGCCTGATGACCCGCGCTGTGGAAACGCATGAATGGGTTGGCGTCTATCCGGCCCTGCATGGCTTCTGCACCACGGATCTGTCGGCCTTCTACTTCGATATCCGCAAGGACACGCTCTATTGCGATGCACCGTCCAGCCTGACGCGCCGTGCGGCCCGGACGGTTCTGGACCATCTGCATCGCTGCCTGACCACATGGCTGGCACCGGTGCTGGTCTTTACGGCGGAAGAAGCCTGGACGGCCCGCTTTGGGGACGGTGAAAGCGTGCATCTGCAGGCCTTCCCGGATCTGCCGGCTGAGTGGAGTAACCCGGAGCTGGATGAACGCTGGACGCGCCTGCGCGCTGTGCGGCGTATCATCACCACGGAAATTGAAGGTGCACGGCGCGATGGCACCGTTGGGTCCTCCTTGCAGGCGCAGGTGGAACTCACCCTTTCTGAAGAGGAAGCTGGTGAGTTTGCCGGGGTGAACTGGAGCGAGCTGGCCATTGTCTCGCACGTGGATGTGCTGGTCGCCCCGCAGAGCAGCTCGGTTTATGTCGAGGGTGAGGAAGGCGGTGAACTGCACGGTGCGCCGGTTGTGCGTCCGGCTGAGGGTGAGAAATGCGCCCGCTGCTGGAAAGTGCTGCCGGAAACCGGCACGCGAGACGGTGCGCCGGGCCTGTGCCTGCGCTGTGCCGATGTGGTGGCGGAGCGGGAACAGCAGATGACTACGGCTGTGCAGGAGGGCGCGTGAGCACACCGCTTATGCGCCGGCCCTTCGGCATCGGTTTTCTGGTGCTGATGCTGGCCCTCTCGGCGGATCAGCTCAGCAAATACTGGATTTTGTATGGGCTGGATCTGCCGGAACGGGTGTCTGTTAAGGTCATGCCGGGCCTGAACTTCACCATGGTCTGGAACCATGCGGTGACGTTCGGGATGTTTGGTGGTTTAGGCAATGCCGGGCGGATTCTGTTCTCCGTTATCGCACTCAGCGTGGCCTCTGGCCTGCTGGTGTGGATGGCCAGAACCCCCAGTAAACTGACAGCCGCCTGCGTGGGGGCCATTACCGGCGGGGCCATTGGCAACGTGATTGACCGGGTGCGTTATGGCGCGGTGGTCGATTTTATTCATGCACATGCTTTTGGTTGGTCATGGTATGTGTTTAATGTGGCTGACTCTGCTATTGTATGTGCAGTCTGTGTTCTGGTGTTGCAGAGTGTCTTTTCGGACCGGCAGCAGCAGGCATCGTGATTTATAAAGCAACCTGTCGTACCGGCAGGCTGGGCAGGAAGGATATAAGACAGAAGATGGCGTGCCGTGTCTCGACACTGATTTCTCCGCTGCTTCTTCTGGGTGGCTGCGTAATGCTGACCGGGTGTTCCGGGTCTGAAGCCGCCCGTGCGTTCGGGCTGGAACGCAGTATGCCGGATGAATACACCGTCACCACTCGTGCGCCGCTGTCCATGCCGCCCATGGATGCGCTGGCCAAGCCGGTGAGCGGGGCAGACCGCCCGCAGGATGAGAGTGAACGCCTGCAGGCTCTGGAAACGCTCTCCCCGGATGTGGCGCTGCACGGCACCAACGGGGACACCAGCGGTGCCCAGTCCATTCTGGTGAATGAAGCGGCAGACGCCTCTGATGCGCCTGATGAAGGTGAGCTTGGGGCTGCGGGCTCCGGCTTTGTGAGCCAGCTCATGTTCTGGAAAGGTGGCAATGCCGGGTCCGCTGTTGATGCGGATGCGGAAAACCGCCGCCTGAAAGCCAATGCGGCTCTGGGGAACAAGCCGACAAAAGGCGTGACCCCCACAGTGCATCCCAAAAAATCCGGCCTGTTCTAAGGCTAAGGTCTGACCATGTCGGACCCTGTTTCCTCCTCGTCTGAAACAACCGGCACCTTGCCGTTGCGGCCTACGCTGCGACGGCTGCCGGAAGTTCTGGTTAACCGCATTGCTGCGGGTGAGGTGATTGAACGCCCTGCGGCGGCCCTGAAAGAACTGGTGGAAAACGCCATTGACGCCGGGGCAAAGCGGCTGGATGTCAGCCTGCAAAATGGCGGGATCGACCAGATTATTGTGACGGACGACGGGAACGGCATGTTCCCGGATGAACTCACGCTGGCGGTTGAACGCCATTGCACGTCCAAATTGCAGGACGAATCCCTTGTTCATATTCGCACCCTCGGCTTCCGGGGGGAGGCGCTGCCGTCCATCGGGGCTGCGGCGCGGCTGAGCATCACCTCCCGCCCGCGTGGCGAGAGTGGCGCCTGGAAAATCCGGGTCGAAGGCGGCAGGATTTTCCCGCCCGAACCCAGTGCAGGCGCACCCGGCACGAGTGTGGTGGTGGAAGATCTGTTTTTTGCCACCCCGGCCCGGCGCAAGTTTCTCAAAAGCGCGCGGGTTGAAGGCCGCCATGCGGAAAGCGTCATCCGCCGTCTGGCGCTGGCGGTGCCGGATACGGCCTTCCGTTTCAGCATGGATGACCGCGTGGTGTTTGACCTGCCCGCGCAGGATATGGCGGCCCGTGCGGCGGCTCTGCTGGGTGCCAATGAGGCCGATGGCTTCCTGAAAATTCATGGCGAACGAGACGGCATGACGCTTTCCGGCTTTGCCTGCGGGCCGTCTGTGCATCGCGCGACGGCGGCGGGGCAGTTCATGCTGGTCAATGGCCGCCCGGTGGTGGACCCGGTTTTGAAAACCGCCGTGCGCGTGGCGTATCGGCGGGTGATTGAGCATGGGCGGCATCCTGTGGTGGCGCTGATGCTCACCATCCCGCCAGACCGCGTGGACGTGAACGTCCACCCCGCCAAAACAGAATTGCGCTTTGCGGATGAGGCCTCCGTCCGTTCTCTGGTAATCGGCACGCTCGGGCGCGCTCTGGAAGCCGGGGCAGGCAGCGTGGGCGTTCGGCCTTCATTTTCCGCCGTCAGGCCGGGTCGCATCTGGTATCCGCCCGAAAATACGCCGCAAGAGCCCGCACCGCCCGCGCCGGGCCAGCGGCCTATGCCGTATGCCACGCAGGGAAGCTTTGCCGAGCCGCGCCTCGGGCTGGGGGATACGCCGTCCGCCCGTATGCTGCCGCCTTTGCCTTCAGGGGATGGAACTGGCTTGTATGGAAATGAGGCAGGCCTCGGTGCTGAAGGTGGCCCACCGGGTTCAGACGGATCTGGTTCTGGGAGCTTTGGGGGCGGATTAGATGCGCCTGCCTTCTCATCGGATGGGCAGGCTCAGAGTGGGCAGGGCGGGACTGCCTCCGGTTATATGACAGGCGCTGCCGGAGGGGATGCAGGCAGCATGGCACCGGGGGCATTACCGGAGTCGTATGCTGCCGGCACAGTCCCCCCATCCGCCGTTTCAACTCAGCAGGCCGCCGCGCATCCCTTGGGGGCGGCTGTGGCGCAGGTGCTGGATACCTACATTATTGCAGTGGCAGCGGATGGCAGCCTTGTGCTGGTGGACCAGCATGCCGCGCATGAACGGCTGACGCACGAGCGGCTGCGGGAGCAATTCCTCAGCGGCAGCATACGCGGGCAACGCTTGCTGGTGCCGGATGTGGTGGAACTGCCGCGCGGGCAGGTGGATGTGCTGGTGAGCCGGCAGGAGATGCTGGCCAAACTCGGTATTGAACTGGAAGCCTTTGGCGGCACCGCCGTGCTGGTGCGCGCTTTGCCGGCCATGCTGAACACCACGGACGCCATTGGCCTGCTGCGGGATCTGGCCGAAGAGCTGGAAGCGGATGATGCCGGCGCGCCGGATGAAATGCCCTCATTAGACGGGCGACTGGACGCGGTAATTGCCCGCATGGCCTGCCACGGCAGCATTCGCGCCGGGCGACGCCTGAGCCGGGAAGAAATGGACGCCCTGCTGCGGCAGATGGAAGCCACGCCGCGCGCGGGCACCTGTTCCCACGGGCGGCCCACATGGCTGAAAATGACAAAAAACGATCTGGAAAAACTGTTCGGGCGGCGGTGAGACTCCGCAGGTTCTCACAGAGTATTGGCGGATGCTCTGCGGAACGTGAACGGCACTTCTCTGGTTTCTCTTTCTAAAAAAGGGCAGGGTCAGAGTGAAGTGATGCAATCTGGATGGTAAAAACGCCGTGCCCCACGCTCTGCTTTCTCTGATAACTTATATCCCCCTGGCTGGCGCGCTGGTGGCCTGGCTTTTTTGTCGGGGAGGGGAGGCGCAGGACCTTCTGGCCCGGCGGATCGGGCTGGGGACCAGTTTGGCCGTTCTGGCGCTGAGCGTGGCACTTTGGTTGGGCTTTAACCCCGCAACACCGGGCCTGCAGTTTGAAACCCGGCTTGGCTGGGTCTCGGATGCCGGAATTTCCTATCATACCGGGGTGGATGGCATCTCGCTGGTGTTTATCCTGCTCACGGCGTTTCTCACACCGCTTGCCATGGCGGCAGGGGCACGCAGCATTCGCACGCAGGCGCGGGAGTTTGTAGCCGCCATGCTGCTGCTGGAAACGGCGCTTTTCGGCCTGTTTTCCGCACAGGACCTGCTGCTGTTCTATGTGTTTTATGAAGCAACGCTGATCCCGGCGAGTTTGATGATCGGCATCTGGGGCGGCCCCAAACGGGCATGGGCCTCGTTGCAGTTCTTCCTGTTCACGTTCGGCGGCTCACTGTTCATGCTCATCGCTCTGATCGTGATGTGGCAGCAGGCGGGCACCACGGATATTCCGGCACTGATGCAGGCAGGCTTCTCCCATTCCCTGCAAGGCTGGTTACTTCTGGCTTTCCTGCTGGCCTTTGGCGTGAAGTTGCCGCTGTTCCCGCTGCATGCCTGGCTGCCGGATGCGTATTCCGAAGCACCGGCTCCGGCATCGGCCATGCTCTCCGGCGTGCTGTCCAAAACGGGGGCGTATGGGCTACTGCGGTTTGGGGTGTTGATGTTCCCCGATGCCGCCCATCTGTTCGCACCCTATGTGCTGGCGCTGGGCGTGGTCGCGATTCTCTATGCCGCTTTTGTCGCCTTTGCGCAGACGGATATGAAGCGGGTGATTGCTTATTCCTCCTTCTCCCACATGGGCATGATTGCCGTGGGGCTGTTCACGCTGACGGCCGAAGGCATTGATGGCGCTATCTTCCAGATGCTCTCGCATGGCGTGGTGATTGCGGCACTGTTCTTCTGTGTCTCAGCGGTCGCCCTGCGGTCTGACACACAGCAGATTTCCGCTCTGGGTGGCGTGGCGCGGCAAATGCCGGTGCTGGCTCTGCTCACCATGCTGTTCACCATGGCCAATATTGGGCTGCCGGGCACCGGCTCCTTTGTGGGCGAGGTGCTGGTGCTGATGGGGGCGATTCATGTCTCGTTCTGGGTGGCGCTGCTGGCCGGGGGTACCATGATTATGGGGGCGGTCTACATGCTTTCCCTATATCGCCGGGTGCTATTTGGCGGCCTGCAGGGCACCGTGCATCTGCTGCGTGACCTGAGTATGGGGGAAATTGCGGTGCTGGCTCCGCTGGCGCTTGTCACACTGTGGATGGGGATTCACCCCGGCAGCTTCACCCGCCTGTTTGACCCGGTGGTGATGCAGGCCATGCATCATGGCGCATCAACGGCAGCGGCTTCTCTACCGGATGCCACGGTGCATCTGGCGGCTCGCTGAGGGGGCGTTCATCCGCCGTTTTTGAACCGAAAAATTGAGTGGTAGCCGGTTTTAGCAGCAGTTCCGCAGAGCTCTGAATTGACGCCATTTAAACAATGAAAAACCAATCCGCCTTATTGCGGTAACTCAGGCTGTTCGTTGAGCGGCCTTTTTCTGCCCGGCGTCAGCACGGTACCCGCAGAGGCCAGCACGATGCACAGAATGCCGCCCATTCGCAGAAGGGATAGGGTTTCGTGCAGCAAGAGAATCCCGGCACAGGCCGCACAGACGGGTTCCAGACTATACAACACGCCCAGATCCCGCGCGGAGAGGCGGTGCATGGCCTGCATTTCCAGCGCGTAAGGCAGCGCGGAGGAGCTAAGCGCTACCAGCACCGCCATGCCCAGCAGGAGCGGGTGGTGCAGGCCGATCAGGAACGCCGGGGTGAAGCAGGGGAGAAAGAGGATCATTGCGCTGGAGAGCAGGCCCAGCGCGCAAGCATGGCCGGGAGAAAGCTTGCCGGTCATGCGTTTGCCAAAAACGATGTAGAGCGCCCAGCAGATAGCCGCCCCCACGGCATACACAACGCCCACCATGTCCGGCAGGGCGGCTGTGTCCGGCTTCAGCAGCAGGCACAGGCCCAGCACTGTGAGGATAATCCAGCCGATGTCAGCCAGCCTGCGGGAACCTATAAAGGCCAGAAACAGCGGGCCGGTAAATTCAATAGCGACGGTCATGCCCAGTGGAATGCGTTCCAGTGCCAGGTAGAAGCACAGGTTCATCCCGGCAATGGCAATGCCGTAAGGCAGAACAAGCCGGAGCGTGCGGCGTGAGATGGCGTGCCAACTGCGGAAAAACACAACCAGAGCAATGGCCGCAAAGGCCGTGCGCAGGCCCACCATGCCCCCGGCCCCAAAAAGCGGGAACAGCGATTTAGCCAGTGATGAGCCAAACTGGAGGCAGATCATGCTGCCCACCAGTTGCGTCAGAGCCAGCAGGCGTTCCTTGACGGGGCTGTTGGCAAAAGAGGCGGGCATACTCAGACCAGTCCAGATGCCCGGAGGGCTGGATCATACATCCAGCAGTTCACCCACAGACTGAGCATGTTCCTGAATGAAGGCAAAGCGAAGCTCGGGCTTGCGGCCCATCAGGCTTTCCACCCGCTCCCGCGTCGCCAGCCGGTCTTCCGGCGGAGCCACCACGCGCAGCAGCGTGCGGCGCTTGGGGTCCATGGTGGTTTCTTTCAGGTCAGCCGGGGGCATTTCCCCCAGACCTTTAAAGCGGGAGATATCAATCTTGCCCCGCGACTTGAAGGCGGTTTTCAATTTGCGCTCACGGTCGGCATCATCCATCGCATAGACGGAGTGTGCGCCCTGCGTCAGCCGGTACAGCGGCGGCTGGGCAAGGTAGAGGTGCCCGTTGCGGATCAGATCCGGCAGTTCCCGGTAGAAGAACGTCATGAGCAGTGAGGCAATATGCGCGCCGTCCACGTCAGCATCGGTCATGATGATGACGCGCCCGTAGCGCAGCTTGCTCAGCTCAAACCGATCCCCCGAACCGCAGCCGAGGGCTTCAATCAGATCCCGCAGTTCCTGATTGGCGCGGAGTTTTTCCGTGGTGGCGCTGGCGACGTTCAGAATTTTCCCGCGCAACGGAAGAACAGCCTGCGTTTCCCGGTTACGGGCCTGCTTGGCGGAGCCACCGGCGGAGTCACCCTCCACCAGAAAAATTTCCGTTTCTTCGGCGCGTTCACGGGTGCAGTCGGTCAGCTTGCCCGGCAGGCGCAGGCGGCGCGTGGCACTTTTGCGCGGCGTGTCTTTCTGTTCGCGTCGACGCAGACGTTCTTCAGCCCGCTCAATCACAAACCCCAGCAGCGCATCGGCCTGCGGCGGGTTCTGGGCCAGCCAGTGGTCAAACCGGTCACGCAGGCCGGTTTCCACCAGCTTACTGGCTTCGGAAGAGGTCAGCTTTTCCTTGGTCTGGCCCTGAAACTGCGGGTCCCGGATAAAGACGGACAGCTTGGCCGCAATCATGCCCAGCACGTCTTCCGCCGTGATGGAGGCTGCTTTCTTGTTGGACCGCTGGTCCCCCCACGCGCGCAGGCCTTTGACCAGCGCGTTGCGGAAGCCCGTCTCATGTGTGCCGCCCTGCGGGGTGGGGATGGTATTACAGTAGGAGGCCAGGGCAGCCGTGCCGCTTTCCAGAAAGGCGACGGCCCATTCCACGCGCCCGTTATCCGTGCCATCGGCCGCAGGCGGCAGGTTGGCATCACCCGCCCAGAGCGGGGTGAGCAGCGGCGCAGAGGCGCCGAGTTCATCCGTCAGGCTGTCGGCCAGACCGCCGGGGAAGTGCAGCGTGGCTTCCGTCGGGGTGTCATCGCCTGTTTTGATAAGAGACGGATCACAGGACCAGCGAATGGTCACGCCCCGGAACAGGAAGGCCTTGGACCGGCACAGCTTGTAGAGTCGGGACGGCACAAAAACGTGCGAGCCGAAAATGAGCGTATCCGGCTGGAAGGTAATCTGGGTGCCGCGCCGGTTTTGCGTCGGCCCAACCTTTTCCAGCGCCGTAACAGGTTTGCCGCGCTCATAGGCCTGCCGCCAGATGGCGCGGTCCCGGGCAATTTCCACATCCATGCGGGAGGAGAGGGCGTTCACAACGGAAGACCCGACTCCGTGCAGACCGCCGGAGGTGGCATAGGCCTTGCCGGAGAATTTACCACCGGCATG
The DNA here is from genome assembly GCF_001580615.1 of Acetobacter malorum. Classification (GTDB taxonomy): domain Bacteria; phylum Pseudomonadota; class Alphaproteobacteria; order Acetobacterales; family Acetobacteraceae; genus Acetobacter; species Acetobacter malorum. Next base: position 35,902 of record NZ_LHZC01000035.1, read on the forward strand.
CAAGGTGGTGAGAATGACTTCCAGCGCGGAGCGGTCAGGGAAGCGCGGATGCGCATCCACGGGAATACCGCGCCCGTTATCCCGAATAGTCAGACGATTTTCCGGGTCCAGCCGCACATCAATGGCCGAGGCATGGCCTGCCACGGCTTCATCCATCGCGTTGTCCAGAACCTCGGCGGCGAGGTGATGCAGGGCCGCTTCATCCGTGCCGCCGATATACATACCGGGGCGGCGGCGGACAGGCTCGAGCCCTTCCAGAACCTCAATGGCGCTGGCGTCATAGGCCTGGGGGCTGGTCTCAGCTTTGGTCGCAGGTTTCCCCGCAGGTTTGCGGGAAGGCGGGGGCGCAGAAAACAGGTCGCTCATGGATATGGTCTGTCCCGCTTTGTCGCTGATTCGTCAAGCAGGCCTGTTCTTGAAGGGTGACGGAGGGGTGCGCCTGAAACGCAAAACCCTCCGTCGCCAGACAGGTCGCTTTAGGCGCGACGTGTGGTTTTTGCTTTGGCTTTTGTTGCGCGGCGTGCCGGGCGGGCCGAATGGGAGGAGGCGGGCGCTGCGCAGGTTTCAAAAGAGGCCGGCTGGGTGACGTCCTTGGCTTCCGTGTAGTTAGCCAGATCTTCAGAGCTTTCCAGCGCGTTCACTTCATCAAACATGGCAATGCGCTGCATGCAGAAGATGGTGCCGGACTGAAGACCTTTTTCGGACTGAATGTTTGCCAGCTGTGTGATGTAATCATCATGCTCACGCTGGGCGCTGCTGCCGTAGGTGCTGCGGAAATAGGTGTTGAGCTTCTGCTCTTCATTCAGCAGCGTGGAGCGGAACTTGCCGACAAACGCATTGTAACGGTCCTGCGCATTGCAGGACAGAGCCGTGACCATCAGCTCGCTTTTCAGAGCCTGAATATCAAACGCTTCATGCGCCGGGGAGTGGCCGCACGGGGTGGCAGCCAGTGTAACGGTGCTGTGCAGCACACCAAAAGCAACGGCACCAGCGGCAAGAAAACGGGAAAAAGACATGCGGGTCCTCCGATACAAGCTGGAGCGGGCGTGCCTCTTCACAACAAGGTCTCCCCGGCAGGCTCAGCGTATGAAACGGTTTTCGACAAGGTTTGATGAACGAAATAGCGTATTCAGCAGAGAAAGATAGAAGTATTTTTTCATACCGCGTCTCAGCATTACAGCACGCCGGAAGTCTCATCACATTCAGTCAGGCCGGAACACAGGGATGACACAGTCTGGTCTTCCAACCCTTAATTTCGGGCAAAATGATGTCGCTTTTTCAAAAGCGAGGCAGCAGTGCGGGGCGATGCTCTTTATCCCCCTTTCTTCCTTCCTCAGTATGTTCTAAACGCAAAGACGAATCATGCGGCACAAGTGGGATGTGGGCATAAGTTTGCCCGATTTACCCGCAATAGAGTGCGCAGAAGGTTCATGTGTACTTAATAAATAGTGAAGCGGAGCTGTCGAGTGCGCTTGCGAGGAATTGCCGTTTTGGCGCTAACTGGTGGTATGCTTGCCGGCTGTGCGACTACAGGTGGGCCAGTTAACTCCGGGTCTCCCAACCCGTTTGGGTATATGAAGAAATCTGCGGTCTGCCAGACCACGCCGCTGAAAAAGGCCGCTGATGGCAGCCTGAGCACCACCATGACGGTGCGTTCGGACGATGGCCTGTGTGACCTCAAGGTGTCTCAGGACAACGGGAAGGCCTATGCCTCCTTCGGTGTTTCTCCGGCTCCGGAACATGGTAAGGCGTTCCTGTACAGCCTGGATAACGACACCCACGTGACCTACACCCCGACCATGGCTTATGCCGGTCAGGATACGTTCACGGCCATTCTGGTCCCCGGTCCGGGTGAAAAACGCACCCGCCTGACGGTGACGGCGCAGGTTGACGCCACGGGCGTTGTTCTGCCCCGTCCTGCTGCTCCGGTGGAAACCAAAGCTGCGGAAACAAAAACGACCGCTAAAAAGGCCACCACGACCCGTCGTCGTGTGGTGAGCCACAAGAAATAAGTCTCTTATGGGCGCAGCGCCTCCCGGTTTATGGGGGGCGCTGTTCTTTTTGAGACGCTTTTCATAAAAAACGCGCTGTTCCCGGTTTTTCGGGCAGCGCGTTTTTTATTGGGTCCAGTCTGGCCTGCAGAAATCAGATTGAGAAGGTGATCGGCTCGCTCAGGGGGCGTTTGAGACCACAGCTCTCCGTCTTTTTAACCAGATCATCCAGCGTGGTTTTCTTCATCTGGGCCGTCAGCTCTTTGTCGAACTGCTTCCAGCAGGGTTCGATCACTTTGCTGAACAGCGGGCCTTGCGGGCCGTCCTCGCCGCTATTGTCATCCTGCGTGACCGCATTGATGATATCCACCAGAGAAATATCCCGCCGGGGGCGACCCAGACGGTAGCCGCCCCGTGGGCCGCGAATACTTTCCAGCAGGCCGGTGCGTGAGAGGGCCTGGAGCAGCGGCTCAATCCCACGCCGCGCCAGAGCGGAGCGTTCAGCAATATCCGCTGCACTGACCGTGCCGGAGCGGCCTGCATGAAAGGCAACGTCCAGCATGATGAGCACAGCTGTCATGGCTCTGTCCCGACGCAGGATCATGGGTCTGGTTCCTTTCACCTCAAAAAAGGCAAATCTGCCGTTAAACATGAATGATATCGAGATATAGCAGGCATTCCCCTGTTTATCTACGTTGATAATTCGTATTATAAAAGAGCCACGAGAGAAAACACACAGAAAAGGCAGGTTCATGACAAGTTCGGATAAATCCGGGGGAAGTTACGGCTTCGCTGCACCACGCGGCAAGGTATACGACTCGGTTGTTGGCGTGGTTGGCGGAACGCCTCTGGTGGCCCTCCCGCATCTGACGCGGGATGAAGAGCTGAAATGCCGCCTTTTGCTCAAGCTGGAATTTTTTAATCCGTTAGGGTCCGTCAAAGATCGTATCGGGGCCGCCATGGTGCTGGAAGCCGAGCGGGAAGGGCGCATTACCCCCGGCCGTACGGTGCTGGTGGAGCCGACCTCCGGTAATACAGGCATCTCTCTGGCGTTTGTCGCAGCCGCCCGTGGCTACCGGCTGATTGTGACCATGCCGGAAGGGGCGTCCATTGAACGGCGGCGCATGCTGCGGCTGATGGACGCGCAGGTGGAACTCACTCCCGCGCGTCTGGGTATGGCTGGCGCTATTGCCCGCGCGGGTGAGATTCTGCAGGAAACGCCCGACGCCTGGATGCCGGACCAGTTTGATAACCCCGCCAACCCGGCTGTGCATGCTGCGACCACGGCGGAAGAAATCTGGGTTGATACGGATGGCAAGATTGATGCTGTGGTGGCCGGCGTTGGCACAGGTGGCACGGCGACGGGTATTGCCGAAGCCCTGAAGCCCCGCCGTAAAGGCTTGCAGGTGTTTGGTGTGGAGCCGACCGAAAGCGCCATTCTGAATGGGGATGAACCCGGCCCACACGGCATTCAGGGCATTGGCCCGGGTTTTTGTCCGGCCACGCTGAATACCAAGCTGCTCGATGGAGTGATTCCTGTCTCTGAGCGTGAAGCCATTGCTGCGGCACGCCGCTGTGCCCGTCTGGATGGTATTCCGGTGGGGATCTCTTCCGGGGCAGCCCTGCACGCCGCGCTTCAGGTCGCGAAACGACCGGAGTCTAAAGGGAAGACGATTGTCGCCATCGCGCCGTCCTTTGCAGAGCGGTATCTGTCTACGTCTCTGTTCTCCGGGCTCTAAAAGCCGGGAAAACGCTGCGGCGTGGTGCTGGCCTGCTCTCGGGCGGGTCAGCATCGGACACGGCAGACGGCACAAGATCCGAGCCAATAAAAAACGCTGCTCCAGCTTTATGCCGGGGCAGCGTTTTTTATTGGAAAGCGAGGAAATCTCTCGGGCTGCTTTTCAGCTTTCCCGGCAGAGCTTCAGCCCTTGTTGCTTAGCGGAAAAGAATTTCCACGCGGCGGTTCTGGGCTTCCTTGGTGTTGGGGCCGGTTTTGACCAGCGGATTTTCTTCACCATAGCCATGAATATCAATAGTCGCGCCCGGCACGCCATCACGCACCAGTTCGGCCTTTACCATTTCCGCGCGTCGGAGGGAGAGCTTTACGTTGTAAGCTTCACCACGTTTCTGGCCGGGGAAGGCGGAGGAGTTATCCGTATAGCCAGAGACCAGAATGCGGGTGAGACTGGTGTGGGTCGTGGCCTGTGCGGCTACGGCCACAATGGAGCGGGCGCGGTCTGAGAGGTCAGACTTGTCCCAGTCAAAAAATACCAGATAGCTGCGGGCTGGCTGCGGAGCCGGAGCGGCTGCGGGTTCCGGGATCTTCGGCGGCGGCGGGGGAGCCGGATTGAACTCATACCGCAGGCCCAGCATCAGGGAGTGGTTGAAGTCCGTCTTGGTGTCACGGTTGCCCGTGGCAAAGCTGTAAGGCTTGGACTGGTTGGCCCCGCCAATGGTGCCCCATGCGGAAGAGCCGTGAGACTGCGGGCCAAGCATGGTCCAGAAGCGATATTCTGCGGTGAAGGACAACCCGACAACCCACGGCGTGGGGAAGGCGACACCAAAAATACCCTGATAGGCAAAATTACCGAACGTGCCGCCCACATGCTGGGAAAGCTGGTTCCCCGGTGCTGTGATGGAGGTGTTCATGGCCGTCCAGCCATAACCGACACCCGCACCAAAATACGGGAAGATGAACGGGTTGCCCACATCCATGTCAAACAGCGCGTTAGCCATCACGCCATAGGTCTGGCGGCGGCCATCGGCCCGGCTGCTGAGGGAGTTGGTCACAAACCGCTGATACGTCTGGTTGCGGTAGTCACCTTCCACTTCCACACGGAACCCGTTGCCCAGACCATAGCCGATCGAGCCGATTCCGGTTGCCCCGGTCCGCCAGCGGTCACGCCCGTCCGGGAACATGTTGGAGGTGCGGACGCGCTGGTCCTGGTTAAAGGTCGCGCCGCCTTCGCCCGCAATATACAGGCCCTGAACAGGCTGAGCCATGGCAGGCGCGGCACACAGCAGGAAACCTGCCACCAACGGTGCAGAAAGCAGTGATTGCGCGAGGAGGCCTTGGCGCAGCGTCATGTTCTTCTCCCTGCTGTGGCACTGTTTCCGCAGTGGCCGGGCATTGTGGTCTTGGTGCACGTGGCACATATGCCTGCCTTCTTTGCTGTAAACTGGCCTTGTGTGCAACAGCTTGTGGAAACTGTTTTCAAAAACACCCCCGTTTTGAGGGTAATCGGCGTGTCAGGCGTGTGACATAAGCCACACACCGTTAAGTATTGTCAGATCAGCGTTGCTTCAAACGGAGGTCTGAAGTCGGGTGCTTCCACCTCCAGAACCCACAAATCCGGATCATAGCGCAGTTGCCGGTCAATGTAGGCCTGTGTGTCTTCAGGCGTGAGCGGGTTTTCTCCCGAACTTTTCAGCCACGCGGCTTCCCCCTCGGCTGTGCGGGTCTGGCTGAGGACCATGGCGGTGCCATCCCGCCCCAGCAGAACGACCAGAATCCCACCGGCATCAGCATCGCCGCGCCGAAGCATCATGGCAGAGCGCCCATCCTGTCCGCACTGGCGGAGTAGGGCGCGGGCCACAATGTCGGAACGCAGACGCGGGGTGGTCATCAGTGCGTGCCCGTAGCGGCAGAAGCTGAGGCGGATGAGGCAGCCTCTCCCGGTATGGCGGCAATGGCCGTCTTATACCATTTGGGATTTTCCAGCACAGCGCGGGCGACGTCCAGATCCCTGTCGCTCCCCAATGCGGCCGGGCAGGCCTTGCGGATGGCCAGAATGCGCGAGACGGGCAGCGGGAAGCGGGCAAGGCGGGAGGCCTCGACCGCGGGCTGATTGTCCAGCGTGCCCGCAGCAAGATCGTGCATCTGGCGGGTCATTTCAGTCTCGCCAAGGCTGGTGCAGAGCTGGGGCATGACGCCGAGGCCCTGCAACGGCCAGTGGAGAGGTGCAATCACGCGGCTCCATGTCACAAACAGCTCGCCCTCATCCGGCAATTGCGCCACGGTCTGCACCAGTCCTTTGCCGAGCGTGGAGCTGCCGATCACCACTGCGCGGCGATGGTCAGCCAGCGCTGCTGCGAGAATTTCCGCCGCACTGGCCGTGCGTCCATCCACCAGAATGGCAATGGGCAGGCCGTTGGTCATGTCGCCACCCTGCACGGCCCAGATATGGTTAGCCTGCTGGTCTCGCCCATCGGTTACGGCGGCAACACCCCGGTCCAGCAACAGGGCAGCCGCCGTCACTGCCTGTTGCAGCACGCCGCCACGGTTGCCGCGCAGGTCAATAATCAGCCCTTTCAGGTTGGGGTCCTGCGTTGCCTGATCGAGATACTGGCTCATTTCTTCCGCCGTATCGGAAGAAAAGGAGGTCACGCGCAGCACCACCAGCGGGCCGCTGGCAAAAGCGAATACGGTTTCCGGCGGCACCTTGGCCCGGTGCAGCACCACAGTATGGCCACGCCGCTGCCCCGGAGAGAGCAGACGCAGCGTGACGCGGGAGTCTTCCTCCCCCCGCAGCCAGCCGGTGACGGTTTCAACCGATTGCCCGGCTGTCAGCCTGTTGTTTACAGCCAGCAGCTTGTCACCCGGATCAACCGTGGCGGTCCAGGCTGGGCCATTAGCATTGACGGCGGAGATCACGATATCCCGCCCTTTGCGCGTCAGGCTGAGCCCGGCATCTGCCTCACCCCCCACGCGGGCCTGACGGTCCGTGGTGGCGGAGGAAGGGCCGATATAGCGGGAATACGGGTCCAGATGGTTGAACAGTTCATCAAAAAACGCCTGCACCAGATCTTCCCGACTGGCATCCGCGACGGACTCGGAATGCGCACGGGCTGTGGAGATGAAATCCACGGCCAGTTTAGCCCAGTCTTCCGCATTCCCTGCGGGCGGAGCGGGCTGAGAGAGCAGGCTGGTCTGCCCGGACAGCAGGCGGATGTCTGCGCCACGGGTGTCGAGCGTAAGCATCGGGTCCAGCGCCGTCAGAGAGCCCAGACCCCACAGGGTAAAGTCCCGGCTGGTGTGAGACTCCAGCGTGCGCGGTGCCAGAAATTCCAGTGCTGTGGCAATGACGGAACGGACCAGCCCCATATCAACGCCCGGTTTGTCCGGCTCCACAGCCTCCGGCGCGTCTGGCGTGCTGGCAGGGGGAGCGTCGGCCTGCGGCGCGGCGGCTGCTTTGGCCGGGCTGGCCTGTGCGGCGTCTGGCTGGGCGGAGGGCAGGCTGTCCGGGCCGGGCGTGGGGGAACTGCTCTGCGCGCGCAAGGGCACCGGCTGGGAGACCAGCAGGGTTGCGATGAGGATGCAGGGCAATGCACGGCGCAACGGCATGGGAAACAGGCGGCGGGCCGTACTAGCTGGCATGGCGTCTGGGGGCCGGTGCCAGAGTGAGTGTGCCTTGTGCCGGATGGGTGGCCGTCAGGACGACGGGCAGCAGGCCGCTGTTCAGGAAACGGGTTCCTGAACTGAGGTCTGAGCGCATAGGTAGCGAGTCGTCATGCATCCCTGAGTCATCCGGCAAGGCGAGAAACGAAAGGAAAGACGGAGTTCCTGTTTTCGTCAATGTCACGGCAAGGCCTGAGCGTGTTGCGACCGTGACATGAGCTTGGAGAGTGTGCCCGATAAACGGGGTCAGAAAAATGGCAGCAAGTCTGTCCTGACAGGTCTGAACGGCAGAGGCGGCCCGGCGTTCCGTCAGTTGCAGATGTTCTGCCAGGGCTGGCAGGTCTGATCTGTCCGGCTGGAGGGAGGCTGCAATGCGTGCGTCCCGCTCAAGGGTGGCCAGCAGGGCGCGGTGCGTCACAAGGTCCGCATAGCGCCGGATTGGACTGGTGAAATGCGCGTAGTGCTCCACCGCCAGCCCGTAATGCCGCCCCGGTGAGGCCGCATAGCGTGCCTGCATTCGGGCTGGCTGGCGGGGGCCGCCCGTGCTGTCGCCGGAGGGTGGCGGCGGTGCGGGATGCACCCGGAACAGTCCCGGTGCGTTGTGCCGCATCAGCTCTTCCGCCGCAAAGCGGTTGGCGGCAATCATGAACGAGGCCACCAGATCATGCGCGGGCAGGCGTTCCCTCAGGCTGAAATCTACGGGCTGTCCGTCTTCATCCAGCGTGACGCGATACTCTTCTTCCGGCTGGCTCACAACGCCACGGGCTGTGGCATCGGCCTGCAATGCCAGAGCCGCGGCCTGTAAGGTCCGCATGAGGTCGGGCGGCAGAGCCGAGAGGCTGGCGTTCGCAGCAAGAGCCGGGCTGCTGTTGAAGTCCGGTTGTGGACTGGCCGTTTGATCTGGTGAGGTGGCGTTTCCCAGTGCCTGCTGCACGTCCTGATAAGTCAGGCGGGCTGCACTGCGCATAATTCCGCGCCCTAGTTTGCCGGAGCGGATCTGCCCGGTGGGCGTGATTTCAAGCTCGGTAAACAGGCACAGCCGGTCTTCCCCCGGTTTGAGGGAGCAGACCCCGGCAGAGAGGGCTGGGGGCAGCATGGGCACCACGCGGCCCGGCAGATAGACCGAGTTGCCCCGTTTTCTGGCCTCGGCATCCAGCGCGGACCCCGGCGCGACATAATACGCCACATCCGCAATGGCGATAATCAGCCGGAACCCATCTGCTGTCCGTTCCGCCCAGATGGCATCGTCAAAATCCTTCGCCGTAGCATCATCAATGGTGACGAGCGGGAGGGAACGCAGGTCCGTGCGTCTTTCTGAGGAAAGTGCTGAGGCGGCATCAGAGGCGTCTGGTGCCACAGGCATCTGGGCAACCCTGCACGCTTCCTCTTCCACTTCCGCCGGAAACTCCGTGGGGACGGTATGGGTCAGCAGGCTCAGTGTGGCGGGCATGCCCGGTACGGTGGCCGGGCCGAGAACGGTGCGAAGGCGAGCTTGCGGAGGCTGCCCATCCTGCGTGGGCAGGAGGTCTGCCAGCACGACATCGCCGGGCGCCGGGCGAGGGGAGGCGGCATCCGGCACGACATTTAGAGGTCGGGTAAGCCTGCGGTCACAGGGGATTAGCTGGTCTGGTCGTGCCTGCGATGGGGGATTTTCCGCACTCGACGGACTCGCGGGCTGAAAGACGGCGGCAATCTGACGAGAGGCCGTGGAGAGCAGGCGGATCGGGCGGCCTTCGCGCCGGGTGCGGCCTGTTGCAGGGCGTAGGCGCAGGATCAGCTCATCACCGGGGATGAGCAGGTTGCCGTCCAGATGCGGTGTGACAAGGGCGACCGTGCTGCCGCGCGGGTCATCCGGCAGGTGGGCCAGTGGCAGGCCATCGCGCCCCATGCGGGTGATGATGGCGCGGGCAGTTTCCGGCAGGCCCGTCACGCCCTTCAGTCTGCCCGGGGGCAGGCAGGCGAGATCTCCCGCAACCGCCATGGCGTGCAGATGCGTCCGCAGGGCGGCTTTCAGGTGCGTGGGGAGGCCAAAGGCCCGCAGGATATCCGGTGGAGAAACGGGGGTGCGGTCTGCTTCCAGAAAAGTCCGGAGGGCCGCAGGGTCAGGCAGAGCTGCGGCCCCCGATCTTTTCTGCACGGGTCAGTCCGCCTTTTTCTTCCGTGTGGCGGGCTTTTTGGCCGGAGCCTCAGCGCCGTCTTCTGTCGTGGTTTTCTTGGCCGCCGTTTTACGGGGGGTCGTTTTTTTCGCAGCCGTGGTGGTCTTGCTGGCAGCCTTTTTGGTGGCTGTTTTCGGCTCGGCCTTGGTTGCGGTCTTTTTAGCAGCGGTCTTGGTCGTGGTTTTCTTTTTGGCCCCGGCCTTGGCTTTCAGAGGTTTGCCCTTTTCAGCCAGCAGCGCCACGGCCTCATCCAGCGTGACCTCGTTCATATCCGTGCCACGCGGCAGGGTAGCGACCATGTTGCCATGCTGCGCATAGGGGCCAAAGCGGCCCTTACGGATCATAACGGGTTCACCATCCTTGGGATGTACGCCCATGTTGCGGATGGAGGCCAGCTTTTTGGCCAGCGCATCCACAGCGCGGTTCAGCCCGATGGTCAGAACGTCGTCGTCCTTATCGAGAGAGCCGTAGATCGCACCCATTTTCACGTAGGGGCCAAAGCGACCCAGCCCGGCCTCAATCGGTTCACCACTTTCCGGGTGCAGGCCGACAAGGCGCGGCAGGGAGAGCAAGCCTACAGCCTGATCCAGCGTAATGGCTTCCCCGTCCATGCCTTTGGGAAGCGAGGCGCGTTTGGGTTTGGCTTTTTTGTCCGCCGGATCTGGTTCGCCCTGCTGCACATACAGGCCGTAAGGCCCCTGACGCACGGTGATGTCCTCACCCGTGTCAGGATGCTGGCCCAGCACCCGCATGCCGTCTTTCAGAGCAGCGCCATCACCATCTTCCGCGCTGTCGGAGGACAGGCGGCGGGTGAAGGAGCATTCCGGGTAATTGGAGCAGCCAATAAACGCCCCGTAACGGCCCAGCTTGAGGCCGAGACGCCCCGTGCCGCAGGCCGTACAATGGCGCGGGTCCGACCCGTCCTCACGCGGCGGGAAGAAGAACGGCCCAAGATCCTTATCGAGTGCATTCAGCACATCGGTAATGGTCAGATCCTTGGTGTCCGACACCGCTTTGGAAAACGCATCCCAGAAGTTGGCCAGAACGTGTTTCCACTCGGCCCGACCATCGGAAATATCATCCAGCAGTTCTTCAAGGCTGGCGGTGAAGGTGGTGTCCACATACCGCTCAAAGAACGAGACGAGGAACGCCGTAACCAGACGCCCGCGTGCTTCGGGGATGAAGCGGCGGTTTTCCAGCGTGACGTAATTGCGGTCCCGCAGCACGGTCAGAATAGACGCGTAGGTGGAAGGACGGCCAATGCCGATTTCTTCCATCTTTTTGACCAGAGACGCTTCCGAGAAGCGCGGCGGAGGCTGCGTGAAGTGTTGGTCCGCCGCAACGCTTTCGCGCTTCAGCGGGTCCTTTTCCTTCATGGGCGGCAGCATGCGGGAGTCATCATCCGCAGGCTTGTCGCTATCATCCCGGCCTTCGGTGTAGAGGCGCAGGAAGCCATCAAAGGTGATGATGGAGCCGTTGGCGCGCAGCACAGTTTTGCCTGACGGCCCAGCAATATCGACGGCAACCTGATCAAGCGATGCGGATTCCATCTGGCTGGCGACTGCGCGCTTCCAGATCAGCTCATACAGGCGGCGCTGTTCCGGCGTGAGGTGTGAGGCCACGGAAGAGGGCGTGCGGAACACATCCGTCGGGCGGATGGCTTCATGCGCTTCCTGCGCGTTCTTGGCTTTGGAGCTGTAGAAACGCGGCTGGGCGGGGACATACTCCTCGCCAATATGTTTGCCGATATGGCCGCGGATAGCGAACATGGCCTCTTTGGCCATCTGCACGCCGTCCGTTCGCATATAGGTAATCAGACCGACGGTCTCGCCGCCCAGGTCAATGCCTTCATAAAGCTGCTGCGCGGTCCGCATGGTGACCTGCGCCCCCATGCCCAGCTTGCGGGAGGCTTCCTGCTGCAAGGTAGAGGTGGTGAAAGGTGGCTGCGGGTTACGGCGAACCTTGCGGCGTTCGACCGACTGAACGGACAGGTTTTCCGCTTCCACGGCCTTTTTGGCAGTGGCGGCCTGTTCCTCGTTGCTCAGATCAAACTGGTCGAGCTTTTTGCCATCCAGATGCGTGAGGCGAGCGGTAAACGGGGCGCCAGCCGGTGTGGCGAGCGCTGCCTGCACTGTCCAGTATTCACGCGGTTTGAAGACCTCAATTTCGGCTTCCCGCTCACAGATCAGCCGCAGGGCGACGGACTGCACACGGCCCGCACTGCGGGAGCCGGGCAGCTTGCGCCACAGAACGGGGGAGAGGGTGAACCCCACCAGATAGTCCAGCGCACGGCGGGCCAGATACGCCTCAATCAACGGCATATCGAGGTCACGCGGATGGGCCATGGCGGTTTTAATGGCGCTTTTGGTGATCTCGTTGAAGGTGACGCGCTGGACGTCCACCCCCTTCAGCGCTTTCTTTTCTTCCAGCATGGCGCGGACGTGCCAGGAAATTGCTTCCCCTTCACGGTCCGGGTCAGTGGCGAGATAGAGCGTTTTGGCGCCTTTCAGAGCCTTGATGATGGCGGCAACCTGCTTGTTGCCCCGCTCATCGGCCTGCCAGGACATGGCAAAATCTTCGTCCGGGCGCACGGAGCCATCCTTGGGCGGGAGGTCCCGCACATGCCCAAAGGAGGCCAGCACCGTATAGTTATCGCCCAGATATTTGTTGATCGTTTTCGCTTTTGCGGGCGATTCGACCACCACAACGTCAGTCATACTCTCTCCGACCTGCCGGAAGCAGCACCTAGATCAGCCGTTTTTGCCATGACTGGCGGCACGAACAACACGCCCACCGGGGAGTGAGTCCAGACAGCCAGAAAGCTCAAGTTCCGTGAGCACGGTCAAGACGGCGGAAGCTGAGAACTGGCAGCGCCTAACCAGATCGTCAACCGCTATGGGCGTAAAGGAGAGCAGATCAAGCACTTTTTCCCGCACGGTCTCACACGTTTCTGCGAGGGGTGGGGGTGGTTTTGTTGTGACAGAGGCAGTGCTGGAGACGGACGAGGCGGAGGGACTGGATGCAGGCTGCAAGGGCGGTAAAGCGCCACTTTGCGCGTTTCCGGTCGTCTTGCCGTATGCGCGTTGCGTGGCTCTGGCGGTGTTCGCTTTTTCTTCTGTTTCAGGCGCATCTGAGATGCTGAGTGAAAAAGAGTGCTGCGGAGTCTGCGGGCCGTCCTGAACGGTCTCCAAACGCGGCACTGGCGGAAAAAATGAAGGCGATGAGGTGGTGCGCGAGGGTTCCGGGAACACTACCGGTGGCAGGTGCGGCAGGATATCGGCGACGGTTTCTGTCAGCACCGCACCGTTGCGCAGCAGGTCATTACTGCCCCGGCAACGCGGGTCCAGCGGAGAGCCGGGAACGGCGAAGAGTTCCCGCCCATACTCGCCGACCAGCCGGGCAGTAATGAGCGAGCCGGATTTGGGTGCAGCTTCCACCACTACGCAGCCAAGCGTCAGCCCGGCAATCAGCCGATTGCGGCGCGGGAAATGGCGGTTGAGCGGCGCCGTGCCGAGGGGGGCTTCCGTCACCACAGCCCCTTTTTCCGCGATTTCGGCTTGGAGGTGGGCGTTCTGGAGGGGGTAGGGTTTGTCCAGTCCACCGGCAATGGCGGCCACTGTCAGGCCTTGCCGGTGCAGTGCGCCTTTATGGGCGGCGGTATCAATCCCGCGCGCCAGACCGGAGACGACCGACACGCCGGCTTCCACGAGTTCCGTTGCCAGACTTTCCGCCAGCCGCAGCCCGGAGGAGGACGCATTGCGTGCGCCAATCAGGCCGATGCCGGGTTTGCTGAGAGCGGCGACGTCCCCCAGCACACTCAGGACAGGCGGGGCGTCGGGGATTTCTTTCAGGAGAAAAGGGTAGTCTGCATCCAACAGCGTGAGGATGCGGCCCCCCATGTGAAGGGTAGCTTCAATTTCCCGCAGAATGCTGTCTTGAGAGGGGATAACCAGCGGCACCCGCCCGCGCTGGGGGAGGCGGGGTAAGGCCTCAAGCGCGGCCTCGGCTGTGTGATACTGGCTGAGCAGCCGCCGCCATGTGCGTGGCCCCACAGACTCGGTGCGGGCCAGACGCAGGCAGGCGACAAGCGTGTTCATTTTTGTTTGGGAGGAACCCGGGGTTCGGTGCCGTTCAGAATACGGCCAATATTCGCACTATGCCGCATGAGCACCAGCAGGCTGATAAGCAGCACGGCCATAGGCTTGCCGGACGCCTGAAAGCTGAACCCGTAAAGAGCCAGCGTGACAAACGGCATGATGATGAAAGCCGCTAGCGCCCCGGCGGAGGAAATGCGGGTCAGCTTGGCAACACCCAGCCATGCCGCGCAGCCAATCAGCCCCGTAATGGGAGAAAGGGCCAGCAGCGCCCCTAGCCCGGTGGCGACACCCTTGCCGCCTTTAAAGCCGAGGAAGATCGGGTAGCAATGCCCGACAACCACAGCCAATGCGGTGACGGCGAGAATCCGGTCAGAAAAGTCCGGCGGCGTCATGATCCACGCAATCATGACAGCCAGCGCGCCTTTGGCAGCATCCAGCCCCAGTGTGGCGGCGGCCAGATCTTTCCGGCCTGTGCGCAGCACATTGGTGGCCCCGATATTGCCGGAACCAATTTTGCGCAGGTCGCCCACGCCGGCCACATTGGTCAGGATCAGCCCGAACGGCACGCTGCCCAGCACGTATCCCATGAACGCCATGGCCGCGAGCAGCCACAGCGCATAGGAGGGGAGGTCGGACATCATGCTGCGGGGGCTCCGTAAACGCGGCGTCCGCCCTTCCAGGTGCCCAGCACACGGCCTTCCAGCGGTCGGCCATCAAAGGGGGTGTTCTGGGCACGGCCCGGCAGTTTGCCAGCCTGCACCAGCCAGCTCTGGTCCGGCGCAAACAGGCAGAGATCTGCCGCAGCCCCCGTTGCCAGCGTGCCGCAGGCCGCACCCAGCAGAGCGGAGGGTTTATGCGTCAGCAGGGCGAGGGCCTGTGGCAGCGTGAGCGTGCCGTCATGCACCCGCGCCAGTGTGACACCCAGCAGCGTGACCATGCCTGTGCCACCGGTTGCTGCCTGTGCAAACGGCAGGCGTTTATCATCGGCATCACGCGGCAGGTGGTCGGACGCAATGGCGTCAATCGTGCCATCGGCCAGTGCCGCACAGATGGCCAGACGGTCTTCTTCTGAACGCAGGGGCGGGGAGAACTTGGCGTAGGTGCGGAAATCGCCAATCGCGTTTTCGTTCAGGTCGAAATAATGCGGTGCGGTGTCACACGTCACCCGCAGCCCGCGGGCCTTGGCCTGACGGATCAGTGCGACACCTTCCCCCGTGGAGACATGCCCAAAATGCAGGCGGCCCCCGGTGAGTTCGGCCAGACGAATATCCCGCGCGATCATGATGGCTTCCGCTACCGGCGGAATACCCGGCAGGCCCATGCGGGTTGCCAGTTCACCCGCTGTGGCGCAGCCGGAGCCTGCCAGAGAAGGTTCTTCCGGGTGCTGCACAACCAGAGCGCCAAAGCCGCCTGCGTAGGACAGTGCAAGACGCATCAGGCGGGCCGGGTCAATGGCGCGGGCCCCATCGGTAAAGGCGACGGCACCGGCTTCATGCAGCAGGCCGATTTCTGCCAGCTCCTGCCCTTTGCAGCCTTTGGTCAGCGCGCCGTAGGGGAGGATGGTAATGGCCCCGGTTTCTTCCCCGCGGCCACGCAGCAGGCGGACCAGCGCGGGGTTATCAATGGCGGGTTCACAGGTGGGCAGCACGGCAATGGTGGTGATGCCACCGGCAGAGGCCGCGCGGGCAGCGGAAGCGATGGTCTCACGATATTCGTGGCCCGGCTCACCAATTTCCACGCGCATATCAACAAGGCCGGGGCACAGAACAGCGCCCTGACCGTCAATGACCTCGGCATTATCCGGCGCACCCTCGGCCCCGGCTTTGTCCGTGCCGGCAATCTCGCCATTGCGCACCAGCAGGCGGCCCGGCTGATCCAGCCCGGAGGCGGGGTCTATCAGGCGGACATTATCAAAAAGAAGAGTGCTCATGCGGAATGCCTGCTGCGGGTCAGCCGATCAAGCACGGCCATACGCACAGCCACGCCCATTTCGACCTGTTCCTGAATCACGCTCTGGTCGGAATCGGCCACCAGACTGTCAATTTCCACGCCCCGGTTCATCGGGCCGGGGTGCATGACCAGTGCGTCCTTGTTCGCCAGAGCCAGACGCCGCTGGTCCAGCCCGTAAAAGCGGAAATATTCCCGCGCACTGGGGATCTGCCCGGAGGACATGCGCTCACGCTGCAGGCGCAGCATCATCACCACATCCGCGCCGCGCAGGCCTTCTTCCATGGTGTGAAAGACCTCAACGCCGAGGCTTTTAAAGCCGCCCGGCACAAGCGTCGGCGGACCAACCACGCGCACCTTGCAGCCCATGGTGGTGAGCAGATGGATATCAGACCGCGCCACGCGGGAATGGGCGACATCCCCGCAAATGGCGACCGTCAGCCCCCCGAACCCGCCGCAATGGCGGCGGATGGTCAGGGCGTCCAGCAGGGCCTGTGTGGGGTGTTCATGCGTGCCATCGCCCGCATTGACCACACAGGCTTCCACCTTTTGCGCCAGCAGGGCGGGGGCTCCGGACTGGGAGTGCCGCACCACCAGCAGGTCGGCCTGCATGGCGTTGAGTGTGGCCGCCGTATCCAGCAGGGTTTCGCCCTTGTTTACGGAAGACTGCGCCACGGACATGTTGATCACATCCGCGCCCAGACGCTTGCCTGCCAGCTCAAAAGAGGTGCGGGTCCGGGTGCTGTCCTCAAAGAAGAGGTTAATCAGCGTCCGGCCCCGCAGCACGTCTCTTGGCACCTTGCGGGAGCGGTTGAGCAGAGCATAGCTTTCGGCCAGATCAAGCAGCGGCTCAATCTGGTCTGGCGTCATGCCTTGCAGACCGAGCAGATGCCGGGAGTGACGGCCGGGGAAGCTAGCCATGCAGAACAGCTCCGATGCGTGCGAGCGTTTCATCCTTACCCAGAGCCGCCAGTGTGGCATCAATCCCCGGGGAGGTGTTGGAGCCTGTCACCGCAGCGCGCACCGGCTGGGCAACCTGACCGAGCTTGTGCTCACCAGCTTCCGCAAAGCGGCGCAGGGCGGCATCAATGTTTTCTGGCGTGAAGTCTTCCACCGCCGCCAGTTCACGCGCCAGACCATCCAGAATGGTGCGGGCTTCCGGCGTGAGGATTTTTTCTGCCTTGGCGTTGAAGCTCAGCGGCACATGGCGGCCGAGGAAGGCAGCGCTTTCCGTCAGTTCCACCAGCGTGCGGGCACGCTCCTTCAGGCCGGGCATCAGGGCCAGAACGCGGGCGCGGACGGTGTCATCCGTGCTCACACCCTCAACGGCTTTCAGGCGGTCCATCACATCGTTGGTCAGGCGTTCATCATCAGCCTGACGCATCCAGACGGCGTTGATGTGCAGCAGCTTGGCGTAATCCATGCGGGACGGGGAGCGGCCCACGCCATCCAGATCGAACAGTTTGATCTGCTCTTCACGGGAGAGGATTTCCGCATCGCCATGGCCCCAGCCCAGACGCAGCAGGTAGTTGCACAGGGCTTCCGGCAGGTAGCCTTCATCCCGGAATTCCACAACGGACTGCGCGCCGTGACGTTTGGACAGCTTGGCGCCATCCGGCCCGTGGATGAGCGGCAGATGCGCAAAGCGCGGCAGATCCCAGCCCATGGCACGGTAGATCATGGCCTGACGGAAGGTGTTGGTCAGATGGTCATCACCGCGGATGACGTGGGTGATGTCCATATCATGGTCATCCACCACCACGGCGTGCTGATAGGTGGGGGTGCCGTCGGAGCGCAGGATGATCATGTCATCCAGCTCGGCGTTGGCCACGCGGACTTCGCCCTGAACCAGATCTTCAATAACCGTTTCGCCCTCACGCGGGGCTTTGATGCGCACGGCATAGGGTGCGCCGGCAGGGGCTTCGGACGGGTCACGGTCGCGCCACATCCCGTTGTAACGGGGCGGCTTGCCGTTTGCCATTGCGTCTTCACGCATCTGCTTGAGTTCTTCAGGCGTGCAATAGCACTTGTAGGCCAGACCTTTTTCCAGCAGTTCCAGTGCCACTTCCGTATGGCGGGGCTGCCGGGTGGACTGGAAGACAGGTTTTTCATCTGCCGTAATGCCCATCCAGGCCAGCCCGTCGAAAATAACATCGACAGCCTGTTGGGTGGACCGTTCACGGTCGGTATCCTCAATACGCAGGAGGAATTCGCCGCCGTGATGACGGGCAAAAAGAAAGTTGAACAGGGCCGCGCGGGCGTTGCCGATATGCAGCAGGCCGGTCGGACTCGGGGCAAAGCGTGTGCGGATCGTCGTCATGGGGCGCATCCTTATCACGCACACACGCGGGGAGCCATATGCCGTTGCTGACGGCTGCTCTTCTTGCTGAGCAACGGCGGCTGGTGCTGTGGGTGCCGGTGGGCATGGAGCTGGGCGTGCTGGCATATTTTCTTCTGCCGCAGGAACCGGGGGCGCTGTGGGGGGTAGGGCTGCCGGTTGCGGGGCTGGCGCTGGGCCTTTGCATTCTGGTTGCTGGGTGGCTGTCCCTGTGGGCGCGTCTGGCAGGCGGGGCCTGTGTGGCGGTGGCGCTGGGATTTGTATCCGCATGGAGTGCGGCGCATTGCCAGCCGCCCATGCCGGAGTTGCCGCGTCGGGCGGTTGTGGTCTCGGGCACGGTGCAGTCCGTCATGGTTTTGCCGCCCCGCGGGGCGGAAGATGCTGCCGGGGCGCGTCGGGTTGTGCTGGCCGGGGCGAGATTTGCAACGCCGCTTGACCATGACATGCGGCCTTTGCAGCGCACGCTGAGCCTGACGCTGCGCCCGGATGACCCTGCGAGTCTGGCTCCCGGTGCGGCAGTGCAGGTGCGGGCCTTGTTGCGGCCTCCGCCGTTTCCGGCTTTTCCCGGTGGCCGGGATTTCCAGCGCGAGGCGTGGTTTGCCGGAAGTGCCGGGTCTGGCCGGGCATTGGGGAGAATGCAGCCGCTGGCGTGCTCAAATGGGCGGTCCTCTCAGGGTGGTCCGGTGGGGCAGAGCGGGCGGCCCGACTCTGAAGAGCGCGCTGATGACAGGCGTAAGAGCTTTGAGGCCGACGGGCAGCGCGATCTGGTGGCCTGTGTGGCATCTCAGCAAGGATTTTCCATAAGGCTGGAGCCGCTGCGGGAGCGGATTGATGCGCGTATCCGGCAGGTCTTGCCGGGGGCTGCGGGAACGGTGGCCTCAACTGTGCTGACGGGGGAAGGAGCTTCCGTGCCGCGAGACGTGCGGGAAGACTTTGCCGCCTCTGGTCTGGCGCATCTGCTGGCAGTGGCCGGACTGCATCTGGGTATTGTGCTGGGTGTGTTGATGGCCGTGTTCCGCATCGGCTTTGCCGCGTGGATGTGGGCGGCGTTGCGCTGGCCGTGCAAGGAACTGTCCGCCCTGCTGGCGTTGCTGGGTGGCGCGGCCTATGTGGCGCTGACCGGCCTGCATTTGCCCGCGACCCGCAGCCTGATGATGGCGGCGGTTGTTGTGCTGGGTCTGGTGGCAGGGCGGCGTGCCGTCTCCATGCGTGGGCTGGCGCTGGCGGCGACGGTTCTGCTGCTGGTCATGCCGCAGGAAGTGCTGGGCGTGGCTTTCCAGATGTCCTTTGCCGCCGTTATGGCGCTGATTGCGGGCTATGAAGTTGCCCGCCCGCATCTTGCCCGCTTCCGGGAGGAAGGACGCGGCTTTCGGCGCTGGCTGACTTTGCATCTGGTCACCTTGACGTTGACCAGCCTTCTGGCGGGCCTTGCGACCTTACCCATCGTCATGGCGCATTTTGGAGAAGTGCAGCCGTTTTTTATTCTGGCTAATCTGATTGCAGTGCCGCTCATGGCCGTGTGGATCATGCCGCTGGGCCTGCTGGCTCTTATGCTCATGCCGCTGCATCTGGATGCCGTGCCACTCCATTTGATGGGCTGGGGCATTCAGCTTGTGCTGCATCTGGCCCACAGCATTGCGCACTGGCCCGCTGCCCGCATGCTGGTGCCGCATATGCCCGGCTGGGGGCTGGCGGCTGTGTTGCTCGGGTTGTGCTGGCTGTGTCTGTGGCGACCTGTGTGGCGACTCGCCGGTGTGGTGCCTGTTCTGGCGGGCGTGCTGTCCCCGTTTCTGGTCGCACAGCCGGATCTGCTCATCGGCCCGGATGGAGGCCTGATGGCGGTGCGGGATGGGCGTGCGTTGCTGGTGGGTGGGCAATCGCGGGATGCGTTTCTTGTGCGCGCCGCATGGCAGCAAGCTTTGGCGTTGCCTCCACAGCCTTTCCCTGCGGAGGGCGGAGAAACGCCGGATGGCGCGCTGGCGTGCGGGCAGGATGGGGTGCCAGATGTGTGCCTGCTCAGCCTGAAAGGGCGTTCCGTGCTGCTCAGGGTGCGTGATCGGTCCGATGGCGAGGCGCTGCTACCCGACTCGCTATGTGCCGGAATGGATCTGGTGATCAGTGCCGCCCCGTTGCGCCAATCCTGCCCCGGTGTGCGCAAGCTGGATCGGTTTACGGCATGGCGAGAGGGTGCACAGGCAATCTTCCTGCGCCCGGACGGTGTGCGGGTGGTGTCAGATCGTGAGGTGCGGGGCGCACGCCCGTGGGTGATGAAGCCCGGCGGCCACGGCATGCCTACGCTGCCGCTGGCCCCGGAAGAGTAAGGCGCTGCTTCTAAGCAGGCTGGTTTTCAAACGCATCCAGAACGCGGCTGGAATAGACCACGGCCGCCCCAGCGTTCAGCGCCACGGCGACGCCCAGAGCTTCTGCAATTTCTTCCTTTGTTGCGCCGGCTTTTTTGGCGGCAACGGTGTGGACGGAGATGCAGCCATCACAGCGGGTGGTAACGGCGACGGCCAGAGCAATCAGTTCCCGCGTTTTGGCGTCCAGATGTTTGTGCTGCTTAGAAGCAGCGCCTTACTCTTCCGGGGCCAGCGGCAGCGTAGGCATGCCGTGGCCGCCGGGCTTCATCACCCACGG
>NZ_LHZC01000016.1 GCF_001580615.1 Acetobacter malorum
GGTAAAATGGGCATTCTCTCCATGACCATCCGGGCTGCTGGCCCTTACTGTGTCCAGCTCCTGCAGGTTGAAGAAACAAAAGTTCGTTCCGCCTGATTTTCAGACGTTTTAATGCTTAATGGCAGGCTCTATCCTAACGGATAGAGCCTGTTTTTTTGCGAGTATTGTCATACGTAATTCCCGGTATGGTTTCTCTGGGGCTGCCTCACGTACAAGAAACAGGTCTGCCCGAGGACAGGAGGAACAATCCGGCGAAAGCGATAGGAAGTCAGACACGGAGCGTAAAATCTTCCCTCAAGAGGGGAAGGACGATGGAGCAAAGACAGCCTTTGCCCCTTATTCAGCCGAAAAATCGTGCTATTTCAGATGTCTGTGGTGCGAACTGCGGGACTCGAACCTACAGTAACACCACGATAATCTTATAAGATACTGATTTATATAGATATTCCGAAGTGATTGACTAAGAAACTGTAGAAAATCACGGTAGAAAAATCAAGGCTTCGATAGTCTCCGTAAGATATTAACGAAGCTCTCGGCATCTTTCTGCCTGATGTCGCAGACGTCTGAAAGCGAGATCACAACTCCAAATATCGAATAGGCTATTTCGAGCATCCTAATTGAATCGGTATAAAATTCGTCTAATTCGTCCATTGTATGAGAGTATTTTAGAGTTTCGTTTAAATTTGCATGGGATAAATAATTATTTCTTATATTTTTCAGTTCGATATATATATGTTGTTTATGACCGTTGATATATTTATCATATGTATTCACGAAAAAAGATATTTTATTTTGTAGATCGATTTTAATATCTTCGTAGTCATTTCCATATTTGTCGCAAAACCTAAGATAAAAACTATTAGGTTTTAAAATTGTATAAATCATTGAAAATCTGACATTGTTTTTATCACGTGTTTTGCTATCCCATAACTTTGATAATGCTATCCATGTTGATTGGATTAATGAAAATTGTATTATGTTAAAGGTATTAATAGCTCTTTTTCTAGAAAATATTTCATTAAATAAGTTTTTCTCTAATTGTAATTTTTTATATGTTTCCCAACTATTAATTGCATTGGTTGCCTGTAGCCTAAAAGAATCTAAAAAAACTCTATATTCCTTTATGGTTTCATCCATGCTGTTTTTATCATAACTAGAAAAGTCATTCATAATTATTACCGCCCTGTTGCTATTTTTTGAATGGTTCGAAGTCCAACACCATACTCTTTTGCTAATCCTTTGCCTGTTTCATTTGGATAGCGTCTTTTAATTGCTTCCATTGCGAGCTTTGATAACTTGAATTTCCTACCCATTTTCACTCCGTTTTCAATGGCTCTTTTGCGTCCTGATTGGGTTCTATCGATAATAAGGGAGCGTTCGAACTCTGCGAATGAAGCGAGGAGATTAGTCATTAAATTCCCCATCATATCTGAACGTATTGTCCCAACTCCTTCGATAGTAATATCAATCCCTTGGCTTCGAAGCTTCTGGATTGTTGTTAAAATGTCGATTGTTGAACGTCCAAGTCTGTCGAGTTTCATAACGACCAGTTCATCACCTGATGACAGTTTATTAAGCAATTTCGAAAATTCTTTTCGGTCGTCTGATTTCATGACGCCAGTGATTTTCTCCGCATAGATATTTTTCTTATCAATTCCGAGTTTGATTAATTGTTCTGTTTGTTCGTCAAGTGATTGTCCGAGAGTGCTGACTCTGGCGTATCCGTATTTTGTCATAATATTTTTCTCCTAAAATAGTAATTTATTATATCATATTTATGCGGTTATTTTTTGCGGTTCATAAATGGCTGTTTACTGTGATTTTTTGATACCGCATTTAATTGAGATTTAAGGCGTCCCCTGAAGCAACTTATGTGTATGACATTCCTACAGGACATTTGACGAAAGATGAGAAACCTATTTCAACAGAGTGTAAAAATGGAGTATGCGGATAGTATTATAAAAAATTTATAAAAGGGGGTGGATTTAATCTTCCCCTTTTTTCTATTAAAAAAGTGATTTTAATATTTTTCTTAAATATATTATTATTATATCATAAAAACGGCATAGCTATTTACGACGCTATGACCTTTTAAAATCCTGACATTGATAAAACAGTGTCAGAGGTGACGAATTACGGGCGTAATACGACATATCAGAACATAGACGGAAAAATATCTTTTAATAGTTTTTCGATAATTCTGATTTCGTTAATTTCGTCTGTTGTCTTGTTTTTCGTGTTATCTAAGAGTTTTAAACGCCATAATAGATAATCTGATGTTTCATACCAGAATGAATAATATCCATCATCATCGGGATGAAGTTCGATAAACTCTTTTGTATCTGTGTTGAATTCAACACGTTTAACCAGACTTTTGAGAAAATCCTGATGTTTCTTTTTCTTGTTCTGTCTGTATCTTTTACTTTTTTCTGATGATGTCAGACGATTACCGTCTGACTTTATACATTTTCTCATTGTCTTAATCTTTCGAATTTTTCTTGATATTTTTGTTTTTCAGACTCGTCTAAATCTTCCCATAATATTTTGAATTCTTGAGGTATTTCCCAACCTTCCCACTCGTATCTATCTATCCAAATCCTGATATATGATTCATACAAATCTTTCGGAGATGATAATGATTTTTCGGCATCTTTAAAATATCCATCAAATAAACTATTTACAGTTCCCATTTTTTTATTCCTTTACAATATTATTGATTATTTTCTGACGATGAAGTTCTTTGAATTTTTCGGTCAAATTCTTAGATACCTTTTTAACTTCTTTTTCTAATTCATCACATTTTTCTTTATTAAATACGAGTTTTTCATATTGTTTTTTTGTTTTATAATCCATGAATTTTATGTATTCTCGTCTGTGTTCATTAGATTGAGAAGATGATTTAATCTTTTCATTAATCAGATCATCAATTTCTTGAATGATGATATCTAATTTTTCTTTGTGTGTAGTCATTTTTAAATCTCCGCAGGTCTTTTTGTGCCTGTCTTATTTATTACTATATCATAAAGTCGCGTGACTTTTGAAAATTAATAAAATAGGAAAAAAATGAATAAATACCGAGACTTTTTATATGTCTGTATATACTATTTTTAGAATATCATAACTGATATGCAAAATTATCATAGATATTTACCTGCTATATGAAAATGATTTTTTCTTTTTTACATTGTTGTTTTTCGGAAATTGCACAACATTAGATTTTTCTTTATCTTGTTCTTGACTTTGTTCGATTGTTTCTTCTTTTTCCTGAGTTTTTTCTGGTTCTCTGACATCCATAAGATAGCGTTGATCTTCTCTTTTTTCAGCGTCTTTTATAGCTTTTCGTGCTTTTTCGATATTAAGTTCCTCTTGTGCTTCTTTGAGTTCTTTTTTGCCTTGCTCATCCAACAGCATGATATCGACATTTCTTATATTATTTAATTTCAAAAGTGCTTTTTTTGCATCTCTTACTTCTGGTCGATTTTTCCATTCATCTAGTTTTTTATCATCTTGTTCAAAGAATTTTGTAAATGCTATTGCATCCAAGCACTTTGCACGGTCTGCGTTATTAAATAACAGTTTTGCATATTTGTTTTCTTTGAATTGTATTTTTGCTTCTTTTTTCTGTTCGTTAGTCATGTAGTTAAATGCAACAGGTGCATTTTTAACTAATCCTAGTTTGTGCATCATCAAGTGAACAAGATACAGTGCCAACAATTTCAATTTTTCACGGTCTTTTTCTTCTTTTGTTTCTTTGAGATATAATTTTGATTTATTGACAACATTATACCAATTATTATTCTTTTTCAGTTGTCTTATATCTTTTCGTAATTCACATAATTTATTTCTATCTTCATAAAAATTATCTAATTCATCTTTAAAATTCTTATATAAAAAGTCTCTTGTCTCTTTTTTTGTTAAAGATTTCAATTTGGGATGTGGCTTATCAATTATGTCTGTTAGTAATTTTTCTCTATCGTCTAATATGTCAGCCCAAGTTGGTTTTAATTCAGGTTTTTTATTTTTCTGCATATCTTCGAGCATTTCGGTTGCTCGCTTTTTCTGATTAGCGAGTGCCTCTTTTAGTAATTTTTCTTTTTCATTTTGCTCTTTATTGAATTCAGAGATTGCGATTTTTTCTTCTCTGCTCATACCTTCGCTGGCTTCTGCTTTTATCTCTTGGGTTGTCTCGGTGTTAGAGCCGATTTCTGGCTGTTCTGGTGCTGTCTGTGGCTGTTGCGTGGTTTGCTCCTGAGCTTGTTCTGTAGTGTGTTCTGATGTCTTCTGAGACGGTTCAACAGG
>NZ_LHZC01000038.1 GCF_001580615.1 Acetobacter malorum
CGGCGGGGCTGGTTGAGCGTGGCTATCGGGGGCGGGCTGTGGGGCGCGTTTTTGCGGGCATGACCATTGCCAATATCCTCGGCGCGCCCTTTGCCAGTTATGCGGGGACTTATTTTGGCTGGCGGCTGTCTTATCTGCTCATCGGGCTGATCAGCGCGATCTGCTGCGCCATGATTCACGCTTTTGTTCCGTATGATCCACCCAACCGGGCACGTTCGGCTCTGGGTGAACTCGCAGCCTTTACCCGCAAGCAGGTATGGTTTGTTATTGGCACAGTGGCTGTGGGCTGTGGCGGGATGTTCTGCGTCTACACCTATTTCTCCCTGACTTTGCAGGAGGTGACGCATGTGCCGGTCTGGGCTGTGCCGCTGTTCCAGTCCCTGTGGGGAATAGGCATGTTTGTCGGGGCGTGGGTTGGCGGCATTGTCATGGACAAGAACCTGAAATGGGCCACCATGGGCGCGTTTATCTGGAATGCCGCGGCTCTGGGCCTGTTTGCTCTGGTAGCATCCAATATTCCGCTGACAGCCCTTGCCGTCTTCATGCTCGGTGGCGGGATCGCACTTTCTCCCGCTATGCAGATGCGCCTGATGGATGTGGCCGCCGACGCCCAGACATTGGCGGCCTCCATGAATCACGCGGCCTTTAATATGGCCAACGCATTAGGCGCCTGGCTGGGCGGTCTTGTGCTGGTGGCGGGCTATGGGGACGCTGCAACCGGCTGGGCGGGGATGATCCTGTCCTGCGTCGGGCTTGTCCTGTTCCTGCTCTCTCTTTGGAGTGAGAAGCGGGACGCAGGGAAAGAGGCTGCGAGGGCAGGCTAAAAGGGATTAGTCTTCCGCAGCCGCACTTTCGATTTCGGCCTCGGCTTCCAGCCAGCGTTCTTCCAGTTCCGCCTGTTCCTTACCAATGGCGGCGAGGCGTGTGTTCAGGCGCGTGACCTCATCCGCTTTGCCGTCTGTATAGAGAGCCGGGTCGGCCAGAGTGGTTTCAATTTTCGTGCGTTCTGTCGCCAGCTTGGCCAGTTTGGCTTCTGCATCCCGGATAATCTTGCGGAGGGGAGCCTGCGCCTTGCGGGCTTCGGCGCGTTCCCGCCGGTCATCCTTGCGGCTGGCCTGTGCGGAGGTGTCTTGCTTGGTGCTGCGGTTGGACGCACGGTTCTGCTCAATCAGCCAGCGGCGATAATCCGCCATATCGCCGTCAAACGGCGTCACCTTACCGTCGGCCACCAGCCACAACCGGTCGGCTACCATCTCCACCAGATGCGGGTCATGGCTGATGAGCAGAACGGCACCTTCAAACTCTGAGAGGGCGCGGACCAGCGCATCACGCGCGTCCAGATCCAGATGGTTGGTTGGTTCATCCAGAATCAGCAGTTGCGGGGCATCACGCGTGGCAAGGGCCAGCAGCAGGCGAGCCTTTTCACCCCCGGAGAGGTCTTTGACTGGCGTTTCCGCTCGGTCCGCATCCAGACCAAACCGCGCCAGTTGCGCCCGCACCACAGGGGGGAGGGCTTTAGGGAGCGCGCGTTCCATGTGGTCGATCGGGGTTTGGTGCAGCACCAGCTCTTCCGCCTGATGCTGAGCAAAATAGCCGATTTTCAACCGCGAGTTGCGTTCGACCGAGCCGGACATGGGTTCCAGACGCCCGGCAATCAGCTTGGCGAGGGTGGATTTCCCGTTCCCGTTCGCGCCCAGCAGGGCAATCCGGTCTTCCATATCCAGCCGGAAGGACAGGTTGGAGAGAATGGGCGTGGTGCCATACCCAATGGTGACGCGATTGGCCGTGAACATGGGCGGGGCCAGTTGTTCCGGCTCCGGGAAGGCGAAGCGGGTCGGGGCGTCTTCCACCACGCTTTCAATTACCGGCAGTTTTTCCAGCGCCTTCACGCGGGCCTGCGCCTGCCGGGCTTTGGTGGCTTTGGCGCGGAAACGGTCCACAAAGGACTGCATATGGGCGCGCTGGGCAGCGATTCGCTCGGCAGCACGCGCTTGCTGCAGTGCCTGCTCGGTGCGGATTCGGACAAAATTTTCATAGCCGCCGGGCGTCAGGCTGAGCTTGCCCTTATCCAGATGGGCAATGGCATCCACGCACGAATCCAGTAGCCCGCGGTCATGACTGACAATCAGGGCCGCACCGGAAAAACGGGTTAGCCAGCCTTCCAGCCAGAGGGTTGCTTCCAGATCCAGATGGTTGGTCGGTTCATCCAGCAGGAGTAGGTCGGGCTCTAAAAACAGGGCCGTGGCGAGGGAGACACGCATCCGCCAGCCGCCCGAAAAGTCCGACACCGGGCGGCGCTGGGCCTCTGCACTAAATCCAAGCCCCGCCAGCACGGAGCCTGCCCGGGCTGGGGCGCTATCGGCCTGAATGGCGCGCAGACGCTCATGAATTTCCGCAATGCGCACCGCATCTGTGGCGGTGTCGGCCTCGGTCAAAAGGGCGGTGCGCTCAGTATCGCCTGCCAGAACTGTGTCCAGCAGTGAGGCGCCGTCGGCGGGAGCTTCCTGTTTCACACGCGCCATGCGGGCGCGGGAGGAGAGGCGGATCTCCCCGCCATCGGGCGCAAGATCCCCCGCAATGGCGGCCAGCAGGGTGGACTTTCCGGCCCCGTTCCGCCCCACAAGCCCGACCTTGCGGCCGGGTTCTATGGAGAGGTCTGCGTGGTCCAGAAGGGTGCGGCCAGCAATGCGGAGAGTAAGATCGGAAATGACAAGAAGGCTCAACGGGGGTCTCGTTCTGGCTGGAATCTTATTTTGATCTGGTGAAGTACCTACCAGCCTGCGCGAATATGCTCTAGAGGAGCAGGCTGAAAGGCCGCGTTATTGTGCGGCCCGATTATGAATGAGGAGACCGCACATGGCGACAGAACGTACTCTTTCCATCATCAAACCCGACGCCACCCGTCGTAACCTGACCGGCAAGATCAATGCCGTGTTTGAAGACGCTGGCCTGAAGATTGTGGCGCAGAAGCGCGTGCAGCTGACCCCGGCTCAGGCCGGTGCGTTCTACGCTGTGCACAAAGAACGCCCGTTCTACAACGATCTGGTGTCCTTCATGATCTCCGGCCCGGTCGTTCTGCAGGTTCTGGAAGGCGAAAACGCCGTTGCCAAGAACCGCGACGTCATGGGTGCAACGGACCCGAAGAAAGCTGAAGCACACACCATCCGTGCTCAGTTTGCTGAAAGCATTGAAGCCAACTCCGTGCACGGTTCCGACAGTGCCGAGAACGCTGCCAATGAAATCCGCTTCTTCTTCGCGGAAACCGAAATCCTTCCCTGAGAAGGTCTTTCATGTAAGGAGCGCGCTTTTTGCCTGAGGGCATAAGCGCGCTGGCATGAGACACTCTGGCCCGGACCGGAACCCACAGCGCGTTACAGCGTTCTGGGGGCTGGACGGGCCAGATGTGTATGGGGCCTGTGCAAACCATGACATCTGCGTAAAGCACATAAAAGTTATGAGCAGACCGGATAGCCCGAAAAGGCAGGTTATGCGGAAACTGCAATGATAAGAAAATAACTCTATAACAATGAGTTATGGATTATTTTTCCCTTGAAAGTATGCCGAAAGACATCTGCTCCCTGCATGGGTGGTGGGTTGTGAGCACCAAGGTTGTAGCCGGCTGATCCTTTATGATCGGACACTCAAAAATTCTGACAAACCGGTAGAGGCCATGCCTTTTTGTGGCCGCCCGTATAGGAAAGGAATGTCATGAAAGTCCTGGCGGTTCATCCCAGCGCCCTCATGTATACCAAGGTTTTTCTCCGGCTGGAGCCGCTCGGGCTGGAGCTGGTGGCAGGCGCTGCGCGAGATGCCGGGCATGATGTGCAGATTATTGATCTGCAGGTTGAAACCCATAAGGATTACTGGGAGCTTCTCGAAAGCTTTAAGCCCGATGTTGTCTGCTTCTCCGGCAACTATCTGGCCAATGTACCGGAAATTATCGACCTCTGCCGCGCCACACGGGTGCGCTACCCCGATATTTTCCAGTTTATTGGCGGCCATTCCGTCTCCTTTATTGCGCGGGATGTGCTGGCTCTGTCCGAAGGGGCGGTGAACTGCATTCTCAAAGGCGAAGGCGATGCGTCTATCGGCCTGCTGCTGCGTGCGCTGGAAGATGGGAAAGATCTGCTGACCGTCCCCGGTGTTGTCACCATGACGGGTGAAGGTCCGTCACCCGTGTTTGTGGAATCGCTCAATGATATCCGCCCGGCGCGTGACCTGCTGCGGCACCGCAACAAGTATTTTATTGGCACGCTCGACCCGGCAGCTTCCATCGAATTCGCCCGTGGCTGCCCGTGGGATTGCACCTTCTGCTCGGCATGGACGTTCTATGGCCGCTCCTACCGCACCGCCAGCCCGACCGTAATTGCGGACGAGTTGGAGGAGATCAAGGAGCCCGGGATCTTCATTGTGGATGATGTGGCCTTTGTGCATGAAGAGCACGGCATGGCCATTGCCAATGAAATCAAGAAGCGTGGCATCAAGAAAGAATACTATCTGGAAACGCGGGCTGATGTGCTGCTGCGCAACAAGGAAGTGTTCAAGGTCTGGAGTGAAATTGGCCTCTCCTACATCTTCATCGGCATGGAAGCGGTGGATGAGGAAGGGCTGAAGCAGTTCCGTAAGCGTGTCTCGCTGGACAAGAACTTTGAAGCGCTGGATTACGCGCGCTCTCTGGGCCTGATTGTCGCCATTAATATTATTGCCGACCCCGACTGGGATCGCGGCCGGTTTGAGGCTGTGAGGCAGTGGTGTCTGGAAATTCCGGAAATCGTCAATATTTCCGTCACGACGCCGTATCCGGGCACGGAAATCTGGCACAAGGAAGCGCGCCGCCTGACGACGCGCGATTATCGCCTGTTTGATATTCAGCATGCAGTGCTGCCCACCAAACTGCCGCTGCCGGAATTTTATGAAGAACTGGTGAAAACCCAGCAGGTGCTCAACACCAAGCATATGGGTTGGGAAGCGCTGAAGGATACCGCCGGGATTGCAGGCCGCCTGTTGATGAAGGGGCAGACGAACTTCGTGAAAATGCTGTGGAAGTTCAATTCTGTCTTCAACCCCAAACTTCAGCTGGCCGACCATATGCGCAAGGCCCGCTATCTGATGCCCATTCAGCCTGACGTGGTGGATTCTGTGGACCGGAAAGATCTGTATGTGCATGGTCCGGGCGGCCGTAAGACGCGTGCGCTGGATGATGCAACAGAGCAGTTTGTTGATAAGACCCGCATGACTGAGGATGCTTGCGCCGCAGATAGCTGATATCTAAAGCCTGAACCTGCTTTGTGGGTTCAGGCTTTTTTTATGGGGCGGAAGTTTAGGACGCGTCTGGCATGGCCGGCGGCGGGAAGCAGAAGGCTCCGGCTGTGTAGCTTTCAATCACCGCGCTGATGGGCGTGCCATCCTGCCGGGACAGCACGGCATGATGCCGGAACAGGACAGGCGGAAAAGCCAAAGGCTGGCCTGAGCCTGCGGGCAGGGGGCTAAGTTCCCACCCCAACGGCAGCGGAGACCACACGCGCTCGGCCTGCACAAGGCGGCGCGTAAAGGCCAGAGGGGCTGTGACGCGCCCGAAGGGGGTCTCTGTGGTATCCAGCTCTCTGTTCATCTCATCCGTCAGGCGGCTGGGGAGATACCAGTTTTCTGCATCCGAGAGGGTGAGATTTCCACACATCAGCCGGACATGTCTGTAACGCAGGGTGTCTGGCGCGGCCTCTGCGGGCAGGCGGAGGGCCTCACGAAGAGCAGCCGGGCAAGGGCGCGGGGGTGTTTGCTGGCAGATGGCCCGCACTGTGGGGGTGGGAGACAGATGATGCCGGATGCTCCAGTCTTCCAGCGTCCGGGTGGCGCTGGCAGCACTGAGGAGCGAAGCGTCCAGTTCGTTCAGTAAGGCTGTCAGCATCAGGCGATGCACAGGTGTATCCCGCCAGAACGGTTCCGGCTGAGGGGGTAACGCGGCAGAAAGAGAGGGCATATCCGGCATGGGGTGCATCTTACTCTGCGCAGGATGCTCTGCCGAGGGGGCGGCAGCAAAAGACCGCTTCTGAGTTCATATCCCGCCAGAACGCGACGAGCCGTGTTTTGCCAGAGTAGGGCTTTTGGCACGGGTGGGGGATGGGCTAGAATGCACTCTGTTCTGGCGGAACGCGGCCAGAAGGGCAGATTTCAACAAGGGATAGCGCGACAATGGCAACCACAGAAACAAGCTTTATGGTGGAAGGCATGACTAGTGATGGCTGTGTGTCCGCTATAAAACGGGCTCTGGCTGCTGTGGATGGGGTGCAAAGCACGGACGTTAATCTTGCCACGGGCGAGGTAAAAATTGTGTATGATCCCGCACGGGCTGGTACGTCCTCCTTGCAGAACGCTATTCTTGGGGCGGGTTTCGACGTCGGGTAAAGCAAAATCGGCTCTGTCATGCGGTCCGCACGGGGGCGATTTGCCAAGCCGTATACTAGGCGCACAACGCAAGGCATGGCAGGGTAGGCAGCCCTATCCGGCGTTTGGATGCCGGCGCAGAGTGGCGAGGAAAAGGTCAGCGTGGTTGTGAGACGGAACAAGAAGACAATCGGCTTTGGAATTATGCTCACCGGCCTGACGCTGCTGGGCGGATGTTCTTCTGAAATAGGCCGTAAGCCTTTGCTGGATACGGATGTGTCCTGCCTGAGAAATCAGATGAAAGGGCCGATGTTCCTCAGTTTCCCGCTGGCGGCCAATACGTGCCAGCGCATGAGCAACCATAACTTCATTCTGGGTGAAAAAGACGCGCACCCGCTGCCGCTGAATCTGAAAGATGCGCCGGACCTGCAAAAGCAGGCGGATGAATACGGTTACAGCTACACCAAATAAGGGCGCCGCTTAGCTGTCCAGCTCTGTGTCCCAATACAAATAATCACGCCAGCTTTCATGCAGGTAATTGGGCGGGAAAGCCCGGCCATTATCCTGCAACTGCCATGAGGTGGGGCGCACCGGGCGCTGCCGGGGCAGCATGTTGATGCTGTGGGGCAGGTGCGGGCCTTTGCGCAGGTTACAGATGCCGCAGGCCGTTACGACATTTTCCCACGTGGTGCGGCCGCCTTTGCAACGCGGAATGACGTGGTCAAACGTCAGGTCCTGCGTGGGGTGCTTGTCCCCGCAATACTGGCAGGAAAAATTGTCACGCAGGAAAACATTAAAACGGGTGAAGGCCGGTTTGCGGGCAGAGGGCACATAGTCCTTCAGCGCAATCACGCTGGGGAGGCGGAAGGTCTGGTGGGGGGAATGCACTTCTGCATCATACTCACTCAGCACTGAAACCCGGTCGAGGCACACAGCTTTGATGGTATCCTGCCAGGACCATAAGGAGAGTGGAAAGTAGGAGAGCGGACGAAAATCCGCATTCAACACCAGAGCAGGGAAATTTATCGTACTGCCGTCAGCCAAGACGCGCCTCCTTGGTGCAGGTGAGGGCGCAACTTCCAAAAGCTGGCGTAAAAACTCGTAACAGAACGCCGTCAGAAGTGCGTCGTCGAGATTAGTGCTGCGGTGAGTATTGCAGATAGATTGGTTTCCCGCAAGAAATGGCCTAAGTATTTAACAAAACAGTATTATTATCATTTTGTGAGAGTTTTATGCGTGC
Organism: Acetobacter malorum; assembly: GCF_001580615.1. Classification (GTDB taxonomy): domain Bacteria; phylum Pseudomonadota; class Alphaproteobacteria; order Acetobacterales; family Acetobacteraceae; genus Acetobacter; species Acetobacter malorum. Next base: position 7,622 of record NZ_LHZC01000038.1, read on the forward strand.
TGTTTTCCTCAGGTGTGCCTCATGACGGAGTCCTCATGGGTGACCCGTTTTGCTCCCAGCCCCACCGGCTTTTTGCACCTTGGGCATGTGGCGTCTGCTCTGGCTGGCTGGACTCATAAAGGCCCGCAGGGCATCTGGCTGGTGCGGATGGAGGATATTGATCCGCAACGCTGCCGGGAGAGTTACGCTATCGCCTTGGTGGAAGATCTGGAGTGGCTCGGTTTACGGTCCGCCCGGCCTGTTTTGCGCCAGTCCGCCAATATGGCCGCCTATCGTGCAACGCTGGAGCATCTTGACCAGATGGGCGTGCTGTATCCGTGTTTCTGCACCCGGTCTGATATTGCACGGGAGTCTGCGGGCATGATGTCCGCCCCGCACGCTGCCCCCGATGGCAGCCTGCGCTACCCCGGCACCTGCCGCCATCTGTCGCCGGAGGCACGGGCCGCTGCTCTGGCGGAGGGAAAGCCGCATGTGTTGCGGCTGGATATGGCGCGGGCGCTGGAGTTGGTCAGGACGCAGGCCCCCACCGCCTGGCCGCTGACTTATACAGACCTTGAGCGTGGCACTGTTAGCTGCCAGCCGGAGCTGTTTGGGGATGTGGTGCTGGCGAGACGGGACGTGCCCGCCTCGTATCATCTGTGTGTCACGCATGATGATGCCGCACAGGGCGTCACGTTGGTGACGCGCGGGGAGGATCTGCGGCCAGCGACGGATCTGCATCGCTTGATACAGGCGCTTATGGGGTGGCCCGCACCGGCCTATCTGTTTCATCCGTTGTTGTGCGATGCGGAGGGGCGGCGTCTTTCCAAGCGGGAGGGGGCAAAAGCAGTTCGCACCATGCGGGAGGCTGGGATGACTCCGGAAGATGTGCGGCGGGCTGCTGGCTATCCCGGCGTTTTTGGGTGAGCAGTCTGAGATTTTAGTCAGTCATTTTTAAATGATTTTTCATAAAATTTGACGACAGACGCGGTTTCGCCGGTTCCGCCGGAGGCAGAAGCGCATTAGTGTATCGGCCCTTGCCGGTTTTTTATCTCCATCAGGCTCTGTTCCGGCAGCACAAGGCGGGGCCGATGGCATAATGTGTCAGGAAGTGTTGGGATTATGAGCATTGTTGCTGACCGTCTGAACAGGATCAGCCCGAGCCAGACGATTGTTATTTCGACCAAAGCGCGTGAGCTTAAGGCGCAGGGGCGAAATATCATTAGCCTTTCGGCCGGTGAGCCGGATTTCCGCACGCCTGACAATATTGCCCGCGCCGCCATGAAGGCGATTGAAGACGGCCAGACCCGCTACACCGATGTGGCGGGCACGCCCGTGCTGCGCAAAGCCGTGGCGGAACGCTTCCGGCTGGATAGCGGTCTGGATTACACGCCGGAAGAAATCATTGTCTCCACCGGCGGTAAGCAGGTGATTTACAATGCCATGATGGCGTCGCTCAATCCGGGCGATGAAGCCATTATCCCCGCTCCGTGCTGGGTGTCTTATCCGGATATCGTGACGCTGGCCGAAGGCGTGCCGGTCATTGTGCCGTGCCGCCGGGAAAATGGGTTCAAGCTGACAGCCGAAGAGCTGGAAGCTGCCATTACACCGCGTACCAAATGGGTTTTTCTGAACTCTCCCTGCAACCCCACAGGCGCTGCTTATTCTGCGGAAGATCTGCGCCCGCTGTGTGACGTGCTGCTGCGCCATCCGCATGTGTGGATCTTTACGGATGATATTTACGCCAAACTCACCTATGACGGCTTCCGTCCGGCTACGTTTGTGGAAGTGGAGCCGCTGCTGCGCTCCCGGACCGTGACCATGAATGGTGTTTCCAAAGCCTATGCCATGACAGGCTGGCGCATTGGCTTCTCCGGTGCGCCGGTGGAACTGACCAAAGCGATGAACAAGCTTCAGGGCCAGTCCACTTCCAATACCTGCTCCATCGCGCAGGCAGCGGCTGTTGAAGCGCTGACCGGCCCGCAGGACTTTATTGGCGAGATGGTCAAAACCTATCAGGCGCGGCGCGATCTGGTTGTCGATATGCTGAACGAGGCCGAGGGCCTTGAGTGTGACAAGCCGGAAGGCGCGTTTTACGTGTTCCCGTCCGTCAAAAAATGCCTCGGCAAAACCTCCCCCGGTGGCCGCAAGCTGGAAACGGATGAGGACTTTGTCACGGCCCTTCTGGAAGAAGAAGGTGTTGCCGCTGTGCATGGCTCGGCCTTCATGTATCCGGATTACATGCGGATTTCCTACGCCACGGATACGGAAAGCCTGCGTGAAGCCTGCACCCGTATTCAGCGCTTCTGCAAAGGGTTGATTTAAGACTATGGCACGCTCTTTCGCCCGTCGGCTGGAGGGGCTGCCTGCTCCTGCCACCATTGAAATGGCACGTCGTGCCCGTGCGCTGCGGGCGGAAGGCAAGCCGGTTATCTCTCTGGCGCTGGGGGAGCCTGATTTCCCCACGCCCCCGGCTGTGGTGGAAGCTGCCCATGCGGCGGCTCTGGCAGGGCAGACCAAATATCCGCCGGTTGACGGCACACCTGCCCTGAAAGCCGCTATTGCCCGCAAATTTGTGCGGGAAAACGGGCTGGAGTACGCGCCGGATGAGATCATGGTCTCCAATGGCGGCAAGCAGGTGATTTTCAACGCCTTTATGGCGACGCTGAACCCCGGTGATGAAGTGGTTGTGCCTGCGCCCTATTGGGTCAGCTATCCGCTAATTGCCCGCATGTTTGGCGGCGTGCCGGTGACGGTGCTGTGCCGTGAGGAGGATGGCTTCAAGCTGAAAGCCGAGGCTCTTGCCGCGGCCCTCACGCCTAAGTCCCGCTGGCTTGTGCTGAACTTCCCCAATAATCCCACCGGGGCGGTGATGACGGCGCAGGAGCTTGAGGCGATTGCCGAAATCGTCCGTCAGTATCCTGATCTTTGGGTTCTGTCAGACGAGATTTACGAACATCTGGTGTTCGACGGCGTGCGTTCAGCCTCACTGGCGGCTGTGGCACCCGACCTGAAGGACCGCATCATTACGCTGAACGGTGTGTCCAAAGCCTATGCCATGACAGGCTGGCGCGTGGGCTTTGCTGGTGGGCCAAAAGACCTGATTGCCGCCATGCGGGGTGTGCAGGGCAATGCCACGTCCGGCATTTGCACCATTGCGCAGGCTGCTGCGGCTGCTGCGTTGGACGGTCCGGCGGATCTGGTGCAGGAAATGGCCACAACTTACGGTCGCCGTAGGCAGATGGTGGTGGATGCCCTGCGTCGCATTCCCGGTCTGACCTGTGCCATGCCGGAGGGCGCATTTTATGCGTATCCGGGTGTGGCAGGGTGTCTTGGGCGGACCAGCGCGGGCGGTGCCCGGCTGGAAACTGACCATGATTTCGCGCTGGCGTTGCTGGAAGAAGAGTATGTTGCGGCTGTGCCGGGGAGTGCCTTTGGGCAGTCGCCCTATCTGCGCCTGTCCTGTGCCACAAGCGATGCCGATTTGATGGAAGCCTGCCAGCGTTTGGAGCGCTTTGTCAGCAATCTGCGCTGAACAGGTTCGGTAGTTTCTTCAGGAAGAAACCGTGCGCAGGAAGCGCACGGCTTTCTTGCCCGCGTTCAAGTAGGTATAATTCTGAGCGCTGTTGTAAATTGTAAAATCGTTAGCATTCACCAGCTGAGTCTCTGTATCGAACTCGATAGTTAGTGTGCCTTCCAGCACAAAAATCATTTCATGCCAGCCTTCCGGGTCGGGTTCCGCCACGTAGCGCTCCCCCGGCGCGAGCGACCACAGCCAGAGCTGCGTATCCTGCCGGGCGGGAGCAGCTCCAAGCAAGGTCGCTTTGCTGGCGGGTGTTTTGCCGCGCCACATCACTTCCTCAATACGGCGTAATTCGCGGTCCGGGTTGCTGACTAGCTTGAGAAAGGTTGTGTCCAGCGCTTCTGCCAGACGGTCCAGACTGCCCAGACTGATATTGGCGGTCCCGGCTTCCAGACTCACAATCATGCGGCGGCTGATGCCGGATGCATTGGCCAGAGCTTCCTGACTGAGGCCCGCATCTTTGCGCAGGCGACGCAGATTTGTCCCCACATATTTTAAAACATCAGATCGTGGGGGTTGATTGTGCATTATAGTGCCCATATACGCTGCTAACTATGATCAAGACTCCACCCGCCTCTGGCTCTCACGTCAAGTTCCTGTCGAAACAGGAGATCATACTTGTCCTGATCACCATGCTGTGGGGGGCAACGTTCCTGATCATCCACCATACCATGGAACATACTGGCCCGCTGTTTTTTGTGGGCGTACGGTTTCTGACGGCTGGCCTGATGTCTTTGCTGCTGTTCCGCAAATCTCTGGCCGGGATGACACGGTATGAGCTGAAGGCCGGGTGTATCATCGGGGTTGGCGTCTTTCTGGGCTACACGTTCCAGACGCTGGGCCTGAAAACCATTTCCAGCAGTCAGTCCGCCTTTATCACCGCTTTGTACGTGCCGATGGTGCCGTTTTTGCAGTGGGCTGTGCTGAAACGCAGACCGCATATGATGAGCTGGGTCGGCGTTCTGATCGCCTTCATCGGTCTGATCTGCCTCACCGGGCCGGATGCCGCTAGTGGCCTGAGCTTTAGCCCCGGTGAGGTTGCGACGCTACTCGGTGCTGTCTCCATAGCGGGTGAAATCATTCTGATCAGCCGCTACGCGCTGCGCGTGGATAGCCGCCGCGTCACCATTGTGCAGTTGCTGGTGGCGGGAATTCTGGCGCTCGCCTTTATGCCGGTGGCCGGGGAACATATCCCGGCTTTCTCATGGGTGTGGGTGGCGTCCGGCGTGGGGCTGGGGGTGATGAGTGCGGTCATCCAGTTCGCCATGAACTGGGCGCAGAAAACCATTTCCGCCACGCGGGCGACGGTTATTTACGCAGGGGAGCCGGTTTGGGCCGGGCTTGTAGGGCGTCTTGCCGGGGAGCGTCTGCCGCCGCTGGCCATAGCGGGGGCAGGGCTGATTGTGCTGGGTGTTCTGGCGAGTGAAATCCGGCTACCGCGCCGCAAAAAAGACCCTGAGCTGACCTGATAAATCAGCCATTTAGCACATTGCGGGTCGAGCGCCGGGCAATGGCAGAGGCGGCTTCTGTATCAGGGAGCTGCCCGATGAGCTGTAATTCATCACAATACTGGGCCATCTGGTCGCGCAGCGCATGGCCCGTCACGGGGCTGATGGCAGGCTGATGATGCAACATGGCACGCATGGCGTCGGTGCTGAAATCTGAGGAGTCATCGGCCACCAGTATGGCGGCTTCATCCCGGTGCTGGTTGGCCCATTTTGCTGCATCACGCAGAGCCAGAGTTAAAGCGGTTGCTGCATCCGGGTCCGTATCCAGTGCGGTTTTTGAGGCCCCGAGGATCAGGCTGGTGCGGTCTGCATAATGGCCTGTATTGCTGCCAACCAGCTCAGAAAACAGGTCGGCATGGCTGTTCAGCAGTTGCCAGGCCAGCGGGTCATGCGCCACGACGGCATCAATGGTGTGGGCGCGGGCGGAATCAACCATCTGGTCTGCTGGCATATCGGTCCAGGTAATGCCGCCCATGGCGTTAATGCCCTTGCGGCGCATCATGATGGCAAAGAAAAATTTATCCGCAGCATTTTTATCCGGCATGGCGACCGTGCGGCCCACAAGCTGGTCCAGCCGGGTAATGTTTGCCCCCCGCCGCACCAGCAGCCGGAACGTGCCGGGCTGAATGCCTAATATGAGGCTGGCTGGCAGACCGCCATACAAACGTGGGAGCCAGGTTAAAGCCGGAGCAACGGCATAGTCTCCCGTGCCTGCGGCCAGCGCATCCAGCGCTTCATTCCCGTTTTGCGGGCTGAAGACGCTCTCGACATCCAGACTGTAGCGGGCAAAAAAACCTTTTTGATACGCCACCGCCAGCACCGGGGCGGTATCCGAGTGCGGCCAGATGAGCCTCAGCTTGCGATACTGGCCATCCGGTTGCTTGCGGGGTGGCCGGTTATGCGCGTGGTGTTCAAACGCTCCCACGGCTCCCGCAATGGCCAGCCCGGCGAGGCTGGTCAGAACAATTCGGCGGCGGAAGGCCGGGTCGGAGGAAGGTCCTTGTGCGCTCATGCTTCTTTCTTACCACGCGGGGTTTTCAGCGTCGTCTGCTCATAAAAACATGCAACACAAAAAAAATGAAAAAAGGGGGTTTACGGCCCCCCCGGATCACGGTTATACGATACCTCGCTGGTCCCGAATAGCTCAGTTGGTAGAGCAAGCGACTGTTAATCGCTGGGTCGTAGGTTCGAGTCCTACTTCGGGAGCCAGCCTTTCTCCTTAAAATTCAAAATAGATTTTCACGCTGTAAGCTGCGGCATTTTGCCATGCAGTTTGCGTCGATGGATCTGTTGTTCTGAGCCCAGCGTAACGCGCTCTGACTGACCGTTTCAGTCCCAGACTGCTACGCTCTTCATGCTTCCCAAAAAAATCTGCCCAACGCATCCGTCATGGCGAATCTGCTGTGTGCGGCGTTATGCGTTTATGAGACCAGAAAGGCTGCTCTTTTCCGTTTCACCGGGAAGAAAGCAGCCTTTTTGTCAGCCTCAGCGCAGAGCGGCGATGCCGGTTAGTTCCACGCGCCAGTCCGGGTTGGCGAGTTTGGCTTCCACCGTGGCGCGGGCCGGTTTGTTGTCACGGTCCAGCCAGGCATCCCATGCCCGGTTCATGCCTGCCATATCGCTCATATCCGCCAGAAAAATCTGCACGGAGAGCAGGCGGCTTTTATCAGTGCCGGCTTTGGCCAGAAGGGCATCAACCTGCCGCAGAATATCTGCCATCTGGCCTTCTGCATCCGCAGAGGCATCATCTGCGACCTGACCGGCCAGATGTACCAGTCCGTTGTAAATCACGGCACCCGTCAGGCGTTCTTCGGGGTCAAGGCGTGTAATAGTCATGGGGTTTTCCCTGTGTTGTGCAAAGTGGTTTCAGGCCACCGGCATATTATCAATCAGCCGGACATCGCCCAGACTGGCGGCAACAAAAAGCCGTGCACCGGCCTCGGCCTTTTCAACAGTGCCGAGTGATTTTTCAGAGCGAAGATCCAGATAATGCACGGTAAAACCAGCATCTTTGAGGGTCTGTGCGCAGTGCTTCAGAGCGGCGGCAACGGGCTGGCCGGCCTTTAGGGCGGCGAGGCAGTCTATCAGAGCCTTTGGCAGATGGCTGGCCTGGTCTCGCTGGGCCGGGGTAAGCCGTTTGTTGCGGGAGGAGAGGGCCAGATGATCCGCTTCCCGCACGGTGGGGACGGGCAGAATGGTGATGGGCAGGTCCAAATCCGTCACTACCCGGTGGATAATACAGAGCTGCTGGAAATCTTTTTCCCCAAAAGCTGCGATATTGGCTCGGGTTTGCATGAACAGCTTGGTAATAACTGTTGCAACACCATCAAAATGGCCGGGCCGGTCTCCGCCGCACAGCATCCGGTCAGGGCCGGAAACACTGATGCGGGTGCAAAAGCCGGGCGGGTAGATCTGCGTTTCATCCGGGGCGTAAAGAACGTCCACCACGCCAGTTTCTGCCAGAAGGGCTTCATCCGCTTCCAGACCGCGTGGGTAAAGCTGGAAATCATCCGGGTTGTTGAACTGGATCGGGTTGACGAAGATCGTCACAATCCGGCGGGTCGCTTTGCCGTCCAGTGCGCGCACCAGGGTCAGATGGCCTTCGTGCAAAGACCCCATGGTGGGCACCAGCCCGATTGTTTCACCCTCACGTTGCCACTGCGTGACAATTTCGGCCAGTTCGTGTCTGGTTCTCACAAGCTTCATGACGCATCCCGGTTTGCGATAAAAGGGAAGGACATCCGCCCGCACGGTTTGTGCACGAGAAAACCAAGGAGGGCGGCTGTCCGGCCTGCGCCCGTCTTACTGTGTTTTCAGGAACGGTTCCAGCAGCACCCGGTCCGCAGCGCTCAACCGGCTGGCGGCAGTGCTGGCCTGATGCCAGTAGGGGTAAAGCAGGGGCGGCAGACTGGCCTGATTGAGGCGATTCAACTGGTCTTCCGACAGCACCAGTTCGGCCGCTTTCAGGTTGTCTTTTAGCTGGTCTTCCGTGCGCGCCCCAATAATGACGGACGTAATGGCCGGGCGGTGCATGGTCCATGCCAGAGCGATCTGGGCGGCGGACACGCCATGCTCTTCGCCAACGGCAATCAGCACTTCGACGATATCGAACAGCTTTTCCTTGTCATGCACCGGCGGTTCACCAAAATCTTCAAGCTGGCGGCCCTGCGGGGTGGGCTTGTTACGACGATACTTGCCAGATAGCAGGCCACCTGCCAGTGGGCTCCAGACCTGCACCCCAAGGCCCTGATCAACAGCGGCGGGCAGTAGTTCATACTCAGCATCCCGTGCCTGCAGGGAGTAATAAATCTGCTGGGAAACAGGGGCGATCAGCCTGTTCCGTTCAGCGACGGAAAGGGTTTTCATTATCTGCCATGCGGAAAAATTGGAAACGCCCGCATAGCGGATTTTGCCCGCACGGGTCAGGGTATCCAGCGCTTCCAGCGTTTCATCCAGTGGGGTCAGGCCGTCCCATTCATGCAGATAGTACAGGTCAATATGGTCCCGGCCCAGACGCTTCAGGCTGGCTTCACACGCGGCAATCAGATGCAGGCGGGAAGAGCCTTCCCCATTCGGGCCGTCCTGCATGCGGAAGCGGGCCTTGGTGGTGACCAGAGTTTCCTGTGAGCGGCCTTTCAGGGCTTCGCCCAGAATGGTTTCAGACTCTCCGGAGGAATACACGTCTGCCGTATCAAACATGTTGATGCCCGCATCCAGACACAGGTCAATCAGGCGGCGCGCACCGGCTGTATCGGTATTGCCGGTTTTGGCAAAAGAGCCTTTGCCCCCGAATGTCATGGTGCCAAGGGTAAAGGCGGAAATACGCAGGCCGGACCGACCGAGCTGGCGATACTGCATCATTCTGTTCTCCGTGCATGTGGCGGGTAGGGTATGAGCCCCTTGAGAGCTGGCCGCACAGAGGCTTTGTTTCAAGAGTGCAGGGCTGCGTACACAGTGTTTTGACATCTCCCGGAGAGCCTGCTTAACAGAACGCGATGGTTCCCGCTTTGGGATGAAAAGGGAAGTACGGTGAGAACTCCGCTGTTTCTTGGCCGTCGCTGCCCCCGCAACTGTATGTGACATCAGGCTTGTTCCAGCACTCTGCTCCAGAGTGTTGTGCCACTGGAGACTTCTCCGGGAAGGTGTGGAACGAGCGAGAGCCCCCGGAAAACCGGTGGTTTTGTGTCATCAGCCAGGAGACCTGCCATCCGATTTCTGGAGTGTCATGCCTGGCGGGGTGTCCGGTGTGTGATGGTGCGTTGCAATGCGCGCTACTGTCTGGCTTGTCCGGGCGGCCTTGGAACTGCACCCCCATACCGCTTTGTGCGGTGTGTTGCCTGAAGGGTGTTCATGTCGGCCGCATTTTCTGCACCTGTGGTCAAAGGATGGTGTCCCGGTCTGTTTGCGCCCATGCAGGCGGCGGACGGGTGGCTGGTGCGCGTGCGTCCGCCTCTGGGCCGGATGACCGCAGTGCAGGCTCATCTGCTGGCAGATGTTGCGGAGCAGGACGGTAATGGGCAGATCAGCCTGACCAACCGGGGTAACGTGCAATTACGCGGCTTTACTCTGGAGGCCGCGCAGGCTTTCCCGCAGCGGATGATTGCGGCTGGTCTGGGGCAGCCTGACCCTGAAGCCGAACGACGCCTTGCTCTTCAGGTTTCCCCTCTGGCGGGGATAGATCCAGCTTGTGCCACAGAGACTGTGCTATGCGCTGAGGCTTTACGGAACGGTTTGATAGACCATCCGGAGCTTTCTGCTCTTCCCGATAAATTTGGTTTTTGCGTGGATGGCGGAGGATTTTTCCCGACAGGCTCTCTGCGCGCCGATATTATGCTTCAGGCTATGGAAAGTCCGGTCCCCACAGAGGCTGGCTGGCGTGTGGTGTGTGGGAGCAGCAGCTCCGCGCCGCAGATCGTGCAGGAGGCCGTGCAGGCAGCCCTTGCTCTGGCAGAGGCTTTTGTAAAACGTGGTGAAACGCAGCGTCCCCTTCGCGAGCCTTCTGTAGGGGAGCGCCTGTTTGCTGAAACAGGGCTGGAGTGCGTGTCTGCTACGGTGGCGGAGATGCATGGCATAAACCAGCCTACGCCAAGGGCCGGTCATCTGACAGGCTCCGCTTATGCTGCCGTAGCGCCGTTAGGGCGTCTCACGGCCGCAACGCTTCGTTCCTGCGCAGAGGTTGCGCAGGAAGGAGATGGGCTGTTGCGGATGACGCCATGGTCTGGGCTGGTTTTATCCGGACTGAAAAAAACTCCTGAAATTTCCGGAATGATCACGCAGTCTGATGATGCACGCCTGCGCGTTTATGCCTGTATTGGTGCGCCGGGATGTGCACAGTCTGCCGGAGACGTGGGGCGTGATGCGCTGGCCCTTGCGCCGTTCCTGCCCGACAAAGCGGATCTGCATGTGTCGGGTTGTCGGAAGGGCTGCGCACATCCCGGTGCCGCAACAGTCACGCTGGTGGCCCGGGGGGAGGGCTATGGCGTGGTGCAGCATGGCAAGGCTGGCGATGAGCCAATCCGTATTCTGCCAAAAACTGAAGATGTAAGAGCTTTTTTGCAGGCTCTGCCTAAAGGAGACGTTTAGAATGCAGGCTTATGACTATATTCGGGATGGAGCCGCTATTTATAAACGCTCCTTTGCGACCATTCGGGCAGAAGCGGACCTGAGCGGTTTTTCCCCTGAACAGGCGCAAATCGTCGTGCGGATCATTCATGCGTGCGGCATGGTGGATGTGGCGCAATCTGTGGCGATGACGGCAGATTTCGTCTCTTCAGCACGAGCATCCCTTAAAAAATCCTGTGCCATTTTGTGTGATTCCGAGATGGTTGCGCATGGCATTACGCGTGCTCGTCTGCCTGCGGAGAATGAGGTGGTGTGTACCTTGCGGGATGCCCGCACATCGGAACTGGCTAAAGAGATTGGCAATACGCGCTCCGCTGCCGCGCTGGATTTGTGGGGCGAGAAACTGACCGGGGCCGTGGTGGCAATCGGGAATGCCCCCACGGCGTTGTTTCACTTGCTTGAGCTTCTGGATGCTGGTGCACAGAAGCCCGCTGCCATTATCGGGTTGCCAGTTGGTTTTGTGGGCGCTGCGGAGTCAAAAGAGGCTCTTGCAAAAAGACACGATGTACCATGGCTGGTTGTGCACGGGCGGCTGGGAGGCAGCGCCATGGCCGCGGCGGCTGTGAATGCGCTGGCAAGCGAGACTGAGTGATGGCGCATGGCACGTTGCATGTGGTGGGTGTCGGGCCGGGCGACCCGGACCTGATGACTCTGCGGGCAGTGAAAATTCTGCAGGCGGCACCAGCTGTGGCGTATTTCTGTCGGCATGACACACAAGGTCATGCCCGGCGCATTGCGCAGGCGCATATTGCCCCCACCACGCAGGAAATCCGGCTGGCGTATCCGTTCACAACCGAAATTTCCGTTAAAGATCCCGCGTATCATACGGACATGAACGCGTTTTATGATCGCTGCGCGCAGGATCTAGCTGCCGTTCTGGAACAGGGGAAGGATGTGGCTCTGCTCTGCGAAGGGGATCCCTTTTTGTATGGTTCGGCCATGTATTTGTTTGACCGCTTGCGGAGCCGTTTTGAAACGCAGGTTGTGCCGGGTATTTCCGCCATGAGCGGATGCTGGTCACAGGCGGCGCGCCCCATGACGCATGGGGATGATGTGTTGTGCGTGCTGCCCGCGACCATGCCGGAGGAGGATCTGGCGCACTGGCTGGAAAAGGCCGATGCTGCTGTGGTGATGAAGATTGGCCGTAATATGCCAAAATTGCGTAAGGCGCTGACGCAGGCCGGGCGTTTGCCAGAAGCCGTTTATGTGGAACGCGGCACACAGCCGGAGGCACGATGTCTGCCTCTGGCAGAGCAGGAAGGGCCTGCACCCTATTTTTCACTGGCGTTGGTGCCAGGCAGGAAGGGTGTGCGATGATAGGGTCTGTCAGTATTATCGGACTGGGGCCTGGCAATGTGCTCCAGCGCACGCCGCAGGCTGATCAGGCGCTCAGCCGGGCGACGGATCTGGTTGGGTATGGGCCTTATGTGCAGCGGGTTGAAGCGCCTGCATCGGTTGTGCGGCACAGTTCGGATAACCGGGTGGAACTTGAGCGTGCACGTCATGCGTTGGAAATGGCCATGCAGGGGCGGCATGTTGCTGTTGTGTCCGGTGGGGATGCCGGGGTGTTCGGTATGGCCAGCGCTGTGTTTGAGGCCGTAGACCATGGGCCGCAGGAATGGCGCGGGCTTGAGATTACGGTTGTTCCCGGCGTCAGCGCAGTTCTGGCTGCAGCGGCACGGCTGGGAGCGCCGCTGGGTGGCGATTTTTGCGTGATGTCCCTTTCCGATAACCTTAAGCCATGGCCTGTTGTTTTGCGCAGGCTGGCTCTGGCTGCAGAGGCCGGGTTTGTGATTGCGCTCTATAATCCGCGGTCCAAAGCGCGCCCGACCCAGTTGGGCGAGGCTCTGGACCATTTGCGCGCGAGCCTGCCCGGATCAATCCCGGTTGCCTTTGCGCGCGCCATTGGTCGGGAGGATGAGGCGGTGCGCTTATCCACACTGGCGGAAGCGGACGCCACATGGGCGGATATGAGTACGCTGGTGTTGATTGGCTGCGTGGCCAGTCATCTGATCCCACGACCAGACGGAAGCGTGTGGTTTTATACGTCGCGCAAGGTTGAGGCGGTCTGATGCGTTTGCAGCCACGCCATAGCCTCTTTCGGCGTGTCTACCCTCGGGCAGGCAGGGTGTGGCGGCCGCTCAACCATAATCACCGGGCAATGCAGGGTGCGGGCTGCTTCCAGTTTTGGAAAGGTTGCTGTTCCGCCAGAATTTTTGGTGACCAGAATATCAATGTGATGCGCCTGCATCACCGCCAGTTCTGCCGCGTAATCAAACGGCCCACGCGCGGAGAGGTATGTGGTGTGCGGGGGCAGGCTGGTCGGGTCCGGTGCATCAATGGAGCGGAGCAGATAGGAGTGTTGCGGGGCAGCGCAGAACGGCGCGACTTCCTTGCGTCCGGTTGTCAGAAAAACGCGCAACGGGTGCCGCCCATAACCCGCCGGGTCAGCCAGCAGGCTGGCAGCTGCGGTCAGACTGGGCACACTGTGCCACTGATCTTCCGCTGTGGGATGCCACGCCGGGCGTTCCAGTCGCAGCAACGGAAGCGCCAGGTCGGCACACGCTTTAGCGGCATGCTGGCTCATGGTGGCGGCAAACGGGTGCGTGGCGTCAATCACAGCCTGAATGGCATGTTGACGCAGCCAGTTTTGCAGTCCCTCCACGCCTCCAAACCCGCCAATCCTCACAGCGATATTGGGCAGATGCGGGTTTTTGGTCACGCCAGCCAGAGAGAGGGTGGGGGCAAAAGCGGCCTGATGTTCCAGCAGACGACACAGGCCCGAGGCTTCCGTTGTGCCGCCCAGAATCAGCACTGGCAGCGGGGCAGAGGCGGCAGAAAAGGGCATGGCATGCTGTATCCTGATGGACCGTATGGGCTTCCCATAGCGAGGGGCGTGGGGTTTCTGCAAGTTGGATGTTCCGAGAGAGGATGAGCATGACCAAGGCAGCGCGGAACTGGGGAGAGAGATGTGATGTCTAATGTCTGGCTGACGCTGATCGGCATTGGTGAGGATGGTCTGGACGGCATGAGTCCTGCTGCCCGCACATTGCTCTCTCATGCATCGTATGTTGTGGGGGGTGCTCGGCATCTGGAACTGGCGGCGGAGGATATTCAGGGAGAAACGTTGGTCTGGCCGTCACCTTTTCAAAAAGGTGTAGAGGCTGTTCTTGCCCGCCGCGGCTCGCCGGTTGTGGTGCTGGCGTCTGGTGATCCGTTTTTCTATGGCGTTGGTGCAACGCTGGCCCGGCATGTGCCGCCTGAGGAAATGCTGTGTTTGTCCGCGCCCTCGTCCATGTCTCTGGCCTGTGCGCGTCTTGGCTGGGCCTTGCAGGACTGCCGGGTGGTATCTTTGTGCGGGCGGCCCATGCAGCGCATGAGACCGTTTTTGCAGCCCGGCGTGCGGCTGATTGTGCTGTGTGCGGATGAGCACTCTCCGGCTCAGGTTGCGGAATGGCTGACAGAGGCAGGCTTTGGGCGCACGCGGTGCCATGGGCTGGAAGCGCTCGGCGGCCCGAAGGAGCGGCGGTATGATTTTGAGGCGCGGGACGGCGTGCCCGTCTCTCCCGGCAGGCTGACTATTCTGGCGCTGGAGATTGTGCCGGACAGGCGGACGTGTAGCCTTTCCCTGACCTCGGGCCTGCCAGATTCCTGCTTTGAGCATGACGGGCAGATGACAAAACGCGAAATTCGTGCGGTGACGCTTTCGTCCCTCGCCCCGCGTGCCGGGGAATTGCTGTGGGATGTGGGGGGCGGCTCTGGCTCTGTGGGGATTGAGTGGATGCTGGCAGACCCGACCTGCCGCACCATCACGCTGGAACCCGTGCCAGAACGCGCTGCACGGATTGCCCGGAATGCCTTGAATCTGGGGGTGCCGGATTTGAAGGTTGTAGAAGTACGTGCGCCTCAGGGTTTTGAAAGTCTGGAGCGCCCGGATGCTATTTTTATTGGTGGGGGTGGAAGCCGGGCCGGTGTTCTGGAAGGTGCGTGGGCCGCGCTCAAGCCCGGAGGGCGGCTTGTGGTTAATGCCGTGGTGATGGAAACGGAAGTGCGGCTGATGCAGGCGGTGCGGGAATGGGGCGGCACACTGACCCGTCTGGCAGTGTCTCGCATGGAAGGGGTCGGGCAGATGCACGGTTTCCGTCCGGCCATGAGTGTGACGCAGTGGGTTGTCTGGAAACCGGAAGACCTTCCATGAGCGTGGCTGGAATGGGATGGAGCAAGTCCGCCAGCGCGCCCGAGGCAGCGGCCTTTGTGCGCCAGGTGGTGCAGGAAAATGGGGCAACCGTTTTGACATGTCTGGCAGTGCCGGGCTTTCGCCACGGTGACGAGCTGCCGGAGAAAGTGGCCAGCCTGCTTGGTGTCCCGTTGTTCTGGGTTTCGGATAACGCGTTGCGGGCTGTGCAGAATATTTGCCCCACAGTTTCAGAAAGAGCTTTGCAGGAAACAGGTTTTGCCTCTGTGGCGGAAGGCTGCGCATTGGCTGGCGCGGGACGGGGGGCGTGGTTGCGTGTGCCTCGGCAGGTGCATGCGGGCATAACCTGTGCGGTGGCGGAAGGAGAGGGAACGAGATGACTGTTTATTTTATTGGGGCTGGCCCGGGCGCTGTGGATTTGCTGACGTTGCGGGGGCGTGATCTGCTGGAGCGCTGCCCGGTGTGCCTGTATGCAGGCTCCATCGTGCCACCGGATATGCTGAAATTTTGTGCCGAGGGCGCGCGGCTGGTGGATACGGCTCCGCTCTCTCTGGATGAAATTGAAGCAGAATATGCCAAAGCGCATGCGGAAGGGTATGATGTGGCCCGTCTGCATTCAGGCGATTTGTCCATTTACAGTGCTGTTGCGGAACAGACCCGTCGGCTCGACCGGTTGGGGATTCCGTGGAGCATGGTGCCGGGTGTGCCCGCCTTTGCGGCTGCGGCCTCTGTGCTGGGGCGGGAATTGACCATGCCGGGTGTGGCCCAGAGTGTGGTGCTGACGCGTATGACAGGCCGTGCCTCTGCGATGCCGGAGCGTGAAACACTGGCGGCGTTTGCGGCTACAGGTGCGACTCTGGCTATTCATCTGGCCATTCATGCGCTGGAAAAAATCGTGCAGGACCTGACGCCTTTTTACGGGGCAGATTGTCCGGTCGCCATTGTGGCGCGGGCCACATGGCCGGACCAGCTCGTACTGCGTGGCACACTGAGCACGATTGAAACAGAACTGGCGCAAAACCCGGTGGAACGTACCGCTCTTGTGCTGGTGGGACCTGCTCTGGCGGAAAAAGACTTTCGGGAAAGCGCTTTATATGACCCGGATTATCGGCGGCGCTTTCGGAGTTAAGTCAGGTTTGGGGCAGGGAAGGGCCGGCCTGTCCGACACACTGGCCTGAACGGTCAAACACCATCACGTCCACCGCGCAGGGGGCTGGGGCGAGGGTTTGCAGAACCGTGCGCAGGGCGGACTGCGCGATGAGCGTGCCGAGCGGGACGTGTGCAGAGGTGGCGAGAAGAAAAGCCTCGGCCACAGTGGGGCTGGCGGCAATGGCGTCTGCTATGGGTGCAGGTGCGCCGCCTGTTGCGGCAAGGTGTGCGAGTGCTGCCATGTCGGCCTGTCCGCGTTTGGAGTGCAGGTCCAGCTTGCCCTGACCAAGTTTGGTCATTTTGGCAATGCCGCCTGCAATGGTCAGGCGGGGCACGGGGTGGCGGCGCAGGTATTTCAACATGCCGCCGACAAAATCACCCATTTCAATCAGCGCAGTATCGGGCAGATCATAGACTTTCTGCACAGCTTTTTCTGAAACATTGCCAGTAGAGCCTGCAATATGCATCAGGCCTTCTGCGCGGGCGACATCAATGCCGCGATGAATACTGTCGATCCACGCAGCGCAGGAAAACGGCACCACAATGCCAGTTGTGCCCAGAACAGAGAGGCCGCCGGTAATGCCAAGGCGGCTGTTGAGGGTGCGTTCCGCCAGTCTGGCTCCATCTTCAATGGAAAGCGTAATTTCCGCGTCTGGCAAAGTGCCGTTGTTGGCTTCGGTCAGGGCGGTGCGGATCATGGCACGGGGGATGGGATTGATGGCTGGCTCACCGGGGGGAATGGGCAGGCCTGGGCGTGTGACCATGCCAACGCCCGGCCCGGCCCGAAACTTCACGCCGGAACCCGGAGGCAGGCGGCGAACCGTGGCGCGGATAATGGCCCCGTGGGTGATGTCCGGATCATCCCCCGCATCTTTCACCACCTCGGCAAAGGGGTACCCGTGGTCCAGACCGGTGCGGCAGAGGGTAAAGGTGGGGCGCTGGCCACCGGGGAGCGTAATGGTCACACTGGCCGGAGGCTCGTGCCCCAGGAGCATCAGCCATGCGGCTTTTGCCGCGGCTGTTGCGCAGCTCCCGGTGGTCCAGCCCCGGCGCAGCTCTGTTCCCGTATGTTCCATAGGGCGGTTGTAAAGCATCCGGACGCGGGGCGGTATCCGGATAAGCATTTGTAAGGTGACGAAGGCCCCGCAGGATGTGATAGAAAGGCGCATGTCTTACGCCGATTTTGTTCATCTCCGTGTCCATTCCGCCTACTCCCTTAGTCAGGGGGCCATTCGTGTGCCGGAGATGGTCTCTCTGACCAAAGAGATGCGGATGCCCGCCGTGGCTATTACGGATTCGGGCAATCTGTTCGGGGCGCTGGAGTTCTCCCAATACACCAGCAAAAGCGGCATTCAGCCGATTATTGGCTGCCAGCTTGGCCTGCCGTCTCGTAACGACAAACCGGGCTCCCCGTCCGAGCCGATTGTCATGCTCGCGCAGAACGAGGTGGGGCTGGCCAACCTGCAATATCTGTCCTCCACTGGCTTTAGAGAGTCCGATCCTGCTGATCCGGTCATCAGCATGGAAGTGATGTGTGAGCGCTCGGAGGGACTGCTGCTGCTGACGGGCGGCACGCGCGGGCCGGTTTTCCAGATGCTGGCCGATGGGCAGAAGGATGAGGCGGAACGCTGGCTGGCGCAGGCGAAGGAAGCTTTTGGTGACCGTCTGATTGTCGAGCTGCATCGCCACAACCTGGCGGTCGAAAAGGCGGTGGAACCGGGTGTGCTCGCGTTGGCGAATGAGTTCGGGCTGCCGCTGGTGGCGACTAATGAATGTTTTTTCCCGCGCCTGGAAATGTACGAGGCGCATGATGCGTTGATCTGTATCGCGCAGGGCCGCACCATGGCGGAGCGGGACCGCTGGCGAGTGACGCCGGAACATTGGTTCAAACCGCCGGAAATGATGCGCGCTCTGTTTGCTGATCTGCCGGACGCCTGTGACAACACGCTGGAAATCGCTCGACGCTGCGCGATTAAAGTGGAAACCCGCAAGCCGCTGCTGCCAGTTTGTCCAAAAGTGCGTGAAGGGGCGACGGAAGACGAAACTCTGCGCGCTATGGCATGGGAAGGGCTGGAAAAACGCCTTTCCGGCATGACCATGGATGAGGAAACCCGGCAGAAATATAAAGACCGGCTAACGTTTGAGCTGGATATTATCTCCCGCATGGGGTTCCCCGGTTACTTCATGATCGTTGCGGACTTTATCCAGTGGGGGAAGGCGCATGATATTCCGGTGGGGCCGGGGCGTGGGTCGGGCGCAGGTTCTCTGGCTGCATGGGCGCTGACCATTACGGATATCGACCCTATCCCCTTCAACCTGCTGTTCGAACGGTTTCTAAACCCCGAACGTGTCTCCATGCCTGACTTTGATATTGATTTCTGTCAGGACCGGCGAGACGAGGTGATTGCCTATGTGCGCCGGGAATACGGGCCAGACCGTGTGGCGCAGATTATCACCTTTGGTAAGTTGCAGGCACGTGCTGCGGTGCGTGACGTGGGGCGTGTGCTGGGTCTGCCGTACGGCATGGTCAACCGGGTGGCGGAGCTTATCCCAAATAACCCGGCCAAACCGACCACGCTTAAGGAAGCCATTGCCGGAGAGCCGAAACTTCAGGAAATGCGCGACAATGATGAAGCGTTGCGCCGCCTGCTGGAAATTGGCCAGCAGATTGAAGGGCTGTTCCGCCATGCCAGTACCCACGCCGCCGGTGTGGTGATTGGCGACAGGCCTCTGGTCGAGTTGGTGCCGCTTTACCGAGACCCAAAAAGCGACATGCTTGTCACGCAGTACAACATGAAATTTGTTGAGCAGGCGGGGCTGGTTAAGTTCGACTTTCTAGGTCTGACAACGCTGACCATTTTGCAAAGGGGCGTTGGCTTCCTCAAGAAAATGGGGATTGAGGTTGATCTCAGCCGTATTCCGCTGAATGACCCCGCCACCTACGATATGCTCAGCAATGGCGATACGGCCGGCGTCTTCCAGTTTGAAGGTGCCGGGATGCGTGATGTTCTCAAACAGATGCGTCCCACCCGGCTGGAAGATCTGATTGCGGCTGTGGCGCTGTATCGTCCCGGCCCGATGGCGAATATTCCTGATTATTGCCGCAGAAAACACGGGGAAGCGTGGGAGCCGCCGCACGAGGAGCTCCGCGATATTCTTGAAGAGACCTATGGCATCATGGTCTATCAGGAACAGGTGATGCAGATTGCCCAGAAGATGGCGGGCTACAGCCTTGGCGGCGCAGACTTGCTACGCCGTGCCATGGGTAAGAAAATCCGTGCGGAAATGGATACTCAGCGTGAGATCTTCACGGAAGGGGCCGTCAAACGCGGGATTGATCGGGATAAAGCCGTTGAGGTGTTTGACCTCATGGCGAAATTTGCTGACTATGGCTTCAATAAATCCCATGCAGCCGCTTACGCACTGGTTTCGTATCAGACAGCGTGGATGAAGGCCAACCATCCGGTGGCGTTCCTTGCGGGCTGTATGTCTCTGGCACGGGAACGGACGGAAAAGCTGGCGGCTCTGCGGCAGGAAGCCGAGCGGATGGGCATCAAGGTTCTGCCGCCGGATGTGAATAAATCCGAAGCGGATTTCTCGGTTGAGACCCTGCCCGACGGCACGCACGGTATTCGTTATGCTCTGGCAGCCGTCAAAAAGGTTGGGTTCAGTGCGATGGAAGCCCTTGTGGCGACGCGCGGAAACAAGCCGTTCAAGGATCTGGCAGATTTTGCCATGCGGATTGACCCCAAGCAGATCAACCGCATGCAGATGGAAAATCTGGCAAAAGCCGGGGCGTTTGAATGTCTGGATAAAAACCGGGCGCTGGCGTTTAACTCGGCAGATACCATTTTGCGACGGGCGCAAAGTCAGGCGCAGGAGGCGGCCTCTGGCCAGATTGGCCTGTTTGGCGGTGGTGGGCATGTGGAACCGCTGCGTCTTGCAAAATGTCAGGACTGGCCGGAGTTTGAGCGTCTGGCCATGGAAGCGGAAGCGATTGGCTTCCACATGACGGCCCATCCGCTGGATTCCTACGGCACCGTGCTGCGTCGGCTGGATGTAACGCGCTGTTCCGGCCTGCTTTCCGCAGCGGAAGCCGGGGTGGGGCGCGTGCGCATTGCTGGTTGTGTGGTGGACCGTAAGGAACGCCCCACCCGCACAGGGAACAAAATGGCATGGGTCCGGCTTTCAGACTCCTCCGGTGGCTGTGAAGTGACCGTGTTTTCTGAAGTTTTGACCCGTGTGCGCGAAAGTCTTACGGCAGGCACTGCTGTTTTGGTGACGGCGGACCTTAAGCTGGAAGGCGAGGCGATGCGCATTACCGCCACAGATATTGTCGAGCTTGAGCAGGCTGCGGCGCAGGCAAAAAGTGAGTTGCGGATCTGGGTGGAGCAGGAAGGGGCGTTGCCGCGTCTGAATGAAATTCTGACGGAGCAGAAAGGCGGTTCCAGCAGGATTGTCCTGCTGCCGGGCGTTGCAGAAACCTGTGATGTGGAAATCCGTTTGCGCGGTGGGTATCGGGTTACACCCCTACTGGGCCAAAGGCTGAAAATGCTGGAAGGCATTTCCCGCGTAGAGCAGGTCTGAGGTTGCAAACAGTATGGTCACGGCACGGGTCTGGGTAGAGGAACTGGCCTGGCGTGAGCCAGAGACTGTGTTTGCCGCATGGGGGGACGCGCCGTGGTGTGCGTTTCTGGATAGTGGTGGGCCGGTAGAGGATCGTAGTCGCTGGCAGGTTTTCTGCCGAACGCCGCGTCAGATTCTTGTGGCGCAGGATGGGCAGATTTTTCGGGATGCCGAACGGCCTGTTCCTTTTAAGGTCGATGCGCTGTTTGACCGGTTGCGGAGTATCATGCCGTCTGCTGTTGTCCGCGCAGATGGGCCGGAGGGGATGCCAGAACTGCCATTTTCCGGTGGCTGGGTCGGGTTTGCCGGATATGGCCTCGGGCAGCATCTGGAACATATTGCCCCCGGTCACTCTGCGCAGGATGAGCCGGACTGGGCTTCCGGCTTTTACGATCATGCCTTTGTGTGGGACCGTCTTTCAAAGCGTGCGTTTGTCACGGGCGTTGTGTTGGACGGGGATCAGGATATCGCTGGGTGCCAGTCGGTTACGGCGCATGTCGCTGCATGGGAGGCTGTGCCCGAGGGCTTGGTTGCTTTTCCGGATGTGCCTCGGGTGCGGTTTCGTCTCGATCAGTCCCGCGCCTCGTATTGCCGGGTCATAGAGCGCGCTAAAGCGTATATTGCGGCCGGAGATATTTTTCAGGTCAATATCACGGGCCGTTATTCTTCTTCGTTTCCAAAAGAATTTTCAAATACGGCGCTGTATCTGGCTCTGCGTGAGAAAGCTCCGGCCCCGTTTGGCGCGTATTTGTCCTGCGGGGCTGGATATGCGTTGCACTCCACATCCCCAGAGCGGTTTTTGCAGTGTGATGCGCAGGGCGTTGTGACATCGCGGCCCATCAAGGGCACCGCCCCGCGCGGGCAAACGCCGGAAGAGGATGAAGCTTTTTCTGCCGCTTTGAACGCGGATGACAAGGAGCGGGCTGAAAACCTGATGATTGTGGACCTCATGCGGCATGATATTGGCCGTGTGGCGCAGGTTGGGAGCATGAGTGTACCGGAATTTCTTAAGGTCGAACGCTTTGCCCATGTGCATCATCTGGTGTCCGAAGTGCGTGGGGAACTGGAGGCGGGGCGGGATGTGTTTGATCTGCTACGCGCCACCCTGCCACCCGGTTCTGTAACGGGTGCACCAAAGCATCGGGCGATGGAAATTATTGAAGAACTCGAAGCCTCTCCGCGTGGGGCTTATTGCGGGAGTGTGCTTTGTATCGGGGTGGATGGTCGTCTGGAAAGTTCCGTGATTATTCGGACCCTTGTCCGGAAAGCGGACTCTCTGACGCTGGCCTCAGGTGGTGGGATTACTATTCTTTCCGATGCTCAAAAGGAATATGAAGAAATGCGCCTGAAACTGGCTCCTTTCCGGGCACTTTTTGGAGATGAGGCATGAGTTTGGTGTGGCTGAACGGGCATCTCTGTGAGTCTGCTCAGGCGCATGTTAGTCTGGCGGACCGGGGGCTGACGCTCGGGGACGGCCTGTTTGAAACGCTACGTGTGCAAAATGGGCGTGTGTGCCATCTGGATTTGCATATGCAGCGTTTGCAGCATGGCGGAGCAGTGCTGGGGCTAGCGGTTCCCAGTGCTGCGATGGTAGCGCAGGCAGCGCAGGCTCTTTTGCAGGCAGCGGGCGTGCAAAATGGCTCTGCGCGTCTGACAGTGACACGAGGCGTGGCCCCGAGAGGGCTTTTGCCGCCACAGCAAGGCGAACCCACTGTTTTTATGACGGTTACGGCAGGGGAGGCAAAAGTTTCATCCGTCTCTCTTATGACAAGCCAGACCATCCGGCGTGATGAGCAATCCCCTTTAAATTGTCTGAAAAGCCTCAATTACCTGCCCAATATTCTGGCGCGGCAGGAAGCTGCGCGGGCTGGGTGTGATGAAGCCCTGTTGCTGAACGTGCGGGGAAGGGTGGCGGAAACAACCATCAGCACGGTGGTGATTCAGGAGGGGAATGCGTTTTTTACGCCGTCGGTCGGGGAAGGGGCATTGCCGGGAGTTGCGCGGGCTGTGCTTTTACAGACGGGGCTGTTGCGAGAAGAGCCTCTTTCTCTGGCGCGACTAAAGGCCGCAGACGGACTCTATCTGATTAATAGTCTGAGTATGCGGCAGGTGACGGCGTTTGATGGCGTATCTGTCCGGCAGTGCCCGGCAGGTCTGAGCAGGCTGTGTGCTGCGCTGGACATATCGCTGCCCGCGAGTGAGGGAGTGTGAGGCTGCTTTTCCGTTCTGGCTGGTGTGCTCTGTAAATAAGGAAAGGCAACCTTTCCGGAAAGGTCCCGTTAGGGACATGAGTGCGTATCACATCTTGAACGGGAGGATATCCCATGTCTTCAAAACTGTATTCCATGACTCTGGCTGTTTCCATGCTGATGGCCCCCACACTTGCGCTGGCACAGACAACGCAGAGTGATTCGGTTTCCGGCACGCCAACCGCAAATTCTGCGGCGTCTCAGGTTGGTAAAGTGCCGCCTGCAGCAAAGGATGAGAACGGTAAGCGGGTCGAGCCGTCTCATAAACTCTGGAACAATCCCCGCACCGAGGCTGAACAGCCGGGAACACAGCCGCCCTCCAATGGTGGCAACGGTCAGGACGCGACCACAAACCCTGGCACTACGACTCCCGGCCCTAAAACCGAAAAGTCTGACCAGCAGACCAAACCCCGCAAGCACTACCCGCTGCCGCATTCGCCTAAATAAAAAACGTTCCGGAGCCCTTTGTTTCCCAACGGAGCAGAGGGCTCTTTCTTTATAATGCGCTTACCCCCTGCTAATCTGGCATGCAGAGGTGGGGCTTGTCTGATCCCGGGGGAAAGACCAATCCTAGACGGCATGACCCGGTGAGGTGGTGCCGTTTTTTTTGTGCATTCGCCTCTGGTAATGTGAGAGGTGATCCATGCAGGAAGAAGCAGTCAAAGAAAAACCGGCTGAACAGGTCTCTGCCCCGGAGTATGATCTGCGGCAGATCGATTGTGATCCGAATTTCTGGTACCCCATTGCGTGGTCGCACAAGGTGCGTCCGGGCAAGGCTTTTCCTGCACGTTATGCAGGCCACCCCATTGCCCTGATCCGCCCGGAAAACGGGCCGGTCTATGCGCTGGAAGACCGCTGTGCGCATCGGCAGGTGCCGTTGAGCAAGGGCACGGTCGAGGGGGATTGCATTAAATGCTGCTATCATGGCTGGGCGTTTGACCGCGCGGGTCAGTGCGTCACGGTGCCTTACCTGAATAAGGAAGGGGTGGGGCGGCCTGTTAAGTCTTATCCCTGCCGGGAAAAAAGCGGCCTGATTTTTGTGTTTCCTGGAGATCCGGCTTTGGCGGAGAGTGTGCCGGTGCCTGATATCGCGCAGGTTGAAAATCCGGAATTCAAGACCCGCCGTTTCCACCCGCGTCTGAAATGCCACTACACCTTCATGCATGAAAACCTGATGGACATGAACCATCAGTTCCTGCACCGGCGGCAGATGGGCTCCATTACGGCCCGCTTTATGGGGCAGGACAAGGGCGAGAACTTTCAGGAAGCCCGCTACAGCTTTGCCCGTAAGGGCGGCAATCAGCCGCTGGCCGAAGCCCTGATTTTTGGCAAGCACCGTGAGATTGAAGGGCAGGAACAGCCGGTGGAGGAAATTGTCTCCATCCGCACCACCTACCCGTACCAGACTCTGCAAATTCATGACAAAGATGGTGATCTGGTGATGGACCTGTGGGTGGCCTATGTGCCGCTTGGGTCTGACCAGCTTGGCACCCAGACGTTTGGCCTGCTCTCCGTCAAGAAGCCCAAATGGGGCTTTCTGCTGGATATGGCCTGGCCGGTTCTGGGGATCTTCACGCACCGTATCTTTGAAGAAGACCGTGAAGTTGTGGAGATGGAACAGAAGGCCTGGCGGGAGCTTGGGGGCGACCACAACATTGAAGTCTTCCCCATTGTGAAGGCTCTGCGGGCGCTGCTGGCGCGTAAAGGCGTGCCCAACGCAAACGCCAAACCCATCAAAGAGGGCTGATAACCCGCATTTTTGCCTTGCAAGGGCCAGCGAAAACCGCCATATCGGCATCGCTTGGCCCAGGCCGGGACTACGCACGCGAAGCCATACACCTTCTGGTGCCCTGAATAGTAAAGGGGCCGTGCTTCGCGGAGGATTAACCAGATAAGGTAGGATACGCCCCATGGCGATGCCAGATTTCACACTCCGCCAGCTGCTTGAAGCTGGTGTTCACTTCGGTCACCACACCCGCCGCTGGAACCCGCGGATGGAGCCATACCTCTTCGGTGTGCGTAACCAGGTCCACATCATCGACCTTCAGCAGACCGTTGGCCTGCTTGACCGCGCTCTGCAGGCAATCCGTAACACTGTTGCCGGTGGTGGCCGCGTTCTGTTTGTTGGCACCAAGCGCGCCGCTGCAGAACCGATTGCTGAAGCTGCAAAGCGCTGCGGTCAGTATTACGTCAACCACCGCTGGCTGGGTGGCATGCTGACGAACTGGAAGACCATTACGGGTTCCATCAAGCGTCTGCGCCAGATTGAAGAAACGCTGGACGGCGGCACGTCTGGTCTGACCAAGAAAGAAATTCTTGAGCTGACCCGCGCACGTGACAAGCTCGAACGTTCCCTTGGCGGGATCAAGGAAATGGGCGGTCTGCCCGATATCCTGTTCATCATCGACACCAACAAGGAAAAGCTGGCTGTTGAAGAAGCCAACAAGCTGGGCATTCCGGTTGTGGCGATTCTGGACAGCAACTCCGACCCCAAGGGTGTGACCTTCCCGGTTCCGGGTAACGATGACGCCATCCGCGCCATCTCCCTGTATTGCGACCTGGTCTCCTCTTCCGTTCTGGACGGGATCTCCGCTGAACTGGGCGCTTCTGGCCAGGATTTCGGTGCTGCTGAAGAACTGCCGGTTGACCCGGCTCTGGAAGCAGAAGTTCCGGCTGCAGCGCCTGAAGCTGCTGCTGCTCCGGCACCTGCTGCAAACTAAAGTTTTGCTGGCCGGCCCGCGCATGATCTGCCGGGCCGGTTTTTCAGATACGACAGATGCCTGCATACAGGCATGACAGCCCTGTGCGCGCCCTCAGGGGCGCGTTCCGGTTTTTAAGGAGATGAACTATGGCGGCCATTACCGCTGCACTGGTCAAAGAACTGCGCGAAAAAACGGGCGCAGGCATGATGGACTGCAAAAAGGCTCTCAACGAGTCCAATGGTGAAATTGAAGGCGCCATTGACTGGCTGCGCACCAAGGGCCTTGCTGCTGCTGCTAAGAAATCTGGTCGTGTTGCCGCTGAAGGTCTGGTTGCTGTTGCATCCGAAGACAAGAAAGCAGCCATGGTTGAAGTGAACGCCGAGACGGACTTTGTGGCCCGTAACGAAGCGTTCCAGAGCTTTGTTGAATCTGTTGCTCAGGTTGCTCTGAAGGTCGGTGACGATCTGGAAGCCATCAAAGCTGCAACGCTGGCCACAGGCCGCACGGTTGCTGACGAACTGACGCACCTGATCGCCACCATTGGTGAGAACATGTCCCTGCGTCGCGCTCGCGTGTTCACGGTGCCGTCTGGCGTTGTGGCAACGTATGTGCACGGTGCACTGCGCCCGGGTGTTGGCAAGATTGGTGTTCTGGCTGCTCTGGAAGCTCCGTCTGCTTCTGACGCCATCACCCAGCTGGGCCGCCAGATTGGCATGCATGTTGCTGCAACGCGTCCGTCCGCTCTGGATGTGACCAGCCTTGATCAGGCTGAAGTTGAGCGTGAACGCGCTGTGCTGATCGACCAGGCGAAAGACTCCGGCAAGCCGGAAGCCATCATCGAAAAGATGGTCGAAGGTCGTATCCGCAAGTTCTATGAAGAAGTTGTTCTTCTGGAGCAGGTGTGGGTGCATGACGGTGAAAGCCGCGTGAAGAAGGTTCTGGAAAAAGCTGGCGTGACGCTGGTTGGCTTTGACCGCTTCCAGCTGGGCGAAGGCATTGAAAAAGAAGCCGACGACTTTGCTGCAGAAGTGGCCAAGGTTTCCGGCGTCTAAGTCGGGCGTTTCTGCACGATGATGCAACAGGGCGGGACTTCCCTCGACAGGGAGGCTCCCGCCCTTGTGCTTTCTGCGGCCTTGCTGGGCGAAAATAATGCCCGTGTGCATGTGCTGACAGAAGAAAACGGGCTGGTGCGCGGTGTGGTCTATGGGGCCAGATCCCGCGCAGGCAGCGCGTTATGGCAGCCGGGGAATCTGGTTAAAACCCGTTTTCAGGCTCGCTCTGCCGGCGGTATCGTCCGGCTTTCTGGTGAATTATTGTATGGCTGCGGCTTCCGGCTGCTGGATGCGCCTCTTACGCTGGCCATGGTCCAGTCCGTCTGTGTGCTGGCCGATGCCGCTTTGCCGGAGGGTGAGGCGTGCCCAGTGCTGTTTGCCAAAACTGTAAAACTTCTCAGCTTTCTGGGGTTTGATCCCGCCGTGTCCGAGCGGGAAGGGCTGCCGGATGTAGTGCGCTGGGAATGCGCGCTGCTGACGGAACTTGGCTTTGGGCTTGATTTTTCCGCCTGCGCCGTCACCGGAGCGACAACAGGGCTCGCCTATGTTTCCCCCAAAACAGGAAAAGCGGTGTCTGAAGACGGCGCGGGGGAATGGAAAGATAGGCTTTTGCCGCTGCCATCCTTCCTGCTGGCTGAGGAGGAAACCGGCACACCGGAGGACTGGCTGGCCGGGCTACGGCTGACGGGCCATTTTCTGGCGCGAGACGCCTTCGGGCAGCGGCATCGCCCCCTGCCTGCGGCGCGGGAGCGGCTGGTGGACCGTGTGGCACGCCTTGCCGGTCAGCCGAATGACGTGCCTGAAGAAGAAGGAGACTAGAACAAAACGCGTCACAGCGTTATGTCTCAGGCTGTATGAGAGCCGGCATTGGGTCTGGGGAGCAGGAAATGAGCGAGACATTTGAAGGCCATATTGAGGATACCAAGCTGGCGGATGCGCTCAGTGAACGGTATCTGGCCTATGCGCTGTCCACCATCATGTCGCGCTCGCTGCCTGACGTGCGGGATGGCCTCAAGCCGGTGCATCGTCGGCTGGTTTACGCTATGCATCAGCTCAAGCTGGACCCGTCCTCCGGTTTTAAGAAATGCGCCCGTGTGGTGGGTGACGTTATTGGTAAATTCCATCCGCATGGGGATGCCTCGGTTTATGAGGCGCTGGTGCGTCTGGCACAGGAATTTGCCGCCCGTTATCCACTGGTGGAAGGGCAGGGGAACTTTGGGTCCATTGACGGCGATAACGCCGCCGCCATGCGATATACCGAAGCGCGCCTGACGGAAGTCGCCAAGGCTCTGCTGGACGGTATTGAAGATGATGCCGTCGATTTCCGCCCGACCTATGATGGTGAAGAACAGGAGCCGGTTGTGCTGCCTGCGGCTTTCCCGAACCTGCTGGCCAATGGTGCCGCCGGGATTGCCGTGGGGATGGCCACCAGCATCCCGCCGCATAATGCCGCCGAAGTCTGTGCGGCTGCCGCACTCCTTGCCCGTAAGCCAGACAGCACCACGGCTGAACTGCTGGCGCTGATGCCGGGGCCGGACTTCCCGACCGGTGGTCTGATTGTTGAAGATTCGGATGCTATTCTGAAAGCCTATGAAACAGGCCGGGGTGGCTTCCGCATGCGGGCGCGGTGGGAAGTTGAGCAGGGCCGCTTTGGCACCTGGCAGATTATTGTCACCGAAATTCCGTATCAGGTGCAGAAATCCCGCCTGATTGAGCAGATTGCAGATCTTCTGGAACAGAAAAAGCTGCCTCTGCTGGGCGACATTCGGGATGAAAGTACGGATGAAATCCGTCTGGTTCTGGAGCCCAAAACGCGCGGCATTGAGCCGGAAGTGCTGATGGAAACCCTCTTCCGGGCGACCACGCTGGAAAGCCGCTTCCCCCTGAACATGAACGTGCTGAGTGCGGACCGCGCACCGGGTGTTATGGGCCTGAAAGACGTTCTGCGGGCCTGGCTGGACCATCGCCATGTGGTGCTGGAACGCCGCAGCCGCCACCGTCTGGCAGCCGTTCTGCGGCGGCTGGAAATTCTGGATGGTTTTCTGGCGGTTTATCTCAACCTGGATGAAGTCATCCGTATTATCCGGGAAGAGGATGACGCCAAGGCCAGCCTGATTGCCACGTTCTCGCTGACCGATCTGCAGGCCGAGTCTGTGCTCAATATGCGCCTGCGGAGCCTGCGCCGGCTGGAAGAACTGGAAATCCGCAAGGAGCATGACGCGCTCTCAGCCGAGAAGGCCGAGCTGGAAACGCTGCTGGCTGACGAGAAGAAACGCTGGTCCCGCATTGGGCGGGAGCTTGAGGGTATGGTCAAGAAGTTCGGGCAAGGGCAGCTGGGTAAACGCCGCAGCACGCTCCAGTCCGCTCCGGCCCCCATTGATATCTCCGTAGTGGAAACGGTGGAGCGTGAGCCTCTGACCCTCATCCTGTCTCAGAAAGGCTGGGTGCGGGCTATAAAAGGTCATGCTGTTGATCTGGAAAATCAGAAGTTCAAGGAAGGCGACGGCCTGCGGCTTGCTGTGCCATGCCAGAGCACAGATAAATTGTGCTTCTTCGGCACAGATGGGCGCGCCTTTACCGTGAAAGGCGCGGATCTGCCGCGCGGGCGAGGTGATGGCCAGCCGGTGCGTCTGCTGTTTGACCTCTCGAACGATGAAGACGTGATTGCCGTGTTCCCGGTGCAGGCTGGTACGCGTCGCCTTGTCGCCTCCAGTGCCGGGCGCGGCATGCTGGTGGATGAAGAGAGCATGGTGGCGGAAAAGCGTTCAGGCCGTCAGGTGCTCAACCTGAAGGGCGAGGAAAGTGCACAGCTCTGCGTGCCAGCGGAAGGTGATCAGGTTGCCGTGCTGGGCAGCAACCGGCGCTTCCTGATTTTCCCGCTGGAGCAGTTGCCGGTTATGGGCCGCGGTCTGGGTGTTGGCTTGCAGAAATATGGCAAAGCCAGTGAGACCCTGAAGAACGCGGTAGTCTTTAAAGCTGAGGCCGGCCTGTTGTGGCCCGGCAATGTGCGCCTGCGTCCGTTCGCGGACCTTCAGACGTGGGTAGGGAAACGTGCTGCGGTGGGTAAGGAAGCCCCGTCATGGGCGCTCAAGAAAGCCTGAACTGCTCTTTGAGAGGTGAATGATCCGCGCGGGTGTTGCGGAGACGAGTGTGTGGTGTCGCATTGCGGGCACCATGACCGGCCTGCGCGTATCATTGGGGGATTAAAGCCTTACTAGAGGGTTGGGCTTTGATGGCTTTGCAGAGTGATTGCTTGTGCTAGCCTGAGCCTGAGCCTGAGCCTGAGCCTGAGCCTGAGCCGAAAATTCTGTGCTTGGGGACGGTTTCAAAAGCTGCCTGTTTGGGCACAAAGAGGCTCTGCTAACCCATATCCAGTCTGATTAAATCTGAGTTTTTGAAGAAATGGCGTATGAGGCAGGCGTCTTTAGATTTGCCTCGTCTATGCCGGTGGCGGCAATCAGGGGATATCCTGCGTTTGTGCTTGCTGCGTCTCAGCATCCAGCGTGTGCCAGACGCCGTGGGTCAGGATTTCGGCGGGTTGGAAGCGGGATTTGTAGGACATCTTCCGGCTTTTCTGAATCCAGTAGCCCAGATACAGGTAGGGCAGGCCAAGACGGGCGGTTTCTTCAATGAGGAACAACACGGCCAGACTGCCGAGTGAGCGGCGGGGCAGGTCCGGGTTATAGAAGCTGTAAACAGCGGACAGCCCATCTTCCAGCCGGTCAATCAGGCTGACAATCATCAGCTCACCCGCATCAGTCCGAAATTCAAACAGCATGGTTTCCACGGGCGTGTCTTCCACCATGCTGCGATAGTCTTCCCCCGTCATGGTGGCCATGTCGCCGTCTGTATGACGTGCTGTCTGATAGCGGCGGAAGAGGGCGTATTGTTCCGGCGTGGTGATGGGCGGGAGGCGTTTGGCATGCAGATCGGCATTGTGGCGCAGGGTGCGCCGCTGCGTGCGGTCTGGTTCAAAGCGCTGCACGGGAATGCGGATAGGCGTGCAGGCCGAGCAGGTGGCGCACACAGGCGCATAAGCCAGTGTATGGCTACGCCGGAACCCGGCGCGGGAGAGGCGGTTATGCAGGGCGTCCGCATTGGGGACGGCGAGATCCGCAATGACCTTTCGCTCCATCTGTCCCGGCAGATAGGGGCAGGGCTGGGGCGCTGTTGTGTAGAAAAACTGCGATTGCCGCAGTGTGGAAACCATACGTCATGTCCGGAAAAAGGAGTGGCAGGCTGTTAAAATAAACAACCTGCCAGACTGTAACAGGAACGCCGCCCGCAACGCACTGGCTTTCCGGCTCAAAGAGGTTTCACAGAAAGGCGATGCGGGCGGAAGCCGAAGCACGGGGCTTCGGCTGCTGTTCAGACGCCGTATGTCTGTTTGATGCGTTCTGCAGCTTCCACCGCAAAATACGTCAGCACGCCATGCGCGCCAGCGCGGCGGAAGGCCAGCAGGCTTTCCATCACGGCGCGCTCATGGTCCAGCCAGCCGTTCTGGATGGCGGCCATCAGCATCGCATACTCACCGGAGACCTGATAAGCGAAGGTCGGCACGGCAAACGTGTCCCGCACGCGGCGGATCACGTCCAGATACGGCAGGCCCGGCTTGACCATGACCATGTCCGCGCCCTCGGCAATATCCATCTCTACTTCACGCAGAGCTTCATCGCTGTTGGCGGGGTCCATCTGGTAGGTCTTTTTATCGCCTTTCAGCAGGTCGCCGGAGCCCAGAGCATCACGGAACGGGCCGTAGAAGGCGCTGGCATATTTGGCGGCGTAGGACATGATGCGGGTATCAACAAACCCGTTCTTGTCCAGCTCCGTGCGGAAGCTGCCAATGCGTCCGTCCATCATGTCAGACGGAGCGAGGATATCCACCCCTGCCGCAGCCTGATTGACAGCCTGCTGGGCGAGAATGGTGACGGAGTCATCATTCACCACATAGCCATCGCGGATAATGCCGTCATGACCATGGCTGGTGTAGGGGTCCAGCGCCACATCGCCAATCAGGCCGACATTGGGGAATTCTTTTTTCAGAAGGCGCGCTGCCCGGCACATCAGGTTGTCCGGGTTCAGGGCTTCGGAGCCTGTTTCATTCCGGGCTTCAGCCGGCGTGATGGGGAACAGGGCCAGAGCGGGAATGCCCAGCTTGGCGGCAGATTCAACATGCGCGGCCAGCCGGTCCAGCGTGACGCGTTGTACGCCGGGCATGGAGGCCACATCTGTCACGGAGTTGGTACCCTCCATGAAGAAAATCGGCCAGATCAGATTGTTGATGCCCAGAGAGGATTCAGCGACCAGTCTGCGCGTGAAATCATCAAACCGGTTACGGCGAGGGCGGGCCTGAGGGAAGCGACCAGCCAGCATGGGCGGGATCTCCATTGCGTGTCGGGCGGGCCTGATGGGCCGGGCAATGCGAGGCCAGATCAGGGAGAAACCCGACGGGGGTGAACAGCGGGAAGCGAGTATGCGCCGCTTCCCGCGTTATGCAACCCCATGCGCGCGGGGGTCAGGACCGCGCGAGAACGCTGCGATAGCGCCCGTAACCCAAATAGATGGCCATGCCGATGGCCAGCCAGACGATCAGCCGGATCCATGTCAGCTTGTCGAGTGAGACCATGACGGCGGAGCAGCTGAGAATACCCAGAACCGGAATAATGTCCCCACCCGGCACGCGGAAGGCGCGGGGGGCATCCGGGGACTTGCGGCGCAGCACCATCACGCCCGCACAGACCAGCACAAAGGCCAGCAGGGTGCCGATGGACGTCATATGCCCAAGGTCAGAAATGGGCAGGAAGGCGCTGAGCAGGCATGTGATGATCATGAAGAAGATGTTGGACAGCCAGGGCGTCTGGAACTTCGGATGTGTGCGGCTGAACATCGGCGGCAGCAGACCGTCCCGTGACATAGCAAAAAACACCCGGCTCTGGCCCAGAAGCATGCCCATGAGCACTGAGGTGAAGCCGCAGATAATGCCGATTTTTACTGCCAGTTGCAGCCAGTGGTAAGGCGTGCGGTTGATGGCGGTGGCAACGGGTGCAGCATCGCCCAGCATGTCCTTGTAATTGACCAGACCCGTCATGACGAAGGAGAAGGCAATATAGGCCAGTGAGCAGACCAGCAGGCTGCCCAGAATGCCGATGGGCATATCTCGTGCCGGGTTTTTGGTTTCCTGCGCTGTGGTGGAAACCGCATCAAAGCCCACATAGGCAAAGAAGATGGTGCCCGCGGCGCGCATGATGCCGGACCAGCCATAATGGCCGAACGTGCCGTCATTCGGCGGGATGAAGGGGTGGTAGTTGGCCGGGTGGATGTAGGAAATGCCAAAGCCGATAAAGGCGGCAATCACCAGCAGCTTGATGACGACGATGACGGCATTGACCTTGGCAGACTGAGAGATGCCCCGGATGAGGATCATGGACACCAGCCCGATGATGAAGACGGCGGGCAGGTTCATCAGCCCGACGGTCAGGCTGCCGTCTGGCATCTGCACGGTCTCAAACGGGGAGGCGGTCAGGCGTGGAGGGAGCACAAGGCCCCACGAATCCAGCAACGAGACCACATAGCGTGACCAGCTGACCGCTACCGTAGCGGCCCCGACTGCGTATTCCAGAACCAGATCCCAGCCGATGATCCATGCCATCAGCTCACCCAGCGTGACGTAAGCGTAGGTATAGGCGCTGCCTGCAATGGGGATCATGCTGGCGAGTTCACTGTAGCACAGCCCGGCGAATCCGCAGGCGATGGCCGCAATCAGGAATGAGAGGATAACGGCCGGTCCGGCATTTTCTGAAGCAGCAATGCCGGTCAGAGAGAAAAGGCCAGCGCCAATGGTAGCCCCCACGCCAAGGGCAACAAGGCTGCCCGGACCAAGAACACGCTTGAGACCTTGCGAGGATTCCAGCTTATCCAAAGGCATGCAGCGCGTAATGAATGACGCTGCGGAAGATGCAGGCCTTTGCGTCATAGACTTTTCTCTCCTGTCTCGACCGTGAAGAAAACCACGTATAGAGCAATTGGTGGTCTTCGTCCCATAGAGAGGCTAGAGTATCTCTCTTAGCAAGATGTGTTTTAAACGTAACGAACGGCCCGGCACTTACAGGACAGTGCACGGGCCGGTTGAACGAGATGAAATGAGGAGCTCCTGATGAGCCAGACGGATCTGGATCGTTTTTTTCATGCGCCGGTTACAAAGACGGATCCGGATGTTGCAGCAGCGCTCGCCAGTGAGCTGAAGCGGCAGCAGGACGGCATTGAACTGATTGCCAGCGAAAACATGGTGTCCGAAGCCGTGTTGCAGGCTCAGGGCAGCGTACTGACCAACAAATATGCGGAGGGCTATCCCGGCCGCCGTTATTATGGCGGGTGCTCCGAGGTCGATAAGATCGAAGTGCTGGCCATTGAGCGTGTTAAAACCCTGTTTGGCGCAGGCTTTGCCAACGTGCAGCCGCACTCTGGCGCTAATGCCAATCAGGCCGCCTTCATGGCGCTGTCCAAGCCGGGTGATACCATTCTGGGCATGAGCCTGGCTGCTGGTGGCCACCTGACGCACGGTGCTGCTCCCAACTATTCCGGCAAGTGGTTCAACGCTGTCCAGTATGGCGTGCGCAAAGACGACGGCTTGCTGGACTACGAGGAAATGGAGCGTCTGGCTCGTGAGAATAAGCCGACCCTGATTGTGGCTGGTGGGTCTGCTTATCCGCGCATCATCGACTTCGCCCGCTTCCGTCGTGTTGCGGATGAAGTTGGCGCGTTCCTGATGGTCGATATGGCGCACTTTGCTGGTCTGGTGGCTGCTGGCCTGTATCCGAACCCGCTTGAGCATGCGCATGTGGTGACATCCACCACGCATAAAACTCTGCGTGGCCCGCGTGGCGGTCTGATCCTGACCAACGATGAAGCGCTGGCCAAGAAGATCAACTCCGCTGTCTTCCCCGGTCTGCAGGGTGGTCCGCTGATGCATGTGATTGCCGGTAAGGCCGTTGCATTTGGTGAAGCGCTTGAGCCGGAATTCAAGGAATACCAGAAAGCCGTCCAGAAAAACGCCAATGTTCTGGCCGAAGTTCTGGTGGAGCGTGGGTTTGACATTGTGACGGGTGGCACGGATTCGCACCTGCTGCTGGTTGATCTGCGGCCCAAGAAAGTGACCGGTAAAGCTGCCGAGCACGCTCTGGAACGCGCAGGCATTACCGCCAACAAGAACGCCATCCCGTTTGACCCGGAAAAGCCTGCCATCACCTCCGGTGTGCGTCTGGGCAGCCCGGCTGCAACGGCACGTGGCTTCCGTGAAGCGGAATTCCGCCAGATTGGTGAAATGATTGACGAAGTGCTGACCGCTCTCGCCGCCTCCGGCGGGGAAGGTGATGCCGCAGTTGAAAACGCCGTGCATGAGCGCGTGCGTGAACTCTGCGCCCGCTTCCCGATTTATAACCGCTAAATTCTGGAATTCTGAGGCGGGGGTTTCGGCCCCGGCCTCAGGGCTCTTCAGGTGTAGCGGGCCAGCCGCACAGCGGTATGCCCGCGCATCGGCCTGAGGTTTGGCATGACCAGCAGGCAGTTATCATAAGGGGTTCTGATTTCTTCAGACCCGTCAAATGCCAGTAAAGTTCCTGCTTTTTTAATAATGTCGCCACTGCGAAACGTTTTGACAAATACAAAACGGGGCGTGAGGGCCTGCACGTTGTCTGTCACCGTCACCTGCCGGACTTTCTGGCGGCTGGCCGTGCTGTTGGTGCTGCCATCGGGCGAGACGGTGCCCATCTGTTCCAGAAAAGTCTGGCAGACGCTCAGGGCCAGTGTGGCGGCTGCGGGCTGCCAGTGCTGCCCGGCTTCCAGCAGGCAGGCCTTGGCGGTTGTGCGGTTGGAGGCAAAACGCACGTAATCAATCAGCCGGGGGCCATCTTCATGCCCGCTATCCTGCACCACCAGCGGCGGAGGGGTTTGAAAAGCCGAAAGGGCTGAGGCTAGCTCACGACTTTTTTCTGTCATGTTGCTCAAAAAAAGAGGGTCGGCAGGCCAGAGCATGGAGTGCAGATCCAGCAGGGCATCAACCGTGTTGAGGATTGGCACCACGGCGCGCACGCGGTCCATCTCATGCGATGTATGCGCAGAGGCGATGAGGTCTGGCTGCCAGAGTCGGTTCATGTCCTCATCAACAAAGCGGGACAGGGTCGGGCGGCATGGATCGAACCGCGCGAAGGCAGCCAGATTGAGAAAGATCAGAGTCAGTCGGCCCCGTTCCGGTCGTACGGCGTGGGTCAGCAGATGATCCAGTGCCCAGCCCCCGGCATATTCATTGCCGTGCATGAGCGCTGTTATCGCAACGTGCGGGCCGGGGCGGGTGGCTTCAAAATGATAAGCGCCGGGAACGCCACAATTCCCGTTCTGCCATTGGCTGAGGTCCGGCGGGGGGAGGGCAATGTCAAAATGCGGCAGGGGGAGCTGCGGTGGGGGCAGTGTTTCTGAGAGGGTACGAAGACGGATGCGTCCCTGTTGCGTGCTCTGCCGGCGGGACGCACAACTCATGACGAAACCCAGCCTGTTATGCAGCCGAAAATCAGGAGGGCGTTTTCGCCAGATGAGGGGGTAAGACACAGCATGGCGGAGGAAGTATTATCCCCCTTGGCTCATGCTGCAATCCCATCTGTCTCAGGACTCGCCGGCAAGGGTCACAATGTTGGTATGTGCGCGGGTGGTGTCATTGCGCAAACCATCTTGCAGGCCAGCCAGTATCAGGCGGCCGATATGCGGGGTGGTGCGGTTTTTACAGTAAAGTTTCAGCGTGCTGAGCAGCAGCAGCGGGGCAAACGGCAGGAACAGCCATCCGGCAATTTTCTTGTAAAAAAGAATTCGGTTTCTGACGATGTAGTAAATTTTCCACCGGTTGCGGGCAAAGCTGACGGTAGTTTTGCAGTCATGAGAAAACCGGATGCTCGGCACAAACAAAATTTTCAGGCCCAGACACCGTAATTTCCACGCATAGAGGGTGTCATCCGCGTAGATAAAGAGGTCTTTCTGCGGCAATCCCAGCGGACCACGCACCAGAGCAGCCCGCACAAAAAAGCCGACAAAGGATGCATAATCGACTGGCAGAGGTTTGGTCTGCTGGTAGGCGGCAGGATCGATAGCAAAGGTGCGTCTGCGGCTTTTCAGAAGGCGGCAAAACTTCCGGATGCTGGCAAACGGGTTGAGGCCGGGGCGATTCATGTCACACACGGTCCCGTTGGGGAAATAGACCGCAGCGGCTACCCCGCCCACCGTGGGCGGTAAGGGCAGGGACTGAAAAATTCTGAGTGCGTCAGGCTGCGGCCAGGCATCATCATCAAAACAGACAAGCCAGTCACAGTCTGTATGGCGGGCGGCATAGTCCATGCCACGAGCAAACCCGCCCGCACCACCGCTGTTTACGGTTTCATGCACGCAATGCAGGCGTGGGTCCGTCTGGGTTTCCAGCCAGTCCCGCGTGCCATCCTGACTGGCGTTATTGACCACCACCACGGCTGAAAAATTCTGTGCGAGCGTGTGCTCCAGAACTGTTTTCAGCATAGGTAGCCGGTTGCAGGTGACAATGACGGCTGTCACTTTGCATAAATTTTGTCCGGCTGATGGTGCAGGTTGAGGAGGCATATCGGGCCTTACAACGCTTGCTTGATGCGTGACGCAACCCCGGACAAAGGTCTGCGCAGCGGGCGCGGCAGCAGATGCCAGCCACGCGTCAGCACCCGGCGCAGCAGGCTGTGCCGGAAGGGGGCGGGTTCATCCCCCGGGGCTGTGCCGCCATTGAAAATAGCTTCATACCAGAAGGTTTTCCGCAGGAAGAACCAGTAGAAAAAGCTCAGCGGGGCGTTGCGGTTGTTCCAGGGTTTGGCTTCATACCCGGCATAATGCACAATTTTCGGGTCTTTAAGGTCTTCCAGAACCTTGGCGCGCCAGTCGGCATTCAGGTGCGGGAAGATCTCACGAATGCTGTTTACACAGTTCCATGACGTATCCAGCATTTTGACTTTGCCGATCAGATATTTGTTCAGAATATCCTGATCAAGGAACCAGTAGCGCCGGTTGCTCAGATCCCTGATGGCGGCATTGGAAATATTGGCAGCACGGAAGGCATCAAGGTCAAACAGGATGACGCCCGCCTGAAAATAGGCATCGCCCCGGCCTTGCAGCCCCAGATATTCGCTCAGATAGCGGCTGGCCGGGAGTGCACCGGTTTCTTCCATGGAGCGGATGCCTGCGTTCACGAAATTCTTCATGATCAGGTCCGGTGTAGCCGCAATCACGGCGCCATCCAGCTGCGTGTCCCACAGGCGGCACAGATCGGCCAGAACAATGGTGTCGCAATCAATATAGAGGGCGCGCGGATGGTGCTGGAGTAGTTGCCCCAGTGAGAGCCGGTAGAACGTGGCCGGTGAGAAATGCATATGCGTGCTGATGCCGCGATACATATGCTGGCAGTCCAGAAAGGTCAGGCTGCCTTTACTGGCGGGCAGGTCGATATGGAATTGCCGCTGCAGAAGGTTGCGCTTGAGGGG
Organism: Acetobacter malorum; assembly: GCF_001580615.1. Classification (GTDB taxonomy): domain Bacteria; phylum Pseudomonadota; class Alphaproteobacteria; order Acetobacterales; family Acetobacteraceae; genus Acetobacter; species Acetobacter malorum. The sequence goes on from NZ_LHZC01000038.1 coordinate 45,824, forward strand.
CGGAATGCCGCCATCCAGCACAACCAGCTCCAGAAAATGGTCCCGGTTGAAGGACGCTTTGATGGATTCCAGCAACGCGGCCAGATGCGGAACAAAATTTTCATCCGCAGCCGTGACAATGGTAACGGCGTTCGCCGCCGGAGCGAGCGGGCTTTTGGGGAGGATGACCTCTTTGCCGGTTTTTGTATTTTCAAAAAAGCAGCGTGCGCGTTCAATCACACCCTCTTTGGGCACATGGGGGGAGGCCATGAACACATTGAACAGCCGCTCGCCCAGATAGCCATAAATCCGGCGCGCCTGTGCGGAGTAATTGGTCAGGTCGGCCCTGTTTTCCACTTCTGAGAGAATGGCGAACAGCCACGCACAATAGGTGTCAAACAGGTCCCGCCGGAAGACGAAGACATTCGTGAAGTAGCCCTCATCCGCCGCCATGACCGTATCAAACGCGGGCAGATCATCCGGGTAGAGGTCGGCAATGACGGCGCGGGTCAGGGCCAGATCATGCGCGAAGTGGTAATCGGCCTCCACATAATGCTGGTAGAATGACGTAAAGCCGACATTCCGCACGGACCACTTCTCCGGGAGAATGGCGCAGGCGTTGGGTATGTTTTCAATCGTCTTGCGGACCGTGGCGGCGTTCAGGCCCATCTGCTTCAGCGTCTGGGGCGTCATGTCCTGCAGGGTAATGCAGCCATACTGGTCGGGTTTGAGGCCTGTGCACGCAAAATCCAGAAACCGCCGATAATGCATGAAGCCGATCCATGCGGCGTCCGGGTCATTCTTCCAGGCCCAGTACAGGGCTGTCAGTTCACAATATTCCCGGTTTTTGCTGGAAATCGTGTCGCCCGTGTCATCCCCCCGGATGGGCAGATGTGTATTGGCCAGCGCCCGGCCCACCTGAATGGGGCGAAACACGTCATCTTCAAACGTAAAGCCCGCAGCATGATGGCAGACATAAATATGAACCGGGCCTAAGCCAGTCTGACGTGTGCTCATCGGGCGCTCTTTGTGCAAATCATGAGACTATGGTCCACTGTTTTGTGCCTGCGTTCAAGTGCCGGATGTGCGGCGAGGGGCGGGTTTCCCTCCGCGTGGTGTTTTGGGTGCCTGCTTAGGCTCTGGTGCGTCCGGCAGAGCCTGTTCCTGCGAGAGAATACGCAGGCGGACGGACGCGCCCAGTTCAATCTGCCGTAGCTTGGTGCGCTCGGCAGCCGCACAAAGCGTCAGCGCGGAGCCGGTCTGGCCAGCCCGGCCTGTACGGCCAATGCGATGCAGGTAGGCTTCCGGCTGGTCTGGTGGATCATAATTCACCACGTTTTTCACGGAGGGCAGGTCCAGCCCGCGTGCGGCAATATCGGTTGCCACCAGTACCAGAATTTTGCCTCCCGCAAAGCTGGCCACCGTTGCGTTGCGCTGGGCCTGAGAGAGGTCAGCATGCAGGGGCGCGGCCTGAACGCGGGCTTTTTTGAGCGTTGCGGCCAGCTGATCCGCTTCAGCTTTGGTTTTGACGAAAACAATCGCCCGGTTGGTGCGGTCGCGCATGAAGAACTGCCGCAGGAAGCCGGTTTTCTGCGCAGGCTCTATAAAGAGTGCGCCCTGACGAATGGGGCCTCGCTTTTCTGCCGCCCGGGTAATGTGGATTTCTTCTGGCCGCCGCAGGAGTTGCTGCACAGTCTGTTTAAGAGCTGCTGGCAGCGTTGCGGAGAAAAACAGCGTCTGCCGGACAGGCGGCAGCTGGCTGACAATGGCCGCACTTTCTTCAAAAAACTCAGGGGAGAACAGGCGGTCCCCTTCATCCATCACCACGCGGGTGCAGGAGGCAAGCATGATTTCCCCACCATCCGCAAAATCCAGCAGGCGGCCGGGAGTGGCAATCAGCACACGCGGGCCGTCATGCAGCAGGCGCTCGGCCTGATGGGCTCTGTCAGCACCGCCATAAAGCGGCACGACGGCAACGGTGCCTGCTTTCTGGCGGGAGTTGTCGGCTTTCTGGCCCAGACAGGTGCGGAACACACGGGCTGTCTGCAAGGCCAGCTCACGCGTGGGCACCAGCACCAGCACATCCTGCGCGCGTTTGCTTTCCAGCAGCTGCTGCAGCATGGGCAGCGCATAGGCTGCTGTTTTGCCCGTGCCGGTGGGGGCAATGGCCAGAATATCTTTCTGGGCAAGGGCTGCGGGAATGGCGGCTTGCTGGATAGGCGTTGGCTCTTCCATGCCTGCTTGTGCGGCCCATGTGCACAAAGACGGCAGAAGGCCCATTGCCTCAAAGCTGTTGGACATGCTGTGTGGTATCCGTCCTGACCGGGTTTGAAACGAAAAAAGCAGGGGAGCCTGATGGCTGAAGACGTATATGCCGGAAAGGTGCCGGGTTCAAACCCTGTCTCTGCTCTGGTGGTGGGAGAAGATTTTGCCGGGATGCGCTCTCAGGCTCTGGGGCTGGCAAGCCGGGCAGGGTGGGAGAGTTGCTTTCAGGCCGTCAGCCCCGGTCGTCTGGCGCGTCTGATGCTTGCCGGCCCGCAGGTTCTGGCGCGTCCTTTTTTGCGCACAGCTTCAGGCACCCCGTTTGAGGCCATGCCGGAGCTGGCACAGGCGAATGTGGTGATCAGCATTGGTGGCAAAGGGGGCGCGATTGGTGCGGCTTTGCGTGCGCCGGGGCGGCCTGTGGTGCAGGTGCAAAATCCGCGTCAGTCTCTGGAGCGGTTTGATCTGATTGTGGCCTGTGAGCATGACGAAATTTCCGGCCCCAATGTGCTGCTGGGCCGCACGGCGTTGCATGGCCTGACACCGAAGGTTCTGGCGCAGGCGCGGCAGGAGTGGATGCCGCGTTTTGCTGCTCTGCCACGCCCGCTGATTGCCGGACTGGTGGGCGGCTCCAACGGGCGGTTTAAGTTTGGTGTGCCGGAAGCCCATAAGCTGGGGGCGCTGCTGGCGCAGGCTGTAAGGCAGCAGGGCGGAAGTCTGATTGTTACCCCCTCCCGCCGGACAGACCCGGACGCCCTGCGGGTGCTAACGGACCTGGTGGAAGGTGCAGGCGGCACGGTCTGGAATGGTGAGGGAGACAATCCTTATCGGGGACTGGTGGCCTGTGCGGACAGCCTTGTGGTGACCATGGATAGTGTCTCTATGGTGTCCGAAGCCGTGGCGGGGCCGGCCAGCGTGTTTGTGTTTCCCCTGCCGGGCCGCTCCCGGCGGATTACCTGCTTCCTGCAAGGGCTGGAAGCAGCCGGGCGCATCCGCATGCTGGATGCTGATGTACCCGCGCAAGGTCTGACGGCATGGGCTGTCACGCCGCTGGATGATACGCCGGAGCTGGTCGCAGAAATGCATCGGCGACTGGGTTTTTAGGGGCAGCGTTTCCCAGATCGGTCAGTGACTTCCCGGCGGCAGGCGCTTAAGAGAAACACACAAAGCAGAACCAAAAGGAAAAGCCATGAACAAGCAGCAACCGGGTGGCGTGGTGTTCAGAACCCTTGTGCAGATTAATGCCGGGCGGTCTTTTCTGGCCAATCTGGGCGGGTTTGCCTGCGTCGTCCTGATGCTGGGGCTGGCCAATATTTTCTGCCGCAGCATTTTGCACACGGATCTGCTGTTTGAACTACGGCTGCTGATTGTGGCTGTTGCTCTGTATTTCTTTGTCCCGCCGCTCGCACTCTGGCTGTGGACAGGCCGCACGTCAGACAAATAGTAACAGGCTGAGCCGTGCGTCCAAGGGCCGTCAGGGGTAGGAGAGGCGCGGGATCCGTGCTTTAGGACACTCCATAACAACGAGGTTGATGATGGATAGTGACGTTAAGTGCCCCAAATGCGGTTCCGCCTATGCGTATCAGGATGGCGCATTGTGGATCTGCCCGGAATGCGGGCACGAATGGAGCCAGCAGGATCAGGCCGCCGAGGCTGATGGCGCAGAAGGCTCAACGGAAATCCGCGATGCCAACGGCAATGTTCTGGCGGATGGGGATACTGTGACCGTGATCAAGGATCTGAAGGTCAAAGGGTCTTCACTGGTGGTCAAAGGCGGCACGAAGGTTAAGGGCATCCGTCTGGCAGATGGCGGAGACGGGCATGACATTGCCTGCAAGATCCCAAGCATCGGGGCCATGAACCTGAAATCTGAGTTCGTGAAGAAATCCTGACCTTACGGCAGGGAAACCGGCCTGTTGCGTCAAGATAAAAAAGCGGCCCGAATGCCAGCACAGAATTTTCTGGCTGCGTGTTCAGGGCCGTTTTTTTAAACCCAGATTGTGCCGAGCAGAATAAGCGTCCCGACAATCAGGGCGGCCACATGGCGCATGACGTGCTCGGGAGAGTCTGGCGGCAAAACCAGATAATACTGAAAGCAGTAGATCAGCAGGCCGCAGCCCACGATCACCAGAATGGTGCGGGCAATGGGGAAGGAAGAAAAATCACGCGGGTCAAGCTGCATGGTGTGGTCTCCTCCCTCCGGGCCTAAGTCTTTGCCTTATGTGCCTGAAAAAGCCGAGACAGGGTAGCCTTGTACGAACAGGGCTGTTCTGAGTGATGTCTGGTTGATCTGCGCTGCAACCGCTTTGCGCACAACCGGCTTGGCATGGAAGGCCAGCCCCAGACCGGCCTTTTTCAGCATCGGCAGATCGTTCGCCCCATCCCCAATTGCCAGTGTTTCCACCTGCGGGATGCCATGCTCAGCGGCCAGACGTTCCAGCAGAGCCAGCTTGGTATCCGGCCCCAGAATGGGGTGCCCGGTTTCACCCGTCAGAAGGCCCTGTGCCTCATCTACAATCAGCGTGTTGGCGTGGTCTTCATCAAAGCCGCACAGACCAGCCACGCGGGAGGTGAAGAAAGTGAACCCGCCCGACACAAGGGCGGTATGGGCCCCGTGCACGTGCATGGTCTGCACCATTTCTTTAGCGCCCTCGTTCAGGGTGACATCTTTCCACGCCTTTTCCAGCAGGGCTGATGGAAAGCCTTTCAGCAGAGCCACGCGTTCGCGCAGGGCAGTGGCAAAATCCAGCTCACCATTCATGGAGCGAGTGGTAATGGCGGCAATTTTCTCACCAATGCCCGCATGGGCTGCCAGATCATCCAGCGTTTCATTCGCCACGATGGTGCTGTCCATGTCCGACACCAGCAGGCGTTTGCGTCGGCTGGCCTGATGTGTCAGGACCGCATCAATCGCCCGGCCTTCCAGTGCAGCATGCAGGGCAGGCAGGCGCTCCGCTGCTGTGGCGGGGCAGGGGATATCAACCGCTTCTTCGGGTGAGAGAACGGTGATGTCCCGTGCGCCATCCAGAGCATCCCGCGCGAGGGCGATGGTGGCGTTATCAAGGGTGGTGGCGTCGCGTTGTGCGACAAGTGTCAGAACAAAGCTCATCATTTCAGATCGGTGTGTGACAGGAATGCCCGCATGAAGCAAGCGGAAGACCAGACAACCCAACCCCCGGCCCTGATCATTGCCGGACCGACCTGTTCGGGCAAATCTGCTCTCGCACTTGCGGTGGCGAAGGAACTGGGCGGCACCATTATCAATGCGGATTCCATGCAGGTGTACAAGGATCTGCATGTGCTAACCGCCCGCCCGAGTGCGGCGGATGAGCAGGCTGTGCCGCATCGCCTTTATGGTGTTTTGCCCGCAGCGGAAAAAGGCAGCGTGGCCTGGTGGCGCACGCAGGCGCTTGCCGCCATGGAAGAGGCATGGGCTGCGGGCCGCCTGCCCATTCTGTGCGGTGGCACCGGAATGTACATGCGCGCTTTGACTGATGGGCTGGCGGAAATTCCCGATTGTGGGGAAGCCGCCCGGACGGAAGCCCGCACACTGGTGGCGGAAGAAGGTGCCCCCGCTCTGCATGCCCGGCTGGCGGAGGTTGATCCTGAAATGGCAGCCCGCTTGCAGCCGGTTGATTCGCAGCGTGTCTCCCGTGCGTGGGAAGTGTGGCGGGGCACGGGTCGGAGTCTGGCATGGTGGCAGGCTCAGCCGGGGCTGCCGCCTGCGCCGTGTCGGTTTGTTGCCCTGCGCCTGTTGCCACCCCGGCCAGAACTGCGGGCGAGAATCGCTCTGCGGTTTGAAGCCATGATGCAGCATGGCGCGGTGGAAGAAGTGCGTTCTTTATTATTACAAAAACTGGACCCAGCCCTGCCAGCCATGCGGGCGCATGGCGTGCCGGAGCTTGCGGCCATGTTGCGCGGGGAGATGCCCGAGGAGGAAGCAGCGCGCCTCGCGACCCTTGCAACGGGCCGTTACACGCGGCGTCAGGCCACGTGGTTTGCGCATCATGACCTGACAAAACCCGGTCTGACGTATGATCTTGATACGTGCATAGCTGGGTTTGAGAAATTTTCGGAAAGAAAACGATGCGAAATTATTTCTTTTATTCTTTCTGGGATTGACGGTTGCCAATGGGTTCCCTAAAGATGCGGCCCAGCCCCTCCATGGGAGAACAGGATAAGATGACACCGCAAACCGCCTCTTCAGCACCCGATGCACAGAAACCGCAGACCCTTCCGGGCGCGGAAGTGCTTATGCGCGCGCTAGATGAGCAGGGTGTGGAGGTTATTTTCGGCTATCCCGGCGGCGCAGTGCTGCCGATTTATGATGCCCTGTTCAAACAGAACCGTATTCGCCACGTGCTGGTGCGGCATGAGCAGGCTGCCGTGCACGCAGCGGAAGCCTATGCCCGCTCCACCGGCAAGGTGGGCGTTGTGCTGGTGACGAGCGGCCCCGGCGCCACCAATGCGGTGACCGGCCTGCTGGACGCCCTGATGGACTCCATTCCGCTGGTCTGCCTCTCCGGGCAGGTGCCGTCTTCCCTGATCGGGAATGATGCGTTTCAGGAAGCCGACACCACGGGCATTACCCGCCCGGTGACGAAATACAATTATCTGGTGCGCCGGCCGGAAGATCTGGCTCCTGCGGTGCATGAGGCGTTTACGATTGCCCGCTCTGGCCGCCCCGGTCCGGTGCTGATTGATCTGCCCAAGAACATCACGGTGGGTGATGCCCCGTATCTTGCCGCCAGCCAGACGCCGATGCGCGTTGCCAAAGGTACGGCTGAGCCGGACCGCGAGGCCGTAAAGCGTGCCGTTGCCGCCATGAAAAAGGCGCGTCGTCCGCTGTTTTATACGGGCGGCGGCGTGATCAACGCTGGCCCGAAGGCCTGTGAGAACCTGCGCAAGCTGGTGAAGCTGACGGGGTTCCCCATCACCTCCACACTGATGGGCTTTGGGGCCTATCCGGGGAACGATAAGCAGTATCTGGGCATGCTGGGCATGCACGGCATGTACGAGGCCAATCTGGCCACTCATGGCTGTGATGTGCTGATTGCTCTGGGCAGCCGGTTTGATGACCGCGTGACGGGCCGGGTGGATGCGTTCTCCCCGGATTCCTTCAAGATCCATGCCGATATTGATGCCTCCCAGATCAACAAGATCATCCCTGTAGATCAGCCGATTGTGGGCGATGCCGGGCGGATTATCGAAATGATGATCGAAGAGTGGGAAAAAGAACCCGCTTACGCGCATCAGGCCGATCTCGCCGCATGGTGGGAGCAGATTGAAGCATGGCGCGCGCTGGACTGCCTGCGGTTCTCGCAGGATCAGGCCCCGGATGCCGTCATCAAGCCGCAGCAGGCTATCCGCCGGATTTATGAACTGGCGCGTGAGACGGGCCGGGATACGTATGTCTCCACCGAAGTTGGCCAGCATCAGATGTGGGCAGCCCAGTTCTTCCGGTTTGATGACCCGAACCGCTGGCTGACGTCCGGTGGTCTCGGCACCATGGGCTATGGCCTGCCCGCAGCCGTTGGCGCGCAGATTGCGCACCCGGAAGCTCTGGTGCTGGATATTGCCGGTGAGGCTTCTACCCTGATGAACATTCAGGAACTGGGCACCATCGCGCAGTATCGCCTGCCGGTTAAGCTGTTCATTATCAACAACCACTATATGGGCATGGTGCGCCAGTGGCAGGAACTGCTGCACGGGTCTCGCTATTCCGAAAGCTATAGTGATGCCCTGCCGGACTTTGTGAAGCTGGCGGAAAGCTTCCATGCCAAAGGCCTGCGGGCCACACGGATGGAAGAGCTGGATGACACCATTCGTGCGGCTCTGAACCACGATGGCCCGGTGGTTGTGGATCTGTGCGTGACGGAAGGGGAAAACTGCTTCCCCATGATCCCGTCCGGTGCGGCGCATAATGAAATGATCCTTGGTCCGGACCAGGAAGAACGCGGGGCGAAGGTCACGCGTGAGGGCATGATGCTCGTCTGATTGCTCCTCTTTCCTTCTTTGCCGTGTGCAGCGCACGGCTTGTTCTGGCGTGTTTTCAGGAAATTTTTCAATGCAGCAGGAAGCTCCCGGCTCTGCGGTCATCTCTCTTCTGGTCGATAATGAAAGCGGGGCACTCGCCCGTATTGTCGGCCTGTTCTCCGGCCGCGGCTACAATATCCGCAGCCTGACGGTGGCTCCGGTGGACGAGCATGGCAAGCAGTCCCGCGTGAATATTGTGACCACCGGCTCTCTGGCCGATATCCGGCAGATCAAGGCACAGGTGGAGCGGCTGGTGCCGGTCTCCCGCGTGGCGGATCTGACGGCGGATGGCCCGCACGTTGCGCGTGAGATGGCGATGATCAAAGTCGTCTCCTCTGGCGAACCCCGTACCGAAGCACTGCGCATTGCGCAGGCGTTCCGGGCGCGGGCGGTGGATACAACGGCCTCGTCCTTCGTGTTCGAGCTGACGGGGTCTACCGACAAACTTGACAGTTTCATCGAGCTGATGCGTCCGCTTGGGCTAGTTGAGGTCTCCCGTACCGGAGTCGCCGCAATCTGCCGCGGCCCCCAGACGATTCAGTCCCTCTGAAGGTGAAAGAGCAGAGTGTTCGCGCTCTGACAGAATAAGGAAGAAACGATATGACAATGCGTGTGTATTACGACCGCGATTCTGACGTGAATCTGATTAAATCCAAAAAAGTTGCTGTTATCGGTTACGGCAGTCAGGGCCACGCCCACGCCAACAACATGAAAGACAGCGGCGTTAAGGATATCGTGATCGGCCTGCGTGAAGGCTCTTCCGCGATTGAAAAAGCACAGCAGGCTGGCTTTACGGTTATGACGCCGGACAAAGCCGCTGCATGGGCTGACGTTGTGATGGTGCTGACGCCGGATGAAGGGCAAGGCGCTCTTTATAAGGAGTCTCTGGAAAAGAACCTGAAGCAGGGTGCCGCTCTGGCATTTGCTCATGGTCTGGCCATCCACTTCCGCATCATTGAAGCCCGCCCGGATCTGGACGTGTTCCTGATCGCTCCGAAAGGCCCCGGCCACACGGTGCGTTCTGAATACCAGCGTGGCGGCGGCGTGCCCTGCCTCGTGGCAATTGCTCAGGACAAGTCAGGTTCCGCTCTGGACATCGCTCTGTCCTACGCATCTGCTATTGGCGGTGGCCGTGCAGGCGTGATCGAAACCAGCTTCAAGGAAGAAGTTGAAACCGATCTGTTTGGTGAGCAGGCTGTTCTGTGTGGTGGTCTGGTTGAGCTGATCCGCGCTGGCTTTGAAACGCTGGTTGAAGGCGGTTACGCCCCGGAAATGGCTTACTTCGAGTGCCTGCACGAAACGAAGCTGATTGTGGATCTGATTTATGAAGGCGGTATCGCCAACATGAACTACTCCATCTCCAACACGGCTGAGTATGGTGAATATGTGTCCGGCCCGCGCGTGATTACGCCGGAAACCAAGAAGGCCATGAAAGGCATTCTGACGGACATCCAGAACGGCACGTTTGTTCGTAACTTCATTCTGGAAAACCAGTCCGGCAACGTTGGCTTCAAGGCAACGCGTGCGCACAACGATGCCCACCAGATTGAAGCTGTTGGCGCAAAACTGCGTGGCATGATGCCGTGGATTGCAAAATCCCGTCTGGTCGACAAAACCAAGAACTAAGAAGACAACCAGCTTCTGGTTTGCTTCAAAAAAAGGGCCTGTCGGTTAATCCGGCAGGCCCTTTTTTATGCCTTAAGGCAGGCTGGGGCTGGTTTCTCCCAGAAAGATGCTGGCCTCATCCGGACGCCATTCCCCGGTATTTTCGTCCCGCCCTTGTAGCACAAGGCGCGGGGTTGCGGTGCCGCGCTGTTTAACGGCTTCTTGCAGGAACGGCTGCATGTCCGCAGTCTGTTTGCGATTAATCAGGCAGCACAGCCGGGTTTCCGGAAAAGCTGAGAGCAGGTGGCCCGAGCTGTCTTCCCCCGCAAAAATAATCAACGGCGGTTGTTTGCGGTGGGCCAGATGAGTGCGGAGGATTGTGGTTTTGCCCACCCCGAACGGGAACGGATAATTCGCTTCCTCCGTCGTGCCATACAGCTTTTTACGCTGGGTGAGGCGCGCGCCAAAAATATGCTCGCGGCGTAAATTGTAGCCATATTCTGCTGACGTTGCGAAAATGGCGACGCTTTCTTCCAGCGAGGATGTGCAGATGACCGGGTCGATGCCCTGTTCCTGCAAAATTTGGAACAGGTCCGCCATTTCCGGCGTCAGGCGGAGGGCCTGCGTGATGGTCACGCTCAGTGGGCCGGTTCTGCCGGGACGGCTGGCCGGGCTTTTCCATGTGACGCGCTCAATGGATTGGCCAAGCGCGCTCTCATTAGCCGCACGGGTGAGGGCGACCACATCCTGCACGGTCTGGCCTGCCAGCAGGCGGATCAGCCCGCGCTGGGCCACTTCTTCCCCGTGTATGGCGCGTAAGGCCTGATGATACAGCGCCATTCTGGCCCGGAAGGCCTGCAGGGCTGGATCATCCGCCAGTTCTTCACGCGGCAGCGGGTGCGGCATATGGCCGTAATGCGCGGCAAGAGCGCGGTAGTCTTCCAGAATATCCTGTATCAGCTCAGAAAAAATAATGGGCTGACCAGCGAGGTTTTTAAACGGGGCTGGGAGAGGATGCTCTGAGCCACCGACGTGCAGAAGATGCCGGAACTGCTCGGCTGGTAGCAGGAAGCTGAAATGCTCCAGCATGAAGTGGAAGAGGGTTTCCTGCACGTTACCGACAATCGCGGTCTCGTCCCAGTCAAACACCGCATAGGGGCGCTGGTTGGCATCATACCCTTCGGAATAGTGGCCGTGTGCGTCCATCACGCTTTGCAGGGCAGCCCGTGTGGCGGGAGCCCACTTTAGGACTTCCAGCGTTGGAGGCGGCACATCTGAGGTCATGATGGGCGTTGAAGCCCGAGCAATGCGCGGGGCGGCCAGCAGGCCGGTCAGGCCAAGACCAAAAGAGCGGCGGGAGAGAGACGGCAACATACGGTTTCCGGACTGTCGAACACTGATTTGATCAAAACTGATGGGAAGAGTGCCTGATGTTCCGGGGGCTGTCACGGCCCGAAAGCTGGAAAGTGTTTAATCTGGAAAGTGCGAGGGAACTGGTGGGCAGGAGCTAAGCACACGCTTCGTGCAGGCGGGGGCACGCCGTGTTCCAGATGTGCCGTATGGGAGCCAGAAAGGCAGCCGTTAGAGGCGAGGCATGAGGGGTGCAGAAGAGCACAGCGTTACGCCAGCATCTTGCAGTCTGGTGAGGGTTGGCGTGAGGTCTGAAGCAATGCCCTGGCAGGCGTCTGTAATGACCACCGTCTGAAAGCCTGCCGTCCGGGCATCCAGCGCGGAAGCCTGCACACAGTAATCAAGCGCCAGTCCGCACACAAAAACCCGGGTCATGCCGTGATGCTGCAACAGGGTGGCCAGTGATGTTCCCTGCGCGTCCGCACCGCCAAACGCGGAGTAACTGTCCTGATCGGTCTGCGTGCCTTTGAAGACGGCCAGTGTGTTGGCCGGCAGGGGCAGGTCAGCGGCCAGTGCAGCACCCTGTGTGTGTGCGATGCAATGGGGCGGCCAGTCGCCAGCCGGGGTCGCTGTTTTAAAAGAGACGTGCTGCGCCGGGTGCCAGTCCTGCGAGGTGACAATCAGGCCAAAGGGGAGCCGGAGCAGTTCTCTAATAACAGGCAGAATGGCATCGCCTTCCGGCACGGCGAGCGCGCCGCCGGGCAGAAAATCATTCTGCACGTCAATAATCAGCAGCGCGTCAGATGGGCCGGGGGTCAGTCCTGCCGTATCGGATGCGGATGTGTGCAGAAGAGGGTGGGAGCCTGATGTCATGGGACACATCCTCTTCTGCTCGAGCCTTGATGGGCTTTTAGGCGTTTCCGGGAACCAGACGGGAGAGAGCGCGGGCGCGGCCAATCAGCGGCAGAAGGTCGCTGAGTTCCGGGCCATGTTCCTCACCTGTCAGTGCCAGACGCAGGGGGCGGAACAGAGCTTTGCCGGAGCGGCCTGTCTGCTCACGCAGGGCGGTCGTCCAGCCTTTCCAGGTTGTGGTGTCCCACGGTTCCGCAGGCAGCAGGTCAGCAGCTTGCTTCAGGAAGTCCTGTTCGTCTTCCTGCACGGGCGGGATCAGCGTGCCATCGGTCACGGTGTGCCACAGGCGTGCTTCGGACAGCAGATCGAGATTGCCGCGGATGGCCAGCCAGAAGGCTTCGGTCGCGCCTTCCGGCAGACGGTCCTTCACGGCGTCAAACGGAAGCTGGCCCAGCAGCTTGTGGTTGAGCCCCAGCATCTGGTGCGTGTCAAAGCGCGCAGCAGAGCGGGAGATGTGGGAAATATCGTACACCGCAGCCTGCTCGGCAAACGGCAGCAGAACCGGATCATCCGAACTGCCGAGGCGGGCCAGATAGGAAATCAGTGCTTCGGCCTCAATACCATCCTGCCGCAGGGTGCGCAGAGAGAGCGCATCAAAGCGTTTGGAAAGCTTGCCGCCGTTTTCATCCAGCAGCAGCGGCAGATGGGCAAAGCGGAAATGGTCCGGGCGGGCGCCAAGGGCTTCTGCAATATCCAGCTGCACGCCGGTGTTGGTCACATGGTCTTCGCCACGGATGATGTGGGTGACGTCTGTTTCCAGATCATCCACCACAGAGGCCAGTGTGTAGAGCACGGTGCCATCGGTGCGGACCAGAACCGGGTCGGACACGGATGGGAGTTTGACCTGACAGTCGCCCATCACCAGATCGCGCCAGCGAACAACAGTATCAGACAGTTTGAAGCGCCAGTAAGGCACCTTACCGTTGGCTTCTGCGGAGGCACGCTGCTCTGGCGTCAGCTTCAGCATGGCGCGGTCATAGACCGGGGCGCGACGCTGGCGGATCTGCGTTTCCCGCTTGGCGGCGAGTTCATATTCGCTTTCAAAGCAGGGATAGAGGCGGCCAGAGGCCTTCAGCTTCTTGATGGCCTGCGCGTAGCGGTCCAGCCGCTCGGTCTGGCGGAAGGTTTCATCCCACGTAATGCCCATCCACGTCAGATCCGTGCGGATGGCCTCAACGTGGCTCTCGCGGGACCGCTCTGTGTCCGTATCATCAATACGGAGCTGAAAGCTGCCACCGTGGCGGCGGGCAAACAGAGCATTAGCAAGAGCAAGACGGGCATTGCCAACATGCAGCATGCCGGTGGGGCTGGGCGCAAAACGAAGCTTCATGGGGTCTCTATGCCGTGGGCAGAGGCGAAATACCAGCCTCCGCCAGATTTAGAATGGGTTTAGTGGAAAGAAGGCTCTTCCGGCTCGCCGGGCAGGTTCTCGTCGGCGTCTTCATCTTCCACCAGACGCCGGGGGTCGAGGGCGCGCCAGTCGCGTTCCATCGGGGTAGCGCGGGTGGCCGCAAAGTCATCCAGCTCGTTGGCGGAAGACCAGCCACTGTCTCCGGCATCAATCACAAGGGCGTCTTCCCCAAAGCTCATCCAGGCTGTCAGCACATCTTTCGCGGAGGAGCCGGGCATGCGGCACCGCTCCACGCTGTCCCGCACATAGGTGCGGGCAAAGGCGTTGGCATGGGCCAGATCATGAAAGCCGCCAACTTCTTCAGAAATATTATCTTCCGCACCGCCGGACAGATCCAGAATGCGCACGCGCCACGTTTTGTCCTCAGGGGAGGGGGTGTCCGTCATGCCTCTTTGCCTTTCTGTGTCTTCTGTGCGGACGGGAGCAGAAACTCACGCCCGATTTTTACGCGTTCCACGCCGTTATAGGAGACAATATCGGCTGTGGCGTAGGTTTCGTTCCATCGGTCAGGGATAAAAGATCCGGTGCCGACAATATCAATGGGTGCCCGCGCATCCGCCATACAGGCACATTTGGTCACGCCAAAGCCGGAGGATGCGATGATCTTCACCTGCGGGAAGCCCGCCTCATCCAGCGCATCCCGCATCCGCCACACCGCGGCCGCTGAGACACCGGTGCCAATCAGATAGCGGAGTTCGGAGTCTGAGCGATAGCGGCGTAACGACTCCGGGGCGTGCCGGTCCAGCACCGCGTAGGAGAGCTGCGGATTCAGCCCTTCCAGAAAGCGGCCGCCGTGGGTGTCCAGCCGCATGGCCAGACGCCCCTCTGCCGCAAGGTGCGGGAAGCGACGGCAGACGGCCAGCGCATCCGTAATTTCCTGCCCGAAATAGTCTACCAGCACGACCAGCGTCGCATCGGGATACATCTCGTGGAACATTTCCGCCGCGCGCACGGTGGAGCCCGCATAGCCAATAAGGGCGTGCGGCATGGTGCCTGCGCCGTCTTTGGTGCCGAAAAAGGGCGCTACGGCATCATTCGCGGTACCGACAAAGCCCGTCGCACCATCGCGCTGTGCGGCACGGCCACCGACGGAAGCGGCATAGGCCATGAGTTCCTGCATCTCGAACCCGGCGCAGTGGCGGGCATCCATGGCCAGAAATCTGGTCTGAGGCAGGGAAATAGCAATCTGATAGGCCCGATGCGCCGCAACGCATGGGCTGCCAAGCTTTTGCAGCAGCAGCGTTTCAAGGTCTGCCAGATGGGTGAAGGAGCCGGTGATATAGACCAGCGGCTCACCCGCGCCGACCCAGTCGCCTTCCGGGTGGATCAGATCAACCGAATAGGGGCTGTTACGTTCTGCCATGACGTTTTTCAGCCATTCCAGCATCAGCCCCGGTGCGGAAATGACCGGACGGCGGATGAAGAAGGCATACGTCACCTGACAATCGCCAAAATGGGAGACAATTTCCCGCGTGCGATTGAAGTAGGAATCTGTCCGCGCATGAATGGTCGCGTCGGGCAGCGGGGCCGATGTGTAAGCCGTTGTCAGGCCGGGCGCATCCGTGCCCTGGGGGGAATGCGTCATACTCTCAGCGCTCCGTTCCGGTTTTTGGTGCACGGATGATGGTCTGTTCGGAGGGTGCGGTAAAGGCACCCCCCCGGTTCTGTGATCACAGACCAGTCAGTCAGGTTTTAGCGTTTGCCGGTCAGCTCTTCCGCCAGCAGGAAGGCGATTTCCAGAGACTGTTCGGCATTCAGGCGCGGGTCACAGAAGGTCTCGTAGCGGCTGCCAAGATCATCTTCTGTCAGGCAGTTTGCACCGCCCACGCATTCCGTCACGTTCTGGCCCGTCATTTCCAGATGCACGCCACCTGCATGCACGCCCTCAGCCTTGCTGACATCAAAGAAGCCTTTGATTTCCTTCATGATGGCATCAAAGGAACGCGTCTTCACCTTGTGGGAGGTGGAGATGGTGTTGCCGTGCATCGGGTCTGTCAGCCAGGTCACGGTGCGGCCCGTGCCTTTCACAGCGCGCATCAGCTGCGGCAGGTGGTTGCCCAGCTTTTCAGCACCCATGCGGGAGATCAGGGTAATGCGCCCGGCTTCATCCTGCGGGTTGAGGATTTCCAGAAGCTGTTCCAGATCATCAATGCTGGTGGTGGGACCAACCTTGATGCCGATGGGGTTGCGCACGCCGCGCAGGAATTCCACATGCGCGCCGTCCGGCTGGCGGGTGCGGTCCCCAATCCACACAAAATGTGCAGAGCAGTCATACCATTCGCCAGACGTGGAATCGATGCGGGTGAGCGCCTGCTCATAAGGCAGCAGCAGCGCTTCATGCGAGGTGTAGAATTCTGTCTCGTCCACCTGCGGGGCGGAGGCGGCATCAATGCCGCAGGCCTGCATGAAGGAGAGGGTCTCGCCAATCCGTTCGGCCATAACGCGGTAGCGGTCTGCCAGCGGGGAGCGTTCCACAAAGCCCAGATTCCAGCGGTGCACTTCATGCAGGTTGGCATAGCCACCGCGAGAGAAGGCGCGCAGCAGGTTCTGAATACCGGTGGACTGGAAGTACCCAGTTTCCATGCGCAGCGGGTCCGGGATACGGGCTTCCGCCGTGAATTCCGGTCCGTTGATGATGTCGCCACGGTAGGACGGGAGCGTCACATCACCCTGCTTTTCCGTGTCGGATGAGCGCGGTTTGGCAAACTGGCCAGCCATCCGGCCCAGTTTGATAACCGGTACTTTGGCACCAAAGGTCAGCACAACCGCCATCTGTAGCAGAACGCGGAAGGTGTCGCGCACCACATCGGCCTTGAATTCACCAAAGCTTTCCGCACAGGCACCGCCCTGCAGAACAAAGGCTTCACCCTTGGCGGCTTTTGCAAGCTGTGCGCGCAGGCGGCGCACTTCACCGGCAAATACCAGCGGCGGGTAGGAACTCAGGCGGCCTTCAACCGCTTTTACCGCATCCTGATCCGGATAGGTGGGCATCTGCCGGACTGGAAACGACCGCCAGCTATCCGGCATCCAGGCTTTAGACGTCGGGTGGGGCTGGTTGAGCGAGGCACTCATGGGTCGATCCTGTCTGTTCATACTGGAGATAAAAAAGGGAAGGCCTGATGGAAAAAGGAAGGGCCTTACACGTTCAGTAAGCGTGAAGGGGTGCCTTTATGTCTAAAACCGCCGCAATACGCAAATTTTCTTAAGGGAAAATGGGATCGTTCTTTAATGACTGCAATACGTATTGCGTATAGGGAATGGCGCCCGTGTGGCTGGCGTATGGCTGTTCCGGAGGTGAACCGGAACGGCAGACTTCCAATGTTTCCAGCATGATAGCTCTGGTCTGGCTGGTGGCGGTCCGCAGAACAGGATGAGATCAAAGCTGATTGGATTTTTTTGCGGGTTGGTGCGATACTGAGAACTTGTCGCCCGCGCCAGTGTCTCTGAGTGCAGGTTATGGTTCATTTCTTTCGCGGGGTGACGCGCAATGGCGCAGCTGCGTAAACCATCTTTACTTCTGCTCACCGGGCTTTGCCTTGGTTTCAGTCTGGCAACCGGTCTGTCCGCTGCTCATGCTGATCCGGCGCTGACGCCTGATGACAATATTTCCTTCGGGGATGACGCATCGTCTCAATCCGGCAAGAAATCTGCCGAAAAGAAGACTGTGCATGGTCACCGTAGCCTGCCGCCGGGTTATCAGGATGCGCCGTCCATGGAATTCAACCACGGTGCCGACCCTGACCATCTGGCAAAAGTGCACCGTGATGCCGTGACGGGTTCTGACCTGTCCCGCTATGGCTCTGCGTATGAAAGCAGTGGCCCTTATGGCTCCGGCCAGCTCGGGGATTCCACCGGGAACGGCTGGGTTACGCCCCGCTAATCTGGTGGTGGCGTGAAGCCTGCCTGCAATTAAGGATTGCGGGCGGGGCTTCTAGTCCTCTTCCACGACGGCCACCGTGGTCTGACCACTGGTTAAATCCTGAATACGATGTGTGATCATCTCCTGCTGTTCCACTGGCAGGGTGAGCACAATCTGTGCGCCCGTGCTGTCAAACTCAGGTGGCGCACTCTCTGTGCCCGTCCAGTCCTGCATGCGGGCCTGTATGAGGGACAGAAGCGAAAACGGGCAGTGAAAACTGAGCCGGATACGCTCAATCAGCTCTTCTTTCGGGGCTTCCCGCAAACATTCGGCTGCTGTGCCGCCATAGGCGCGCACAAGGCCGCCCGCGCCTAGTTTGACCCCGCCAAACCAGCGGGTGACGACAATGGCGACCAGATCCAGCTTTTGCGCTGTAATCATCTGTAAAATTGGCCGGCCTGCCGTGCCGGAAGGCTCGCCGGCATCATGGCAGCGGCAGTGGGGTCCAACCTGCCAGGCCCAGCAATGGTGGGTGGCGTCCGGCTCTGCTGCGGTAATGGCTGAAATAAACGCGTTTGCGTCTTCAATAGTGTGCACAGGTGCAGCGTTGGCCACAAACCGGCTTTTTTTGATCTCCCGTTCCAAGGTGTACGGGCCGGTGAGTGTTTCCGTCATGGCGCGCATGATAAAGGGCCAGCCAGAGGGCCGACAAGGGCCGCTCAGGCGAAAAATCGGACGTTTTAAGAGCATATGCCGTGTCGTGCATGCGATGCATGAACGATAGGTGCGGGCAGGCGTTGTTTGTTCACCCTTGACCTCCCATCTTGAAAGGGACGACTTCAGGCCGGCCCTGCACCGGATGGGGAAGAATGGAATATGCCAGACCTGCCAGACCAGGACTGAAACGGAGACATAATCTGTATGAACGAGTCCGTGATGCGCGTGATCAACGCCATGAGCCGCTCTGAGTTTGTTGCGACATTCGGGTCTGTTTTTAAGGACGCGCCCTGGGCGGCGGAAGAAGCCTATGAATGCCGGCCTTTTTCAGACGCCTCTGCCCTGAAAAGCACGATGATGGCCATGGTTCGGGGCGCGCCGGAAGATGCGCGTCTGCGGGTTCTGCGTTCCTACCCGGGGCTGGAGAGTGTGGTGGCTGTGGCCTCTCCGCGTGCGCAGATTATTTCCGGCTCAACCGCGCCTGCGGGGCTGGACCAGTTGTCTCCTGAAGAATTTGCGCAGTTCCGGTCCCTGAACAAATCGTACCATGAACGGTTTGATATGCCCTTCATCCTTTATGCCGAGGGAAACACGGCAGAGGGCGTGATGAAGCTGCTGGAACAGCGCCTGCGGCATGAACCGGAAGTGGAAGAGGCGATTGCGTTCCGGGAAGTCGGGCGCTTTGCAGACCCTGAGTTTGAAGCCATTTTCCTCAAGCTGGCCGCTAAAGCGAGCGACTAACCAGCAGAACAGCCTCCGGGCGGTTGTGTGTGGCGGGGGCGTGCTATGGCGCTCCTGCATTGCCTATCGGGTAAAAACCGGGCAAAGATCGGCAGTCTTGAGGCAGTTTGCGACGCGGGAGGTCAACGCGCTATGGCACAGTGGTTCCGTAAAGGGTGTGTTCTGTTTGCTGGTCTGTGGACTGTCGCTTTGCCAGTGCTGACAGTCTCTCCCGCTCTGGCGGATGATGATGACGGTGAGGAAGAAGGCCATAAAGGCCCGGACATGCACCATCTGGCAGCCAAGCCTCCGCTGCCGCGTGCTCATAAAGATTTTAGCAAGTTCCGTTTCCGCCCGGCAGGGGACAAGGTGCAGGAGCAGCCTGACGCCAACCGCCTGCTGTTCTGGACGCAGGACGGCAGGCCCGATGGTTATGCCGAACGCCGGGGGAGCAGCATTATTTATTACAATGCACAGGGGCAGGCCATTCGCGTGCAGCGACTGGAAGCGTCCGAACTGGCAGACTGAACTGCTTACTGAGGCGTAGTCAGATCCAGAATGGAGGCTGACGTTTCCTCAATGGAGCGTCGGGTCACGTCAATAACCGGCCAGTTATGGTGGCGGCACAGGCGGCGGGCCCAGCGCAGTTCTTCCTGCACTTTTTCAAGATCAATATACGCATAGTCCGCTGAGGGCTCGATGTGGCGGCTGTTCGGCATCATCTGGGAAAGACGGGTCCGGCGGATTTCAATCAGCGTTTCCGGGTCAATCGTTAGCCCAATGACGGGGCATTTCAGCTTGAAAAGGTCAGCTGGTGGCTCAATGCCCATCACCAGTGGAATATTGGCGGCCTTGATGCCGCGATTGGCCAGATAGAAACAGGTTGGCGTTTTGGAAACGCGTGAGACCCCAACCAGCACCAGATCAGCATCATTCAGGTCATCCGTTTCCTGACCGTCATCATGGGCCAGCACATAATGCATGGCCTCAATCCGCTGATAATAGTTCTCGTCCATAATATACTGGCCGCCGGGATGGCGGGTGGCGGTCTCGCCTGTTTCCTCGGTGAGGAACGTCACGGCATTATCCAGAACGTCCAGCAGACGTACCTGAAGGCTGGCGCAACCGGCTTCCATATCGGCCTGCAAGGCCGGGTCTGTCAGGGAGGACATGACTGGCCCACGGTCCAGCGCGATATGGCGCAGAACGCGACGGAGCTGGAGGCGTGAGCGGATCAGGTTCCAGTGGCGTAGCCGGACATCGGTGTTGGGAAACTGGGCAATACAGGCCCTTGCGACAGCATCCAGCGTCTGGCCAGTGGCTTCAGAAACAAGATGAAGGGTTATGGTATTTTGCTGCATGTCTGGTCACACAAGGCCGTGGCCGCCCCCCCCTGTGAAGGAGGGCGGCCACGCTTTTGTTGTTCAGGCTTTGACAGCTTTACGCGCAGCCAGAGCGGCCTGTGCGCTCGCCAGCCGCGCGACGGGTACTCGGAAGGGTGAGCAGGAGACGTAGTCCAGACCAACGGATTCAAAGAACGAGATGGAGAGCGGGTCACCACCATGTTCCCCACAGATGCCCAGCTTGATATCCGGCTTGGTGGCCCGGCCTTTTTCAACGCCCATACGCACCAGAGCGCCAACGCCTTCCTGATCAATGGAGATGAAGGGGTCCTGCGGGAGCAGCCCTTTTTCCACATATTCAGGCAGGAAGGACCCGGCATCATCACGGGAAAGGCCGAGTGTGGTCTGCGTCAGATCATTGGTGCCGAAGGAGAAGAAGTCAGCGCTTTCCGCAATCTTGTCCGCCGTGATGGCTGCACGCGGCAGTTCGATCATGGTGCCAATGCGATAGTCGAGCGTTGCATTCTGCTCTTTCAGAACGGACGCAATCACGGCTTCACTGGCTTTGCGGACCAGATCCAGCTCGGCTTTGGTGCCGACCAGCGGGATCATGATTTCCGGGATCACCGCCTTGCCCGTTTCCTTGGAGACGGCCAGAGCGGCTTCCGTAATAGCCCGCACCTGCATGGCGTAGATTTCCGGGTAGCTGATACCCAGACGGCAGCCACGATGCCCCAGCATCGGGTTGGATTCGGAAAGCGCTGAGCGACGCGCGCGCAGAGCTTCCACATCCTGCCCAAGAGCTTTCGCCACGTCTTTCAGTTCGGCTTCCCCATGCGGCAGGAACTCATGCAGCGGCGGGTCCAGCAGACGGATGGTGACCGGCAGCCCCGCCATGATGCGGAACAGAGCGGCAAAGTCATCCCGCTGGAACGGCAGCAGCGCACCGATCGCTTTGGCGCCATGATCGAACTGCCGCGTGCAGCCATCACGGCGGACAAGATTGCGGAAAGCGCTGACTTCTTCTCCTTCGGCACCAATGATCTGACGCAGAC
>NZ_LHZC01000029.1 GCF_001580615.1 Acetobacter malorum
GGAAAATCTATCTGGCAGGCCCATAAAGCTCACACTTTCTGCCCTGACGCTTAGCCTACCTTTAATAACCCGCGTGATACATGGCGTTAAAGCCAAGGGCTGCAAAGCAGAACACGAACACCATCGCCCCAACCATCTGGAAGACTTCCTTGACGGCAACCC
The DNA here is from genome assembly GCF_001580615.1 of Acetobacter malorum. GTDB lineage: Bacteria > Pseudomonadota > Alphaproteobacteria > Acetobacterales > Acetobacteraceae > Acetobacter > Acetobacter malorum. Next base: position 163 of record NZ_LHZC01000029.1, read on the forward strand.
CTTCCGGCGACGGAGGGGCAGACGGTACAGGAGCCGGTGTGACGGGCAGAACGGGGTCTGCCATCACGGCATGAGCTTCCGGTCCCACAACATCCTGCTCTGGCTGCAGGCCTGTATCGGGGGTATGCGTCTGTGAGATCACGGACGCATCATGTGATGAATCTGTTCCTGACATGGCGAAACCCCTTCCGTTTTTGCAATGCAGATTTGTAACCCCTACTTATCTGGGTCTCAAGGCGCTCTTCGTCAAGTCTGGCTCTCAAATAAACCCGATCACATTCCCCGCGCGGGGTGGACGGAAAGCCTGCAGACAGGCACATGAAAAGATCTGTTTTCAGGAGTGCCCGCCATGAAGCCGCTTTTTGCCTCTGCCCTCATCCCGCTCGGTCTGGCCTTTGCCCTGCCGCTCCCCGCACAGGCCGCAAAGCCCTCCGTGCAGGCCCCAACCACACAGGCGCATTACGAGACTTCTGTTTTTGTGGGGCAGTGGGCCATTATGGCGATGGACCCGATTACGGTTGCCGCGAACAAGGCTGCCGGTCCCGCGGAGCGCCTGCTCGTCACGCTGCCGGAATCCCTGAAGAAAATTGTCGGGCAAGATCACTTCAGCCTCTCCCGCGCGTCCGGCACAGCATGGACCGGGAAGCAGGATGATCTGACCGTGACGTTCAAACTTGTTTCAGAAAATAGCGCCCAGCTTCAGATTACAGGCGAAGGCACCCATAAGCTGGACCTGCCGCTGTATCGGAATAACTAAAAAAAACAGCGCCCCCAAACAGGGCGCGCTCCTGTGCCTGTCCGCTCACATGCGGGTCAGGCACAGGTAGCCACTGCGCTTTAAGACGCGCTCTCAGGCGTCCAGTTTTTCAGGAAGTCTTCCAGCGCGGCATCTGGCTTCCCGATCTTGATTTGCAGCGTCACGTAAAGATTCCCGGCTTCACGCGAGCCATGCGCCTGCACGCCTTTCCCCCGCAACCGCAACTTGGTGCCACTATCAGACTGCGGCGGCACGTTCATCTTAACAGGGCCCGTCGGGGTCGGGACCGTAATGGGGCCTCCCATTACGGCTGTTTTCAGGTCCACCGGCAGGGTTTCGGTCAGGTCAAACCCATCACGCGTATAGGTGGAGTCTGGCTGAACATTCACGGTAATCAGCGCATCCCCATCCGGGCCGCCCTGCACACCGGGGCCACCTTTGCCACGCAGACGCAGGGTCTGACCATCTTCAATCCCCGGCGGAATACGCACATCCAGCGTTGCCCCTTCCGGCAGCGTGATGCGGGATTTTCCACCCGTGACCGAGTCCAGAAAACTGACCTTCAGTGAATAAGACCGGTCAGCCCCTTTGCGCGGTCCGGCAGAACGCCGGCCACGGCCTGTGAACATGCCGCTGAACAGGTCCCCCAGATCTTCCTCACTAAAGGCGTGGCCCTGCCCTCCGGCATAACGGAAGCCGCCCGGGCCTGCCCCGTAATCCCCGTAGCCACCGCCGCCGCCAAATCCGGGATGACGTTCCTGCCCGGAGGCATCAATTTCGCCCCGGTCAAACCGCGCCCGCTTTTCCGTATCGGACAGCAGATCATTCGCCTGCCCAATGGCCTTGAACTGTTCTTCGGCAACTTTGTCACCGGGGTTCAGGTCAGGATGGTATTTCTTGGCAAGGTTACGATAGGCCTTGCGGATGTCATCCTGACTGGCGGTTTTGGAAACCCCCAGAACCTCATAAGGATCACGCACACTCATGCCACACCTCCCTGCGCTGAAGGAGGATTGGGGTCAGTGCCAAAATTCATTGTGTCCAGCAGGCTGATCAGCAGGGCCAGCGTCACATCCTGACTGTATCCTGCTTTATCTGCCTCACTCACAAGTGCTGCAAGGCGGGGTTTGAGAAATGCCTCCGCCGTCATGTTGTCCATAAAGCTGTCTCTCCACTCATACTGTGCAGACCGCTTCCTGGTCGGACCGGCCTGATAATGGTTTCAATATCTTATTCTGATAATGGGAACGCACTGAGGCAGGGTCAATGGACAACAGGGCGGGGAGTGGGCTGCGCACCTGCCAGACAAACGCTGTCCAGACATTTCCAAAGAAGCGATAGCCTCATGCCCGCAGACTGACTATAAGCCTAAGGGAGAAGATTTAACTGTTTAAGTGGAGAACCAGCAATGTCTGACAAACCGCGTTTTTTTGATGATCTTGCTGGTGTAGCCGGCGGTGCTCTGTCCGCCCTGACCGGCGCAAAAGAAGAGCTGAACGCCATTGTGCGCAGCCGCGTGGATGAAGTGCTGACCAGCCTGCAGGTTGTCCGGCGTGAAGAATTTGAAGTGGTGCGTGAACTCGCCGCCCGTGCCCGCATCGGGCAGGAAGAAGCTGAACGCCGTCTGGCCGCACTGGAAGCCCGTGTGGACGCACTGGAGCAGAAAAGCCACGGCAGCCACACGCATCACACCCCCTGAGCGCAGCGTTTTTCCGCATCACCCTGCAGCCGAGAGTGAGCCATGCCCGCGTTAAGCACAAACACCCCCTCTCCTCCCGTTAATCCGCTGGATCTGATGGAACAGGTCATTTGTGGACACGGCTGGAATTTTGAACGCTGCAACGCCACCGAAATGGCCGTGGAAGCCCCCGGCAAGTGGTGCGATTACGGCATGTTCTTCTCCTGGTCGGCAGAACTGGGGGCCATGCATTTTACCTGCGCCTTTGACCTCAAGGCTCCTCAGCCCCAGCAGCGTACGCTGTATGAACTGATCGGCATGGCCAATGAGCGGATGTGGATTGGCCATTTCAGTCTCGATCAGGAAGACGGTGTTCTGCTCTTCCGGCATGCCCTGCTGCTGCGTGGTACCAGTATCTCTGTCGAAGTGTTTGAAGACATGATCGACATCGCTCTGACAGAGTGTGAACGCTTCTACCCGGCCTTTCAGTTTTTCCTGTGGGGCGGGCAAAGCCCGGCTGATGCTCTGGCCGTTGCCATGCTGGACTGTCAGGGAGAAGCATAATGACGACTCATACATCACCCCTGCCCTCCGTCCTGCTGGTTGGCTGTGGCCAGATGGGTGGCTCCATGCTGGAAGGCTGGCTGGCCCACGGCCTGAAACCCTCCGTCGTGCTGGACCGGCATGACCGCACGCTGCCCGCCCCCCATAAACTGGCTGCTACGCTGGAGGATGTCCCGGCGGATTTTCAGCCGGATGTCATTATTCTGGCCATTAAGCCCCAGAAGGCAGACCCGGCGCTGGAAACTCTGGCGCAACGCTTCCCTAATGCTACGCTGCTGTCTGTCATGGCGGGCCGCACCGTGGAAAGCCTGACGGAACGCTACAAACAGGGCAACCCGCAGGCACAGCCGGTAATGATCCGGGCCATGCCCAACACGCCCTGTGCCATCGGGGCAGGCATGAGCGGTCTGTATGCTCCTCCTCACGCAACCGATACACAGAAAGCGCAGTGTGATGCCCTGCTGCAGGCTGTAGGCGATACGGTTTGGGTTGAACGCGAAGAACTGATTGATTCCGTCACCGCCATTTCCGGCAGCGGACCGGCCTACATTTTCCTGCTAGCCGAACTGCTGGAAAAAGCCGGTGTGGAACAGGGCCTCCCGGCTGAAACCGCCCGCACACTGGCACGCAAGACCATTTATGGCGCCGGCGCGTTGCTCAACCAGTCTCCGGCGGACGCCGAAGAGCTGCGCCGCCGCGTGACCAGCCCCGGTGGCACCACGGCGGAAGCCCTGAAAGTCTTCATGGCGCCAGACGCATGGCCCGCCATCGTGCCCCGTGCCGTGGCCGCAGCCGCGAGACGGGCCAAAGAACTTTCGACCTGATTTACGCGGCCAGACAGTCCGCCTTACTCTCTATTTCCTACGAACAGGCTTCTTCTTATGGACCATGATGACTTTGACGCCGCCCTTCTGAGTGCTGCCATGACACAGGCAGAGCACGGGGGCTGGGCGTCTGTCTCTCTGCTGGATTCCGCCCGGACTGCGGGGCTTGCTTTCCCGCAGACACGCGAACGCTTCCCCTGCCGCGCTTCCCTCCTGCTCCGGCTGGGCCGTATGGCAGACGAGTCCGCTCTGGCCGATAACACCACCTTTGGTTCCTCGCGTGAGCGCCTGTTCGATCTGCTGATGCGCCGTCTGGATGTCTTTCAGCAGTATCGGGGCGGGATTCGCGCCGTGATGCGCGCCCTCCCGATGGACCCGCCGCTTGCCCTGCTGCTGGGTGGTGCCACTCTGGAAAGTATGCGCTGGATGGCCGATGCCGCCGGAATCAACGTCGCCGGGCTGGGCGGACTGGTGCGCATCAATATGGTGGTCGCCATCTGGACGCACACACTGCGCGCCTGGGAAAAAGACGACAGCGAAGACATGGGCAGCACCATGGCTGCTCTCGATCAGGCTCTGAACAAAGCCGCTGGTTTCCGCCTGTTTCCTGCGGAAAGTGAACTGAGCGACGGCGGCCTGCCTGATCTGGATTTTGAAGAACCGGATGCCCCGTCCGCTCCCCACACGCCTGAAAATTCTCTCTGAGACGCAAAACAGCGCGTTCTCACTCTTTACGAATCCTACTGGTTGGCCTTAATAAGAGCCAACCGCACTTTTGGGGCGTAGCCAAGCGGTAAGGCAGCGGATTTTGATTCCGCCATGCGGAGGTTCGAATCCTCCCGCCCCAGCCATCACAGCATTAAAAGCTCTCGTATTATTTAAAAGAAACCGGTCCCCACAGGGATAGGCCTTTGCCTGTGCTGCCTGTTATGACTCGTTTCATGGAAGATCATCCGGCAGCCGCCACGCCTCTTTTGTCCCAGCCCGGTCTTGGTGCGGCCCTTACGTCCCGCACACTTGGGGCGTTTTCCTCTCAGGTTCAGGCTGTGGCTGTCGGGTGGCAGGTTTATGCCCTTACGCATAGTGCTGCGGCACTCGGCTTTGTGGGGCTTGCGCAGTTTCTGCCAATGGTGGCCTTTATTTTCCCCGCAGGGCACGCAGCGGACCAGCACGACCGGCGGCGAATTGTCATCACCTGTCAGGCCATCGAAGCCTTTGCCGCTGCCTTCATGGCGCTGGCGTCCTTTGCGCATTTTCTTGCACCCGGCATGATTTATGGTCTGGTGGCCCTGTTTGGCATCTGCCGGGCTTTTGAAATGCCTGCTCAGCAGACCTTTCTCCCCTCCCTTGTGCCAGCGTCCCTGTTCCCGCGCGCGGCGGCGCTGTCCTCCTCTCTGTTTCAGGTGGCCTCCATTGCAGGCCCCTCTCTGGGTGGGTTGCTTTATGGGCTAGGGGCTGGCGTGTGTTACGCGCTGTGTGCCGCAGGCTTTGCCATTGCGGCTCTGGCCACCGCCAGCATGAAATTTCGTTTCCCGGCCCGTGCCCGGCAACCCGCAACACTCGCGGCTGTGTTCGGTGGCATTTCCTTCCTGCGCCGCAGGCCAACTATGCTGGGTGCGCTCTCGCTGGATCTGTTTGCCGTGCTGCTGGGCGGCGCCACTGCCATGCTGCCGCTCTTTGCCACGGATATCCTGCATGCAGGCCCGTGGGGGCTCGGATTGCTGCGGGCGGCCCCTGCTATTGGCGCGTTGCTGGTGGCCACCATTCTGGCCCGTTACCCGCTGGGCCGCCATGCGGGGCGGTGGATGTTTGTCTCGGTCATGATCTTCGGGATTGCCACCATTGTTTTTGGCTTCTCCCGCTCCATTCCGGTTTCCATTGCAGCCCTAGCCGTGCTTGGCGGGGCAGACGTTATCAGCGTGATGGTGCGGAGTGCTTTGGTCCAGCTTGGCACGCCGGATGAGATGCGCGGGCGCGTCTCTGCCGTGAACATGCTGTTTATTGGCTCATCAAATCAGCTGGGGGAATTTGAAAGTGGCATGCTGGCCAGCGCCATTGGGGCTGTTCCCGCCGTGGTAGTGGGCGGCATTGGCACCTTGGTCATTACCGCTCTGTGGATGGGGCTTTTCCCCGGCCTGCGGAACCTTGACCGTCTGGGCGATATCAAACCCGATTAATGAGCAGGAAAAGAGCAGCCTTTTCCCTTGAAAAAAAGCCAAAAAAAACAGTTCTAAGGGAGCCTTAGAACTGTTTTCAAAAGCATCAGGCTGAGTAAAAAATACTCAGACCGCTTTTTTCAGATTGGGGCTGGCCTTAAAGCGCACCGTTTTACCGGCCTTCACTTTTACAGGCTCACCCGTCCGCGGATTCAGGGCTTTACGCGCCTTTGTCTTGCGCACTGTAAATGTTCCGAATGACGGAAGGGTAAACCCACCTTCCCGCTTCAATTCTTCTACAATCGCATCCAGAAGGTCGTTGGCAGCCTGATTGGCGGCAACGCCGGTGCAGTTGATCGAATCCTGGATCACCGCAGCAATAAAGGCCTTGCTCATTGAGACTTTAACTCCCCTTCAGACAGAACTATGTGAGTAACAATTCTTCGGCTACTATAACCAGCAACACTCGCGGCTTGATAGTCATATTTCACCGAAAAAACCAAATTAAAAATGCAATCAGTTTCGATTTTTCCCGCAGGCATCACCAAAAAACAGGTTGAAAGGGCATCATCCGCCCCTTTGCCGGCAGGGACAGTCTGCCTGTTTGCCTGTTATGTCCCTGATGGGAACCTCCCTCTTCACACCCGCTTTTACCTAAAAAACCTCTTAAACTGCGGTATTACTCTGCACATTGTTCTCTCCGGAACAGAAACTATTCATGAAAGCACAAATAATTTCTGCGCTGCACACGGGATTCATGCCTGGAAGAGGCCAAATGGCGGACTAGACTTTGGTGCCTGGCAATTTCTTCTGGAAAAAGAGCTTGCTAAGGACGCCCCTTACATTCTTTTTGCCAATGACAGCGTCTTTGGCCCGCTCACACCCCTGCCCCTTCTTTTAGAAAAGCTTGCCGCAAACCAACGCCCTGCGTGGGGGCTGGTTGCCTCACGCGCCGTAACCCCACATCTGCAATCCTGGTTTATTGGACTGTCGCAAGCCGCATTCCAATCGGCCCCCGTGCAGCGCGTTCTCCACCTCCCTTTTAAAGAGATGTCGCGGGATGAAATCATCTGGCACGGTGAACTCGGCCTGTCCGTCGCCCTGAAAGCTGCGAACATTCCACTCCATGCCGCGTGGAGTGACCTGAACGCCCCCATGGCTCGCTTTTTCCCGGCCAACCCCATGCACACGCACTGGCGGGATATGGTGCAAAGCGGCACTGTGCCGTTTCTCAAGCAGGAAGTCTTACGGGATAATCCGTTCCGCGTGCCGCACCTTGCAGACTGGCGCGCCCTGATCCCGGCAGAAAGCGGTTTCAACCCGCAATGGATTGATACCTATCTGAGCCAGAACCCACCACGCCCTCTCACCATCCATCCCACATGGAAAGGGCGGACGCTTTACGGCTTTATCAACCAGCTGGATCGGCTGAAATGGCAGAAAGATCGTCGGCGAGGCGCTGCGCGTTAGCGGTTTTTGTGGCGACTACGTCGCGCAAAACGCCATCCAGCTCCGCCGTCTGCTCTTCAAAAGTGGCGAGGTTCTGTTTGAGCGGGTTGACGTAGCCTGTCAGTCTCTCAGGATTTTCCAACAGCGCCTCAACGGCTTTCTGTAAGCTGTCCGGTCGCCCATCTATGGCAATCAGCGTGCCATTCACGCCATCAACAATATCTTCCGACTGCCCGCCCGGAGCCGTAGAGATCACCCACACATCCCGCGCCAGCGCTTCGCGCACAGTCAAACCGTAGCTTTCTTTCCACTGAGACGGGAAGAGGAGCACATCAATCCCATCAAAAAACGCATCCATAGTCTCAGGGATGTATGCCGGAACCGTTGTGACAGTGCCCTTTACTTTCCAGGATTCTGTATAAACAGAACGAATACCGAGATTAATCTTGTTATCAACAACCCGAAGCTCCCAGTTACCATCCGACAGAGCCTGAAAGGCCCTCCGCACCAGAGAGTAACCCTTGATTTCTTCTGTGCCACCAACATAGCCAAAGCGCAGCGGGCTACCGGGTTTACGCGGAGTGCGGGCGTGTGTGGGCCAGACAAACCCGTTTCTATTCACCAAAATGCGGTCCGGGGGAACGCCATTAGCAATAAACAACTGCCTGTGCGTCTCGCTGGGGGAAAGCAGTAACGCAGCCCCTTCCATCGCAGCGCGCATCATCACCGCGCGCTCTGACAGATGCCGCGCATCCGGCACACACATCTGACACACACGCAGATTGATTTTCTCCTGAAAACAATAGTGTCCGTCGGCTTTCACCATAAACTGACGGTCACACAGCCACCACGCGTCATGCACTGTCACGACATAAGGCACACCGGCTTCAATACAGGCTCTCAACAAACCCAGCCCCAACCCTTGGGTTGCATGAAAGTGCACAACATCCGGTTTCATGGCGGCAAGCCATTTCCGGAAGTGGCTGGTTGCCGTCGCATTATCCAGCCCACCAACCCGGTCATGGTCAGGCGGAACACGCACACCCAGAACCGGGCAACCCTCAACACTGTAACGAAGAGGCGCGTTGCCCCGATCCTTAAGATCCGGGCGGGAGGTCATCACTGCAACCTCCACATCGGGCAGACGCTGCAACCTGCGCACCATTTCCTCTGCCACAAACGTTGCCCCCCCGAAGGAACGCGGGCTGAAATACACGTTGGCGCATAGTACGCGCAGGTTTGTTTTTGAGCGTTCATCAACAGGCCGCCTAAAGACCGGCAACACCTGCTGGTGCGCAATCTGGTCGGGGCTGTATCGGGCCAGCACATCCTCATAAGCCCGCTGACCAAGCTGCGCTCTTAACGCAGTATCTGCCGCCAGACGAAGAATGGCATCCCGCCACTGCTCATCCTGCTCAGCCAGAAGCCCATTTTCACCATCCCGCATGACCTGCATAAACGCATCTCGCGGAGAGCAGACAGAGGGGATTTTCAGAATAGCGGCTTCAAGAAATTTGATATTACTTTTAGCATCATTGAAAATGGTGGGTTCAAGCGGCGCTATTGTAATATCGGCTTGCGCCAGAAGCGCCAGATACGCCGCATAATCACGCCCGGCAAGGGTCTGAACCCGATTCTTTACAGCCAGAAAACTGTCAGGAAGCGTCAGATCACCAATAATATGCAGGGTTAAGCGTGAGTCTGCCTGCATAGCGGCAAGAATACCATTAGCCGCCATCCGAAAATCCGCATCATGCGTTTTAGTGCCAGACCCATAGACAATCCGGATTTCCTGCGTGGTATCATGAGCAGGCACACCGCGTTCTGCCAGATTTTGCGCAATCTCTATCGTTTGCTGGTCCAGCGCGTTCTCAATCACCACAGCCGAAGCAATGCCAGCATCCAGCATGGCCTGCGCCAGCACACGGGTGGATGCAATGGCGCGATCGCAGGACAACAGGCACTTCCTGAACAACCGGACACCAAAAAGCAATTGCTTCTGCTCAGCTGTATCCAGCGTCTGAAGGTTGCCATTCTCCTGATACAGCTCAGCGGAGAAAATCAGGTCATCCACTTCCCACCAGGGGGACAGGCCGAGCCTTCGGGTCTCATGAAGAAGAATTTCAACGGATTCAAAGGCTGGAACCCGATAGAAAATCACCTCAGTGCAAACTTGCAGAGCCGCCAGTGCCTGCTCCGTATCACGCCAGTCCACCACGTCTACGGTCCAGCCTAAAGACCGCAGCTGTTCCTCTTTCTGCCAGACGCGATACTTCGCGCACTGCCGCAAAGAGAGTTCTGCAATAATCAGAATATGCGGGGTAAGCTGACTCAACGCCTCGGAGCCAAGCGGTTTTGCATACACGCTCTCAAGCGCTTTTTGTCGCTCCGTCGCAGTCATGGACGGTGGTTGTACGCTTTGATCCTGCTGCGTTTGCTCTGCGGAAGCGGGAGGAGACGAAGGTTTCTGACGGTTGGGCGTATACCGGGCCATTGCCCGCCCTATCCCGGTATCCGGCAGGCGCGTCTGAATACGCTGCGTGACGCCGTGCAGCCCTTCATCCTGATAGATATCTTTGACACGCTGACAGAGAGCAGGAATTTTTTGCCCTGTTGGCAGTTGCCCCTTCATCAAATGCCGGACAACACGCAAAGGGGCCGTAACCCGCCAAGACAGTGTACGGCGCTGGGTATCCAGCATGTGGCGCAGACTGGCTGCTTCATGAGTCAGGCCATCAACGCGCATCCCCTGAATACGGGCACTGGCGCGATAGCTGGCGGACAATGCCTCTGCCTGTGTCAGAACCTGTCTGATTTTTTCTGAATCGTCAGTCAAATCACTCACAGGCAGCACTCTTTCAGAAAGACAAAGAATTGAAAAATTTTACAAAGATTTTTCCCAAAAGAAAACCGGGCCTTTCGGCCCGGTTTCCTTAACGTTCAAACCGTCTTTAGCTGAATTTTACTTCAGACCGCCGAACTGGTTCGTCGTCAGGTCAGACACATCAACAAAGGTGATCTTGCTGTTATCAGCCAGCGTGATCGTCGTGTTGCTGCCGTTATGGGCTGCTTTGTCCAGCACATCCTGCTGGAACTGAGACGCCGTGTAGTCGTAGTCAACCAGCAGCACAGAGTTGCCAGCAGCGCTACCGAAGTCGGTGATGGTGTAGTCAGCGCCAGCAATCCCGTCGCGGAAGCCGAACACGTTTGCTGCACCAGAACCACCCGTCAGGGTGGCGTTACCAACACCAGCAACCAGCGTATCGGAAGCAGAACCACCGATGAACGTCTGTGTGCCCGTCGTGCCGACAACGTTACCGAAAGCATGGATACCGAATGCAGAAGATGCACCGTCCAGCGTTTCGTTACCGTCGTTCGCCACGAACAGAGAGTCGGCAGACGTACCGTCAAAGTGGGCGTTCAGGTTGTTGGAACCAAAGATGGTTGCCTGACCGGCCGTAATGGTCGTGTCACCCGTGCCACCAACGAAGGTCAGCGCGCCGCTTACGTTGATCAGTGCTGAATCCGTGTGCGTGGTGTAGAGGTCACCGTGCGCTGCGGAAATGGTGTTCAGCTGACCACCTTCAACAGTGCCGGTTGCACCAGCCATGTTGATGTAGTCGTTAGACCCACCGGTTACGGTGCTTGCACCACCAACCGTGATCTGTTCGTTACCGGCAGCGTCAACCACCAGGGAGTTTTCGCCCACGTTAACGAAGGAGTTACCACCGTTCAGCGTGATGCTCTGCACACCATCTGTTGCAGTGATCGTATCCTGACCGTCAGAGTGAACATAGTTCACGCCCGTGCCCAGAGTGATGGTGTTGTTACCGGCACCAGCATAAATGGTGTCGTTACCATTGCCGCCGTTGATGGTGTCGTTGCCGTCACCTGTGCGGATGTCCCATGCGCCCGGAGCCTGATCCAGATAGTTCCCCTGGAACAGGTTATCACCGGAACCACCGACGAACAGACCGCTCTGAGAACCAGCGCGGAAAGATACGCCCTGCGTGGTGCCTGCGACGACGCTCAGATAATCTGTCGTCACTTTGCTGGCATCGATATTGACCCATGCATCCAGAGCGGTGCTCGGAGCGGTCGTGGCAGAGTTGGACCCAACCGTCAGCCAGCGGAAATCGCCGGAGACCTGATAGGAGCCAGCTGCAGTAACAACGCCATAACCGGACTGGTTGCTGGAACCAGTGGCTTTGCTGTTTAAGCCAGAGTTCAAATAACGGGCATCAAGGATACCCTGATTATTCAACTGGTCAGAAAGCTGGTCCGCAAGACCCTGTGTCCGGCCTACGAACGCAGTGTTCAGAGCACCATCAACAGTGACCTGTACGGTCCCTCCTGACGCACCCGCAACGGTGATAATCGCCATATTTATCCGTCCTTTTCTAAGCCCGCTTTATTAGGCACGATCGGGTCACACCCATACAGCGGCACAACAACGTCAGGCTTCGTTTTAGGCGAAGCCCATACGAATATGCAAGCATCTTCTGAGTATTCTCAATGTTCAACGCTTTTTTTTGCAAGTGCTTCTAAAAAGAGACACTTAAGATCAGGTACCCAATGCATGATATTTAACTTAATGCTATCCTAATTAGTACTAAATTGAGAAAAATGAGCTTTCAGATTGTCAAATAGACCGTTCCCGGCAAAATAGTCTCTTGCTTTGAAATCAGGACATTTTTCTTCCCCATGCCTGCATCTTTATCAAGATCACCGCTCCGCAAGCCCGTCTCCTCTGTCATGTCTCTGTGCTCAGCAGAGTCTGAGCCATTTTTTACACAGATTGTGCTGGCGGATGGAGACACTGCAGGCTGCGGGCATCTGCCTTTTATCATCTGGCTGCTTTGTGTGCTGTCTCCGAAAACTCTGGTTCTTATCGGAGCGAGTCGTTCCGTAAGGGACACTTTGAAACAAACGATTCACAACCAGATTCTTCCGACCCGGCTTGTCGAAACGCGGCTTTTTTTATTGGAAAAGAGCGCCGACTCCACGCTTTACTATTATGCGTCCCCCTTATGGCATACGCCCGAACACTTAAAATCTGAACTGGACAAGCTTCCCGCAGGCAGTCTGGTTCTATTTGAAAATACAGCTTCTCCCGCAGGGCACCCGATATGGGGAGAGTTTGAAAAAACATTCCTAACTTTCAGTTTTTTCCATACGGGCGGCCTGGGAGTGCTCGCAAAAGCCCCTACGCAAAACACTGATGTCGATTTTATTTTAACAAAAAGCCCTAATAACTCAGAAGAGGATTTACTGAAAAAAACACTTTTTCGGGAACGGTTTAGTCAGGCAGGACAGTTCTGGGAAAACAAAGCTTTACTGGCAGCGCAGACTGAAAAAACACACCGCCTTCAAGAAGAGCTGCGCCAAGAGCGGATCTTGTTTCTAAATACAAAACAAGAAAAGACTTCTATCAATACTAATCTGACTGCTAAAAAAAACCGTTTGATAGCTGAAAACAGCACTTTACATGCGTATGGCACCTTCTGGCACAAACATGCTCTCAGGCTCACCGAGGCTAACAGAACTCTCGGGGAGTCCCTGTCTCAGGTGCTGTCTCATCTTCATCAGAACGCAGAATCCTGGGCGGCATTCTCACAGGATGTCATGAGCCGTGCAGAAGGGCTGAATGCCCTGCGTAATTTCCTTTCCACTCCTGCTGGCTTCCTCCGTTCTCTGGCCCGTACGATGGTCCGTGGGTCCATGGCTCCTTTTGTGCCGGACCTCCCGACCCCACCCGTAATCAAAGAGCCAGACATTGTTATCCCCGCTCCTGTGGTGCCGGACCAGCCCGAACCACCAGCTTTGGCCAACGCTCTGATAGTGGACTTGGGTAAATCTCTCCCACAAACACAGGCTGACAACACGCTCTTATCTCCGCCTGCCACACTGCGCAGTCCACGCCGCAAAGTACTGTTTGTAGCCGGTGAGCCGGAGTCCCCCGGCGTGCAGTATCGTTGCATTCGGAATGCGGCCGCCTGTGTGCGGGCTGGGCATGAGGCCCTCTGGAAACCCTGTGCAGATGTCACTCCGGATGATCTGAGCTGGGCGGATACCGTCATTCTCTGGCGCGTGGAGTTCAGCGGCCATGTCGATATTCTGCTGCAACTGGCGCGGGAAAACGGGGCTGATATCATTTTTGATACCGATGACATCACGTTCCTGCCGCATCTGGCACGGTTTGATATTATTGATGGCATCCGCAGTATTGGTGCAACCGAGCAGCGTATTGAGACTGTTTTCACAGAAATGCGTCGCACTATGATGCGCTCTGATCTGTGCATAGCCCCCACCGATACCCTTGCAGGACTCATGCGCATCAACAAACCCCTGACCTATACTGTACCCAATACCTTTGATGCAGACTCTCTGCGCCGCAGCCGGATGGCCATGCGTAAAAAGCATTGGGTTGGGTCAGATGGTCTTGTCCGTATTGGTTACGCCACAGGCTCGCGCACGCATCAGCGTGATTTTGCCCGCGTTGCCGGAATTCTGGCGAAGCTGATGCTGGAGCGCGCCGACCTCCGCCTCGTTCTGTTCCGGGAGCCGGGCAATCACCGCCCCGTCCTGCTCATGAATGAGTTCCCGGAGCTGGCCCCCGTAGCGGACCAGATTGAATGGCGGGATATGGTTCCCCTGCCCGACCTGCCGGAAGAGACGGCCCGGTTTGATATTTCCATCGCGCCGCTGGAAACCGGATCGCTCTTCTGTAACGCCAAAAGTGAACTGAAATTTTTTGAGGCCGCTCTGGCGGGTGTTCCCTCCATTGTGTCCCCCACCACACCGTTCCGTCAGTGCATTGTGGAAGGTGTCAGCGGCTTTCTGGCGGATACACCGGAAGAGTGGGAAACCGCCCTGCGCACTCTTGTGGAGAACCCGGACTTGCGTCGCCGCATGGCGGACGCGGCCTATCATGGGTCTCTCTGGTATTTTGGCCCGCAACGTCAGGCGCTGGTATTTGACAGCATTCTTGAGGGACTCGGCGGCAAGCAGGCCGCAGCCCGCGCCTCCGAAATTCAGATCGCCCGCGGCGCTTATCGCGGCAAAGGTCTGCCGGATGTCCCTCCGCATGAGGTCCTGTTCCATCAGGATAGAATGGACGAAGCGGCTGTTACCGTAATCATCACCTCTTATAATTATGAAACCTTCATTCTGGAGGCACTGGACTCCGTTCGGGCACAGACCATAGATGCGCTGGATCTGGTCGTGGTAGATGACGGCTCCTCAGACGACTCGATTGCTCTGATTACCGCCTGGATGACGCAGCATAGCGGCCGCTTTAACCGTCTCATTCTGCTGAAAACAACAGTGAATGCCGGACTCGGTGGCGCACGCAACTGTGGCGTGACACATGCGGAAACTCCCTTCTTCCTGCCGCTGGACGCCGATAACCGCCTGTTGCCGGACGCCTGCGCATCTCTGCTGTCCGCAACAAACGAGATGACAGCCTACGCCTACCCCATTCTGGAACAGTTTGGGGAGCCAACCCGCCATAAGGTGTTGGGCGACAAACCCTATCACCCCATGCAGTTAGTCGCCGGCAACTATATTGATGCCATGGCGCTTGTTGCAAAATGGGCCTGGGCTGCTGCAGGAGGCTATTATGTCAGCCGCTCCGCCATGGGCTGGGAGGATTATGACCTGTGGTGTTCTTGTGCGGAACTTGGCTTACAGGGCACGCATGTTCCGGAAATTCTGGCCGAATACCGGGTACATCGTACCTCCATGACCAGCAGCGTGACTGAACAGGATGCCCATAAGCAGCGCGTGGTGGAACTTGTTGAAAGCCGGCATGACTGGATCAAACTGGTGCAAAAAGCCGCTAAAGATCGCGAACAGGTTTCGTAAACCCTTAGCTGAAAACATCGTTTTTCCTGTGGCACCCCTTGTGGTGCCACAGCTTTTTTCTGCTCAGTCGTGTAGGTGAAACAAAGCTTCAGGCTTCTCGCATTTCAGAATCGCCAGGGTCCAAAACGCAAAAAAGGCCGCTTGCGCGACCTTGATGCATACCACTCAAATTTTCTAGAAAATTTGGAGCGGGCGATGGGATTCGAACCCACGACCCCAACCTTGGCAAGGTTGTGCTCTACCCCTGAGCTACGCCCGCATCGGATGGCCTCCTTCTAAGGGGGTTCGACAAAACGCGCAAGAGGGTTTTTTATATTTTTTTCGTTTATTTTGAACGGCCTCTCCCACCCTCAGCGCGAAGTGCGCTGGAAGCCCGAAAAGTCCTTGTGTTGGCGCGGGTCCACTTCTCTGCAATCATGGGCTGAGCTCTCTTTCCCATCAGGATAAAGGATGGAACGCGTTGTCGGCTTCCGCATTTCACGCGCTGTATCATCAGGGCTTTGCCCGTGTTGCGGCCTGCACAGTCCCCGTTGCGCTGGCGGACCCGGCCACGAACGCACAACGCACGCTGGAAGCCGCCCAGACCTGCGGGCAGGATGGCGCCGTGCTGTGCGTGTTTCCGGAACTGGGGTTGTCAGGCTACGCTATTGATGACCTCCGCCAGCAGGAAGCCCTGCTCAACTGCGTCGAGCAGGCGATTGCAAATCTGGTCGCGGCATCTGCCGATCTGCTGCCCATTTTGGTGGTGGGCGCGCCCCTCCGGCATGATAACGCTCTTTATAATTGCGCCGTCGTCATCCACCGGGGCACGGTAATGGGCATAGTCCCCAAAAGCTACCTACCCAACTATCGCGAGTTTTATGAAGCCCGGCATTTCACTCCCGGGGTAGCCATACAGGGCCAGACGCTACGGCTGAACGGTGCCGATATCCCATTCGGGACCGATCTGCTGTTTGAAGCAGAAGACGTGCCCGGCTTCTGCCTTGGGCTCGAACTGTGTGAAGATCTCTGGGTGCCTGCACCCCCCGGCACACTGGCCGCCCTCGCAGGCGCCACCATTCTGGCCAACCCCTCCGCCAGTGACATTACGGTGGGCAAAGCCGAAACCCGTACCCTGCTGTGCCGTGCGCAGTCCGCCCGCTGTGTGGCAGCTTATATTTATGCAGCCGCCGGAGAAGGCGAATCCACCAACGATGTCGCGTGGGACGGACAGATCACCATTTTTGAAAATGGTGAGGTGCTGGCCCAGAGCGAACGCTTCCCCTCCGGCTCTCAGCATGTGGTCGCGGATATTGACCTCACCCTGCTCCGGCAGGAACGCCTGCGCATGGGCACATTTGCCGCCAACGCCCGCGCCATGCAGACCCATGCTCCCGCATGGCGGCGCATCCGCTGCACACTCACTCCCCCTATGGCAGACATAGGCCTGCGCCGCCCACTTTCCCGCTTCCCCTTTGTGCCCAATGACCCGGACCGACTGGCGCAGGATTGTTTTGAGGCCTTTACCATTCAGGTCTCCGCCCTCAAGCAGCGGCTCCGCACCAGTGGCGTCAAACGGATGGTCATCGGTATTTCCGGCGGGCTGGACTCCACTCAGGCGCTGCTGGTGGCCGTGCGGGCAGCGGACGAACTGGGCTGGCCCCGTAGCGCTGTGCTGGGCTACACCATGCCCGGCTTTGGTACGACGGAGAAAACGCTGGCCAGCGCACAGGCCCTGATGGCGGGCCTCGGCACCGGCAATGAAGTGCTGGACATCCGCCCCGCAGCCTCGCTCATGCTGCGCGAAATCAAACATCCGTTTGCGCAGGGCGAACCGGTGCATGACATTACCTTTGAGAACGTGCAGGCAGGCCTGCGGACGGACTTCCTGTTCCGTCTGGCCAACCAGCATCAGGGGATGGTGATTGGTACGGGAGATTTGTCCGAGCTGGCTCTGGGCTGGTGCACCTACGGCGTGGGGGACCAGATGGCGCATTACAACGTCAATGCCGGTCTGCCCAAAACGCTGATCCAGCACATTATCCGCTGGGCTATTGCCTCCGGCCATTTCTCGCCAGACGTGACACCCCTGCTCTCAACAATTCTGGCTACCGAAATTTCACCGGAACTGGTGCCTGTGGGAGCAAACGGATCGCAAAGCACGGAAGACATTATCGGCCCCTATGCGCTGCATGACTTCACCTTATTCTACGTGCTGCGCTACGGCTTTACCCCCTCCCGCATTGCCTTCATGGCTGAACAGGTCTGGCGCGATGCGTCCGTTGGCAACTGGCCTCCCGGCTTTTTAGAGCAGGACTGCAAGGCGTATAACCTGCCGATCATCCGCCACTGGCTGCATATCTTCCTGCGTCGCTTTTTTGGCACCAGCCAGTTCAAACGCTCTGCCATGCCCAACGGTCCGAAGGTGATGGCCGGCGGCAGCCTCTCCCCACGCGGGGACTGGCGCGCACCCTCCGATGGCAATGCCACCCTGTGGCTTGCGGAACTGGACCGGAATGTTCCGAAAAGCTGACGATCTTTCCCACTTCCCGCCCCGTGCCTGATGGTATCGGGGCGCGTCTTCCGTTATAAAGCACCCCACCATGAGCACAGCACGCCAAGCCACCCTTCATCGCGTTACCAGCGAAACCGATATTGCCGTCACTCTTGATCTGGATGGATCAGGACAGGCCAACATTGATACGGGCATTGGTTTTTTTGACCATATGCTAACAGCACTGGCCAAGCATGGCCTGCTGGATCTGACCGTTATCGTGAAAGGTGACCTGCATATTGATGGCCACCATACGGTGGAAGATACCGGCATTGCGATCGGTCAGGCCCTGCGGCAGGCGCTGGGTGACAAGCGCGGCGTGCGCCGGTTTGGCCATGCGCTGGTCCCGCTGGATGAAGCCCTGTGTGAAGCGGTCGTCGACCTTTCCGGCCGCCCGTTTCTGGCATGGGACGCCACGTTTGACCGTGACCGTATTGGTGAGCTGGATACGGAACTGGTGGAAGAATTTTTCCGCGCCTTTGCCATGTCCGGCATGCTGACCCTGCATCTGACACAAAAAGCCGGCAAGAACTGCCACCATATTGCCGAAGCCGCGTTCAAGGCGTTAGCACGCGCCCTCCGTATGGCCGTGGAACCAGACCCACGGGCGCAGGGCAGCATTCCCTCCACCAAGGGTGTGCTATAAGTCTCGTCAAAAGTTTTCTTCCCCGAACCTCATTCTGCTCAGGCATCGGGGAAAACCGGTTCCTGATACGAACCAGAAGTGCGAGGTCCCCATGACCCAGTCTCTCTCCATCGCCATTGTTGATTATGAAGGCGGCAATCTGGCCTCCGCAGCCCGTGCGGCAGCCCGCGCAGCAGAACTTTCGGGCATTGCGGCCACTGTCAGCATTACCAATTCCCCTGCGGATGTCCGCGCTGCGGACCGGATCATTCTGCCGGGTCAGGGAGCCTTTGCGGACTGCGCCCGTGGGCTCGAGTCCATCCCTGGTTTAAAAGACGCCATTCTCACTGCAACCCGGTCCGGCACGCCTTTTCTGGGGATTTGTGTGGGCATGCAGCTCATGGCCGAGCGCGGGCTTGAACACGGCACCACAGAAGGCTTTGGCTGGATTGCGGGCGAGATTGCCCCCATGGATGCCCCGGGCCTGCGTATGCCGCAAATGGGGTGGAATGAACTGAATTTCAGCGCCCCTCACCCGCTCACGGAGGGGCTCGGTGCCGCGCCACATGGCTATTTTGTGCATTCCTACGCGCTGAGAAACACAAAGCCGGAAAGCCTGATTGCCACCACAGATTATGGCAGCCCCGTTCCAGCCATTGTGTGCAATGGCAATGTGGCAGGCACACAGTTCCACGTTGAGAAAAGCCAGACTGTTGGCTTGCAGATTCTGGCTAATTTCCTGACCTGGACTCCGGAAACCCTCTGCGATGTCTAAGAGTAAACTCGTCCAGCGCGTTCTGTCCCTGACAGAAGATGACCTTCAGGCCCTGTGCGAAGCCGCCGACGCCGCCATTCTGGATGGTGGTGGCTTTGGCTGGGTGCAGCCTCAGGGCCGGCAGGTTCTGGAGCGCTACTTCAAAGGGCTGCTTCTGGTGCCCGAGCGTATGCTGTTTGTGGTGCGTCTGAAGGGTGAGATTGTTGGCTGTGCCCAGCTTGTCCGGGCTCCGCGCAATAATGAATGTCAGGCCATGTGCATCACCCTGATGCACCTGTTCGTAGCCCCCTACGCCCGGAATCGCGGCCTTGGCTCAGCCCTGCTGCATGAGGTGGAAAATGCCGCCCGTAGTATGGGCTTCCGCGTGATGAACATGGATGTGCCGGACACACAGACAGCGGCCATCACCCTCTTCCAGAAAGCGGGCTTCCAGCACTGGGGCACGCACCCGCACTTTGCGCGAATGGGAGACCAGACCGTGAGTGGGCTGTTCTTCACCAAACTTCTTGATACCGTGCGCTCTGCCCCCGTGGAGCCTTCCTTCTCCCCTCAGGTTGAAACACCGGACATGATTGCATCTTCTCCTGCTTCCTCCCGCCCGCTCACTCTCTACCCGGCCATTGATCTGAAGGACGGGGCCTGCGTGCGCCTGCGCCGTGGGGAAATGGACGATGCCACCGTCTATTCGGATGACCCGGCGGCACAGGCCCGGGCATGGTGTGATGCCGGGTTCAAATGGCTGCACGCTGTTGACCTGAACGGCGCCTTTGCAGGCCAGTCTGCCAACGCGCCAGCAGTGCAGGCCATTCTGAACGCCGCCACGGTGCCCATGCAGCTGGGCGGCGGCCTGCGGGATATGAAGGCTATTTCCTCCTGGCTGGAAGCTGGCGTGACCCGCGTTATTCTTGGCTCCGTGGCCGTCAAGAACCCTGCTCTGGTCAAGGAAGCCTGCCGTGCCTTCCCCGGCCGGATTGTGGCGGGGATTGATGCACGCTCCGGCCATGTCGCGACCGAAGGCTGGGCAGAAGTGTCTGACATGCAGGCAACGGAACTCGCCCTGCGGATGCAGGAAGCCGGTGTGGCTTCTATTATTTTCACGGAAATCAGCCGTGATGGCATGCTGGATGGGCTCGACATTGAGCAAACCGTAACGCTTGCCAACACGGTTTCCGTGCCTGTTATCGCCAGTGGTGGCGTGGGTAATCTGGAGCATCTGGCGGCACTGCGGAAAGCGGCAGATGATGCCCCGGGCATTGAAGGCGTTATTGTAGGCCGGGCGTTGTATGATGGCCGGGTCTCTCCGGCTGAGGCTCTGAAGGTTCTCGCCTGATGCTGAAACTCCGCGTTATCCCCTGCCTGGACGTCAAGAATGGTCGCGTTGTGAAAGGCGTGAACTTTGTTGAGCTGCGCGATGCCGGAGATCCTGTCGAGCAGGCCGCGCTGTATGATGCCGCTGGTGCTGATGAACTGACCTTTCTGGATATCACGGCCAGCCATGAAAACCGTGATACCATTCTGGATGTTGTCAGCCGCACGGCAGAACGCATTTTCCTGCCACTGACGGTCGGTGGCGGTGTGCGCACGACGGATGACATGCGCCGCCTGCTGCTGGCCGGAGCCGATAAATGCGCCATGAATTCGGCAGCCGTTTCCCGCCCGGACCTCATTAATGAAGCCGCGCAGAAATTTGGCAGCCAGTGTGTGGTTGTTGGCGTCGATGCGCGGCAGACCACGGACGGCAAGTGGGAAGTCTATACGCACGGTGGCCGCACGCCCACGGGGCGTGATGTCATTGACTGGTGCCGGGAAGTGGCGGAACGTGGAGCAGGAGAAATTCTGCTGACCTCCATGGATCGGGACGGCACACGCTCCGGTTTTGATCTGTCCTTGCTGAAAGCCGCGACACAGGCTGTCAGGCTCCCGATTGTCGCCTCTGGCGGCGTGGGCGAACTGAAGCATTTTGTGGAAGGTGCTGAGGCTGGAGCCACCGGGCTTCTGGCTGCCAGTGTCTTCCATTTTGGCCAGTTTACTGTGTCTCAGGTTAAAACCGCGCTGGCCGAAGCCGGTCTGCCCGTACGCCCCAATCCCTCACCTTTTCAGGCAAAGTCACGCACATGACCAAAAAAGCCAGCACGAAGGCTACAGCCAAAGCAACGCCGAAAACTCAGTCAAAAGCCACGCCCAAAAGCAGTGTGAAAAAAGAGGCTGTGGCCAAAAAGACCGAAAAAGTCAAAGAGGTTCTGGAAGATAAACTCTCCCAGTCTGCCGATGAGACTGTTCTGGACCGGCTTTACACGGTTGTGCAGAGCCGTAAGGGCACAGACCCGAGCCTGAGCCACTCTGCCCGCCTGCTCTCCCGTGGCACATACAAAATTGCCCAGAAGTTTGGTGAAGAAGCTGTTGAGTGCCTGATTGAAGCCGTTGCTGGCCGGAAGGACCTTCTAGTTGGAGAAAGTGCTGACGTGCTTTACCACCTTATTGTTTTGTGGGTTGATGCCGGTGTGACACCGGAAGAGGTCTGGGCCGAACTGCGCCGCCGTGAAGGCACAAGCGGCATTGCGGAAAAAGCCTCTCGTCCTAAAGAAATTTTGTCAAAAAAGGGATAAGTCATGGCTGTTAAAGGAACAGGGCCTTACAACCCGAAAAACATTTTTGCCAAAATCCTGCGCGGAGATATTCCGTGCAAAAAGGTTTTTGAAAATGAGTGGGTTTTGGCCTTTCAGGACATTGCGCCCAAAGCTGCTGTACATATTCTGATCATTCCAAAAAAACCTTACGTCTCTTTTATAGATTTCACGAAAACAGCTTCCGAGGATGAGATTGCCGGCGTCATGAAAGCCGCCGGACAAATTGCCTCCGAGCTTGGGCTGGATGAGAGCGGCTACCGAGTGATTACCAACGCCGGTGAAAATAGCGGGCAGGAAGTGCCGCATTTCCATCTGCATCTTCTTGGTGGCCAGCCTCTGCCGCCCTTCCCTGTCTGAGCAGGCTTCTCTCTTCAGTTTTTTGAAACAGGACCTTCGATCATGACACCCATGGACATGCTTCTGACCCGCGCTTCCACAGACCATCTGGCAGAACCCGCACCGTCAGACGCTCAGCTTTCCGAAATTCTGGCCGCTGCCATGCGGGCACCAGACCACGGTAAGCTGCGTCCCTGGCGTTATGTGGTCATTCGGGATGACGCGCGGCCTGTTCTGGCTGAACGCATTGTCGCCAGCATGCAGCGGATGGATGCCGAAGCTCCTGAGTTTAAAATTGAAAAGCGTCGCAAGCGTTTTTCCACTATGCCGCTTATTCTCGCACTGGGTATGCACCTGCGCCCGGATCATAAAATCCCGTTGTGGGAGCAGGAAATGGCAGTTGCCGCTGCCGCTATGAACGTGCTGAACGCTCTGCACGCTACAGGCTTTGGCGGTGTGTGGGTGTCTGGCGATGTGGTGGACGATCCTGTTCTGGCTGAAGAACTGGGCTTCCCCGCTCCGCACCGGCTGGCGGGCTTCCTGTTTATCGGCACACCGGACGGTGAACAGCATGCCCCCAAACGGCCTGACCCCGCCGAGTTTACTGCATCATGGACCGGCAAGCCCGTTCAGTTTGCCGCAGACAGGACCTAAAGCCATGACCACACCGACACAGACAGATGTTGCCATTATCGGAGGCGGACCTGTCGGGCTCGCCACAGCGCTTTCTCTGGAGAGCGCTGGTCTGTCTGTCACGGTGCTGGAACGCGCACCGCGCACAGTCTGGGCTGAACCCTCCTTTGACGGGCGGGAAATCGCCCTGACCCACCATGCCGTGCATACCCTCCAAAAGAATGGAGCGTGGGACTACATTCCAGAAACGGCAATCTGCCCGCTTCGGGAAGCTCGCGTAGAAACTGGCAAGTTTCCGCATCCGCTGCGCTTTGATACTAACGGTCGTGGTGTTGATGCACTCGGCTGGCTGGTGTCCAATAACCATATCCGGCGCGCACTGTTTGCGGCGGCCTCAGAACGCCCTCGTATTACACTGCTCGGCTCCACATCCGTCGAAACTGTGCGGCAGAATCCGACGCAGGCTGTTGTGCACCACTCACACGGCCAGACGGCAGCTCAGCTGGTTGTCGGGGCCGATGGGCGTTTCTCCCCCACGCGTCGTCGTGCGGGGATTGGTGCGATTATCCATGATTTTAAACGCAGTATGCTGGTCTGCCGGATGGCGCATGAGTCTCCGCACCACAACGTCGCAACACAGTGGTTTGATGAAGGCCAGACTGTCGCCCTGCTGCCAGTAAACGGGATGGCGTCCTCCTTGGTTCTGACTTTGCCACCGGAAGACATTCAGCGCCTGCTGGATATGCCGCGTGATGCCTTTAATCAGGAAGTTATGCAGCGTATTGGCAACCGTCTGGGCCAGATGCGCCTTGTCAGCACCCGCCACGCTTATCCGCTGAAAGGTGTGTATGCGCACCGCTTTACAGCGCGCCGTCTGGCGCTGGTTGGTGACGCTGCTGTTGGCATGCACCCGATTACCGCTCACGGCTTCAACCTCGGCCTGCGCGGGCAGGAAACACTTGCGACAGAAGTGGGTAAGGCTTTTGCAGAAACAGGGGATGCCGGAAACGCGCAGGCTCTCCGCCGTTTTGAACGCCAGCACCGCATGATCACGGCGCCGCTCTTTGCGGGCACCAATAGTATCGCCACGCTTTATACGCATGATGGCGCACCGTTCCGGCAACTTCGCCAGGCTGGTCTCCGCCTTGCAGACACGTTTACGCCGTTTAAAAACGCCGTGACCGCCCTGCTGATGGACCGGGAAGTTCAGCCTCCAAAAGCCTTCTGAGCTTTTTGGAAGGTTTTCTCTTTATAAAAAATATTGTGCAGGATGCAGGTAATCAGACTTATGATCCTGCATCCTTCTTTGTCCGTTCAGGATAACTGTTTTGCTCGGCAACATGCTTCTGCGCTCTATCCAATTCATGCTCAAGCCATCCGGCGATAACCGCCAGAACATAGCGTTTCTGCGGAGCCGTTAATTGAAAACCTTTTGAAAAGTTATGCCATTTTTCAAGGCAGGAACGACAACATGTTCCCGTAGCATGTTGCGCAACAAAAACAGGATGCCCTTTCCAAGGTGTTTGTTTGCCATCCCGAGCCGGATGCGCGGGCGCCAGTCGTTTTGTAATAAAATCGGCGCCATGCTCCAGCACAACTGGCAGCGTTTTTTCCTGAAGATACGATAAATCTTCTGTATTCAGATGAAATTTTCTGCGAAATGCTGATCGTGCAAGTTTCTCCCAAAGCTCTGACGCAACGGGGGGTAGTGGCTGTTCTTCACGCGTGTTGAAAAGATCACCCTGAAAAGACATCGGTTTTCATAACCCCACCACGATATTGAAGTCACAGAACGCGCCTTTTTTTCCTGAATCCGGAGCGGGGCGCAGCCGCCACCCAGTATCAAAAACAATATTGACCAGTCTGTTTATTTTCGTATTCAGATCAATTCCCAGACTTGCCAGACCGGTTTTGTTACTGCTGGTTTGCGAGAGCTTCTTGTTCCAGGTTTGTCCCCAGTCATAAAACCCACCAAGCGTTTCTGTATCCGCGAAGTTTTTCCCAATCCCTAACTGCTTACTGAGAGAAAATGAAGGAAGCTTGATTTCTTCGCTCAGCTGTTCGCCCCGGCTGCCCAGCGCGCTATTCACATAATATCCCCGCACGGTGCCAATACCGCCGGATTCAAGCTGCTCACTATAAAGCAGATTATGGGTTGTGGCCTGCGCCGACGCAATTGTCACAGAGGAAAACCCATAGGGCAGCTTTGTTGTCCGGGTGATCTGCACGCGGTCATAAACATAATCGGGATTAGCCGATTGAAAAATTGTCTGATAACTCTTGCGTGTATCATAATGCGTCAATCTGCCGGGGCCGTAATAGGCCTCGTTTAGCAGGTGTGTCTGACCATAATGGTCATTCTCCGTAATATCCGCACCCAGAGCAAACTGGTCTGTATCCGCATTGCCCAGCATGATGGGTGATGCGACGTAAAACTGGTCACTATTGGTTGTTTTCCAGTCAAACCCGGCCTGCAACAGCGTATCCAGCCCGATATCGGACGAGACAGCCAGATGGGGAAGCTGGTGAATATACCGCACAGAGGCTTGCCCGGAGATGCCGGAGTTTCGGATGGGCCAGTCCGCCGCCGGGGCTGAGGTGCTGTAGGTTCCGTAAACCAGCACTTTATCCCGCCATGGCAAGGGAATTTCCCAACTCCCAAGGTGCATGTTGTAGCGGCCCGTCAAACTACGGGTAAACTGATAGGACAGCGTATGGTCGATACCAAACGCATTTCCCCAAGTTGCTCCGAGACTCCAGTTAACCCGCCCCAGTGTGGGGTCAGCCTGATTGTTAAACGAGCCGAATACATAAACAGGGAAACGATCGGAGACCTGCAAATCCACGTCCGTCGTCCCCGCTTTCTGTCCGGGATGATAAATCATATCCACCGTGCGAAATGGGTTGCCGTTTATCCATGCCAGATCAGCCTGCAGGTTCTGCAAAGCAAGCGTGTCTTTAGGATGCAGGCTGCTGGCATTCCGAATAATGCGATCTGAAAACCATCGGTTTCCACTCACCGTAATCTGGCCAAGCCGATATTCCTCCACACGAATATGGAGCATGCCATCATGCACACGCTGCGGCGGCACAAAGGCCGTGAGAAAGGGATGCCCCTTTTCTCTGAACTGTGCGGTGACCTGCTGGACGATGTCATAAAAGGTGCGCGCACTGGCAGCCTTATTCAGATACGGCTCAAGCTTTTTCCGAAACTCTTTGGTTTCGAGAAGCGGCAATCCATTCATCTGAATGGCATCCGTCTGCGTCTGCGTCTGCGTCTGCGTCTGCGTCTGCGTCTGCGTCTGCGGTGCATTGCTGCCCGAAGCCTCAAACACAAGCCCACGCAGAGCTGGAATCAAGGTTTTATCTGAAAGACTGGAAGACGGACTTTGCTCCTGATGAACTGATGCGTCTTCCTGCCCGGTTTGAAGTTTAGGCGTTGCAGCAGAGTCTGGAAGTTTGGAATTCATCCAGATTTGAGGCACAGGCCGCGAGGATGCCGCTGTAGCGCGTGAAGAGGCCGCCTGAGCCCCATGACCACCATGCAGCCCCACAACGCACACAGTGCTCAAACAGAGCCTTTTGGTGAGCTTCATTGTGCGGTCGCTCCGGCTTCCAGAACAATATCAGAGCCGTCCGCATGCCCCTGCGTCGCCTGCGCAATATCTTCACGGTTGCCAGCCAGAGCAAAGGGGTTGCCATCTGCTGTAGCCAGAGAGCCTGCTGCATTGCGGATCTGTGCGGCGTCTGGTGCGGCCCCCTGCTGGCAGGCCCGTGGCGCGACATAGAGACCTGAAGGCGCGAAAGACGCGTCCATCAAAATCTGCTTCTGCAAAGAGCCGCCTGTATGGACCTGTACCAGCCCAAGACGGACGGACTCCGGCTTCTGGTGTGTCGCTTTATTGCCAGACGTATCCTTAAGTTGCGGTTCGGCTGGTGCGCCGCCAGGGTTATGTTGCCTCGCCGCCATAATAGGCACAGCCAGGCAACCAGGCGTTATGACCTGCCCCTGCTTGTCGAGGATCACGCCATTTGGCTGAACGGTGAGTGTCTCAGAAGCCTGCTCAAATTGCTGCGCAATACGGGAAGGCCGGCTCCCCACCACACTATCCAGAGTGGTGGAAACGGAGGCCATGCTACGGGCTGAAGCAGCATAGTTCCCATTCCGCGCGGCTGCTCCCTGCGCAAAGGCATGTGATCCGGGGAAAAGGGACACGAGAAGAGCACTAAGAGAAAAAGCAGAGGTTTTAAATTTGAGCGAAACAATCATGACAAAAAATTTAGAACACTCTTTTGTGACTGTCCATGAAGTGGTTGCTATGGGCGGCCATACTCACAGTGGTCTTTACAGGAACACGCCGTTTAAATGTGAGCCGATGCGTGTTTCCCAACGGCTCTCCTGAATCTTTTTATGCCCGCTTTCGGAACCCAGCCGAGAAGCCAGCGTTTTATTTCACAGACAAAGGGAGGATATCGAAATGAGCTCCATGAAAGATAAAGTCGCTGGTGTTGCTAACCAGGTTGCCGGCAAGGTTAAAGAAGAAGCCGGGAAGCTGACGGACAACGAACGTCTTGAAGCTGAAGGCGCTGCGCAGAACCTTAAAGGCAAAGTGCAGAAAACCGCTGGTGACGCGAAAGACGCCGTTAAGAGCGGCATTGATAAGCTCTAAGTTTTAAAAACTTTCTGCTTTGAAGAAAGCCCGGATACCTTAGTGGTGTCTGGGCTTTTTCTATTGCCGCTCAATAAAAGCGAATATTTTGAAAATTTGGCATAATCGAAAGAGATTACGAGCCACCTGCTCCGTCAGTTCGGAAACGACAGCAACGGCAAAACAGGGAACTCAAACGACCATGAGTGTGGAGCTGGCATTTCTTCAGTAATGAAAGAAAACAGGAAATGCTTTTTTATAATGATTGAGGAATTCCAGCCTTGCTGACACACCCATTCTCACTCGAATGATTCCGGAAGACTGCCGGGATGATAAACCCGGAAATCTAAAAACCACCTAAATCTTTGAAAAGATTGGTGGGCGCACAAGGGCTCGAACCTTGGACCCGCTGATTAAGAGTCAGCTGCTCTACCAACTGAGCTATGCGCCCTTACAGTTCTATGAACTGAAGTGGATGCTTTCTATCATCCACTTTCCTTTAAGACAAGTCTGAAAATTCAGCTTTTTAAACGGGCCAGTACATCATCCAGCTGATCGAGGCTTTTATAGTGGATCTGCAGAGAGCCACCTTTCCGCCCATCAAAATGGACCTGCACTTTCAGCCCCAGCCGCGTCCCCAGATCCCGCTCCAGCGCCGCAATTTCAGGGTCTGCTGTTTTCTTAGCCGGAGCAGGCTTGTCCTTGCCTTTGTTTTCCAGAGCTTTCTGCACAAGGCTTTCCGTCTGTCTTACGGAAAGACTTTTTTCAATGACTTCTTTCGCCGCGGCGATCGGGTCAGGATGTGCCAGAAGCGCCCGCGCATGCCCCGCAGACAGAGCCCCTGCCCCTACAGCTTTCCGCACGCTTTCAGGCAAGCGTAGCAGCCGCATGGTGTTGGCTACATGCGGCCGGGACTTGCCTATAGCCTTGGCAAGTTCGTCCTGCGTTAGGCTGTAATCTTCCATCAGACGGCTGAAGCCGTCGGCCTCTTCAATGGGGTTCAGATCAGCACGCTGGAGGTTTTCCACCAAGGCCGCAGCCATGGCGTCGACTTCATCCAGATCCCGCACATGCACTGGCACAGTGTGGCACTGAGCCAGTTGTGCCGCGCGCCAGCGTCGTTCCCCGGCGATAATCTGATATTGCCCTTTTTTGCCCGGATCAGGCCGCACCAGAATAGGCTGTAAAATCCCCCGTGCGCGGATAGACTCAGCCAGTTCCTCCAGTGCGCCGGGTTCCATATCCTGCCGGGGCTGGAAAGGCCCAGGAACCAGAACGTCCACAGACAAAGAACTGACAGGTGCTGCTGCACTTCCAGCAACAGGCTGAGCAGAACCAGAAGGCGCAGCCGCTACAGGTGCTGCAACATCTCCCAGCAGGGCAGCAAGGCCTCGGCCGAGTTTAGGGCGGGCAGCAGATTTACGCTGAGACATGCCTAGGATGCTCTCCTCTTAATTTCCGCCGCCAAGGCCCGATAAGACGCGGCGCCGCTGGCCCGTGGGTCATAAGTCATAACCGGCTGACCATGGCTCTGTGCCTCAGAAATACGGATATTTCTGGGAATAATGGTTTCAAGCACATCATCCCCAAAAAAGCTCCGCGCATCTGCTGCGACAAGCTCAGACAGATTATTTCGTCTGTCATACATTGTCAGCACAATACCCGCGATTTTCAGCGAGGGGTTAAGTTTTTTTCTGACCCGATCAATCGTCTTCACCAGATGCCCCAGCCCTTCCAGCGCGAAGAATTCACACTGCAAGGGGGCCAGCACGCCATCGGCTGCTACCAGGGCATTCAGGGTCAGCAGGCTCAGGCTGGGCGGACAATCGATAATGATATAATCCACGCTCTCGGCTAACGGAGCCAGAGCATCACGCAGGCGCTTTTCACGCTCGTCCGCGTCAACCAGTTCGATCTCTGCCCCAACCAGTTCGGTATTCGCCGCTATAACAGACAGGCCATCGATCTCGGTTGGCTGAAGAAGGTCAGCGGCAGGCTTTTCGTGCATCAGCAGGGCGTAGGCCCCGCCCTGCCGGGCATCATACCCAACACCCAGACCTGTGGACGCATTGCCCTGCGGGTCCATATCAAGCAGCACGACCCGTGTACCGTCTTCAGCCAGAGCGGCGGCAACATTAATGGCCGTGGTTGTTTTCCCAACCCCACCTTTCTGGTTTGCAATAGCCAGAATACGGCACGTTTTTGTTTTTTTGTCAGACTTAGACACGTTCAAGATTGCTCACTTCAAGAATCACACCATCATGGCTTGTTATGCTGCGGTGGATACGCACATTCATGTGCCAGTTGCGTCGGGCCTCGGTCAACTCTTCATCCGCCTGCTGACCTTTGAGAAAGAAGGCTTTTCCCTGTTTTTCCAGCAAGGGTGCGGTCCAGTCCAGCAGCTTGCTTAAAGAGGCCAGAGCCCGCGCCGTGACAACGGGAGTCGGAGCAAGGTCTACCTGTTCAATCCGCTCGGCCAGCACCTCAATTGGGGCCTGCGTGACACGGGCAGCTTCCCGCAGGAAGGCCGCTTTGCGCTGGTCAGACTCAATCAGCGTTCCGGGTACACCCGTCGCGATTGCAACAATCACACCGGGGAACCCCCCGCCTGACCCCATATCAATAAACCGCTCCTGCCCTGCTACCAGCGGGGCAAGCTGAAGGCTATCCAGCACATGGCGTTCCCACACGCTGGCAATATCCCGCGAGGAGACCAGATTGATCCTTGGGTTCCACTTTTCCAGCAGGGCGACAAATGCTTCCAGCCGTTCCTGTGTTTCACGTGAAACATGTAGCGTTTCGGGCAGGTCGATCATCGGGCCGCCGTCCTCTGCCTGACATGCGCCAGGACCGCCACCAGTGCAGATGGTGTCACGCCGGGGATTCTTTGCGCAGACCCAAAATTTTCGGGTTTGGCGCGTTCAAGCCGTTCCTTCATTTCCGCACTTAATCCCCCGATTGCATTGAAATCCATATCCTTGGGAAAACGGATTTCAGCTTCAGCCTCAAGCTGACGAATTTCGCGCTGCTGCCGGACAAGATAGCCTTTATAGCGGGCCTGCGTCGTCACGTAATGTCGGGCGCGCGCCGGAGCATTCAAATACCATGGAGCCAGCTTTTCAAGCGCTGCATCGTCCAGGCCATAGCCCAGAATTTCCAGCAACGTTCTGCGCCGGCCATCCTGCGCCACTTTCAGTCCGGCCTGCGCTAAAGCCTGCGGCTGCCAGCTTTCCTGCTCGGCACGCTCCGTAATTTCCTTGATTTCTGCACAATCTTTTTCAAAAACAGCACGGCGCTCTGCACCGACACAGCCCCATTCAATCCCGAGTTCGGTCAAACGCATATCGGCATTATCGGCCCGCAGAGTGAGGCGGTATTCTGCACGGGACGTAAACATCCGGTAAGGCTCACTCACACCTTGTGTGGTCAGGTCATCCACCATCACGCCGATATAGGCCTTCCCACGATCAAGGCTGACAGCGCCCTGCCCTGCGGCACGCCGGGCGGCATTCACACCCGCCAGCAGTCCCTGTGCCCCGGCTTCTTCATAGCCCGTCGTGCCATTAATCTGCCCGGCCAGAAACAGGTTCGGACATTTTTTCAGCTCAAGAGAGGATGTCAGTTCCCGCGGATCCACATAATCATATTCCACCGCATAACCCGGCTGGGCGATAACGGCCTGTTCCAGACCGGGGATAGAGCGGATCATGGCCTCCTGCACATCGGCTGGCAGGCTGGTGGAAATGCCGTTGGGGTAAATCAGATGTCCACCTTCATGCTCAGGCAGAGCTTCAGGTTCCAGAAAAATCTGGTGGCTGGTTTTCTCTGCAAAACGCACAACTTTATCTTCAATAGACGGGCAATAACGCGGACCACGGCCTGAAATTGCTCCACCATAAACAGCAGAGAGATGCAGAGACTCCCTGATAATATCATGGGTTTTTTGTGTTGTCGCTGTAATGCCGCAGACCATTTGCGGGTTTGTAATGGTGGTCGTCAGACGACTAAAGGGTTCGGGGGATACATCCCCCTTATCTTCCGCCAGAATTTCCCAATTTATGCTGTTTCTTAATAGACGCGGCGGCGTGCCCGTTTTGAGTCGCCCCATCGTGAGTTCAAGATTTTTCAGGCGCTCTGCTAATGCAACCGCAGGTTGTTCACCCACGCGTCCCGCCGGCTGGCTTTTATGCCCAATGTGAATAACGCCATCCAGAAAGGTTCCGGTGGTCAAAACAACCGCCCCGGCGTGCCATTCTGTGCCATCTTCACAGACAACGCCCTGCACATCGCCTGCATCCGTGCAGAGCAGGTCTGTGACAGCGCCTTCCTCACAGCTCAGGTTAGGCGTTTCCGCCAGCAGGTCCTGCACCGCCTGTTTGTAGAGAAAGCGGTCAGCCTGTGCTCGTGGCCCCTGCACGGCTGGGCCTTTGGACCGATTAAGCAGTTTGAAGTGAATCCCTGCCCGATCTGCCGCGCGACCCATCAGACCATCCAGCGCGTCAATTTCACGCACCAGATGCCCTTTCCCAATCCCGCCAATCGCCGGGTTGCAGGACATTGCTCCAACAGTGTCTTTGCGATGCGTCAGCAGGAGTGTGCGCGCCCCACACCGGGCGGCAGCTGCAGCGGCCTCACACCCGGCATGGCCACCGCCCACCACGATCACATCATACGAACGGTCCATAATCCTGCCGCCTTACCCTTACTTTCCGATACAAAACTGACCGAACACAGCATCCAGCAGGTCTTCCACCCCAACATGCCCTGTCAGCCGCCCTAAAGCCCGCATAGCGAGCCGTAATTCTTCCCCACGCATTTCCGGCCACTCCTGCTGCAAAGCGGCCTCCAGACAGGCACAGGCTTCCTTAACCCCTGCCTTATGCCGGGCCCGGGTCAAAAGTGGCGCGCCGGATGCAGACGATGCCGTCAGCGCTTCCACCTTCTGCTCCAGCAAGGCTTTAAGCTGGTCCAGCCCCTGCCCTGTTTCAAGGCTGACAGCCATAACCGGATGACCCTGAACCTCTTTCGGGACAACGCCGAGATCCAGCTTATTGCCTATCAGCACGCTTGCGGGAAACACCTCCTGCGGCTCATCCCCTGCGGCAAACATCTGCAACACACAGTCGGCCTGTTTCACGTGAAACAATGCCCGCTTTACGCCTTCTGCCTCAATGGCATCTTCGGTCTCGCGCAGGCCCGCTGTATCTACAAACGTCACACGGACACCCGCCAGAATACCGCTGATTTCAATGGCATCCCGCGTTGTACCCGCCATTGGGGAAACAATAGCCGCATCCCGGTCTGCCAGCCAGTTTAAAAGGCTGGACTTGCCTGCATTGGGTGGTCCGGTAATGGCAAACACTACACCACGCCGGATGCGCTCCCCACGGTCGCCTTCCTGAATGTGGCTCTGCATAGCGGCGATAAGACTGTGAATTTCGTCCAGAAGCCCCTGCTCAACTTCCGGTGGCAAATCTTCATCCGGGAAATCAATCAGCGCTTCCTGATGCGCCAGAACGCGCTTCAGCCGGTCCGCCCAGTTCTGATAAAGGCGGCTGAGTGCACCATCGGTCTGTGCCAGAGCCAGTTTGCGCTGGCTTTCTGTTTCCGCCTCAACCAGATCTGAAATACCTTCGGCTTCAACCAGATCCATCCGTCCGTTCATAAAGGCGCGACGCGTAAACTCTCCGGCCTCTGCCGGGCGCGCACCCCCTTCTACCAGAGCCCCTGCCACAGCCTTGATGACCGCCGGGCCTGCATGCAGATGGAGTTCAAACCCATCCTCGCCCGTGTAACTGTGCGGGCCGGGAAACCAGAGAACCAGTGCTTCATCCAGCAAATTGTCCTGCGTGGTTGCATCCTGCCAGACACGCCGTAAAGCGGCCCGTCGTGCGCCGGGGAGTTTGCCTATCAGGCGTTGCAACAGCGCCTCACTCCCGGCACCACTCACCCGCATAACCGCAATAGCAGCCCGCCCCAGCCCCGTGGATAATGCAAAAATCGTCTCTTCACCCTGATAGGCCACGGTGGTTTTTCCCTTCCTGCATGATCTGTAAAAGGCCAAGGCTGCTCTGAAAACTCTGGTTTTGTCTGGCGTGGGCGCACACCGTTTGCACTGTTCCTCTGGATCTCTGCGCCTCGCTATAAGGGGCCACCTCTGAGGAGAATGCAGGGGCTTTCTAAAACAGATCAGCCCTCAGACGTAAGCTAAAAACACATCCACGTTTTGCACCGGCTTTTTGTGGCCTCTTTCTTCACATGACAAGCTTCAGACTGCCGCGCATACTGCGACCTCATCACAGCTCAGACAATGACGGACGACGACCATGCCACAGCTTTCACTCCACTCCCCCATCGGGCCGCTGACCCTGACAGAAGAAGAGGGTAAGATCATCTCGCTCGACTGGGGCTGGGGACGTGACCAGACAGAAACGCCCATGCTTTGCGCCGCACGGGACTGGCTGGATACATGGTTTGATGAACCGAAGGCCGCTGGCCCCTTTCCTTTCCCGCTGGAGCCGATGTTCGGCACGGATTACCAGAAACGGGTGTGGAACGCTCTGTGCGCCATCCCTGTGGGCACAGTCACAACCTATCAGGCTCTGGCGAAGGACGTGGGCGGAAGTGCACGGTCTGTCGGGCAGGCTGTTGGGCGGAACCCCATTCCCATTCTGATTCCCTGCCACCGTGTAGTTTCGCAGAATGGGCTGGGCGGATATTCCGGTGATGGCGGCGTGGATGACAAACGCTGGCTTCTGAATCTGGAAGGGGCATCCATTCCGTCACGCGACTGACGCGTTGCTGGATGCCCCTGCTCTGTCCGTCCGTTAGGGTGCTGAGGCACCCTGCACGGTCGGAGTGGAAGCCGCAGACGGTGCAAACTGATGCGCTGCCGTAAGCTTAACCGTAAAGCTGTTATCCGCACGGTTCAGATCCGGGATCATATGGTCCGGGTCCAGCACAGCAGACCGGATAGCCAGCTTACCCGGGATCTGGAGCGTGACTGTGTTTCGCTGAGACCAGGTTTCCGTAGGAATGGTGAGACGAGCTGAACTCCCGTCCATCCACGTAATAGCCAGCACGACAGGCAGAGGCAGCCAGCCTTTGTTTTCCACCTGTACCCGCGCCCCCTGCACCGGGTTTCCGTTCACATAAGAGACGGATTTCAGGCGGTAATCTGGCCCCCAGTTCTTGAAATACCAACCCCGCCAGAACCATGAGAGATCCTCCCCGGCCTCGCTTTCCATCACGCGAAAGAAGTCAGACGGTGTGGGGTGGCGGAAGGCCCAGAGCGCAATGTAGTGCTGGAAGGCACGGTCAAACCGGTCAGCCCCAAGAATCTGCTCCCGCAATAATTGTAGGCCATAAGCGCCCTTAAAATACGTCACGCTATGGCGATATTTTTCAGAGATCAGGTCAGCCGGTGTCATCAGAACAGGCGCTGACTGATCTTTCAGCACCGGCACAATATCATCCGCCGGGTGGCCGGTCTGGGGGGCGAACTCTACGTCATGCTTGGGCGCAAATTCCCCATGGTTGAAATGGTCGGAGGCATAGACGTCGATAAAGGTATTGAAGCCTTCATCCATGAACGCATTACGGCGCTCATTAGAGCCGACAATCATGGGGAACCAGCCATGGCCCAGTTCATGCGTTGTCACCCAGAACAGCTCTGCGCCGGCATCCTCCTTGCCGTCAAACACAATGCCCGGATATTCCATAGCCGCACCATGGCCGCCCACATTCACCGCGTTCGGCCAGGGATACGGGAACCATTTTCCTGAAAAATATTCGATGGCGTGCTTCACGTATTCTGTTGAGCGGTCCCATTTTTTCGCCCCCGCAGCCTCTGCAGGGTAGACTGACATAGCCAGCCGCGGGGCAGGATTTTTGGCATCACTCCCCTCCAGCGCAGGCAGGTTGAGCCGGGCGGCATCCCAGAGCAGCGTGGGAGACGCAACAAAAGCAACATCCCGCGTGTTGGCCATATGGAACTGCCAGGTCTGCGTCTCCGTTTGTGGCTGATGCACAATGGCCTGCACGTCTTCCGGCGTGCGAATCATAATGCGGGTTTCACTGGTGGCAGACTGCGCCAGTCGGGCTTTTTCCTGCGCGCTCAGCACGGCATCCGGGTTTGTCAGCGCGCCGCTTCCTGCCACCAGAAAGCCTTTAGGCACGGTCACGCTGTAATCAAAATCCCCGTAGTCCAGATAGAATTCCTGCCCCAGATACGGGGCAGTATCCCAGCCGCGCTGGTCATCATAGACCGCCATCCGGGGGTAAAACTGGGCGATTTCATACATCTCGCCGTCTTCATTCTGGCTGAAGCCTGTCCGCCCGCCCCATTCCCCGGGAATGGTGTAATGCCAGGAAACTTTCAGGGTGAGATGGCCCCCCTTCCCCGGCAGAGCCTGCGGCAAGGGCACCTGCATGCGTGTGTCTGAAACAAGCGGCGTGAGGGGTGTTTCCTTACCATCCGCACTCAGCGCCACGGCCTCAATAATCATCCCGTCCGTATGATCCTGGAGCCGCTGGGGTGCCGCGTAAGCGCCGCGTGAGCCTTGCTGATAGATATTCTGGTCGAGTTGCAGCCAGAGCGTGGAAAGGCTCTCGGGGCTGTTATTGGTGTAGGTCAGTGTTTCACTGCCGGACAGCGTATGGGTCGCAGGGTCAACATGCACATGAATGTTGTAATCAGCCCGATTTTTCCAGGCCATCGGACCGGGAGCGCCATTGCCAGAATGATAGAGATTGACCGGCTGAGGATAAGCAAGCGGTGCAAAAATCTGGAATGGATCAGGCTCGGCAGCCTGTGCCACGGAGAGTGCGCTTCCGGCCAGCAAACCTGCCAGAAGCCCCCTGCGGGCCGGAAGAATAATTTTGTGAAACCACGTTTTTTCGAAACAGCCAGACACCTTCACCCCACTCAGACAAATCATTTTCTGCCTGAGAGCGTAAACCAGAATGTAGCCGGAATAAAAGAAAGGCCGCCCGGATGTTTCCATCCCAAGCGGCCTTTTATCAGGAAAATACCCAGATCAGCGCTTGTCGCAGCTTTCCGTCAGGGAGTTGAAGAACCGCCCGGCACTGCAATGCACGACATCAGAGCCCTCCTGTGGGGCCTGTCCAGCCGCCTGAGGAGCGTTTCCGTAATAAGCGGGCTGCGCGTAGGTAGGATAGCCTCCCTGCGCGACAGGCGGCTCTGTGGGCTGTGCGTAGTAAGACGGAGGGGCATACATGGTCTGCGGGGCCTGATAGCTCTCCTCCGCAGATGATGCGACCGCAGCGCCGACAGCCAGCCCTAACACCGAACCAAAGGCAAAGGGCGCCCCCCAGCCCCAGCCGCCACCCCAATAAGGGCTGCCCCAGACACCATAGCCATAACCGGGATAGCCCCATCCGTAGCCCGGATAACCCCAGCCACCCCAGCC
>NZ_LHZC01000040.1 GCF_001580615.1 Acetobacter malorum
CCCTGCTGAACCTAATGCCAAAGGCCGTCTGGCCTACACGCATCGGGGTGGCCGTCTGATGATTACCAAACCGCTGCATGGTGGAGGGCGTCAGTTGCTTGCGCAGACGGGCGACATTCATCGTGCTGACCGCAGAGGCATCATTCCCCCATGCGTGGCGGATAAAGGTGACGACGGCCGCCACCTGCGCATCACTCAGCCGGTTGCCAAAGCCCGGCATGGTGAAGGAGGAGGGCGCTCCCTGTGTGCCGTGCAGGGTGGCACCCGTCAGCACGATATGGATCAGGGAGTCCGGCGCGGCATTCATCACCACCGGGTTGCCCGCCAGCGGGGGGAAGGCCGGGGCGTAGCCTGCGCCGGTGCTGCGGTGGCAGGCAGCACAGTTATCCAGATAGAGGCGCTGGCCGTTCGTCAGCTTGCCGCCTGCGCGGAGGGCGCGTGTGGCGGCGGGGTCTGTCTGCCAGTTCTGCTCGGCCTTATTGGCAGCGGGCAGGGCCTTCAGGTAGCGGGCCATGGCAGTCAGATCATCATCCGTCAGATACTGCGTGCCGTGATGCACCGCCGTGTCCATGTTGCCAAAGGCGCTGCCCCGCATGTTCCGGCCCGTGCGCAGGAAGGCCGTCAGGTCCGCCACACTCCATGCGCCCAGGCCCGTGCGGGGTTCTCCACGCAGAGAGGGCGGGGTCCAGCCATCCACTGCCGCACCGCCTGCCAGATACTGCGGGCCATCCTCTGCCGTCAGTGCGGTTTCCTGCATGGCGAGGCCGCGTTTGGTGTGGCACGCGCCGCAATGGCCGGGGCCTTCTACCAGATACGCGCCCCGCGCCAGTTCCGGAGTGGGGAAGCTGCGCTCGGCTGATTTTCGGGCTGATTCAGGCGAGGGCGCAAACACCCACCGCCACACCGTCAGCGGAAAGCGCATGGAGAGCGGCCACGGAATGCCATTGGGCCGCACCGCCTGCGCCACCGGCTGCACGCCGTGCATGAAGTAGGCATACAGCGCGTGCAGATCCTCATCCGTCATGCGGGCGTAGGAGGGGAAGGGCATGGCCGGGTAAAGCGCTGCCCCATCTGGCCGCACGCCTTCCCGAATGGCGCGGACAAACTGCGCTTCCGTCCAGTTGCCAATGCCGTTGGTTTTATCCGGCGTGATGTTGGAGGAATACAGCGTGCCAATAGGCAACTGGAACGCATACCCCCCGGCAAAAGAGGGGGAGCCGGGCAGGGTATGACACGCTGCGCAGTCTGCTGCTGCGGCGACATAGCGGCCTTTGGCGATCAGATCCTGAGTGTTCGTGCTCGTGGACGTGCCTGAGCTGGTGTCTGAGCCAGTGTCAGCGCCTGACGGGGTAGACGGTGCTGCCGCAGCGAAAACTGGAGTGGCGAGGAGTGTGGCGAGTGCCAGACCAGAGAAGAGAGATGCAGAAAAGCTTTTGCTCTTACCCGAGTTTTCCCGAGTGTTAGAACGGACTGCGGACTGTGCGCCAGCATGCATGGGCGGGTTTGCAAAACGGCTCATAGCGCCACCAGTGGGCCGCCATTGCCCTTTAGCCATTGGGTGCGGATGTGGTGGGCGGACCAGTAGGCGAGGGCGGCGACCAGCCCCGTGGGGTTGTAGCCCATCCCCTGCGGGAAGGCGTTAGCACCCACGACAAACACGTTCGGCACGTCCCAGCTTTGCAAATACCGGTTGAGGGCTGAGGTTTTCGGGTCATCCCCCATCACAGCGCCGCCGCACAGATGGGTTGTCTGATAGTCCCGCACGTCAAACGGTTTGCCCGGCTCCCGCATGCCGTAATGGGCATCCTGCGCGCCAAGGGCTTTCACCACGTTGGCAAGCTGGCTGATGACGTAGCGGTTCATGCGGATGTCGTTGTCTTTCCAGTCAAACGTCATGCGCAGCATGGGCTGGCCGTAGCTGGTGCGCCATGTGGGGTCGAGGTCCAGATACACATCGCGGTAGGCCATGTTGGAGCCTTGCGCATTGATGGTGAAGGAGTGGCGATACGTATCAATCGCCGCCTTTTTCCACGCACTGCCCCAGCGTGGTGCCCCCGGTGTGGCGGCTTTGGCCCCGGCAATGGGTTTCACCCCCGCCTGATTAACCCACAACGGCGAGCCACCAATAAAGCCGAGCGGCCCGTGGTCAAAATTGTCGCTGTTGAAATCATCTATCGCAACACCACCAGCGGATCCGATAAACTGGTCCGTGCTGCGGGTGGGTGGCATCCAGACCGTGCTGTTGGTAATGTTCTGGTAGGTAAAGTTGCGCCCCACCGTGCCCGTATTGCTGGCAGGGTCATACGCTTTGCCAATACCGGACAGCAGCATGAGGTGGACGTTATGGAACTGGAAAGCTGCCAGAATGACCAGCCCAGCAGGCTGGGTCATGTGGTTGCCTTCGGCATCCTGATAGACAACGCCTGTGGCTTTCTTGCCTGTGGAATCCAGCAGCACCTTCAGCACATGCGCGTTGCTGCGGAGCGTGAAGTTCTCATGCCGCCGGAGGGCGGGCATGATGTTCACGTTGGGTGAGGCCTTTGCATACATGTAACAGGCATAATCGCTGCAATAGCCACAGAAGTTACACGGCCCCATCTGCGCGCCATACGGGTTTGTATAAGGTTGGGACGCATTGGCGGCAGGCATGGCGTAGGGGTGATACCCGGCCTCTGTCGCCGCATGGCGGAACAGGTGCGCGGTATAAACATCGCGCAGCGGTGGAAGCGGGAAATCATCCGAGCGGTCGGGTGCAAAGACGTTGCCCTTGCCAGTGGCTTTGCCATTGACCGTATAGGCTTCACCCGACGTGCCGAAGACTTTTTCCGCTTTATCAAAAAACGGTTCCAGCTCCGTATAGGTCACGCCGTAATCCTGAAGGTTCATGCCCTCGGGAATAAATTTGCGGCCATAACGTTCTATAATATGGCTGCGCAGGCGGAGGTCCTGCGGGGGTGCGCGGAAATGCACGCCCGTCCAGTGCAGGCCCGCACCACCCACACCAGCACCCGGCAGGAACGCCGCCAGCCGACGATACGGCACGGCTTCCTGATCCGACCGGTTGCGGACTGTCACGGTCGTTTGCGCGGGGTTCTGGAACAGCTTGTAACGGACAGCGCCTTCCAGCTCATCCAGTGAGGACGGATACGCTCCATCCCGTGCTGTGGAGCGGCGCTTGCCGCGTTCCAGCATAACGACGGAGAGGCCGGCCTCACAGAGTTCTTTCGCCATGATGCTGCCAGCCCAGCCGCTGCCAACCACCACAACATCCACGGGGGGAAGAGTTTTTTCAGCCATGCTCAGCACTCTCCCCGGCAATGGAAACGGGGCCGTAGGGATAGGGGGTGTCATACCGGTCCACCCAGTCCATGTAGTCACCCCGCGCACCGGGGAAGCCCATCATCAGCCAGCCCGCCATCTGGCGGTTGCCACCATGGAGGGGGTCCGCAAACGCGCCCTCGATCGTGTCGGACCGGAGTTGTTCAAAAAAGGTCGCGGCGGGTAGGGTGTCAAACTGCGTGGCGTTTTGTTCCAGCGCGGTCAGAATGCTGTCCTGCACCTCTGGCGCGAGGGTTTCAAACGCGGCCTGATGCGTCTGCTGCACCCAGGCCATCACGCCAGCCAGACCAACCTTGTAAATCTGCTGCGGGCTGTAGGGGAGCTGATAGCCCAGATTGGCCGGGGCATCTGTGCGGTGCGGGCCTTGCATGTACCACAGTTCGCCACGACCCCACGGGGTGTCCATCTGCCCATCAATAAAGTGGGGCACGCCCAGCGCGATGGCCCCCGGTCCCTGCGCATCCGCCGGGAAAATCCGCTCACAGGCCGCACTCAGCAAGGCAAATTCCGCCGGGTTGAAAAAGCGTGGGGCGTTGGGCTGGGTGGCGGTTGGATGTTTGGACGGAGCTGTGCCGGGGGGCGCGTGGTCCGCTGCGGCTTGCGCGGCGGAAGGGGCAGCCACGGCCCCCAATGCCAGTGCGGCGGCACCTGTGCCCAGACCCTGCACGATATGGCGGCGGGTCGGAGGGTATAGGGTCGCAGCTGGTTCCGGGGGCTCGGCACTCTGCTGTGCGGGCGGGGTCTGGGCAGGGCTGGCCGCAGCGGCATGCGGGTGGGGCGGCTGCTCGGTCTGCGGGGCTGCGGGATAAGGGCGGTTCGGCATGTCAGGCATCGGCGGCTCTTTTCCGTGGACGGGGGATGACCTCAGTCGGTCCCCGGCCCCGCTCCAGCAGCTCTGTTGCGCGACCGTTCTTTCTCTATGGTTAGCGGACCGGGGGCGCGGAAACAAGGTTGCGCCCGCTGTCTGGCGCGCCGGGAGCGGCGGATGTGGGCGGCTCAGCCCAAAAAAAGGGCGGCTCCCCGTAAGGTGCCGCCCCCTTTCTGCTCGTGTTTAAAAGCTGGTTTATTACCAGATTTTCACGCGCTGCTTGGGTGTCAGATACAGGGCCTGACCCGGTTTGACATCCCATGCCTTGTACCAGGCATCGATGTTGTGCATCGGGATGTTCACACGCGCTTCCGGCGGGGAGTGCGGGTCGGTCACGATCAGGTTTTTGACCGTGTCATCACGCAGCTTCTCGCGCCAGACCTGCGCCCAGCCGAGGAACACGCGCTGGTCACCCGTCAGGCCATCAATAACCGGAGCAGGCTGACCGCCCAGAGACGCGTGATACGCATCCAGAGCCAGCGTCAGGCCACCAAGGTCAGCAATGTTTTCACCCATGGTCAGCTTGCCGTTGACGTGCACGCCCGGCAGCACTTCAAACGCATCGTACTGCGCACCGAGGCGATCAGCCAGCTTCTGGAAGCGGGCGGCATCGGCCTTGGTCCACCAGTCACGCAGGCGGCCATGTTCGTCAAACTGACGGCCTTCATCATCGAAGGAGTGGGTCATTTCATGACCAATCACGCCACCAATGGCCCCGTAGTTCACGGCGGCGTCGGCCTGCGGGTTGAAGAACGGCGGCTGCAGGATGGCGGCCGGGAACACAACCTGGTCAAACAGCGGGTTGTTGTAGGCGTTCACCGTCTGGGGCGTCATGTCCCATTCGTTCCGGTCCACCGGCTTGTCCAGACGGGCCAGCCAGTAATCCCACTCAAACGCGATGCCGTTTTTGGCGTTGCCGTAAACATCACCTTTGGTCACGTTCAGGCTGGAATAGTCGCGCCATTCATTGGGGTAGCCGACCTGAACTTCAAAGTTTTCCAGCTTGCGCAGGGCGGCTTCCCGCGTTTCCTTGCTCATCCAGGTGTTGTGCTGGAGGCGGATGCGGAAGGCGTCTTTCAGGTCCCCCGTCAGCTTCTGCATGGCGGTGCGGTTTTCTGCGGGGAAGTAGCGCTCTACATAGACCTTGCCCAGAGCCATACCCATGGCGGCACTGGTAGCCTGCACGCCACGTTTCCAGCGCACGGGCAGAGCCGGCTGGCCGGAAAGGGCTTTGTTGAACGTAAAGCGGGCCTGCACAAAGGCATCCGGCAGGTAGGTGCTGGCGTTTTCTACCGTATGGAACGCCTGCCATGCCTGAAGCAGACCGATATCTGCCGTGGCCAGAATGGCGGCTTCACCCGTAATGGCCGTGGGTTCACCCACAATTACGGTGCGGTTTTCAAGCCCGTCTGCCGGCAGGCCGGCGGCGGTCAGCCAGGCAACCCAGTCAAAGCCCGGAGCGGCTTTGGTCAGAGCGGCCACCGTCATCGGGTTGTAGGTTTTCTGCGGGTCACGCAGGTCGGTGCGGGCCCAGTGGACTTCGGCCAGCTTGGTTTCAAACGCCACAATGGCGGCTGCGGCGTTGGCCGGTTCCGGCCATTTGATCAGCGTGAGCGCCTGCGTGATGTACGTCTGATAGGCGGTGCGCTTGGCGGCGAATTCCGGCTTCAGATAATAGTCACGGTCCGGCAGGCCCAGACCAGCCTGATCCACGTCCAGCGCGTAGCGGGTCGGGTCCTTGGCGTCTGGGTTGATGCCCAGAGAGAACGGGGACGTCATGAAGTTGGTGGACGCAGAACCGGAAAGCGTTGCGAACGCTTTGGCGTCACGCATCTTCAGGATGCTGTCCAGATCGCCCTTCATGGGCTTGGTGCCCTGCTTCTCGATGGATTTTTCATCCATGAAGGAGGCGTAGAAGGTGCCCAGCTTTTCCTCAATGCTCTTGGGGTGCTTGACCGGGTGAGCGGAGAGGTCGTTCAGGATGCTCTGCACCCGTGAGCGGGAGAGTTCAGCCAGCGCGTTGAACGGGCCATAGCTGGTCATGTCTGACGGAATGGTCAGATGGTCCAGATAGGTGCCGTTGGCGTATTTGAAGAAGTCGTTGCCCGGCTTTTCTGCGGTGTCACGCCCGGCAAGATCCACACCCCATGTGCCAAAGGAGGCCTGAGGCACAGCCGTGGGGGCTGCGGCCTGCGGGGGGGTGTCTGCACGGGCAACGCCTGCAACGCTGCTCAGGCCGAGGCCGGCAGACAGAAGCAGGGCCACACGACGTGACAATTTGGCATGACGGCGCACTGTCATGAAGTCTTCCTATATTCTGGTCGGGGGCGGGAGCCGGAGCGCCTCCCCCGTCGTTTTGTGGAACAGACTGTTCCGGTGTGGGGATAAAAGCATGCCATGCCGGAAATGCCTACCCTGCGGCATGAATTGGGGTGCCGGGTTCTGAGGCGGCCCGGAGGGGCTGTTTCTAAGTGGTTGTGCCCGGAGCTGGAGCTGGAGCTGGAGCCGAAGTCGGAGGGGAGGAGCGGATGGCCTCCTGTTTCGCGTGGGGTGTGCAGGCGAAAGGGTGCGCGAGTATCGGGTCGGAGCACGGGAGGGCATGCACTGTCAGTCAGAGCCTGAGCGCCTCAGTGGCGTGGGGAGGGGGGGATGTGGCACCGACGCAGAACATAGTGCAACAGCAGTTGGTGAGGAAGAGAGACGCGTCGTGCAGAAAAAGCAGGGGGGCGGGGCTTCAGAACAGGCTGCGGGGCAGGGGGAAGGTTAGAGGGCGCGCGGTTTCTTTTCCCTAAGGCGATTCGATTTCATAAAACATAAACGGTTTCACTCAGGATTTTAAATTCAACATTATTGAACTTTTTGCGGAGAGTGAAAAACACTGCGCCTGAATTCTTTTTTGAAAACAGTGTCTTGCTCTGTGGGGGCTTACGGGAATCTGACGTGATTCTCTTATATTTTCACCAGAGATAAACAAATTTCATGTAATACGCGTTGGTCTCCGGCGTGTTCCGGCCTTCCACGCTGTGGGAATAACGCGTTGTCAGGCTGATATTTTTGGTCAGGGTGAACATGGCCCCAACCCCCATGGCGACCTCCCGGCTGCTGGAATTATCAATCCAGTTCTGCACGGTGCGGTCACGCGTGCCCGCAGTATTCTGCCAGTCAAAGGCCAGGAAGGGTTCAACCACGCGGTGGGCTTTCCAGCTAAAGCGCAGGTTGCTGTGGAAAGTTGTGCCGGGTGTGTAACTATGTTGTCCGTCAACGTGTTTTGTCATGTTGACGATGGCGCCCAGATCCCCATCAAAGCTGAAA
Organism: Acetobacter malorum; assembly: GCF_001580615.1. Classification (GTDB taxonomy): domain Bacteria; phylum Pseudomonadota; class Alphaproteobacteria; order Acetobacterales; family Acetobacteraceae; genus Acetobacter; species Acetobacter malorum. Next base: position 7,520 of record NZ_LHZC01000040.1, read on the forward strand.
TGCTTCCATTCATAGTCAAAAATGAAGCTGGAGAGGTTGGACCAGTAGTGCGTGGCCAATGCGTCTCGCGTGCCGCTGGGGGTTTGTAAAAAAGTCTGAATACCGAAGGTGCTGTGTTTATTGGGCTTGAACCACACCGCCGGGCCGCTGATGGTGCCGCCCAGGCCGCCATAATTGGTGCCGTTGGCCAGCGTGTAGGATTCGGTCTGGATGACTTCAAACGCAAAGCCGACATGGGGTAGAGCGTCAAAACTCCTGAAATGCACGTATTTTGTCATGCCTGCCCAGGTGTGGCTGCCGCCCTGCGGCTTGCGCGCGCCCTGACTGTTATAGGTGGAGCCGGCGGCATTGCCATCCCCATACTGCACCAGAACGTTAAACGGCTTGAAATCGACCGGCAGGTCATATTCATGCGGGCCGATAATGGCCAGAGGGATGTCCGCCGCCTGTGCTGTGGAAACCCCCGTAATGCCCCCCAGAATTGTCAGGAAAACTGCGGGGAAAATACGGAAAATATCCGTAGGAGACAGGGATTTGCACAGGGGTTTGGGGTTGAAAAAAGAGGATAAAATGGAACAAATCATACAGGCAGGCACTTTTTAGCTGGTAACGGTTTCAAACAGGTCTTACACAGCGCGGCCTGTGCCTCTGGCCAGCGTGGCGGACTAACAACGCCACTAATGAAGTTTTTTTGAAGAGACGGTACGTCACAAACAGGTGATGATTTTATAAATCACATAAATGTTATTTAAATATCGCTTGAATGATATGGTCAGTAGCAAGGGATAGGGAGACGCAGAGAGAGGCAAAAAGACCAGTATATCTTACCATTTTGGTAAAAGTCTGACGTTAATTCATAAAAACTGTGAGGTTAAAATGAAGCCGACCTTAACGAGGTCATTAGGGCTTATAACCGGTGTAGCGCTGGCGCTGGTGGGGCTTTACCTCGCCATCGCGGGCGGGCAGCTCGCCTTTCTTGGCGGTTCGCTGTTCTACCTGTTTGCCGGTCTTGTCCTGATTGTAACGGGCGTTCTTGGTGTTGTACGGCCAAAGGCGGCACCGCTTGTTTATGCCGCCCTTATGCTGGTGACCCTCATCTGGGCGCTGGCCGAAACGGGCCTGAACATCTGGGGGCTTGAAGTCCGTCTTATCACCTTTCTGGTGTTTGGCGTGTGGCTGCTGGTTCCGGCTGTATGGGCAACAGGCCGCGGCTGGATGGCGGATAAAGCAGCGCTTCTGGGCAGCGTTGCCGTAACCGGCGTTGTGCTGCTGGCAAGCTGCTTTACGTCCTATTCCATCAACGGCACCCTGTCCCCCGAGCGTATGGCTGCGAGTGACCCGACTGCCGAGACGGATAACAACATTGCCAATGCAGACTGGCATTATTACGGTCGCACGGCGCATGGGGACCGGTATTCTCCGCTGGGGCAGATCACCCCGCAGAACGTCTCTCACCTCAAGCTGGCCTGGCAGACGCAGACGGGTGACACCGCCCGCGCGGGCGAAGCCGAAGTGGCTGGCCCGGATCAGGGGCATGAGTTCAACCTTGAGGTGACGCCCATCAAGGTGGACGACACACTCTATATGTGTACGCCCCACAGCTGGATTGTGGCTATGGACGCCGCAACCGGTAAGATCAAATGGACGTATGACCCCCGCCCTGACAAAAAGGATGTGGCGGCAAACGTGTATCTGGCCTGCCGTGGTGTGTCCTATTATCAGGCTCCGGAAGGCGCTCAGACTTCCTGCCCGAAGCGGATTTTCTCCCCCACGGCAGACGTGCGTCTGGTGGCTGTGAATGCGGAAACCGGCAAGCCGTGTGATGACTTTGGCGATCACGGGTCCATTTCCCTGCGCACCTACCTGGGCAATGTGCCGCTTGGCTTCCACTTCGTCACCTCTCCGCCGCTGGTGGTCAAAGACCGCGTGGTGCTGGGTGGCTGGGTGATGGATAACCAGGCCAACTTTGAACCCTCTGGCGCTGTCCGTGCGTTTGACCCGATGACGGGTGAACTGGCATGGGCCTGGGATGCCGGCCACACGCCGGAAAACTGGAAGCCCGGTCCGAATGACGAACTGACGCGCAACACCCCCAACGCATGGGGCGTGTATACGGCAGATCCGGAACTCGGCCTGCTCTATATTCCTACGGGTAACTCCCCGCCGGATAACTGGGGTGGCTCACGCCGTCCGTTTGACGAGGCAACCTCCAGCGCCACCATTGCTCTGGATATTGAAACCGGCGAACGCAAATGGACCTTCCAGACCGTGCATCACGATCTGTGGGACATGGACATCCCGGCTGGTCCGTCTCTGGTTGATCTGCCCGGCCCGAATGGTGAGAAGATTCCCGCACTGGTGCAGAGCACCAAGCGTGGCGAGTTCTTCGTGCTCGACCGCCGCACCGGCCAGCCTGTTCCGGGCTACCCGGTTGAAGAAAAGCCGGTTCCCACTGCTGGGATTGCGCCGGATGACCATGTGTCTCCCACCCAGCCGTACCCGGTTGCCATGCCCTCTCTCACCCCGCCGGATCTGAAAGAAACGGACATGTGGGGGGCAACGCTGCTGGATCAGCTCATCTGCCGTATCCAGTACAAATCTTCCGCGTATGAAGGGCAGTTTACGCCCCCGCACGTTGGCAAAACCACCATTGTCTACCCGGCCTTTTACGGCGTAGTGGACTGGCAGGGTGCAACGGTTGACCCGGTTCGTAAGGTTCTGCTCGCCAACGCCAGCTACCTGCCGTTCCGCATTAAGCTGGACCACCGCACCGGACTGGAACAGAGCGGCGCTCTGCCCAAATGGAACGGTGAAGGCAATGAACCCACACCTAAGGGGAACGCTCTGGCGATCTCGCCGAATTATGGCACCCCGTATGTGGCCTACACCAACCCGTGGCTGAACCCGCTGCAGATCCCCTGTAAGGGGCCTGTCTGGGGCACCATGACGGCGATTGACCTGGTGACGAAGAAGATCATCTGGCAGCACCCGATTGGCACCACGCGTGACACCGGGCCTTTCCGCACCCACAACAACCTGCCGCTGCCCACGGGCATGTATAATATTGGCGGGAGCGTTGTGACCAAGGGCGGCATGGTCTTTATCGGTGCCACGGCAGATGACTATCTGCGCGGGATTGACCTTGCCACGGGTAAGGTGATCTGGCGTGACCGTCTGCCCGCTGGTGGTCAGGCTACGCCGATGTCCTATTCCGTTAATGGCAAACAGTATGTGCTGATTGCCGCCGGTGGACATGGTGGCCTCGGCACCCGCTCTGGCGACTACATCCGCGCTTACGCGCTGGATGATGCCGCTGCAAAATAACGTGTCGGGACTGGCAGTGTCCTGAAAGGCGCTGCCAGTTTTCCTCGAGGGTTCGAAAAGTCGGTTCCGACCTTTTACGAGGTTGGGGCCGGCTTTTTTTTGCGGGGTGTGCGCGGTGCGGCAGAGGTGCGCCCTTGCGGGCGGGACCGGGCACTTAGCAAAATGGCGCTGCGCAGATGGGTATACATTTCTGCCCGCGCGACACCTGCATCTCTGCGGCGAATAGCATCCAGAATGCGCTGGTGGCCTGCGAGGGTTTCTTCCACCGAATAGTCCGGCAGGGACACCAGATTACCCACGCGGGAAAACCAGATCTGGTCGTAACTGATTTCAAGCTGACGGCGGAGGAGTTCGTTTTGCGCGCCCTGTGCAATCAGGACATGGAACTGGGTGTCCAGCCGTTCAAACTCATAAAACTGTTTGGCGTGTCCGGCTTCAGCCTGGTCATTCAGGCAGGCCTGAATGGTTTCAATCAGGGCTTCATCCGCGCGTTCGCAGCACAGCGCGACGGAGGCGGTTTCAATCGCTTCACGAAATTCGTAAATCTGCCGGATGCTGTCATGAGACGGGGAGGCGACAACATAAAACCGCCCCTTCCGGCCAATCAGCTTATCCTGATGCAGCCGTTGCAGGGCTTCCCGTACAGGCGTGCGGCTCACGCCGTAGCGGCGGCCAATTTCCTCCTCCTGCAGGACGGTGCCGCCCTGCACGCGGCTGTCAATCATATCGCGGCGGAGGGCGGTATACAGCTCTTCACCTGTCAGGGAGGGGCGACTGTCAGTCATTGGTCCATCATAGCCGGTTCCGGGAGTGCGAGTATGAGGGCTTCTTATCTGAAAGTCATGCTGTGATGAAATGACACACATCACCGGCCCGCAGAGGACTCCCCGTTGCAGCCAAAACGCGCCAGCGTGAAGTGTTCACGCCCGAGTGTATCCTGCTCCCCGGCAATTAGGTTGGCCATGAGTTTGCCAGCGGCTGGCCCTACGCCAAACCCATGCGCGGAAAAGCCAGTCGCGACAAACAGGCCGGGATATCGGGCGACAGGGGAGAGAATGGGCAGAGCGTCGGGCACCACATCAATAACGCCCGCCCACATGGCGGCAACGCGGGTTTTTTCAAAGACCGGCATATCTTCACGCAGGCGTTGCATGGTGCGGGCGAGTGTTTTGCGGTCCGGGGCCGGGTCACACGCGCGGTACTGCTCAAACGGGTTGAGGCGGTCTTTCCCGAACTGTCGTTCCTGTTTGAGTTCTTTCACAAAGGAAGAGCCGACACGTACGCTCAACAGTTTTTTCTGCTTTAGGAAATTGGGCATGAACTCCCGCATAAAGCGGAAGGAATCTGGCGTGACGTAGGTGATGGATGAATTGCGCTGGGCAACCGTATAGCCGCCGTCCATCCGTTTCCGCACGGAAAAGCGGGAGGATGCAATAATCGGGTCCGGCCCACCCTCTACAGGCTCCGTGCGCAGAACGGAGGCAATCACTTTGAGCTGCGGCAGGACAATATCAACCGTTTTGCACAACCAGCGGGACCAGATGCCAGCCGCAACCACAACGGCGGAGGCGCTGATGCGTCCGGTTTCTGTTTCAAACCCACAGGCGCGGCCGCCCTGAATATCAATGCTTTTGACTGCAGTATCCGGCAGGATAGTCACGCCTGCGGCTTCGGCCTTGCGGGCCAGAAAGCGCATGGCGAGATCAGGCTCGGCCCGACCATCGCCCGGGCTGTAAAGTGCGCCAGCCCATTGCCCGCGGCTTTGGGGGAGCAGGGTGTGTATTTCAGGCTGCCCCAGTTCACGCGCATCAAACCCATGCGTGCGTGCGGCGGCCAGCCAGCGTTCCAGCGTGTCCCACTCTTCCTTATCCTGCGCGAGGGAGAGCAGGCCGCAGCGCGTATAGCCAAAGTCGCCTTCTTTTGCCCATTGTTGCCAGAGCGGACGGCTGGCAACAGCCAAAGGCAGTTCCTCCATGGCTTGGCTGATGGTGCGCACCCAGCCCCAGTTGCGGCTGGACTGCTCATAACCGGGGCGACCTTTGTCCAAAACGGCAACAGAGAGGCCTTTTTCGTGCAGAAACAGCGCAGTGCACAGGCCAATAATGCCACCACCAGCCAGAATAACATCATAATGGAGCGGTGCAGACGACGGCTTTGTCATGATGACCAGAATCTCCGTTGCAAAGCGTTTAAGAGAGGAACTTTTTCGGCATACTGAAAATAGCGATAAACGCTGACGTGAGTCTTGGGAAGAAGTTTTTGTATGCTGAATTGCGTGATTCCGGGCAGATGCGTAGACCGGTCGGTGATTTTTAAACGGATATAAAATTCTAAAAATCTACTGATATAAAAACAATAAAATTATAAATTATGTGTCAATAACTGAGACTATTTTAGTCTGCAACATACCGGAAAAGAAAAGATTTTCCGAAGCGGGTGGCCAGGCTGAAGAAGTGGGAGAGAGAATCAGGTTGGCTCTTTTTCCGCAAAGGAATAGGGAGAATCTGCAGGACTGAGACCTTTTTTGGAAATCTGAAAATCCTGTAGGGAAAATATTATATTATTCAGACAATGAAGAATAAAATCCTTTTCTCATAAGGGGATGTGTAGATTTGATGTGTTGGGTTGCCGGAAATTAATAGTTCCGTTTTCAAAACATGATTGACAGGCATGTGTTGGGTGAGACTAATCTCGGTATACCGAAATTTGGGATGAAGAATTGCCAGTGTGATGGTGCCGGTTCCCCGTATACCGAAGATCCTGCGGGGGCGGACCGTGGCACACTCTCAGACCAGACAAACAACGCCTTGGCCTGTGACAGGAGACGTAATGTGCGCCGTCTTTCAGCAAATTCTGTAAGTCTTTTTTGTGTTGCGGTTCTGGCGGCTGGCAATACGGCCTCCGCATTGGCGGAAACCGGCAAGGATACTGTGCGGAAGCGGGCACCCGTTCGGGCAACAGGCCGGGCATCCGCCACTCCTGCTTCCGCCCGTCCCGCACGGAAAGCCGGGCCGCTGATGGCGGGAAAAGCTGAAGAAATTACGGTCAGTTCCGGCCTGACGCCGAATGGTGTTTCAGGTCGTTCCGCTGGTGGCGGCATGATGCCGAAGCAGACAGATCCTTTTGCAAAAAGTGGTGTTACCCGCGATTATATTGCCGCACAGGCCCCTGCAACCAATGCGCTGACGTTGTTGCGGAATGTGCCGGGCGTTGTAGTGGCCTCGGCTGACCCGACGGGGGCGACAGACCGTATGAGTGTCTCCATTCGCGGGATGAACCAGAACGAACTGGGCTATGAGCTGGAAGGGATGAACCCGTCGGACGTTCTGTATTACTCCCCGACCTCCTCCGGCTGGGCGGATACGGAAAATATCGGATCTGTGACGGTAACACCCGGCGCGCCGGATCTGATGGCCCCGACATTCAGCGCCGTGGGTGGGTTGATTAGCGAGAAGCTGCGGGACCCGTCCCATAAATTTGGCGGTTTGCTCGACCTCACTTATGGCGGCAACAATATGCGGCGTGAGTTCCTCCGGCTGGATAGCGGGGAGTGGGGCCACACCGGTATTCACAGTTTTGCGTCCTTTTCTGATACGCAGGCGTCCAACTGGCGTGGGCCGGGCGGGCTGCACCGCTGGCATGTGGACTTTAAGGCGAACAAGAAGTGGGGAGATGGCAACAGCATTTCCGCCTTCATGTCCTATAATGACGTGCAGGAAAACCTGTATACCTACCCCACCATGGCGCAATGGAACGCCTATGGCATAAACTATAATTACAGTAAGAATTTTACCGGCAGTAATACGAACTATTACAAATTCCATCAGTATGAATGGAAACATGCGCGCGCCAGCGTGCAGATGAAGTTCAAGCTGGCGGAAGGGCTGAACCTTTCAGTCACGCCGTATATTTTTGATGTGGATGGCACGGTGCAGGGCGGCAGCACGCTCAACCAGAACAAGGCGTTTCTGGGGGCAGACTCTGCCACCCCGCTACAGTTTCCTGATGGCTCGGCGTCCTCTCAGGTGGCGCAGTCCAATGATACGTTCCATGAATCCACTTTTGGGATCAACAGTGTTCTGGACTGGAAAAAAGGCCATAATGACCTTCAGTTTGGCTACTGGTATTCCTACATCAATTATGCGGAAGACCCGACATATTCTCTGCCCGATGCAGCAGGGAACGCCAGCCGGTGGGGGCAGGACCCTGTTCTGACAGCCTCCGGCGCAGCGCTGAAACAGTGGGATGCACATGTTATTCAGCAGACCAACACGCTGAGCCTGATGGACACCTATTCCCTGTTGCATGATCGCCTGAAAATTTCAGTAGGTTTCAAGGAGGCCATGATTACCCGCACGGCAACCAACCTGATGCCCGGTGCGACTTACGCAACCGGCTTCAGCGATGCGCAGCCTCTGCCGCGTGTGGCGATCAGCTACCAGATTACGCCGCGGGATCAGGTGTATATCAACGGCACCACGGCCTTCCGTGAGGCCGCCGCCATTACGCCATCTGTGGACATGTTCAGTTCCTCGACCGGTCAGATGACGTCACGGCATGTCACAGGTGGGATCAAGCCGGAATACTCCATTGCGGAAGAGCTGGGGTATCGGCATTACGGCAAGTATTTCAACCTGTCTCTCTCTTTCTTTAACTACAATTTTACCAACAGGCAGATTACCAGCAGCTCTCTGGTGGAAGGGACAACCATCACCACGTCCCTCAACGGGGGCGGGCAGACCACACGCGGGATCAGTGGGGAAATCAGCCTGCCGCGCTGGCATCACTTCACACCGTATTTTTCCGGGCAGTATCTGCACGCCACGACGGATAATAATCTTGCGTCTAATGGGACCTACCTGCCAACGGCCGGGAAAGTTGCTGTGCTGAGTCCGAAGTTCAGCGGTGCCATCGGTCTGTCTTATGATGATGGGCATGTGTTCGGAAACTTTGCCTTTAATTATGTCGGCTCTGAATATTCCACCTTCATGAACGATGAGAAAATTCCCTCTTACGTGACCGCCAATCTCGGCATTGGCTACCGGTTTAACGATGTGTTCTTCCTCAAACGCCCGCAGTTGCAGCTGAACCTGACCAATCTGGGGAACAACCACTATCTGTCCGGCGCATGGGGGCTGACAACCAATGCCCATAATACGCTGGGCACGGACGGACATACTGTTATCAAGGGAGGAGCGCCCACCTACATCACTGGCGGTAACTTTACCGGTCTTGTCAGCTTTACGTCGGGGTTCTGAATGACACACACGCCGCACGCCCCCACCAATGCCCGTCTCTGGCTCTCTGTGCTGGCCACAACGCTGGGGGGTGTGCTGGAGTGGTATGACCTTATTCTTTACGGTCTGTTTGCCGTAGTCCTGTCTCACCTGTTTTTCCCGGCCACAACGGCCGGGTTTTCCCTTCTGCTGAGCCTTGGCAGCTTTGGGGTGGCGTTTGTCGCACGGCCCATCGGGGCGGCGTGGCTTGGTTCCTATGCAGACCGCAAGGGGCGCAGGCAGGGGCTGGTGCTCTCGTCTTTGCTGATGACAGTCGGGACTGGTCTTCTGGCTGTGGTGCCGAGCTATGCCTCCATCGGGCTGGCTGCGCCGTTGATTGTGGTGTTTTCCCGCTTGTTACAAGGGTTTGCGGCAGGCGGGGAGTTTGGGGGCGCCGCCACCATGCTGGCGGAGCGCAGCCCAAAATATCGTGGGGTGTATTCCAGCTTGCAGTGGTCGGCCGGTGGAGTGGCTGTCACGCTGGCGTCTGCTGTAGCGTGGCTGGTGCATCAGGCGTTTAGCGAGGCACAAATTCTGGCATGGGCGTGGCGCCTGCCGTTTGCGCTGGGCATGGTGCTGGGGCCGCTTACGGCCTGGCTGCGGTTGATGAGTGATGAATCTCCGGAGTTCAGGCGGCAGGACAATCATCAGCCCGTGCGAGAGGTTGTCCGGCATGAGCCTTTGCGCCTGTTGCTGGGAATGGGACTGGTGAGTGCGGGGGCCACGGGGAGTTATCTGAATATCTACATGCCCACGCTGGCAAAAACCCAGCTGCATCTGGGGGATTCTGTTTCTTTTATGGGAACAATGGTTTCAGGCGTTTTGACCATTATTCTTCCGCCGCTGTTTGCCTTGCTGGGGGATAAAGTGGGGCGTCGGGGCATGATGGCTGTTATGGCGGCTGCGGGCGGCCTGATGGCGTGGCCGTTGTTCCATTTTCTGGTCACCTTTCCATCCGGACTGCATCTTGTGCTGGTGCAGGCGTTTCTGGTGACGACAGTCTATTGCGGGTATTATGCGTCCGTCCCCGCGCTGTTTGCCGAAATCTTTCTGCCGCGCAACAGGACAACGGCCATAGCCTTAAGCTACGCATTGGGGCAGCTGGTTTTTGGTGGGTTTACCCCCATGATTCTTTCTGTTCTGGTCACTTACTTTCAGGATAAGGCAATTCCGGGCCTTTATCTTCTGGGCACAGTGGTGCTGAGTCTGGTTTGTCTGGCTTTTACGAGGCAGTATGCAGGCCGTGGGCAATCGTTAAAGAGTGGAGAGCGATAATCATGGTGTGTCTGGTCATCAAACAGGGAGGTTCCGCAGCGCTGCCGGAATGGAAAGCTCTGTTCGCTCGGCTCATGCCGGAGCTTGAGGTGCGCGACTGGAATGACCCGACGGTAGACCCCGCCCATGTGGATTATGCCTTGGTGTGGAAGCCCGATCCGGGCCGGCTGGAAAAAATGGTCAATCTGAAAGCCATTTTAAGTGCCGCCGTGGGCGTGGACCATATTACCTGTGACCCGACATGGCCTAAAAACGTACCGCTGATCCGCATGGGGGGCGAAGAGCCTGTTATGCAGATGGAAGATTACGTGCTGTGGGCGGCTTTTTCCATTTTGCGGGACGCGGCCTCCTGGCGAGTAGGCCAGCAGGAAAAGGTCTGGACCCGGCAGGACGCTCCCGCTCGAACCTCTGCCGAGATGACAATAGGGGTAATGGGCCTTGGCAGCCTCGGTGCCCCGGTGGCTATGCGGCTGGCGCGTGCGGGCTTTCAGGTGTCTGGCTGGGCACGACATGCCAAAACGCTGGAGGGTGTGACCTGTTACGCGGGTGCCGAAGGGCTAAGCGCCTTTCTGCATGCGTGTGACACACTGGTCTGTCTGCTGCCGGAAACACCCGAGACCACCGGCATGGTGACGTATGATCTGCTGGCCCAGCTCCGCAAACCCGCCGGGCTGATTAATGTGGGGCGCGGCCCGCTGGTGGTGGAGGCTGATCTGCTGCGGGCTCTGAACGACGGCACGCTGCATACCGCCGTGCTGGATGTGTTTGATAAGGAACCGCTGCCGGCGTCCTCGCCGCTCTGGGCGCATCCGCGCGTAATCATCACCCCGCACGCCGCGGCGGATGCCTCGCGTCCGGCACGGGCGGCGTATGTGGCGTCCGTTATTGAAGCGCTGGAGCAGGGGAAGGATGTGCCTCTGCGGTATGACCCTGCAAAAGGCTATTGAGGCTTCCACTCTGATGTGACGCCTTTATGTGACTGTTGCGCGAAAAGAGTACGCCAAAGCCATTCCATGCTTGCAAGAGCGGTGGAGCTGCCTTCATAGGAAGGCTGTTTTCCGGGGTGGCTGAGGTTGGCCATCCGCGTTGCATTCTCTGACTGGCCTGAGGGGGCGGAGGGCTGTCTCCGCCTCTTTGTGCTGGTTCAGGATCATGAAGGAGTGGTCTTATTTTCTACCATGGTCAAAAAGCTGTCTCCCGCCGTAAAGCGGGCGTAACCAGACGGATGAGCAGGCTCAGCACGGCGCTGACCATGGTGGGGATGATGCCTGTCTGGTGCGCTGCGGCGCAGGCTGAGGCCGGGGTGGGCGCTGGGGGTGCGCCGACTGTGCCCGGCAACGTGGCGGTGCGCACTACGGGAACGACTGCGCATGGAGCATCTGTGCCTGTAGGCACTGCGGCGGACAATGCGGGCAGGGCAAACACGGCCAGACTGGGCAAAGCAGGGCAGGGCGGAAACGCTGCGTCTCATGGTGGGGCCCATCGTGCAGGACCGGTTCGGCACACTAGCCCGGTCAAGCCCGGCCCGGTGATGGCGCGGCAGGCAACGGCGGTGGATGTCAGCGCGCGGCGGCATGATTTTGCGTATCAGGAAGCCCAGCATATCCCGGACGCCACGACCCGCATTACGGCGGAGCGGCTGACGGAACGGGGCGTGGTCACGCTGCGCGGGCTGGAACGGGTGGCCCCCAACCTGACCATTCAGAGCATTAACGGCACGGCCTCCACCAATTTCTATCTGCGCGGGGTGGGGTTTAATGACTTCACGCAGAACAACATGGCCCCAGTGCTGACCTACGTGGATGACGTCGCTTTCCCATACTCCTCCATGATGAACGGCATGATGTTTGACCTCGCCGGGGCGAGTGTGACCCCGGGCCCGGTAGGCACGGAACACGGCCAGTCCGACACGGGCGGGGAAGTGCATCTGCACACCAATGACCCAACGGACGCATGGCATTTTGGTGCGACGGAGGACATTGCCTCCTACGCCCGCAGCCGCAGCGAGGCCTATATTTCCGGCCCGCTGGCGCGTGGGCTGAGCTTCCGTCTGGCCGGGCAGACCCAGCATGGCGGCGGCTGGCAGACCAACCCGCTGAATGGCGACCATCTGGGTGATGCGGACCTCTGGGCCTTGCGTGGCAAGCTGCGCTGGAAGCCGGATGCGCACACCACCATTTTGTTGGGCGGCCATTTTACGCAGGATAATAGTGAGGTGGTGTCCGCCGTGCCGGTACATCGGCTGATCGGCAAGCAGCCCTTGCCGGATATGGCGTCCTGGCAGCAGGCGGAATGGTCGTCACGCCCGGAATTTGCACAGCTGATTGGCCGTAAGGCAGGGATCAAGCCGAGTGAACATAACCAGTTCTGGGGCGCGGACCTGCATATCGACCATGATTTCGGGCCGCTGACCGTCAGTGCCATCAGCGCGTTCGAGACTGAGCGGCAGGGTGAGTATACCGATCAGGACGGCACCGCGCTCTCACAGGCGGATACGTACCGCACCATTGACGCCAATACGTTCACGCAGGAACTCCGGCTGCATTCCTCCAACACGCAGGACAAGCTGCAATGGGTGGTGGGTGCGCATTATCAGCGCACGCGGATGAACCAGCGGTTCTTCTTTGACTATACGGACTACACGCCAGCCCGCGGGTATATGATGTCCACTACGTTTGGCCTGAATCAGGAAAGTCTCTCGGAATTCGGCCATGTGAGCTATCGGCTGCCGCATGGCGTGATGATCTGGGGTGGCCTGCTGCATGAGCGGGATGAACGCTCTATCACCGGTCTGCAATCCCAGATTTTTGGGGGTGTGACTAGAAACTTTCATGGTGAGAGCACCACGTCTGACCAGTTTGCCGGGCAGGTTGGCGTGTCCTGGCAGATGCTCCAGCATGCGCTCGTCTATTATAAAATGAGCAAGGGCTTCAAACCCGGAGGCTTTACCGCCAACAATACCCAGATTCAGGCGCAGCTTGATCCGTTCAAACCGGAAACCGTGCTAACGTATGAGGCTGGTTTTAAGTCCGACCCCATTCCGGATAAGCTGCGTATTAATGGTGCTGCGTTTTACAACGATTTTCACAATCAGCAGATTCTTGGCACTGTGCTGATCCCCAATTACGGGCCGCTGAGCGAAATTACCAACGCCCCCAAATCCGAAAGCTGGGGGTTTGAAGGCACTATTGAGGCGCATCCGTTCAGCCATTTGCATCTGACGCAAAATCTTGGCTGGCAGCGCGGGAATTTTCAGGATTTCCCGACCGTAAACCGCGCGAAAACAAACGCCTATTACGCACAGCATGGCGTGTGGAAAGCCATTAACGATAATTTTGGAGGCGTGGATAACGGCCAGCCCAAGCTGACGCTAAATGGCTCGGCAGAGTGGCGGCAGCCGCTGGCGCGAGCCTATACGCTGGAATTCGGGCCGGACTGGCAGTATCGCGGCAGTCAGGCCATTACACCGGGCGGTACCGGGTTTTACCGCCTGCCGCCGTATTTCCTGCTGGGGGCGCATGTGTCCTTCCGCTCCGCTTCCGGGCGGTGGGAAGCCACGGTTTATGCCCGCAATATCCTTAACCGCCGCTTTGCGGAAAGTGGCGGGCAGGCGACGACAACCTACTTCTACATCCCCGGCGAACCCCGCTTTATTGGGGGACGGATTTCCTGCGCGTACTAAATCGCGTTATCCCTTTTTTTCGACATGCCACGCATGGCTGTGTATTCATACGGGCATGACACAGGACGATAGTGACAGATTCACCCTAAAATTCCCTCGCAAACAAGACCTGCAAACAGGCGGAGGGGTTTGTTTCTCATGAGCGACCAGCACGACTCTCACGCGCATTTCGGCTGGTTTAAACGCCGAAAACACCTGACGACCGACGATATTACGGTTGTCGATACCGATATGCTCAAGCGGGCCGTGGGGGCTGCTGCGCTGGGCAACGCCATGGAATGGTTCGACTTTGGTGTGTACGGTTATATTGCCGTCACCCTGGGGAAGGTGTTCTTCCCCTCGTCAGACCCAACCCTTCAGCTGATTGCCACCTTTGCGACGTTCACGGTGGCCTTTCTGGTCCGCCCCATTGGCGGGGCTGTGTTCGGCCCGATGGGGGACCGTTACGGGCGGCAGAAGCTGCTGGCTGTCACCATGATTATGATGGCGCTGGGTACGTTCTGCATCGGGCTTATTCCGTCTTATGGGCAGATTGGCGTGTGGTCGCCCATCCTGCTGCTGCTGGCGCGTCTGGTGCAGGGTTTTTCCACCGGCGGGGAATATGGCGGGGCGGCGACCTTTATTGCTGAGTATTCCACGGACCGAAATCGCGGCCTGATGGGCAGCTGGCTCGAATTCGGCACGCTGGCGGGCTACATTGCCGGGGCCGGGGCGGTGATGGCGCTCCAATTCACGCTGAACGATGCCGATATGGTCAGCTGGGGCTGGCGCATCCCCTTCCTGATTGCCGGACCGCTGGGCTTGATTGGTCTTTATATGCGCACCCGGCTGGAAGAAACCCCGGCCTTTCAGGCCTATGCGGCGGAAGCTGAAAAGCGTGAGCATGAAAAGCCGGGCTGGCGGGACCTGCTGACGGTCCACTGGCGGCAGTTGCTCAAATGTATTGGGCTGGTGCTGGTCTTTAACGTGACCGACTATATGCTGCTGACCTACATCCCCAGCTATATGACGGTCACGCTGAACTACCCGGAAAGCAAAGGGCTGCTGCTCATCATTCTGGTGATGGTGCTGATGATGCCGCTGAATATTCTGGGCGGCTATTTCAGTGACCGTCTGGGCCGCCGCCCGATGGTTATCAGTGCCTGTGTGGCGCTGGTGGTACTGGCTATTCCCAGCCTGCATCTTATCCGCAGCGGGAATGATATCGAGATTTTTGGTGGCCTGATGTTGCTGGGGCTGGCGCTGGTCTGTTTTACCAGCTCCATGCCGTCCACACTGCCGGCTCTGTTTTACACGCCGGTGCGTTACACAGCGCTTTCAGTGGCGTTTAACGTCTCCGTTTCGCTGTTCGGCGGCACCACGCCGCTGGTGACAGCCTGGCTGGTGAAGCGGACCGGCATGCTGGATATGCCCGCATGGTATCTGATGGGGGCCGCATTGATTGGCGCGCTCACCATGCTGACAGTGCGAGAGACAGCCCGCCTGCCGCTGCGCGGCTCTCCCCCCGCTGTGGGGAGTGATGATGAGGCCGAGCGGCTGATGAACGGCAAGCAACGCCTGACAGTAGACCCCACGCCGCCGTCTGTGCCCTGAGGCAGCGTCTGGCAAAAGAAAGAGCAGAGCGCGGTATGATCAGTCTTTTTGATATTTTCAAAGTTGGTATCGGGCCGTCCTCATCCCACACAG
This sequence comes from Acetobacter malorum, assembly GCF_001580615.1. Taxonomy (GTDB): domain Bacteria; phylum Pseudomonadota; class Alphaproteobacteria; order Acetobacterales; family Acetobacteraceae; genus Acetobacter; species Acetobacter malorum. The sequence continues at coordinate 22,763 of NZ_LHZC01000040.1, forward strand.
TGGGGCCAATGCGGGCGGCGCTGCGTTTTGTAGAAGCCTGTGCCGGGCTGGAAGCTGAAGGAGCACCGGACGAGCCTGGCCCAGCGCCGGTGGCGCATATCCGGGTGACGCTCTATGGCTCTCTGGCCTGGACAGCCACCGGCCATGCGACTGACAAGGCCGTTATTCTGGGGCTGTGTGGTGAACACCCGGAAACAGTCCGGCCCGACCAGACGGATGCCATGGTGGCCCATGTCCGGGCGGAGGGCTGCCTGCCCGCGCGGGACGGGGCAGCACCTATCCGGTTTCAGCCCGAGATGGATATCATCCTCGATAAAGAAACCCAGCCGCCCAAGCACCCCAATACCCTCCAGTTTGAAGCGTTTGACCAGACGGGAGCGTTGCTGCTCAAGGCGCGGTTCTGCTCGGTAGGGGGCGGCTTTATTACCTCGGAAGAGGCCGCGGAGAGCAGTTCCTACGCTCTGCCGGATGTGCCGCATGACTTCCGTTCCGGCGCGGACCTTCTGGCCCTGACGCAGAAAACCGGACTGAGCATTGCGCAACTGGTGTTTGAAAATGAAAGCGCCCTCCGTCACGCCGCTGAGGTGAGGGCGCATCTGGACCATATTGTCCATGTCATGATGCACTGCATTGAGCGGGGCGTGGCGCAGGCCGGTATCCTGCCCGGTAAGTTGCACGTGCAGCGGCGGGCGCATGCTTTGTACGCGCGGCTGAAAGACAAGGACCGGCGCAACAGCAGTCTGCCGCATGAAATTATGGATTGGGTCAGCCTGTTCGCCATTGCGGTGAATGAGGAAAATGCCGCCGGAGGGCGCGTGGTGACAGCCCCCACTAACGGAGCGGCAGGCGTGGTGCCTGCGGTGCTACGCTACTATCGGGATTATTGCCCGGGGGCCTCCGTGGAGGGGATGCGGGACTTCCTGCTGACGGCGTCGGCCATGGGTAGCCTGTTCAAGCTGAATGCCTCCATTTCCGGCGCGGAAGTGGGGTGCCAGGGGGAAGTGGGCGTTGCGTCCTCCATGGCGGCGGCGGGGCTGGCCGCCGTGCTGGGGGCCACGCCCGCGCAGGTGGAAAACGCGGCAGAAATTGCCATGGAACACCATCTGGGCATGACGTGTGACCCGGTGGCCGGGCTGGTGCAGATCCCGTGTATTGAGCGCAACGCCTTTGGTGCGATCAAGGCGATTAACGCGGCCTCACTCGCCTTGTGCGGTGATGGAGAACACCGCGTCTCGCTCGATCAGGTCGTGCAGACCATGGCCGAAACCGGCCGGGATATGAACCACCGCTATAAGGAAACCTCACTCGGTGGACTGGCGATGAATTTCCCCGAGTGCTGAGCAAAGTGTGTCCACACGGCCCGCACAATGCAGATGCGGGCGTGTTTGAATAACCGGTATGCCCGGAACCGTCTGGCCGCTATGTGCCGGAACCGAGCTGCGTTTTCTGCACGAGAGCCGGTGCCTCCTCGGCAGAGGCGTGGCGCTGCTGCAAGCGATGATGAAACGCCGGGGCCGGGCGGGGTTGTTGCGCGGCCATGGCAGCAACGCGGGCGGGGGCATCGGCCAGCATTTGTGGGATAAGCTGCGTTTCCGGCAGGTTTTTCCAGTATTTGCGCGGCATTTCAGACAGCATGGCTTTGGTCTTGATACGCGCGGGGTTGAAGGTCGAGACGTAATAGGTCTGCCAGAGCTGGTCGATATCATCTGACAATTTGGGTTTGGCGCAGGGCGTGGGGCTGAAGGCGCAGGTCTCACCATTCCATGCCAGAGAGCCTTTTGGGGTGAGGATCACCCAGTCCATATCCACAAACCGCTTTGAGAAAAACGGGGCCACACTGGGCAGCACGTAATGGTCTGGCTCAAACCATGCGTAAAAGGACCGGCGGCCATTTTGTGCAACGCCATGTTCGCGGAAGCGCACATACGCCGTCATTTTATGTGTATCCTGCCGCACCTGTTTGTGCATGTTCAGGGCGCGGGCAATGTCCGGATCTGTGGCGATGCTGGCGAGGGCCGGTTCCGTCTGCGCGCGCCAGAGAATGCGGTAGGCAAGGGCAAAGCGCGTCTGGTCCGCATGGCGCAGAATGGAGCGCAGCAGAGCAAGGCACTTGCTCCGTAAAACTGGCGGCTCTGCCCCGTTTTTGGGTGTGGGGGCGACCAGCGGCGTATCAAACAGCGTGGTTTCTGCCGAGGCACAGCGCCATTCAATTTCCTCCGGCGCGCGGTCGGCCAGAAAGCACTGGCGCGCCAGTGGCCGCCATGCGGAAAAAGAGGTGTGGTCGTCGAGGATAAAACCGTAGGCCATGATCAGAAAACGCGTTTCAGAAAAGAGCAAGTTGCTGAGGCTGCGGCACAAAAAGCTGCCGGAGGTTCTGCTGTTCCGCCAGCCTGCCGGGGGACCAGCCGGTGGCGTAGAGGAAGGGTTTGATCTTGCGGATGGAGACTTTCAGCTTTGCGAGGTCTTCCAGCCGCAACTGCCGGTGGCGGCGGGCAGCCACAATGGCCTGCACGGAGCGCACGCCTAAGCCCGGCACCCGGAGCAACATTTCCTTCGGCGCGCGGTTGAGGTCGATGGGGAACATGGCGCGGTTGGCCAGTGCCCAGGCGAGCTTAGGGTCAAGTTCAAGGTCCAGCATCCCATCGGGGCGGCTTGCCGTGATTTCAGAAAACTGGAAGCCGTAGAAGCGGAAAAGCCAGTCAGCCTGATACAGCCGATGCTCACGCAACAGCGGCGGGGCTTTGACAGGCAGAATGGCCGAGGCATCCGGAATGGGGCTGAACGCCGAGTAGTACACGCGCCGTAATTTGTAGCCGGTGTAAAGCGAGGAACTGCTGGAGAGAATATCGCGGTCCGTTGCCTGATCGGCCCCGACAATCATCTGTGTGCTCTGGCCGCCGGGGGCAAAACGCGGGGCTTTGCGGCCCGTGAGCGTGCGGTCTTTTGCGGCGTCGATATGCGTGCGCATCTCGCCCATGGAGTGGCGGATTTCGCCCGCATGTTTTTGCGGGGCGTAGTCGGCCAGCCCGCGCTCGGTCGGCATTTCCACATTGATGGAGAGCCTGTCCGCATACAGCCCGGCTTCCGCCAGCAAAGCGGGGGAGGCGTTGGGAATGGTCTTGAGGTGGATATAGCCGCGGAACTTGTGCGTCTGGCGCAATTCCCGCGCCACGCGCACCATCTGGCTCATGGTGTCATCTGACGTGCGGATGATGCCGGAGGAGAGGAACAGCCCCTCGATATAGTTCCGGCGGTAGAATTCCAGCGTCAGCCAGATGACCTCATCAGGCGTAAACCGCGCGCGCGGCACGTTGGAGGAGGATCGGTTGATGCAATACGCGCAGTCATAAATGCAGAAGTTGGTCAGCAGGATTTTCAGCAGGGAAATGCAGCGGCCATCCGGGGTGAAGGCATGGCAGATCCCGTTGCTGACGGACCCCAGCCCTTTGGTGGCCGCAGAATCCCGTTTGCCTGCGCCGCTGGAGGAGCACGAGGCATCATATTTGGCGGCATCGGAGAGCAGGGCCAGACGGTCAGACAAGCTTTGCTTCATGGTGTTCATGTTATGTTCTTGTGTGGGGTATTGCAAGAGATCTCTTTAGCTGCACATAAAAAATGTAAGATATTTGTGGTTTGGGTTTCTCCAAATGACGTAAAGCACTCAGTATTTTCTGAGTATGAGAAATCGTATAGATAGAAATTAAATATATTTTTCAGCATAGTAAAATGAGAGGTGTATTTTTTGTATTTTCTTATCAGTATGATAAATTCCCAATGATTGAAATGAATTTTGCGTCAAAAGAAAGTTGCTTAGTTATGAAAAAATCCCAACATATTCTTTTTTTTCTTATGGTTATGGCAGCATCGCCTGCATGGGCAAAAGGAGAGGGTGAGCTTTTCCCTTCATACGTTAATTTGCAAAATTATGGTATTAAATTTGATGGTAGTGATAATGATAAAGCAACTCTTGATGCTATATTTTCTTCTATAAATTCAGGGAGTATTTTATCTATCCCATATGTAAGAAACGCTACTCTTCCATCTGGTTACTCTCCACAGGGAACAAGCGGGAAAACTGATTTGCTGATAAATTTCAATAATGATCTAAAAAATCAATCTGATTTCGATAATATAGATGGTTATCCAAAAATACAATTTGATAAAAATGGAGTTTTGTCATATAAAAAATCAGTTTCAAATAATGATAAAGCTATAGTTCCAAATGTGTGGTTGGAATATTATAATAACCATACCTCTCCTCCAGGGCAAAGACCGGATCATAGAAATCTGGTGTTGATGGGCCATAGCGGTGAATCCTTAGGATATCCCCCCAATAATCCACGGGCTTCAGGAGACACGCTTAATTTAGAAAATATTATGCGTTCTATGGGGCGGTCTGGATATGGTGGCTTTGATATTAATAGTTATAATTTTATGAATAGGTATGGTACTAATTGGGTATGGAACTCCATTAATCAACTAAATGAATTGGGAAATACGCCCATTCATTCAACTGATAAAGCATTGAATGATGCGTCAGATACCCGTGAATGGGTGCAGGAGTGGGATCTATCCGGATTCGGACCTGAAGAAAAATGTTCTTATTACAATCCCTCATGCGGATATCGTACCGGGTTGTTGTTTTCGGCATGGTTGACTGGAGGTGGGGTAAATAGACAATGGCAGCCTGAACATGCCTATAAACTTGGAGAGGCAATTAGTGTTTCTGTAAATGGTATAGACTATTCGTTTATCGCAACAAAAGAAGGGATATCTGGTAAGAAAAAGCCAGATTGGGATATAAATTTTGTTGTTGTTGGATGTGACCCGCGCTTTCCTAACAGCAACACTGCTCATGCGACACTTCTAGATTCTAAAGGAAAATTGTTGGAAAGTTGCGAGGATTATAAAAAAAAGCATGACAAGCCATTGTATGATGGAGAAGTTGAGTGGTCTTTTAATTCTCTTATAGGACTTGAAATTAGCAATGTTATAAGGCTCAGTCAGACCGATAACCAGGATATTAAATACGGAACATTTTTATCAAGTAATGCTATTTTTTATAATGCTATAATGGATTTTTCAGAAGCTAAATTTTATAAAAATTCAGAATATCAGACTGTCTTAAGAACAAAACCAGATACATATATCGATTTCACAGCGCATGCTAACCTGGAAACACAAAATTTACATATCCTTGGTTATGACTCTCATGAGAAATCGCTTTCTTATAAAATCAATAAACAATCTGTCTTAAAGGTAAAAGATGACGGAGGTATTGTTTTGAACAGTGCAACAAGAGAAGAGATAAAAAATATTAAAAATTCTGAAGATGGAGAAATTATTTTTGATAAAACAGATAAAATTCCTGTTATTTTTACAAAAGGAAAATGGTTAAAAATCGTAGTGAGTGGAGAATTATAAATTAATTCTATTAAAATATTATCCGAAAGATTTCGGTTTTAGGTCCGCTGAAAGAAAATTATGATTTTTTTTGAAGAGGTAGATCCGGTTGTTCGGGCAGTTTTAGGGAGTGAATAAGTTATATCCGATGGATGTCATGCCATCATTCTGACGGCATTGCTGCGGGCCAGATGACGTTGGCACGGTATAATAAGTACGCGCTCATCGGGCGTGCGTCTACCCAGTGCTGTATGCGGACGCTGCCCGCTGTAATGGGCGATCCACTTCGCGAAGCTCGGACTGAGATCTGAACCGGTCTCAAAAGCATACAGGTAGACGCATCGTATTTCAGTGACCGTTAGAGACGCTCGATGAAAACGTTGCCCCGCCTGCGGCCTCCCATGCGGATGCAGATCTGCCGTAACTCCAATATTTCGGTGAAGTGAGGCATCGTGAACTGCGAGCTCTGGTTGGTATTGAAGATATCCGGTGAGCGCGTAGCGCATCGATGTAGAACTTGGCATCCATCCCGTTCGACAGGCGCCAGGCCAGAACTCTGCGCGTTGCCCAGTCCATGATAGCCACGATATTGAAGAAGTCTCACCTCGCGGGGATGTAAGCGATATTAGAACACCAGATTTGGTTGGGCTGGTCGATTGCTAGATCACCCAGCATATAAGGATATTTCCAATGTTCAGGATACGCACCGTGGTGCGCAGCTTCTGGTAGATTGCCCGTGGCACCATCTTGGCCATGAGTCTGCGGGTCCGTTTGTCGCGGGTTTCGTGACACAGGCACCCAAGATGCCCCGTAATCGGCCATACAGAGGGGACGCGTAAAAATCCCCACCATACCCTCGATCAGCTACCATTTTCATGGGGCGGTCATCGTCTGATTCAAGCACTGTTTTGAAGCCAGTACCAGTTTGCCACGGATCGCTTCTAGAGCCGCTTGCGATTTGAACTACTTGAACACCATTTTTCCGCAATCTTTCAGATCGAATTATAACTTAATCGCTTGTCCAAAATCCTAGGCAAACTCTTGATGTTAGGCTAGAATATCAAAATGTAATATCCTAGAAAACTATTTTAACTAACCAGTAAACGCTATTTACTCTATTACATAATCTATTTGAATTTCTGATATCTATAACTTCCCCATTTTTGTGATATCCTATATATAACAAAAGCGTCTAGAATCCTTTTTTACAATAAAAAGTGGGGTAGTTAGTATTATGAATATATCTCCAAAGAATGATATGAAAAAAAAAATAGATCGATCAAGAATTATAGAATCTGTATGGCAGTTTGGCTGCTGTGGTGGTGAAGAATTTGCGAGAGAATTACATTTTAAGGAAGATGGAAGCATAAGAACAGATTCTCTTATAGGAGAAAAATATTGGAACATAGAAGAAGATAAAATTCATCTCAGTGATGAAGATGGAAAAATTTTATCATTTACTCTTTCTGGTGATGAGGTTTCAGGTTTTATACTTTATGCCAATCATTGGGCTAATAAGTCAATGAGATTGTATTTGCTTGAAACACCAAAATTTATTTTTCAAAAATATGAGAATCTTAGGATCAATTATTTAAAAAAAGAACTAAAAATTAAATCTGTTAAAAAAAGTATTAATCTGCAAGGAACACTATCACATTTACATTCGTGTCATTTATTAGAGGAAAAGGATCCATTTTTATGTCAGAAACCCCACAAAAGTTTTGCAGATCAATCTTTTGAGGATTTGGATAAATCATTATCAAAGGAAGGTTTGAGCAAGAATGGCATATATTATTCCAGTAACAAATTAAGAGTACATATGTGTACAATAAAAAATGGTTATTTTTTCGTTGGGAATGGGCTTGATGGTGCAATATTTACAGAGGATTTCCATCCTGTAGAATACACAACCTTATTCAATAAACATCCAGGTCTTGGTGTCAATGAAAACACTCCTGTAGATATTGATGTTCTATCGGAATTAGATGAAGCATTTATTGGGTTTGATTTTTTTTGGGGGAATTATTTTCATTTTTTAAATTTTTCTCTTGCAAAATCATATATGGCAAAAATTTTTCTTGGAGATAATATTCCTATTGTTTTTCCGGACTGTGATAAACAAAATGAGCATTGGTCAGCATATAGTAATAAGGTCCGTGACCAAGCTTTTGAATTTAGTGGTTTGAACAAAAACTTAAGATTATTACCAAAAGGAGCTTACAAAGTCAAAAAACTACATTTTTTAATGATTGATCCGTCTCATGCATGGGCTATAATGTTTTCAGATGGATTGACATCGCTTTACAATGCAATGGCGCGACATGCACGCCGTTCTGATAGTATTGGAAAAAAAGTCTACATTGCGAGAGGCAAAAATGTTAATGCCCGTACTTCTGGTATAGCCAATTCTGCTATAGCTGAAGCCGCCGGTTCACATAATTTTGTGCAGACTAGCTTTGAAAATATGGATTTGCAGCAACAAATAAGTATTTCAAAATATGCTGAGCAATTTATTTCACCTCATGGTGCTGGTTTGACAAATATATTATTTAATCCAGGCTGTTTGAAAGTTCTTGAAATCAATAAAAAGCTGGATGGGGTTGAGAACGGTTATAGACCCTGCTTTTACATGGCTTCCGCAGCACGGGGGCATGATTATTATATGTTGGATTCTGATACGCTAGATAAGTCTCCTTGGCAGGCAAATTCTGCCTTGCAAGCAATGAAAATGTTATAATATAAATTAAAATTCTATAATGTATCTGCGGTGTATAGGGTATTTATTTAATGTCCCAACACCGCTGATCATCTTCATAAAAACTAGAAATTTGATTATTAATCATAAACAAATATTTGTATTTATTTTTATAGTAATAAAATTTTAGATATAAAATATGAGAAATTCACATATTCGTGAATGTCATTAATCAATGCAACACACCAAAGGTCTGGGCGTTGTGAGCAGGCTTTCTTCGGTCAGCCACACAAAAAGAAAAAAGGACGTGGTCTATGCAGATTTCCAGAGAGACCCTGCTGCGGTCCTACCGTGCCATGCGCACCATCCGGGCGTTTGAAGAGCGCCTGCATCGTGAATTTGCAACCGGGGAAATCCCGGGCTTTGTGCATCTCTATTGCGGGGAGGAAGCCTCCGCCGTTGGGGTCTGCGCTAATCTGACAGAGCAGGACACCATTGCCAGCACCCATCGTGGCCACGGGCATTGCATTGCCAAGGGTGTGGATGTGGGCGGCATGATGGCTGAAATTTATGGCCGCAAAACCGGCGTGTGCCGGGGCAAGGGCGGCTCCATGCATATTGCCGATCTCTCCAAAGGGATGCTGGGCGCAAACGGCATTGTGGGCGGTGGACCGCCGCTGATCTGCGGAGCCGCTCTGTCCCACAAGGTTCTGAAAGATAACGGCGTGGCCGTGGCTTTTTATGGTGATGGGGCCTCGAATGAAGGCACAACGCTGGAAAGCCTCAACCTGGCCACTGTCTGGCATCTGCCCGCCGTGTTTGTGGTGGAAGATAACGGCTACGGCGAAGCCACTGGCGCGTCCTACGCCTGTGCGGGCACCCAGAAGGACCGCGCTGCTGGCTTTGGCATGCCGTATATGGAGTGTGATGGCTCGGACTTCTTTGCCGTGCATGATGCCGCGCGGGATGCCATTGACCACGCCCGCTCCGGCAAAGGCCCGGTGATGCTGCATGTGCATCTGCAGCGGTGGTATGGGCATTTTGAAGGCGATGCCATGAGCTATCGCGCTCCTAATGAAGTGGCCGATGCCAAGAAAGACCATGACTGCCTTGAAAGTTTCCGTGAACGGGCCGGGCAGGAAAAGCTGCTGGATCTCAGTGCGCTGGATGAGATTGATGCCGCCGTAGCGGATGAGATTGAAAGCGCCGTGCAGGCCGCCAAACAGGCGCCCTGGCCGGAAGAAGCCGACCTTATGGCGGATGTGTACGTCAAAATCTGATGAGATTTCGGGCGAGGGCATCCCGCCTGTTGCCCTCAACGTATTTGGGAAAAAACGAGCCGGTTTGTGCAGGTAAACGAAGGTCAGCGGGCGTTGTGACCGTACTTCTGATCCCACGTTTTGCAGAATGCGCAACAGGCCCGGAGGGGAAAGACCAATGAGCAAGAAGAGCTTTCGTCAGGCGATTAATGAAGCCCTGCGTCAGGAAATGCGGCGTGACCCTACGGTTGTGCTGATGGGTGAAGATGTGGCCGGTGGCCAGGGTGGTTCCTCCGGCGTGAAAGATGCCTGGGGCGGCGTGCTGGGTGTGACCAAAGGCCTGCTGACCGAATTTGGGGAAAGCCGTGTGCTGGACACCCCGATTTCCGAAGCCTCCTATATCGGAGCAGCGGCGGGCGCTGCGGCGACGGGCCTGCGCCCGGTGGCGGAACTGATGTTTGTTGATTTTGTCGGCTGTTGTCTCGATCAGATCATGAATCAGGCCGCAAAGTTCCGTTATATGTTTGGCGGCAAGGCGCGTACGCCGCTGGTCATCCGCGCCATGTATGGGGCCGGGTTTAACGCGGCGGCACAGCATAGTCAGGCGCTGTATCCGCTCTTTACGCATATTCCGGGCCTGAAGGTTGTGGTGCCGTCTTCTCCCTACGAAGCCAAAGGCCTGCTGATTGAAGCGATCCGTGATGATGACCCGGTGATCTTCCTTGAAAACAAGGTCATGTATGATGACATCGAGGAAGTGCCGGACGAGGCCTATACCATCCCGTTTGGGGAAGCCAACCTGACGCGGGAAGGCGATGATGTCACCATTGTCGCCATTGGCCGCATGGTGGGCATGGCGAATGAGGCAGCAGACCGTCTGGCAAAACAGGGTATTTCCTGTACCGTGCTGGACCCGCGTACCACGTTCCCGCTGGATGAGCAGACCATTCTGGAATGTGTGGAAGATACGGGCCGTCTTGTTATTGTGGATGAATCCAGCCCGCGCTGTAACATGGCATGCGATATTTCCGCCCTTGTAGCCGAGCAGGCTTTTGGCGCGCTGAAAGCCCCCATCCGCCGCGTGGTGCCGCCGCATACGCCGGTGCCGTTCTCCACCCCGCTGGAAAACCTCTACATGCCCAATGCGGATAAGATTGAAGCGGCGGTCAAAGCCGTCATGATGCAGAAAACACGTGAGGTTGCCTGAACGATGACAAAGAACCTGACAGCCCTGACGATGCCCAAATTCGGTCTGGCCATGACAGAGGGCAAGCTCGCCTCCTGGACCCTCTCCCCCGGTGATGCCGTGCGGGAAGGGGATGAAGTGGCGGATATTGAAACCAGCAAAATCACCAGCGGGTATGAAAGCCCGGCCTCTGGTATTTTGCGCAAACAGGTTGCACAGGCAGGCGAGACGCTGCCGGTTGGCGCGCTGCTGGGCGTAGTGGCGGATGCGGAGGCCTCAGACGAAGAGATTGACGCATTTATTGCCAGCTTTACGGCCGACACCGCCGAAGAAGGCGGAGGGGAGGCTGAGGCCGCCAATGCGGACCCGCGTGTGATTACGGTCGGTGAGCATAGCCTGAATGTGCGTGATGTTGGACGGGGCGCGGGCGCACCTGTCCTGCTGATCCACGGGTTTGGGGGTGACCTGAGCAACTGGATGCTGAATCAGGATGTTCTGGCCCGCCATCAGCGTGTGATTGCGTTTGACCTGCCGGGGCATGGGGCATCATCCAAGGATGTTGGCGATGGGTCCGTTACGGTTCTGGCCGAGGCTGCGTATGAGCTGCTGAAGGCGCTGGATATTCCGAAAGCGCACATTCTGGGCCACTCACTGGGCGGGGCGATTGCGCTGGCTCTGCTGCGGGATTATCCGGACGCCGTGCTGACGCTCACACTCGTCGCACCAGCCGGGCTGGAGCGGGAGGTTAACGCGGAAAGCCTGCGGGAGATGGTGGAAGCCGACCGCACGCGCGATATGCAAAAAGCCTTGCAGGCTCTGGTGCATGATAAATCTCTGGTTGGCCGCAGAATGGCGGATAACGTGTTGCGTGTCCGCCGTCTGGATGGCGCACGGGAGGCTCTGCGCACCATCGAAGCCGCCTGTTTTGCCAACGGGCAGCAGTCAATTGACCTGCGCCCGGTGCTGGATGCTGCGCGTATTCCTGTCACACTCTTCTGGGGTGAAGAGGATGAAGTGCTGCCGGTAGCCGGGGCAAAAAATGCGCCCGACCATGTGGTAAAGCATCTTCTGCCGCAGATAGGCCACATGCCTCAGCTTGAAAAAACTGTTGAATTCAACAGGCTGGTTGAGGCGTTTTTAGAGAAGGCTCAGGTGACGGCCTGACCTCTCAGAATACTGACATGTGCGGCATCGTGCGGGAGCAGGGTGCCGTACTGGTCTGCGTAGTGGGTGGCAAAGGCTTCCCGCTCCAGCCGTTCACAATAATCCAGATACCGGATTAACGCGCGCTGGCCGCGGAGCGTGTTGCCATAGGTGCGTTTATAGTGCTTCCACAAAATCAGCACGTTGACGGACCACGCATCATACGCGTGTTCCGCCACGCGCTGGCGGACTAACGTGGGGAGCTGGTCAAACGCCTGCCAGTCATCCCCCGTATAGCGCCGCCACATCTCATCTCGCAGTGTGCGCTCGTTAGAGGTTTCGGCCTTAGGCATAGGCGTCTTCCTCTTCCGGCTGGCGGTGCCGCCATGCGGGGAAGGGGTCGGGCAGATTGGCGTATAGTTCTGGCTGGAAACGGTCCGTATCCTGCGGGGCAAGACAGGCATCCAGAGCGGCACGCAGGGCGGCCTCATCCATTTCCGGTGTGCCGATAAAGACAATTTCCTGCCTGCGGTCCCCGTAAACCGGGTCCCATTTCCCGACCAGCATGGCTTTCCAGTCATCATCCTCCGGCCAGTGCTGAGTGGGGATCACGCACCACCACAGACCCATGGCCTGCGTGCGGACCAGTGCGCCAGCCTGCCCGAGTTCGCCCACCCATTCCGGGCGCGTTGCCAGCCAGAAATGCCCTTTGGCGCGCACCACGCCGGGCCACGACGTATCAATAAACGCTTTGAATTTTTCGGGAATAAACGGTCTGCGCGCGCGATAGACAAAGCTGCTGATGCCGTATTCTTCCGTCTCCGGCACATGCTCCGCGGCACCATAAAGTTCTTTATACCAGAGCGGGTGCTGTTCGGCTTTGTCATGGTCAAACCGATGGGTGTTCAGCACGCGGTCCAGCGGCACGATGCCCATATCGGTTTCAATCAGATCGGCATCCGGGTTGAGGGCACGGATAATCTGTTTTGCGGCCTCCCGCTGCTCCGGCGTGGCGGTGGACACCTTGTTGAGAATGACGACATCCGCAAACTCAATCTGCTCCACCAGCAGGTCCACCAGTGCGCGGTCATCCGCATCCCCTGCGGTTTCGCCCCGGTCTTTTAAGAAGTCTGTGGAGGCATAGTCTTTCAGCAGATTAACCGCATCCACCACCGTGACCATGGTATCCAGCCGGGCAATATCCAGCAGGCTCTGGCCGTCCTCATCCCGGAAGGAGAATGTAGCGGCGACGGGCAGGGGTTCGGCAATGCCGGTTGATTCAATCAGCAGATAATCAAACCGGCCTTCATCCGCCAGCCGTCGCACTTCTGTCAGCAGGTCATCGCGCAGGGTGCAGCAGATGCAGCCGTTGCTCATTTCCACCAGCTTTTCATCCGTGCGGGAGAGGTCCGAGCCCTCACGCACCAGATCGGCATCAATATTCACGTCGCTCATATCATTCACAATCACGGCCACGCGGCGGCCTTCCCGATTGTTCAGAATATGGTTGAGGACCGTGGTTTTTCCGGCTCCCAGAAAGCCGGAGAGAACGGTAACAGGAAGCCGGTTTGGCATGGTGCTCTTTCCTTCGGATTGCGGTTCCGATGTCGTATATGATACGTTATATCATAACGTCACGATAAAGCGAAACCCCATGCCGCACACGCCCTTATCCTTCCATTATCCCACGCCAGACGCTGCGTTTCAGGCCATTGAGCAGTCCACGTGCCATATCGCGGTCGCAGACCGTGCTCTGGGGCAGGATCTGGAAAACGCGGCGCAGACCTATCTTGAAGAGGGACCTTCCCTGATCCTGACAGCAGGCACCCCGGACGAGCTGGCGCAGGAGCTTGCGCCGGTTTTTACGCCCGCAACACGGGCCTTGCTGGAGGATGCGCTGGGGCTGGTGGACGGCTATTGCGCGGCGACAGGGATGGACGCCGTGCGCTTCCGGCTGGAGCGGATTACGCATGATAGTTGTCGCCGTTTCCATGTGGATCATGTCGTGCTGCGCCTGTTGTGCACCTATGTAGGGCCGGGCGTGCAGTGGCGTGTGGCGGATCTGGGAGAAGAGGCCCCCGTGTATCAGGCGGACGCAGGCGCTGTGGCGTTACTTAAGGGCGGTTGTTATCCGGGCTGGCAGCCGGAGGGGGCGGTGCAGCATCGTTCGCCGCCGCTTTCTGCGCTGGCAAAACCCGTCACACGCCTGTTGCTGACGCTGGATGCCCCACAGGCCTGCGGGATGTCAGATGATCAGCGGCGGATCGTGCGGAAGGAAGTGGCGCACTCTTAGGCGTGCGCGTGCGGGAAAGGAGTGTGAGAGCTTCCGTTTAACGGCGTGAAAAGGTAGAGTTTGTTTTTCATCATGAACCCTTGAAGAAACGGCCATGCAGAAATCAAAGCTCTTTTTTCTTGCGGTTCTGGTCATGCACCCTCTAGTTGCCTGGGGTGCGCAGGAGGACAAGGCTGCGATGGTCTTTCGGATTACGCCGGTTAAACCCCTCGATGTTTTGATGCATGAGGCGCTTGCGGCCTCACCCCCGGCGCAGGATAAGATAGTGCGTGCGCCGGATCTGGTTGATCTTGCAACACTCACACCGGATTTCAAATTTGATATCCGCTATGCCACGACAGAGAATTTTCTCAGCACGCCGGTTTATTCCTCATCCCACGCCTTTTTAGAAAAACCTGCGGCGGAAGCGCTCGCCAGAGCCTCGGAATATTTAAAAACAAAAGGCTATGGTCTTCTGATTTTTGATGCCTATCGCCCGTGGTTTATTACCAAACTGTTCTGGGACGCAACGCCTGCGGACAAACACCAGTTTGTCGCCAACCCCGCGCAGGGCTCCAGACATAACCGGGGCTGTGCGGTGGATCTGACTTTATATGACCTGAAGACCGGGCAGCAGGTTGTCATGCCAAGCGGGTTTGATGAAATGACGCCCCGCTCCTATTCCAACTATCCCGATGCGCCGGAAGAGCAGAAAAAGGCGCGGGATCTGCTGCGGGACGCCATGCAGCAGGAAGGCTTTATACAGCTCCCCGCTGAATGGTGGCATTTTGATTACAGGGACTGGAACAAATACCCTGTGCAGAACATCAGGTTTGAAGACATTCAATAACCGGGTTGAGCCGTGTGTTACGGTGTGGCGGATGCTGCGGTATGCACCGTAAGCCAGCTTTTTGCCGTATCAATGGTGATGGTGGCAGGTTTGTAGGCTTCCGGCGGTGCGGTGAAAATGGAGCTGACATAGGTTTGCGGGTTGCGGTCATACAGCGGGAACCAGCTTGACTGCACCTGCACCATAATGCGGTGGCCGGGCAGGAAGGTGTGGTTCATGATCGGCAGCCGGAACTGGTAAAGCTGAGACTGATTGGCCGGAATAGCTTCGGGGTGTTCAAAGCTTTTACGGTAACGCCCGCGCAGAATGTCACTGCTGACCATCAGCTGATAGCCGCCCAGTTCCCGCTGTTCGGGCACTTCATCCGGGTAGACGTCAATCAGCTTCACAACAAAATCGCCATCCGTGCCGCTTGTTGTGGCAGTCAGATGCACAAGCGGCTGTCCGTCGAGTGCCACCGGCTGCGTCAGCACGGGCGTGGTAAAGGTTGCCACATCCGGGCGCGAGGCCGCATTGCGCTGGTCTGTTGAAAGCCAGTTATCCCATGCGGAATTTGCGGCCCCTCGGGTAATGACCGGACGCTGCACATACGGCACCGGGTGTGCCGGGTCGGACAGATAACTGACAGAGCCGGAGGTCTCGGCCGCCCCGTTTACAGCCAGCTGATATTTGGCCGTAAGATGCAGGGTTGTGCAGTCTTTTGTGCAATCCCACGCGGGAAGAGCCTCTCTGGTTTCCCAGTCATCAGAGCCACTGCGGTAGGCGGACACGCGCTTCGGCAGGGCGACGGCATCATCTTTCAGATAATGGGCCAGGAAGGGTTCAAGAATTTTTTTGCGGAAATACAGGCCCGTATCGGAAGGAAGTTTGATGGGGCCAAGCGTGCTGGCTTCTTTGATCTCGCCGCCATGGTTCCACGGCCCCATAGCCAGCCAGAGGTTGGGCTGGTCTGCCTGCTTCTGTTTGAGCGCATAATAAAGGGCAATGGCCCCGTAATTATCTTCCTGATCCCACAGGCTATGCACGAGGAGCGTTGGCACCTTCAGCGGCAGGTCGGCCAGCACATGGTCCATCGCCTGCTGCTGCCACCAGCTATCATACGCCGGGTGCGCCAGAAGCTGGCGGAAAAAGCCGATCTGCTCCATGCCCCGTTCTTTCCCCAGAGCGCCTGCGGAAACGGAATTCAGGAAAAGATCGTAATTGTCATACTGGTTCCCCCACCAGATGGCCGTTTTTTTCGCCGTGGCATCCTGATTGTAGATATAGGACAGCATTTCCTCACGGAAGGCGCCGTTATGGAACCAGTCATCGCCCATCCAGCCATCTACCATCGGGTTCATGGGGACGGACACCTTCAGCGCCGGGTGGGGGTTAATCAGGGCAGTGAGGGAAGTATAGCCGTCGTAAGAGACGCCGATAATGCCAACCTTGCCGTTGCTCTGGGGCAGATTATGGACCAGCCATTCAATGGTGTCCCATGTATCGGTGCTGTGGTCCACCTTTGTGTGGTTCAGCGCCCCGATCAGGGGGCGGTTCATCACATACTGCCCCTCGGACCCATATTTGCCGCGCACATCCTGAACCACGCGGATATAGCCACCATCCGCAATAACATCTGGCATGTTATCGTAGCCCTGCAAGACGGAGCGCATGGTGCCGCTTTCTGCCTTGGAGGTCATGAGCGTGGCGTTATAGGGGGTGCGGGTCAGCAGGATAGGGGCGTTATGGGCGGATTTGGGGATGAGGATGACGGTATGCAGTTTGGCGCCATCACGCATGGGGATCATTACATCCCGGCGGATAAAGTCAAACTTGTCTGTATTCACAGTAAATTTTGCAGGCATGTCAGGGGCGATGTCAGCATTTTGTGCCGCATGATCCTGCGCGAAGGCGGGTGTTGAAAGTGCCGTCATGCAGAGCAGCAGAAGAATATTCTTGAACATGGGTCCCCTGACCGTAAACAACTGTGGCTGTGTCCTGTATGGCAGCTGGCGTCAGAACTCGGCCGAGACTGTGCCAAAGAACTGCCGCGGAGCCGCAACAAACAGGTTGGCGTTATCATCCCCTTTAACAGAGGCCGCACCGTAAACGCCGCCAATATAGTTGTTATTGAACAGGTTGGTAATGCCAAAAGTGGCTTTTAGGTTCTCTGTGAAACCAATTTTTCCAAAATTATACGCAAGGTTCATATTGGCGACCCAGTAGGCGGGAATTTTCTCATCGTTCATATAGGTCATCGCGCGGGAGCTGATATAGTTTACGTTAAAGTTAAACATGGCCCGTTTGTAGGTGTAGTTCAGGTTCGCTTTATACATGAACTTCGGGTAATAAACCTGATGCTTTCCTTTGATGTTGTAGGTCTGGCCGCCGTAATTGATGGAACGACTCTGATATTCTGCATCGTTCCAGCTAAAGCTGTTGGTAATTTCAAGCCCTTCTATCGGTCGAATGGTGCCCATAACGTCTGCACCATTCATGGTTTCCCGGCCGACGTTCAGGTAGGCATTGTTCGCGTTATTGGCACTGCCCTCACTGATGGATGCAAGGCGGTTGTAATAATCCGTATGGTAAAAATCCGCAGAGCCTGAGAAAAAGCGGGAGTCATAACGATACCCCACAACGTAGTTCCATGTGCGCTCGGGGCGGAGCACTTTCTTGCTTTCATCAAACACTGTCTGCGCGGGCCGGCTGGCATTCCCCAGACCACCCCAGGCTGTATTGCTGCCAATCTGGGAGTAATAGTCATACGCACGCATGTTTTCTGCAATATCCCAGTAAAATTCATGATGACTGAGGAAGTGGTAATCAAAATTGAAATGCGGCAGAAACGCAGCAGAGGCCGTGAGGGAGCCGTTAACAGCGTGCCGGTAGTATGTGTTCCAGCCTTCATCCGCCAGTTGCTGCGTATAATCGCCTTTTGTGCCGCCATGGGTTGTCTGGGTCAGGGATTTAAAGCCGGCAAGAAGGGTCATGCCAGGGGTAATGGTCCAGCGGTCCTGCAGAAAGAACTGGAAGGTGTTGGTGTTAAATGTGTTTTCAAACCAGGTATGGCCCGTGCCGTCCTTGAAATCAGAAAGCCAGTTGTGTCCTGATGTCAGGCCGTCTTCATAAAGTCTCTGATTATAAACCCACTGGTTGTTTTCATACCAAAGGCCGGTTTCAATTTTGTTGTGGTGGGGGGCTTCAATGGTGAATTTCTGCGTAAAGCCCAGACGACGCATGGCTGCATGCGCCATGGAGAGCGCCATAGGAACGCCTGACACACTGCCATCCGCATTCAGGCTCGGGACGCCATAACTTGGAGAGGTAATGAAGTTGTTTGTGCCCCCATACAGGCCGCTGTTCACGTTGCCATAAGCGACTGTATCAGACTGAACATTTTTAAACAGGTCATAGTGCATGTTGACAGAGGAGACATAGGTTCTCTGCAACTGGGAGGCATCCCACGCATAGTTGCCAATTTCATCGTTGGAGAGCACGCCTTCATAACCCGGGGGGACATCAGACGTATATTGGGCGTAATAGGCCCACTGTTTTGCTTTTTCGTAGTCGGGTTTGAGATAGGTTGAATTGCGACCCATCTTTTCCCACATGTTTTTGGTCATTGCCAGGTAATTGCCCTGTGCAAAATTACCATAACCGAAAAATGCTGAAATTTTGCCGCGGTCGCCAAGGGGCTGTACCAGTTTGGCATCGGCCTGCAATTCGCTTTGGTAGCCCTGACCTTTCCACATATCTGTTTTGGTGCGTGCGAACGATGCATAGAATTTTGTGCCGGTGGAATTCAGGATGCCACTATCAACGCGGCCATAGGTGCGGAAAGCGTTGTAGCTGCCAAATGTCTGGCTGATTTTGCCGCCTGCCTTATCTTTGGGGTCGGACGTGACATAGGTCATGGCCCCGCCAAGATTCTGGGCGGAAAAGGAGTCCAGCGCGCCAGCACCCTGAGACATGGACATGCTGGCAATGTCATCCTGAATCATGGCCTGCGTAATGGAAACACCATTATAGTTGGCAAAACCCTGCGTACCCATGGGGATGCCATCAAGCGTTGCGCCAATTTGCATTTGCGTGAAGCCGCGAACGTAGAAAGTGTTCCCATAGGTATCAAGGCCAAAGGCGTCTGTTGAGGCAAAGTTTGCGCCCGGGGTGGTCTGAGCAAGGATCTGCATCGGGTTACTGCCCTCAACAAATCGGTCCATGACCTTACGGCTTACAGTGACTTCAGCGCCATGACTTGCAACGCGGCGCGTGCTGACATTGACTTCTTCACTATCTTTGCTGAGCAGGGGGCCTGTGCTGCGCTTTTTACGTGGCGACGTATGGTCTTTTCGTGCCGAAACAGAAGAAGACGTTGTGTGCGCCGCAACGGCATGGGATGAGCGCTTTTTGGTGCTTGTGCCTGTTGCGGACGGAGAGGCTGCGCCAGCGCTTGTATCAAAAAGAAGGCCTGCGAGCGCAGTGCCAAAGAGCAAAAGTGACTTACTATATCGTTCTTTTACAGCTTTGTTACGCTCGCTCATAGTGAACCCCTGCTCCCTGGTATGTTCCTGTTGAGATCAGTGCGCGTTGGATACGGCTTTCTCTGGAGCACCGATTTAGCCCACGATCCTGCGCTAACATGTTGCTGATTCGCAACTAAGATTGTCAACAACCGATAATGAACAGGTCTGATAACCCTAGGTTAAGGGGTAAGGGACGGCACTGCTCTGTATGGAGAGGTATTATCTCGCATATGAACCCTGCCTATGAGGCAGGCTTTTGGTCATTTTTTGGGAAGCTGGCAGGGGTTGCTGTTTATCGCGCTTGCCCCGTGAGCGTCGAACCAGACGGTGCCATTGGCAACCATGGCCTGCCCGTTATGCACAAACATCTCGTGCGGAATAGCGTCTCGTAGCCTGTTGAGGACGCAGGGCGTGAAAACCCGTGACCAGGAGGCGGACAATGCTGCGGGCGTTTTGAGGGTGAAGGAGTGTTCTGCATTCACTCTCAAAGGCCAGGAGATCAGTTTTGCTGTTTCTGCTTTGTTGCCGCTCAGCACGTTGCGCAGGAAGCGCTGCACCACGGCTTCGAAAACCGCAGGGGGCGCGTCTGTGACGCCCTCATACAGCGCGTTGGGGGTGACGTTATCAATGGACTCAAAATTTAGTTTTACGGGATAGGTTTTTGTGCCGTCAGCCCATGTTCCGGCCAGTGCTGTTGAGGTCTGGAAGGTGAGCGGGGCAGGTGCTTTTTTGTCGCTTGTTTCAAAATGCAGGGTGAAGCGGCCGCCACCGGGTTCGCTCAGTACAATCTGCTCGCCTGATTTTTGAGCGGACAAGGGAATATCGACCAGATTTTTTACGTAGAAATAATGCGCGTTTGCCACTGTCTGATCGGGCCGAACGGAGAGTGTCGCCCCGATAGGATACGGGCCAAGCGTGCCGGACAGGCGGTAATTGTCCGCCGCGGGCTGCGGTATTGGCGCAGCAGAGATGGCTGTGTCCGGCGTGCGCTCGGCTGGGTGGGCTGCTGTGCTTGCGCTTGTGGCCGATGGTGAAGGCGATGAGGTTTGCGCAGGCGTGGCGGAAGGCGCAGCAGATGTGGCAAGGGGAGCGGTGGCGGCACCTGCCGTGGTGGCTGGCAGGCCGAGCAGGCTGAAGGCCAGTAGCCCTGTAGTAATCCGCTTCATCCCTCTTGGTCCTTTCTAACGTGGCAAAGTCTTGAGTGGTAGCATAGCGGCAAAAGAGCGACTGTGCAGCGTGCGGAGGCGCATTATGGTATCTTGCGAAAAGATAACGCGGGACGGGGAGCAAAGCTGCGCATGAAATGCGAAGAGTGCGGAACGGAGTTCCCTTGCACGGCAGATGCCCAATGCTGGTGTATGCAAAGGCCCCATGATGTCCCTCTGCCTGCGGACGCCGCGCCGCGGTGCCTGTGCCCAGCCTGTCTTGAAAAACGGCTCCGGCAGGCACCGGGCCAGTTTACAAGGGCATCGTCGTCGTCCGCAGGGGTGGCTTAAACTGTCAGCCTTCAGGGTTTTTTAAAGCCTGAGCCGCCTGAGAGATGAACACATAGACTTCCTTGCTGAAGGGTGTGGTGTGGTCTTCTGTTTTCCACTTGTCCATTTCAGAATACATTTTAGCCGCACGGCTCCATTGCTCCGGGCCGAGGGCTTCGACCATGGGTGTTTGCAACTTCAGCCATTCCTGAGCCAGAGCCTGAGCCGCCGGAGCTGTTGCTGGCAGGCCTGCGTCTATCTCTGTTTCAATACGTCTGATCAGACTTTCCCATTGTTTCTGATAGTCTGTTTGTTTTTCAGGTGAGAAAAGGGTTTTGGCGGTGTCTTCCCATCGTTTCTGGTCAGCCTGCGTGAAATACTGGTCCAGAACGGGTTGCATGGCTTTTTGTGTCATCAGATATTGTCCTTCACGGATAAGGGTGCAAAGCCCCTCAACATCCAGAGCCTTCTGCTCTCCCAGCAGGGCACGTGCTTCTTTCAGACCGGACAGCAGGCGTGTGATGGCGGTCTTTTGTTGGGTGAGGCAGGTAATCTGGACATCAAGCAGCGTTTGTGGGTCTAGCACCGGACTGTGAATAATCCGGGCGATGTCACTCAGCGTGTATCCGGCGCGTTTCAGTAGCAGAATTCTGGAAAGTTGATGCACATGCTTCTCTCCGTAAACACGCCGCCCTGCCTCTGTCCGGGCTGGCTGGATGAGTCCATGTGTTTCCAGATGACGCAGGCTGCGCACAGATACGCCGCATGCCTTTGCGACGTCCCCGATTGCTAAAAACTGTCCCATGTCTGCTCCTTTAAGACCCTGCATTCCATAAGCCATGCTGACACAGTGTCAGGAGCAAGCAGAAAATAGACTGGATCTGTACTTTTTTGCATGTGGCGTGCGCATTGCCGTTAAGCGGCAGCAGGGACGAGAGTTTGATTCAGATCAAGGGCCAGATCAGCCGTAAGGCAGACACTGTTTTCAACAGAGCCGGATGGGCATTCAGAAACCGTCCGTTGATCTGAAAGGAAAGACCATGACTGCTAAAACAAACAAAAGCGTTGAAATTGCCGGCACCCGTTATGAAATGCTGGGCACGATGAATGATGGTGACTGCAAGGTGCGTCTGAAAAATACCAAAGGGGAAGTCGTGGAAATGACGTGTGACTCCTTTATCGACCAGCTGAATAACGGCACAGCCCGCTATCTGTAAGGTCTCTGGTTTGTCTGCCCGGTTATCCTGAGCAGGCATTTTCAGACCCCTTCAGGTGCTGCAGGCCGGAGGGAATGGGGGACACGGTTTGGGCGCTGCCTAAGGCAGGCCCGGCCCTGTTGGCCCAGAGAGAGGGCTGCCCGGAAGCGGGAGCCAATATAGGATCATCTGGTCAGAAACCGCCTGCCAACGGGGTTTGTGCCAGAGAGGCCTGAAAACACAAACGTCCCCTGTGGTGATGGACCACAGGGGACGTTTGCGTCACGGAGAAAGGATATATCACGTGAATAACGCTCACTGGTATTTTATGTTGTTGATGTTTGTGATGGATTTGCGGTTCTCTTATAAAGAAATGTAAATATTGCGTTTTAAATAAGTAATTTCTATGCGGAGGTAGTGAAAATGAAAGCGTTGCGTGAACTTAAAAAATGGTTCCCTACTGGAACAGCAGAAGGAGAGCGCGCTATTTTAGAAGAAGCATTTATATATATTGATGAATTTGATGAGGTCATTGAACCTCCTCGTGGTAGCCCCCATTTGTTAATAGGAAGAAAAGGAAGTGGGAAAACTGCAGTTATTGATTTTTCAGAAACTGTTATTGAAAGGCATGGTATACCCGTTATAAAATTATCTCCAACTGATATAGATACATCTATAATTACTGACGATTCATCTACGGGTGAAATGAATAAAATTTTTTTAGATGCGTTAATTTTGTCTATATGTAAGAAATTATCCGAAAAATCTATTGGTTGGTTTGATTCTGATTTTTATACTATGTATTCCGCCGCTGTTGAAGCAGGGGTGAGATCTCCGGATATATGGGGGCGTGTAGGAAAATTTTTTTCATCTATAGCGAAGGGACCTACTAAAATTGATCTTAATAGTTCGTTTCCACACTTAACAAGCGCAACACGATCAGAAATAGGCGGAGCTGTTGAACGTGCACTTCAAGGTGAAACAGTTCATATTTTTATCGATGATACAGATCAAGTTTCAAATCCCGATAAACCCGGACACTTGAATAGAATCTGGTCTCTATTACTTGCTGTTCGATTGTTGGCAGAAAAAATACCACAAATAAAAGCAGTGATAAGTTTACGTACAGAAGTGTGGGAGCGCTTAAAGCGTGATCAAGCGGGACAAAGAGATCAAACGGATCATTTTTCTTCACTCGTAGTGGAGATGCCTGGAGGGAATGAGCACGTAGAAGAAATTATTTTACGCCGTTTGCAACTGGCGGCTGGGCGTTTGGCAATCGCGGGGGATCCGTATAATCCATTTTTCGAAGGTAGTGCTGCACGGGCACCGGGTAGTAATGAAGCTCGATCATGGAAACATCTGTTGTCGGTTCGTTCTAGAGGGAGACCGCGAGATACAATTCAGTTAATAAATGCTCTTGCTAAACGGGCAATTCAAGCAAAAGCGCCGAAAATTACAGAAAAACATTTCAGAGACGAAATGCCAGGATTTTCTAAAAAGATCGTAGAACAATTTGCAGTTGAGACTTCGGGTGAGTGCCCTACGGCTGTGGAAATACTTCGTACCTTTACGCGAAATGCTTTCAATGATTCCGGTTATTCCATGACATCGGAACATGCTTTTCAACACTGCTTAACCTTGCTTACGCGGTTTGGTATTACTTTATATGGGATACCGTTAAAGCATAACGATGTGGCAGCATTCCAAATTTGGAGTTTTCTTTATATTAGTGGAGTACTAAGCGCTCGTGCGTCAGATAGTAGAACAAAAAATGGCTTTAGACATCTTGATCCAATGCAAGATTTGACTCTTGTATCGAAATCTCGCTGGAATGATTTGCAAAAATTAATGTGGGAATTAAATACTGTATATAGAGATTATATGACAAATATTAGTGATGATATAGAAGCATCTATAGGTTTGGCTGTTAAAGTAAAAGCTCGAGAATCTAAGCGTATAAGAAAAAAATGAATTAAATTCTTGCTCACTTTATAATTTAATTGGAGAAATAGCGCTTTAAAATTCCAGCGCTATTTCTTTGTTTCTTAAAAATCGAGTCGGTTAAAAACTGAGTTTGGTGTTAATCCATCCGCACAGACGGGCGGACGAAGCGGTCCAGCCAGTCGGTCAGGCAGGCAATGGTGCCGCGCGGGACACCGTAGAGTTCAAACTGATGCTGGCGATACAGGGCAGTGTGGCCCAGTCGGGCGCTCAGCCCATGCAGCGCACCGCCGCCAAACGTTTTGCCATCCGCAAACGCGCCCCAGCCATTGTAATTGCCGAGGGCAACAATCGCGCCTTTGTTGTTGAACTTGAAAGGAGGCACCGGCGTCTGGTTCACAATCCATTGCGGCAGATATTTTGCCAGATGGTGCGCTTCCTGCCGCGCCACCTGCGCGGTGGGGGGCAGCGGGCTTTCCGCAATAAAGGAGCAGTCACCAACTGCAAAAATCCGGTCATCCAGTGTGGTTTGCAGGTTGGGTTTGACCACCAGCTGTCCGCCACGGGAACATTCCAGACCATCCATTTCCCGCGTGACATCCGGGGCTTTTACGCCCGCCGCCCAGACGCGGAACTGAGCATCCACGCGGGAGCCGTCTTTAAGGATAAAGCCTTTCTCATCCACGCCGCTGACCATGGCACCGGTGCGGACGGAAATCTTGAGGGCTTCAAGCTGCTGCCGGGCTTCCTCGGACACTTTTTCAGGGAAGGACGGCAGGATGCGCGGCCCGGCTTCCAGCAGGGTGATGCGCATTTCCGGTGTGGTGGGCGTAAAGTTGTAGAGGGAGCCGATATCCAGCGCCTTGTGCAGCTCTGCGGCCAACTGCACGCCAGTCGCCCCACCGCCCACAATGGCGATATCCAGCGGTGTGCCACGCCCGTAAGCC
Organism: Acetobacter malorum; assembly: GCF_001580615.1. Classification (GTDB taxonomy): domain Bacteria; phylum Pseudomonadota; class Alphaproteobacteria; order Acetobacterales; family Acetobacteraceae; genus Acetobacter; species Acetobacter malorum. Next base: position 47,638 of record NZ_LHZC01000040.1, read on the forward strand.
TGCAGAACGGCATGGCGGAAGCGTTCATTAAAGTTGTTGGCTTCCACCACATTATCCAGAAAAATGCAGTGGTCCTTCACGCCCGGCGTGCCAAAATCGTTGGCGCGGCTGCCAATGGCAAAAATCAGGGCGTCATAATCCACATGCCGTTCTTCCAGAATGACTTCATCCTCATCCTGCTCTCTCAGCGGGGCGAGGGTCAGCCTGCGGGCGGCGCGGTCCAGATGGGAGATTTCCCCATAGCAGAAGCGGAAGCCATGGCCTGCGGCATGGGAGACAAAGGTAATGCGGTCATTCTCATTGCGCGCGGTGCCAGCGGCAAAGCAGTGGAGCATAGGCTTCCAGACATGGCTGAACCCTTTATCCACCAGGGTGATATCCAGCTTGCCAGAGCGGCCCATGCTGTTTCCCAACCGTGTGGCGAGTGCCAGGCCGGCAATGCCGCCCCCTACAATAACCAACCGAAACCGATCACTCATAACGTCACTATCCTTTCGTGTTCCGCAAGTATCGGCGGCGGAACAGAACTGCGCAACACACTGCCTCTTGAGGTCACGCAATTGTCTCTCATGCAGGCGGGTGCCTGCTTAACCTGCGGAAAGGTCCACAAGGCCAATCAGCCCGTCTTCTGTGCCAAATCCCAGCAGGCATCCATCCGAACTGTAGGACAGCGCGCTGATGGCGCTCCCCCCGTTCAGGCAGACGGGCAGAACCCGTTGCGATTCCGGTTCGATCATAATGACAGACCCATCCGCAAATCCAGCCGCCAGAATTTCCTGCTCGGGGTTGTACGCCACGCGGGTGCAGAGCGCACCGCCCATTCCCGGCAGTTCCGCAGGCGGTTTGCCCATCGGGCCGCCCCCAAAAAACGGCCACAGCACCACAACATCCGCACCACTGGTCGCCAGCCATTTCCCCGTGCGGGAGAAGGACATGGACTTCACTTTGGTGGGGTAGCCGCTCATGCGGATATTGTGCCCGTCAGACAGCCGCCAGCCGTGCAGGTCGTTATCCTGCATGGAGGTAATCAGCGCCTCGCCAGCCGGATGGATTGCAATGCCGGTATGGCTGCCCTTCCATTCAAGCGAGCGCACGCTCTCACTTTTAGGCTGCGTGTACCACACGGAGGCCCCGTTATAATGAGACGCCGCAATCCGCTTGCCCTTGGCGTCAAACACAATGCCGGTCACGGAGGAGGGGTGCTCCAGCGTTTTCAGCACGGTCTCACCCCGGCCATCGCGCAGTTCCACCTGCTTGCCGGAGGCGCTGGCGATATAGGCGGTCTTGGCGTCCACATGACTTACGACATGCTCTACCCAGCGACGGGTTTTGCCCAGTTCCTCAATTTCCCCGTGCATGTCCAGACGGCACAGGCGGCCATCGTCACCGCCGGTCAGAAAACCGCCGGGGTCTGTATCCGGGGCCAGAGCAAGGGCTGCGCCATCATGCACGGCGTAGGTGGCCCAGCTGGCAGGTTCCGCCAGATCAGACCGATGGGCGACAATCACGTCGCCTTCTGCCGTGGTGAAGGCAAAACGCATGTTATCGCGGGAGGCGGCACAGGCGGTGATATGGCCTTCAACCGTGCGGGATGCCCCACGCTTTTCAATCAGGCCGCGGAGTTCGGTAGGAGTGCTCATGCGACAGCGCAGCTTTCAAACCCGCGCCGAAGCTGGGGCCGGTTGAGGTTGCGACCAATAAAGACAAGGCGGGATTCCCGCTCTTCGCCCTCTTTCCACGGGCCGATGTCATTGCCATCCGCCATCATGTGCACGGCCTGAAACGCAAAACGGTCGGACTGGCCTTCAAAATTCAGGATGCCTTTGGTGCGGAGGATGTCAGCCCCTTTTTCCTGCAGCAGCGCGCCAATCCACATCTGGAAGCGACCTGCATCCAGCGGCGTTTTGAGGGAGAGGGAGATGCTGTTCACGTCTTCCTCATGATGGTGGTGCGTGTTTTCCAGAAAGTCCGGCGTGGTGGAGAGTGTGCGCTGGAGGTCAAACCCGCCAACATCCATCACATCCGTCAGCTTCACATTGCCCTTCTGGGCTTTGTGGATGGGTGCGAAGGCGTTGATCTTGCGGATGGCGTCTTCCACGGCCTTAAGCTGTGCCTCATCCACCAGATCGGTTTTGTTGAGGATGATGACATCCGCAAAGGCGATCTGCTGGTGGGCTTCCGGGCTTTCCGTCAGCGTTTGCAGAAAGTTCAGCGCATCCACCACCGTCACCACGGCATCCAGTCGGGTTTTGGCGCGGACGTCTTCATCCGCAAAAAAGGTCTGCGCGACCGGAGCCGGGTCTGCCAGACCGGTGGTTTCAATAATAATGCCGTCGAACTTGTTCCGGCGCTTCATCAGGCTGCCGAGAATGCGGATCAGATCCCCGCGCACGGTGCAGCAGATGCAGCCGTTGTTCATTTCGAACACTTCTTCATCCGCATCGACAACAAGGTCGTTATCCACGCCCAGTTCACCGAATTCGTTAATCACCACAGCATATTTGCGGCCATGTTCCGCCGTCAGAATGTGGTTGAGCAGCGTGGTTTTTCCGGCACCCAGAAAGCCCGTCAGCACCGTAACAGGTACCAGCGTATCCGCAGGCTCGGAAGTAAGGGACGCATCAGACATGAAGACAGGCCTCCGTTAAAATTACATTCGTGCCTCTTCATATAAGGGGCCAGAGCGCAGAGGGCCAGAGAGGGTGCTGAGAACGGCTGTTTAGAGGGTGTGGGAAGATGGCGAGAAAGCTTGCATTAAGAAACCGTATGAAATGCTTTTTTCTTACCATTTTATGAACGGAAAAAAGATCGGATCTTGTGATTCGTATCACCAGGAATCGGCACCGTTTCAGTCCGAATCGATTTTTAGATTGTTGTAAGGTCTTATTTTATAAATGAATATCACCTATATGCCCCTCCATATCATTGATATAACACAAAAAATGAGACTCTCACAAATAGGTGAAAAAAGTGGATAAAAATTCATAACATTAATTGGGCGCGAGTGATGTTATGAAAAGAGTATCAAAACAGTCCTGATTTGTTCAGCAGTTTTGAAAGATAAGAGCGCAGCCTTGTTCGACCCGTGAATGAGGCAATTTTTTGTTGTGTTTGAATAAGCATCCGGAGGTCAACTATGGCTAACTATAGTGGGACGACAGCGTCAGGCCTCATCTATTCTGCAACGTCTACCAATATCGGGATTCCTCCTCTTCTGGGGACAGTTGTCTATGACGTCACCATTAAAGGAAGTGATGGTTCGACAGTCCAAACCCTTGATGGTCTGACGGCAGGTATCCAAATCGCAACGCTTAGCGTTGCGCCCACGGGCAATGTTGTTACCGGTAGCACTGGCATCAGCACCCTGCTGAATCTGGTGGGGGCCACTTACGTCACTATGCCCGGCAGTACGGGGGGTATTACCATTGTTGCTAATGCTGCCAGCGGGAATACCTATTATATTGGTGGCGATACAAATATTAACATTCTTGTTAATGCTATTTCTGGAAACACGATCAATATTTACGGCGGCACGGCGCAGTTCTCCGGTAATCTCGTTGCAGGACTTTTGACTGGGTCGACCATTAATATTGGTTATGGCGGCACCTATTCTGGCTCTGTCGGGCTGATCAATATCCTCAGCGGGTCCACAGTGAACTTTCAGACTGGGGGTGGCACGCTGGTTCTGAACGCGGATAATCAGGTGCTCAGCCTGCTGGCCAGTAATGGTGTGCAGGGGGTAACGTTCAATAACTATAATCCCGTAAGCGATACGATTGAACTCCAGAATACTGTTGATATGATCAGCAGCTACAACATTAGCTCAAATGGATCCCAAAAAGTGGTGACCCTGTATGGGGGAACCGATAACAAGACGGTTGTTGCAGAATATGCAGTCACCCCGGCCTCAGATGCTTCGTTGCCGGATGGCACCTATAATAGCATTGGCAGCCAGGACACATCGCTCAACCCGCTGCAAATTACCTATAATAACGGCAATACTTATATCGGTGCCTGTTTCCTTGCCGGCTCCATGATCCGCACTCCGGAAGGGGAGCGTGCTGTGGAGGATCTGAGCGTTGGTGAGACTGTCTGCGTTTTTGAAAACGGCCAGTTTATTGAACGCCAGATTGTATGGGCCGGAAAAACAACTGCTCATGTGCGGGTTGGTCTGCCGGATGACGAGGCCGGTTATCCCGTCCGCCTGCTGAAAGATTCCATCAGCGCCGGCGCGCCGGACCGTGACCTGCTGGTAACACCGGAACATTGCCTGTATTTTGAAGGCGGTTTTATTCCGGCACGTATGCTGGTGAATGGCCACTCCATTGTGTTTGACCGCAGTGTGACCTCATATGACTACTACCATATCGAGACGGCGCAGCATTCTGTGATTATGGCTAACAACGTGCTGACAGAAAGCTATCTGGATACCGGCAACCGCAGTAGCTTCCTGCCGCATGGAACGGTATCGCGGATTAGTGCTGGTCAGGCGCGGAGTTGGGCGGAAGATGCCGCTGCGCCGCTCATGGTAGCACGGGAGCGTGTTGAGCCGATTTTCCACCAGATTCTGGCGCGCGCGGACGCTATGGGTGTGCCGGCAGTAACGGCTGCCCCGGCGCTGACGGAAGACCCGGACCTTTATCTTGTAACGGACGAAGGACGCACGTTGCGGTGCATGCGGACAGTGCGCGGGAAAGCCCTGTTCATGGTGCCGGGGCAGGTGCAGGCGGTCAGGCTTGTCTCTCGCACCAGTCGCCCGTGTGATGTGCAGGGGCCTTTTGTGGATGACCGCCGCGCCCTTGGTGTGTGTGTTGGGGAGATGGTGTTGCAGGTTGCAGGAGCAGGCTTACCTGTTACGGCGCATCAAACCGAGGCCGATCTTTCTGGCTGGGCGGAAGCGGAAGAGGGTCCTGGTCGCTGGACCATGGGCGATGCGTATCTGCCCTTGCCGTCGCGCGCATCGGAAAGCTTTGGGATGTTGAGTGTCCAGATCCTGGGTGCTGGCCCTTATCTTGTACCGGATACCACGGAGGCAGACAGTGTTGTGAGCTTCTAAACGCATCGTCTGGCTCCATTGAGACAGCAGAAAAGGCCCGGTGATACAGCCGGGCCTTTTTTTGTGCCCGCACCAAGGATGTTAACTAGTATTTAAAGGTTTTTATTTAAATAACAGAGTCGGTTCAGAGTATTGTTCTTATTAAGGAAATATTAAGACATGGCCGACTATGTAAATGACGCAGGCGTCGTCTACTCGCTCACTCCCAATAAAATTTTGGGAGTGCTTGCGTCCTATGCCGTTAAGATTACAGACCCTGATGGAGCGGTAACTAATCTGGGGAATGTCAACGCCGGCCATGTTCTCACGCAGAATGGCGGCACGCTTTCCATCGCTTCCATTCTGGGGATTGGTGGGGGCCCGTTTGTTATTCCGCCGGGGATCACCGGAACAGTCACTACGCTTATTTCCGCGCTGAGTGGTGCGACAATTTATGTGGGCGGCACGGCGACCATTAATACAGGTGTCTCCGCTCTCAGCGGGATGACTGTGAATGTGGATGGCGGTAAGGCTACGCTGGGTAGTAATGTCGTCGTCGGAGCACTGTCTGGGTCCACGATCAACATGACCAATGGCGGCACGTTCAGTAACGGTAGTGGGCTGATCGGGCTTTTGAACGGCTCTACCATCAATTTTGGTAAGGGCGGCGGCAAGTTTATCGCCAATGCTGGTGGAACGCTGCTGGATCTTTCCTCCACAACCATCACGGGCTTTGATGCTGCCAGAGATTTTATCTCCTTTGAAAATCTTTCAGCTACGCCAGCCACTTATTCCATTGCAAACTCCCTCGGCTCTCAGTCCCTCACAGTTTACGACGCAAGCGGAGATGCCATTGCGTCTGTGAACGTTTCCGGGCAGCATTTTACGGCCGGTAACTATTCTGCCACCGGTGTTGGCCCGCTGACCGTGTCCAGCGATGGTGCCTCCCTGAGCATTGAAGCTGTGGGGTCAGTCTGCTTCCTGCCCGGCACTCTGCTGCGCACCCCTGAGGGCGAAGTTGCGGTTGAAGATGTGCAGATTGGCGATACCGTGCTGACGTTTGAGAACGGCAAGCCTGTTGCGCAGCCGGTTGTGTGGGTTGGCTCCCGTCGGGCAGACGTGCGCCCCGGTTTGCCGCTGGATGAGGCCGGCTGGCCGGTGCGTGTGCGTCAAAATGCTCTGGCAGACGGCGTGCCCAGCAAGGATCTGCTGATCACCCCGGAACATTGCCTGTATCTGGATGGTCAGTTTGTGCCTGCGCGTATGCTGGTGAATGGCGAGACCATTGCGTACGACCAGACAATCCGCGCCTACACGTACTACCATGTGGAAACAGCCCAGCATGCGGTGATTATGGCGGATGGGGCGCTGACGGAAAGCTATCTGGATACAGGTAATCGCCGGGCTTTCCAGCAGGCGGGCACTGTGGTGCGTATTCCCGGTCTGGCACGGTGCTGGGCGGACGATGCTGCGGCCCCGCTGATGACGGCGCGTGACGCTGTGGAGCCGCTGCATCAGCGCCTTGCTCAGCGCGCGGAAACGCTGCGGACGGCAGAAGCTGAGGCCCTTCGCCCTGTGGATGCTGCAACGCTGACGACAGAGCCGGACCTGCATCTGGTGACGGAAAGCGGTGCCATCATCAACAAGGCACGCAGCCATAACGGGCAGAGCATCTTTATCGTGCCGCCGCATGTGCAGGCTGTGCGTCTGGTCTCTCGCGCCAGCCGTCCGGTTGATACGATTGGCCCGTTTGTGGATGACCGGCGCATGCTGGGCGTTCTGGTTGGGCAGATGATGCTGCAGGAAGGCACGGGGAAAGCCCGGGACCTCGAACCCGTAACGGGTACGCTGGCAGCAACTGGCTGGCACGCGGCGGAAGCCGGGCAGGCAGGGCGCTGGACCAATGGCGATGCCGCGTTGTCTCTGGGTGCGCGGAAGCCCGGAGGCTTTGGGATGCTCATGGTTGAGGTGCTGGCCGGTGGGCCGTATCGCCTCGAGCAGGCTGCTGCGCAGGTTCGCGCAGTCTCCTGAAAAGCGTCTTTTCTCAGCGGTCCGGTGCTAATGTGCCGGACTGCTGATGCCTGATGGAGTTGTCATAAGAGGGCGCACGTGTGTGTGCCCTCTTATTGCGTTGTGGCACTGCTGTTTGATAGCCTGTCTTTGTCTTGGGAAGGCAGGCGGTGCAGGGCGCAGAGTCATGCTGGTCGTCTCTGTTTTCCTTCCCGTAGAGAGGGCAGAAGGACTAACCATGCGTAACGTGCCACCCGGCAAAAATCCCCTGAAGCTGGGCGCTTATACCATCCTGAAAATGGGCGCTTGTATTGGCGTCCTCTTTTTTGCTGCCCTGCAGCTTCTGTACGGATTGGGAGTGCCGCATCTCTCCCTGATGGCGCAGGAAATGCTGGTGGGTCTGATTGCCACCTCGGTTGTGGGCGGACGCTTCCTGTTGGCGCGGTAAGCCGGTGGGTTCCGCTCAGTCGTCGTTCCGCCGTTGGCCGCGCTGCTTACTGTTTGCGGCCCATGGTGTCGGTTGCCGGGGCGGGTGATGAGGACGAATTGGGGCGCGGATCTGCAGTGCGCAGGAAGCGGACTGCCAGCGCGCCATACAGGGCGTGGCTGCACAGGGCGCGGGAGACACCAAATGCCAGAAAGGCGCTGGCCAGCAGGGCAAGGGTGATCTGCTGGTTGTCACACATTTCCATGACAATGACGGTCGCGGTCAGGGGAGCCTGCGTCACAGCGGCAAAGTAGGCCACAGTGCCCAGCAGCACCACCGCACCGGGGGATGTGTGCGGCAGATACTGCGCCACCCAGCCGCCCATGCCAGCGCCAACGGACAAAGACGGGGCAAACAGGCCGCCCGGAATGCCGGAACAGTAGGACACGATGGTGGCCAGAAATTTCAGCACGAAGAAAGAGGCCGGATAATCCCCGGAGCCCATGATGATATCGCGCGCCTGCACATAGCCGGTGCCGTAGGTCATGCCGCCGGACAGCAGGCCGATAATGGCCAGAACCAGCCCGCAAAGTGCGGAAAATGAAATAGGTCGCCGGGCGATAAACTGGCCCATGCGGCCCGGAATGCCGCGAGAGATACGAATGAGCAGGGCGGAAAAAGACCCGCCACTCAGCCCGCCCAGCACGCCACAAATCAGCACCGCCAGCCAGCTAACACCCACCGGCACCACGGAATTGGTATGGCCGAAGTAGGTGTAGTTCCCCACCATGGCGATGGCCGTGACACCGGCAATCACCACACAGGTGAGCATGGTGCCGCTGGTGCGTTGCTCGTAGGAATGCGCCAGTTCTTCAATGCCGAACACAATACCCGCCAGCGGGGTGTTAAACGCGGCGGCCACCCCGGCAGCACCGCCTGCTTTAATCAGCGCGCGCTGTTTGATGGGGTCATGCACCCCGATAAAGCGCCCGACGGTGTGCATGATGGACGCACCAACCTGCACGGTGGGGCCTTCTCGCCCGATAGACCCGCCGGAGAGCAGCCCGAGGCAGGTCAGGAAAATTTTGGCCAGCGCGATTCTCAGCGCCAGAACTCTGTCAACAATGCGGGAATCATTGAGATGCATGCAGGCAATGGCCTGTGGAATGCCGCTGCCCTGCGCGCCCCGGAACCATGTGCGCGTCAGCCAGGTGGAGAGCGCCAGGCCGCCGGGGGTGACAATCAGCATGAGCCAGGGGCTGATGGCGATGATCTGGTTGCGCAGCCCCGCCGCCTTGTCCGCCAGAAAGGCGAAGGTGACGGCCACCACGCCCACCATGATCGCACCGGACCAGTAGATCAGCTTGCGCCGCCAGTTAACCGTGCCGGCCTTCGCCTGGTCCCGTAAATGGCGAAGCTGAGCGGACGTGACGGGCACGCTGGCAGACATGGATAATCCTGATTGGCTGAGAAGACGTAAGGCCTTCTAACACGTCTTTACAACGAGGAAAGTGTTGTCTGGTTTTATACGCGCTCTGTATTAATAAAATGCATGTCAGCCCCGAGTAATATGCGCAAAGCGGGACGCTGAACGCCCATGCGGCGGCCAAAACCTATCGTAAAACTGAAAACGCGTTACACAGATTTTCCCGGCGCGGCGGACTCGGTTGCCGGGCGGGGCCAGAACACAATGCCTTCATGCTTGGCCATGTTGTCCGGCTCCACATGGATGTGCACCAGTGTGTCACCCATTTTGGTGCGCAGGCCGGCTTCAATCCGGTCACAGATTTCGTGCGCTTCCTCCACCGTCATGCTGCCGGGCACGACCAGATGGAATTCCAGAAAAGTAATCGCGCCGACAATGCGGGTGCGGATGTCATGCGCCTCAATCGCGCCACGTCCGTTGGTGGCGATAATATCGCGGATATCATCCAGTGTTTCCGGGGCCGGGGCCTCGTCCATCAGGCCCGCGATGGACTCCCGCATCATCTCCCAGCCTACGCGCAAGACGTTGAGGGCAATCAGCCCGGCCAGCACGGCATCCAGCCAGATCCAGCCCGTCAGCGGAATAAGCAGCAAGCCGACGACAAGCCCCACCCCGGTCCAGACATCGGACAGCACATGCTGCCCACCAGCCTGCAGGGCCGGGGAGCGGCGGCTGCGCCCGACCTGTACAAGTGTCAGCCCCCACACCAGATTGACTGCTGTGGCTGCTGCGTTGAGCAGAATACCCACGTAAGGCGCGCTGGTGGGGTGGGGGTGCAGGAAGCCTTCCACGGCCTCGCGCCCGATGACAAAAGCCGTCACCAGCACCAGCGTGCCTTCCGCCACGGCGGAGAGATATTCCGCCTTGTAATGCCCGTAGGTGTGGTTGTGGTCTGCCGGGCGTTCTGCAACGCTCAGCGCCCACAGCCCACCTAAGGCTGAGACAACATTGATGATGGTCTCCACCGCATCGGAATACAGCGCCACGCTGCCACTGGTGGCGTAGGCGGCATATTTCAGCCCCAGTGCAACCAGACTGACAGCCAGACTCCACAGAGCAATGCTCTTGTTACTTTCGGGGAGGGGAAGTCGCATGGGGTAAGATCAGACCGTGTGCGGGTCGGTCAGGTGGCAGGCGGGGTGATAGTCCGCACTTTCAATCTGCACTGTGGGGTGCACAATGCCAAAACGGGTGCGCAGGGCTTCCACCGTGTTTTGCAGCAACACCGTTTCCGTCTGCCCGGCAGGCTGGGTGGTGGCGCGGACCAGATGCACCGTAAGGGCGGTTTCCGTCGTGCTCATGGGCCAGATGTGCAGGTCATGCAGGCCCTCAACGCCGGGCTGGGTGCGCAGAAAGGTCTCCACACTGTCCCGGTCCACGGAGCGGGGCACGCCATCGAGCGCCATATCCAGTGAATCCCGCAGCAGGGACCATGTGGCCAGCACAACGATAATGGAAATGGCAATACTGATGGCAGGGTCGATCCATGTCAGGCCGGTGAGCAGCACCAGACCGCCCGCAATCACCACGGCCAGCGAGGTCACGGCATCAGACACCATATGCAGGAAGGCCCCGCGAATATTGATGTCGTTCTTCTGGCCGGAGGCAAAGAGCAGGGCAGTGCCGCCATTCACCAGAATGCCGATACCCGCCACAATCATCATGGTCTTGCCGGCTACCGGGGCTGGCTGGAACAGCCGCTCGATGGACTCCCAGACGACGCCGCCCGTCACCAGCATGAGGATGACGGCATTGGCCAGTGCCGCGATAATGGAAGAACGCCGTAACCCGTAGGTAAAGCGCGCGGAGGGGGATTTAGCGGAGAGATGTTGCGCCAGCCATGCCGCTGCCAGTGCCAGCACGTCAGACAGGTTGTGCCCCGCATCCGCCAGCAGGGAGAGCGAGTTGGACAGGATGCCCCACAGGGCTTCCGCGCCCAGATAGACCGTGTTTAGCACAATCCCGATGGCAAACGCCTTCCCGAACGAGGCCGGGGTATGAACATGCGCGTGCCCGAACCCGTGGTGATGATGGTCGTGCCCGTCATGACTGTGGTCATGGGAGTGGTCGTCATGCGCATGGTCTGCGGGGGCGTGATTATCGTGCGTATGGTGGGCTGTGCCGTGATCGGCATGGTCGTGGCCGCAGGAAGAGGGGGCCGCACTCTGTTCCGGGTTTACCGCAGCGCTATCGCCAGCTTCACCGTGCGCGGCATCCTGCGCATGCGTGTGGTCATGCGTCGTGCAGGCGGAATGGTCCGTGTGCGGGTCTGATGAGGCGGACGGCGGCTGAGACATGTCGTGTCCTTGCAGGTTAGCGGAGGCGTGCCCGTTGCGTCAGAACGCTGTCCGGCATAGGGAAGCCCCTTAACTGTCTATCACATGTGATAAAGGTCGCGCCATGCTCAGACTGACCGAACTGCGGCTTCCGCTGGACCATCCCCCCGAAGCGCTGGAAGACGCCATCCGTGCGCGGCTTGCCATTGCGCCGGATGCGCTGGAGCGTTTTACCGTGTTCCGCCGTGGGCATGATGCACGGCGGCGCAGCGCGATCATGCTGGTCTACACGGTGGATTGCGCCGTGAAGGATGAGGCCGCCGTGCTGGCGCGCTACCGGGCCGAACACCCCAAAGACCCGCATGTGAATATCGCACCCGAGATGGCCTGGCGTCCGCCGGTGACGGATGGCGCGGCACTGGCCAGCAAGCCGGGCTATCTGCGCCCCATCGTGATTGGGGCAGGCCCGTGCGGCTTTATGGCCGCTCTCACGCTGGCGCAGATGGGCCTGCGTCCGTTGATTCTGGAACGCGGCAAGGTGGTGCGGGAACGCACGGTGGATACGTTCGCCCTGTGGCGGAAGGGTGTGCTGACGCCGGAGAGCAACGTGCAGTTTGGCGAGGGCGGGGCCGGGACGTTCTCGGACGGCAAGCTCTATAGTCAGGTGCGCGACCCGCGCTTTCTGGGCCGCCGGGTGCTGGAAGAGTTTGTGAAAGCCGGTGCGCCGGAAGAAATCCTGTATCTGGCACACCCGCATATCGGCACGTTCCGGCTGGTGTCCATGGTGGAGCATATCCGCGCGGAAATTGAGGCGGCGGGCGGTGAATATCGCTTTGGCACCCGTGTTGACGGACTGGTGCAGGACGAAGGCACGGGCCGCATTAAAGGCGTGCGCACGGCAGACGGTGAGGTGATTGCCGCGGACCATGTGGTGATGGCCGTGGGCCACAGTGCGCGTGACACCTTTACCATGTTGCAGCAGGCGGGCGTGCAGATGCAGGCCAAGCCGTTTTCCATTGGCGTGCGGATTGAACACCCGCAATCCGTGATTGATACGGCGCAGTTTGGCACCAGCGCGGGCAACCCGCTGCTGGGCGCTGCGGAATACCGGCTGGTGCATCACGCCAGCAACGGGCGCGGGGTGTATTCCTTCTGCATGTGTCCGGGTGGCACCGTGGTCGCTGCGACGTCCGAAGAAGGGCAGGTGGTCACCAACGGCATGAGCCAGTATTCCCGCGCTGAGCGGAATGCCAATTCCGGCATGGTGGTGGATCTGCGCCCCGGTGAGGATTATCCGGATGACCCGCTGGCGGGCATGGCCTTCCAGCGGCACTGGGAACGCAAGGCGTTTGAAGCCGGTGGCCGGTCTTACAAAGCTCCGGCCCAGCGCGTGGGGGATTTTCTGGCGGGTCGCCCGTCCACCACACTCGGCGCGGTGGTGCCATCCTATAAGCCGGGCGTGACGCCTGCGGATCTGTCCACTTGTTTGCCGGACTTTGCCGTCGCCGCCCTACGGGAAGCCCTGCCGTTGTTTGACCGCAAGCTGAAAGGCTTTGCGATGGAAGACGCGGTGATGACAGGTGTTGAAACCCGCACCTCTTCCCCGCTGCGCATCCCGCGTGGGGAGGATGGTCAGTCTCTCAGCACTCCCGGCCTGTATCCGGCGGGTGAGGGGGCTGGTTATGCTGGCGGTATTCTCTCAGCCGGAATTGATGGCATCCGTATCGCGGAAGCGGTGGCGATGGCTATTGCCGGAAAAACTGTAGACGGGCTGGGGCTTTAACGGCAGGTGAGGTTCAGGGGCGCGGCTTTTTAGCGCCCCTAAATCCGCAGTGCAGGGCTGGCCTGCCATATTATTGCCAAATCGTATGTTGCAAATAATTCGCATCTTCATGTAAGCGGCTCCTACTTTGTGGGAGAAAGAACGCCGTGTCTCGTACTGCCTGTCTTTTCGTCGTGTTGGGGGTGACCTGCGCCAGCCAGCCTCTTCTGGCCGCTGAGCCTGAGAAAAAGGATGCGGCAGGAAAGCCGTCTTCCGTTAAAACAGCCTCGCAAAAAGCTGCGGCCCAGTCGGCTGCTCATGCGGCGGCTGTCGAGGCCATTAGTGTGCAGGGGCGGCGGCTTTCCACGTCCGCCTCCTCCGCCACCAAAAGCGATACGCCGCTGATTGAAACGGCTCAGTCCGTCTCCGTCATCACCCGTAATGAGATGAACGTGCGCGGCGTGCTGAGTCTCAATCAGGCGGTGCGTTATACGGCAGGCGTCACGCCGGATCTGCGTGGCGGGATTGGCACGCGGTATGACCAGTTCCTTCTCCGTGGCTTTAGTGTTCCCACGTTCCTTGACGGCCTGAAGATGCAGGACAGCCCGACGGGCTATGCGGTGGGCCAGACCGATACGTTCCGGCTTGACCGCGTTGAAATGCTGAAAGGCCCGGCGTCCGCGCTTTACGGCCAGTCCAGCCCCGGTGGCCTTGCAGCTCTTTCCAGCAAACTGCCGACCGCACAAAGGTCTTATGGGGATGTCACCACGACGGGCGGCATGTTTGACCTGTACCGTGTGGATGCGGATGTGGGGGGATACGCGACCGATAATGGCTCGGTGCGCTACCGCCTGTATGGCACGGTGAATGGCCAGCACACGCAGTTGTCCAAAACAGGCAGCCGGCGTTTTTCAATCAGCCCGTCTTTCAGCTTTGGGGGTGATGGCCCGACCACGCTGACAATTCTGGGCAATTACCAGTATGATCCGGAAAGCGGGACGTATGGCGGTGTGCCGCTGGAAGGCTCCCTCAGACGGGCCTCCTTCGGCTACCTGCCGCGTAACTTCTATGATGGAGACGTGGGGGTTGAGAAATTCAACCGGAAACACGGCTCTTTTACCTATATCTTCTCGCATCGCTTCAATAACGACTGGAGCTTCAATTCCCGCGGGCGTTACGACGATATCAAGGTTGACCAGAGAAGCACCTATGATGCGGGCTATTACAGCAGCCCGGATACGGTGCCGCGTTATGCCTACGGCACCAACGAGCACGTGCACAATCTGGCGTTTGACAGCCAGTTTAAAGGACACGTGAACACCGGCCCCCTGCGGCATACACTGATGTTTGGCTACGATTACATGTGGCAGCAGGCAGGAGAACTCTACAGCGAGGGAAGTGCCCCGGACCTGAACGTGCTGCACCCCAACTACCACATGACATTTCCCGACATGACTGCGGCGGCCCGGTATAAAGCGGACTCCCACCAGATTGGTGCCTACGGGCAGGACGAAATCCACTGGGGTGGACTGGTGCTGAACGGCAGCCTGCGGAATGACTGGTATCGCTCCCATCAGATCGAGCGTTTTAGCGGGTCCGATACGCGGCAGCGCTCCAGCCAGATTACATGGCGTGCGTCTGGCCTGTATCATTTTGACTTCGGGCTTGCGCCTTACATCAGCTATTCGACCTCCTTCCAGCCGCAGTCCGGGCTTGTTTCTGACAATGGCGGCAAGACAATGCGGCAAGCTGATCCCTCAATCGGGAAACAGCTTGAAGGTGGCTTGAAGTATCTGATTCCGGGAACGCCGGTTCTGCTGACTGCCGCAGGTTTCCATATTGAGCAAACCAATGTTCTCGTCTCTGTCGGCAGCCTGCCTTACAGTGTGCAGAGCGGTAAGGTGCATTCTGATGGATTTGAGTTTGAGGCCCATGCGGATGTTTACAAAGGGCTGATGGTCACAGCAGCAGTCAGTGTTCAGAAAGTGCGTGACGATTCCACCGGTAAACCGCTGATCCAGTCCGGAAAAGGCAATGCCTCACTGTTTGCCTTCTACACCATGCCCTCCGGCCCCATGAAAGGCTTCGGGTTTGGCGGCGGTATGCGCTACACTGCCAAAGCCTATGGCGGCGAGGGCGATACTGGCAGCGTGTGGGTGCCGAACTATGCGCTGTTTGATGGCTCCATCCGGTATGATCTGTCCAACCTCTCCCCCGCGCTACATGGGTGGACGGCTTCGGCCAGTGTCCGTAACCTGTTTGACAAGCACTTCGTTTCCAACTGTATGGCGTATGCGTCCTACGGTCAGGCCTTCTGCTATTACGGGGAACGACGCAACGCACAGGGTAGTATAGGCTTTTCCTGGTGAAATCTGCCGCGGTCATCTTTCTTGCATACGTCGTTGCGGCGCTTCTGAGTTTTTTGACCGCGTATTGTCTGCCGTTATCGCCGGTCAATGCTGTGTTGACCGGTATTTTTGTAGCCCTTGTGGGCTGGCCGCTGCTCGCCATGGTCGGCTTTTCTCGCGTGCGTAACGGCTTTCGGGCCGCCATGACGCAAGTGCACGATATGGCGGGCATTTTTACCGGATGGCTGATTTACGTCATCACGCTCTCCGGCACGCTGAGCGTGTTTCGGCCTGAAATCAGCCTCTGGGCACGCCCGGAACTGGGAGCGCGCCCGGTAGACCCGGTCAAGGCGACCGAGGCCGCTATCGGCTGGCTCAGCCGCCATGCCCCGCAATCCTCCGCATGGTACATCACCCCGGCAAGAGACCGCGCGCCGTTCAGCTGGGCGGCATGGGACCAGAACGGCGCATTTCTCCAGCGCGCGCTGGATCCTGTGACCGGCTCCCCCGACACTATTCGGGATACGCTGGGGGGAGACTTTTTCTATCGGTTCCATTTTGAGCTTCAGTTGCCCTACCCGTGGGGGCGTCTGCTTGCCGCGATTGCAGCCCTTGCGCTGGTGTTTGTGCTGCTGACAGGAATTGTTGCGCACAGGCGGATCTTTCTGGATTTCTTCACCTTCAGACCCAAAAAAGGACAGCGCAGCTGGCTGGATGCGCATAATCTGGCCGGGGTTGCAGCGCTCCCCTTCCACCTCACCATTGCGCTGACCGGTGCTGTCACGCTCGGCACGCTTTTGATGCCGTGGGCCGGGCTGGCGCATTACCGGGATGCCTCTGCGTTTGAGGCTGCTCTGGCTCCATCCCTGTCCGCACCGGCACCGACCGGCACTCCAAGCGCACTGGCCCCCATTGGCCCGGTTCTTGCGGAAGCCGCCGAGCGTTTGAAAACGGAGGGGATGAATCAGGTCTATGTTTACAACCCGTCCGACAGTGCTGCGACCATTGTCATTATGGGGGATAATAATGACCGGATTGCCTTTGGCACCCATGTTCTCCGTTTTGATGGAAAAACAGGAAAACTGCTGGCTGACACACATGAGCAGCGCCCGGTTGTGACGGCCTTTGCCGTGCTTTACGGGCTGCATGTCGCGCATTTTGCACCGCTTGCCACCCGCTGGCTCTATTTTGGGTCCGGCATTCTGCTTCTTATTGTGACGGGAAGCGGGCTGAGATTATGGATCAGACGCCGCCTGCGCCGGGGGGATAGCGTCCGCCTTGTCCTGCTTGACCGTATCAATGCCGGGATGCTGGCGGGCACGCCTGTTGCCTTTGCCGCGTTCTTCCTCGCCAACCGCTTGCTACCTGTCACTCTGGCTGACCGGGCTACGCGGGAGGTTCAGGTCGTCTTTGCTGTATGGTTTCTGCTTTTGCTGTTGGCCGTAGCGGTGCCTGCCCGGACCGGTTGGCGGATTTTTGTTAGTCTTGGCGTGGTGGTTTCTGGCTGTATCGTGCTGCTCAGCGCGCCCTGGGCGGATGGTGTGGAGCGCGCTGTCTCTCTCGTGGCACTTTCTCTGGCAGGCTGTTGTGTTCTGGCACTCCGGTCCATGAGGGCACATCAGGATGGGGCCTGACTGGTTTTATACAGCCCTGCAACTCTGCGGGGTTATCCTGATCTCCCTGCGCCCTGTAGCTGCAAAATGGACAGGTGTTCTGCTGTTGTGCGTCAGCTTGTGGCTGGAGATCATGAGCGCAGAGAATGCGGCGTTTGCTGCTGTGTCTTGGGTTTTGGGGCTGGGCTTTGCCGTGATTATGGCGGCTTTGCTGCGGACTGGGAAAAGGATGGTGGAGACACGAGCCGGGATTTTAACGCCTGCTTCCGCTACCGTTCAGCAAACGTCTCCACCAGTTCCGCAAACCGCTTCGGCGCGTCAACATGCACCCAGTGGCCCGCGCCGCTGATGGTTTCCCGCGTGTAATGCGGGAATAGATGGCGTATGGCGGGGGCGTTTTTGGGTTGGGCGTAGGGGGAAATCTTACCTCGGCTGAGGAAATGCGGCGGGCGACTGAGCGTATGCGTCACAGGACATCCGGTGCATCGCGTCGACGCAGTCTGTATCGCCGAGCGCAATCATGAATTCCGAGACAGACAATTTTTCGCCGTTGTAAATTTTAGTCAGAACGGCCTGAGCAACAAGCGGCCTGTACCGTGTTCTGGCTCTTTGCTTGATGTAGAAAAGGCGATCCATCAGCGCGTAATGCACACAGTCCTGAAGTTTATCCGGATCAGGGATAGAGGCGATCAGGTGTGTATTCCAGTGTTCCATATCGGTAATTTCCTGCGGAACAATAACTTCTTCAGGAATCATGAACCATCCGGCTTTTTTCAGGAACGGAAAAGTTCTGCTGGTCACACGGGCGATCAGAACACTTGCCCCCAGTCCGGCCAGAATGGGGAAAAACCAGATAAACATGCTTTCCGGCCGCAGCCAGTGGCCGGATGCAACGGAAAGCAGCGCAATAGCCTGTGCCGGCACTTTCTGGAGCTGATAAAACAGGATGGCTGTGGCGATAATGCCCACGGCACTTGTCCAGCCAAAATGCCGGAAGCAGATGGCCCAGGGGAGGGCTTCATCATCGCGCTGCTGGGTGCCCCAGGAAATACTTTTCCGTTTGACCCAGAACCAGACAAACCGGGAGATGAACGCCATCATCAGTGGGGCAAAAAAGAAGGAGAAAACTGTTTCCGCCAGTGTGGAGAGGACCAGTTTGTTTTTGCCGCCAAACAGATAGGATTTTTCCCGTTTGATATTCAGGCAGATTGCCAGAATACGTGGTGAGAACAGGAAGACGACAGAGGCCGCAAGCATCATGATGGACGGCACTTCAATCTGCGCAATCGTGCCTTCTGCAAGGCGTCCGGTTTGCAGATAAGACACCATGGACGCCGCAGAAATAATCAGAAATGCTGCCCAGAGAGGAGCTGACATGTAGCCCATAAAACCACTCAGGAAGTTTTCCCGATGCAGCGGCTTAAGGCCTTCCAGAAACAGAAAACGGGCATGTTGCAGGTTGCCCTGCATCCAGCGGCGCTCGCGGATCAGGAAGCCAAGAATATTGGCCGGTATTTCCTCATAGCTTCCGCCCATGTCAGGCAGAAACCAGACCTCATACCCAGCGCGGGCCATAAGGGCGGCTTCAATAATATCATGGCTGAGCGGCTTGCCGCCCCATGGGGTTTTGCCGGGCAGGTCAGGCAGGATGCAATGGTCAATAAAGGCCTGCGTGCGGATGAGCGCATTGTGGCCAATATAGCTGGCATGGCCCATGTACATGGCCTGAAGGCTGTAGGAAAAGGCAGATCCGTAAAGCCTGCCAGCAAATTGCTGCATCCGCCCAAAAAAGCTTTCCCGCAGGATAGGCGTGGGGTTTGTTTGCAGAATGCCCAGCCGGTGATTGCCTTCCATCATGCGCAGGAGCTGATGAATGGTGTTCCCCTGCATGAGGCTGTCTGCATCCATGACCAGCATGTATTCGTACGCCTTGCCCCAGCGGCGGCAAAAATCGATGACATTCCCGAGCTTGGCGTGATCGTTGGATGTTCTCCAGCGATAATGGAACAGGATGTCAGGGCAGGCTTCCTGGGCCTGATTCAGGGCGGCGAGTTCAGCAATTCTGTAGCCCGGCTTTCTGCTGTCTGAGAGAAGGAAAAATTCATAATGCTGTGTGTGCTCTGGCGCATACCGGCAAATGGATTGCGCCGTTGCAATCATCCCCGCCACAACGCGTGCCGGGTCTTCATGGTAGACAGGAAACAGAACGGCAACCCGCGCATCTGGCCGGGGTTCTGTTGCACTATGAGCAGGATGCCAGGGGTTTCCTGCCGGCCCGCGTAAAGCGTGCCATGACCCGATTGCAAGTTTTGCAAAAGTCGCAATCATGAAATAGCTCATGATGCTGTATAAAAGCAGATAAGCCGTTTTGAGTAAGGGCGTGATATGCTCAGCCGTCAGCGTGGCATCAGCAAGCAGTGTCAGGGACACGGTCAGAAAAAGGGTGGTAATCAGGGAGACCCGTCTCCGCCGTTCAACAACGGCGGGCCAGAGCGGTTCTTCCCCTACGGGCTGCCCGTCTTCCTGTAATCTGGAAAACCGCCTTTTTAGGGCCGTTTTCCAGGATGTTTCCATAAAGGGCGTGCCAATGGAGGTACGGCGGGGCAGGGGGGTTGTATCCTCCGGGGCATGCGCATCAAGCCATTCGTGCAGCTCATCCCACGAGGTGATGCGCTGCGCGACGTGTGTGGCTTGAGATGCGTCCAGCCCCGCAAGTGTCAGATACGGCGCAAAATCCATGAAGAATATCTTATCTGGCGATTGTCGCAGGAAGAGCCATCTGGAAGATCGTGTTCAGAACACGCGAGATTGGTACGATGGGAGATTCCGCAACGTAGACAATATCCTGATCTCTGACCGGGAAGCGCTGTGCCGCAATCAGCCCGTTGCCATCCTTCCAGGAGAAAATATAGAGCAGAGGCTTCTGATTATCCGGCTGCTGCCGGAAGACAAAAATACGCGTGCTGTTGGCGGCGTTCGGGTTGAGCCCCTGTGCTCCGGCAATGGTTGCAGCCAGACTCTGCGGTTTTGAAAAACCATAGAGCCCATCACGCGAGACACCGCCACCAATAACAGTAACCTGCACGGCCGGTTCACGGCGCATGATGATTTTATCGGCCGGGCGCAACGGAATATCACGGTTCAGAGCATCAGGAACGGGAAGGTCGACCTCCTCTCCCTGACGGATAATGGCAACACTGATTGCGTTTGTGCTGGTATCCAGCGCACTGTTTTCGCTCAGAGTTGTCGTGCCGTTGCCGAGCGTGAGAGTAATGGCGCGGGCAAGCGTAATACCCCCCGGGTTCCAGGAGAGGACTTTCGGCTCCCCTGTGGACCCGGTGACGATAATACCGTTCTGGCTGGCAGAGCTGTTAATTGTCACGTCTGGTGCGTGAACAATCCCTAGCTGTGCATAGCGGTGGGCAATAATATCCCGCGCGGCATTGGGGGTGTGGTGCGCAATGGCAATGCGGCCAGCATAGGGCAGAGTGATTGTGCCTGCCGTATCAATCTGGAAGGTGCCAAGCTTTGTAGCCTGCGGTCCTGGCGTAGTGGGGGCTGTCTGAACAGCGCTGGCACCGTCAGCAAAGCTCCACAGGGCGACATCGACGGTATCGCCGGGTTGCAGCGTGTAGTCTCGCACAGGAGGCGCATTGGCAAGTTTTGCCAGCGCGTCAGTCAGTTTTCTCTGTTCTTCCGCCTGCAACTGCCGTGTCATGCTCAGGGCCAGTTCCGGCGTAACGGGAATGATTTCCACGCCCTTGGTATCTTCCATCTCTCCAGCCAGCGGGCCGGCATTAGGAAGAGAACAGCCCGGCAGGAGGGCGGTGCTTCCAAGGCAAAGAGCAAGCGTGCCTGCAATTTTCAGGCGAGCCCATGATTTTGTCATTGAATATCAGGTCCGTGCGAATGAAATCAGAAAGAAAAGGAGCGGCTTTTAAGCGAGCAGCGCGCGCAGGATCAGACTGATAACGAGAACAAGAAGAATCCATTTCAGGCGCTGAGGACCCGATGGAGCATGAGGCTCAGAAGGATGGCTGACTGTTTTAAGGTAATAGTGGTTTTGTGCGGACTTGATCCGGGCTTCCTGCAGCGCAGTTTCTGCGGCAACCATCAGTTTGCTGTCGGTTTCCCGCTTCAGGTCCAGAGTTTCGTATTCAATGGCAACCGGGAAAATGGCCTGAGAAGCCGTGCGTGCATCCGTGCTTGCATTTTCAATCACATTCATCTGCGTCTTGAGAGAAGACGCTGAAGGATTGCCCGGTGCGTTCCTGACAATGGATTGATACTGGCTGTTCAGTTCAATGTGCTTTGTAGTGAGTTGCACTGCCTGATCTGCCAGAGAGGTGTAGTCTGAAACAGGGCTTAAATAGCCATGCTGAGACCGCCATTGTGAAATGGCGTGTTCATCCTCAGCCAGTTGCTTTTGCAGGCGGTCTGATTCCTGCGTGGCGGAGGAAATGAAATCGTTATCTTCATCTTCATTCAGGTGATTGAGGTGGGTGATGCCATCCTGAATGAGTGTTTTTGAGATTTCATAAGCATCTTTTGAATTCCAGCCTTTGACATTCACCTGAGTGATGCCGGTCTGTTCATCAATGGTGATGCCAACCATGCTTTGGTAGTAATGCCACAGAGCAATATCATCCGTGCGCCAGAAGCTGGAAAGCCCACCAGCCCGCGCGACAAAATCACCGTGCTTATAGGTTTCGGCAATATGGTATTTCTGATCAATGGATTTAAATTCGTCCCATGACAAAAGACGATTTTTAAGGATCCATGCCCCGGATGTGGAGGCACCGGCATTCCCGGCCAAAAGGGATGTCAGGCTGTCAGAATCCTTGTTAGGGTTTGTGACAATGACAATGGCGTCTGACTGGTAAACGGGGGATGCAATAAGCCCCCAGTATGCCAGGGCAATAAAATTGGGAACGGCAACAACTGTCAAAAAAAGCGGAGACCGCAAAAAGCTCCAGCGAGAGGGTGCTGCTACTTTTGGAACCGGAACTGATACTGGAAGAGATGGCGCGGAGACCGGTTGGGCATTAGAAGAAATAGAAGTATTCCCAGTATAGGTATGGTTCATAATTGTTTCTTCAGGTTTAAACGCGAGTTTTTGCATTTCCATAAATTGGTATTTAGGGAAATCGAGGCTTGAATGCCTTATGTATTTATAATCGTCAATATTTTATTAGGTAATAACCAGAATTTAAGTAGAGTTATTCTTGAAGTAACATGTAAGTTAATAATAAATTAGCAAATAAATAAAGTAACAGAGCGGCGAAAGCTGCTTGTTTCCGTCAGTGTTTTTGGAATGCAAACAGGAAATTCTATTAGTTTTTAGCAAACTTCTCCACCAGCTCAGCAAACCGCTTCGGCGCATCAACATGCACCCAGTGGCCCGCGCCGCTGATGGTCTCCAGCGTGTAGTGCGGGAACAGGCGGCGCATGGCGGGGTAGTTTTTGGGCTGGATGTAGGGGGAAATCTCACCGCGTATAAACAGCGTCGGGCCATTATACTGCGTGCCCGCTGGCAGCTCCGGCCAGCTCATAATGGTGGGCAGAGCCGTCATGATATCTGCAAGGCCAATGCTCCAGCCGGGGTTATCGCCCAGCCGCATGTTCTGCACCATCATCTGGCGGATCGCTTCACTGGGGATCAGCGGGCGCAGCAGGGCGTCGGCTCCGGCGCGGTCCAGATGCGGGGGGAAGTCCAGCGTTTCCAGCTCGGCCGGTACGTCCATGCGGGTAAAGCCGCCCTCGCCGGGGGCAATGTCCACCACCAGCAGGCTATGCACACATTCCGGGTGGCGCAGGGCCAGCATCATGGCTGTCTTGCCGCCCATGGAATGGCCCAGCAGCATGGCGGGCAGGGCGTTATGGTGTTCCAGCGTTTCCCGTACATCATCAGCCATAATCCGGAAGCTCATGGGGCCGTGGGGGCTGTCCCCGTGGTTGCGCAAATCCAGTGCCAGCGTGCGGCGGGTGGCAGCCAGTTTGCGTTGTACAAAGCCCAGATTACGGGCGCGGCCAAACAGTCCATGCAGCAGAACAACAGGGGGAAGGGTCTTTGCCTCGGAGGACACTTCGGGGCCCCGTTCAATCACGTTCAGCAGCACGGCGTGTTTTATCCTTTCAAAAACAAAGCTCTGGAGAGCTGGTCCGGCGGAACTTTCGCCCATCTTTCCCCCAAAGGCGAGGGGGCAGGGGCAGTTTTTTCTTCACCTTCCTGAGAGACTTGCGATGGTGAACAGGGTGGCATGCGCTGGCCGGGAACTTTTGAGCGTATGGAGGTTTGAAGCGGAACCGTCTCCATGAGGCAGAGCGCGTCTGCCGCATGTCTGTGCGCCAGGGACGGAACAGAAGAAGGACGGTTTTTTATGCAACGCTGCCTCGTTATCCTTAACCAGCCCGATCAGGCCGTGGTTCTGCTCTCTCTCGCGGCGTCCCTGATCAAACAGGTTGGGGCGGACCGGATTGATGTTCTGGCAGCCCGTGAGCCCCCCAATGACGGCAGAGGCCCGATGGGCCTGACGGATGAGGGCGCTTTTGTTATGCGGCAGGACCAGCGGGAATGGGCCGCCAGCCTGCATGCGACCTTTCATCAGTGGCTGGAGCAGGAATATGGCTCCCCGGCGGACCGGCTTTCGGCTGTGGAAGTCAACTGGCTGGACCCGGAAATTGCTGTGGAGCGGATTATCAACGGCTATGGCCGTGATGCCGGCTTAATCCTGCAAAGCTTCCCCGACCGCAGGGACAGTGAGCAGAAACACCGCGCTCTGCGGTCTGCTATTTTTGAGACAAATCGCCCGCTGTTGCTGGTGCCGCCGTTCTGGGACCGCCCGTGCGGCCGCACCGTGCTGATGGCCTGGCGGGATTCCCCGTGTTGCCGCAGGGCCTTTACGGCCTCCCGCATGCTGCTGGCGCACGCAGAGACTGTGACGGTTCTCTCTCCGGAAGGGGAGATCATGCCGCCCGATCTGTTGCCCGGTATTGCGTATGAAAGTGCACATCTGCCGCATCGGCACGGGGCAGATGCCGTGGCGCAGCAACTGCTGGATATCGCGCAGGATGAAAAAGCCGACCTGCTGGTGATGGGCGGCTACCAGCATGGCATGCTGTATAACCGGATTATGGGGAGCGTGACGGACTATATCCTGCACCACCCCAGTATTCCGGTCTTTCTGCATCATTAAAGGCACCCGGGCGTGTAGGAGAGTGGCCCGATTTTTGCTAAAGTGGGCCTATGGATATCGCTTTTTCCCGCCCGGCGTCGCGCCGCTGGCCGCTCTGGCACGTCGCGCTGCTGGTGCTGCTGCCTGTTCTCGTTCATCTGCCTGAGCTGATCGGGCCCGCCCTGTTCGGGCAGATGACGTCCGACCCGCTCTCCGTCCTGTCTGTGGCCACGACCACCCGGCGGGACTGGCTGGAAGGCGGCCTGCTACCCGGTCTGCCCGGCTGGATTGACGGCTGCGCGGGCGTGATTGTGCAGGCGCTGGGGCATCTGGTGGCGTCTGACTGGCGGCAGGGAATCCTGCCCTGGTGGAACCCCTATAGCGGGGTGGGGATGCCTCTGGCAGGTGAGTATCAGCCTGCGGCGTTCTTCCTGCCGTTTGTCCTGCTGCTGGGCTTTCCCGGTGGTTTGCTGTTGATGAAGATTGCTCTGCAGAGTGTCGCAGGGCTGGCGATGTATGCCTTTCTGCGGGCCTTGCATCTGGATAAACGTGCTGTCCTGCTGTGCGCACTGCTCTACGCGTTTAACGGCACCTATGCGTGGGCTGCGGATGGCCCAAGTCAGCCGCTGGCCTTTTTGCCTTTGGTGCTGTTTGGCATTGAGCGCGCCAGAACGCATGTCGGCGTGGGCGGCTGGGGCTGGCTGGCCTTAGGGCTGGGCTACATGCTGCTCTCCGGCTTTCCGGAAACGGCTTTTCTGGTTGGCACGCTGGGTTTGTGCTGGGCGGTGTTGCGGTTTGTGCAGCAACCGGCTGCGACGCGCCTGCCTTATGTCTTGCGCATTATGGCGGGAGGGGCTGCGGCGCTTTTGCTGGCGGCACCGCAGCTTGTGGCCTTTGCGGACTTCCTGCGGGAAGCATGGGTTGGCCCGCACGCAGGCGTGCTGGATGCTGCCTTGCCGCACGCCAGTTGGGCTATGGCGCTGTTCCCCTATATCAACGGTCTGTTTTTTTACGGGGGTGCGGAGCAGTCTGCCGCATGGTGGGCCATGGGGGGCTATACCGGGCTGGTGGTGCCATGGCTGGCGCTCATCGCCCTGTTTGGCAAACGTGAGCGCCCGGCACGGCTGATGCTGGCGGGCTATGTTCTGGTCTGTATAGGCAAGCAGGCCAACCTGCCGATCATCACCGGACTGGTGGATCTTCTGCCCGGCGTAGGGCTTACCATTTTCTATCGCTTGTGCTTTCCGGCAGAACAGGCAGCGCTCATTCTTCTGGCCGCTTTTGGGCTGGACGATCTGTTCAGTTTGCCAGCCTCGTTTACGTCCACGCAGATCCGGGCTGTTTTTAAAAAGCCTGTGGCATGGGCGAGTGTAGTGCTTGGAGCGGCCGCGTTTGGCGCATGGCGGCTGAACGGCCCGACGCGCGACGCCCTGCGCAGTTATAGCCACGGCCCCGTGCCAACATGGGGGTATGAGGCCGGGTCTGTTCTGCTCGGGTGCGGCGTAATTGCGCTGTGTGCTACGGGTTTTCTGGGGTGGGGCCGCTGGCAGTCCGCGCGGGCACGGGTGGCGCTGGTGAGCGCTGGCGTTCTGGGTGAGGCGTTCCTGCTCTTTTGTATTCCGCTGCTCTGCGTGCGCGCCCCGTTGCCGCGCAACACGCCTTTGCTGAACACCGTGCAGCGGGAGCTGGGTTTACAGCGTTTTGTGACGATGGGGGTGATTGCGCCCAACTACGGCGCGTATTTCCGTCTGCCGTCCCTCAACCATAATGGTGTGCCCATGCCCAGCGCGTGGATTGAGCGCATGAAGCATGATTTTGGCCCGGATGTAGATGGCGTGACGTTTGATGGCATTACGCCTAACCGCCCCGGCGGGCAGTTTTTTCTGGCGGAAACACTGGCCAAAAGACCGGAGGTTTTTGAAAAGCTGGGTGTAGCGCTGGCGCTGGTGCCGCATGGTTTTGCGTTGCCGGGCAGTGAGGCGCTGGCTCCTGAAAATCGCCTGAAACTGATTTATGCTGACCCGACAGCCGACGTGTATCGCCTGCCCAATGCTGCCCCGTATTTTGAGGCTGGCCCCGGATGCAGCGTGCAGGCGCACACGCAGACAGAGGTGCAAACGCAGTGCGCAGCACCCTCTTTCCTCATCCGGCGAGAACTGATGATGGCGGGCTGGATCGCCAGCGTAAACGGCCAGTCCGTGGTACCGTTATTTGAGGATGGCCTGTTTGAGCGCATTCCGCTGCCTGCGGGGCAGGCGGATATCCGGTTCAGCTTTACGCCGCCCTTCATAGCGTGGGGCTGGGCGGCTTTTCTGGCTGGGCTGGCTTTGCTTGGGCTCGGCTTTGTCGGTGGCCGGCAGAGGCGCGGGGATGTGGTGGCGCTACACGGGGCAGGGTGACGTTTGGGCTGGAAAAGGCCTGTCTCTTTTTCTTGATCGATCCCGTTTCGGCTAAGTCATGACTTAGCCGAAGGATGTAAGCGGGCCTGCTATGCACAAGCTGAATTTGCGAATCATTATCATCCTCTGTTATGGCAAAGCATCTTCATGCTCTTAATTTGCAACAGGCTGCTTCATCCATGCGTAAACACACTATTCGGCGCCGCCTTCACCCGGCGCCTCTGGCCTTTGGTCTGGCTTTGGGATGTGGTTCGGCTCTCCCGGCCATGGCGGCGGATGACGCGACGGGAAAAGAGCCTGTTCTGCCCCCGCACGCGCCAACGGACGCTGCCAAAAAAGCTGCACAGCCGCAGGCCGTTCTGAGCAACCCGAAAGGGAAGGGGCCAGAACTGATCAAGGAAGATGACGGCTCAGAATCTGAACACTGGGTTGTGACGGCCTCCCCCATGAACACGCTGCGCACGCCCATTGGCATCAGCCGCATGCCGCAGGATGTGCTGCACACGCCGCAGACGATTGATGTTGTGCCGCAGCTCCTCATGCAGCAGCAGAACGTCAAATCACTGGATGAAGCGCTCAAGAACGTGCCGGGGATTACGGCTTCCGTGGGCGAGGGCGAAGGCGGGATGGCGGGCGATCAGTTCCTTATCCGTGGCTTTGCGGCCCAGAATGATATTTATGAAAATGGTCTGCGGGACTTTGGTGTTTATACCCGTGACTCTTTTGATTATGACCATGTGACGGTCATCAAGGGGCCGTCCTCGCAGGTGTTTGGGAATGGCACTACGGGTGGCGCGATTAACATCACCACCAAAACGCCGAATGACCAGAACCATATCGGGGCCAGCTTCTCTGGTGGGAGCGGGGCGTATTATCGTGGCACGCTCGATTTCAGCCATAAGATTACCGACACCATTGCCGTGCGTGTGACGGGCATGGGGAACGAAAATGATATGGTCGGGCGGGATGCGGTTTATTCCCACCGCTGGGGGATTGCGCCGTCCATTATTTTCGGTCTTGGGAAAAAAGTGAATTACACCATAGAATATTTCCATCAGACGGATAACCGTATTCCGGATTATGGTGTGCCCGTGGTGACAAAGCCGGGGGCCTCCTACGGCAAACCGGTAACGGAATATGGCGTGCGGCGCACCACCTGGTATGGCACGACGTTTGACCAGGATAATTCAAATGTTGATATGCTGACAGGCCGTCTGAAGTGGGAGGTGAACCCGCATATCACGGTATATAACGATACGCGCGGCGGCCTTTACAGCCGCTACTTCTCGGCATCCCAGGAAAGCTGCAATGCGGCGTGTACCAGCGCATTTTTCTCATCTCATCCACAAACCGCGCAGGTTTCCCGCATAGGTGGGGTGGGTGGCCCTAATCCTTACCAGCAGGATGACTGGTCGGTGCAGAATGTTTCTTCTGCAGTTGCTAATTTTAATACTGGCACGATTAAACACCAGATGATTGCCGGTGTGGACATTGAGCATATTTATGACCGCCGCCGGAATTATGCTTACAACAACCCCAGCGCCCGTCGCTGGGCGAGCCTGCTGAACCCGACGGCCTATATTCCGGGGCTGGATGTAGGCGTGGGCTCCCTCAACCCGGACAATCTGGTGAACATTCCCAACGGCGTGGGCAGAAAGGAATGGAAGACCAGTGCGGCGACAGATGTCGGGGCATTCTTTTCCGAGCAGGCGTGGCTGACGCCGTGGTTCTCGGTTAAGGCCGGTTTCCGGTGGGACCACTGGAGCAGCAATTATAATGCAACGGGCGGTGTCGCCACGACGCCGGATACGCATCTGGGCCAGAAGCAGGATACGTTCAACCCGAATGTCAGCCTGATGTACACGCCGAACGACCATGCAATGGTGTATTTCAACTGGGCTGAATCCACCACGCCGATGGGTCTTTACGTCACCAACAGTTCTGAGCCGCTGTCTCCCAAGAATTCCAAATTCCAGCCGGAGCGCAGCAGATTGTATGAACTGGGGGCCAAATATTCCGCGTTCCATGACCGGATTGGCTTTACGGCCTCTGTCTTCCGTCTGGAAAAAGGCAATTCCATGCTGACAGACCCCAGCACCGGGACGGTGACGGACTCTGGCGATACCCAGCGCAACCAGGGTGTGGAACTGAGTGTGTCCGGCCAGATCCTGAAAAACTGGAACATGATTGCCACCTACGCCAAGTATGACAGCAAGACGACGGGCGGCACCGCAGCGGATATTGGCAAGCAGGTGCAGTATGTGCCCCGCAATCAGGCAACTGTGTGGACTACGTATGAAATTGCGCCCAAAAAGCCCTATAACCTGACAATGGGTGGGGGCGTGACCTGGCGTGAAGGCGTGTTCCTGGACCCGGCCAATACCGCCCGCGTTCCGGCAAACGTCGAGTTTGACGCGGTGGTGTCCCACCAGTTTGGTCCGAACTGGAAAATTGCCATGAATGGCTACAACCTTGCCAACCGCCTGAACTACGGCAACCTGTTCAGCAACCGCGTAACACCTTCGGTTGGCCGGTCTTTCCTGTTTAACCTGTCTATGACGTATTAAAGACGACGCATTAAGCCCTCTTTACCACGCAAGGTCGTAAAGGGGGCTGTTGTGTCCGGTCCGCGTGTTAATTACTGCACATGGCACAGGTTTTTTATTTTGCTCTTCAGGTAGCGATAAAGCGGAATATCAAAGAAAGCTGCATACAGATACGAGATGACGATGGAGAGTCCGCCAGCCATCAGGATGGACAAGATCGGACTATCTGATCTGTATTGGAGGCCGATAATGATGGCCGAGGAATGGATGAGGTATAACGGGAAGCTGATAAACCCGAAAAACTGGACCGGCTGAGACAGAAAAACCTTTTTAATCAGCGAGGATTCAGGCTGAAAATCAATCAGCATGAGGGGGATAAACGGTAGGATAAACAAATAATCCAGTTTATTGTGAATCTGCCCGTAAATACCAACCAGACAACTGGCTAAACAGACCCACAGAAAGACTTCAAAACTGTTTTTTGTCGTGCTTTTGGTGATCCGTTCTGGCGTCAGAAGTGAATAGACGGCAGACCCCAGCATGATGGCTGATGAGGCAAGCAGGAACGTGAACATGCCGCCGAAGGACATATCAATAAACCCGACAGCAGACTGGATGCACAGAAGAAGAATGAATGTGCCCGCAATCAACAGTCTTTTGAACGGCGCTATTCTGATAAAAATTAGCGGAATTAAAAGAGACGCCCAGAATTCAATGCTGATGCTCCATGACGGATCATTGATGAGCGGGAATTGATGTGGTGTCACGCCATGCAGAAAGAACAGGTTTTGCAGGATGACTTTCCAGTTAAAAATATAATGTCCTGCAACATAGCCCATATGCCTGCTGTTATAGGCATAGATGACAATCATCGTGAGGGTTGTCACACAATGCAGTGGCCAGAGGCGGGCGAGCCGCAAAAGGAAGAAATATAGAAATTTATGACTGGTTTTGTGAGCATAGGTCAGCACAAAACCCGACATGATAAAGAAGTAAATAACGCTGATATACGCTCCACTGAAAGGCCTTTGTTCACTCCAGCCTGTGACAACGCCAATCATGTGGTTGAGCATAACAGTTAATGCCAGAATTCCTCGAAGACCATCTAAAGCGTAGAATCGTGCCGGCGAGTTTTGTTCCTGAGTTAGACTCATAATATTATAGTGCCTTAAGAATTATAAGATTAATAGCAAAATTATATGTTAAAATTTAGAAAATCCAATGCTAAAAATGCTCTGTGCGCCTAAAAATAAGTCTTAACACCTCCTATACAATTTATTTCCTTCTTGTGAATATTATTTAATGCAGAGAGCAAGGCTTACTTTATTTTCTGATGAGGGCCGGGGATTACTAGGAATAGTTATAAAATATTCTATTTTATTTTGAATGGTGGTAATTCGAAATCATAGGGAAAACAATAAATAGTTTGATTGCAATAACGGGAAAGGAAGGATATAAAGAAAAAATCATAAAATAATGTAAAATGAGAAGCGTATGACTAGGAACACCAATGAAATCATAAAAAAAGAAAACATATATAATTATATATGCTTGTTTATATTTGTTTTAATATGCTATTCAAGCGTGTTCATCAGAAGCTATGGCTTATCTGATGACTATTCTGTAATATATTTTCACTATATCAGTCCCGAATGGAATGTGCAGTGGGAATCTATGTCAGGTCGTCCTGTATATGGGGGATTGAGGCAGATCATGACATGGGCAGTAGGAAAAGTTTCTGCATTCTCCTACTTCCGGTTTGTTTCTGTATTTTTTATTGCGCTGTATTCTGTTTTTTTATATTTCTATATGGATAAGAAGCGCATTTTTAAATCAAATATAATGCGTTTTTCTGTTGCATGTTGTCTCATTTTTTTACCATCTCTGCAGATATATGCTGCCTGGGCAATTACATACCCTTTTGTCCTCTCCATTGTTCTGGCATTTTTTGCATTTCTCTTTGCCAATGAAAATGATGATAAGAAGAATATTATTATTAGTTGCATCATATTGGCAATAAGTTTTCTTATTTACCAGCCTGCAGGCATGATGTTTGTATTTTTTATTTTCCTAAAAACATTTTTCGAAAATGGGAATGTATTAAAGAAAATAATAAAGAATGGTATTATTTTATTTCTTGCAATGTTGACAAATTTTATTTTCATAAAAATTTATACACATTTGTATGGCTCTACCGGTCGTGAAACGCTGAACCTCCATCTCTTCCAGAAAATATTGTGGTTTTTCAATCGACCTTTTATGCAGTCAGTTGCGAATTATAATATTCAGCCTTCTGTTTTCTATAATGTTGTTTGTGCGTGTCTTATTCTTTGTGGCGTTTGGTATACTCCCAAAAAATGGAATTTCTTTTTAAAAATTTTGATGGTCATAGCCTTTTGTCTTGCAAGCTATGCGCCTAATATTTTAGTTGTAGAGACATCTTCGCCTTACAGAACTCTTGTCGGGGTGGAAAGCATTCTGGCGGTTCTGTTTTTGAATGGTATTTTCAATATATTTTCAAGATTTATTTCATTACATAAGTATTTTTGTTTATTTTTTGTATCTGGTATTGCTTTTTCTGCAATCTGGAACATTAATTATTACATTATCGATGTTCAGCAGCATCAACTCTCTGATCTGGCTGCAGCGTTTAAATCTGTTCCAAGGGGCAGGACGATTGATTTTGATATCCGTGGGATTAATGGTAATATCTATTCTCATTTCAGCCAATATGAATACGGAGCAATATCTCTTGGTAATGCTTGGACACCCAAAGGTATGGCAATGGATATTATCAAAAATAATGGCTTAAATGATATAAAAATGACAGATGGTATACTTGTTTCTGATCCGGGAAATAAAAATATTTACTATATAAAAATGTCTGAAATTAAAAATATGACTTATTAATCTATAGGAATGAGCAGAAAGATAATTTTTATCTTTCTGCTCATTATATTATTTTTGTTTTGTAGAGAGTTTCAGAAAGCTCTCTACATGAAAGCGCGGGCGTTGTTTGGCTTCCAAATAAATCTTGCCAACATATTCCCCAATAATGC
The DNA here is from genome assembly GCF_001580615.1 of Acetobacter malorum. Lineage (GTDB taxonomy): Bacteria > Pseudomonadota > Alphaproteobacteria > Acetobacterales > Acetobacteraceae > Acetobacter > Acetobacter malorum. The sequence continues at coordinate 79,774 of NZ_LHZC01000040.1, forward strand.
CCAGAGAGAGCATCTGTACACCGCCCATGAAGAAGATGGACAGGATGATAGAGGGCCAGCCTTCGACGGTGTTACCGCTGAATTTTCTGACCAGCACATAAAGTGTCGCCGTTACTGAGAACAGACAGATACAAAGCCCCAGTGTGGCAATCAGCCGCAAGGGGGTGATGGTCATGGAGGTAATGCCCTCTACGGCCAGAGCGAGCATTTTGCTCAGAGGGTATTTGGACTCACCGGCGGTGCGGAGGCCGCGGGCATAGGCAACCTCTGTGGAGGGAAAGCCCACCAGTGGCACAAGGCCGCGGATATAGGCGTTGCGTTCCGTATAGCGCAGCAGCTCAGTCAGGGCGCGCTGACTGAGCAGACGGAAGTCTGCATGGTTGAAGACCTGCTTGACCCCCATGGCGGCCATCAGCCGGTAAAAGCCTTCCGCCGAGGTGCGTTTGAACCACGTATCTGTCTGGCGGCATTCCCGCACGCCGTACACAACGTCATAGCCTGCACGATAGCGTTCAACCATGCGGCGGATGGTCTGGATGTCATCCTGAAGGTCGGCATCAATGCTGACAATGGCCTCGGCTTGCGGGGCTGCGGCGGCCAGTCCGGCCAGCAGGGCGGACTGGTGGCCCTCGTTGCGGGAAAGTTTTAAACCCTGCACGCAGGTTTCTGTCTCACACGCAGCCTTGATCTGCTCCCATGTAGTGTCCCGGCTGCCATCATCCACAAACAGCAGAAAGCTGTCCGGCTGCACCATATGGTCCTGCACCATGGTGTAAAGCAGTGCGCCCAGTTCCTGCTGGCAATAGGCAAAAACTTCTTCTTCATTGTAGCAGGGCACGACAATGGCCAGTCGTGGGGCTGGGCGCAGGGTGGCAGGCATAAAAAGAGGACTTTCAGTTCTGTAAATAATAAAATTCTAGGTGCAAATTATAATATCATTTTCAGCTCTGAGTTGCGACAACCAGCCTGTAAAAATGTGGGGTCGTTGCAGGCTGGACACATTCAGAAAAAGTTCAGTTTTTCAAGGGATAATGCTTCCGGGAGAGCTGCTTTTATTTTTGCAGCACTTTCCGGGCAAACCAGAAACATGTGGCGCAGAAAGCAACGAGCCCCAGCACGGCAGGGGCTCCGGCGGGCAGCCAGGGTGCCAGAGAAAGTGCATCATCCCGCCCCAGCGCGCCGGACAGCACGGCCAGCCCCACGCCAATCAGGCTTTCTCCCACAATAAAGCCGGAGGCGATCATGGTGCCAATGCTGGCGTCATGTTCTGTCACGGTTTCCGGCAGGCGGTCAGCCTCACCGTAACCGCCGGTTGTGCTGCGGCGTTCCTTCAGCTTGCGGTTCAGCACCCAGCCCAGAACAGCGCCCACTGCCAGCGTGACGCTGACGGAGGCGGGCAGGTAGATACCCACCGCCACACCCAGCGGGGGCAGGGCCAGATGGCGGCGGCGCAGCAGCAGGTCCAGCCCGATCAGAACAGCGCCCAGCCCGAACCCGACGGAGAGCATGCTCCAGTCCAGTGACTGTGTGAAAATCCCCTTAGCAATCATGGCAATCAGTGCCGGCTGGGGGGCGGCCAGTGCGTGGGCGGGATCCATGCCGGGGCGCGGCATGGGGGCACCGGCAAAGCCGTAGGCCTGATACAGCAGGTTGAGCACCGGCGGGATCACCGCAGCGCCCACCACGCAGCCTGCAATGAGTGCCACTTCCTGCTTCCAGGGGGAGGCGCCGACAAGCTGGCCGGTTTTCAGGTCCTGCAGGTTATCGTTGGAAATAGCGACGGTCGCGGTAATGGCGGAGAGCAGCAGGATGGTGAAGCCGGTGGCCAGCGTCTGGCCATCCGCCATCATTTCCGCAGGCATCAGGCCGAGGGATTCCAGCCCCAGAATCATCAGCGCGCACAGCACGGCGGCAATAATGATAATGCCGGAAATGGGAGAGGAGGAGGAGCCGACAATGCCCGCCATGTAACCGCAGGCGGCGGCCATCACAAAGCCAAACACCACGCAAAACACCACCGCCGCGCATACGGCGGGCCAGATGCCATGCGCCATAGGGGCCAGAAAGGCCGCAAACAGGCCGCCCAGCATCAGAACAGTGACGGCCAGAAGAGCGATCATGGTGCGGGGAGAAAGGTCACGGTCCGCATCCGGCACCACGGAGCCGCTGCGGCCCCGGAACACGCTGCTCAGGCCGCGCAGGACGGGGCCCATCAGTTCGATCAGTGTCCACAGGGAGGAAATGGCAATCGCCCCG
>NZ_LHZC01000039.1 GCF_001580615.1 Acetobacter malorum
TTGTGCCGTGTGCATACCGCCACGCTCCCCGTGCATACCTTATCCGGGTATTTTTTTACTTAGTTTTACTTTGTCAACCTTTTTCTTTACTTCATGCAGTATTTTTTTACTTGCTCTATACTTTATCTATACTATGTCAAGATAATTCGTAAAATATACCCAGCCCGAAATAAATTACCCAAAATATATTTTATATGCCCAGATATGCAGTTTCATCATGGGTATTTTTTTATCCCGCGTTGGGTATTTTTTCTTGCGCTCTCGTTTTTTCTTGGGTATTTTTATTTATGCGTTATACATGAACGACAAAGCGAGAACCGGACAATGCCCCTCAAGCTCCCCAATATCAGCAGCTACCCTCTACCTGATGAAACCAGCGATTGCTATGTGCCTGTTCGGCATTGCAACGAACACGGGGCCATGACCAAGACCCACCTTTCGAGCGTCTTGGCTAATCTGCGTCATGCAGGCCACTCCGACGATCAGATCATCAGCATCCGAGACCAATACCGCACACACGGCCACGCCTCCCTCCCGTGGTCGGCAAATCGTCCGGCAGAATGGATTGAGGACACACTGCGCCCCGAAGGATGGGCTGGAACTATCACCGATGAACACGGAGACGTAGCATGACCAAGAAAACACTACGCGGCGCAGCACTGGCCATCGCAGAGTTCATCTTCGACAACTACGAAGACGTGCGAGATAGCGAATATCAGCATGGCCGGTTCAAAGACCGGGTATTCACACCGAACGGAGGGGAATATTACACCGCCACGTCTGGACGTGAACCCTTCGACGCATCCAAGCACCCCGGATGGGAAAACCTACGCTGGCAGGAGCAGTTCTCCGACCATTTCAACAAGCGTTACAATAACCGAGTTTTCAAGCTCGTTCCTGCAACCACTGTACCAGCCTCCCAAACCACCCCGGAGAAGCCCTCCAAGCGCCTCACATTGGCCTCTGTCAACAAGAAGATAGGAGCGGAGGGCATCGACGCTGAATTGGTGCAGGGGGAAGGATACCTCTATTTCATCGGCCCCGACGTGGAGTATGCAAAGTCCACATCGGTCATGGTGGCACGGCTGAACCAGCTCACACTGGAAAGATGGCTTGAAGAAGCCAAAAGCATCCACGATGAATCTAAAACCCGAAAGGCTGATCTTGAAGAAGCCGAAGCCAATGGCGGAAGCATCGTGGCTACTGCATCGGCCTCGGATAGCACACGCGGTCGCCAGCCCACTCTACAGCAAGCCATCGGTCTGTTTGTGGAGGAAATATCCAAAATTAAGGCGCAAGACACTGCCGCTATTCAGCAGCGTTGCGAAAGGGAGATCCAGTCACTCGATAGAGTGAAGGTCAATACTCGCAAGACATACATCATGCGATACCGCGCTGCCGTCACGCAGTCTCTCGGAGACCAGCACCCGGCCCTGAATTACCTCTCTGCGTCTGGACTATCAGCACAGATCACAGCCAAAGCTCAGAAGGAACAGGAGGCCGAACAATTTGACCCAATGGCCAACGCCCCTACTAGCTCTCTGACTAAACCCTCGTCACGCCAAGAAGCCGTAGAGGCTTTTATCGAAAAGATGCGGCAGGCACGCTCCCAGACAGAAATGCGAGCAATCTGGGATGCAGAATTTGCTTCACTCGCGTCTCTCAGCGAGAGCAGCCAGAAGCTATATGTGAGCAAATACTACCGCAAAGAGCTTGCTAAACACTTCGCGCCAGACAGCAAGGTTTTTGAAATCGTCAAGGTTCCAGACGAGATAATGGAGCGTATCAGCCTCTCTTACCGTCGCAAGGTAATTGAGGAACACAAGAAGCTAGTTCACATTCCGCAATGGCAGGGGATCATCGACACAGCAACTCGTGCCCTGACAGTCCGCCTCAAGGACAAGAACCCCACCAAAGAAAGCGCAATGGTCATGGCCGCTGCCCTGTTGGTGCTCACAGGTCGCCGCCCCTACGAGATCGTAAGCGCCGGGCACTTCAACGCTGCACCTTTGCCGGGCGGTGTCAGTAGCGCCAAATCCAAATGGTCAGTCATGTTTGAAGGTCAAACAAAGACCAGAGGGGCCGCAGGAACACGACACGACAGTTCCTACGAGATTCCGGTGCTCGCACCCGCACGCACAATTCTGGATGCCGTCAGCCTGCTTAGATCGTCTCCTGAAGGACAGGAATTAAGCAAGCTATCCAATGAGGAGTTCAGCGCACTCACAAACTCTCGCGGCATCAGCGATGCACTCCCTCTCCGTGCTGCCGTAGAGGATCTTTACAAGCGCCACTGGCCTGCCGAAGCCGTTCTATCTCCGAAATGCCTTCGACCACTATATGCGGAGATTGCCTACAAAATGTTTGCTGCCTCGTCTGTATCCAAGAACTCCTTCTTTGCGCGTGTGCTTGGACACAAAGCGAATGATCTGGAAACGTCCCTTTCCTACATGGATTACTATCTGGACGATAATTCGGACGCAGCAGCGGTAGCGACACGAACGCAGAAACGAGCACTGAACGATATGGAGAAACGGAATATCTCTCTGGATGAAAAGAAAAAACCCGGCCTTTAGGCCGGGACTACCAAGACTTTTATAAAATCTTCCATACCAAACGATGAATTGGGTCTAATATGTAAATGAGTGGAAACATACACAGAAGCATAAGACAGACTGCCACCCCAGAAACTAACAAACAAAAATTTGCATAGAAAAAATCATTTAGAAAAGCTCTATCTCGAAACAGCTTTGTATAAATTTTGCTCTGGAGCGCCTTCATAATAAAGGCGTTCATAGGCGAAAACATTGATGAATATACCAAGTTACTTGCTGATATATTCACGTCTTTTATAAAAATCGTGCAAATCATTATGACCAACTGCGTTTGGAACAAAGCCCAAAACAGATTTATCGGCTTCATTGCAGTCGGATGATTTATTGATGATGGTTGACTTGCTTTATTACTGCGACCGAAAATAAATGATATAAATCTCGTTATTTGTTTTACGACTGCCTTAATAGGCCGATCCATAACATCTTGCGTAACTTTTTTTAAGAAAACGAATATCACACCCATTACGCTCATAACTACAAGAGCGGGGATGTGATCCCACACATAACTAAATGACGGGTGATCGAGAAACTGTCCAAAACTAACCGGGCCTCCGCAAGCAGAAGCAACTGTCTTTTGTGCTTCAACTACCTGTTGCGCTCCATCTCCCATGTGACCACTCCATAAAAAAGCCGGTCTAATGACCGGCTTTGGTATCTGCCTTCTGCTTTCTTTCCAGCCATTCCGGCCTTTCCAGCCACTCCGGCAACTCAATCCTTGTATAAGGCTTAACCCTCAATAAAGGCACTGCTATTTTTTCAAAAACAGCTTCCACATACCGATCTCTTTTTTGCCTGTCTGGTCTATCGTGAGACTTATCATCTAGTTCGATACCTAAAACAGCCTCTCTCGTTTCCTCACAAACAATTATGAAGTCTATACTCTTGCGCTGGACGCCATAGGACGCCCTCAAATGCTCCCTGAAGGACGGGGCATCCACGCGCACCAAATCGGCCAGCCTCACCTGCGGACAGACATGAAACCCACTCCTGACACGCCTGTTGAGATTGAGAAGGGACTGTACCTCCCACTCAGTTAGGAGGGGCGAAGGCCACAGAAAAGAAATTGATTTTGCTTCCTCACCATTGAGAGACAGCGCCCATTTAGGTTTGTTCCCTTTCAAAAGACCACGAACTGACGAAACAAAAATGACACTCAAAATAACAATGACTACAATGAATAGGCATTGATACAGACCTAGAGACACAATGTGGCTCATTTGTTCGTCTCCATGATCTGCAAATGTGCAACTCCTGAATCTGCCGTATCTTGAGCCGCTAGGTCTCTGCTCGTCACACGCAGGTCATCCGCCTCAGAGTGAGCAAGCTCCATCCACAAGGCACGCTCTGCTTGCTGCGCCTGATTGACAGAGAAATCCTCAGTCCCAAGGCGATACCCGGCCACACCATCCGTTCCTCCTGCCAGAGACGCCCCCGCGCCCCCACTATTCGGAGACGACCGGGCAAGAGCGTCCCGGCTGGCCGAGCAGGACGATGGCAGCGACGTAGTGCTGGATCGACCAGCGAACGCTTGGGGATATGCCTGCATAGCTTCAGGCAGGACAGACACCGAACGCCCCAAAAAGCTCTCTGGGTTCACATAGTAGAATGAGCGGCTGGCCGCGTCTCCGAGCTTGTCAGACGCAAGCGCACTGTTGCCAGTCGCGGCAACTGAACAGTCAGGGCACGGCACATCAAACCCGGCCCGGCCTGCCAGTCCGGCAGATTTCAAAACGTCTTGTCTGACAGCCATCGAAAGACCGAAACCCGGCTTACCCGTTGTTCCCGTGTTCGTCATAAGCCCGAGCACCTGCGACCGTTGCACTGTCGGATTGGTGTTTACAGCACCGGCAAGATTGCTCAGGTTGTTGTATGTCGTTCTGATAGAGCCATCAGAAACAACAACAGAGCTACCTCCCGGCGTGCTGGATGGAAGCCATTGAGCCGTTCCCCCCGTGCCAGCTTTCACTTGTGGCGTGTTGTCACCTGTCGCTGATCCATTCGCGGCCAGACCAATAGAATGACTGTCCCATGTGTTGCCACCAGTCCCATCTCCCGCTCTGGCAGAGCCATAGGGAACGGAGAGATACAACTGGACAGAGGACAGGTCGGCCAAACACTGCACCGGCGCACTTGCATCATTAGGATCACCAGTGATGGCCGACACGTTGTAATTCGCTCCCGTGAGGAGGTATTTACAAACCGACGTTCCGTATCCGTCTGCCGTGTTGAATGCTCCCGTGCAGCTATAGCCGTTCTTCACGAAATGGGCGAGCTTACCATCAGAGCCACACCCGAACTGACACGCCATCAGAACGGAACTCTCCGTAATGGTCGTACACGCATTCTGCCAGCAGACGGATTTCCCGATGGCTGACGTAAGACCATTCCTCTGCGCTCTGCGCCAGCTATCAGACACATAGCGTTTGTAGGCGTTCACCTGTCCTTGGGGATCATGCAAAAACTGATCTTTGGTGCCTGAATAATATTCCTCAAATGTGCCGGGGCAGAACTGGAACGCGCCGAGGCACCCCTTCGAGCTTTCGGTACTCCATGAGCCTTCGTTAGCCGAGACAGCTTGAGCATATTGCACGAGATCCGCAGACATACCGGCCTGCTGCATATCTGCACCTGATACGCCAGCATAAGCGGACGGTGCAAAAATAGAGAAGGCAGACACCACCCAGATGCACGCTACCAGCCCACTTAGGAAGGATAACGACCTACGCATCATTTACAGCCCCGGCTTGCCTAACGGGAGCACCCTGTCACACGCCTTGATGGCTTTCAGGGACGTAGCAATCTGAAAGTCCGTTGGGACTGCACACATCTGCTCCGATTGAAGCAAAACCTTTTTCCCTGCTCCTCCCTCGAATATCACTCTGACAGGGCAATCAGAAGGTGAGCCACAATCGCCATTTACGATTTGAGACACTACTACCGTGCCCCCTAGCCGCTCTGATCTGTAGGTTCCATACCAGATGCCCGAGCCGTTCACGTCGTCGGTCTCTGCTTTGCTCCACACTCCTTTAGGGTCAGTATGCAGATGCAACCCCACCTTAGCCAAAGGAACAGGCATCCATGTTTCCGCCTTGGCCTGTCCCGCAGACACGACAGCCGCCGCCACGAAAACACCTGCCAACAGCCCCCGCGCCCGAACCAGACCACCTATGAATTGTTTCATAGTATTAACCTTCCTTACGATGTTTAACCTACGATCAAACCAATTAGTGCCGGGGAATGATCGTCAAATAGGGCTTTTCGATATATGATCGACCACCCTGACATGAAACCAGTACCGAACAAGACAGGCACCGTGAAACATAGTGATGAAATACGCTGGATCGTCCCCCGATCCGTCCTAAAAAAGATCGCTCAAGACGATCTTAGTAAGGCAGAGATGACCCTTCTTCTGTATTTCATGTCGTCGTGTGAGCTTCAAATCGTCAAACCGAGACCAACAATCTCTTTTCATATCGCAAATCACCCCAACATTCCAGCGAATTACGTTGGCATGTACATCTACACGGGAAAGAGAACCGAAATATCGGACGACCATACCGGCCTAAGCGTTGCCGCCATCACGAAAGGAGCCGCCGCCCTATCCAAAAAAGGTTACATCATGCGATCTTCCGAGTTCTCTTTACGTCTCGTATTCGCTTTCATTCTGAACCCCAATCTCTTTGAACTGGTTTAATCGTCAATAAAGACGTATTATCCTGCCATAAACCTATTAAACTACGGTGCAGAAAATGGCAGGAAATCGAACAGGATCGAACAACAACGACATGACACTTGTTATTGTGTCGCTTGTCGGTTTTTTCTTCGTCTTATTAGCGATAATGTGGTTTGCCGCGTCGCCAATTATCGGCCTCGTTTACAAGTGGGTCAGAACCATAGAAAGCCTTGGAATATGGGCTATCATCCCCCACGGATGGGGGCGCTATTTCTGGACGACACCCGCCCGCACAGCGTTCCAATTCAAAAGCATCTACGTCTCGTCAGTGCCGTTCAATTTGCTTTTTGCCCTGACAATAGCGGGAATAGGCGCTTTGGCGTTCTACAAAGTCAGAAACCAGCACCTAGACGCTCAGATCAAAAATGATAGTCCGATTGGCTATAAGGAGCTGATGGAGCTTCAGGCCCCAATCTTTCCGGCCAATGATTTTTTCCTGCTGTTTTCGTTAGAAAAATACCCGCTCAAAAAAGGGCCAGCCCGCCTACCTATGACGGCAATCGAGTTTCTGACGGACTGCGATGCACTGATTGGCATCCATGACACGCTGGACGATAACCCACGCGCAAAAAAGGGGTGGATGATCGACGAAGCTGCGGTGACGAAACGGCTGACTTCTGTTTTCGGCCCGGCCAACCCGTTCACCAATCCTGACTTCAAAATGTCAAGCCGATCTAAGCTCCAAGAAGCCGTGGATGCGATACCTTGGCACCTTGTCTCTCTGGTGTACGTCTGCCTTCTGCGTCTCTATGCGTTAGAGGTCTATGTCGAGGACGATAAAGCGTTTGCAGAGGCTTATGCACTCAGCGACGAGCACCTAAAGAATATCTGGCGCGATCTGAATGCGCTCAAGCGCAAACATGGCGACACCCTGACTCTCGGCTTTGTAGATGCCGATGATGAAGAATTGCAAAGAGCCATCCTGAAAGAGAAAAAGGCTGACGCTATTCTCCGGACGCTGCCGGAAGTCTTAAATGACCGCAAGCAAATCACACGACAGGTCACGGACGAAAATGGTCAGACGACAGATACGACGGTAGAACAGACAACGGGCGATGCTTTCAAAACAACAGTGACGGCCCGCGAAAACCTCTTGAAGATCCTCACCTGTACGACTGGCGCATTCGACAGGCCGGAATGGAAAAAGAAAAATCCCGGCCCTACCGAAGCTGCACGCCTGCGGATCACCCGCAAACGACAGAAGCAGTTTCTCAATGAGACCGCATACAAGCTGCTCACCCGAAATGGGTATCTGTTTGGCATGATCTCCACCCTGCTTACGCAGACGCGATCCTGCGGCATTCTTCCCCCGGCCACGTTCCGCTGGATGCGCTTTTACGATTACCCCATGTGGTGCTTTCTTCGAGCCACGGGCATGAACACCCCAACCGTAGAGATTGCCGGAATGTTCGATCACGCACAGGTTGAACAGAAGTCAGGCGTTCCGTTCAGACGCCCTTACCTGACCACATCCGTTGAAGGGATCAGGTTAGAAGCCAACAAGTATATCACCGAAGATATGCGTCAGAGCTTTGCCACCATTCAGACCAGTCGGGCCGCTGCCACGAGAACCGTTGAGGCGGCACGCATCATGGCAAAGACGATTGCCGAGAATATCAGAAACCGCGACCTTACCGGCCTTGACGACGTGGATAAGCTCGACAAATGGCAAAATGAAGATAAATGGAACGGCGCTCAATCGGACTAAAAAAAAGCTCTAGGTGCGCCGACACCTAGAGCAAAAGATTATGCAGGCTGAAGAAGATTACCGCTATGCGGATTTCTATGCGGGTTCTTCTTCCTGCGTTTCTGCGGCGTGAGGCTTCTCGCCACATGCTGCCTATCGGATACCCCGCAATCCCCCACCAGCGCATCATCAATCACGATCCCCAAGCGGGCCAGTGCTCCTTTCAGCGCCACAAGATAATTCTGGGGCAGACCTCCATAGTTCGACGCACAGCGTTGAAGTGTCCACTCAGGGATACCCATTGCCTCCCCAAGCTCCCGAAGGTTGCTGCCGCCCTTCCTGACCTCTTTAATCACAGCTTCCAGCGCCTTATTGGAACGCCTGCGATCCTCTGCCTTTTCTCGGCTGGCAAAGAGGGCTTCAAACTCGTCGTCGGTGCGCTCGATGCCCTTCTCAAGCATCAGCTTATGCAGCGTCTCGCGGCGACCAGATGGAACACCTTTCACCAGCCAGACCGATACGGCCTGCTTGCTGACCCCCATCATGCCACCAAACAATGACAGCGCACGGACGCGGGCAATCCCAAGATTGTCGCATTCCTTGTCGGCAATCTCGCTGATGACAGACAATAGCTGTTCGTTCTTTTCACTCACGGCCACAGGAGCGTCCCCCCTTCACCTTCCTCAAACTGTTACAAATTCATCAATGCGGTGGCTATACTACTAGCACACAAATGCAGCATCACGAAAAAAAGCCCCACGGCGAACCGTGAGGCTTTTCCCTGACATGCTACGGCAACACGCCTTGCTGAAATCAGTTCGACGTAACGTAGTTCGTGACCACGCCGACGATAACAGCAATAATCGTCAGGACAGACCCGAAGATAATACCGCCGATGCAAGCACCGTTGCTGCCTCGTGCCTGTTCGCCTTTCTGGATGTTATCCCAGAGCTTGTATCCGGAGATACCCGCACAGGCGACACCAAGAACGCCAAAGACAATGAGAATGGTCGAGAGTGTGTTTGTGCCACCATTCTGCGCACTCTGCACGTTCAGAGACGAGTTCTGCGCTTTACTCCGTGCCGTTTGCAGCATCGTGAGCGGTGCTTCCGGCTGCACAGTCGTCTGGGAAAATGCCAGTTCAGGATAGAGCAGCGCAGTCATAACTGCGAACATGGCGAGCTTCGCCCGTTCCATCAGCCCAAAAGAGCTTTCCACACTTCCGCCAACGGCGACCGCCTTTGTCGGCACCACTGCCAGCGCGTTACTTGCGCGTACCGCCATGACCGGAGCACTCGCATTCATGAGAGCGTTTTCCACCAAATTCCTCCAATACCAACCAACAAAAATAAAAACTAACGAGTAACCTTCTACCGCATGGGCATCATAACGTAAAAACAAGCCAACTCAAACGAAATAATCAGCCCTGAACGTATTCTTTCATGAGACCATCGACCAACTTTGCAGCAACAAAAATATCTTCGTCACCTTCGTTCATCGTAGATGCCACTTTCTGATAATGATTTAGCGACGATCCTTCAGGATAACGTCGTGCCAAGAACGACAAAGCATCACTAGCACTCATCCTTTTGTAAAGTTCGTCCCGAACTTGACGATCTTCCCGACGTGTATTTAGCGCCCAGAGCATCGTAGGGCCAATCCGGTTGTTCATAATCGTCCAGCGTTCAGAGTCATTTATCATAAACCGGGCCAGAATATTCGCTCCATATCCGGGCTGCGGGCCATGAACATAATCTTTCAGCGCATCTTCAACCGCATCATCGAACCCATAGACCGTTTTGCACTCCTTGCGAGTTTCCTTGCCTTCCTGATTCAAGATCATTGAACACGAGGCCATCTTGTTGAGCTTCTTAAAATCAGCAAGGAACTGGCTGGCAAGAATGATTTCCAAGCCCCATTTACGGCCTTCACGACCATCAGATAGGAGCATGGATTCAATGTACTCGCCGCCACCCGTCACATGGTATTCGTCCATAGCCAGACGCTTCGGGCTTTCTCCCATGTCCGCATGACGACGACGCCAATATTCCTGATACATATCCCGATGTTGGGGCGGAAAATCCATTTCTGGAATTTCCTCGTCATGACCGGAAATCTTCTGCACAAGAACTGACCGGGACGCCATAAACATGAGTGTATTGTTCTTGAGAGCTTCCGGCGTCTCGCCGCGCTGCGCCACATCGTTCAAGTCGATGGCAGCAATACGCGATACGCCCAAGTCCATTTTGGTCGTATTCCCGAACATTGGATATTGCTCGATAGCCGCTTGCAGCGACTGCCGGGCCAGCCTAACCGCCTCCGGGGTAAACTGCGTTTCCTGCCCTTCGCGTGGCTGGAATTGCGCAAGGATCGTGCTGCTATCCTGCAACCGTGGCACCGCGTACCGCTGCGCTCTGATAGCGTTGGTCTCGTCCCCCTTCACCATCAGTTCATCAACAATCGTCCACCACCTTGTCTTGCCGTTGACCAGATGCACGCCATGCCGCTGGCAGGCTGCATCCACATTGGCGTCAACCCCGGCTTCCCAAGCATTCGCCTGATTGTTCGCTTCAAGATCAGACTTGATCTGATAAAGCTGACGGCACATTTCAGAGACAAGGATCTTCATCTCAGGTTTATGCTGTTCTGGGGTATCAATCATCGACAAAATGAAGTCACGCACATAGCTGGATTCACGCGCCAGCGGCTTGCGCCGACCAAGGCCGAGATCAAACGGATTCACAGCAAATTTTGCTGAATTAACCGGACGAATATAGGACGCCAGATGCTTTTCTTCTGGGGGCAGTGCCTCCTGCATCATGCGGATAAAGCCACTGGATGAAACGCCAAGGTCGATACACAGCAGGAACGGTAGCTTTCTCCCGATATGGTACGAGACAAACTCGAAATTCAGCCGGTTCATAAGAACCGATTTGCCTGAACCGGGAGTAGCGAAGATGGTAGTGAACCAATACTGCATCTTCGGAGAAAATGCCTTGTATGGTGACAATCTGCCATCCGGAGTGAGAAAGATGCTCTCCCCTTCATTGAACACCGGGGCCGCAAAGCGGAATGGAAGCATTCTAAAGCTATCACCAACCGGAACGAACGTCGCCTTACCTGATCGTGCGCCCACAGTCATACCCGGTACGGTCTCACACAATGACCGCATCATGTTCGATGGAACGTCCGCCACTTGGGCGTTCCCCCACGAGGTCAGGGCACGCATCAACAACGCCCGCCTGCGTTCCAAAATTGCATCCGGTTCGTCTGGCTCGCGCCATGTAGATGCCAGTATGCGCGTCTTCACATACTCTGCACCCTGTCCACGACGCATATCATCGAGAATTTGCTTGTTGGTATTGAAAATGTTCTTGCTGGTGCCAGACGTAAGCGATGCGAAACCCGCGATTACCTGCATCAGCCCCGGCGTGAATGCCCCGCCCTCGAACTGGAAGGTTACGCGGAATGGGGTAGTTTCCTTTCCATCCCCACGCAACAACCTGAAAAGGTCGGTAAATGGCCGAGGTTCGCGTGGAAAGAGGTCAATTTGCATCACGGCATAAGATCGTCCGCCAAACTCGATGCAACGCTTCTTGCTCGACCCTTGCGCGTTGGATGCCATCATCTGCCGAGACACGCGAGGAGCGAAAAACTCTGATACGTCAGAATTGAACGATTTTTTCGCCTCTGGATACCGACGAAGCCCGGCATACATAGGCGACCAATCGTCCGGGGTTTCGTGAAAGAGCAGAGCTTTCCGGACTTCGATCAGATCGTGCCGGACATTCTTTTCTCCGTCCTCTCCAAGAATCTCCCATTGAATGTTTGCATTATCCAGCCCCTTGGATACGAGATCCACAAACGCTTTATGCGGCGAATTGATAGGCTCCAAGAGCAGATTGGGGCGCTGCGCTGTCAGTGCGGACGCCGTTACGCTGTCCTGCCAGACTGCGGTTGCATCCTTACGAGCTTGACTGATTTCCGCCTTATAGCTCGCCCCCGGCATCGTCCAGCACGCAAGCAAGACCTTAATGCTGATCCCGTTCTCAATCGTAAGTTTTTCCGTCTCACGAATGATAGACGACAGGTCTAGCCCTTTCTGGTTTGCTGCCTGTTCCATCTTTTTGAAAAGGGGTTTCACTTCGTCCTCAATGTTTGAGGACACCTCAAATGAGATGGTCAGGGCGTATCCGGGTGTTTCCAGAATGGACGATAGAGCCACACCAAGATATTCCGCCGCGTCTGTACCAGCATCATCCTCCGAAGTGATCGTTTTCAGACCATCAATCCGGAACAGTGTGCATTCGGACGAATCATTAGCAATGAAGATGGGTTTCCCCGGCTCGTAAGAGGCTATTTCGCAGTAAGCATCAACGTATCGAGCAAGCATCACTTCCTCCTTTTATTTGCAGCATCGCTCGCAACGACACTCTGAAATAGTTCGTCCGTATCGAACGAGATTATATTGGGCACGTCGGCCAACATGCTTTCGTTGATTATCGTGGTACTCGGCAGAGAAACGCCGCTCGCTTCCTTGATAAAATCAAGAATGATACGCTCACGTTTCTGAAGAACCGCACCGCGCATGAAATCTTCTGCATCAGCAGATTTACTGATTGCACGCAGATCAATATCCCGTCCAAACAGGTCAATGAACGTCGGCGGCAGAGGCCGGTTCTCTCGGACTGCCTGCACACCTCGTTCAAAGATGATCTTCATCAGCCTCCTGACTGCTTCCGATCCTTTTTTCTGCGCCTCCTGCCCATCAAGAGGCACAAATATTTTTGGACGGTTGCTCATGCTTATGTTCCAGTAAAGAAAAGACTGAACCAGCCAATAATAATTGAGAATATCGTAATAATACTCCCAACTATTACCGCTGCTATTAAGCCCATATGAGTGCTGCCAGTGGGATGATTTCCGTTCTGCACCTCGTCCCACAATTTGAATGCAGCACTGCCAGCACATGCGACGCCCACCACAGCCCCTGCAATGCACCCCACAACAGCCGCAGACTGCAATACAGAGATGCCATTATTAATATCCGTCAGAAGATCAGCCATGCCGAGCGTCAAGCCTCCTCACTGACGATCAGAAGCCAAGACAGGTTGCTGGACACTTCCACCCATCGGCCCAGAGGGCGGGAACGGACTACGCGACGGAGCTTCCTGCCCCGGTGCCTGTCGGCCACCCTTCATTCCTTCGGGGATCTGCACAGATTGGAGGAAAACAATACCGATCTCGTCGTTCGCATTCGCAATCTTTGTCGGCTGGCGGTTAAAGTTTTGACCCAAGGCCGAGTTCAAATTCTGGCCCAACGGCATCGCGGCCATAAGGCCCGCTTCCGGCCAGATCACCCCATTGTTGCCCATCGAATAGACGCCGGAATTATTGGCGGTATAGGAGCGGCTATTCTGAACGAACATTTCGCCTGCATAACCAAGACCCTCAAGCAAAGAGGCAAAAGTCAGAGAGGCGTACTTGCCGAAAGAATGGTAGTTCACCTTCGAGGCAACACCCGCTCGCAAGCTACCCATTTTGACAGCCATTGCCTTTGTATCGGCCTGACGCCCATCAGGCAGGATCAACTGCGTGAAAGTGACCGCTGCCTGTCTCTGGGTATAGTTCACTGACCCCATTAGAACGGCACCATCCAAAGGCCCGTATGTGCCATCCTGCCGGGCATCATGGATCGTAGCGAAAATGGGAAGCCCTTGCGGATCGTCGCTGTTGAAACCGATCTTGAAGGACGCATAGAACACATCGCCCGGTTTCGCAGCCAACACCATGTCGTATTGAGACAAATCGACAGATGGCTTTCCATCCGGCCCGATGGCACCGTTGCCACCAGCAACGCCAGCCACGCCAGAAGCGGCACCATTCACCGCTCTGGACGCTCCTGCCGCTCCTACAGGCTTTGGCTTATCGTAGGATGCGACAGTCATGTAATTGGCTCCACCAAGGGTGGACGACACAACTTCATCGACCTGATCGCCTAACTGCTGACCCATCATCTGCATTTCAGATGCCATGTCAGGAGAGGCTGCATATACCGGCGCAGAGTTTACGCCCTGCGCCTGCTGGTCTGTTGAATGAATGCCCTCGACAGGGGGAAGCTCGACCCTCGCCTGCCGTTTTGGCCCCGCAGCGTCATCTTTGCGGTTGGGAACAGCCTCAGCGATTGTCGGCGGAGCAACATACCCTTTGCCCTCTGCACGCGCTTGCTCTGCATCAGCCGTGTTGCGTGTCACGCGCCGGTTGGCTTCATCACGTCCGACTGCATTCATGTTATCCGTGTGCAGGGCTGGCACATTGGAAATATCAGCACGTCCACCCGTTCCGGAATCAGACGTGGGCGGGGAAGAACCAAAAATCATGTAGGTCGCAATCACTCCGACAAGAGCGATACCTGACACACTGGCAAGAAGCCCTTTCTTTTTCATAAGGTTTTTCATGATTACTTCCTTTTCACCACGCCAATCGAAAGAGTCTCGTCCTGACCAGTGGGAGACATGAAATGCACGTCGTTTGGAGCGGCACCGTCAAAGCGATAGACGCTCTGCTGACCCGTGGTTGCTTCTGCTCCTGCCTGCCCAATACCAGCCATCCGTCCGGCTGCTTTGACATACACGTTGCCATTGTAGCGCCATGCCTGCCCCGGCCCACGCACGGGCAGAGCTACAGCCCCTTGTGGGGGCGTTCCTGACATAAAGCTCCAGAGTTCAGATGGCCCAGAGCCATCATCAGACGGCGGCGGCGGCGGTGGCCGCTTTACAACGCGCCGGGGAGGCGGAGCCGGACTATGAACATTCAGCACCACAGGCGTATCAATGTGAGACGCCTTCGGGCTGGCTGAAATGATAAATTCGACCGGAACAGGGTAGCCTTTAAGCTGCACGGCGATGCCACCCCATTGAGACGGACGGCAAGGCACAACGTAAAGCACAGTCGGCTCCTGAACCTCCTGTTGCTTATCCTGATCGCCTCCAGCACCATCATCGCCTTGGCTCGACTGACCCGGTGCGTGTGCTGCCGGGCAACCGATACCATTGATCGAGAATGCCTGCCTGTTCCAAGCAAGGCTCCTGACTGGAATTGCTTTCTTGTTTCTGTCCAAGAACGTGATGGGAGTAGGTGCCCATTTTGACAGCGAGAGCAGTTCCGGATCACGGCCTGCTTCCATCACATAATCAACATCCTTCCGCTTCGCTTCCGGCGGCTCTGCGTCGGGATCATAAGCCGGGTTTGCCATCGCTGCCTGATTATCAAGAGCTTTCTGACGGAATTTATTGACTTCATCCGGCCTGATTATTGACTGGTTTTTCCGTTCAATCACAGTGTCATGTGCAGCACCGTAGGCAGCACGCTGACCCTCCTGCATCGCCGCCGCTTGTTGCGACGTGAGAGGAGCTTGAGCCTGCTGCGCAAAGGCAAATGCCGGAACAAATGCGGCAGAGGCTAAAAGACCTGAAACAGCTTTTTTCATCATCATGGTTACGCGCTCACTGCACCTGATTGGGGCCGGTTTTATCTGCCGCCTGAACACTCACAATGTCGTCGATGGCAATACCGTTGGGATTGTTGGGAGATGGATCAACGCGCACTACAGTAAAGGTTAGGACGCGGTTTTCCGGCTTGTTTTCTGTCTGGTTGTAGTACCAGAGCGTAATCGGAACCTGCACAACCCAGAAATAACGATTGTCATTTCTTCTGATGCCATATTTCTCGATAAACGGAGCGCCAGACACAACAGAAGTCAGAGTGATAGAACCATCTTCAATGTTCTTAATAATTCCTGACTGTTGCAGGTTGTACTGAAACTGGACTCGCTCTGCCGGTGTCAAATACAAGTCTTGGGCACGGGTGAGCATCCGGTGCCAGTTCAGGTAGTCGAAGCTGTTAAGATCGACTGCTGCGGTCGCGGCGAAATTGACCACGTTTGCGGCTGAAACTGATGGCTCAGAAAGAGGCGTGGCCGCGCACACGCTACGAGCATCAGAAGTCCACAGAAATTGCTTCAGGGGGAAGTGATACATGATCGCATAGAGCATGGTCAGCATCGCCATGAGAGACAGTATATTCGTGCCCGCCAGCATTGCTACGATGCCGCGTTTTTCCGCCAGCCGACCAAGAGCGGAATGATTTTCCTGACGCACGCGATGCTTTTCCGTGTCGGTATCCGGCATCCCAAGTTCATCGTCGGAAATATCATCGCCCGGCACAACGGCTTTCTTGTTCCAAGGGAACACCATTATTTCACCTGCGATTGTTTAATTTGAGGAACCTGACAGCCGAACGAACTGCCATCTGACACATACGGAATCACATCAGCCCTATGGAGAACGAGAAAAACCAAAAAGAAATTCAGCAACATGCTGGCAACAAGCGTGGCAGATAAGAAAGCCATCGCCAGATTTGCCCGCTGCAATTTCCCCTCAACGACGCTTGGCCGCATAAGGGGAGTCCGGTCAGGAAAGGCGAATTTCTTCTGCACAATCACCGTCCACGCCGATAATCCGCGATGATCTTATCTTCATCGCCGGGGTTATATCCGTCGTGCATCGTTACGGAGCCGTCAGCCATCGGAACCAAGACGGAAGGAACGCCGAATGTCGGATCACTCCCCGGCGCTTTATGGATTGCTACGAAAGCAGATACGCTCTCCTGCAAATCCTTTTTCTGCTGCTCGGTAGGATTGATACCTGCAAGCCATTTTTGGGTATCGTCAGGAGTGTGAGCGACACTCCCCTCCCCCACATAAGAAAAGGCTGTCTCGATAGCTCGACTGGCTTCGGCTTCACCTTTTGCCGACAGGATGAAAGCTGACGAACTAATGCCTGCATCCGTTCCTGCAAGCACAGGAATGGGAACCCACTTGACGGGTATTTTTCCGCTGATTGTACGGAACAGGCTATGACAGAACGGGCATCGTGGATCGAAGAAGATCGTCACAACCTGCGACTCATCGACTTTCTTTCCATCGGCACCGATCAGGACACCGTGTAGCTTCGCTACTTCGGTCATAACCTTTCGGCCAATTTCCGGATTGGATAATGCGCTTGCCTTGATCGGTGCAGGAGATGGCGCATACGACGGCTGAACTGGCGGAGCCGATGGCATGGGCTGCGGCGGCGGCAATGCTGCTGCCGGAGCGCCGTAAAGCTGCGCACTATACGGCTGCTGGAAGGCTTTAACGGCCAGTGCCTGCGGAGGATGGACTATCCCCGCAACATACCCGGTAGAAAATCCGGTCACAAAGCAAAGGGCACCACCACAAAGCACCCCCAAGACAACCTTCTTGCTCATGTAGATCCCCAAAAGGTTTTACGTTAGTCGTTTCACCTCCCACCATATACACGAATTAGACGACAATACGAAAGGTTAAATCGTCGGACTTAGCCTATTATCGTTATCAAGATCGTCATTTTCGACAGGTTTAGAGAAGTTTTGAAGGCCGGAATTGATCTTTTCCCTATATCCTTCAAACGACAAATCGACTTCTTTAATCGTATGGGCAAAATCTTGTAGCACAGTGGGACGCTGCATGTGCTCCATCAATGAATTGATACTGGTTTTTTCCGCAGGACTGTTTGAAAAATTGGACGCCATACCCAAATGATCGACTATCTTGGGCATGGTATTTTCCTGAAAGCCCTTCCACGCACCATTAACGGCCTGCACAAAACCCTGAACGCGACCAACAGCGGCATTAACATCGTTCGGGAGCGAATTAGGGTTACGCATAACCTGCTGCGCCTGATGCGCCGCCATTTCGGCCTGTTTGATCTTCCCTAGAACGGCATCGAACTGCCGATATAGTTGAGCCGCCTGAACACGATGGTAGGTGCTGACTTCATCTCTGCGTTCAGGCGTGATCTGATTGCTCTCGGCCTGCATTTCAGCGTTGTCGCCCTCGACCGTCTGCGGCGGCATATATGGGCGTGGAGGCAGAACCAGATCGTCATCTTTCTGGTACAGCGCATCCATAATGATGCGCCGCTGCGCAAGCGGCAAGAAAGACACCGATTTCATTGTTTCGCTGTAAAGTGTTTGATCGTCCAGTTCGGGCGTGACCCCAAGAGCTTGCGCTATCTCAGGTCTATCAGCCAAAAAATCACGAACCACTCGACCCGATAGCTCGCGCCTATCTTCGGTTGAAGGCTTCATTTACTTCCCCTTTGTCCACGCCAAGAACGCGCTCTGCTAGTTCTCTGATCCTGTATCGAAGCTGCGCATTGCTTCCGCCTGTACGCACTTCTTCTGATATTTCAGGAGGCGGGGCGCAAAGGCCATCTATTTCTTCTTGGGTGAGCGTGCCGTCACGCGCTGCTTTAACCGTCCGCCTCATACCGGCGTCGCTATAAAGCCTATGAATATTCTGGTGCCCGCCAGAACGACGGAGCACCGCCAATCTCACGGATCGGTAGCTGCTCATTTTGACTCACCATTGATTGCTCCAAGCTCTCTATCATACGATTTAGGATGGAGCGTCAAGCATTGTGTGCAGACGCGCAATTCTGCCAAAATCTTTTCTACAAATTTAATTTGTGACAAATCGTCTATGTCATGTCTTTTTTGTCAGTTATGTGTCGAATTTATTCGGTATATCAAAAATTGTGTACGCGCTTAATGGTTGCTTATGACCATTTTTTGTCTGCAACTGATATGCTACAAGCTGATATGAACGTCTTAACGTGCAGGAACATCGTTCAATGAATGACTCGAAGTCACAGGATAAGCCGCAAGATCGTGGCGCGTTGGTCGAAGACGGTTTGGGGCGAACCAATAGCCATACGCATAATATGCCAGTTTCACGATCTGACATCCTCAACGCATTTACAGATATTGCATCTGCTTATGTATCAAACCCAATCAACCGGGTTGATATTTCGGAGCTACCCAAGGTGCTCAAGATCATTCAGAACGAAGTCCTCGACCTCGTGGGCCTGAAGGATCTCGATGCCGTTCCTTCCCCTGCGATGGCAGCCAAGCCCACAGAAGGCCCGACAACGCAGGCTCCGGCTGTTGATCCCAACAAATCCGTATTCGATGATTATATCATCTGTCTTGAAGATGGCCGGAAATACAAAGTGCTCAAGCGGCATATCCAAAGCCGTTATGGCATGTCTCCCGAAGAATACCGGCGCAAATGGGGATTACCTGCCGACTACCCTATGGTCGCCCCCAATTACCGGGAGAAACGAGCAAGTCTCGCTCGACGGGCTGGTTTCTCCACGATGCACCAGAAAAAGAAAGACTGACTCACCACAGGGCGGTCATGACGACCGCCTTTTTCCTGCCGGTGCCCGCCGCTGCCGAGCACCCTTCCCTCCCTTACCGCCGCTTTTATTATCCGTGCCCTTGTGAGCGCCGATAATCTCACTTGCTTGCAACTTGGTTATGTTCGGCCACCCTTCCGGCTCTGGAATGTAGCCTGACCCGATAATTTTCTGGATACACTCGATCTGCTTCGGAGACGCTGGCTCCTGTCCCATGCTCTCCTTGCGCTTCTGCGCCGCAACCTTCATCCCTTTATCAAGCCAGTCCGATAGAGCCTTCCGGTCTTTCAGCACGTCGCCCGGCAAATCTATCGCCGTATCGGCCTGTATCTTCTTCGCCAGTTCGATCTGGGCAGGCGATGGGCCATCGCCAATATGTTCCTGCAACCATGCACGACAGGCTGCATAATCAGTTCTGACGGCATCTGGTACAGAAAGATTGCCTGCACGCGCTGCACTCTCAACAGCACTCAGCATCTTTTCGCTTGGAGGCGACCGGAACAGCACACTGGATTGCGTGGTGACTGACAAAATATCAGAAATCAGTTCGTTAGTTAGTCGTGCGGCCTGCGCAATAACGTCCTCCATCTTCGCACGTCCATGCTGAACATCGTCAAGCATGATCTCTAACGACGCCGTGGAGGCGGGATCAAACAGGCGCGGACAGACGCCACTCAGGATCTTGAACAGCTTCAAGCCGTCCTTTGTGGGTACGACCTGCCCATTTCGAGCAGTCTCCACCAGACTATCTTGCTCCAGCTCGTAGATGAATGAATCGCGGGTAGCGGGTGTCCCTAAACCATTCGTTTCTTTCAGCTTCGCTTGAAGCTCTCGATCCTCGACCCGTTTCCAGACATTCTGCATCGCATCAATGATGCTCCCATCTGTATATCTGGATGGCGGGGTAGTTTTTTTCGCCGCTATATTGGTTCCTGCTTCCTGCACTACAGTACCGTCAGGAATAGGAGGCAAATTGCTCTCAGCGTCCTTGTCATCAGCCTCACCGGGGTTGTCACCTCCCAGAGCAAACGGCTGACGCCACCCGGCATCAATAACCACGTTCCCGCTGGCCTTGAACGTGCGCCTTTCAACCACAACGCTCATTTGAGTCTTTTTGAAGCGATACGGCTGATCGAGACTAGCGACATAATAGCCGCATATCAGATCGAACATTTTTCGTTCGTCAGCGGACAACTGCGGATAGATTGTTTCAAGCTCTCCCATCTTCGATACGTTCGGAATCACGGCATGATGGGATATATTTTCGAGTGCTTTATCAGAAAAAACGCCACTTTTCCCGGTTCTGACATTCGGCTTTTCCAAACCGTAATTGGAAAACGCGGGTATTTTCTTAATTCCTGCAAGAATATCAGGAACGTCTTTAATCATAACCTCTGGAAGATACCGTGTTTCTGCCCGTGGATAGGTCGCAATCTTGTGCGTGTTATAAAGAGACTGGATCACTGACAGGGTGTACTTGGCCTTCCAGCGCCACAGGGAGCTTGCACGCTTCTGTAGGGTCGGCAGATCGGGCGGTCGAGGTGCCTGCTGCTGTTTGTTCTCTTGCACAACGGCCAGAGGGCCAGAGAACCCCGTAATGCTCCGGAGAACAGCGTCTGCCACTCCCTTATCGAAAATACGATCTTCACCAGCCGGACGATACCAGAGCTTCACCTTCCCTTGCTGACAGGCAACATCAAGGGACAGGTCGAAATAGTCTTTCGGCTGAAATTCAAGAATTTCCAACTCACGCTGACACAACATTCCCCAGATAGGGGAGCGGACACGACCAACGCCAATTTTCTGGGTAGCCTTGCCCTTCACCACGCGCCCGCGCCAGCCAAGCCGCACAAACTCACGGGTCACAGTTCGCGTCAGAGACATACCGAAAAGCTGATCGACGTTTTGCCGGGCGCGGGCCGCGTAATACTGCGTCCGGAACAGAGCATTATCTTTGAGTTCGGAAAAAACCTTGTTTAGCGTGATCTCATCAGTGTTGTTGTAAATCGCGCGTTTAACGCGCCCTCTGAAGCCTGCAAAATCCAGAATTTCATCGCCAATAGACTGCCCTTCCCGATCCGGGTCGGTAGCAATCACGACCGCATCAGCGCCCTTGAGGGCGGCTGCAATCTCACCGAATAGTTTGGCTCTCCGTGGATTATCTGCCACAGCGAAGCCATATACTCCCTGCTCTGGAAGCATCGCCTCTGGCTTCCAGACTGACCACTTCACCCCCCATTCAGAAGGCTTCACCTCATTGGGCGTCTGCAAACGAAGAAGGTGCCCTTCTGCATTCATGACGCGCCCATACCTTGAGCCAATGGCCGCTCTCACGTCCCTTGCTTGATCTGGTTTTTCACAGATAACAATGGTGCCCATCTAGCGATTTTCCTCCACGACCATACGAATAAGAAAGACTTTACGACGACAAAAATGTGTTTCCGTTGTTTGTCCACCAATATGTGTGTTAGATGAACCAATACCATCTAAGAAAACACGAGATAGCAGGACATGACAACGTACAAAGAACCAAAGGATGAACCATTATGACCGAACACAAGAAATCTGTCAGAGATAAATTTCGTGAGATAGTCGATAATCTCTCTCCAAGATCGAACGCGGTCGAGCAGACCCTTTCATGTTCTCTATTAAAACCGGGAAACCATGAAATAGTCACCACATGGAATGGCGAGAGCAGACCATTAACGTATCTTGTTGGCGACCCAGAACTGGACGAAGAAGTGTCTGTTCTGATTCAAGACGGCTCTAGTTTCGTGTCAGTACGCTTTGATACGGAATCTCTGACCATCAATCAGTGGAGCACCATAGACAAGCAGAACGGCCTGCCGCCCTCAGAACCTCACACGATCTCCACGGCAGAACTTATCGCCCCGGATGGGCGGGAGCGACTGGACGTTTTTGTAGAAACGGCGCTCGCCTCAATAAATTAAGGATCTGATAATGGCCTCAGAACGTGATCCCAACTCTGCGCCCAATTCAAAGCAGAAAGGGACATTCAGGCGCGTTACCGGCGCTACTTTTAGCTGGCTCAATCCCTTCTCGCTCAAGAACCGCTATAAGCTGACTGGAACGCAACAAGCGGTAAACGACGGCGCTTATGTGTTGGGGCTGGTGAACCGGCTGCGAGTAGAGGGCGGCGACGAAAGCTCCATCTCAGAACCATGCCCTTCATGTGGGGAGCATACGCTTCGCCTGATCCCCAATGGCGGCTCCATCATCCCGCCCAGAGAGCGGATCATTGAGGCCGATGGTGTCACAAGCTACAATTCCTCAGATACCCACCCGGTCATAAGGTGCGAGAACTGCGGATATACCTCGCTGGCAACAGACCTGATCTCAACCGAGAAATACACGCTATTCAGTGCGAATATGTTTCGTGCGGCCGCACAACTTTGGTGGTGCTCTATTGGGGCCGCTGTTCTTGGAAGCCTCTTTGCGCTGTATGAACACTCCGTCCTGACTCTTGTAAGCATTCTGTTTCTAAGCTCGTTTATGCTCCTGAAAAGTCTGTCCTTTCGCTATCGCGCATGGCAATACGCGCACAAGCGCCTGTATGAAGATACCCCACCTCTGGGAGACTGGATCGAGTGGGAAAAAAAGCATCTCACATCGTAAAGCTGCATTCACAACCTATGGATATGTAGATTGCCCTGACGGGCCGCGCTCCTGCCGTGGATAGGATATGGACAGCCTTACAGCCTGACCACATCACTATCCCCCGCATCCACGCTCAATCTACATACCCACAGGCACAACAAACATTTTCCATTTTTACAATTTCATTTTGATAAAAAAAAGCCAAGGCACCGAAGCACCTTGGCCAATCCTCTGCGAATATCCACGGAAGACACTATGTCCCGTTGGTATCCAATGCCTGACAAATAGCTGAAAATCCGAGATTGACGTGCGTTGTTTGAGACGCGAGATAGAAAATGTCATTAAGGAAGAACAGGCCCACACCGCCACAGAAGAATATAATTGGCGTTCCAAAGCTATGCCCTCGGCCCGGTTCTGAAACGCGAGAATATGCCTGCATAGCGGCGGTGAAAATTGAAATCGACCCCATCAACATGCAGAACATTGTCATTGTACGCGATACATTATCGCAGGTCGTCGATGTATCTGTCTGCTCAAGATACGAGAACATGCTGGCCGTTTGATCGCCCCCGAGAACGATCACAGATGCCCCCTGCCACATCACGACAGGAATCACGACGCAGGCACCAGCGAGCGTCAGAACAGGAATGACAGCGCCCTTCGGCATCATGCCCGGCTCTTGATCGCCCCGCATGTGCTTATACAAGTCGTAGAGAGCTTTGTAGCCGATCCACAGGCCAAACAGACCCGCGATAACGAAAACGAGGTTTACGCCCGGCAGAAACA
This sequence comes from Acetobacter malorum, assembly GCF_001580615.1. Lineage (GTDB taxonomy): Bacteria > Pseudomonadota > Alphaproteobacteria > Acetobacterales > Acetobacteraceae > Acetobacter > Acetobacter malorum. The sequence continues at coordinate 23,722 of NZ_LHZC01000039.1, forward strand.
GCCGGGATAGGTTCACCAGCAGGGTGATTGGGTTTAAGTCCATGCCTACCGGCCTAACTGCCTATGAAGCTGATTGACCGACAGGATAGTGTCTCTCAACCGCTGCTCTGTTTCTATTAGCTCTGCCTCAAGCTCACCGATACGACGCTCCATGTCTTGCATACGCAACTCGGTTGGCCGCACGTTTGGATCAGGGGCGCTATAATGAACTGTCTGGGAGTCAGGCCGCTCATACCGCACTCGATCCGATGGACTGGGCACGCCGTCGGTCGGCTGCGCAGGCAGTGTCTGTTGAGGTTGTGTCGCCTGCGCTGCCTGTTGTGCCCACACAGGGCCGACAGAAGCGGCCATAACTACACTGGCCGCTACAAAAGAACGCCAGAATACTTTCACGCTTAGAAATCCTCGTTGCTGTTGTCTGGTGGAACCTCGTCGGGAGCAGGCTCACCAACACCGTTTTCGTTATTCACATCCCGACGCAGATATGCGGCAATTTCTGCTTCTGTCATGAAACGCCAATCATTTGCGCTTTCAAGCAGAGCAGTCCGACGCAGATACGTCAGAATCTCGATAGGCGTATCTGCAAAATCTTCACTCAACTTACTCGCAAAGTCTTGCGCGTCAGGCTGCTTCAGCCCTTCGGAAATCCTGATCTTCACTTCTCGCCCGGTCGTGGGACTGACCAGAAACAGATAAGGAACCAAACGGATTACCTCGTGGGCTTTCACATTCTTTTTGTCGTCATTCACCGCCATCAATCTCTCCCAAACACACATAGTCTGGACATATATACGATAAGACCGGCCAAAACTCGACTTGTTAGGTATCTTAATAATTGATTGAACGGCGATCTTCGCAATTTGTGCCACTAATTCGATAAAAGAACAAGCGCGTTATCGTCCGCTCGACACGATAAATCGAATAAGAAGCGCGACGACACACGATGTAATCACGGATAGTCAATTCATCACACGAACACAGCAGATAACGGCCCAGATTTCCTTAACATAACGCATATTTGTCATTTCAGTAACACATGATGGCCGAGCGTTTCCAAGCCGCTTTCGTTTCGTATGATTTATATGCAATCATTGTTTGCATGATTTCATTGCAATCATTGTTTGCATGATTTCATTGCAAGCAATCGTTGCAATCGTTTTCAATGTTTGCTATTGTGAAAAATATCGCCTGCCCACTTCCACAATCATGGGCATCGACAACAACACGAATCATGTTTGGATGCTGCTATGCCGGTCGTATCTTTTGCGAACCCCAAAGGGGGCGTTGGGAAGTCAACAACAGCCCTCGTGTTGGGAACCACTCTTGCCAATGCTGGTCATAAAGTGACCATCATCGACGCTGACCCGCGCCAAGTTCTTCACTACTGGCGCACATCTGGCACGTCGAAAAATCCCGTGAACGTCATTGGAAATGTCACAGAATCAAACGTGATACGCCTGATCCAAGAGCGTGCCGCGATTGATGAAGTCGTTCTTGTTGATCTGGAAGGCACTGCATCCCTTGTGCTTTCTCGTGCCATTTCCCGATCTGATTTGATCCTGATCCCGATGCAGGCCGCTTCCCTCGATGCGCTTGGCGCTGGCGAAGTGCTCGGCCTGATTGAGCAGGAAGAAGAAGCCTACAACCGAAAAATTGATGCGCGGATTATCTTCACCCGGACGAACCCGGCCATCACCACCAAGATCGAGCGTCAGATCATCGACAGCCTGAAAAATCAGGGGCGTCCGCATCTCAAGACTCATCTGTTCCAGCGACAGGCTTACAATGCGATGTTCGCCGCACTGGCTGATCTGGATGAACTTGTAGATTACGACATAGCCAATCTGAACAAAGCTCAGAAAAACGCTTCAGACCTTGCAGACGAACTTGTCAGCATCTTGGCCGAGCAGCAGGCCCACGAGGAGAACGATCATGTCTGACCATAAAGTGCATGATCCCTTTGCCGCTGGCAAAGGACGACTTCGCCCCGGTAGCCGGGCCGCTCTGCCGGAAGAATCTGGGCACACGGCACATGATGGAATGGGAATGAGCGAGATAGAACGCCGCAACGCACAGCGGGCAGATCTCGCCAGCGATGCAGCGGGCTTCGCCTCTCGCCAAGCCCCTCCAATGATTCGTCGTCGCCGCAGACGTATCGTCAGTGACGAGCCACAAACCACATTTACCGTCCGCTGCCCTGTCTCCGTTTACAACCGGCTGGTTGGCTACGTTGAAAGCAGTGCTTCGCAAAGCTATTGGGATGCTCTCGAACGCCTCATGAACGCTGCCAATCTGGATGAAAATGGCATTCCCAAAAAAGAGGGTCGTGGTCATGGCGGATGAAATCACGAAGCCTGAATACACCCCGGAAGAACTACGTCCCATGAACGCCTTAGAGCGTTCACGCTGCCAAATGGTTCTCGGCTGGAATGACCCGACCCTTGCCGGGAAGCTCGGCGTTGATCGGAATAAGGTTTATCGCAACCGGCCCATCGAGGGTGAAGAAGCGGCATGGCTCAGGAGATTGACGGCTTTCCATATAGCAAACCCTCCCCCGGCTTCGGTTCAGGCCAGACACAAGGCAAAGCTGGCGCAAGCGGGAATGCAGTGATAGCGAGGTGAGACGTTTCGTCTCACCCGTTGCTGATTGCAGACATTGTTGCAGCCAACAAACTCCAATCGGAGCTACCTGTCTGGTGGTTCTAGTCGCAAAAAAAGCCACCCGTGAAGGTGGCTTTCTTTTTGCTTTGTGAGGAGCTTAGTCGAGGTCAGAACTTGTAGCTGGACGATCCGGCTGCATGGATTGCATTTCGCAGAGCATCGCGCTCCGCTGCATTCGCCTTGAGGTTAGCGTTGAATGCCTTGCGATCCTGCTGCTCAGGAGTAGCATCACGGTAAGAGAACATCGAGCTACGGACGGTCGAACGAAGGGGCGAGCCAGACACAGCCGCCGCAGGCGCACCAACGCGGGCGAACTTGCCCAGAAGGCCGATAGCCAGACCGCCTACAGTGAGCATCGCAAAAAGAGATAAAAAGAGCATTTCCTAGACCCCTTTCGTTTACTATTGTCCTCACCATACCTTATGACATAAGAGCGTGTGCCGATGCAAGCCTTTTTTGCGCAAGCCCTGCAACGGTTAATTCAAGCTGATGATCTTCGCTGACAGATTGGGCTTTCTGCTGCCAACCTGACAGGACACTACCGGCAAGTCGCAAATGGTCTTCAACAGTCTTTTCATCACGGAATGCCTGCCGGGCGGCTGAACCGATACCATCCAGTATATGTCGAATGGCCGCGTTACGCTGCTCTTGAGCTTCAGCCTGCCGCCTTTCTTCCTCCCTACGAGCGTCAACTTGATCCAGCCACGCCGCAATCTCAGCATCGTTGATTTCCCAGAACTGCGTTCCGGCCCATTCGGAAAACTGCTGGAACACATCATCCAGTGCCGCACGGTCTGTCTCACCGATCAGATCCTGCTCAACCTTATCCGGGGATAGAAGGGCAAGAGCGGACGCAACTGCCTCGTTCTGCAACACGATTTCACGCTCTCGATCCGAGAACGCCTTAACCTGCACATAATGCACAAGCGCCAGCTCGGTAGGCTGCGGAATGTTGCCGGTATAGAAAGAGAGCAACCGCACGACCTTTGACCCACCCTTTTTTGATAAAGAGCCTGTCATCTCGCTTTTCTTACCAACGATCAGATGAAATTCACCGTTCTCCTGCTGGTTAAGATCGTCTGCGTTGATCCTGTTGACCATCTCCAAGCGTGACCCCATGCCAAGCTGGAAGCTATCAAACGGAGACCCAGAAAAATCCATGTCCTGCGCAACGGAAACCGCAGCTTTGCCACCGGCACCGGCGATCTTTTTATAGGTCTCGCTCTCCTCACCACCAGTCATACGGCCACACAAACGCAGGTTAGTATTCTCCCACGTTGCTTCACCTTCCTCTTTGTTTCCTTTGGTCAAGGAAGGATAATCCTGCGCGCCGAACGTGATGCTCACACCATAAGAGCGAGCCTGCGCCGGAGCCACGGCAAAGCCGGGAACAACGTAGTAACCATATTCATCGCAGGTGATTGAATACGGAACCTCTGCGTTGGATGGCCGACCATCTATGATCTCGCGGCGCTTACCTTCTAGCGGAGTATCCAGCAGGGTAGCCAGAACGCCCTTAATGGCGCTCACAGCCATTTTTCCAAGCTGCTCCATGCTCTGCTTTGATCGTTCCAGTGCGGGGAGCATGACAAGCAGAATGCGGCGATTTAACAGGGCATCTCGATAATTGATTTCGCCAATTTCATCATTGTAAATGTGGCCATAATTAAACGTGAGATTGCCTGTAGCGCGGACTAGCTGCATCGTAATGAAGCCATGTTGTTCAAGAACTTTTCCGCGTGTTTGCTCAAGCGACTGCTTCTTTTTCGCGTCCTGTTTGCCGCCATCACCATCGCCATCCATGTAGGCACGAAAATTGTCAGGATTGTCCAAATCCAACTCTTTCCGCCTAGCCTCAAGACCAGAGAGACGACTGTTCCATTCCTCTGGGGAGCATGTTGATGGCTGGTTTGGCTTTTTGGGCTTAACCGCCGAATAACCGGGCAGGTTTTCGACATATAGCCGAAGATTGCCGCAGTATTTCGTGAACATTGTGTTGTACAGGCGCTTCTGGTCGTCCGTGCCGTTCTTTAGATCGACCACAACGCCGTTCATATCAACGAAAATACCGAACCACAGAAGATTCTCGATATTTTCAAGCAGATAGTAATCGCACAGGAGTTTAGGATTAAAGAGAAGCAGGCCGCGATCCGCAAGATACGACAAGGGCGGGCAGATGGCCTCAAGGAAGTTAATGGCACGACCCTGCCACATATCAGAATTGCCGCCACCCCCACTATCTAGCAGGCTGACCATCAGTTCCGATTTCATCGCCGCTGATCCGGAACCTAACGGATTGTAAGTGTGCGACCTACGGGAATCCATGCCATCAGCGAAGTCTTTCCCGCCCATGATGTAGTTCAGAAGAAGCAAATCTTCGTCACGGCCCAGAACCCGGCAAACCGCCAAAAGCGAATTAAACGTCTTTGGGTCGGATTTACCGTCAACGAGCATGGCCCCGGAATCTAGTACCAGAGCGTTGAAGATATTCCCCAGAATTTCCTCTGTCTTACCTGAACCCGTGGTGCCGACGACCAGACGGTGAGTTTTCACGTCGTTAGCACTGGCCCAGACTTGCCGGTTAGAATTGATCTCTCGACCCAGATAGATCGTTCCCTGACCTTTCCGGCCTGTTGACCCATCCTGCATACCCAATTTTTTTGCCGCAAAGGCAGGCACCCGAAAAGGAGCCTCCCACTTGCGACTGCCGTAGAGGTATTTCCCAAGGAGCACTGACGTAGCCACAATTACGCCGACCTCACCGCTCCCCGGTATGTATGCCATTGGCACGGCCACGATCCCGGTCAGAGCACCGAAAAACTTCACGGTGCCTGACGGTGTTTCTAGGGCATCACTCAGCTTCCGCCAGACAGAGCGGGGATCGTCCCGACGATGCGATACGTTGACTTCCTGATGGTCGAGGACACCCGCATAAACTTTCTGCGCCATTTTGATTGCTCCCCTGTCTTATTTACCAAGCAGACGGAAACGCATTGAGCGTCCAATCTTCGAGCCGCGACTGCCCTCTGCCTCTTTCCGAGCGCCCCGTGCGCCCGACGCACGCCGCGCATCTCCAACCGCGCTGGATACGGCACCGGGAGCACCCAGAAGGCGCTGCCCGGCCAACTGCGCCGGATTGGCGACAGATGCCATATTGTCAGCAATGGCATTCTTGCCGAGTGCGCTGACATTAACGCCGATCCACTGCATCACTGAATCACCAAGGCCAGTAATCAGGGAGCACGAAAAGAGCGTGATGATGAAAACCAGAATAATATACATGCCAAGCAGGCCAGCCGCCGTCATGGCATTAAAGATCGAACTATTCGGAGCCATGACCATATAAGCACCGCGCATCAGTGTTTTCACGAGCGACATGCCTACAAAAAGCAGGACATAGCAAAAATAGAGGCCCACAATCATGAGTATAGGGCGCATGATTACGGCGATCAGAAGCATGAAGCCCTGCCGATTGTCACCAACCAGACCATCATTGCGAGAAGGCGTCAGAGCCAGCAGCAGCCAGAGGCTTGCCGCTACCAGAGCCTCTACAGACATGACGATCCACGCAAAAACGCCAGACAAGAAATAAACGAAAGGCATAAATGGCAGGAACACGGCTGCAATAAAGCCGAGAAACACGAGCGCCTTACCGAGCGTGCTCAAAATAGCGCCAACGTATTTACCGGCAAAATACCCGCCTACAGAGGCTTCCGGCCCGGCTACTACACCGCTGGCAGCAGCCATCGCGGATGGAGCAATAACCGCTGCGGCCTGCACTTCTACGCCGGAACGCATGAACCACTGGCCTTCCTCCTGAATGGAAATCATCGGATCTTGCCAACCGTTCGTCGTTGGCGCGGCCAGATCGTTCAGAAGGTAATTATAGAGCCACTGAATAGGAGCAATACCACTCGCCTGTTGATCGGCAGCACTCATCCTTTCAAGGGACGTGTTACCATCCATATTCTTGATAGGATCACCGGCTTTTTTATAGAGAGAGTCGAAGTTTTTCAGATAGTCATAGGATTCATCTATATCTGAAAATGCCGCCCTTTCCTCTGACGATCCAAGCCCCAACCAGCCCAGATAGCGTGCCCTCAGACTGCCCGCCGCTTTCGGGTTGATGCTATCATTCGTGACAAAATCCACGTCATTACGGAACATGGTGACGCGAACAGCATATTCTGAAAGCACACGCTGCCAGAGTGCTGCATAGACCCATCCATCAGCAGCCGACGCTTCCAGCAGAGATTTACCAAGGGCTGACACCTGCCCCGTGTTGATAGTCGCACCTGTAAAATAACTGGTCGCCGCCGTCTGAATGTCGTTGGTGATTTCCTGCTTCAATGCGTCCGTGTCGCGTGATCCGTTATAGATTTCTTGAGCCACACGGCCAGAACTGGCTGACAAACTCGAAAAAACATTCTCGACACCACTCTTTGCAGCCTGTTCTGCAAGCGTATTCAAGTGCTCCGCATACGTTGCAGCACTATCTGTCATGGTGCCATTCAAGAGCTTCTGCGACGGCGACTTGTAATAGGCAATCACACTGCCACACATTGACGACAGGTTTTGATAGGCATTGCCGCTACGGAAACCCCATTCAATCGCAGCATCAGAAATGATCGAATTGGGAGATTCCGTGAACCCAAGAGAGCGATGCACAATGCTTGACTGTAGCGGCGACGCGCCTGTCTGTAGATCGTTCGAGATGCGATTGGCGTACAGGGCGCAAAGCTGATCTCGCACCATTCCGCTCATGACATTCGCAATTTTTCCTGTCTCAACCCAATTTGTCGTTGATTGGGCACTGGCAATATAACTTGCACTATTATTGACCAGCTTTTCGGACACTTTGTTGTTCGCGTAGTCAGCCGCAGCACTACCCCAGACCAGCCACTGAAGAACAACTATCTGGACAACCGTAAAGCCTGATGGCAGGGGCACCAGACCAAACATAGCGATGAACGACTTTAACGAAGTCCACTGCAAATTTATGGATTTCCCACCCCACTGACCATCGGTCGATGTGTTGGCGATAGACGAATAGATCGTGTACGAACTGACACAGATTGCGCAGAACAATACCACGAGATTAAATGCAGCAACGGACGTTGAGATCGTCGTGCCCTGCGCATATCCAGTGCTCGCAGCATTCACGCCGGACAGTTTGTCCATCGCACTGCCAAAAATCTGGTGCAACAGTCCGATAGCGTAATCGTTCTTACTCGGCTCGAATAAGGGGGCGATGTTATAGCTGTCAGAATTAGACATTAGATGCTCAATTCGGTTGAGTCGTGTTGAGCCGCCAGTTCTTCGTCCAGACGACTATCAAGGGTGTTCCGCAGAGAGGTTTTAACCGTCTCAAGAAACTTCGCGGCGGTGGCCGGGGTCGGCATAAGACTTACTGCCGGGAAATTCATGGCCACTCCCCCGCCTGCGCGGTTGAATGGATCATTCTCTATTTCCGCATGATCCTGCATTGAAGCCTCGAACGACCGGGCAATCATTTCTTCCGGCATTTCGAGATATGCAAGGTACTTGTCGCTAAAGAGATTTTTGCTTCTGGCTACATCGAGAAACGCATTGATCTCTTTGCGGACACCCGTACCGTCTAGGATCGCACGCAAGACTTCTGGTGAGGCATCTTTCCCCCATCCGTTGCGGATATTGAAATCAATACCGTGCCCTAATTCATGGACGAACGAGCCAATATCAAAAGGCGTGATCTTGATTGCCTGTACGTTCACACGTTCGCCGCCCATCTTATATTCAGAAGACCGTGCGTAACCTCGTGCCTCAGATGCCGGGATGTTGCCTAAATGGATCATTCTGTTTCCTTTGGGGGACAGAAGATCACGCGGCAGCACGCCCAGAGTGTTCGCCATATTATGAATGGCGCTGGACACCCTGAACGCCATATCTTTCTTCCAGCCAGTCGGGAAAGCAGGATCTGCGTAGAACTTGGCTCCTACGATTTCCGGCTTATCCGTATCATTGGTGTGGTCAATCGCAGCGCCATCCCACACGCGATAATTCGCACGAAAATGCTTCGGAAATGACTGATAGAAGCGGCTTTCAGACCATGCGCCGGGAGCAACAGCTTCATGGATTTCCTTCAAGCTATCCAAGTGTGAGAGCACTGCTTCAGCCCGGTATTGTGCCCGGCCCGTGATCTCCGGCAAGCCGCTTCCCGTCTCAGCCGCACGCAACAGCGCGTCATGCACCTGACGAAAATCTTCCCCCTTGTATTGAGCAACGGCCAGCACACCAGCCATCGCTTGCGTTGCCTCCCGCACACCATACTGATCTGAAAGGCGCTTCCAGAGACGAATACCGTCATTCTGGAACAGGGCACCTGCCACGTCAGGCTCACCACCAAGCAGTTTTTGCGCTGCATCTACACGAGCTATAATACGCTCGCGGACATGCTCCGGCAGACGCTCAATATTCTGCGCCACGCTCTCACGAGACGCCGTTAGGTTGCTCACTAATGCAGCCGGATCAGTGAAGCCCTTGACCTCCTCGCCCTGCCTCAATTTTGAAACGTCCGTCTTACCTTTTAGGATCGTTTCTTCCGGCAGGAACACGGACACCATAGATACAAGCTCGCTCAGGCGAGAGACTTTCCCAAAATTGGAAAACTCCTTCCCGGCCTTATCAGCTTGCGCTGGTATCCAGCCCAAACTGGCGGCTTCGTGCATTTTCTCAGGAGAGACGGCATCCTGAAGCGAGAGGCGGACGAAAAATTCGCCACTCTCGGCTTGTTGCCGTTCCAGCTTTGCCCCGGCATCTTTCAGATCAAACCACTTGATCGCCATCACCCAAACTCCCCAAATCACTCAAAAATCTGAATCTTCTTCGTGGTAGTCGTCACCACCTCCACCATGATCGTCATCACCGCCATCATGTTCAGGGGGAGGCGATACTTTCACAGGACTTGGTTCGGGAACTGGCGGTTTCTGTTCGATAACTGGCGGAATGTTTGAATCCTGTTCAATTACTGTAGAACCATCATTTTTTCGGTCGAAATCATCCAATCGTTTGACAACAGACGCAAAAACCTTGGTTCTCTGCCCTGCTTCTGGCGTCATGTGATGAAGCGCCTTAGATGCAAACTCGTGCTCCGTTATGGACGTTTCTTTGAGCTTCAGGTTACGTCCATCATCTTCAAATTCACCGGCCCGCTGATAAGTGACAGGCTGATGGTTTTTTGCCGTCGCAACGCAACAGTCAGTCAAACGCATAGAGTCCGGAGCGGCACCGCTGCCAAGTCCAACTAGGGTTGTGCCAGCCTGCACGTTGGCTCGCTCCACATAGACCCACGACTGCAATTTCCCTTCCATATTGAGGGTCATAAGCAGAACGTAATCATTGCCATCATAGAGAGAGTCCAGCGCCCGGCTTTCTTCCAGAACGCCACCGATTGACATGGTGTTTTCCTGAATGTCCTTGGCCGTATCATCCAGTATATTTGTTCCGGTCTGAACCAGCTTACGGGCATAATTGACCTGTTCAAGCTGATCTCTCAGGTTCATCTCTGCCATTATTCGACCTCCGGAGCGCCCGGCCCAATATCGGGTGTGTCATCGACAAGACCGGCCTGCTCTCCGAGATCAACGAATGCCATCTGTCCGGCAGGTGCGTTATCCGCCAAAGCCTTAGCGTCAGCTTCCTGACACGTTTTCTCAAACCTACGGAGCAGTTCGCCAGCATTCACACCGACAGGTTTCTGACCTTGGGACAAGTAATCTGCCATGAACTCGGGCTGTTCAGAGACTTCTTCTACCTGCCCGGCCATTTCACCGGCCTGTTGTTCAGCCCCGCCGAGAAGATCCCCGCTATCGTCGTAATCCCCGTCCTGACCAGAGAAAGACTGCATCAGCGCACTAAGGGAAAGTTTATCCTCTGTAGCCATTATCCTGTCTCCTTACTGCTGTTCTGCTGCTTCACCAGCCAAAAGGGCCGAAATCATTGCGCCGATGCGGGTCATGCTCTGCGTCTGGTAGCTACGCAATTTCATTGAGAGCGCCCGCAGTTTCACCAGCTCGCGTAGAACGCCGTATTCGTCAGCGGCGGACACTTCTGCGTCCCACTGCTGATACTTCGGCCCGCCGCCATACTGCTGCATGATTTCATCCAGTGCCTGAATCACTGTCACATTGCTTTGTGAGGATAGCCCGGCACCAGAGCCGCCAGCCTGCTGCGTGCGCAGGACTGCAAGGCTTGCCAATGCCGGAGAGCGCATTGCTTCTGTACGCATGGCGGTCGCCAGTCTCAGAACGCCCGCAGGTGTCTTGGCCTCATTGGCAGTCGGCTTATCGAGCGGATCACCGGCAAGGTTGTTGATATACGCCTCAACGTCCTCCTGACTGGACGTAGGATCGAACAGAGTGTTTGCATCCACGTCTGCCGTTGCTCTCGCGCCCACAGAGGCGCACAGACCGGCGCTCACTTCATCCTGACTGCAATACCGCTGGAGATGCCCTGATAGACGACGCTCAACTGCCTGACGTGGCAGTATCGCCCCACCCGGAGCGGACGGAATGCGGTCAGATGAAATCCAGTTCCGGGCCTGCTCTGGAACGCTGGAAATCGCCCGCGTCACATCGCCCAGAACCACCGTTGCATTACAGGCGCTGGCAATCCGGCTTTCAGCGCCAAACTCCCGCTGCGCCTGTACCATTTCTTCGGCAACAGACTGCTGATTGACGGCGGACGCATAGGCTTGCATCGCCTTCTGGATGCCAACCGAATTGCGCGAGGCGTCTGCACTACGCTGCGCAGTCTGAACCTTGGTTGCAGCGATTAGGCGATTGAAGATATTCGTTATGATCGTCGAGCTTGTAGCAAGCTCAACGTCGAATTTTGCGCTCGTAGCCGTTGCCTGACCATTGATCGTGCTACTCATAACGGGATCATTGACCCAATATGTGCAAATCCACGCATGGGCTGGTGTGGAGAAACCAACGCTGACACAGACAGCCAAGGATGCTGCAAGGAGCTTGTTGCGATACGTCCCCATGTTAGTTTCCCTCCCCGGACGGTGAAGGAAGCGGGAGCGGCGGAAGCGGCTGATTCTTCTGATGCGCGATATTATCGGATCGGGTCAGGAGATAGGACGCGATGGCAAATTCTGTCCGCATTGTCTTTTGAACAGCATAGGCTTCTGCCGCCACATTTGCCGCTTCAAGACGCACAGCGTCGAGCAAGACGCCGCGAGGGTGAGCACTGGCCATAGCTGCGCTCCAACGCTCGCCACCATCGCCCGTATATTGGCTCAACACGTTATCCAATGCGCGTTGAGGGCCAGTTCCTGCATTTTCTTTAGCGATGGACGCCAGCACGCGCATAGCCGCGCTTTTACGGGCATCGGTAGTCATTTTGTGCGCTTGAAATAGGCGACCTTCGGACAGGGAATTGCTTCGCTGCCAGCTATCAGGCGGCCCCATGACGAGATTGATATACTGCGCAGATGCGTTCAGATCACCATTGAACAGCGCCCCGGCGCTGGTGTTGTTGCCTGATCGAACGGCCTGCATCCACGCCGTAGGACGTGCAAGCGCACCGGGACGCCCTGCAACAAATGGCTTTATTGTTGCGCTAGGATCAGACGAAAACGTATTTTGGTATGACGAATAGAACTGCGTCATGCTGCTTTCAACGGCACAGGCATTGTAGCCAGTCGTCCCAAATTCGTCTGCCGCGTCACGAACCTGCTTTGCCACACGCGCCGCGACATAAGCAGATCCAGCCGCTTTTGCGGCCTGTATGTTTGTGACGTTTTCCTGCGACGACGACTGACTCTCTTGTGTGTTGAGAACGGTCTGCGCAGCCAGAAGGCGCTCCCCTTCTGCCTCAATCATCCCATCAAAGGTAGCAAACGCCGCGCTGATGTGGGCCGAGACGGACGAAAAAGCGGTTTTCGCGTACAGAGACACCCGAAGCTCTACACCCGGACAGACCGAAGCGTGTGCAGCGTGTGGGAACATTCCAATCAAGGAGGAAACAGCCGACGCTGTAAGGAGAGCCTTACGAATATTCATGGCACCATATCCTCCGTCGCCTGATTGTTTTCGGTATCGTCCATCCCATCAAGAATAGTCCGCGTCAGGCCAGTGCGGGCCGCGCCTACGAACGCCCCGTTATAGATTGCCTGCTGACGTTTCTGTTCGAGATCGGCCCGGCCTGAATTGGGAGCCGCCACGCTTGGTAGCGGAGCAAGCGTGTCCACATAATCCATGCCAGTCATACTTTCCTCGGCTCCGTATCCTCTGCGAAGGAGCCAGACACCCGCATCGGAATTTCCAGCCGGAAACCCACCGCCGCGTGTTTTACCCAGACCCGCATCGCACCAGCCACCGAAAGCGGTCTGTTCGCTTTGTGAGCAGTAAACAGTCCGGCGCAGACCGACGACCGACGACAATGTGTGCCGTTGTTCCCCTCCGGACGAGAACCATCCGTTATCCCGCGTCGAGATAGTCTGCATGTAGGTATTCCGGCCAGCTTGGGCCGAATTGATAGTGCTGACGCCCTGCGTCACCAGACACGCTTTGTATCCCTGCCCTGACTGATAATCCGTATTGTCCTTGGCGCGAGCTATATCGAGCGCGTCGTGCTGCTGCACGATGGCAGACGTGGCAGCTTGCCGGGCTTTGGTCGCCATTGCGGCCTGCTGCTGCCATGCGGACGAGATTTGTGCGGTGTTTGCTTTGTAGGCAGCAAGTAGCCGCTCTGCCGCGACTTCCTGCCCGACAAACTGCGCTTTCGCGTCAGAGAATGGTATCAGACCAATCAGGCAGACAGCGCCAACAGCAATGTTAGCCCGCAGTTTCAATGAAACATCTCCGAGAGATTACTTGAACTGCCGCTGCTCTGGTAATTTAGAACCGGAGTTTGCGACTGATAGACAGACGGATTGACGCCCGTTGTGCCTTGAATCACCTGACTAGCAGTCGGTGACGTGATATTATACGAGCCAAATCCCGCAATAGATGGAACCTGTATGCTCTGTTGCTGACCAAGAATGTTGGAGAGGTTGCCGCCGATCCCGCTGGTATAGGAACCGACCTCACTGTTCATGCGATCAACCACCCCCTGAATTTGGTACTGGACGATCTGGCACGCCTGTTTCTTCGCTTCATCGAGAAGCTGCTGACCAAGTTTCTGGAAGCCACCGCTCAGAATACCGGACGGATCAGGGATTAGGTTGGAATAGTCCAACTGATCCAAAAGGCCGCTCCCGATGCAGGATTTCGCCCCATTGAAAAAATCATCCACGTTGGTCTTGGCTGCGTCAATTTCAGCTAGACGGCGCTGCATTGCCGCACCCGCTGCCTGCTGAACCATACAGCCGGAACTCTGCGCCAGTGCATCACCAGAGCCAACAGCAATGAGCGCCACGCCTACACAGATCGTTCCGATAAACCGTTTCACGTCAGCCATCCTTTTTATGCGTCGAGCAATAATTCCGTGCCATCTCAGCCGAGCGCAGAACGTCCGTATCCAAAAAAACGGCTGAAAACGCGGTTACACGTCGCCGTGCTCTCTTGTCAGCATCACCTTCTGGAACCGTTAGGGCTTCCAGAAGCGATGATTGCGTCACTTCAACCAACTTCTGCATGTCACCTGCTGCACTAAAACTGTCTTAATCGTTCTATACGCCAAAAAAGGGTGATTAGACAACTTAAAGAAGCGGAATAGCACCCGGCCTGTTACCAATTCCAACATTTTTATTCGGTATGTTGAGCCTATCAGCGAGGATATTGGCTACAGACTTAATCATTTTCTCACGAGTGTTTTGGTAGAGATCGACCAAAAGAATATGAGATTGGCCTTCATCATCAAACCAGAGACGAATAGAACGAACACATGCCATTGGCAGCATGTAATCCCCTGAAAATTCGTCCTGCTTTTCCAATTCAACGAATATCTTTTCCGCCTGTTCCCTAATAATATCCGCTGCCTCACCACGTTTCCGGGTTAGTTCGCCCCGTTCGTCGAGGCGCTGTTGGGCTTCTGCGGCTTTGATCTTCGCGTCACGCTCTGCTCTCACCCGTGCAAGGTTGGGCTTAATATCCGCAAATGCAGCGAATGCGCCCATTCCTTCGACAAAAGCACGAAACCAGCGTTCGGTGCAGCGGACACTGGTATCTTCAAGAGCCGCAATGAGAGCAAGGATAGCAACGTGTCCATGCCGGGAAATGGCGCGATCCCACAGTCGAGCTACGCCTTTATGCAGCGGAAGGAACTGGTCTAGGACGCTGCCGATGGCGACAACCAATTCATCGAAGCTGGAATACATCATATCCCGGCCCGTTTTCTTGGTCAGGGCTGAAAGCAGACGGGGAGAAAGTGATATAGCTTCTCTAGCCTCGTGAAGTATTTCTTCTGGCGTTAGAGTTTTGGTTGAAGTCTCGTTTTCCGTGCCTTCTTCTTTAGTATTTAGTTTATTAGTTATAGTTATACTATTTACTAAATCTACGGAAAACGGCGATTTCTCGCTCAGGGCACGATTTCCGTCAGGCAATGACGGCATAAACTGCATGACCTGCATTGCCCACGGGGAGAGATCGAGGGAATTTCCATCTCTCTCAACCAGCCCGGCCTCAATAAGAGCGTTCCTTGCTTCGGTGCAGGACGTGCTGCCCAGACCAAGCAGTTCTTCGCATTCCCGTGTCGTCAACTGGACACGCAGGGTACGGCTGCATGAGATGCGCAGCTTATCAAGTAGGCCAGAGAGAAACACACGGGCAGATGGCTTCAGACCAGCGCGTGTCACATCGACATTCAAGCGAGCCGACAAATAGCTCACCACCCGCGAAAATTCGGTCTCACCCATTCTGGCATGGAGAGCGTTCAGATAAGCCTCGGCGTTTGAAAACGCAGATGGAACTGTAGCGTGCATGGGTTGTAACCCCCCGTAGAGACCGGGCACACCTCGCCTGTTTGTCGCCAAGCAATTCTTGACGAGCAGAGGCAATTCACCTATCTTTTGGGGACAGCAGTTCCTTGGTCAGCCTTTACCGGCCAGTCAAGAGACCCAAAACATAGATTTGTGCAATAAGGCCCGGCGTGTGGAAGCGTTGGGCCTTTTTGTTTGTCCGGTCGATTGAACAAAAAAACATCGACACCTGTAGCCCTTCGTCTAACCGCTCATGATTCCCCTCCATCATTCTCCTGCACATCGTCAACCGACTTGTGCAGGCTCAAAGTATGCGTACAGAACGCGCCTGTCAAAGCTATACAGGGCTGTTCTATGGCATTTGCTCGTTTCACCCCCGAAAAACCTAGTTTTCTGGCGCAATGGCCTGCTCGCTCTCTAGGGCAGACTCTGCGTCAAGGTGTTTGGTGGCAATGGCCTCATGAGCTTTAGCGGCCAAGGAATCCATGCTGCTGAATGCCTTGGCAACTGGCCCGCGTAACTGGATTTGGCTTTTCTGCGTCTCTGCCGTCTCCTGAAGCGTCCTAGCCATGTTGGCTACAGCGTCAGGGGAGTTCATCGGCTGGACGAAGCAGAGCGTGCCCTTGGTGAGACGGCCACCGCCTTTGGCGAACGTATTGCTTGAATCATCCAGTATGTTTTCAAACCCGTAGGCTTTGGCCGTGTCGATCAAGCCTGATGCTTTCTTATCGTACAGGAGGCTCATGTAATTGTGCGTGAGAACAAGGTGAGCATCTTCACCCGTGATATGGCTGGCGAGTGAGGTAACGCCTTTCAGGTCGAAGGCTTGCCGAGCGGTCAATATATCAATTTCTCTATATTTTGCCCTCCCGCCATACACCTTTGTCTCGCAGAGGTCTTTCACTTCTCCAAACATATCCGCCCCTACGAATATCTCCGGAATAGAGTCAGATTTCAGACTTTTTGCGATGCTATTTACAATTTTGTCTAGGTTGTCGCTGACATACTCCCTCATATCCGCTGACGGGACACCCTTGGAAAACAGGAACGTCAGCTTGTCCTCAAGTGTCTTGCCCACCGGCTCTACGTCGCGGATGCTCCCCATGTGCTTGTAGGCAAGATGGTTCATGGCATTCCAGACGTTCTCATACACCTCGCACGCAGCGGCTAGGAGCTTATGGTGCTGGTATGGTGAAACGGTAGGAATGGCTTCAAGACGACTGCTGATCTGCGCTTGAAGTTTATCCAGCGACTCACCTCGTTTCAGAATGACGGCGTGCCTGATTTCCCCTGTCTCTGACGTGTAGATTGCCTTCTGCCCCAACCGGGCACCGCCAACTTGTGTCAGGTGCATAGCGAGGAACATATTGCCTTCTAGCGCGAAGCTATGGCGCGTGACCTCTCCCGATGGCGCAGCATCGAATAGCTTATCCATGTACGCCTTCCAGACTGGATTGGTATAGTCAGGAGCAGGCGTGTCCATGTGGTAAGCCTTCGGCGCTTGTACGCCATCCAGTTCAGGCAGCATTGTGAAGGCTTCTGTTTCAGCCGCATCTTTCCAGATCACGGGATCAATGCGCCGTTTTTCATCTTCATCCATGTTGTCATACATGGCGAACGCAGAGGACAGACTGATTTCCTCTAGGTTCTGCTGGCCCGGCATGGCTACGCCAATCGTCCAGCTTCCGAGATTAAGAGGATCTTCTTCTTTGAACGCAACCCGCGTCAGCACAACCGGCATATCGCGCAGAGCTTCATTATTGGCCTGTCCAGACTCCTCCTGTTTTGCGGCCAGCATGTCAGCCATAGAACTGGCATCAAGCAGGCGCGGGTAAAACTCTCGTTTCAGGCCGACCACCCGACCGGGAACAAGGTCGTCAAGCTGGCCGTCCAAGAACTCCGCAGCTTTGAAGGCTCGAAGCAGGCGCTTCTGCCAGACCTCGGCCTTCTCCCAATCCACGGAGCCGCGAATATGCCAGAGGGACAGAGCCTCTTTCGGATCGACCTCTTGCATCCCGAACGATTTATCTTCCGCCCGGCGAGCCATCGCCTTGTCAAAGACGCGAGAGGAAACATCAGGAATCCCGCGTTCATCGAAAATCTGGCCGAAAAGCTCCCGACCAGACAGGGCGCGTCCATTTCCTTTTTCGGCGGCTTGCTCAACGCCTCTCTGGACGAGCCGATCAACACGATCAGAACTGATAGCTTCCAGCTTTTCTTTGTAGGAGAGCTTAACGAGATTGACGGGACGCTTCCCGACTTCCTCTGCATTTTCCTCGCCGGATTGCAGAACATTCACAACTTGCGAGCGAGCTTTCCAATCGAACTGACGCAGACGCAGAGGGTTCTGCCCCTGCGCGTCAAGAGCTTCGACCTTCATTCGGAAAGCCGTATCCAGTTCAGACAGGATCGTGTTGCCGTGCTCAACCGGGAGCATGACCAGTCGGCCCATCAGACGCCGGGCGTAGGAATCTACATTGGCCTCATTGGAGGAATCACCGGGGATAGGCAGGCCAAGGGTAATCGCCAGTTCCTTACGCTCAGAAAGATACTCTCTGACAACGCCCTCCCCGACCGGGTTCAGAAGGTCAACCGCTTCCTCAATGTTGCTCGCATTCTCACGGGAGGCCGTTGAAGTAGCAGAAAGAGAGCGGTTTTTGCGGTTGAAAAGCTGAACAAGCCTATCGTCAGCCGCGAAGCCTGACATGGGAAGCCAATATTCGGCATCATGCACCTGACCATAGCGGTTGATGCGTCCGTCAATCTGGCGTTCCTGCGTCACGTCAGACTGTAGCTGGAGCTTAATCATCACTCGCGGCCGCAGATCATCACCCGTCGCCGGGCTTGGGTGCATGGAAACACCCGAAGCGGCAGAACGGTTCATGCCGATGAAATCAGTATCGCCATTATTGAACGAGCGGATCACGACGCGCTTGTCCTCTGGCGTTCTGGTTTCGACCAGATACGAGCCATCTTCCTGCTTTTGTGCCTGAAGCTGCCGTTTTGTCAGTTCGCCAAATTGCAAACCAAGATCGTTGCCAATCTGCTGCAAGTAATCCAGCGGTGCGATAGACAACTCATTCAAGCCGATCTCACGGGCGGCGGTCACTTGCGCCTTAAAATCGTCCAGCCAGCCCTCATACTCCTTCAGCCGAATGACATTCTCCCCTCCGAAATTGTCAGTCACTTTCAGGGTCAGAAGTTTGTCAGCATTTTCAAAGAGAATATCGCCAATATCGGGCAGGCGGTTTACGCGACGACCATCGGCAGCGGCAAGCTCGCCCTCTCTGTTCGCCATACGGGATAGCAACTCTTTCCCGGTATTCTCCACCACCAAGATAGGCTTCTTACCCTGCGCCACCGCTGTAGCGATCATTTCCCGTGCAAACGCTGTTTTCACGGCAACGAGAAGATACTGGCAATAGGAGTGAAACTGCGTGACGGGCGAGGTGGCTGAAACGCTAACCTTGTTCTCCGGACTGCTGGCATTATGCACGCCAGCAATCTTTTTCGCATCGTCCGCAATTTCTTCGGCCTTGCCCACGATTTCACGCAGGAGCATGGAGGCGGCATCACTGGCTTTTACAAGGCGCTCATAACGATCAGGATCAATATCGGCCAATGGGATAAAGCGCCGTGTAGTCCCGCGTGAATCAACCTCACGAGATATGAGCGTGCCCATACGGGCCATCTCAGAGGAAAGGACTTCCTGCAAGGCCAGCGGATTACGTTCGATCAGGTTAATCAAAGAATCAGCACTCATGCCGAGTTCCGGCAGAATGGGCCGATAAACCTTGATATTGCGTCCTGATTTCAGCGGGGTAGCGGATGAATAGGTGACTGTTCCCCCCACACGCTCGATCTGGTCAACAAGCGCCTCGATGCGCTCGCCCGTTGCCGACATTTCACCCGCAGCGCGATGCACTTCATCCAGCACGAGATGCGGCTTGCGGCCCATCTCGGCCTGTTGGTTGATCCACGATGCAATGGCACCGAGTTTCCAAGAGCCTGACGCAACCTGAAACTGCGAGTAGGTAGCTAAGATTGTATTGAAATCTGTTGATATACCCTTCTCTTTTGCAAGTTTCAGATCACCAACGCCATAGATCAGATCACCGTTTGCCAGATCACGAACCGCCGCCTCTTTCGTCTGGTTCATGATAAACGGCTGAATGGTTCCTTTCAGATCAGCGATGCTTCTCTGCGTTACATCCACAACGTCACGGGCCAGCATATCGGAAAAGAGATTGGGCTGTTCCGTCATGAAGATAACGGGACGTTCTTCCTGATAAGCGGCAACCATTGTTCCCGCCAGAAAGCGGCCCTTGCCGACGCCCATAAGGTCAGCATTGAGGAAGCCTTTACCTTCATCGTGCCGGGCAAAATTGAGGGCGAGAGCATCTACCTGCTCAGGGGAAAGGCGACCAAAAAGCGCATCGGCACTCATGCCGAGCTTGCTCGCCACATATTCGTCAACAGGGCCGTGCTTTGTTTCTACGTCCATAAGCGCACGGTAGGTCAGCCCTTGCAGAGACTTCTGAACCTGCGTGCGGGCCTCGCCCACCGTCGAAAAAGCCTCATACCGGCGAACAAACGGATCGTCCTCTATGTCGTCCACAAGCACGGTTGATTGTGGCAGGGACGGCGCGGGTTTTTTCTCTCCTTCCGGAGAGGCCGGTTCTGGGTTCTCAATGGTGGCTTCTGGCTCCGGAATATCATCTTCAAGCTCACCAGCCGGAGCCGGGGGCGCTGATGATGGCGCGGAAGCCCGTGGAGCACGGACACCACCTGACGACGAACGACCGCGACGAGCGGGCTGTTCATCATTTTCAGGTGCATCCCCCTCCGGTGCAGGTGCCCTTGTGCGAGATGCACGCGGAGCGCGGGGTGCTGCATCTTCATTCTTCGGCTCTGCTGCCGCAGGAGCCGGGCGTTCTGGCTCTGCCGGGGTTGGCTGCTGCTCGCCAGTCGGCGGCGCAGGGGCCGGACGTGCTGGCTCTGCCGGGGCTGGCTCCTGTTTTTGGCTGGGCGTCTGACTCTCGGCAGCTTTCCGAATGTCTGGGTAGTCCACGAACGACAGGCCGGTAAGCTCTTTCATTCGCTCTTGTGTCCTGTCCGACCACGCGAACAGTTCGTCATGAGACAAAATGAGTTCATGACGTTCAGGTGCGACGGCTTCTACGTCGGCTGACGACAGGCCAACATCTCTGCGTGGCCCGACCGCATAGACGATAACCGGGTATTCGGTTCCCATTTTACGGTAGAGGCGACCGTCAAGGGACGCTGACCCGGCAACGTGGTACGTCGCCCTCAACCAGTTATCGAAAAACCTGTCTGCGCCCTCAATCTCTCCGTTGCGCATCATCTCGCCGGGCAGGACGAGGAAAGCACGCCCATCGTCAGTACGGTTGCGCAGCGCCTCAAAAACGATTTGGTGATGGAGAGTTCTCAAACGGACGTTCCGACCGAGAACGTCTTGACCGACGAGAGGACTGTCCAATTTCCCAAACGGCGGATTTGCCACCATTAAATCGAATTTTTGTGAGACGTTTTGTCTCACCTTGAGGAAATCGCCCTCAATCACATCGTCGCCGGGGGCGCGTAAAACCGTGCGGGCACGCGCTGCACGCGGCGGGTCAAGCTCGATGCCTGTTATCTGGACGCCACGAGCAATGAAGCCAGAGATCAGCACGCCATTACCCACAGTCGGCTCAAGCAGGCTTTCACCCGGCTGCGGCAAAAGGGTTTCCGCTGCTGTTCGACCAATAGGGAATGGGGTGGAATACTGCTGCAACACCATCCGAGTGCCACTGCGCTGATTGTGCGCAGCCATAGCATCGTCGATCTTGAGAGCGACGGAGCGAGGATCTGCTGAACGGAGGGATAGCGGGCCAACAAGCGAAGCTAGATGGCTCTCAATTTCCTCTTGCAGATCACTTAACCGAAAGCCTCTTTCTTCACGGAGCTTTGGCGCACCTTCGGTAATAAGATCGTGCATCGCCACAATGCGGGACTGGTCAAATTTCTCGCCCTTCCCGATTGCGATGGCTACGGCACGGGCACAGCCAGAGAAATCCTTGCGTGTCTCTCCCCGGAAGAAAGCATCACCCATCACCACGCCTTTAGGCTGGCCGGAGGGGGCAATTTCCCATTCCCCGTGAGTGACACCCTTACGAGTGAGTGAGCGCCCTAGAGGCCCGTCTGTAACCTGCTCTCCGTACCGATTGATCCCGATGATATTCGGACGGAACGTATCTTCTTTAAGGCCAATCTCTGACAGGGCCGTGTCAAGCCGATCACGGATGGCAGAATGGTCGGCCAAGTCCGTATATGCGCGGGCATTTTCTAACCGAAATTGCCTGATTCCCAGACCAGCCCACGCCCGGCGCGATAAAGAGTATCCCGGCTCAAAGACAGCAACGGAAAAACCGGACGGGCTGAAAGATTGAGCGATAGAGCCGTTTTCACGGCTGGCGAGTGTGCTCATACGGCGCATCAGCGCCGCATTACTCGCTGCATCTCGCACATACACGAGGAGAGCAGGCTTGTTCTTGCCAGTAACGACCGCAGGTAGGATCGCTGCGCCTATTCCGTCAGTTTCCAATTCTGGAAGAAAGACAGATGCCATAACTGTTCTCCTTCCGCGTCAAAATTCCGCAGAGGGGGAGTCATGAATGCCCATATCGTCATCTTCGAGATCGTGGCCGCTATGCCCGAAATCATCATGTCCGTGGTCATTCTTCGGCCCGGCTTCCATGCGCTGCGCCAGTCGCGCATCGACCGTCTGCACGGCGATCTCGGCAACCGCGTTCATATCGAGCTTCACATAGGCATCGGAGCTTTTTGCGGGCAGTCTTTCGTCTGATTGGATTGCCTTCACCACAGGCTCAACGGTTTCGCCGGTCTTTTGTGAGACGAAGCGAACGCCAACTGCACCCTCGAAATAGCCGCGATCAAGGAAGTTTGCAGAGGCAGTTCTGGCCTGCTTGAGCGTGCCGTCCTGCTGCTGCTTGAGGCCGAAGAAATCATTGTTCTGGAAGCGCGATGGGGAGAATTGCATGGCCGGGGATACGACAACCCCAATCTGCCCCTGCTGCACTGCTGTATAAAGCTGGCGTAGGTTAGCTTTCTTGGCATCATCCACGTCAGCGAGATTCAGGGAATCAAAAGACTTACCAACCGATGCCGCTACAGCCACGCCAGCAACCGCGCTGTATCCCTTTAGGGGCTGCGAGAGGGCAGCATCAACGCCGGGTGGTGTGAAATAGACCTTTGTGCCGCCTTCATCGCGGCTCTGACGAGGAGCATAAAGCGCAAAGGCTCCGACACCATCGGGCATTTTGATTGATACCAGTGCGCTTGTCCGTGCAGGCGCTCCCGTACCGGGGAGTTCACCAGAAAACACACGATCAAGTGCAGCTTTGGCCTGTTTCGGGTCGCCATTGCCTTCGGCTTTTGGATCGAAGGAATTTTTAACGTCGATATAATTGATGTAGCTCGCCTTCACTTCTTTGCCTTGAGCAGTGGTGACGCGAGCTTTCACTTCAAACATGCCAGTCAGTGCTTTTTCGCCATCAGGAATATGAACCATTCCCTGCGGCCAGCGAGCATAAAGCTGGTTCGTATCGTAATCTTGGCGCACATCCGAGAAAGAGATTACTCCGCCTTCCGGAACAGCTTTATTCCCACGTTTCGCTGCAAATTCGTCCAATCCGGGGCGGTTCGCAATCATGCGCTGCGCATAGGCTTGGCGAATGCTTTTATCCTCGTTTGAGGACGTATAAAGCTGGACAAATTTTTCTTCACCGGCCAACGCGATTTTTACATCCCGACCCGTGGCAAGATCCGTTCCATGTACCTGCAAGCCGTTGGCCGAACGCTCATAATCCGAGACCAGAACATGCACGTTCCCGTGCGTTTTGGCTTCTTCATCGGCCATATCCGCATTGCGCTTGCCGACCAAATCTTTCAACGAAATAGACATATCTTACACTCCGCTCTTGTTAGGGACTGGCTGTAATGCAAGGAGCAAAACGCAATACAGAGGGTCAGCTTAGGTCATAAACCTAGAACATCGTCAAGGTTTATGTGCAGGCAATAAGGCCGGGCTTTTCCTCACAAATACGAATGTTTTCATGTTGTATTTGATTGATTGCAAACAATGATTGCAATGAAATCATGCAAACAATGATTGCATTGCAATCATTAAGGCGCGGCAAGCAGGTGTTCTGTTTCACACATACCCACAACCAAGCCGCCCCCTCTCCTCCCCCCTTAACCGGGGAGAGGAGGCGTCATGGTCATGGATATGTGCAAAACACCGACCAGCGGGAAGAAGGCGATCAGTGACAAGAGACGCGAGCTACGGCTTCACGCTTTTCCAAACTCGTGGCACGCTTCAAGCGCAGGCCCAATCACGTCCTGTCTCGTGACCAGCATTTTTGTCGCGGCGCTGGCGCACAGATGCAAGAACAGACATTGATCGTCTGTCATGGTGCCATTGAATTGTATGTCAGCCAAACGATACCCGAAGAAGCTATCTGCCCGCTGCTCAAGGATAGGACGGAAAGGAGCTTGATCGGACGGGGAGAGTTCCCGCGCCAAATTCCCGGCCAGTGAGGCAATAAGAGGGGCTACAAAGTCATCAGACAGCCAGACGACAGATACAGAGCCATCGACAAAAGCCGTCTCTGCAATTTTGGACTGCACAAAGATGGTTTCAGCATCATCATCGCTAGACATATAGCTGAACAGACGAGCGACGACTTCACGCTGTTGTGCAGCAATGGAGCGCGTCACTTTGCTTGGAGAGAACAACCAGCGAAGCATGATCTCGCTGGAAGTCCGGAATCTGAATTTTGCTTCGCTGCTCATGGCCGGATGATCCATGTCAGGCCGTACACAAACCTAACCCAGAGGTATTGCGCCATCTCAATCGGGCCAAACTTCCGGCGAGAGCAGAAGAACAGATATATGAGATAGAAGAACGTAACGACCAGATCGAGATAAAAGGCCGGAAAAGACGGCATCCACCGCTGAATCCACATCGTAATGAAGAACGACGGAAAAAACAGTATGATAGACCAGTGAAACTTGCCGAATGTCGGGGTTCGGGAAGTCCAGCGGTAATCTATCTGCGGTCGTTCGAGACTATCGCTCATGCACTTTGCCCTCCAAATCTCTGGCATGATAGCCATAGGTGATAAGCATCTGATGGCCGGTTTCTTCGCTGATTTCTCCGGCCTGATACTTCATGCGGATAGTCTTTCGCATTGAGCGGGATGCTCTAACGTCCTGCTTCAGATCACCCGCGTCAATGAATTGCTGAAGCACACGGACATGCTTTTCTGGCCCGGCTTCTTCCAGCTTCACCCGAAGATCGTCGTCAATCGCCTGCCATTCGCGCAGACAGGTCATTTTCGGGTTTTCAGGCGTCCATAGCTTGTGTCTGACGAGACGTTGCGACACGAACAGGCGCATGTTTGCAATGAGGCCGTAGAAGGCTTGTGCTTGCAAATTCTCTGGAAATTTCTGCATGAAACGAGCGAAGGCTACAGCTACTTTATTGGCATGGCCCGTAGTCCATAACGGGCACCCGGTCGCCATCAGTTCGGTTGCGGCTTCAATCGTTTCACGATCACGCATCTCCTGAACCATCACCCCATTCGTGGCTCTCCGGAGACTATTTCGAGCGCCACGTCCGAATGTTGGTAGGTTCACGGGGATTTCGACTTGCGTAATTGTGCAGCAATTCGACTCAATGAGATCAAATTCGTATTCGATAGGAGCCTCATAAGTCGCTATGTGGCCTCTGATATTCGTCTTTCCTTCAAGAACGTGACGAATGACAGCCGCTCCAGAGGACGATTTGCCTGATCCAACCGGGCCGAGAAATCCTACACCGCCCTGCTCAGGGGTCGCGTATTCGATGATTTCGGGTTCGAGGCCGATACTCTCGCACGTTGGCACAATAGGGTTGAAATACCGGGCAATGCCCTGAAACCCTATCCCGCCTTCAAAGAGAACTGGCGTCAGGTTCAACCGGAAACGATGGCGCAACGCCACGCCATAATCGTCTTGGCGCTCAATATCGGAAATAGTAAATCCGCTATCATGATCCTGCCCGCCGTTAAGCTCAAAAACCACGCTGTTAGTCTTGGTAATCCAGCCAATAATGTTCTCAACGTGAGATTTGCTCAACGGACGGGTGATAGCCGTCAGGCGGCTATGATGTTTGACGAAAACAGGCTTTCCGGTTTCAAACAACAGATCAGACATAGGCATACGCACCGCCTTATTGACGATGCGTTGCCAGTTCTCGCGGCTATCGGGGCGAAGGCCGCAATCCTCGACCTCCCCTCTCCATGTCCCATAAATATGCTGGTCGTTTGACCTCACCGGGGAGCATCCATTGAGCTAACGTGAGCACTGGCAATGGCTGCGCGGTTCTGGAATTGAGGTGTAACAGTCAGGCCAACGCGCATCTCATTCTGCGATGCGGCTTTGCCGTTCACATAGATAGCGCCATGCCGGTTCTCGATGGCGACACGAGACAGGCTGATAGCGCCCTGCTGTTCAAGCTCGTAATACCGAACCATGCCTGCGTAATCCCGATCCAGCCGGGCCATCCGTTCAAGAAAGTCGTTACGGGCTTTCTGAATGCCTTGCGTCCAACCTTCCTGCACGTTTCGCTTCCACAGGTCGCGGTCGCGTGCCTTGATTTTCAGCCCGGACGGTAGCTGGATTTTTGGAGCATCCAGAAACAGATAGTCGCGCCACGACGGGGAGCGGTCAGTGACATACGCCTCTTGAGCAACCCGGAAGGCACCAGTCGTCAGGTAAAGGCAGTTTACGCCACAGCTTTCTGACGTTGTATCCACGGCTGAAATAACCGGGGGCATGACATAGCCGTTGCGCAGCCGGTCAAAGTTAAAGCGCCTGTCCATATCAGCCGCGTATTCGGGGGCGTATTTATTCAGGCGTTGAGCCTCTGATGCGAAGCCACCCCGACGGCCCAGAGACCGGGCAGCATTGGTCAGATAGGAATTGCGGCCAGCGTCAATATCGTTCTCATTGCCACCAAAGAACTGACTAGACGGATTTTCCAGATCCTTCTCGTTGTAGCTTCCGGCTGCGAAGGACTTGGAATAAGCGCCAGCCTGACCCTCACCAAAACCGTCTGAACCTTCATATCCAGATTCATCATGGTCAGTCGTGGGCTTGCTTTCATTCCGGTAATACGTCGGAGGAGGAGCAAACACCGTCCGTTGCGTCTCGTTGGGGTCTTTCGGTTTGGGGAGGCCGAATGTCGTCACCGGGTTTGCCGCTGACTGGTTCGCGGGCGTGTTTGCTGGCGGTTGAGGGGCACCATAGGGCATCCACGGCTGTTGAGGCGTAATCCCGGCTCCGAAGCCGCCGCCATAACCGCCGCCGCCGTAGCCGCCATAACCACCTAGCGACGGGACACCGCCATACTGCATCACGTTTTGCGCGTGTGCCGCGCCAATGCCAACAACGCTACTGGTTAAGGCGCAGGACAAGCAAAGAGCAGCCCTACGCACAATAGTTGCTCGGATCAAAGCCACCTAAATTTCCTCCATTAACTTCCGCTTTGTCAGGGCTAGTGTGACTAGGCGTTTCATCTTCGCCCACTATATCACGTTCTGACATTACTTCATCAGATTTATTCGTCTGTATATCCCCGCGATGTTCGACAATCTCCGCCTTGTGGTCTTCTGTTTTCGTGTCGTCATTGCGTTGACCAGTAGGAGATTGGGACGACTCTGTTTTATCTTTAGAAAAGTCGTTGATTTCCTCTGACGGGATAGATACAGTCTTGGTTGAAAGCTGACTTTTGGTGGTTCTTTTCTCACCATTGCTCGACGAACCGCTAAGGTCACTTTCTCCGTTTGGTATATCTGGACGGACTAACTCGGACGGATGGTGTTCTGCACTCCCAGATACCTTCCTTCTTTTTCCATCATTCTCCACGCTAACCGGACGATCCTCATTGCGAGGGTCGCCCGGTGACGCATCTGCATGTGAGACGTTTTGTCTCACTTCTTTTGGTGCGTTTTTGACGCGGCGATGGGAAACCGAGCGGCGGGCCGGTTCATCTTCGACCAGACCATTCTCGTGCATGTAGCCGACGAGCATCAGCCGGAGCATTTCGCTCTTACGAGACCCCGGAGCTACATCGCCATCCTCAGAATACAGGTGCGCGTAAAGCAGGGGCCAATACCCCTGCTGCGGCCACGAGAAACCGTCACGGGCAATACGCCCCCGCGCATTGATACGGTTTTTCGGCGTGCCCATGCCCTTTATCCTTTTTTGCTGGCGTGACGAACCTTGAGAAACTTCGCCATGCCGCGAGCATTCGCAAAGCGAGGTTCAGCCGGGATCACCATCAGATCGTCGTGATAGATTCCCTTGATATGCTCACGCATGAGTTCCGTGCCGCCGCCAACAAAGATGATTGCGGACAGTTCGGACTCCTCACCCACAGCATAGGAAATCTTGGTGCGCAGGCGCTTGATGAAAGAGGCGGAAACCTTTGCCACCAGATCGCTCACATCCACAGGTCGCCCGAAGCGGGACAGGGTGCGGGTGAGCAACACATTCTCCGGGTCGCTGACCCGCTTAACCCCGTGTGATTCAATCAGGGCATCCTGCAATTCATGCGCGAGGCCGAGAGCGCCCATATCAAGAGACTTGGACGTTGAGAGTTCCAGCATGGGGGCCGGGTTGGACTTGGACGCAGTGCCAGCAACCACGTCTGTCGTTTTTCCGCCAATATCGACCAGCACAAACCGACCGGAGCCGTAGGCAAAGCGTTCGAGAAAGTCGTTGTTGTTCGAGATGGTCTTGCCATCATAGTTCCACACGAGATCAAAAAACGCGGCGGTGCCTTCCGACATGACGATCTGATCTGCCACCGTGTAGGGACAAGGCTTCAGCGCCAGTTCGGGTGTCTCTGTATCGTAGGCAAGCACGGGGAGCGAAAGATTCAACTTCTTTGCTTCCACCAGTTCCTTATTGACCTTCCCATTGCCCGCCAGATGATAGTCTGAATACGGGAGGGTAGTGCTGATCTCAAACCGAGCGCCCGGCTTGCTGGCTGCGATTGTATGCAGGGCGTGATGCACCAGCACGCGGTTCCGGGGCGATGTGGGGTAGTTCGGATCGCGGCTTTCATCGACGCCGCCCCAGCCTAAGCGCCCCCGGTTGATTACCGTCATTTGCTCCTGCGCGGTTGGCGACGGTTCCTTATCGTCCCCTTTGAGCAGCGCGTAGAAGTTTGGTGGTGCTGATCCATCGGCCTGCACTTCTTCAAAGCCGGGCGTCGTTCTGGACGCGAACGACCACTCTTGAAACGCGCCGGTAGTCCCGCCCTCAAACGTGACAACTTTGGTTTCGGAGTGCCCGTCGTCGATGGCAACCAAAACATCGTTTGTCGCTGCCGTAGAAGGCTTCTGATTAGCCATATCCATCATTCTCCCAAGTGATTGATTATGAGCCGGGCTGCGCTACGGCGGACGGTTGAGGCTGAACATAGCCCTGCCGATCATCCACCTCGACGCGCCCGCGAAGGGCTGTTGCCCGATTGATCTCGTTCCGGTCGGACTGCTGTTGTGCAGGGTTCCGTGGCACCACAATCTGCTCCTCTTGCATCGTGTGGGCGAGGAAGTGTTGCGTCTGTTCGTCGGGTGTCGGCTGATGAGCGCACGCCGAGAGACCAAGAGCAGCGACAAAAGGCAACGCCGCTGCGAATTTATTCACTAACTTCATGTGAAGAACTCTCCATTGTCGGGTTTAGCGTTCCCCTTGTCGTCTGTTCTGACGAATTGAAACGACTAAAAGACCTATTACACCAATTCGCACTAAAGCAATAGGCCGCAACGGTTGTAAGTGTTTCGTTGCATACGAAAACAAACATGGCAATCAATGATTGCATTGTTTGCTTTAATGGCAATAAGTGGCTGTTTTCCGCGCTTTATCGAGCATTCATGCGTTGCATTCGCAGGCATGATCGTGAGCGAAAAAAAACTTACTTAGGTCGAATAAACATAACCTGACACGGGTTGAGTCGAGTGAATACGGATAGAGCTTACTTGTATCAACTCGTATCAAGTCGCATCGACTTTCGAAATGGTATGATAGTAGGGGGGAAATCTATCTTGATGTGACAAGTTATCTGTGCAGATAGTGTTGGGCGTCTGCCGATTATGCGTGATGCAGGGCTTCGGGTCGGGCTGGTCTCTATTTTCAGGGGTGGCGTCTGCCCGTTATTGGCGTGTAATCGACGTATTGCGGTTTGGTCTCATACGAATAAGGAAGGCATCATGTCGTTGGGTAGGTGCTCTTTCGGATCAGGGGGGCGTCTAATTGGCTCTGTATGGCTCCCGATGGTTCCGGAAGTGGCGCGTATTGGTCAGGATTCAGACGAATTGATGCAGGAGGGCAGACGAAAATGATTGATTTGACGGATTTCGAGCGGAGTTGTCTGGCGGGGATTAAGGCGTATTGCGGAGCCGGGCAGCGGGCCGTGTATGCCGATCCAAGGAAGGTTGAGGCGGCATCAAAACTTGCGAGCTTGGGCTTGCTTGAGGCCGAGCTTGTGGCGGCTGGTGTGTATGCGTATGCGCTGACGCCGGAGGGATTGGCCGTCGTGGACGCTGATGAAGCAGCCGACGAAGAACTGTCTCATTCGAGGCCGAAGCAATGACAAAGCATCCCTCTAGGATATGCGCCGCGATACTCCGTTTTTTGCGTTCGGAGGGCTATGATCTACCCGGCCCCGATCACCATTATCGTATCGAGCGTACCAGAGCCGGGCACTGGCAGCGTTCCAATGGAGCGTGGTCTTGGTCGCTGGAGTGGGTTGGCGAGGGTCAGCGTCCGTACCAGACTCACAATCTGCCGGGCAGCCATTACCCCGCCAAGCTCTGTATCCAGACGGGGGCAACCATCGTTGGCAATACGATTTATCCGCCCACGCTTTCAGCAAAGACATAGGCAGACGTGATCTCTCAAGAGACAGAGACCTTGTATCGGCGGCAGTCGGCTCGTTTCATCCAGTGGGTTGCCGATCAGGAAAGAGAGACGCCTGATATTTGGGCTGACGCCTTGCAGCACTATGCAGGGCATCTATCGCTCAAGTCGTGGCGGCTCTATCGAAACGCGCTCACATGGCACATGCGGGAGACTTATGGGCCGGTAGAGACCGAGCGGTTCTTGCGGCTGACGGATGCCGGGCCGAAGCCTCCTATGAAGCGGAAGCGGTTGCAGCGCCGGGTTGATCCGCAAGTGCTGAAGATCCTCCTCACGCATCTCTGCGGAATGCGGGGATCAATGGGGCGGCGGGTGGCTGACTTAATGGTGGCGACGATTGCTACAGGAATCAGACCATCAGAATGGCAGGCTGTCACACGGCCAGACGCCAGACGCATAAGGGTGCAGAACGCGAAATTTAGGCCGAATACTCCATTGCAGCCGGGCCGGGGGAACGGACGTGTGCGCGAGCTGGTGCTGTCGGAACGGATTGTGGGATCAGAGGTCGATGCAGCAATCAACAGGACGATGCTGTGGCTTCAAGAACATGAGTGGAAGTCTGTGCAGCCATCGACAAGCCGCACGCTCAAGGCTGCTCTGGGAAGCCTGATTACAGCCCGGCAGATCGGTGAGGCATGGCGCAAACTCCGCATTTACGATTGCAGGCACCAATTCTCGGCAGATGCGAAGGCAACGCTTGATCTGTTCGGTGGTGAAGTCGCGGCGGCGATGGGGCACGGATCAGCCATGACGGCCATAGAGCACTATGGGAAGCGTCAGCACGGCAGGAGTGGCCGGACGATGGTTCGTCCATCGCAGGCGTCTGTGCAGGCCGTGCGGCAGGAGACGCTTGATATGGTACGGCTGACGGTGAAAGAGGATGCAGGTAGGCGGCTGGCGAATAAGGGTAGAGAGCCTACGAAACAGGACAGGCCATCTCTCCGAACTGGTGAGGTATCAAAACGGCCAGAAGGTAGCGGTGTTGCCCCGGATCATCCCTGATTGATTGCCAATATCTGCTTCTGTCGTTCGGTTAGCGTCGATTTCATGCGCTGCGCATGTCGTGCCAGCGCAATCTCTGCATCAAAATTGAGGGATATGCCGGGTGTTGGTTGTGGGGAGCATTCGATCTGGTCGAAGCAGACCAAAGAGACAAAGATGCCGGGCGCATCAATAAACTGGCTTCGAGGGCAGTCCGAGCCTATGTGAAAATCCTCGCATTTGATAACCCAAGACCAGCCACCACCACGCCCCCCGGCGCTCACAAGTGCGACGTTGACGGGGAGTATGGCGGCTATCTCTGGGCAAGATGATAACCGCTCGACGATCTTTGCTGCCGCGCTCGACGGGCGGTGCTTGTGAGTGCCCCGGATCATTCGTGGCTAATCGCCAATTTATTGAGTTTCCGAGCTTCCTTGGCGATCTGCCAGAGGCATCCAGCTACGAGGCCGCAAACTACCACAATCGTCGCAAAGCTGATGATTTCATGGATCAGGAACGATCTTAGGGTGAATACAGCGCCGGTTATCTCGTGAGACGAACTCTGCGCTACGCTGCTGGCAAACGCCTCAATGTCTGTATTGGAAGCTCCGAAGATAAATCCGGCAATCCCCGCAAGTGTTGTGAAACCCGCGATAGCTACGCCAAAGCCTAGTGAAAAAATGCCACCTGCTTTTAGGGCGCAGAGCGAGCCGGATTGCGTGAATAAGCTACGAGCCGCGCTTTTAACCGTCTTGTTGTTTTGTTTGTCAGTCATCGTCATTTTCCTTCAATTTCGGCTTGCTCTCGGTATTTCTGGATCACGGCTTTAAGGGACGTATCAGCATCATCAGGCCAGATACCGCCCGTCCAAACGTCAAGATCGTGTCCGTTGCACCGTAGGAGGATAGCGGCAGCATGGGCAGCTTCTTCCAGTGTAGGCAGGCGTTTCGCTGCATTCTCGGCTGCATCCAGCACGCTCTTGTTCGCGGCCAGACGTTCAGTCAGGGTCGTGCGTGCCAGTGGGCGACGGGAGGTGCTGGATACGGCATCTACGGCGAACTCGGTTTTGTCAGGGTCTATGTCGATTTTTTCGACAATCGTTCTAAGCCATTGGTCGCTGGCGCGGAGGGCATCGAGCGCATTGTTGGGTATGTCTGTCATGGTGTCAGTTCCCTTACTCATTGAAGTCTGTCCGGCTTGCAGGCAAATCCGCAGACAGAACCCCTTTAGGTTCGACATGCTGTCGCGCAATGTTTCCTGCCGTTCCCACGAGATAGCGGAAGATGGTTGTCATGCGCGTCCACCAGCTTACCGGGCATTTAACCTCGTGCGGCTTAATCAGTTCGTGCGCGATAGTCTGGCGATATATGCCGAATGCTACTGCGCAGTTACCGCGTGCTGTGGTGTCATCCTGCTCGCTGACAGGCTTATTTTCAGGCCCGTTCGGATAGGTGTAGCAAACGAGATTGTAGGGAGAGTGCTTGAACGCATCATCTCTTAAAGCGAGCGCGTATAAGGCAGGATCGCGTTGCTTGATAAAAGACTTGTACCGTGCGGCGCTGAGGTCGAACTGGCGTTCTGCGAGGCAAGAGAGGTCTTGCAGGGAATTGGCGCAATAGACGGCATGTAGGCCAAATCCGGCTGTTGGATCAGCTATCCGATGCTCTCCAGCTAGGAATAAGGGGACGCAGGCCGATCCGCAGTAGCCCTTAGCACCAACAACTGTGGTGACATGAAGGTTTTGAAGCGAAGCCGCCGCAAAAAACATGGCTTCTACGTCTCCCCCGCCACTTTGGAGGACGATCTTGATTTCTTTGTCGGCAGGTTGTTTGGCGCGTGCCGCCTGAGCCTGCCCAACAAGCTCCATCATGCTTTGCTGGCTAATGTCACCATTGAAGCGAATTGTTGTCCCGTCTGGCAGGGTGGTTATCTGGGCGCTGCCGTAAGTCACCGAGCATTCTGAGTGCATCACGGCAGATACGCCCATCATCCAGCCGGAAAACACAAACAGTCCGATCGGGATGGTTGCAAGAGCCGTATAGCCAAGAGCTTTGTCGAATTTCTTACCCATATCCGCATTGATACCTAAATCTATGGTTACGGCGAAAAAGACGGCCCTTCGTCGTCTAGTTCGTCATCATCTTCCTTTTTATAGGTCGAGTTATTCGACAAAGAAACTGTTTTATTGGTCAATGATAGAGCTAATTCGCTTTGATTGTGGTCAAAAGCAGGGCGATATGATCTGATTTGATCGGGTGTCATACCGGAATCGCGGGCAAATGATTGCCATCTATTCTTAATGTCGTGGGCCATCTGACCAATAAGGGTGGTTGCCTGATCCCGTGGAATCTCGAAGCGGTCTGATGCTTCGATCAGGGCTGCGATACTGGCTTCGTCACCGCTGGCTTCGGAGATCCACGTTTTCAGGAAAAAATCATAGGCGCTGCGTTCGGGATCGGGATTCACGTCGAACATGGGAGAAAGATTCCATCGGCCATCCCGGCAGTACAGGAAGCCGTGGTTTTTCAGGTGATCGTCACCATTGGAGACAAGGATTGAATAAGCCACACGCTTGAACAGTTCGTTCATTTCCCTGCGTGGGTTGTCGGCATACGTCCGCATAGCATCGGCAATTTCGGTGTAGGTATGGCTTCCTTCAGCCGAAGCCGCGCCCATAAAGCTCTGGGCGGATATGTAGTGATGCCGGGTATTATTTTTGCTCCGGTCGAAGCGTTCAATCAGCGCGATTGGTTCGTCGGGTGAAAAGGCAGCTATTTCTGCTTTGGAAGCTCGCAGGCCGAGAGAGCCAGCAAGACGCAGGGTCATGACTTCCGCCCTTTCCGTTGGTTTGCCTTCTCGTGCGCCAGTAAACTTCGCAATCAGCAGGCGATTGTTATCTTCATCGCGGATCGTGGCTTTTGGTCTGGCTCCACCGAGAGACCCGGCAGGATGCCGGAGTAAGGCAATTTCAGCGGCGGTTTCGCGGTCTAGTTCTGTTGCTCGTGCGGCTCTGGCCAAATCTTTGAGGTCTAAGAGTGGCGGGGCGCGTAACCCCCCTTCCCTGATGATCGGCTCTGCAAGGTAGGAGCCTGCTTCATCCCGGTAGCGTAGAGCGCCGATGCGGGCGTAATCATCCACATTCACGAGCATGTCGTAATCTGTCAGGCGGCCAGTATGGCCGGTACTGCGCAGGGAGCGTTTGATAACGCGCTCACCCCAACTGTCGGGACAGCTATCAGCAATGGGGAGGGGGAATGCGGGCGTTTTCCCTTCACGGGTGCTGAAATAGTTCTCTTGTGAGAGAGGCATTGTTGGGGAAAGAGCGAACGCCTGCGGGTTGGATCGCCATGCTTGCGAATAGATAAACGCGGAACTCTGGCGAGAGCCTTGTACGTCGAAGTGGAGTGTCCCTACTTCAACGCCGGTATCACCGAGCATAACGGATAGCTTTTTCATCAGAACTCCGCTCCTGAAGCTATGGCAGGCTTACGCCGTACTCGTTTTGGTAGTCGTGTCTTGTCGATAACGAGGCCGGTCTTGTCGTCAGCTACGTCGATCAGGTTCTGGATGCGCCCAAGCTCTCCTATGACGTGCAGAACTGCGCATAGTGTTCCAATCGAGACGCCGGGATCGCCGCTTTCGAGGCGCTGGATGGTGCTGGCAGACAGGCCGCTCGCTTCCGCAACATCTGCTCTGCGGAGATGCCGCTTTATCCGAGCCGTTTTGAGATCGGTGCCAAGTCTCTTAATGGCGATAGCGATGGGCGGGAGCATTTTTCAAACTCTCTTAATGACCGATATACGAATAATAATGCCTTATTATATGTCACATATACAAACCTAAAATAGGAATGATTGGTGGGCTGGTAGATGCGGAGGGCAGGTTCGATAACCAACAAATAGGATTGATACCCATTCTAATCGTTAGTTTCCCAATTAAATGACGATATTCACGACTAAAAAAAGAGATGGAACGACTATAACACGAAAAAAATCTCTGAAGGTCGATTAAATGTGTTGCGCTGGCTTTCCATGTCATATAAACATGACATTAAGGACACCGAAAGGCGAAGATCATGAGCGAGAAACGAGACTTTTCATCTGAATATCCGTCCCTGTTCCAGTCGCAGGCTTCGGAGCGTCAGGCCGACCGTATCATTGCAGCCCTAGAGATTATTCATGGTGGGAATGAACAAGGCTCGATCCGCAATGCCGACTATGTTGACGCCAAGGATACGTTGAGCCGGGCGGTAGGTTCGGGTTGGGACGAGATTCAGAAGCTCTATCTCTCCGTTATTCGGGGGCGGGATGATCGGTTTGATCCGGTCGCTAGAGCCGCGTCTGAGCTTTATTACGGGCCAGTGTCAGGATTGCATGATGTGCTGTCTTTGAGGAAGAAGATCGCAAAAGCCGAGAAAGCAGGGCTTTCTGGGACAGATTTTCAGACGTTCCTTGAAGGTGCGGATCGCTTTGAAAAGGAACTGGTTGGGCTGGCAGGGATTGTCCGTGCTCTCAAGCAGAAGGTCGTAAAGGGACGTGCCCCTCGCCCTGAGCCGGTTCCTGTAAATCCGGATCAGGTTCGCGGAACGTGCCCTGTGTGTTTTTCCAATCAGGCCATCAGGAACGGTACGCTTGTCCATCATGGCTATCAGAGGCCGGGTGAAGGCTATCAGACGGAAAGCTGCGCTGGCATACGGTTCCGCCCTTTTGAGCGGTCTGTAGAAGGCACTGAGGCGATGATTGAAAGCCTCAACAAGAAAATTGCCAAATGCCAGAATGCGCTGGCGGATCGTGAGAATTGGCTGAGTGTCACCATGCTCAAGAGTGTCCGAAAAAGCGCAGAATTTCCTAACGGGTATAAACTGGTGGAGATCCTGCGTGGTGCTGACGGATGGAAGGCAGCTTACGCGGAAAAAGTGAGGGAATGGCAGGCCAAACAACGTCAGGCCGAAACTAATCTTGCCTTTTACGAGCAGAAAAAAACGGAATGGAAATTAGAGCCGCTTCGGAAGGCGGATGGCACGATCTTACCCCTCGATTTCGAGGGGTGAGGTCAGCAGGGAGAGAGCATCATGAACAATAAACGCCGAGCCGAGATCAAGCGCCTGCGCGAGCTGTTGGAGGAGATTAGCGGCCCTATCGCGGAGATCAAGGAAAGCATGGAATCTCTGCGGGACGAGGAGCAGGAAAGCTACGACAACATGCCGGAAAGCCTTCAAGGCGGTGCAAAGGGAGAAGCGGCTGAAAAAGCGGTTTCAGACCTTGATACAGCGGTAGATGGCATGGACGAGATCGAAAGCAAGCTGACTGAAATTCAGGAAGCCTTGGAAGAAGCCGCGCAATGACGAAAACAGTAACAGAAAGAGAGGTCGCTATACTTCGGGGTGCCGACAAATACGGCATTACTGTTGTTAAAAACCAATACTATCAGGTTGGCGGTCATGGAAATGTACCTGTCCGATACAATGCTTCCACACTCTATGCGCTGGAACGTCGCGGGTTGCTCGTTCATGATGGCGTGTGGCGAGCCACTGATGCCGGGCGGGCGGTTTTGAAGGAAGCATCAGGGGGAAGTCATGTCTCATGAAAAGCATCTTACGGAACGGCAGAGCATGGTTCTCTCTGCTATTGGTCGTTCGCTGAAGGAAGGTCGCAGAGCGGTGTCAGCGGCAGAAATTCGCCGTTCGGTATGGTCTGGTACAGCGCAACGTCTGGCGCTCCCTACCGAGGTTCTGCCCATTCTCGATGAATTGCAGGGGTTGGGCTTGGTGTCAGGCGCGACAGAGAGTGATTGTGTTCGGCGCTGGAAGTTAAGCGGTAGGACTTCATGAAAAAGAAGCCTGTAGGCGAGCATATCTTTACGGAAGCCGCCAATGCCGAATGGGGCGTCTCACAATACCGAGTAAATCAGTCTGAGCGAGATCCGGCGCATTCTTTCAGGAAGCGTTTTTGCCGGACGTGTCCGTGGCTGAAGGCCAACATAGGGGTGTTCCCTGCCCGTGCGTTCGAGGTTTCGGCTCCTACGTCATACGACATACCTGATGCGTTTGAGCATGGCTCTCCATCATTCCAATGCCATTCTGATCCAGATCGCATGTGTGCAGGCTATATTCGCTCAATCAACGGTGTGCATTCGTTGCCGGTTCGGAGATTGGCGGCGCAAGTGCCCGGCCTCATGGATCAGATTGAGGAAGCGCCGTCAGAGGCGTTTGAGAACTACCGAGATATGGCGGTCGCTAATGGGGTTGAGGAAGGATCGCCTTCAATAAAAAAGGTTAGAACCGAGTAGAAAGATAAATACATGAAAAATATGAAGGTGTTTGCTGGTCTGATCGGCTTTTCTGCCATTTCATTTTGTGCCTCTGCTCAAGCAGAGGATATTTTTTCAAGAGTTGGGAAGGCCGTTACGGACGCCTACCCTGAGCTTGCCCCTAAACCGGAAATAACCCCCCTGAGAATTATTGCTTTTGATGGGGTGAATTACCGTATTTACGGAACAGATGAGTGTCAGAATCCTACGGGCGGATTTTATCCTCGTAGTTCGTGCGTTGCTTTCCCTAAAGAGGCCAACAAGTCGCCTGTAGATCGAGCGGTGCAGTTGCTGGTGGTGCGTCCGGACAATCCGGATAGATCAGAGCGCATGACGACAGGCGTTATTCGTCTGGGGCTAGGCAAGCATGGTGAGGCGACGGTTTGGCTGAAATCAATCGGAAAAGATGGCGGGATCATTCATACGTTCGATGGCGATGGGCTTCCGGGTATGAGTAAGAATGGCTGAGTATAACTCGTATCAACTCGTACTAACTCGTATCGAGTTGATACGAGTTTATACGAGTTAGCGCGACTAGATGCCGGTTATCTGATGGCTGATGGAATGTAGGCTGGCATTGTTTGCCATCATTGCTTGCGCTGAAAGACTGCAAACAATGATTGTAATGAAACCATGCAAACAATGATTGCAAACAATGATTGCAATGAAATCATGCAAACAATGATTGCATATAAATCATATAAAACAGAGATTGCGAAAGACAAAAAAAAAGCCCCTCCATCTTGAATGGAAGGGCTTTCGACGGCGCAGGGGTAGATCAGAAAAGACCGGCCTGCGATTTGGTGTTTGAGCTATTCATGGCGTGGTGCCAGACGCGATCACCCTTGAAGATGATGACCAGACTTTTCGATGTGCCGTGAGAACTCTGATGCACGTCGCCGTAGAGCGGGATGAAATTGGCAGCGTCCATTTTGTCATTAGCGAAAGAATACTGCCATTCTTCGTTGCCTGAGTCCGTGAAGGACGTTCCAGCGGGATCACCGAACATCGTGCGGACTTCTTGCTTGGTTGTCACGCCGTCGTGGATCTTCTGATCGACCGACGCTGAGGTTTCATTCTTGATGGACTCATTGCCGCCGCTTGCGCAGGCAGAGAGTAGGAGGAGGGCAGACAGGCATCCAGCGGCAGCGGTCAGCTTTTTCGGGTTCGTCACAAGTTACCTCACTTCGTATAAAATGACGGAGATGCGTACCAAAAATATGGGCTTCTGTCTCCTAGATTGTTCATACATACACGAATACGAGTGCAATTTGTTACGACTAAATATGTATGACACCCAACAAATGGTAAGTTTTCAATATATTGAATAGATACCTAACGAACTTATGAACAGACACGACGATATAATAATTTTTTGTCGATTATTTATCTTGATGTTTTTCGTTCTGTGTCATAAAAACATGACATAAACACCAAAACAGGGAGATCGTCTGGTGGCTGGTAGTGTTAATAAAGTGATCTTGGTCGGAAATCTTGGGAAAGACCCTGAGATTCGTAATACCCAAGGTGGTACAAAGGTGGTCTCCTTTAACGTGGCGACCAGCGACACATGGAATGACCGTCAGTCAGGCGAACGCCGCGAGCGCACGGAATGGCATCGTGTTGTTATTTTCAACGACCGTCTGGCTGACGTGGCAGAGAGATTTTTGCGCAAAGGCCGCAAAGTTTACATTGAGGGTTCCTTGCAGACGCGCAAGTGGACAGATCAGTCTGGTCAGGAACGCTACACAACAGAAGTGATTATTGATCGTTTTCGCGGCGAATTGGAATTGTTGGATCGTCCGCGTGATGGTGAAGGCCAGAACAATCCCGGTGGCGGCTACGGCAGTGGCAATGCAAGCCCGCAGGGGCAGGGGGCGCGCTCTGGTGGAGCTAACCAGCCGGGCAACGGCGGATGGGATGCTCCGTCAGGCGGCAACGACTTGGATGATGAAATACCATTTTGAGCCGGGTGGGGTAGTAGCTGAGTGTCCCTTATGAAGCGCATGACAACAGAGCAGTTCGTTCGATTGGGACAAGCTCTGTTCGGGAAAGCATGGAAAGCCGAGATGGCTCGAAATCTCGATGTTTCTCTGCGCCATGTTCAAAGAATGGCCGATGGTTCTTCAATCATAACTAACGACGTGCGCGATAATTGTTTTCGCGTAACAGAAAGCAGGTTGAGAGAAGTTCGTTCTGTTGTCATAGAAGTTTTTGGAAAATCATGTGGAGATGAAGAATAATGATGACGTATTTTCTGGAAATATTAGCTTTGTGTATTTCCGTGGTTGTTCTCGTCTCAAGCGGTTACAAGGTTTTCTATAGCATTGTTTATGGGGAGGGGAGTTTTGGCGTTAATATAATCTATAAGTTCCTGCTTCTTGTGTCTTTTATCGGCTTTTTATGGTCACTGTATCTAGTCGTGACGTTTAAGCCAGAGGTTCCTGTAGATAACGAGAAGCCATCTCGTGTTTGCGGAACAGTATTGAAGCTCTGGCAGCAAAAAAGCGGTGGTGGAGGTGATTTATTTCATACTGATCCAGTAACTACAGATTGGGTTATGGGCTATCGTGTGGACGGTGAAGTAAAGAGCGTTTACCTTACAAATGCTGAATATGCCTCTATTAAAGAGGGAGATATTGTTACGATAAGCCATGAAAAAACCGATCTAGTATATGGATACACGGGTTTGCCTGTTTGGACTGATGTGGTGAAACCCGGATGTGACAATAAATGAACGGAGTTCGTATATGGCTTGGTTCGCGTTAGCCGCCGCCTGCGCGGTATTTGTAGCACCGGATACGACCGCCGCGATCATAGATCAGGAATCTGGTGGCAGTGTGTTGGCCGTGCATGTCAACGGCTTAAAAACTCAACCAGCAGCCCCTCATAACATTGAGGAGGCTGTGCAAATAGCGCAACGATATATCAGCCGTGGATATACGGTTGATATGGGACTAATGCAGGTCAATTCTGCCAATCTTCCGGCATTGCACGCTAGTATTGTCGATGCGTTTGTGCCCTGCTCAAACATTCACATGGGAGCGACAATCCTTGCGGCAGATTATGCGGAAGCGGCGAGCAGGATGGGAGGCGGACGAGCAGCATTGCTTGCTGCACTGTCGGCATACAATACGGGTAATTTTTATGATGGCTTCCTTAATGGCTACGTCAATAAATATACCGACGTAATTCCAGCCGGTTTGGTGGATACAGCAATCCAGCAAAAGGCGGAGCGCACCGCCAAGCAAGAGCAAAGGCATGTGGTGCAGGTTAAAAGTGTAACCGTGTCGCGCCAAAGAGTTGCCACAACCCGCGAAAATCAGGCATTGTTCTTCAATTAACCTCAAAAACAGGACAGGGGAGCCAGAAATGGTTGCGACAACGCCTTACACCAAACTGATTGACGGTGTGTCCAAAAACAGAGCAATCGTTGATTTACCGGGTCATATTCCCGCTGCGTCAGATGATTATGTCTGGCGTGGTGACGATGGCCTTCCGATCTATTCGGTAGTGGCGCAAGCAGCCGGGCGTGACTGTTCTGCGACGGTTTACCAAACTCGCTCTCTGGATGATGCCTTGCAACGGTTGGGTGGTCTCAAGGGATTGCAGGAAGATGGCAAGCTACAGGCTTCTGCGATCAGGGTAGGGGGCGTGAGCTTGCTGACTGATGTGGATCTCGATCAGTTGAGTAAGCGTAAGCCTGTCGCACCTCCTTCCTTCCTGACATGGGACGATCTCGGTGAAATAATTCGGCGGGACAAGGAGCGTTGGGCTGTCAAAGACCCGGCAATAAACATGGGGTTTGGAGCCGAGCTTGATGTGCAGCATCGAGTAGTTAATGACCCTCGGCAAGTAGGGGACGTGCCCCTGTCTCCTGCGATGGAGGCCATTTTAAGGACGGCAGAGAGGCGGGGAATGCAGCCTCACGAGATTAACCGTCTTTCCGACTTTGCCGCATTCGCACGGGTTGCAGGAGCGTCTGCCTCCGAAGAAGATGTACAGAAGGCGTGGCAGAAAACGATCAGAACGTCACCTGATCCTGACGAGCTGGCGGCGGCATGGGAAAAGCGCAAGCAGGAAATGCTTGAAGATGCGAAGGCCGCAGTCAAGAAAACAGTCCAGACGGCCAAGAGCATGGTGGCCGGTATATGGGATACTCTCACCGCTCATGCACCTGCCTCTGACCGTGATACACCACGCGACATGATGGGGTATGCGTCCGCATTGCTGGATGCGTCTAAATCTATGCCAAAAGAAATGGCAAAAAAAATGCCAGAATACATGAATGCCTATACTCGTGGCGAAGTATTGGGCGATCATTTATTCTTCAATGAAAAGACATTGCCAAAAGATGTAACGGACGTGCTTCGCCCGGTTCTGCATGGGAATGATCCCAATCCGCAAGGGTGGGTAACTCACTATCGGTTGTCAGCTAACGAAGTTTTTGACGCCATGAATGCCGTTAAAAATCAGGGCGGCAGTTCTTTGATTCATGACGGCAAGGTTATTGACGTGGCCGAAGCCTTCAGAATGCGCGAGCAGGCTATGGTGCTGCGAAGTGCCGATCTGACGCCAGAGAAGGCGCAGAAGGCCGGAGAAGCGATGTATCGG
The DNA here is from genome assembly GCF_001580615.1 of Acetobacter malorum. Taxonomy (GTDB): domain Bacteria; phylum Pseudomonadota; class Alphaproteobacteria; order Acetobacterales; family Acetobacteraceae; genus Acetobacter; species Acetobacter malorum. Next base: position 66,245 of record NZ_LHZC01000039.1, read on the forward strand.
CTTTTGAGTATAGTCGGGCCGGGAAGTGAGCAGGACGTGCTTCAGCGGCTTAAAATCGACGGAAAGAGTCTATCTTCGGTCGGGCGCGGCTTTGACGTTCGTGGGGCAGTTGCCGATGGCTTTGAGGATGCTTTACGGCAGGATCGGTCATCTGGAGGGCCAAGGATCACGACGTTCCTTAATGCACTGGATGATACAATTCTAAAGACTGGTGCTGCCATGTTCAAAAAGGCTGTAGAAATTCAGCCAGAGAACGAGATTCAGCCAGAAAAAACCGTCAAAACCACTCAAGCCGATTCAGAGAAAGTCGTCTTGAATGAGGATGTTTCCACTGAGAAGCAAAAACCGGCATCGAATAATGACAGTATAGCGCAAGAAGTTGCGCATCTTTTGCTCCAAGGGCATCGCGTGGACTGGACGGCGCTCTGGTCAGATTCTCCTACTGCCCGCCAGTCTGGCAATGAGCAGCAGGCGGCGTTTAATAAAACTCTGAAAGCATTTGCAGATATTGATGAAGATCACGCTCTCTTAGCGAAGGCGATCAAAACAGAGGTAGATGAAAGCATATCACCGAAACGTAAAATCAATCTGCCCGATCATCTCCAAGCTATTATGACGCAAGCTGAACAGATCACGAGGCCGGGGCAAAAGCCGCAATCAGCGCCTCAACCAGCACCAGAGCCAGCACCAGCACCAGCACCAGAGGCGAAGCCATTGATGGTAGCTGATTTGATGAGCGTTATGGGCGATGCCGGTATGCCAGACGACGATATGGGCGAGGGATTACTAGAATTGCCTGATGATGAATTTGATGTTGGTGGGCCGGAATTATGAACTGGCGTCCTAATAATGAGAGGGTAACAATCCAATGAAGCCCGCCTATGAAGCAAATCCTAAGTATGAACTGACCGACGAACAGATCTCGATTGGTAGCGCCAAGCTGTTTCGTATTCGGGCGCTCCGAACCTTCTCGGACGTACAGGCTGGCGATCTGGGGGGGTTTGTTGAGACAGATGGTAAATATGAGGGAGGGCGTATCACACGCTCTCCGAACCTGTCTCATGATGATGATTGCTGGCTGTATGACGACGCAAAAGCATTTGCAGGAGCGAATGTCAATTTTAATGCAAAGGTTAGTGGGCAGTCAGAAGTATTTGGGCGGGCCATTGTAGGCGGTGAGTCTACTGTTGCGGATCATACTATTGTGGACGGCTTGCATGGCGATTTAAGCCAATACTACGCAGGTAGCGGTGTTACTGCGATGGTCGGCTGTTTGGCAAAAGCGCAGGGCGTAGCAGAGATTAGAGCAAGAACGCTGAAAAGCGATGATCCGCTTGTCGGTCAGCCAAAATATGAACTGACCGATGAACAAAAAGAGCATGAAGGCTCGACTGTTTATCGTATTCGCGCTGTGCGTGACTTTGAATTGGCAGATGGCCAGACAGTTAAGGCCGGAGAGCTTGGCGGTTGGGTAGAGAGCTACCGTAATTTGTCGCATGTGGGAGGCGCGTGGATAGCAGACAACGCCGCTGCGATGGATCTGGCCTTAGTCTGCGAGAATGCCCTGATGAAAGGTCAGTCTTGTGCTTACGGGCAGGCTTTGGCGAGGGGGCAGTCATTGATGGACGAGGAAGCCATCATAGCGGATCGTGTTGTCTTAGGAGGTAGAGCCGAACTGTACGGAAGGGCGCTGCTAGATCAGGGCACGCGAGCAGAGGATAGTTGCACGATTGGTGGCGATGTTCATGTCTCTGGTGGCTGGATCGGTGATGATGCCTCGTTGAGCGGAAGTGTGCGCGTAACTGGCTCACCAGAGATAGGCGGGCAGGTTGAGCTATCAGGGTCGGTTCAGGTGACTGACAATGCCGTTTTGCAGGGCAATATTAAGCTGTCAGGTAAAGACAGAGTTGGACGAGATGAGGTGCTGACTGATCTCGACGAAGAAGATCCTGAATTGTCGGACGATGTAGGGCCGGGATTTTAAGGGAGAGAGGACATGGGAATGGAATGTAAGCAGAGAGATGCAGCAGGCGATAAGCTGGAAATGCTTCATGACGTACTGGTAAAAAAAATAAGAGAATCTGCACCAAGTATAAATGTGTGGAGCGCGGCAAGAGGCAAAAATGAGTTCAGGGATAGTTACACATTGCATTTTTCTGGCGATGCAGAAGAACTTGATAAGGTGCAATGGTCTATTATTGCCAAGCAATTAAAAGAAAAAGGCTGCGATCAATTCTATGTTTCGCAAGGAATATATGATGATGGCAACGGTGTTTGGGCCGGGTTTGATTTAACTGGTCAGCCCGATGAGGTCGTGCTGGCGTTAGAAAGGGGTGAAATTGAGCCGCCTTATCGACGGCGATATATGGAAATTGTCGTGTGGGTCTGACCAGACTATGACGACCGGGAAGGATGTGCTCAGAAAAGAGCATAGGATGCTTCTGGATCGGCTTGAGGCCGGAGACCGCCTGATCCGCACGGGAGAGGCATGGAGCCTTCTTGCGGCATGTGTGATGGTTAAGGCGGAAGTGGTTGCGTTCTTGCAGAGCGAAGGTTTGCTTGCCCCATGTGGAGATGCCTTACCCTGCTTTGATGCTGCCCTGTCTCAAACATGGCAGTTTGCAAAATTAACCCGCTGTTAATGATTTGTTCTGATGGGAACAAACTCTTAATGGCGGGTAAAGATATTACCTAAAAGATCAGTCATTCCGCCAGTAGGACGACGAGGCCGCCAGCGAAGGAAAGACCAGATGCCGCCAACATGGTCATACCATTCAGCCTTATTTGCCTGTCTCCACGAATAATTCCGGCGCGGATCACCAAGACCCCTGCGGCTAACAATGCTCCGCATCCCCCAAAAAGAATGTGTTCCATCGTTACTTCTTCCCTCTCAATCACTTTAGGCCATAGCCTAGCGTCACCGTCTGTCCAGAGCTAGAAATCTGGTACTGCTGGCCTGCTCGCGCCTGAATGCTCTGTGCGTGCTCAGTGATGATCTGACGGAGGCTGTTCGGGCAGTCAGGTTCGATCTCTATGCGGAGATCGCTGAAGTAGATGGCTCCGCATCGAGCGTAATCCCCGTGCGCGGTTCTGTTTTTGTCTGCATAGAATACCCCTGTGCTGAACGTGCCGATAAACAGGTTCGTAGGGATGTTTGGTTTCGTGTGTGAGCTTGTTGTCATGGCTTGTGCTGACCTGTCCAATGCTTTCAAGGGGTTCCCCCTCCGCAGGGAGGGGGCGTTGGAGTTAGACGACGACAATGACCCAGAACAGGAAGCCCAGAGCGAACGCGCTGAATGCAATGGCCTCACCGAGAAAGCGCCCTATCTCCGGAAGATCGGAGGCTGTAATGAAGGGCTGGCGGTCTGTGTGACCGTGGGTAGAGTTAATCATGGAAGCAGTTCCTTGATGTTGGTTGCCGCAGTGTGGAAGTCCTGCGAGCAGGCGGTGGTGCCTGCATGAATAAAAATACCCAAGAAAAAACGAGAGCGCAAGAAAAAATACCCAACACGCGATAAAAAAATACCCATGATAAAACTGCATATCTGGGTATATAAAATATATTTCGGGTAATTTATTTCAGGTTGGGTATATTTTACGAATTAGCTTGACATAGTATAGATAAAGTATAGAGCAAGTAAAAAAATACTGCATGAAGTAAAGAAAAAGGTTGACAAAGTAAAACCAAGTAAAAAAATACCCGGATAAGGTATGCACGGGGAGCGGGGCGGTATGCACACGGCACAA
>NZ_LHZC01000041.1 GCF_001580615.1 Acetobacter malorum
GCCCGTCTCTTCAGACGTCACCAGCAACTTGCTGCCGAGGGGGGCTGTGGGGTGCGCTGCGGTCAGGCTGGCCTTGTTGAACAAAGCGCCTGAAGAGGTGCGGCGGTTATGGAAACGCCCGCCATACCAGCTGGCCATGCCTTTCTGAAAACGGTGCGCGTGCGCAGTCCGCCCGGTTTCCGGAGTGCTGAACGTCGGATCCTGCTCCTCCCGCGCGGCAAGAGCGCGCTGAACGGAGTCGGCCCAGCTGGTCGTCCCCTGTCCTTCATCAGCTGCCTTGGCAGCGGAGACAGAGGCCATGGAGGCCATAACAAACACACTTCCCAGAAGTGCCCGGCGCAGGGCTGACATCCGCTTGTTTACTCCGTTTTCCATTAATCCCGGCCAATAAAGCCGGTGCCAGGGGTAAAAAGCAACCGCTTTCTGCCCCGCAAACCTTTTGGTTCTCCCCGTGCATGCCCTGCCCGAATGGCAAAAACATGGCATGCCTGTGCCCAATTCTCCCCGCTTCCGCAGACAGAGGGAGCCGGGCCGACAGGTTTTTAATCAGGATTTAGGGGTGCAGGGCATCTCTTCTCTTGGATGCTGTCCGGCATCGTGCTACGGCCCGGAGCACTATGGAAAGACCCCTCATCGCTGTGTTTAACGGCCCGAACCTGAACATGCTTGGCCAGCGCCAGCCTGAAATTTATGGCCGCGCCACCCTGGATGATGTGGAGCAGATCTGCATTCAGACAGCCGACAAGCTGGATCTGGCCATCGACTTCCGTCAGACGAACATTGAAGGGGAGCTGATTTCCTGGGTGCAGGAATGCCGCAAGCGTGCGCGCGGCATCATCATCAACCCGGCGGGATACAGCCACACCTCTGTGGCTTTGCTGGATGCACTGCTGGCCACGGACCTGCCCGTGATCGAGGTGCATATCTCCAACATTCACCGTCGTGAGCCGTTCCGTCACATGTCTTATGTCTCCCGCGCCGCTGTTGGCGTGATCTGTGGGCTAGGCGTGGCGGGGTATTCTCTGGCATTGCAGGCAATGACAGATCTTATTCTAGATGAGGATGACCAATGAGCGGATTGCTCGTGGACGCAGATGCCATTCGGGCATTGGCCGAAATTCTGACCGACACCGGACTGACTGAAATCGAGGTCTCGGAGAAAGACAGCCGCATCCGGGTGGCCCGTGCCCCCGCAACGGTGCAGGCTACGGCTCCGGCGGCTGTTGCAGCCCCTGCTCCGGCTCCGGTGGCAGCACCTGCCGCCCCCGTGCCGGCAGCCCCTGCGGACCTCTCCCGCCATCCGGGTGCTGTTAACAGCCCGATGGTGGGTGTGGCGTATCTCACGCCGGACCCGTCCTCTCCGCCGTTTGTCAGCGAAGGACAGATTGTCAGCGCTGGCCAGACCCTGCTGCTGATTGAAGCGATGAAGACCTTCAACCAGATCAAAGCCCCCAAAGCCGGCACGGTGAAAACCCTGCTCGTCACCTCTGGTGACCCGGTGGAATTTGGCCAGCCGCTCGCCATTATCGAGTGATGTTTTCCAAAATCCTCATCGCCAATCGCGGCGAGATTGCCCTTCGTGTCCTGCGCGCCTGCCGGGAACTGGGCATCAAGACCGTAGCGGTTCATTCCACAGCGGATGAAGACGCCATGCATGTGCGTCTGGCGGATGAAGCCGTGTGCATCGGGCCGCCTGCCGCGCGGGATTCCTACCTGAACGTGGCCGCCATTCTGTCTGCCGCTACCATCACCGGGGCGGAAGCCATTCACCCCGGCTATGGCTTTCTGTCTGAAAACGCGGATTTTGCGGAAACGGTGGAAGCACACGGCCTGACCTTTATCGGCCCGACGGCGGAGCATATCCGCATGATGGGCGATAAGATTACCGCCAAAACCACCATGGAAGCGCTGGGTGTGCCGCTGGTCCCCGGTTCCGATGGTGAGCTGAAGAGCCTGGACGAAGCCCGGACCGTGGCCGCACAGGTTGGCTATCCGGTGCTGATCAAGGCGACCGCAGGCGGTGGCGGGCGCGGCATGAAAGTCGCGCATGATGCCAGCGAGATTGAGGAAGCCTGGAGCGTGGCCCGCACGGAAGCCCGCACAGCCTTTGGCAATGATGCGGTCTATCTGGAAAAATACCTCGATAAGCCCCGGCATATCGAACTCCAGATTCTGGGCGATAACTACAGCAACGTGGTGCATTTTGGGGAACGTGACTGCTCCCTGCAGCGCCGCCACCAGAAGCTGCTGGAAGAAGCTGGCTCTCCGGCTATTACAGCAGAGCAGCGGGACGCCATTGGCAAGACGGTGACGGACGCCCTCTCCAAAATGGGCTACCGCAACGCAGGCACGCTGGAATTCCTGTATCAGGACGGCCAGTTCTGCTTCATCGAGATGAACACCCGCCTGCAGGTGGAACATCCGGTGACGGAAATGGTGTGTGATGTTGATCTGGTCCGTGAGCAGATCCGCATCGCGGCAGGTGAAAAGCTGGGCTACACGCAGTCTGACGTGACCTTCTCTGGCCATGCCATTGAATGCCGCATCAACGCGGAAGACCCGGATACCTTCGCCCCCTGCCCCGGCACGGTGGCGGTGTATCACGCACCGGGTGGTCTGGGCGTGCGCATCGATAGCGCGCTCTACACGGGCTACAAGGTGCCGCCGTATTACGACAGCATGATTGCCAAGGTGATTGTCCACGCCCCCACACGGGCCGAGGCCATTGCCCGTATGCACCGTGCGCTGGATGAGTTTGTGGTGGAAGGTATTAAGACCGTTATTCCGCTGCACCGCCGCATTCTGGCTGACCCTGAGTTCCAGAAGGGGGATTACACCATCCACTGGCTGGAACAGTTTACCGCGCGCCCGCACTAAGACGGCACGCCTGCCCCGGCCTGTGCCTCCTTACGGGAGCCGCTGGCCGGGGACACAATATCGTGACATCCTTCCCTCTGCCCTTGTTTACGACCGCTGGTTTTTCCAGCGTGGGGTTCTGCGCACAATGCGCTTCAAGAGGAAGATCTCGCGATGTCTCTTTCAGAAAAACTTGCCGGAAAAACCGCCATTGTCACTGGCGCTGCTCAGGGAATCGGGCGGGGCATTGCCCTGCGTCTGGCGCGTGACGGCGCGGCCGTGGTGCTGACGGACCTCAAAAAAGACAAGCTGGCTGCCGTCGCTGCGGAAATTGAGGCGCTTGGCGGCAAAGCCCTCGTGCAGACAGCTGATATCAGCCAGCGCGATCAGGTTTTTGCTGTCGTGCAGGAAGCCGGCAAAGCGTTCGGGCATGTGGATATCATGGTCAACAATGCCGGTATCGCGCATGTCGGCTCCGTGCTGGACGCGACACCCGAGGAAGTGGAGACCATTTACCGCATCAATGTGCAGGGCACGCTGTGGGGCATTCAGGCCGCGGCTCAGGCGTTTAAAGCCCAGAAGAGCAAGGGCAAGATTATCAATGCCTGCTCCATTGCAGGGCATGAAGGCTACGCGTTTCTTGGCATCTACTCCTCCACCAAATTTGCCGTGCGGGCGCTCACGCAGGCCGCCGCCAAGGAGCTGGCCTCCTTCGGCATTACCGTTAACGCCTACTGTCCCGGCGTTGTGGGCACGGATATGTGGACTGAGATCGACCGCCGCATGGCCGAGACGACCGGAGCCGAAATTGGCGCAACCTACAAAAAATACGTGGAAGGCATCGCTCTGGGCCGGGTTGAAACACCGGACGATGTAGCTGGCTTTGTCTCCTATCTGGCCAGTGCAGATGCAGACTACATGACGGGCCAATCCGTAATGATTGATGGCGGGCTGGTTTTCCGCTGAGAACGGGCTGGGAAACACCCCTCCAACGCCTGAAAAGTCTCTATTTCATACCGTGGCTTCAGGGCACGGCAGGCGTCAGGCTTGCCATGCCCATACGTCACCCAGCAGGCATCAATGCCGCAATTCCGGGCAAAGAGCAGATCGGCAGATGTATCGCCTACAAACAGCATCTCTGCGCGGTTTGCTGAGGCAAAAAATGGGAGAATACGCTGCTCAAACAGATCTGGCGCAGGTTTGGGCGGCAGGTCTGGCTGTTCTCCCAACACAAGATCGAAATACCCGGAAAGATCAAAATGCTTCAGGGCGGCCTGTAAAGCAGCCTCTCCCTTGTTGCTGACAATCGCCAGCTTCACGCCAACAGAGCGGGCATAAGCCAGAGACGCCCGGACACCCGGGAAGAGCGTGGTCCACCGCAATCCTTCTGCCGCATAATGCTGCCGGTAACGCGCCACACATGCGTCCACGGTTACGGACTGGCCCGATACAAGCTGCCCGATAAACTGCTCAAACGTGCCCCTCAGCGTGGCCCCACGTGCCAGCACAGCCTCGATTTCCCCATCCCCTAAAGCTGCTGACGCACCGCAAAGCTCTTCCAGCGTCCGACGAACACAAATGGCAACAGACGCCCGTGTGTCCGCAAGAGTGCCATCAAAGTCGCAAATCAGAACTTTATAAGAGGTCATTCTGTCATTCCCTGCGGGGCAGCATTCTGGAGATAAAAAGAAAGGCTCCCAAAGGAGCCTTTCTTCCATTCTTTATAATAAGGGTCCGGTGCCTCAGGCGGCTGAGGGAGCCTGAGCGGTTTCTTCTTCGTCTTCTTCATCATCGTATGAACGGATACGCGGGTCCTGCCCCACACGCGGCTTAAACTCGCCACGGCGCAGAGCAATCTCGATATCCTCCAGCGTTGCCCCGGCGGTTTCGGGCACAAAGAAGTAAACAAAGAGCACGGACGCCAGATTGACCCCGGCATAAATCCACATGGTGCCACCCAGCGTGACAATCTGCACCAGCGTCAGCGCGGTGGAGGTTACCAGCAGATCGGCCCCCCACAGCATGGCGGCATGCACACTGGTTGCTGCGGCACGCATGGGCAGCGGGAACAGCTCAGCACCCAGCAGCCAGCCCACAACCTGAATACCACCGGCATTGAACATCATGAACAGCAGCAGGAATGCGATAATCGCCCAGCTCCCCACGCTGCCCTTGTCCGGGTGGATGGCAAACATGATGCCCAGCCCGATCAGGCTCAGCACAGACCCCGGCCCCATGATGAGCACCAGACGGCGGCGACCAATGCGGTCCACAAAAATGCAGCCCAGAAGGGTCATGACCAGATAGACGATGGAAATACCAAGACTGGCCAGAAGAGCCGCAGAGCTTCCAAAGCCGGCATCCGACAGGAAGGTCGGGGCGTAGTAAATCATCATCTCCAGACCACCGGCCTGCGTGAAGAAGGCAATGCCCAGAGCAGCAATAACAGCCGGACGCGCCCAGGGGAGCATCAGGCCTTTCCAGCCGCGCTCGTCGTCATCAATGCCTGAGGCATTTTCATGAATTTCCCGGATTTCACGACGGATGGCCTTGCGGGAAGTCCGCACGCGGCTGAGATGCTCAACAGCCGACGCCAGTCCTTCATTTTCCGCAGCCCAGCGCGGGCTTTTGGGCAGGAAGAACATGCACACAAATACAAACGCTGCCGGCAGCGCCGCAACGGAAATCATCGGCCGCCAGCCCCATGCATCGCGCATGGTAAAACCGACGAGGTTGGCGAGAAAAATACCAACACCAATGGCGACGTTAAACATGGTGACCAGATTGCCGCGTTTACTGGCTGGTGCCAGTTCCGAGATATAGGTTGGCACCACCTGCGTGGCACCGCCTACGGCAAGCCCGAGAAAAACACGGGCAATAATCAGAGTGGTCACATCCGGTGCGCGGGAGCAGGCGACAGCACCCACCACAAACACACCTGTCACGACCATAACGGAATTACGCCGCCCAAACTTTTCGGACAGCCACGAGACGCAAAGTGCGCCCACAACGGCCCCGACAAGAATGGCGGAGGTTACCATTTCTTCCTGACCGGAAGTCAGGTGAAAGTCTTTTGTAATAAGAAGAAGAGCGCCGGAAATAATACCCGTATCATATCCATAAAGACCACCGCATATGGCAGCAACAATTGCAGCTATCCATAAGACACGGTGAGCATGTGGGGAGATTTCGACGTTCGCGATTGCTTCCTGAGCTTTGTTTCTTTCTGCTTGCATGCCTTCTTAATACCACACTTTTGTAACGGTTGCATCGAAAATGAAATTTTTTATTCTCATGCAGAAAATCAGGTCTTTTGAAGCCCCTCGCAAACCGGGGAATTTCGAGGATCTGAGATCGCCCGTATTCAACGCAGCATAACGCGGTTCGTGCCCGGCAAAACGCCTCACCACACCCGGTTTTTTCTTGACAGACACACCCGGAACGCTATCTGCTCCAGACCATAGACCAAGGGGGGTTCCGACAAGGAACTGAGAGTCCACTGTGTCCCGCAAGGGCAACGCGTGGTGACCCTGCCACCAGAAGCATACTGCACTGGTGGGGAACCTGATCCGGATTATACCGGCGGAGGGACTGGTGCCAGAAGATGCTGCCGCTCAAGGACCGTAAAGCGCGCCCCCTGCAGCAGCCCCCCTTCCGGCCTCTGTCCTCCTCTGGTCAGAGGAGAACGCTGTGACCCAAACTGACACCCTCAAGACCGCCACACAGGCCGTCACGGGTAACCCGAAACCTGCGAATACCGCTGCACCGGCCCCCGGCCAGGTGACAACCGGCCCTATTCGCGGCTCCAGAAAAGTCTACTCCAGCCCGGAAGGACGCCCGGACATCCGCGTGCCGTTCCGTGAAATCATGCTGGACCCGTCCGCTAACGAGCCACCGCTGCGCGTGTATGATACATCCGGCCCCTACACGGATGATGCCGAGCAGATTGACGTCCGCACCGGCCTGCCCAAACCCCGCGCAGCCTGGCTGGCCAAACGCAACCTGGTGCAGGCCACCCCGCGTGCGGTTAAGCCGGAAGACAATGGCAACGCACAGGGCGAACAGCTCGTCGCGCCCTGTCCGGCTCCGCACACTGTGCTGCAGGGGCAGGCAGGCAAGCCCGTCACGCAGTATGAATTCGCAAAAGCCGGGATCATCACGGAAGAGATGATTTATGTGGCGCACCGTGAAAATCTGGGCCGCCAGAAAGCGGCTGACGATGCGGCTGCCCGCCTTGCGGATGGCAACTCCTTTGATGCCGCTATTCCGACGTTTGTCACCCCGGAATTTGTGCGGGAAGAAATCGCCCGTGGCCGCGCCATTATTCCGGCTAACATCAACCACCCGGAACTTGAGCCGGTGATTATTGGCCGCAACTTCCTTGTGAAAGTGAATGCCAACATCGGCAACTCTGCGGTGACGTCCTCCGCAGCGGAAGAAGTGGAAAAGCTGGTCTGGTCCATCCGCTGGGGTGCAGATACGGTGATGGATCTTTCCACAGGCCGTAACATTCACAATATCCGTGACTGGATTCTGCGGAACTCCCCCACCCCCATCGGCACTGTGCCGCTTTATCAGGCTCTTGAGAAAGTTGGCGGTGAAGTCAGCAAACTGAGCTGGGAAGTCTTCCGCGATACGCTGATTGAGCAGGCGGAACAGGGTGTGGATTACTTCACCATCCATGCCGGCGTGCGCCTCCAGCATGTGCCGCTGACCGCAAACCGCGTGACCGGCATTGTCTCCCGTGGCGGCTCCATCATGGCCAGCTGGTGCCTGAACGGCCACCGCGAGAGCTTCCTGTATGAGCATTTTGAAGAGATTTGCGACATCATGCGCGCTTATGATGTCTCCTTCTCTCTGGGCGATGGCCTGCGCCCCGGCAGCATTGCCGACGCCAATGATGCCGCACAGTTTGCCGAGCTGGAAACACTGGGTGAACTGACCCAGATTGCCTGGGCCAAGGGCTGTCAGGTGATGATCGAAGGGCCGGGCCATGTGCCCATGCACAAGATCAAAGAGAACATGGACAAGCAGCTGCGCGACTGTGGCGAAGCCCCGTTCTACACGCTTGGCCCGCTGACGACCGATATCGCACCGGGGTATGACCACATTACCTCAGCGATTGGTGCGGCCATGATCGGCTGGTTTGGCACGGCCATGCTCTGCTACGTGACACCCAAGGAGCATCTGGGCCTGCCAGACCGCAATGATGTGAAAACCGGTGTGATTACCTACCGCATTGCCGCCCATGCGGCAGACCTTGCGAAAGGCCACCCGGCGGCAAAACTGCGGGATGATGCGCTCAGCCGCGCACGGTTCTCCTTCCGCTGGCAGGATCAGTTCAACCTGTCACTCGATCCGGATACGGCCTGTGCGTATCATGATGAAACCATGCCGAAGGAAGCCCATAAAGCCGCACATTTCTGCTCCATGTGTGGCCCGAAATTCTGCTCCATGCGGATCAGTCAGGATCTGAAGGAAGATGCCGCCCGTATGGCTGGCATTGAGCAGAAAAACGAAGAATTCCGTAAAGCTGGTGGCACCGTCTACGTGCCTGCGGAATAAGGTTCTTCTTTCCCCCTCCCCCTTTGCGAACTGCGCAGAGGGGGAGGCCTGACAGTAATGAACAAAAACAATCGTCACTGTCTTAAATTTCCAATTTTTTTTAAAATCTGGTTTTTTATCGAATTCCTTACATTAATCGAAAATCTCCTAAAATATTCACCTACAAAAAGATGCATTCCATCGCGCCCTATATTGCACTCCAAGTCTTGGAAAAATCATAAATCTGAAAAATCACCAGCACTTGCCTTCCAAAAAAATTTCAAAGGATTAGAATTTTAATTCTTGTTTTTTGGCACAGTGGCAGGACCGGTTTTCTATGAAGCGTTTTTTCAACACACGCGAAACACTTGTAACAGACTCTCTGGGTGGCCTGCTCCGCTCCTCCATGGGCCAGCATTTGTGCCGGCTGGACGGGTATCCCGATATTCGCGTGGTGCTAAGAAAAGAGCGCAACCCTGAACATGTCGCCGTTATTTCCGGCGGCGGAGCCGGGCATGAGCCAACCCATGCCGGGTTTGTGGGTGCTGGTATGCTGGATGCCGCCGTGTGCGGTTCACTCTTCGCCTCCCCCAGCGTGGACGCCATTCTGGCGGGCATTCTGGCCGTGACTGGCAAAGCAGGCTGCCTGCTGGTCATTAAAAGCTATACCGGGGACCGTCTGAATTTTGCGCTGGCCGCCGAGCAGGCCCGCAGCATGGGGTATCAGGTCGAAACCGTTGTGGTGGGGGATGATATTGCCCTGCCCGATAACCGCTTTGCCCGCGGTCTGGCAGGTACGGTTCTTGTGCATAAAATTGCAGGCTATGCCGCAAGTCAGGGTGAACCGCTGGCCCGGGTGGCTGAGCGCGCCCGCGCTGCCGCTGCACAGATTTCCTCCATCGGCCTCTCGCTGACAGACTGCAACGCCTATGACCCAACCCACACCACCCGGCTGACAGCGCAGCAGGCTGAACTGGGTTTAGGCATCCACGGGGAACCGGGCGCGCAGCAGATTGAACTGGCGCAGGCGGACACACTGATGGCGCTGGCTGCCGACACACTCGCCCAAGCCCTGCCCGCCAAAAATGCCTCCGGCAAACATGAACGCTATGCTCTGCTGCTAAACATGCTGGGCACAGTGCCTCCCATTGAAATGACGTTGCTGCTCAACGCCTTTGCCAAAACCGATCTGGCCAAAAACACGGATCTGATTATTGGCCCGGCCCCGATGATGACGGCGCTGGACATGAACGGCTTCTCCCTGACAGCCATTCCGCTGAGCGCAGAAATCCATGACGCCCTGAATGCACCAGTGGAACCGTGGGCATGGCCGGGCGCTGCCCCGTTTGCAGCCCCCACCGTGCGCCCTCTGCCCACCCTGCCCGAAACATTCCGTTTCCCGCCCTCTGCGTCCCCCAAAGTTGAAGCGCTGATCCGGCACGCTGCCAAAACGCTGATTGGCAATGCAGAAGCCCTGAACGCTCTGGATGCTCAGATTGGAGACGGGGATGCGGGGTCCACCTTTGCGGAAGGCGCGCAGGAGATTCTGAAAACGGTTGATCGCCTACCACTGGCAAACCCGCAGGAGCTTTTTGCCACCTTCGGCGCCATTCTGGCCCGACATGCCGGTGGGTCCAGCGGCGTGCTGCTCTCCATCATGTTCTCCGCCGCCGGTCGCAGCACGGACACATGGGCCAAGGCGTTAGTAGAAGGCCTGACCACCATGCAAAAGCATGGCGGCGCCAAGCCGGGTGACCGCACTATGATTGATGCCCTCCACCCGGCCTTTACAGTTCTGGCTGCTGGTGGCGCACTGGCAGACGCCGCACAGGCGGCGCGTGATGGTGCGGACGCCACCAAACGCATGACCCACGCTAACGCAGGCCGCGCCTCTTATGTGCCGGACGCCAAACTGGCCAACATCCCTGACCCCGGCGCAGAAGCCATTGCCCGCATGTTTGAGGCTCTCGCCAGCATAGGCTGAATAAAAAAACGCCTGTGCGCTATGGAAACAAGTCCATGCACACAGGCGTTTTTTATAAGAAATTTAAATGTCCGACTTTCTCAGGGCATCCGCTGCAAGCCTGCCAGACAAACTTGCAGCATACTCAAAAATCATCCTGATTTGATCAGACCCTTCAAGCAGTCTGATCCTTTTGAGATCAGAAGTTGATATCACCCCGCAGATAATAAAACCCGCCATTCATACCAAGCTGGGACGTGCTCATGTAATATTGCGGCGCGCCCAGATAGCGGTTGTTATCCGGCACCCGGCTGGGGCGGGCATCAAACAGGTTATTACCGCCCAGTGTGAGCGCCAGTCTGGGGTGCACGCGGTAGGTGACTTCAAGATTGGTGATAAACTTCGGCGTATTATGGAATTCTCTGAACTGCGTGCTGGACAGAGACCCTGTGTTCCCCGCACCCCCGTAATAGGTAAGCTGAGAGGTGGTCTGGCCGTACCGGATTTCATGCACGCCCACCGTCCATTTCCCGCTGGTAAAGCGACCGCCAAAAATCATCTTGCTGCGCGGATAGGCTGTGGTGAGATACGCAATACTCTGCGCATTCAACAACGGATTTCCCTGCGCATCTGTCCCCTGATGGGACAGGCGCGTACGGTTGAGGTTGATCGCAACATCCCAGTCAATACGCCCAATAGTGCCCAACTGGGTGGGGTAGGTTGCCGTCAGGTCCAACCCCTGTGTGCGGGTGCTGGCCACGTTGGCAAACCAGTGGGTGGAGAGAGAGGCTGGAGTCCATGAACCCACATCACTCGGCAAGGCAAAGCCATTCATGGTCAGGGCCGAAGCCGCCTGCGCACCATATACCTGCCCACCGGGCATGATCTGGTCGCGCAGGTTGATCTGATACACATCGACCGTCACATGCAGTTTGCGGAACGGCTCCATGACAATCCCGCCGCTGACATTGGTTGAACGCTCCGGTTTAAGCGGAGAGGAACCATTGGCCAGTGCCCCCGGGGAGTTCACAGCAATCAGGCCGCGTGCCGCCGTAGGAGAAATAGCCAGTGCGCTGTAATGTTCCTGCGCAAGCGTAGGCGCATGGAACCCGGTGGAGATGGTTGCCCGGAACGCAAGACGGGGAGAAACCTCATAGCGCGTGGAGACCTTACCGGTTTCCGTATCCCCTACATCCGTATAATGCTCGTACCGGCCTGCAAGATCGAGCTGCCAGTGGCGCGTCAGGTTTGTGGCAACATCCACATATCCCGCCACAACATCCCGGCTAAAGTTACCGGCATTGCCAGGGTTGGTGCCCGACATGGCATCAGACCCGCTTCCATACAGGGAATCTGCATCCCCTGTGCCAATGGAATAGCTTTCGTAACGGTAGGACGCCCCTCCGGCCACGTTGATATCATGCGGCCAGCCGGAAAAATGGAATTTGCGCGAGAGATCGAAACTGTTGCTCCACTGGGAATTGTTAAAGCCCTGCACGTCAAAATGCGTTGGCGTACGGCCTGTGTCTTTCTCAATGGCAAGGTTGGCGGAATTCGCCAGACCGATATTGTCGAAATCGCGCCCGTAGACTGTGGAAAGATCCCAGTTCCAGCCAGCGAGTTTTCCCTTAACACCGGCAGTCAGCTCGAAATCATTCTCTTCGATCGTTTCCAGCGGCGAGTAGCCACCCGGATAGATGGCCGCATAACCGGGATAGTTGGCAAGGGAGCTGGGCAGGCGATAGTTCTGGTAGGATTCCGCATGCCGGTGCGCATACGTGCCCGTGCCGTAAAGCTGGATGCTATCCGTCAGATCATACCCGGCCTTGATGGCAACGCTCTCACGCGTCTGTTCCGGCTGGCCCAGCACGTTATTGTCTTTTTTGCCTGTGCGGGCATCCGGGGCACTGCGATAGGTGTGGTCAGTATGGAAAAAATCACCACTCACATGCACAAAGCCACGGCTGCCGAGCTGTGCGCCACCATCCAGATACACGCCCTGCTGGAAGCCATCCTTGGCGGCGGTAATGCCGGAAATGGATTGTGCGTGAAAACCGTGATCCTGCTTTTTGAGGATGATGTTCACCACGCCCGCCACGGCATCTGACCCATACTGGGCGGAAGCCCCGTCCCGCAGCACTTCCACATGGTCGATGGCAGCCATAGGGAGCATGTCGATGTCAACAGCCGTGGAGCCCTGCTGCGGGCCGGGGTCAGCATAGATATTGGCTGTGGTATGGCGGCGCTTTCCGTCCACCAGAACCAGTGTTTCATTCGGGTTCAGGCCGCGCAGGCTGATGGAATCTGTCAGCGCGCCACTATCAAACCCGCCGGTCGGCATGGTGAGAGACGGCAGAAGCTGGGCCAGCGCTTCCCGCAGGTTGGGCTGGCCAGTCTGGCTGAGCTGTTTGGCGGAGACGACATCAATGGGGGAAAGACTTTCACGCGCCTTACGGCCCGTCTCACGCGTGCCGGTGACAATCACGGACTCTTCACCCTCGGCCACAACCGGCCCGGGAGCCGCAACCGTCCCCCGCAGCGTGCGCACCTGCTGGGGCGTCAGCGTGGCAGGAGCGGCGGTTG
The DNA here is from genome assembly GCF_001580615.1 of Acetobacter malorum. Lineage (GTDB taxonomy): Bacteria > Pseudomonadota > Alphaproteobacteria > Acetobacterales > Acetobacteraceae > Acetobacter > Acetobacter malorum. Next base: position 12,947 of record NZ_LHZC01000041.1, read on the forward strand.
TGCCAGAAGCCGCCGTGCCGGAGACCGGACGCACCGCTGCCGGACGAACAGCCTGCCCCGCAGCTTTATGGGGCACAGAGTGAGCTGTGTGCTTTACGGCTGTGCCGGGCTTTTGTCCCTCCGCCGCAAAAGCCTCCCCTCCGGCAAAACCGGACAACAGGGTGGCAGCCAGCAACGCGGAGGAAAAACCCCGACCGCAGCCCGGTGCGTGCCCCTGTGCTGAACGGACCCGAATGATAGTGTCTGACGAAAAACCTTTGCGCACAGCAGAACGCTCCCAAGCACATGCTTAATAAACACACATATTGCGTGTTTATGTATAACACTCTTATTAATGTGCAATTAGGGTTGGTGCGAATTGTCTCGTATTATTAGGAGGTGTGGTGATCCTGCAACAGGGTGCCACCACAAGGCCGCACCTTCCCTGCTCTTACGCGAGGCAAACCAGAGCGAGGAGACAACGCCCCTTGCTCCGGAAAGTTTCTATTACAAAGACTGAAGATTATAGAGCCTGCGATAAAGGCCACCCGGCTTCTGCACCAGTTCCGCATGGGGGGCGTCTTCCACCACCTCCCCGCGCTCAAATACCAGAATGCGGTCCAGATCCACCACTGTGGCCAGACGGTGCGCAATCACAATCACAGTGCGGCCTTCCATCAGCCGCTGCATGGCGTCCTGCACCAGAGATTCAGATTCTGAATCAAGGCTGGCCGTGGCTTCATCCAGCACCAGAATGGGGTTGTCCGCCAGAAAAGCACGAGCAATGGCAACACGCTGGCGCTCACCGCCAGAGAGCTTCACACCCCGTTCCCCTACCAGCGTCTGATACCCATCCGGCAGGCGCGCAATAAAGTCTGACGCGTTGGCCAGCCGGGCGGCTTCTTCAATTTCCGCCTGCGTGGCATCCGGGCGGCCATAGGCAATATTGTCCGCCAGACTGCGGTGGAACAAGGTGGGCTCCTGCTGCACAATGGCAATTTGCGACCGCAGGCGGGACTGGCTGACCGTGGCGATATCCACGCCATCAATCAGAATCTGACCGCCATTGAGCGGATAAAGCCGCTGCAACAGCTTGGTGAAGGTGGATTTACCCGAACCGGACGGCCCTACCAGACCCACGCGGCTGCCGGGCGCAATCGTCAGGCTGAGGTCTGTAAATATGGGCCGTGTCTGACCGGGATACTGGAAGGATACATGCTCGAACCGGATTTCCCCTTCCCGAATAGTAAAAGGCTGCACAACGGGCAGATCTTTCACACCGGGTTCAGTCCGCCACAGCTCAATCAGCTCTTCCATTTCATTCACAGAGCGCTGCACCACGGACACCTGCTGGCCAATGTCGCGCAAATAGCCCTGCACCAGAAACGTCATGGTCAGCACATAAGCCAGATCCCCCGGCCCCGCCTTGCCATCCAGCCACAGCCAGACCGCCGCACCGGACAGGATAACCCGCATGGCCGTGACCATCAGGTTCTGGATGCTGGCGCTGTTGGTGCCGCGCGTCCATGTGTGGCAGGTCTGCTTCTTCCATTCAGACACAACCTGCATCAGCCGTGCTTCTTCCCGCTCCTCCGCACCAAAGGCTTTCACCACGGCGTTGCAGGTGATGGAATCTGCTAACGCGGCACCCATCTTGCTGTCCCACTGGTTGGCCTGCCGGGCAGAAGGAGCCACATAGCGCAGTGTGAGCAGGCACGAGCACGTGATAAACACTGCGGATAACACGCCCAGCAGCACACCCATAAGCAGCCAGTGCCATGCCAGCACCAGTGTGGTGAGCACCAGCAGGCAGGCTTCCGGGATGAGCATCAGCAGCAGCGTGTCATCAAGCATATCCACGGCCCACATGCCGCGCGTCAGCCGCCGCACGGTGGAACCGGCAAAGGTATTGGCATGCCAGTCCGTGGAGAGCCGCTGCACATGCGCAAAGGCCTGCCCGACAATTTTCTGCATGACCTGTGTGCTCAGATGCGTAATGCCCAGATACGCCGCGCGCTTGCCCAGAACATTGCCCACGCCACAGGCGGCCATGCCAGCCAGCATCCACAAGGCATCCCGGATCAGGCCGGACTCAGCCGCAGGCTGCGCAACATCGGTCACCAGACGGCCCGCCAGAACTGGCATCAGCACATCCAGCAGGGTCGCAAACATGACCCCGGCGACTGTGACTGTCAGCGGGCGGGGAAACTCCATCCAACGCCGCATGACAAACTTCAGAACATCAACAAACAGGTTTGGCCCCCGTACGGCACGACCCGTATCGGAAGAGGAGGTACTCATCAGAACAATCCGAAAAAAGGGAGAAAACAGCGAACCTCGGCTGAGGTCTGGTTTTGTGTCTGTATCGTGCGGCCTCATATTTAGCAAACATTCCGGCACTAACCGCCGCTCTGTTCTGGCCGACCGGAGATAGACGCCAACGCCCCGCACGCGGTAGAGTTTACGCATGGCCAGACAGACACGCACCCCTGCCAAGGCAGAGGCTCACCCTTCCAAATCCCCCGCTGCCGGACGCAAAACAGCAAAGGCCGCAAAGCCTGCCGCCGCCGCAGACAGCAAAGCCACAGCCCCGCGTGACATGACGCGGCCGGAAATTGCGCAGTTTCTGACGGACCTTGAGCGTGCCTGGCCGGATGCGGAAACGGAGCTGCATTACAGCACGCCGTTCACGCTGCTGATTGCCGTGGTGCTCTCTGCACAGGCGACCGATGCCTCCGTCAACCGCGTAACCCCGGCCCTGTTTGCCGCCGCCCCCAATCCGGCGGCCATGGTGGCACTGGGAGAAGACGGCGTGGGGGAACTGATCCGCACGATCGGCCTGTGGCGCAACAAGGCAAAAAATGTAGTGGAACTCTCTCGCCAACTCATAGAACGCCACAAAGGCGAGGTTCCCGGTACGCGGGAAGAGCTGGAAGCGCTGGCCGGGGTGGGCCGCAAAACCGCCAATGTAGTGCTGAATGTCGCTTTCCATCAGCCCACTGTGCCGGTGGATACGCATGTGTTCCGGCTGGCTAACCGCACGGGATTAGGGCGTGGCAAGACAGTGGAAGCGGTGGAAGCCGCACTTGAACGGCGCATCCCCAAAGAGATGATCCGTGATTCCCACCACTGGATGATCCTGCAGGGCCGCTACGTGTGTAAAGCCCGCAAGCCGGAATGCTGGCGCTGTGCGGCCAGTGAGCCGTGCCTGTATCCCGTGAAAACAGACCGGCCCGTTATCAAGCCGCCGCGTCAGACACTTTAAGATCGCCTTACAGCCCTGACGAGGTATTCAGCAGCGCCTTATAACCAACCAGCCAGTTCCTGCCGGGTGAGCTGTTCCAGCACATCAATGGCTTCCACACTGTCATTCAGGCAGGGAATGAGGGTAAATTCTTCCCCTCCTGCCTTGATGAAGTCTTCACAGACCTCGTTGCCAATTTCATCCAGCGTTTCAATACAGTCCGTCATGAAGCCCGGCGTGATAACGGCAATGCGCTTCACGTCTTTTTCCGGCAGGCCTGCAATAAATGGTGCAGTGTAGGGTTCCAGCCATTTGGTGGGACCAAAGCGGGACTGGAAGGTGAGCGGCAGTGTCGCCTCGTCCATTCCCAATGCTTCACGCAGAGCTTTTACAGTGCGCTGGCAGTCCGCAAGGTAGGAATCCCCTTTATCCACATACTCCTGAGGCAGACCGTGGAACGACGCCACCAGCATTTGCGGCGGAGTATCCAGTGTCGCCATCGTCTTGCGGACAGAATTGGCCAGTGCCTCGATATAGGTGGCTTCATCCGGGAACGCTGGCAGCGTGCGGATGGCGGGCTGGTTGCGCAGCGTCATCAGAACGCGGAAAAGCTGGTCATTCGCGGTCGCGGTGGTGGTGGCGCTGTATTGCGGATAGAGCGGCACGGCCAGAATACGGTCACACCCATGTTCCAGCAGTTCACGCACCCCGGCCTCAACGGACGGCGTGCCGTAGCGCATGGCCCAGGCAACCGGCACATTATCAGCAGCAAACCGGGCGTGCAGCCCCTCCGCCTGCCCGCGCGTGTAGCCCCTCAGCGGGCTTTCATTCTTCTCTTTGTCCCAGATGCGCTCATAGGCTTTGCCGCTTTTGCCGGGGCGGACCGTCAGCACCACACCTTGCAGGATGGGCTGCCAGAGCACCGGAGAGCCTTCAATCACCCGTCGGTCAGAGAGGAATTCGGACAGATACCGCCGCACGGCCCGATACCCCGTATCATCAGGCGTGCCCAGATTGAGCAGCAGAATACCCGGACGGCCTTCATGCCGCGCTTTGCCGTTGGGCTGTTTACGGGAGGGAATGTGGTGGAAGACCATGAAACCTCTTACAGAGCTTTAAGCCCCAGTTTTATGCATTTGAGCATGACGGAGGGTAGTGAAAGCCCGGCCACACTGCCAACCGGCGCCAGAAAACCCGACTGCACGGCCTGATTGGAAAAATGCTGCACCCGCGCAGCGTAAACTGTGACCTCAAGCGTGAAATGTGTAAACACATGCCGCACCACACCAGCAGCCTGCCAGGGAGCCTTGCAGGGAGCCTGCTCCAGAGCCTCGACCTCTGACCAGGGCTCCGAACGCCAGTCCGTGCCGGGAAGTTCCGTCATGGCTGCCAGTAGCCCGGTTTCCGGCCTTTTCCGCAGCAGGACCTGCTCCGCTGCATCTACCGCCAGAAAATGCGCGCCATAGCGCACGGGCCGCGCCACCTTGGGGGCCTTGCGTGGGAGGGTGGCGGCAATACCGGCTTTTTGCGCGGCACAATTCTCGCGCCACGGGCACAAACCGCAGGCCGGAGAACGCGGCGAACACAGGGACGCGCCCAGATCAAACAACGCCTGTGCAAAATCGGAAGGGCGCGCCTGTGCTTCAGGGCACCCGTTCAACCCTTCAGCCAGCTTCGCCAGTGTTTTGCGGGCGGCGGGTAGCGGTTCTTCCACAGCAAACAGGCGGGAGGTAATGCGCTCCACATTGCCATCCACCGGCACCACTGGCACGCCGAACGCAATGGCTGCGACAGCCGCCGCTGTATAAGCCCCCACACCGGGCAGAGCACGCAGGCCAGCGACATCCTGTGGAAAGCCGCCGAGCGCTACAACCTGCTGCGCACAGGCATGCAGATTTCTGGCGCGGGAGTAATAGCCCAGCCCGGCCCATGCGGAGAGCACATCATCGCGGTCCGCCGCCGCCAGAGCCTGCACGGTGGGGAATTTTTCCAGAAAACGATGGTAATATAGACCAACAGCCTTGACCGTTGTCTGCTGAAGCATGATCTCGCTCAGCCAGACATGGTATGGGTCAGCATGCTGATCGACTTCGGCGCGCCATGGCAGAGTGCGGCGATGTCTGTCATACCAGTCGAGCAGGGATCGGGCGGATGGCTTTTTCACGGAGAGTGTTATGACGAAGGAGAGTCCCTCCGGCAAGACAACAAGGCGCAAAACTGCCACGACCAAAAAAGCAGAAACACCGCCAGCGCCGCCGCGCCGCGCCATGACGGCCCGCAGTCTGGCCGCACTCCTGCCCAATGTTACAGCCCCGGCGTTCAAGAAACGCTCCCCGGCAGGCGTGCAGCTCTTTACTGACTGGGCAGATATTGTCGGCCCGGCACATGCTGCCGTCACTACGCCCCGCAAGTTGTCTGCCGGCACCCTGAGCATTGCCTGCGCCGGGCCGGTCGCCATGGAACTCCAGCATCTGAGCGACGCTCTGATTGCCCGCATCAACACATGGTGCGGGCAGGCTCTGGTGGCGCGTTTGCGTTTTGTGCAGGACCCGGCCGCCGGGCAGCGCATAACCGCACGCCGCACACCCAAGGCCGCCACACGCCCGTGCCATCTGCCGGATATGGAAGACAGTCCCTTAAAGGAGGCGCTGGAATCTCTGGGCGCGCATATCGTGCAGAAAAAAAGCAGGCGCTAAAAAAGCCCTTACAGGTTGGCAATCACTTTCAACCCGACCAGCGCGGCATCCGGCCTGCGAGAGGTTTCACCCGGACGGATCATATACTGGAATTCAGGCTGAACCAGCACACCGGGAACAGCATCAATGGCGTAATAGGCCTCGATAACGTGAGAGTCCGTTTGCGGTGCCAGAACCTGAGCGCCCAAAGAAAGACCGGCATCCCGCGCATACATCTGCCCAAGCTCTTTCCGATGACTGACGTGATACCAGGAATATAAAATTCCCAGTCTGTCCGTCACACGACCCGGAATGACACCATTGAAGGACAGGCCTCCATAGGCTTCATCAGAGATGGAGGACACATGCGGCGTGTTATGAATATACCCGGCCATGAGGTACCCCCCGGCCATCTGATTACGCCCCCCTTTACGGTAGATCATCTGGTCACCCTCAAACCAGAACATATCCATTGGGGCACTATGCAGACGCCCCGTCGCGACAACCTTGTTGGCCGGAGAGGCCCCCAGAACATCCGGATAGCGCGAGGTATCATGCGCATAACCAAAAACATAATGCCCTGGCAGGCGATTTCGCGTCAGGAAGGGTTGCCATGTAAACTCTATCGGCAACATCAGGCCTGTGGTGTTTTCACTCCCCCATGCCCAGCCGCTGGGGTTAGTGGAAAGCGGGCTGACCTGATAAGCCCCCAGTTGCACCATGGTATCGCGCGTTGGACGAAAGCGCACCCGGCTACCCCATGTCGCTTTTGGATAAACTGCAAACCCGGGATCGACTTTTAAAGCCACCGGGGCCGAGCATGTCACCATAAAGGAACAGATAAGCGGCGATGTTGCAAAAACATGCGTCAGGGACATACGTCCGAACGTGATATCCATGCGGTTCTGGAGAAACTTTTTTTCCGCGTAGAAATCAACAAGATGGGCCACAACATGCCCGGAAAGTCCGTAAACTTCCATAAGGTTTACATAATAATCCCCAACCCGGTCATGCGAGACTTCTCGCCCGGCACGGTTCATAAGCAGGGTATGGATAGACCACCCGTTCAGGCCCGCCAGTTTCCCCAGATCAAAGTTCATCTGCAGGGTTAGCTCATGCACATAATCCATGCCGCGCTGCATGCCGCCATGGATATTGGCCATTGCTTCTCCTTTATACGTAAAAGAGAAAACAAAGCCTTTTTTCTGTAGTCTTTCCCTAAATGGCATAATCAGAGGAACAAGATGCCCGCTCCCGGCGGTGGGAACATAATAGGGGTCATCCATATCCGTGCGGCGCTGGGCATCCACTTCTGAGGGAAGCAGCCAGGACGGTCCTTCTTTTCCCGTCAGAGCATCCAGCTCCAGTTTATGAAATGTCTTGGGGCTTTGATATTCATCCACACTGGGAACATCCATCGTCGCCAGACCGGGCCAGGGTGCAACCGGTACGCCACTTGCCGGAAGCGGGGAGTTCTTTGGGCGCACAAGCACACGGGCATCCGGCTGAGACGGATCATCCTGTGGGGGCGTTCCGGAAAGAACATCGACATAAACGGTTTTTTTGGTCGGAGACGGTAAGATGCCAGCGTCTTCAGCGTGAGCGACACCGGTAGAGAGAGTGATTAACAGGCTTCCTGCAAGTGTTACCCCCCTCAAAGCAGAAGACGGTTTAAGCACAGGAAATCTGTTGCAGCGTTTGCGATACATCATCTGACCATGAATAAGTTTTAGCACTCTGGCCAGAAAGTGCCCGGTTAAAGCGTGGAAAGCTGGAGATGTGACCTAAAAAAGGAACGTCCTGTTATGCACTCATGAAATCAGGTCACTCATTTGAAAATCCAACAATTTTTAAAACGGACCCTGACACATCAGGGCCCGCCTTCCGCCAGGAATGCCCTCTCTCATCTGAAAGACGGCAAAATGCGATAGCATGTTTTTTCTGAGAGAGCCTGAAAAACTAACAGTATAAAAAACACAAAACCGTTACATTTAATAAGTATACAAATAAACATAAAGTAATGATTTTATATTGTGGAATTTTATTTAGGGGTGATTATAGAGCGCGCACCTTAAAGGATCTGACCGAAACGTCAGGCCACATCAAGATCAAAACAGAAAACGCAAGATATAAAAATCAAGAATACCGTACTTCCGTTCCAAACCTTCTTTACCGAACCAAAAGGACGCATCAGGAATGATCTGAGGAACACCTTGAAAAACATCGCGTTTGGCTGTTGCTGTGCATGAACCCTTTAAGGCGCTGAAACCCGTGCAATGTCCAATATATGAAAGAGGGATTTTCCATATTTTTTCTATATGGATATAAGCGGGAAAGACCATTTCCCTTAAGCAAATTTCTCCATAAAACATATTATTATCAATGGTTTATTCTTATTTAACCCAAAAACACAATGCCACTTATCCGGAAAAAGCATGAGGGAAAAGGGCGATACTTCTCACCGGAACGTTACCCCAACAAATATTGCGAAAGGCCCCTTATTGGGCCGGAGAGGACAAACATCCCCCCGATCCAGCACCGCATCGGCACCGGAAAAGAGTCTGCCTTTTCACAAAAAATCTATCCCAAAAGAGGAGCTGTGCCCGCCCTGGTAAAATTTTTAAAAAAATGACCGTTTTTATAGAGATTTTCCCCAAAGGACTTCTTGACAGAATGAAACAGATTGGACACAGAGCATTTTCCGCTCCTCTGGAAACAATGATAAAGGACTCTTCCCAAAGCCCATGGCCCGCAGGGAAAATTTCTTGTCATAAGCCAGTGTATCTGGATTTAGTCGTAACCTCGGCCCGGCACCCTGCTGTCAGGACGATTTCAATACTGGAGTGACAGCATGGGTGACGGTCAACCCGTAGATCACCATTCTCCGCTAGGTGGCATTTATCGTGCCATCTTTTCTGTCATCAGCCTTGCTGCCGGTCTGGCGCTTGCTTACGGTGGCGTAAAGCTTCTGATGCTGGGCGGCTCGGCATATTATCTGCTGGCCGGGATAGCGTATTGTGCTCTGGCCATTCTGGTTTTTCTGAAGCACCCCTATACTCTGGCTGTGTCTGCGGTTGTTTTTGCCGCCACCTTTATATGGGCGCTGTGTGACACGCCGGAAATTGGCTACTGGGCCCTTTTGCCGCGTCTGGTTGTGCCTGCCATTCTCTTCACCCTCAGCCTGTGGGCCGTCGCGACATTCCCCGCAACGTCCTCCCCCATCCGGCGGGGCAGCGTTTTTGGTGGTCTTGGCATTGTCGGCTGTTTGCTGGTGACGCTGGCAGAAGCCTTCTTCCCGCACGGGCAGATCAGCAACCCCGATGCCGCATCAGCCAACCCGCAGGTGGCTCAGGCAGGCAAGACCGATGCAGCAGAGGATTGGGAATTCTTTGGGCGTAATGCTCAGGGTACGCGGTACGCACCCTATACCCAGATCACACCGGACAATGTCAGCAAGCTGAAAGTCGCGTGGGTTTATCATACAGGTAGAAGAACGCAGGGTCCGGGTACGGGGGTTGACGAAAACACCCCCCAGCAGATTGGCAACGTGCTGTATTCCTGCACGCCGGAAAACCTGATTACGGCTCTGGAAGCGGATACCGGTAAAGAAATCTGGAAATTCGACCCCAAGGCGCACTCTGCTGAACATGTCACCTGCCGTGGCGTTGGCTATTACGATGCCACAAAAGACGCGAGCCTGACCGCTGAAGACAAAGCAGCGGATGATGCGGCCCCGATGTGCCATCAGCGTATTCTTGTCTCCACCGTGGATGCCCGCTTTATTGCGCTGGATGCCCACACCGGCGCGCAGTGCTCCGGCTTTGGTGAAAACGGCTTTGTGGACCTGAAGAAACAGATGGGTCCGGTTGCTGCGGGTAAACGCTACCACCCCACCTCCATCCCTGTGGTGATGGGCCATGTTGCCGTTATTGGCGGCTGGGTGCGTGATATTGTTCACGGCGAACCCTCCGGCGTTGTGCGGGCTTACGATGTGCGGACTGGCGCTCTGGTCTGGGCCTGGGATGTTGGGGATCCGGAAAACACCGGCGCACCTGCGGATGATCAGACCTACACGCTGGAAACCCCCAATGTGTGGACCATCCCGACCTATGATAAAGAGCTGAACCTCGTCTATCTGCCCACCGGCAACGGACCGCCCGATTACTGGGGTGGAGACCGGACGGTTGCCAAAGAAAAATTCGGCGCTGCCGTTGTTGCCGTGGATGCCTCTACAGGCAAAACAAAGTGGGTCTTCCAGACTGTGCACCACGACGTCTGGGATTATGACCTGCCGTCTCAGCCCGTTCTGTATGATGTGACCAACGCGCAGGGTGAAAAAGTCCCGGCACTGATCCAGACCACAAAGACCGGCCACATCTTTGTTCTGGACCGCCGCACCGGCACGCCGGTGACGGAAGTGCAGGAACGCCGCGTTGCAACCTCTCCTTCAGCGCAGGGCGAACATCTCTCCCCCACCCAGCCGTTCTCTGTTGGCATGCCCACCATTGGGGCTGATCCGCTGACGGAAAGCTCCATGTGGGGTGTCAGCACGTTTGACCAGCTTTATTGCCGCATCATGTTCAAGGATTCGGTTTATGAAGGTCCGTTCACGCCGCCGGGTGAAAAACCCTATATCGAATGGCCCAGCCTGCTGGGTGGCATGAACTGGGGTGGCATCTCCATTGATGAAGCGCGTGGCGTCATGTTTGTGAATGACATGCGTATGCCCCTGCGTATGTCTCTGGTGAACCTTGAAGAAGCCAAGAAATATAAAGCCTCAACCGACGAAGTGCCGGGCTTTATGGGCACCATGCGCCCGCAGGTGGCTGGCCCCTATGCCGGTGTGCGCATTGATATTCTGCAGTCTCCGCTGCAGGTGCCGTGCAACACGCCGCCCTTCGGCACCATGAGCGCCATTGATCTGCATAGCAAAAAGCTGCTGTGGCAGGTGCCCATGGGCACAACGCAGGATCTGGGTCCGATGGGCATCAAAACCCATCTGCCGGTTCCCATGGGTATGCCGACTTTGGGTGGCCCCACCTCCACCGCGTCCGGGCTGGTCTTCTTTGCTGGCACACAGGACTATTATCTGCGTGCGCTGAATTCCAGTACGGGTAAGGAAGTCTGGCGTGAGCGTCTGCCGGTTGGTGCTGTGGCAGCCCCGCTCATTTTCCGCTCCCCCAAAACGGGTAAGGAATATGTGGTGATCTCTGCTGGCGGCATGAGCCACTCTCCAGATGTGGGTGACTATATTATTGCCTACACGCTGCCGGATGATGTTGCGGCCAAATAAGCGGCCAAAAACTCACTAAGCGGAACACAGGAAAATCCCCACTTTATGTGGGGATTTTTTTTACCCGGCCTCCGGGAGCCAAAGCGTGACCATGCGCCCGCTCAAGGTTGTGATTGCATCCGGCTTTCAGGAGAGGCACCATGCGCGCATGGTTCGGACTTTTCTTCTTCCCGGAACAGCGCAAAAGAGAAAACGCACACTCTGCTCGCTGTTTCTTGGCGGGCTGGCAACGCTCTCTGCCTGTGCCGGGCCAACACGCTCTACATACCGCGCCCCCGGTGCGGCTCTTAACCCGTGGGGGCCGTATATTCAGGAAGCCTCCACGCGGTTTTCCATCCCGCAGTCCTGGATTCGGGCTATCATGCAGCAGGAGTCCGGTGGGCATCAGTATATGCATGGCCGGCCCATCCGCTCCATACACGGGGCGGTCGGCCTGATGCAGATCAAGCCTGACACCTACAGGGAACTGGCCAGACGCTACCATCTGGGGTCCGACCCGTACAACCCGCATGACAACATCATGGCAGGCAGTGGGTATATCCGCGAGTTGTATGACCGCTTTGGCTCTCCGGGTTTTGTGACTGCCTATAACTGCGGCCCACAATGCGCGGAAAACCACCGTAGCCGCGGCACAAGTCTGCCCTCCTACGCGCGGACCTATCTGGCGTCCGTCAGCCCGCATCTGAATGACCCAGTTCCGGCCACGACCACAACAACCGAGATGGCGTATGCCACCGCCCCCAGTGCGGCCATTCCTCAGCAGGTTGCAGTCCCGGCCAGCCCACCAGCGTATCGCGTGGTTGCCGCCTCCGCTCCGGCCACGGTGGCGGTTGCCAGCGCAGCGCCAGCAAGCCCGGCCGGAACCGCCACGGCTCCGCCCCTTGCTGATGATGACCTTGCCCCACCAGCCCCGTATGCATCATCGGACGGAGATATTGCTGTCTCTTCCGCCGCAGGGACTGAGGCCGCGGGACAAGCGTTAACAACACCAGCCGTCACCCCTGCAACTTATGCTACCCCGGCGGCCACCACGGTCTGGCAACAGGACACCGGGGGGAACGCCATGATCCAGATTGGCGCATTTTCCACACAGGAACGCGCCCTTCAGGCGGCGGCTCTGGCCAGACAGTCCTCCGGTGGACTGGCGAGTGCCGTCAACCGGATTGAGCTGATCCCCACCACAAACGGTCGCCAGATCTGGCGGACACGGCTGGCGGGCCTGTCCGCTACACAAACCAGCCCGATCTGCTCGCAGCTTCGGCAACAGGGGCTATCCTGTATTCTGGTTGTTAATCAGTAAATTTTCTCTATTTTTTTTGCGGCCTCTGCTCCGGGCAGTATAAACAGGCGAATGGCTATGCCGAGCGCCTTAGCCTGCTACAGGCCGGATCTGACCACATTCCGCATTGAAACCCGTTACACCTCTCTGCCACCCTTATCTGATGAAACTGCTGACAGACGCTTTGGAAAAGAGCGGCTTTCCACAGGGCGACCCAGCCCTCCTCCGCCCCTTGTCCGCAGAGAGCGTAAGCAGACGCTTGGCGGGATTGCCCCGACAGGATATGAAGAGAACCAAGACCCATTCGACCATGAACCGGACCTGACCCTGCGCATCAGGCAGGCCGGGGAACATCGGCGCCCCACCGCCGAAGGAGCCGTATCGACATTATGCCACGTCGTCCCATGCCCTGCCCTTCCGCTTCCGGTTCTGCCTCCAGCGGCTCACGGCCTGCTTTCTGGCTGGCTGGCGTTGCCCTTTCCGGCCTTCTGCTGCTGCCGGCCTGCTCCAGCGGCCCGCGCACCAGTAGTGATCTGACCGCCCCACGCAACCATCTTCTGCATGAAGACCGGGGCGCATCTGGCGGTGAGGATGTGCTGAAAGGCGGCGTGAACGCCTATCTGTGGCGCGCCACGCTGGATACGCTCTCCTTCATGCCCGTCGCCACGGCGGATGCGGAAGGCGGCATTATCCTGACGGACTGGTACACACCGCCCGCAGCCCACGGCGAACGCTTTAAAATGACAGCGTTCATTCTGGACCGCCGCCTGCGCTCCGATGCGCTGCGTCTGACGGTTTTCCGCCAGGTCCAGCAGGGCACGGAATGGGTGGATACGCCGCCCGCCGCCAATACGGCGTCTGATATTGCGGCCCGCATTCTCTCCCGCGCACGTAAACTGCGCGCAGACAACGGCAACCGGGACGACTGACGTCCCGGCCTTTTGCTGTCTCCGGCCCCTTTGTGGGCCGGTTTTTCCTGATTTAAAAATTCACCCGCGCGAGTTCCATGACACAGCCTGCCAACACGTCCACCGCCCCGGCGCAGCCCTCTACAGGAGCGTCCTTCGATTTTCAGAGCGTTGAGCCCCGGTGGCAGAAGGCGTGGGATGATGCCGGTGTGTTCACCGTGCCGGACGTCCCCCCGGCCGATAAGCCCAAATACTATGTGCTGGAAATGTTCCCCTACCCCTCCGGCCAACTCCATATGGGCCATGTGCGCAACTATGCGCTGGGGGATGTGGTCGCCCGTTACAAACGCGCCCGTGGCTACGCGGTGCTGCACCCCATGGGCTGGGATGCATTCGGCCTGCCGGCGGAAAATGCCGCGCGGGAACGCGGCGTGCATCCGCAGGACTGGACGCTGAAAAACATTGCCGCCATGCGCGCCACCCTGCAGCGCCTTGGCTTCTCCCTGAACTGGGACCGTGAGATTGCCACCTGCCTGCCGGACTATTACGGCAAGCAGCAAAAGCTGTTTCTGGACTTCCTGCAGGCGGGCCTGGTGGAACGCCGGGAAAGCTGGGTGAACTGGGACCCGATTGACCAGACCGTTCTGGCCAACGAGCAGGTTGTGGACGGTCGCGGCTGGCGCTCCGGCGCGCTGATCGAGAAAAAGAAGCTCTCCCAGTGGTTCCTCAAGATTACCGATTTTGCGGAAGACCTTCTGGACGGGCTGAAAACGCTGGACCGCTGGCCGGACCGCGTCCGCGTTATGCAGGAACGCTGGATTGGCCGTTCGGAAGGCGCTCACATCAGCTTCTCCCTGCATCAGCCGCCACAGGGGCTGGATAGCAATCTGAACGCGGTTGAGGTCTTCACCACCCGCCCGGATACGCTATTCGGCATGTCCTTTCTGGCGATCGCCCCGGACCATCCGCTGGCCGCCTATGTGGCCCAGAGCAATAAAGACGCCGCTGAGTTTATTGCGGAATGTCGCCGCCTCGGCACCTCGGTCGAAGCTGTGGAAACGGCTGAAAAGCGCGGTTTTGATACCGGCCTGCGCGTCAACCATCCATTCATGGACAAGAGCTTTCCGATCTGGATCGCCAATTTTGTGCTGATGGATTACGGCACCGGCGCGCTGTTCGGCTGCCCCTGTGGCGATCAGCGCGATCTGGACTTCGCGCATAAATACGACCTGCCCGTTACACCGGTTGTCCTGCCGCAGGGCAAGGATCAGGCCGACTTCGCCATCACCAAAAACGCCTTTGCCGGCGATGGCACGATGATCAATTCCGGTTTTCTGGATGGCCTGACCACCGAGGACGCCCGCAAGGAAGCCATCACCCGGCTGGAAGAACTGGGCGTGGGCAAAGGCGTGGTCAACTGGCGCCTGCGGGACTGGGGCGTGTCCCGCCAGCGTTACTGGGGCTGCCCTATTCCGGTCATCCATTGTGACCATTGCGGCCCCGTGGCCGTGCCGGACGCCCAACTGCCGGTCAAACTGCCGGAAGACGTCACGTTCGACAAACCGGGCAACCCGCTGGACCATCACCCCACATGGAAACATGTGGACTGCCCCAAGTGCGGCAAGCCTGCGGTGCGTGAGACCGACACGTTTGACACGTTTGTTGACAGCTCATGGTATTTTGCCCGCTTCACGGCCCCGCATGCCGAGACCCCGACCGTGCGCGCCGCGGCCGATGGCTGGCTGGCCGTTGACCAGTATATTGGCGGGATTGAGCACGCCATTCTGCACCTGCTCTATGCGCGCTTCTTTACCCGCGCCATGCGCAAGACCGGGCATCTGGATCTGAGCGAACCGTTTGCCGGGCTGTTCACGCAGGGCATGGTCAGCCATGAAAGCTACAAGGATGCTTCCGGAAACTGGCTGTATCCGGAAGAAGTGGACCTCAGCGGGAATGCTGCCGTCAAGCGCGACACGGGTGAAGCCGTGACCGTTGGCCGCGTGGAAAAAATGTCCAAGTCCAAGCGGAACACGGTCTCACCTGAGGCCATTATTGAACGCTTTGGCTCGGATACGGCCCGCTGGTTCGTGCTGTCTGACAGCCCGCCGGAACGCGATATGGAATGGACGGAAGCCGGTGTCTCCGGGGCCGCTCGTTTTGCACAGCGTCTGTTCCGCCTTGTGCGCACCGTGGCAGAAACCGTGCCAGTTCAGGACGCCTGCCCTGCAGAAATCGCCCCGCAGGCAGATGCCCTGCGCCGCGCCACGCACCGCACCATTGCGGCGGTGACGGAAGCGCTGGAAACCTTCACCATCAACGTGGCTGTGGCCCGTATCCATGAGCTGACCTCCGCTCTGGCCGATGCGGAAAAAACGCCGGATCTGCCCGGCATGGCTTTTGCACGGCGTGAAACCGCCCGCGCACTCTGCCAGCTTTGCGCCCCCATGATGCCGCATCTGGCGGAAGAAATGTTTGCGCAACTGGAGCCGGGCAAGACCATGGTGGTGGACCTGCCCTGGCCGGAAGCTGACCCCAGTCTGCTGGCTGCAACTCAGGTCACGCTGGCTGTGCAGATTATGGGTAAACTGCGCGGCAAGATTGATGCCGCACCGGATGAAGACAGTGTCACCGTGATTGCCCGCGCAGAGGCCGAGCCCAATGTGGCGCGGCTGCTGGAAGGCAAGCGGATTGTCAAACGCATTCACGTGCCCAACCGTATCGTCAACTTTGTAACGGCAGGCTGATGTCCAGACCCCGCATCACGCAAACTCTTTTGAATGGCTCTCTGGCAGTTCTGCTGCTGGGGGCTCCTCTTGCGCTGGGCGGGTGTGGCTTTCAGCCGCTTTACGGTGAGCGCGAGGACGCGCCACAGATCAATGCAGAGCTTAAGCGCGTTTATGTTGCCAACATCCCTGAACGGATAGGCCAGCAACTGCGCCTTGCTCTGCAACAAAATATGGCCGGTGACGGGCCGGAAGATCCGGACGGCTACACGCTGGTCGTCCAACCTTCCGTCAGCTCAGAATCTCTTGATATCCACTCGGACAACACCTCTGGACGTGTGCGTATGAATGGCCATGCGCATTGGACGCTTTACACCGTCGAACAGTATCCCAAATTTCTGGCGCAGGGGGATGCCACGGCGCTGGACGGGTATACCGCGACATATGAGCAGTATTTTGCTCAGACTCTGAACAACGAGACGGCGACAGGCCGCGTGGCAAAAACGCTGGCGGATCAGGTCACCCTGCAGGTGGCAACCTGGCTGCGCACACAGGCCACCCCGGCGCAGAAGCGCACGCAAGGCCCCAAAGCGTTCTACCCCATGCCCAACGCCATCCCGAATTCTGAAAAGGATGCCCCTATGGAGCAGGAAGGGGATGACGCCATTCCGGATATGGCCACAGGCCGTGGCGCCCCCAGCCCGACCGGCGGCCTGTAACGGCCAAGGGCAGGACACAGCCCCATGAAGATCGATGCCCGCACCCTGCCGCGCGTAACCCGGGACCCCGGCGCGTGGCGGGTTATCCTTCTGCATGGCGAGGATACGGGGCTGATCCGTGAGCGGGCGCAGGATGCCGTCAAACAGATTGCCGGATCAGTGGATGATCCGTTCCGCGTGGCCGTGCTGGACAAGGAAACGCACGACCGGCTGGAAGAGGAAGCCACTGCCTTTTCCCTGATGGGCGGACGCCGCGCCGTGCGCGTGCGGGACGCCGGAGATGGGTTGCTTAAAGCCGTCACGCAGGTGCTGGAGCAAAACACCGATACGCTTGTGGTGCTGGAAGCACCGGGCCTGCCCTCCCGCTCCAAACTCCGCGCTCTGCTGGAAAAGCATCCGGACTGCGCCAGCGTTGGCTGCTACCCGGAAGAAGGCCGCACGCTGGAAGCCACCATCACCCAGATGCTGGCCAGCCACTCCGTGCGCATTGATCAGGATGCTCTGCACTGGCTAACAGGGCGGCTGGGGGCTGACCGGGGCGCTGCCCGCAGTGAAGTGGAAAAGCTGGCTCTTTATGCAGGTGACAGTGGCACGCTCTCGCTGGATGATGTGCATGTCTGCATTGGGGATGCAGGGAGCGTCTCCGTGGAAGATGCCGCCTTTGCCGCAACGGAAGGGCGCCGCACGGAAGCCGATCTGGCCATTGAGCGCGCGCTGGCCGAGGGCATCAGCCCGATTGCCATTGCCCGCACTTTTCTCTCCCACCTGCACCGCCTGCGGCGTGTGCGGGCCGCCATGGCGGATGGGGCCAGCCGGAGTGATGCCATCAAGGGGCTGCGTCCGCCGGTCTTTTTCAAACGCACCAACAGCTTTAACCGGGCTGTGGAACTCTGGCCGCTACCCGCCCTGACCAAAGCCGTGCAGGAAACGCAGGCGCTGGAACTTTCCTGCAAACAGACCGGTGCGCCGGATGCCTTGCTGTGCAAACGCTTTGTGGCGGGGCTGGCGGCACGGGCCGTTCTGGCCTCCCGCCGCTAAGCCGCCTTCCCCTTGCTCCTGCTGGGGGCTTTCAGTATAGACAGTGGGGTGTGTCCACGTAGCTCAGCAGGATAGAGCACAGGATTCCTAAGGTAATTGGGCGCCATGACGGGAAACCCCATGGTGTATCCGCTCAAATTCGGGGAACGCTCTGGCAAGCTTTTGCCGTGCCGATCCCGAGCCAAGCCGCGCTCTGGCAACAGGGCCGGAAGGTGTAGAGACTGGACGGGCGGTGCCTACGGGCCGGAAACGGCTTAAGGCAAAGGGACAGTCCAGACCACGAACACCCGGCCCCTTTTAAAGGGAGCAAAGCCAGGTGGCGGTGAAAGCCGAAGTGGGATGAATCCTGGGGCCATGGGTTCGAATCCCGTCGTGGACACCAACAGCCTGTTTTCCGGGTATGATTTCCTAAATTGCCAGATTTATTGAACCGTAAATCCGCCCACACTCAGTGTTCCGCAGGCGTCTCGCGTGATGGATGTTCCTCGGTCTCGGCCTGATCCATCTCTTTAATGGACTGATCAGCCTCATCCGTCAGACGCTGGATTTCTTCTTTACTCTCGCCAGAAGAGGCAAGCCTTTCTCTGTAGTCATAGAATTTCTTAATCAGGTCATCTTTGACAAACCAGATGGCATTAAAGAGAAGCTTTTCTGGCAGAAACAACCGAATGGATGAGGGCACCAGCTTCAGCACCCACCGGTAAACGGCTTCCATTTTCTCGCGGTCATTCAGAACTTCGCTGGCCGCTGCCACGGCAACCATCAGCACCGCTTTATCGAGATAAGGCCTGTATTTTTTCAGGAAGCGTTTGGAGGCAGCAGCCTTCGGTGTATATTTTTCCACCACAGTCTGGCGGACAGCCCCGACCTTCTGCCCAACAGCTTTGACGCGGGTTTTCAGTTTTCCTAATCGGGTCGGCTTATCCTCTTCCAGCAGAAGAGGGGCATCATAAGTCAGAAGACGCTCTGGCGTTCTACTTGTCTTTTCAGAATTGTTATCTGGCACAATAGATCAACCCTACGCATCATTTCTCGAAAAAACAGAAAAATCGTTTCGTAATACTGATATCGGGCTGACAATAGCAGCCAAATGGTTCTGGTTCAAACCGGCACCAGACAGCAAGCCTCTTGCAACAGCCGAAAGAACTTTTTTAAAATTATAGCGTCTTGTTTAATACACTCTGTGCTTACAAACCACAAACTCCAGCACATCCGCGTATCGGGATGATATCCGAAAATACCAGACCAGAAAAAGGATCTGTAATATCAGAACTGATAGAGCTTTATATCAATTTATTAACTTTTTTCAATATTGTTTCACTTTCCGTCCATTCTCATATAATAAAGCGAATAACTAAAAAGAAAGGCAGGATCAACGCATGCCGAAAATCTTAGCGCTTGTTGCTGATGTGCTTATATTTGTTCTGGTGCCATGGGGATTCTGGCGCCTGATTAACAAAGCTATTCCTATTGCCGTCATCCCGATTCTTGTGGGTATTCTTTTCGCTGTTACCCATGCCCCTGTGCAGGAACTTGGCATTCCGTCCTTTTACGGGAATTCCATCGGCTGGGTGGCGGTGCTCATCCTCGCCTTCACTGCCGGGCTGGAAATGTGGCAAACGCCGGAAAAAGATCAGAATGACCCCCTGCCCTCCCCCTCTCTCGGCCGCTTACTGGCCGGGGCACTGGTGGCGCTGGCCGGGCCTTTCGTGATTGGCTCCGTGCTGGTCTATTACTTCTTCCTGCCCCTGCGTGGCTGGACGCCCCCGCATACAACCCCGCTGATCGGCGCCATGTCTGTCGGGCTGTGCATGGCAGTCAGTGCCTTGCCGGTGCTGATTGGCGTGGTGCGAGAGCTTTCCCCCGCCCATCGCCCCATCGGCCATCTGGCCCTCAAACTGGCTGTGGTGGATGATGCCGCCTTGTGGGTCGGGCTTGCAATTCTGCAATTTGCCGCCCGAGGCTCCGCCAGCCTGAAAGGCTGGACCGGGCTGGAATTTGTCGCCGTAGCACTGCTGGTTGTGCTGGCGCTGGCCGGAAGCTGGGCCACCCGCAATTTAAAACATCCGCCGCTGTGGCTGATCTGGCTGGCCGTGCCCGTTTATCTGGCCGCTGGCTCCTGGGCCAGTATGCAGCTTGGCCTGCATGAGCTGATTGGCGCGTATTTTGCCGGAGCCATCATGCCCCCCAGCTGGGTGCGTCGCCTGCCGGTGGAAGAAGTCGGCACGTTCTCGCTGGTCTGGCTTGCCCCTATGTTCTTCGGCCATAGCGGGCTGCATATTGATGGCGACGCGCTAACATGGCCGTCCGTCATCGCCTCCCTCATGCTGGTGGTGCTCTCCGTCGTCACCAAAATTGGCGCAGTCTCTCTGTTCCCGCCCGCTGCGGGGCTTAACGGCAGGCAACGGCTGAGCATTGGTGCGTTGTTGCAGTGTAAGGGCCTGATGGAAATTGTCGCGGCCACCATTCTGCACGAGCAGGGCATGATTTCAGAATTCGCCTTTGCGTCCCTGATGGTGCTGGCGGTGATTTCCACAGTTCTGACCGGGCCGCTCTTCCGACTGGCAGCCCCGAAGGTATCAGGCAGCACCGCCACCTGAATGTTTTCGCCTCTACGGGGTGGCCACACGCTATGTAGGCCGCCCTTTTAGGCTGGGCTCATCACCTAAAAAGGCTGCCTATCAGGATGAGGATGCAGATAAACCGGGGCGGATGAACGCAAACTGCGCCCCGCCTTCTTCCTGCATTTTGGCACGGGCGGGCAGAGCTGCGCGGCGCTCGGAGACTTCCTGCAAAAGCGGCAGCGCCATACGGTCTTCCCGCAAAAGGCCAATCAAAGCCCGTGCGCGCAACACTTCTTCATCATTGGCGAGGCTGTAGTAAATGGTGCGGGATTCCCGGCGCGGCACAATAATCCCGGCGCGCCGCAAAGTGCCCAGCTGCTGACTCAGCGTAGGCTGGCCGATACCGGTTGTATTTTCCAGCTCGCTCACCGCCAGAGCGCCATCCAGCAGGGCATCCAGAATCATCAGGCGCTGAGGCTGGGCAAACAGCTTCAATCGTTCCACCAGCTGCTTGGCCATGTCGAACGAGAGGGAGCTCATGCCTTTGCATCCTGCTGCAACGCCATGAACCATGCCGGTCCGGCCTCTGCTACGGCATCCTGCGTCTGGGCTGCGGGGCTTACCACATCATCCCCCGGCATCCAGCCTTCGGGGGTCAGCACATCGCCTTCCGCCACGCGCTGCAAAGCCGCCAGCAGGCGCATCAGTTCCATGACGGAACGCCCCACTGTCATCGGGTACCACGTAATGGCCCGCACAATGCCTTCCGGGTCAATCACGTAAACCGCCCGCACCGTGGCGCTACTCTGCGCCGTGCTGTCCAGCATGCCGTAGGCGCGACCAATGGCCATGGAGGGGTCTTCCACCACGGGGAACGGGATCACCACGCCAAATTGCGCCCTGATGGCATCGACCCACGCCAGATGGGAGGGCAGACTATCAATGGAAAGCCCTACCAGCGCGCAATTCATGGCCCGGAACTGCGGCTCAGCCTTGGCAAAAGCGATGAACTCACTGGTGCAAACGGGCGTGAAATCCGCCGGGTGGGAGAACAAGATCACCCAATGCCCGCGCAGATTGCTTAAAGTCAGGTCGCCCTGCGTGGTCCGTGCCACGAAATCCGGGGCCATATCGCCAATCTTGAGGGGTGGCGGAGCCTGAAAGAGGGGACATGCTTCAAACGTAGGATCGCTCATGCTGCGTTACTTACGCGGGTTACTATCCTTGACGCAAGATGGTTTCGTATTTAATGAAAATGAAGATACACTTTTAAATTAATTTAGAAACTAACAAGGACGCACCTTATGACGGATGCCCCTATTGCCGCAGCGACAACCCAGATCCTGAATGCTGAACGCAACCCGGCTCAAAAGCCAGTTGTTAAAACCTTTTTCGATGAAGCGACCTTTACGGCCAGCCATGTTGTGCATGACCCGGAAACAAAGGCCGCCGCCGTGGTGGACAGCGTTCTGGATTATGACGCAGCGTCTGGCCGCACGCGCTACGACTCCGCACAGAAAATTGTGGACTATGTGCGGGCAGAGGGGCTGAAAGTTGAATGGCAGCTGGAAACCCATGCTCATGCCGACCACCTTTCTGCCGCCCCCTGGCTGCAGGAGCAGATTGGCGGAAAACTGGGCATCGGAGCTGACATTATCCGGGTGCAGGAGGTTTTTGGCAAAATCTTCAATGCCGGCACCCGCTTCGCCCGGGATGGCTCCCAGTTTGACCACCTGTTCCATGATGGCGACCAGTTTCAGATCGGCAATCTGGAAGCCACCGCCCTGCATGTACCCGGCCACACCCCGGCTGACATGGCGTTTGTGATCGGCGATGCCGCCTTTATTGGCGATACGCTGTTCATGCCCGATTACGGCACCGCCCGCGCAGACTTCCCCGGTGGAGATGCCCGGATGCTGTTCCGCTCCATCCGTCGCCTGCTCACCCTGCCGGAACAGACACGCCTGTTCCTGTGCCATGACTACAAGGCACCGGGCCGCACGGAATTTGCATGGGAAACGACAGTGGGGGCCGAGCGCGCCCATAACGTCCATGTGCATGATGGCGTGGCAGAAGAGGACTTTGTGAGCATGCGCACCAAGCGCGACTCCACACTCTCTCTCCCCAACCTGATTATGCCGTCCGTGCAGATCAACATGCGAGGCGGCCACATGCCGGAGCCGGAAGAAAACGGCGTCAGCTACATCAAGATCCCCGTCAACAAACTCTAAGCCCCAACACCCCAGACCACAGCACCCCCGTTTTTTTGACCTGAGGCACAAAGCGTAAAATGTCAGATCCCCTTTTACAGACCGGGCTGGAAATTTTTTCCGGCTCACTGGTCGGCTTTACTCTTGGGCTTATTGGCGGGGGCGGCTCCATTCTGGCGGTGCCGCTGATGGTCTATCTGGTCGGTGTTTCCAACCCGCATGTCGCTATCGGCACCAGCGCACTGGCCGTGGCCATTAACGCACTTGTCGGGCTGGCGCAGCATGCCCGCGCCCATACGGTCAAATGGCGATGCGCTGCCATTTTTGCGTCCTGCGGCGTGCTAGGGGCATTTGCGGGCGCGAGTCTCGGCAAGGCAGTCGATGGCAAAAAACTCCTGCTCTGCTTTGCCATCCTTATGATCGGGGTTGGTATCCTCATGCTCCGTGGCCGCAAGAACGAGGGCTGCCCCGGCGCAAGCTGCAACCGCGATAACGCTGCCAAAGTCGCAGGCTATGGCGCCGGCACGGGTCTGCTTTCAGGCTTTTTCGGCATTGGCGGCGGTTTTCTCATTGTGCCGGGCCTGATTGCCTCCACCGGCATGCCGATTCTGAATGCTGTGGGCACGTCACTTGTGGCGGTCTCCGCTTTCGGATTCAGCACGGCCGCCAGCTATATGGCGTCAGGCTATGTGGACTGGTCTCTGGCCGGACTGTTTATTCTGGGGGGCGCCATTGGCAGCCTGATCGGCACCCGCGTGGCCCGCTCCATGGCGCAGTCCAAAGGGGCGCTGACCATCTTTTTCGCCTGCGTGATTTTCTGCGTGGCGACTTACATGATCTGGCAGTGCCTGTTTGGGCGATAAGCACCCCGACACTTAATAACATAAATTAAATATCATCTTCTCCATGAGGAGAGCGACGGGGCCTTTACGGCCCCGTTTTTTGTCTTTTCCCCGGCAACCCTTCCTTAATCGCTGAAATTTTCAGACCCGGACGCAGCTGCCCTGCAGGCCGCGCACACTGACGTACCCTTGACGTCAGATACTTTCGTAAATATTTTAATATGACTTTCATTAATTATGAAAGTTTATCTCTTTGTGACCCTTTCCCGCAGGCAGGCAAACCTTCATGCACTCCGAGCAACCCCAAAACGACTGGCAGACTGCTGGCATGGCCCGGCGGGCCAAAGGCTGGCTGGCTGGCAGCGTCACGCTGGGTGGCATGGCGGCAGTCCTGTTTGTGCTGCACCTCACGCTGCTGGCCGGACTTGTGGATGATCTGACTTTCAAAGGCGCATCCTTTGGAGCGGAACAGCACACCGTTCTCCTGCTGCTCGCCTGCCTCGGCGGAAGCCTGTTTCTGCAATGGCTTGCTGATATGGCAGGCACAGAAGCAGGGCTGCGCATTGCCGCCCATGTGCGGCGCGATGCCCTGCGGCATTTGTTCCGTGCCGGACCTGTTGGCTGCACGACCCTTCCGGCAGGACGCATTCTCACTACCCTGACGGAAGGGGTAGATGCGCTGGAACCCTATTTTGCGCAGTACATTCCCCGTGCCGCCATGATGATCGTGCTACCACTGCTCATTCTGGCCATGGTGTTCCATCTGGACGGCTGGAGCTTTGTCATTCTGGCCTGCACGGGCCCGCTGATTCCGGTTTTCATGGCGCTGGTTGGTTATAGCGCCCAAAGCATCATGGACCGGCAATGGATGCAGCTGGTTGTGCTGGGCTCCAGCTTTCTGGATTCCCTGCGCGGGCTCAGCACGCTGCGTCTTCTGGGCCAGACAGAAGCCAGCATCAGCCGTATGGCTGCTGCGACCGACGCACACCGGGCCAGCACGCTTTCCGTCATGAAAGTCGCCTTCCTGACCTCGGCTGTTCTGGAATTTTTCTCCAGCCTGTCCATTGCACTGGTCGCTGTGGTTTTTGGCGCGCGGCTGCTGTCTGGCACGGTTGATTTCCGTTCCGCCTTTCTGGTCCTGCTGCTGGCACCGGAATATTTCATGCCGCTCCGGGCTTTTTCCGCCAGCTACCACGCACGCCAGAATGCAACGGCAGCGGCTGCCAGGCTTGCTGATCTGTTCGCCCTGCCGGAGATGACGCAACCGGAAACCCAGTCCCGGCTGGCACACACCCGGAATCACCCGATAGCCCACCTGATGTGTTCCGACCTGACAGCAGGCTATCCGGGAAAAGCACCGGCTTTGCAGGCGCTTTCCTGCACGCTGTCACGCGGCACACTGACCGTTATCACCGGAGAAAGTGGCGCCGGGAAAACAACTTTCCTTCGTGTAATACTGGGGTTTTTACAGCCATCTTCCGGCCAGATCACCGCATGGGACACCACAGACGCCCCGGTTAAAGACTGGCAAAACCGCACCGCATGGGTGCCGCAGCGTCCTGTGATGACGATGGGGAGCATTGCCGACACTCTGCGGCTAGCCAAACCCAACGCAACCGATGCGGAACTGCATGCCGCAGTTCAGCAGGCCGATGCGCTGGAATTTATCGAGGCCTTGCCGCAGGGTTTTGCAACCTCTGTTGGGGAAAGAGGCGCATGCCTCTCTGGTGGGCAGATCAAGCGGCTGGCGCTGGCACGTGCCCTGCTCCGCAATCCCGATATCCTGTGTCTGGATGAACCAACGTCCGACCTGGACCCGGCGAGTGCCCTGCGGGTCGCCCACGCCATTCGCCGCTGTGCCGCAAACAGGATTGTGCTTGTTGCCACACACCATGCCGACATGGTCGCGCTGGCTGACCAGTGCCTGCATATCAGTGACGGGCACGGAGAACTCTTCTCCGCACCACAGAGGGCCTGCGCATGAATCCCCTTACTTTCTCAGGGCTTTTCACGCGCGCTCTACGCTGGCCTGTTTTCCTAGGTCTGGCATTGGCCTGTGTGGCAGCCCTTGCCAACTTCGGGCTGCTGTTCCTGTCAGGCTGGCTGCTGGCCGGGGCGGCCTGCGCCGGAGCTGCTGGGCTTGCGGCACAGCAGGCTTTCAACATGATGCTGCCCGCAACAGGAGTGCGCTTTTTTGCAACGCTGCGCATTGTCACACGGTATCTGGAACGACTGGTCACGCATGATGCCAGTCTGCGTCTGACGGGCCGCATGCGGGTATGGGTTTATACAAAACTCGCCCCTCAGGCCCCCGCAGGGCTGACGGACAAACGGGGTGGCGATCTGCTCTCTCGCTTTGTGTCGGATACCGACTGTGTCGGCCAGTCCTACACAGAAACGTTCATCCCTTTTGCGCGCGCCATTCTCTGCGGTCTCGTCTTTGCGCTTATTTCAGGACTTTTCCTGAAAAGTGCAGGCCTTGTTCTGGCTCTTGGCCTGCTGGTCTGCATTCTGCCAATCCCCATGAGTGTGGGTCTCTTCTCCGCGCCACGCCTGCGCGCCCTCACCACGCAACGCGGTACGTTTCAGGCAGACCTTGCAGACACGCTTGCTGGCTTAGGGGAGTATCTGACCTTGGGGGCTAGTGAAGCCCGGATTGAGGCGCTGGATACCCACCAGAAAACCCTACAGGCTACAGAACGGCATCTTGCCGCGCTGGAAAGCGGTGCACGCAGACTGATGACTTTTATCGGCCTGCTGACCGCTCTTTACGTCGTTATGCTGGCGGTTCAGGGTTTTCATCAGGGTGCGCTCTCTGC
Organism: Acetobacter malorum; assembly: GCF_001580615.1. GTDB lineage: Bacteria > Pseudomonadota > Alphaproteobacteria > Acetobacterales > Acetobacteraceae > Acetobacter > Acetobacter malorum. Next base: position 39,240 of record NZ_LHZC01000041.1, read on the forward strand.
ACCGGAAATTCCAATGCTGGCGCTGGGGTGTCTCGCTGCGTTTGATGTCACACAACCGCTGCCCGCAGCCTGTCAGGCCTTCACCCGCGCTCGTATTGCCGCGGAGCGGCTGCAAGCCTCCTGCAATGCAGCCCCGTGCGTCCCTGCCCCTACCGCCCCCACGCCTGCTCTGCACCACCCGCTGGATCTTATCGTTCGTGATATCTCCTTTCGGTATCCGAATACCCGGCACTGGGTTCTGGAGCATGCCAGCTTCACCATCCACCAGGGGGAACGTGTGGCGCTTGTCGGGGCGTCCGGCATTGGCAAGAGCAGTCTGATCAGCCTTCTGAGCCGGTTCTATCCGTATCAGGGCGGTGAAATCACATTGGGAGGGCAGGATCTTCGTCAGTTTTCAACGGAAGATCTCGCAAAAACCATCAGCGTTGCCGCACAGGATTTCCATCTGTTCAACGGCACCATTCGGGACACACTCCGGCTTGCTGATTCGGATGCGGATGATGCGCAGATGGCTGAGGCCCTTCGTCCCGTGCAGTTGGAAGAGTTTGTGCAGCACGCGCCCCATGGGCTGGATACGCTGATTGGGGATGAAGGCCTGGCACTCTCCGGTGGTCAGGCCAGAAGACTTGTTCTTGCGCAGACCCTTTTGCGCAACACCCCATGGCTTATTCTGGATGAGCCCACAGAAGGGCTAGACCAGAAAACCGAATACGCCCTGATGCAAGGCCTGATTTCCGCAAGGCCTGATGCCACCATCCTGTGCATTACGCATCGGCGCACCCTGATCCCGTTTATGGACCGGATACTCACGCTTGCAGGCGGCCAGATCTGCCCGGCGGAGGAGGTGCCATGAGACGTTAACCCCAAAGATCCCGCTTAAGAGTTCCTATGATAAAGGATTTTTAAAATGGACATGATCAACCCGACTGTTGTTGATCTTTCACGCTTTCAGTTCGCGCTGACAGCGCTTTACCACTTCATGTTTGTTCCCCTTACGCTGGGGCTGACATTCATGCTGGCTGCCATGGAAACAGTTTATGTCGTAACCGGCAGAAAAATTTACAAAGATATGGTCCTGTTCTGGGGCAAGCTGTTCGGCATCAATTTTGCCCTCGGCGTTGCCACCGGCATTACCATGGAGTTTGAATTCGGCACCAACTGGTCCATGTATTCCCGCTTTTTTGGGGATATGTTCGGCACGCCTCTGGCCATTGAAGGTCTGATGGCCTTCTTTATGGAATCCACCTTTGTGGGTCTGATGTTTTTTGGCTGGGACCGCCTGAGCAAACAGGCCCATCTGGCCGTGACGTATCTGGTGGCCCTCGGCTCCAACCTGTCTGCCCTGTGGATCCTGATTGCCAACGCCGGCATGAACGTGCCGCACGGCGCGCATTTTGACCCGGACACCATGCGCCTGCAGTTTGACAGCTTTGTAAAACTGATCTTCAGCCCGGATGCACAGGCCAAGTTCGTGCACACCTCTGTTGCCGGGTATGTCTCTGCGGCTCTGCTTGTTATGGGTGTGAGCGCGTTTTACCTGCTGCGTGGTCAGCACAGGCAGTTTGCAGCCCGGTCTTTCCGCATGGCGGCACTGTTCGGCATTATCTCCACCGTTGCCGTCATCACGCTGGGCGATGTTCTGGGCCGTGAAGACTATATGGAACAGCCGACCAAAATCGCTGCCATTGAAGGCCTGTGGCACACCAGCAAACCGCCGTATGAACCGTGGATTCTGGCTGCCCTGCCGGATGACGCCAAACAGGAAAACCATTTTGAAATCGGTGTTCCGTTTGTTCTCACACCGCTTATTACGCATGACTTCAACACGCCTATCCGTGGCATGCACGAGCTGGAAGATGCTGCCGCACCGCGTATTGAATCCGGGATTGCCGCTGTCTCCGCCCTGCGCCGATATCAGGAAACACACCAGCAGGCTGATCTGGACGCATTCAAGGCGCATGAGGCCGACCTCGGCTTTGGCTTTCTGGCCACCCGCCACGCCCCGAATCAGGACGTAACCGCCATTCCGGCTGACGCCCTGCAGAGCGTTGTGGAACAGACCAAACCGGACATTCTTCCGAACGTGTTTGTCACCTTCTGGTCTTTCCGTATCATGGTGTTTCTGGCGCTGTATTTCTTCGCGCTGTTTGCCATTTCCGCTTACCTGAGCCTGAAGAACAAGCTGGAGCGGAACAAGCTCATCCTTAAGGCCTGCATGTGGTCTATCCCGCTGCCTATTCTGGCAACGGAATTCGGATGGATTACAGCAGAAGCTGGCCGCCAGCCCTGGACGGTGTTCAACACGCTGCCGACCTTCCTGTCCGCTTCCACGCACAGCACGTCCTACATGGTGTTCTCTCTGGCAGGCTTTGCGCTGCTCTACAGCATCTTTATCGCGGCAGAACTGTATCTGATGTTCAAGTTCGCACGCCTTGGCCCGGAAGCGCATGACGCCCCGCACAGTGATGATGCGTATGCCGCACACTGCGCTGTTGTCGGCACCCCGCATGCCTCAGGCCACTGATGCTTTTGTTGAAAGAAAGGTCCTGATATGGAACTTTATGCACTTCTCAAACTGATCTGGGCGGCTCTGCTGTGCGTGCTGCTAATCGGCCTGGGGCTGATGGTCGGCATGGATATGGGCGTTGGCACCCTGCTCCGCTTTGTGGGCCGGAATGATGGAGAGCGCCGCACGGCCCTTAACATCATCGGCCCGCACTGGGATGGGAATCAGGTCTGGTTCATTCTGGGAGGCGGTGCGATTTTTGCCGCCTTCCCCACCCTGTATGCCACGTCCTTTTCCGTTTTTTATGTCGTAATGATCCTGCTGCTATTCAGCATGATCCTGCGGCCTGTCGCCTTTGAATATCGCTCCAAGGCGGACTCCCACCTCTGGCGCGCTAGCTGGGACTGGGTGTTTCTGGTTTCCGGTTTCCTGCCCATGTTCATTTATGGCGCGGCCTTCGGGAATATCCTGCACGGCGTTGGCTACCATTTTGGCTGGACAGGGCAGTATTATCAGGACAGCTCCTTTTTCTCATATCTGCTGAACCCGTTTGCCATCCTGTGCGGCCTGATGTCGGTTGCCCTGAGTGTGTATCAGGGTGGCGTGATGCTGATGCTGCGGGCAGAAAACCCGATTCATGACCGCGCCCGTCGCTACGCCCTGCGCGGCGGCCTGACGGCAGCAGTGCTGTTTATCATTGGGGGTTTCTTTATTACCCGTATGCAGGGCTTTGTGTTCACCGCCCCGGTGGACCCGGCTATGCCGGCTTCCCCCATGCACGGTCAGCACGTCGCCATGGTTGCCGGGGGCTGGCTGCATAATTACGCTGCCCACCCAGTCCTCTGGCTTCTGCCCCTGCTTGGGCTGGCCAGCATGGTTGGCGGAACACTGGCCGCACGGATGAATAAAGTCATTCTTGCCTGGTGGATTGGGCTTGGTTCATGGATTGGCACCATTGGCACGGTTGCTGCGGCGATGTTCCCGTTCTTCATGCCTTCCACCACCACACCGGACCAGAGCCTGACCATCTGGAACAGCTCCGCCAGTGCTTATGGCCTGACCTGCATGCTGGTTGTCGCGCTGATCTTTGTGCCCATCATCCTCTGCTACACCTCATGGTGCTATTACGTGATGCGCGGCAAGGTTCACACGGCGGACATCGTTAACGATAGCCACAGCTACTAAAAGGGAACTTTACCATGCAACTGTTACGTCTGGCCGGTCTGGCCGCTGTTCTGGTCGTCTCCCTGCTGTTTGCCGTTTTTGTGGGGGATCAGGGCCCCTGGTACTTCGCGTGGGTGATTGGTACCATCATGATCATTCTCATTTCCGGTGCTGGTGCAATCCTGCTGGATGCGCAGCAGGACGGCAAAATCGGCTCCTCTTCCGATCAGGAGGTTTAAGCATGCTCGGTGATCTTGAAGGAATAATTCTGTTTATTCCCGCCTTTTATCTTCTGCTTTACATTATTGCCTATCGGGTTGTGCGTAAGCTTTTCCCGTAACAGGCTCTGTGCAGAAAGGCCTTTTCCACCCCACGCCAGACCTCTGGTGTGGGGTTTTTTACATCATTCAGAAACTTCTTTTTATTTCATAAGTTTTTAATGATTAATTCTGTTTTATTGTTGGGTTTCTATGGTATTTTACAGACATGGCTTCCAGCGGAGCGCACGCCTCCTCTTTGAGCCTGTTCTGACGAAAAGCCTCACAAGCTGCCGCTCTCATGCCTTTTCGCACCAGGCATGAGAGCGGGCCGCGGCCACTGCGGTATGGAGCTGGGCATAAATATTCCCCTCCCCCAGAACAGCACTAATCCGATGGCGATCCATATCGGCCCGTAAAAACGGATTAACCCGCCCAAAAGCAATCAGAACAGATTGGGCCTGCAATTCCTGCAAAACGGTACGCAGAAGGCTGGCGGCAGAGTAATCAATATCCGTAATGGCGCTGGCATCCACCACAACACAGCGAACCGGGTTGGGGGCTGTTGTAATCAGAAAGCGGATATCATCTGCAAAGCGGTTACAATTTGCATAGAATAAATCCGCACAAAACCGATACACAATCAGCCCCGGTTCCGTTTCAACTCCGGCTTTGACGGGAGAGGCCTCCAGCAGCTTTGTCTGCGCATCTTCCTGCAAAACCATGGTATGTGGTTCATAACTGTGCCGCACATGGCGAAACAGGGAGAGCACAATCGCCACCAGAATACCCTGCTCCACACCAACACCTACAACCGTAGCAGCGGTGATCAGCGCCAGACCGAACTCTCCGGGGCTTTCGTGCCGTATGCGCCATAAGGCGCGCAGGTCAATCATCCCCATCGCGACACTGAAAACAATAGCCCCCAGCACACACCGTGGCAGATAGCGCAAAGGACTCGTGAAAAAGAGCAAAACAACCAACGTGACAGCGGCAAAAACAAGTTGCGCCTTCTGGCTACGGGCTCCGGCCTGCACGGCCATGGCTGTCTGCGTCGGGCTGCCATTGACGGTAAATGTTCCGCTCAGACCGGCCAGAGCATTTGCAGCACTCAGCCCCAGAATATCCCTGTTGGCATCAACATCTTCCTGAAACTTATACGCGTAGGTTCGGGATGTTGCAGCACTTTGCGCAATAATGACGAACACGCAGGAAGCCGCCACCGGCAACAGGCTGAGCATGTCATTCCATCCCACCCTAGGAAAATGCAGAGACGGCAAGCCGCCAGACAATGGGCCAACCAGCGCAACACCGCACGCTTCCAGCCCCAGCGCCCAACTGGCCGCAATACTGCCGACCACCAGAACCAATGCCAGCGGCTTATGCGGCGCAAATTTCTCTCCAGCGTATAAAAGCAGGCACATGACAAGTGAGATTGCAGCGCTCAATGGCGCAAGATGCGGGAGCGCCTGCAACAAATCCACAAGTTGGAGAAAAGGGTTATGCGCTGTGGCCTGTAAGCCCAGCATGTCATACGTCATGGCAATGCCAACCTGCAGGCCAACACCCGCCATGAACCCCACCAGCACAGTGCGGGAAAGGAAGTCAGCCAGACACCCCAGCCTGAACAGCCGCGCCGCCAGCAGGAACCCGGCGCTCAACAGCGCGACCATGCTGACAAGCGCCATGTAATGCGCACTGCCCGGCGGGGCCATGCGCGACAGAGCACTGGAAAAAATAGCTGCGGTTGCAGAATCTGCCGCCACGACCAGATGCCGGGAAGACCCGACACCAGCAAACGCCACGAGTGGTAGCAAAACTGTATAAAGCCCGGTTACAGCAGGCATCCCGGCAATACGGGCATATCCCAGAACCTGCGGGATATTCATACAGGCAAGAGAAAGCCCCGCCAGACTATCGCGCGCAGTGCTGGCCCAGCCTCCCTGCCCCCACCGCCTGAACAGGTCTTTCAGCATCTTGCCCACCCTACTGGTATTCCGATCTCTCAGGGCTTTTTGCCGCCATTCCGGCGCTGCGTCACCTTATTTAAAAATACGCATTCTCCCATAAAAAAAGCCACCTCGCTCCAGCAAAGGAACGCGATGGCTTTTAGAGCACTCAGATAATGCAAGGCGAACCGTAGGATGAACCTACGGGCTGAGATTTTTTAGGCCTGGCGTGCTTTACGCTGCGTATCAACCTTGTCCGTGCGGCAAGCAGGCGGCAGCACTTCCTGTAGGTTTGTAATCGTAGCGCTGCGGGACAGGCCACTTTCTGCGGCCAGTCGATCAATCACCTCAGACGGCAGGAGCTTTTGCACAACGTCTTCCGTCGTGGGTTCCACAACAGCGTGGTTTTCCCAGTGAGACACAACGGACTGCAAGCCATGCTGTTCTGCATGCTGGCGCACAGTCGCCTGCCCCGCATTATTGTTGCGCTCCAGATAATGGATGAGGGCGGAAGACAGACCGGATTTATCCGTAGTAGCCGCCGTTACCGTATCGGCCACAGCCGTCAGGGTAGAGCTGATTTTGTCTGTGGTGGAAGCTGTCATGATAGTCCCCTTTATAGGAAAGTGGACGAAAGCATCAGGATGTCTCTACACCGCATTGTGTAAAAACGAAACACCAGCACCTGTGTCGCCTCGGCGCTGATTGTGCTCGCCCATTGTAAAACCTTACCCTTCCAACGAGGGAACTGCGCAGACGTTGCATATGGGTTTATGAACATTATGTCATAAAACTATACGCCCCTCTCATTCCCCGCAATGACACTCATCTCATGCCATCAGAAAGATAATTTTAATTTAAAGACTTTTCCAATATCAGAAAATCGTTTCCAGAATACCACCTTCAACCCGCAGAGCAGCTCCCGTTGTGGCCGAGGCTTCCTGTGACGCCACATACAGAATCATGTTAGCGACTTCTTCCACGCTGGCCGGGCGTCTGATCAGAGAAGACGGGCGCTGGGTACGCACAAATTCTTCACTGACCTCTTCAAGAGATTTCCCGGTTTCTTTCATTTTCTCTTTAAACATGGCCTGCACCCCTTCGGACAGCGTCGGTCCGGGCAGGACAGCATTGACAGTCACACCTGTACCGGCCATCCGCTTGGCCAGACCACGGGAGACAGCAAGCTGCGCCGTTTTGGAGAAGCCGTAATGGATCATATCGACTGGAATATTCTGTGCAGATTCAGACGAGATGAAAATAACACGTCCCCAGCCCTTCTTTTCCATAGCAGGCAGATAAGCACGCGAGAGCCGCACGCCGGACATAACGTTCACATCAAAAAACTGCGTCCACGTTTCATCGGATGTTTCAAAGAAATCTTTGGGTGAAAAAATACCGACATTATTCACAAGAATATCGCATGCAGGATGGGCCGAAAAGAGAGCGTCACATCCTTCTGCTGTACCCAGATCTGCCACACAGGCTGTCACCCGCGCATCCGGCATATCTTTTTTGATAGCAGCTACAGCTTTCTCGCAAGCCTCCTGCTTGCGTCCATTCACCACAACCTCTGCCCCGGCGGCTGCAAGCCCTTTGGCTGTTGCCAGACCAATCCCGAGAGTAGACCCCGTGACAATAGCGTTCCGGCCTTTGAGATCAAATTTCATGATGCGACTGCGCTCCTTCTTTGTTCACTCAGTTCTCGGCAACCAGCTCCTTCTGAGGCCGGATTTGGTAAGGAACTGATCTTATGGACGCAAAGAGCGACAAGGTGAGGTCGATCTCTGCGCGCACGTTTGACTAAGTGAACAGGAAAAGAGCAGAAAAGTTCATCGTGAAATGAACATATCTGCCAACTGCGGCTTATTCCGCAGCCAATATCTCCTGATATTTAAAGCGCGCCGTCGCGGTATCACACAGATAAGACTGCGCAATAACACTGGCATTTTCAGCCAGCTCGTTCACGGATTTTAGAATATACGCCACCTTGGCATCATCCATCAGCACACTGAAATTCAGCCGCACCCAGCCCGGCTTTTCTACTTCCTGCCCGGCTCGGATTGCCTCATGCATCCGCATGGATTCGTCCTGACCAAGCGAGAGAAGCCGATGCGCATACGGGCCTGCACACGCACAACCTCCACGCGCCTGAATACCATACAGATCTGACAGCATCCGCGTGAACAGCTGATGGTGAATCAGCTTTCCGTCTGCATCCTTCACACGGAATGAAAAAATAGGCAGATGCTGTTTTGCTTGTGGGTTTCCAAGAATTTCCAGATGCGGGTTGGCATTCCATACTTCATACGCCCGCTGATAAAGCGTTTGGTTACGCTCTGCCATAAAAGCTGCGCCAATAGCATCCTTGACCAGAAAACACAGAGCCGCCCGAATATTCCCGACAACATCCGGGGTGCCGGCTTCTTCGCGTGCCGTAACACTCTCTGAATAGTCATGGCCCCACGGCGAGACAAACCGCACCGTGCCCCCACCCGGCAGCGTTGGCTCCTGCGTGGCCACAGCCGCCTCCCGCACAATCAGCACACCGGACGCGCCGGGACCGCCAATGAACTTATGGGTGGAGAGCACAACGGCGTCTTTTTCCGCATCTGTCCCGGCCCGCATATCAATCGGCAGGTAAGGACCACCCCCGGCATAATCCCAGACAGATTTCGCGCCGTATTTTTTAAGAAGTCGTGTTACAGAATCAGTATCTGTCACAATACCTGTAACATTCGACGCACTGGAAAACGCACCGATTTTCAGACGCTCCGGGTCCGCTGCGGCCAGATGGGCTTCCAGTTGGGTCAAGTCCGGACCGCCATCAGGCGCTTCCGCAATTTCAATCAGTTCCGCACCGCTTTCCCGCCAGGGCAGGATATTGGAATGGTGTTCATACGGGCCAATCAGCACAAGCGGGCACTCGCCGGCCCGCACAGCATCCCGCACCCCCAGCAGATGCACAAGGCGGTTCAGGCCTGCGGTTGCCCCATTCCCCGTGAAGATTGTCGCAAAACCCTGCTCAGCCCCGCACAGACGCGCAATAATCTGCCTCGCCTCATGCCGCAGGCGGTTCATAACCTGCCCGCAGAACGAGGCCTCCGTATGACTGTTGGCATAGTAAGGCAGCACCTGCGTGGCGACGGCCTGCTCAATCACGCCCAGAGCGCGGCCTGAGGCAACATAATCCGCATACACCAGCTTTCTGGGGCCAAACGGACCGGGGATAGTCAGATTATCGCCAATCAGGTCGTCCCGCAGGCGGGTAATCACATCATCACCCTGCAGGATTTTAGCAAAACGGGAAAAGAAGTTTTCGGGGGCAGACGTCATCATATTCAGGAACCACACGACTGAAAAAGGCTGTTCCGTCATCATAAGAAACACCGCTCCAAAAAAGTTTCCCTATTTCATGATTGAATCCCTCTATATTCGATCATATGATCTGTTATGAGCCATAAACTTGATAGTTTTGATCGTGCAATCCTACGCGCCTTGCAGCAGGATGCCTCGCTGTCTCAGAGGGATCTGGCGGAGCGGGTTGGTATGTCTCAAAACGCATGCTGGCGGCGACTGCAAGCCCTGCGCGCAGCGGGGGTCATGCAAGGGGAAACGCTCCGGCTGGACCGTGCTGCTGTGGAACTGGATCTGACTGTGCTGGTGCTTATTAAAACGCGTCATCATTCACAGGAGTGGCTGAAAAGCTTTCGACAGATCATCCTCTCCATCCCCAATATTGTCGATTTCTATCGGATTGCTGGTGAGTATGACTATATGCTGAAGGTAGTCGCGCGGGACATGAATGCGTTTGATGCCATTTATCGCAAAATGATAGAAAAAATCGACATTGATACCGTTACCTCTTACATGGCGATGGAAGCGATTGCCGATAATCGGCCTCTCCCCGTCTGAGACTGTCTTTCTTTTTCACTTGCAACAAGGACGCTGTTCATGACTGTCACGCTGTACCACAACCCCGCCTGCGGCACGTCCCGCACGGTGCTTGGCCTGATTCGGGATGCCGGGATTGAGCCGGAAATTGTGCTGTACCTGAAAACACCGCCCAGCCGTGAAAAGCTGGCCGAACTGGTAAACCAGACCGAGCTGACAGCGCGTGATCTGCTACGCCAGAAAGGCACGCTTTATGAAGAGCTGGGGCTGAAAGACCCGAGTGTCACGGATGACCAGATTCTGGACGCGATTGCCGAACACCCGGCTCTGCTCAACCGCCCGATTGTGGTGACGGATAAAGGGGCTGCGGCGTGCCGGCCTGCGGACACAGTGCTCCGCCTTCTGCCCTGATCAACCCGCTAAAAAAGCCCCGGCACAAACAGGCCGGGGCTGAAACAGACTTTAATATTCTACAACTGTGCGGATACTTTCTCCGCGCGCCATCATATCAAAGCCCTCGTTGATTTTTTCCAGCGGGAGCTTGTGGGTAATCAGATCATCAATATTGATCTTATGATCCATGTACCAATCAACAATTTTTGGAACATCGGTCCGCCCGCGCGCCCCACCAAATGCGGAGCCAATCCACCGACGACCCGTAACAAGCTGGAACGGGCGCGTGCTGATTTCCTGCCCGGCCCCAGCCACCCCGATGATGGTTGAAACACCCCAGCCACGATGGGCACATTCCAGCGCCTGACGCATCAGGGTCGGGTTGCCCACACATTCAAACGTGTAATCCGCGCCGCCGTCTGTCAGTTCAATCAGATAGGCAACCAGATCGCCATTCGGCCCCAGATCCTTCGGGTTCACAAAATCAGTCATACCGAATTTGCGCGCAATGGCTTCCCGCTCCGGGTTGATGTCCACACCGATAATGCGATCAGCCCCGACCATTTTGGCCCCCTGAATGACATTGAGCCCAATGCCACCCAGCCCGAACACTACCACGGTAGAGCCCGTCTCGACCTTGGCCGTAAACAGCACCGCCCCAATGCCGGTCGTCACACCACAGCCGATGTAACAGACCTTATCGAACGGAGCGTCTTCCCGAATTTTGGCCAGCGCGATTTCCGGCAGAACCGTGTAATTCGCAAAGGTGGAGCAGCCCATATAATGATGGATTGGCTGACCTTTAAAGGAAAAACGCGAGGTCCCATCAGGCATCAGACCTTTTCCCTGTGTGGAACGAATAGCTGTGCACAGGTTAGTCTTACGGGAGAGGCAGGATTTACATTCCCGGCATTCCGGCGTGTAGAGCGGAATCACATGGTCACCGGGTTTGAGGTGGCGCACACCGGGGCCAACCTCAACCACAATGCCAGCGCCTTCATGCCCCAGAATGGCCGGGAACAGACCTTCAGGGTCCGCGCCGGAGAGGGTGTATTTATCCGTGTGGCACAGGCCCGTTGCCTTGATTTCCACCAGAACTTCACCCTCACGCGGGCCTTCCAGCTGCACGGTTTCAATTTCCAGCGGTTTCCCCGCTTCAAAGGCTACGGCTGCCCGTACGTCCATGCTCATCCCCTGTGTATTGCGTCTGTTTATGCGCACCGCGTCTCAGGTGCCTGTGTGTTTTTCAGAATAGCCCCAAGCTGAACCCGAGAGCTACCGTGCTGCTCGTGTTCTCTGGTCACATCTGCTTTTCCGTGAGGGTACATCTGTATCGGAAACACAACAAGACGGCCGAATGTTACACTATAACGGATACTCTTTGAAAAACATCTTTCGCTATCCGATATTTTCCTCGCCAGCGCTTTCCAGGCACGCTTTACACATTCTGCGCAAAATATGCAGAAATATGGAATTTTTCATAATACAAGAAAACAATATTTCTCTTATATTATACTAATTCCCGCAAAATAGACCAGAATTTTGGATGGTCTGCCATACTAACGGTTAGCCGCAGATAGGAGGATGGCGCCTGAACGGGGGAGAACAGAACCCCCGGAGCCAGCAGCACTCCCTTTTCCGCAGCCTGACGCGCCAGCACCTCGGAATTTCGCCCGCAATCAGCCCAGACAAAAATACCCGCATAGGGCAGATGCGGCACTGTCAGGCCACACTCCGTCACGCGCTCAATGCAGCGTTGCCGGGCCTGATCAACCCGCTGGCGCAGCCGCACCACCTGCCGCCGGTACTGCCCGTCCTGCAACAGGCGATGCACCACACACTCCCCCAGATTGGACGTTGTCAGCCCAGCCAGAAGTTTCAGATCTGTCAACCGAACGATCAATTCCGGAGAAGCCGCCAGAAAGCCCACACGCAAACCAGCCGCCAGCGTTTTGGCATAACCGCCCACCAGAATCACCCGTTTCAACCGGTCCAGTGACGCCAGCCGAACGGGCACGCCAGGATGGAAATCTGCATAGGTATCGTCTTCAATAATCAGAAAATCATGTTTTTCGGCCAGTCTCAGCACATCATGCGCCGCAGCGGCGGAGAGCGTGTGCCCGGTTGGGTTGTGCACGGCGCTGTTAATCAGAAATAATTTGGGCTTATGAACTGCGGCCAGTTGCGCCATCACACCCAGATCCGGCCCATCCGGCCCCCGTGGCACGCCGACAATCCGCACACCACAGGCCGCAAGCCGCCCAAAAATCAGGAACCAGCCGGGGTCTTCCACCATCACGGTATCACCCGGCTGGAGCAGCAGGCGGAACAGTAGGTCCAGCGCGTGCGTCACGCCCGCCGTCATCATCACGGTTCGGTCTTTGTGTGCGGCAATCCCCTGACTTTGCAATTGAGCGGCAAGCTGTTCCCGCAGAGGCGCATACCCACGTGGATGCCCGTAACTGAGGCAAACAGCTCCGGCCCCGCGTCCCACCGCCCGCAGAGCTCCGTTAACCATGTCCGGGTTCATCCAGTCGGCAGGCAACAACCCGGCGGCAGCGGGAATATCCACCGGCGTGCTTTCCGGAAACATCCCCCGCAGCAACCATGCCACATCCAGATGGGACGGGAGTGCCGCCGGTGCCGGGGCAGCATCCGCCAAAGGTGGAGCCGGCACAGCCGCCCGGACAAAATAGCCCGCTCCCGGCCGGGGTTCGACCAGACCTTTGCTCACCAGCCGGTCATACGCTTCCAGCACCGTAAAGCGGCTGATCCCGGCACTTTCCGCCATCCTCCGCACAGAGGGCAGGCGGCTGCCTGCGCGCAGGAGGTGGTCTGCAATCCGGCTTGTCAGTTCCTGCTCAAGCTGCACAACCAGCGTGGTGTCACTCCCACGCACGGGGTGCCAGTGTGGTGTGAGAGCGTTCGCCCCTCGTTTTGAAACTGACATGGTCTTTCCTCCAGAACAGTTTGGAAAGTGTTGCGCAAACTGTACCGGGTCTGTTCCGGCATTTTCCTGAATATGATGGGTCTTCCGCCTTCTGCAAACGGAGTTTTGCGCATCATGTCCTTCTGGAGCACCTTCGGCCCCCTGACCGCTTTCGCTCTGGTGGCCTCCATCACGCCCGGTCCGAACAACACCATGCTGGCTGCCTCGGGCCTGAACCACGGCTTCCGGCGGTCCATTCCGCATATGCTCGGTGTTACCCTTGGGTTTGTGCTGATGGTCGCGCTGGTTGGACTGGGGCTGGGTGTGGTGTTTGAGCGCTTTCCTCTGCTGTATGTCTGGCTGAAATATCTGAGTGCGGCATATCTGCTGTGGCTGGCATGGAAAATTGCCACAGCAACACCCGCTTCGGCTGAAGCCGGGGCAAGCAGGCCCATCAGCTTCCTGCAGGCTGCGGGCTTCCAGTGGGTTAACCCCAAGGCGTGGATTATTGCCATTGGCATTGTCTCCGCCTATCTGCCGCATGAGAATTTTCTCTATGGCCTGACGCTCGCCTGCCTGATTTGTGGGCTGATGACGCTCCCCTGCATTGGCCTGTGGACCAGCTTTGGCGCGCTGATGCGCCGCTGGCTGAGCCAGCCTGCCATCCTGCGTGGGTTCAACCTGACCATGGCCGCCCTGCTGGTGGCCTCCCTCTACCCCCTGATGATGGAAGCCGGCACGCATTAAGGCAGGTAAAACAGCCAGAAACCCGCCTGATTTCAAGAATTTCTGGCCTTTCTCCTTGAGATACCCCTGCTCTGCCCTTAATATGCCCGGCACTGAAGCATCTGGCTTCACTGACCCGTGACAATACGAAAAGGTGCCTGTGCATGGAGTGGACCGATGAAACGATCGCCCGGCTCAAAGAGCTCTGGGCGGAAGGCCTCTCAACTGCAGAAATTGGCCGTCGGCTCTCCATCACCAAAAACGCCGTGGTGGGCAAAGCGCATCGTCTGAGCCTGCCCCCGCGTCCGTCCCCCATCCGGCGGAGTGACAAAACCAAAGTCGCTGGCACGGAAACTGCTGCAAAAGCGGCTCCGGCTGTCGCAGCGCCCGCCAAGGAAAAAGCACCTCAGGCTACAGCCCCCGTAGCAGACAGCAAGCCTGCTGTCGCTGCAGCACCCGCTGTGGACGCTCCGGCTCCCAAACCTGCTCCGCAGCCCAAGGCTGAAGCCAAACCGGCCAAAGCTCCGGCAGCGCCACGCGCCTCGGCAAAGCCCAAAACGTCCCTGCGCAGCATTTCTGACCCGGAACCCAAAAAGCGCCGTGGCCCGTCCTGCTGCTGGCCGATTGGTGACCCCGGCACACCGGGCTTCCATTTTTGTGGAGCCACGCCGCTGCCGGGTAAGCCCTATTGTGCAGAACATGCACAGATTGCTTACGTCAAACTGCGTGACCGGCGCGATAACGTCGCCTGACGTCCCACACGACGTTCCATAAAAAAGCGCGCCGCTTTGCATCAGCAAAGGGCGCGCTTTTTTTGTGCCTCTCTGAAAGCGGGGGCTTTCACCCCCGTCTGATCAAACCAGATCAGCCTTCAGCTTTAACCGGTGCATCCGCAGCAGGCGTTGCGGGGGCAGCAGGCTTCGGCGCTTTGTTGTCATCGCTCAGCATTTCCAGCTGACCGGTGATCTGACCACCATCTTCCACCTTCAGGCGGCGGCAGGCAGCTTTGCCCAGCAGGCGGCCCGTTGCACGCACCGTCAGGCTACCGCGCACCGTCAGCGTGCCATCAACCGTCCCGGCGATTTCTGCGTTCTCAACTTCCACGCCACCGCGGAACAGGCCACCCGGCATGACAGCAAGTTCCTTGGCGGAAATCATGCTGGATTCCACAGTGCCTTCCACAACCAGACGCTCGGCATCCTGCACGGTGCCCTGAACGCTGATACCGCGCCCGACAACAAGCGTCCGCTGTTCCGGAACGTCTTTTTTCGGCTGCTGCGGGTTCATGCCGCGTGCAGCTGCACCCGGCATGGGGGGCACGCCAGCGTTAGGAGAGAGAGGGGAACCGGGGGGGAGAGGCGCACGACCCATGGAGGTCTCCTTTGTTACGTCTGGACGGGAAGCAGGTGCCGTGCCGGTGCCGGATGACGGAGGCGAACCCGCGGGAGAAGAAGAAGGGAAAAGTGTACCAAATGCTCCGGCAGGACGCGCAGCGCCCGGCTGACTGGTACTCTGACCGGCATTTTGCCCGGCCGGTCGGTTATCTTCAGGCTTGCGTCTTTTAAACAAGAATCCCCCCGCCATGCTGGCTGCCGTATCTGCGACAGCGGTTATACGTCTGTACTTGCCCGCGTCGATCCATCAAGCTGGCAGCCAATTTGTTATACAGCTGACAGACCGTGCGGCAAGCATCCGTTAGCGCTTGCTGTTGCCCTTTTTATGGCAGCGCGATACCGAAAGAGCCGATCTGCTCATTTTTTCAGGAAAATAGACATCGTCATGACTGGCTCTGAGGCAAAATACGATATTCTCGGCATTGGCAACGCCATTACGGACATTCTTGCCACTGTCGAACCCACGTTTCTGCTTGAGCAGAATCTGACCCCCGGCAGCATGACGCTGATCGATGCGGCCCGTGCCGACAGCCTGACCGAAAACCTGAAAGTGGAACAGGTGATGGGTGGTGGCTCTGCTGCAAATACCTGTGTTGTGGCCGCGCAGTTTGGCGCACGCGTGGCGTATCTGGGCAAAGTTGCGCACGATACGGCTGGCCAGAAATTTGCGCAGGATCTGCGCGATAACGGCATCACCTTCCCTTCCACGCCGCTGGACGGCCATGTTTCTGAAAACCTGCCGACGGCACGCTGCGTCGTTATGGTCACGCCGGACGGCCAGCGCACCATGGCAACCTATCTGGGTGCCTGCACACACTTCACGCCGGACGATGTGCTGACGGACGTGATTGCTGCTTCAAGAATCGTGTATCTGGAAGGCTATCTGTTTGACCCGCCGCATGCGCAGGAAGCATTCCGCCGTGCAGCAACACTCGCGCATCAGAACGGCCGTCAGGTTGCGCTCTCCCTGTCTGACCCGTTCTGCGTTGGCCGCCACCGTGAGGCTTTTCTGGATCTGGTAAAAGGCCACGTCGATATTCTCTTCGCTAATGAAGATGAAATCTGCGCGCTGTATGAAACAGAAAACTTTGAGACAGCAGCGCGCCATACGCTGCAAGACACCACCTTTGCAGCACTCACCCGCTCAGGTCTGGGCAGTGTCGTCATTCATGATGGGCAGATGACAACTGTCGCCCCGGTCCCCACGCAGGTGGTGGATACAACGGGCGCGGGCGATGCCTATGCCGCAGGCTTCCTCGCAGGTCTGACCTCTGGCCGCACTCTGCCGGAATGTGGGCGTCTGGCCTCTGTCGCGGCGTCTGAAATTATCTCGCATGTGGGCGCACGCCCGCTGGCTAATCTCTGGCAGGAAATGGGCTTCTAAGAAGCCCTCTCCGTTATTCGCTGTCGTTTCTGCCTTCCCTGTTATTGCGGAAGGCAGAGGCCTCAGCGGGTCAGAATATCGACTTTTCCACCTTTTACGGCCAGCGCAATCTCACCATTGCATAGGGCCAGAGCGGCATCCCCAAACACCGCTTTCCGCCAGCCGGCCAGCGCCGGGTTGGGTGCGGACGGATCAAGCGCCAGCGCTTCCAGATCATCCATAGACGCAACCAGCTTTGGCGCGACGTCATGCTCTTCACAGCAGCTGGTGAGCAACACTTTCAGCAAAGCCATAAGGGCTGCGGACGCCCGGGGGGCATCCTTGCTGCGGTTTTTCGGCAGGCGCGGCAGTTCCGCATCCGGCAGAGCCTGAGCCTGTTTCACGGCATCCAGCAAGCCCAGCCCTGTACGCCCTTCGGCCAGACCACGAGACACACCCCGCACGCGGGCCAGAGCGTCAGTCGTGGTCGGCGCTGTCGCCGCAATTTCCAGCAGACTTTCGTCTTTCAGCAAACGCTGACGCGGCACATTCACGCGCTGCGCTTCCCGCTCCCGCAGGGCTGCCACGGCGCGTAGAATGCCCAGCATACGGCGGTTCGTCGTGCGGGCGCGCAGGCGTTCCCACTGTTTTTCCGGGTCGGCCCGGAAGGTGGCCGGGTCTGTCAGGACCGCCATTTCGGCAGAAACCCAGTCCAGCCGCTTTTCCTGCTCCAGCTTTTTGAGAAGCCGCTCATACACAAGGCGCAGCCATGTCACGTCGCCTGCGGCATAGGTCAGCTGTGCAGCGGAAAGCGGACGCACGGACCAGTCCGTAAAGCGATGGCTTTTATCAATCGCGTGACCGGTGATCGAGCCGACAAGACTGTCATACCCAACCTGATCCCCATACCCCGCCACCATAGCCGCAACCTGCGTATCGAACAGCGGTGTGGGCAGGGCATCAAACAGGTGCAGGAAAATTTCCAGATCCTGGCGGGCAGCATGAAAAACTTTCAGAACGGACTCGTCCGCCATCAGGTCAGCCAGAGGTGCGAGATCCAGCCCGTCCGCCATGGTGTCAATCAGCACCACCTCCTGCACGCCGCCAATCTGCACCAGACACAGTTCCGGCCAGTAGGTGCGCTCACGCATGAATTCCGTATCAATCGTCAGATACGGCTCTGCACGCAGGCGGGTAAGAGTGGTCGCCAGATCGTCCGTTGTGGAAATGAGGCGGGGTTCGGGAAATGCGGGGGAGGAAGCTCTGGCCATGTCTGCCTTCATACACCACCTGACGGGAAAAAGAAGCGGACAGCAGCCCCTGACTTTCTGAAAAGCTTGACGAAACTCCACACAGCTTCGACATGAGACACACACAGACCCTAACGGAAAGAAACGCCATGACCCGCCCTGATGACGGCAGTGACGCCCTCACCCAGCTTGGCCGCGCAACCCCTGCTCCGACCTGCCCGGAAGAAGCCGTTCTGGAACGCGTGCCCGCACCCTATCCCGGCAAGAATTATCTGGTGCGCTTTACGGCTCCGGAATTCACGTCGCTCTGCCCGGTTACCGGCCAGCCGGATTTTGCGCATATCATGATTGATTACGTGCCGGACCAGTGGATTGTGGAAAGCAAATCCCTCAAGCTGTTCCTGACCAGTTTCCGCAACCACGGTGCATTTCACGAAGCCTGCTCCGTGCAGATTGCCACCACACTGGTTGAACGCCTGAACCCGGTCTGGCTGCGCATTGGCGCTTACTGGTATCCGCGCGGAGGTATTCCGATTGATGTGTTCTGGCAGACTGGCGCACCGCCAGCTGATGTCTGGATTCCGTCGCAGGACGTGCCGACCTATCGAGGCCGCGGCTGAAGCTCAAAACGCGCCCATAAAAAAAGCCACCGCAAGGGTGGCTTTTTTTGAAACTGGTCGGCGTCTTAGCGTCGTCTGTCTCAAAGACCGGGCAGAACCCGGCTCTGAGTCAGGAAGCGGAAGACCCGGCTTCGATTTCAGCACGCACAGACAGGATTTTGTCCTGAAGCACATCCAGACGCGAGATATCGGTCTTGTCGGCTTTGTCCCAGGCTTCTGTCAGAGCTTCGAGCGCTGCGGTGGCGTTATCAATGGAGATTTCGCTCACCGGCTCGGCTTTATCAGCCAGAATGGTGCAACGCGTTGCCGTCATGTCCGCAAAGCCACCACCGACGAAGAAACGGTCCGTCACGGCATCATTTTCGTACAGTGAGACAACACCACCACGCAGCAGAAGCATCATGGGGGCACGCTCGGGCATGGCGGCGATATCGCCTTCCGCACCCGGCATGACAACCATATCTACTTCACGCGACACCAGAACCTTTTCAGGGCTGATGATCTCGATCTGGATCGGCATGAATGCTGTTCCTTCCCGGAACCGGCTGTTAGACCGATTCCCTCATTTTTTCTGCCTTGGCAACGGCTTCTTCAATCGTGCCAACCATGTAGAACGCAGCTTCCGGCAGGTCATCATACTCACCGGCACAGATCGCCTTGAAGGAGCGAACCGTATCTGCCACGGAAACCAGCTTGCCCGGTGCACCCGTGAAGACTTCTGCCACGTGGAACGGCTGAGACAGGAAGCGCTGGATGCGGCGCGCACGGGCCACAATCAGCTTATCGTCTTCAGACAGTTCATCCATACCCAGAATGGCGATGATGTCCTGCAGAGACTTGTAGGTCTGCAGAATACGCTGCACGTCACGCGCCACGTTGTAGTGCTCTTCACCCACAATAGCCGGGTCCAGAGAGCGGGACGTGGAGTCCAGCGGGTCAACGGCCGGGTAGATGCCCATTTCAGCAATGGAGCGGTTCAGCACGGTCGTGGCGTCAAGATGCGCGAAGGTCGCGGCCGGAGCCGGATCGGTCAGGTCATCCGCGGGAACATACACGGCCTGAACGGACGTAATAGAGCCCTTCTTGGTGGACGTAATACGTTCCTGCAACGCACCCATTTCCGTAGCCAGAGTCGGCTGATAGCCCACTGCGGACGGAATACGGCCCAGCAGAGCGGACACTTCAGAGCCAGCCTGCGTGAAGCGGAAGATGTTATCCACGAAGAACAGCACGTCCTGGCTTTCTTCGTCACGGAAGTATTCAGCCAGCGTCAGGCCGGACAGAGCAACACGTGCACGGGCACCCGGCGGTTCATTCATCTGGCCGAACACCAGAGCCACTTTGGAGCCCTCGGTATTGTTGTTTTCGTCCAGCTTGATAACGCCAGCGTCCTGCATTTCGTAATACAGGTCGTTGCCTTCACGGGTACGTTCACCAACACCAGCAAACACGGACACACCACCGTGCGCCTTTGCGATGTTGTTGATGAGTTCCTGAATAATAACGGTCTTGCCCACGCCGGCGCCGCCGAACAGGCCGACTTTACCGCCCTTGAGGTACGGGCAGAGCAGGTCAACAACCTTAATACCCGTCATCAGGATTTCAGAAGCAGCAGCCTGCTCTTCAAAAGACGGGGCATCACGGTGGATGGGGGCGCGACGTGCGGTCTTGATCGGACCTTTTTCGTCAATCGGCTCACCGATGACGTTCAGGATACGGCCAAGGGTCTCGGGGCCTACCGGAACAGAAATCTGCGTCCCGGTATCGGACACTTCTGCGCCGCGGACCAGACCGTCGGTGGTGTCCATGGCAATGCAACGCACTTCGTGCTCGCCAATTTCCTGGGCCACTTCAAGCACCAGAGTCTGTTCACCCAGCTTGACGTGAAGGGCGTTGAGAATTTTCGGCAGTTCACCTTCGAACTGCACGTCAACAACCGGCCCTCTGATCTCGGTGATGCGGCCAACAGAATTGGTCTTTGTGGCCGCAGGGGCCTGGGTCTGGGTTGTGGTATCCGACATGGGTCAGCTCCTGCGGGGCAAACGAGCGGGCTCAGACAGCCTGTGCGCCCGAGATGATTTCGATCAGTTCGTTAGTAATATTGGTCTGACGGGTCCGGTTATAGACCTTGCTCAGACTGTCGATGGTCCGGCCTGCATTGCGCGTGGCGTTATCCATGGCCGTCATGCGGGCGCCGTTCTCACCTGCAGCTGTTTCCAGCAGCGAAGCGTAGATCTGAACCTGCAGATTCCGCGGAAGGAGCATTGCCAGCAGCGTTGCTTCATCCGGTTCAAATTCGTACTGCGCTGCATCGTCTGCCGTGGTGGAGGCAGCATCGGCTTTCGCCGCAGCATCATCCATCACCATGGGCACAAGCTGCAGGCATGCCGGGGTCTGCGTCATCGCGTTCTGGAACTTGTTGAACACAAGCGTGCAAACATCGATTTCGCCAGCTTCCAGCAGCGCATTCACCTTGTCACCAAGGCCGCTTGCTACAGAAAACGGAACGTCCTTACCGCTGAACCCGATGACCTTATCAACGATCAGGTCGGCATGTTCACGGTTAAAGAAGTTCAGAGCGCGACGGCCAACCGGCAGCAGTTTGACGGTTTTGCCTTCAGCCTGAAGCTTATTAATGGTCTGCAGCGTCAGGCGGTGCACGTTGGAGTTGAAGCCACCGCACAGGCCGCGATCACTGGTGATCGGGATCAGCAGATGAACCTTATCCTGCCCCGTTCCGGCCAGAAGACGCGGCGCACCCTCTTCCCCCTTCGTGGCAGCAGCAAGTTCACCCAGCATCCGCCGCATAGCGGCAGCATACGGACGAGCAGCCTCAGCACTGGCCTGGGCGCGGCGCAATTTTGCGGCCGCGACCATTTTCATCGCGCTGGTGATCTTCCGTGTCGACTTGATACTTCCGATACGAGCGCGGAGTTCCTTGAGGGAAGCCATGGATAAGTCCTGCTCCTCAGCCGCCGAAGTTGCGGTTGAAGGTGGTCAGATATTCCGTCAGGCGGGCTTCAGTGTCTTTGGACAGCTGACGCTCCTTACCAATGGTTGCCAGAATATCTTTCCCACCGTTCGGCAGATCAGCCAGCAGAGCGTGTTCCCAGGCCACAACTTTCTCAACGGGGATACCGTCGATAAAGCCACGGGTGCCTGCAAACAGCACAATCACCTGTTCTTCAACCGTCAGCGGAGAAGACTGGGGCTGCTTCAGCAGTTCAACCAGACGGGCACCACGAGCAAGCTGCTTCTGCGTTGCCGGGTCCAGATCGGACGCGAACTGAGAGAAGGCAGCCATTTCACGATACTGAGCCAGTTCCAGCTTAATTTTGCCGGCAACCTGCTTCATCGCTTTGATCTGTGCGGCGGAGCCAACGCGGGACACGGAGCCACCAACGTTCACGGCCGGACGGATACCACGGTAGAACAGATCGGTCTCAAGGAAGATCTGCCCGTCGGTGATGGAAATCACGTTGGTCGGGATGTAGGCGGACACGTCACCAGCCTGCGTTTCAATGACCGGCAGAGCCGTCAGAGAACCAGCGCCGTTGGCGTCGGACATTTTTGCAGCGCGTTCCAGCAGGCGGGAATGCAGGTAGAACACGTCACCCGGATACGCTTCACGGCCCGGCGGACGGCGCAGCAGCAGGGACATCTGGCGGTAAGCCACAGCCTGCTTGGACAGATCATCGTAGCAGATCAGAGCGTGCATGCCGTTGTCACGGAAGTACTCACCCATTGCACAGGCAGCATACGGTGCCAGGTACTGCAGGGGAGCCGGATCGGACGCGGTTGCTGCGACGACGATGGAATATTTCATCGCGCCTTTTTCTTCCAGCAGACGCACAAGCTGTGCAACCGTGGAACGCTTCTGACCAACTGCAACGTAGATGCAGTAAAGGGACTTCTTGTCGTCGCCTTCGTCATTGACGGTCTTCTGAGCGAGGATCGTATCGGTCAGAATGGTCGTCTTACCGGTCTGACGGTCACCAATCACCAGCTCACGCTGACCGCGCCCGACGGGCACGAGGGCGTCAATGGCTTTAATGCCGGTCTGCATCGGCTCGCTGACGGACTGACGCGGCATGATGCCGGGAGCCTTTACTTCAGCGCGACGCATTTCAACGTCAGCCAGGGGGCCCTTGCCGTCGATCGGGTTACCCAGACCGTCAACAACGCGGCCCAGCAGACCTTTACCTGTGGGGACTTCAACCACCACACCGGAACGGCTGACAGTGTCGCCTTCACGGATGTTGGTGTCATCACCAAAGATCACGATACCAACGTTATCGCTCTCAAGGTTCAGCGCCATGCCTTTCTGGCCGGAGCCCGGGAACTCAACGAGCTCCCCGGCCATCACATGCTGCAGGCCGAACACACGGGCAATGCCGTCGCCGACAGACAGGACAGTGCCGGTTTCGACAACATCGGATTCTTTGTCGAACGAAGCAATCTGCTGCTTGAGGATATCCGAAATCTCTGCGGGACGGATTTCCATCACGCGGCTCCCTTCATGGCGTAATGCAAACGAAACAGGCGGGTCTGAAGACTGGCGTCATAAAGCTTGGCCCCAACACGGACGACAAGGCCGCCGAGAAGGGATGAGTCGACACGCTCACGGATAGTAATGCGGGAATAACCGGCTTCGGCCAGACGAACCTGAAGCTGGGCGCGCTGCGTGGTTGTGAGCGGCTGAGCGGATGTTACATCCGCAACCACTTCACCACGGCGGGCTGAAGCGAGGGCATCGACTGCCGCCATGATCTGCCGCAAATTGGGCAGACGGCGGTTGTCAGCAACGACACCCACGAAATTCTTAAGAGTCTGGCAAAAACCCTGTGAGTCCAGCACGGCCAGAACAGCCTTGCGGGAGACACGGATATCAAGCCGCCGATCATCCAGAACAGTGCGCAGAGGGGCACTCTCATCGATCAGGCGGGCAAGTGCCGCACATTCATCAAGCACTGCATCCAGCTGCTGCTGTTCCGCTGCGAGTTCATAAAGCGCAGTTGCATAACGGCCTTCGAGACCGTTGGAAGCAAAAGCAACCGGTTGTGCTGTCGTTACGCCCGAGGCCACCACTCTTTAGGCTCTTTCCTTCTGTGCGCGCCGGCATTCCACATACATGACTCCGCCTCTGGCTGTATCTAGCCACAAGCATGCGTCGGCGCGGCCTCTAGCATGCTGAAACCTGCCACGCAACCGGCAGCCTCTTCCAAAATGAGCCCATGCCCCCGGTTTCCCTCTGTCAGACCGCACGAAAATGACCTTTTCGGTAAAAAAACATCTTAGGAGAGACCGCTTTGCCCGCATTTCAGCGTGTTTGAAGCCCTGAGACACCTGCGGAAAATCTTTGCTGAAAATATTCTCCTGCTGGCTCATGGAAGACCAGCCCGACCGCGCCGAAAAGCGCGCGACCGGATTACAGCGAATCCATCACCTAAGAGCCGCGCCGCACATTCGCCTAGCGCACGCGCTTCTCATCAGATGACATCCCACGGGGCTACCAAACAGATTACCGCCCATCCCTAGCCTACCGTTTTGTCCAGAAGATTTCGAGAGGACAGCCTCCACCTGCCCCGCCACCCGCTGTGGTGGTGTTCGGTTGGAGCCATTTCCGAATCCTTAACGTCACGAAAGAACGACGCGTTGGGCCACCCGGCACGGTGAAAACAGAAAGATGCGACCATGCGCGACAACGGCGAAGCACTCTGACTTCAGCAGGTCTCGCGGAAAAATTTAAATTTTCAGGAAAATTTATTTTGGAGCGGACGGAGGGAATCGAACCCTCCTCGGTAGCTTGGAAGGCTACAGCATTACCACTATGCTACGCCCGCGCTCTGAGAGGCTTCTTACCCCCAAAACGCAGCACTTCGCAACCCCCTGATGAGGGGAGTTTTTGCGCCTTCTTTTCACAATCTGGCACGATATTGTTTTCTGCCTCTTGACTTTAGGGCCACAACATATTTTGTTCCGCCTCCTGCAAGGGCCGCGTATGGGTGGTCAGGCTGACGGATTTCCGTTATACCTGCTTTCCGCGTCGGCTTGTCGCACTGCAGGGGTGTAGCTCAATTGGCTAGAGCGCCGGTCTCCAAAACCGGAGGTTGTGGGTTCGAGACCCTCCACCCCTGCCAGACAACACTGGCTGGAAGGCCCCGCAAAGCCTGCGGCGTTTTCCGACAGAAAAATATTGGCTGCGCCGTCTGTCCAAACCAGATCGGACCGGGCAGCGGAGAGAGGATAGTTCGTGTCGGTCAGTCCCGGTAAGTTTCTGCGTGATGTACGTGCCGAGGCCGAACGGGTCACATGGCCGTCCCGACGTGCTACTTTCATTACAACAGGTGCGGTGCTTGCCATGGCTGGGCTTGCATCTGTGTTCTTCTTTGTCGTTGACCAGCTGATTGGTCTCGGCGTGCGTCAATTGTTCGGGCTGGGAGGCTGAGGAAACGACATGGCCAAACGTTGGTACGTGGTCCACGTCTATTCGGGCTTCGAGAAAAAAATCGCCCAGCATATTCGCGAGCAGGCAGCACAAAAGGGCCTTGCTGACCATATTGATGAAATTCTGGTTCCCTCAGAAGAAGTCATCGAAATGCGTCGCGGCCAGAAAGTGAATGCCGAGCGTAAATTCTTCCCCGGCTACGTGCTGGCGAAGATGGAAATGACGGATGAGTCCTGGCATCTGGTCAAGGATACCCCAAAGGTAACGGGTTTCCTTGGCACCAAGAACCGCCCGACCCCCATTTCCGCAGCGGAAGCTGAGCGTATCATCAAGCAGGCGCAGGAAGGCATCCAGCATCCGCGTTCTGCCGTAACCTTTGAAATTGGTGAGCAGATCCGCGTGGCGGATGGGCCGTTCACCTCCTTCAATGGTGTGATTGAAGAGATTGATGAAGAAAAGGGACGCCTGAAAGTCAGCGTTTCCATCTTCGGTCGTTCGACCCCGGTCGATCTGGAATATGGTCAGGTTGAAAAGCTCTGATCTTATCCGATCTCTGGATATGAAAAGTTTTGAAAAAGAGGTGGCCTTGTGCCGCCTCTTTTTTTTATGGTCCGCGCCTTTGAACGCCCTGCATGATGCCGCGTTTCAGGCACACTCCTCAGGTAGCCCCGGCTGCCGTGGAGGACGGAGCGGTGCTGGCAGATTTTATTAATTTTCTGCACCGAACATGGCTCCGTCTTGAAATTCTCAGACTTCCGGGCAAAAATTTTTGTTACTTTCACAATAAGAAGAGCACTGCCCGCATCTTTCTGCGATTTTCTGCAAGCGATGCGTTCTGACGTCTCACATGTATGAAAGGTTTATAATGCCAAAAGCTCCTATCCCTCATCTCCGGGGAATGTCCCTGCTGAATGACGCCAGTCAGAACAAGGGCACAGCCTTTACGGCTGAGGAGCGGCGGCAGTACGGGCTGGAAGGGCTTCTGCCTACGCATGTCGAAAGTCTGGACCGGCAGGTTGAGCGCATCCATCGGCATCTGGAAGCCAAGCCCAGTGACCTTGAGCGGTATATCTATCTGAGCGGCTTGCGGGACCAGAACGAGACCCTGTTTTACCGGGTTCTGATGTCCAATCCGGCCAAATACGTGCCCATTATTTATGCGCCGACACTGGCGGCCGTTTGCCAGCAGTTCAGCCATATCTACCGCCGCCCCCGTGGCATGTATATCAGCCTGGAGATGAAGGGCCGGATTGAAGAGGTGCTGCGCAACTGGCCGGTGGACGATGTGCGCGTAATTTGCGTGACGACGGGCGGCCGCATTCTGGGCCTCGGCGATATCGGCGTGAACGGGATGGGCATCCCCATCGGCAAGCTGCACCTCTACACGGCTTGCGGCGCTGTGCCGCCGGAACCGCTGCTGCCCATCCAGCTTGATATTGGCACGACCAACAGCGCCCTGCGGGCCGATCCGCTTTATCTGGGCCTGCGGCGTGAACCACCCTCACAGGAGGTGCTGGACGAATTTGTGGAAGAATTTGTGCAGGCCGTACAGACCGTCTTCCCGCGCTGCTGCCTGCATTTTGAGGACTGGAAAGGCACGGATGCCATCCGGTATCTGGAAAAATATTATCCGCGCGTCCGCTGCTATAATGATGACATTCAGGGCACAGCCGCTGTCACGCTGGCCGGGCTCATCACCGCCCTGCGCATCAAGAATGAACCGCTGACCGAACAGCGCGTGCTTTTCCTCGGCGCGGGCTCTTCCGGGCTGGGCATTGCCAACATGCTGGTGACCGCCATGCAGAAGGAAGGGATGCCCGAGGCAGAAGCCGTTTCCCGCATGACCCTGATGGATGTGGATGGTCTGCTGGAAAAATCCCGCACCGATCTTTCCCCGCAGCAGGCCCGTTACGCCAAGGACATGCCGCCCTCACGCGACCTGCTGGCCATGGTCAAAGCTGTGAAGCCGACCATTCTGATCGGGGTCTCCACCTGTGGTGGGGCCTTTACGCAGGAGGTTGTGGAAGAAATGGCTGCGCTGAACGAGCGGCCCATCATCTTCGCCCTCTCTCTGCCCGCCAAAAACGGGGAATGCACGGCAGAGCAGGCTTATACGTGGTCCGAAGGGCGGGCGCTGTTTGCCGCTGGCCTGCAATATCCGGAATTCACCCTGAACGACAAAACCTTCTATCCGGGTCAGGCCAATAACTTCTACATCTTCCCGGCTCTGGGTCTGGCTG
This sequence comes from Acetobacter malorum, assembly GCF_001580615.1. Taxonomy (GTDB): domain Bacteria; phylum Pseudomonadota; class Alphaproteobacteria; order Acetobacterales; family Acetobacteraceae; genus Acetobacter; species Acetobacter malorum. The sequence continues at coordinate 66,373 of NZ_LHZC01000041.1, forward strand.
TGTACGCCACCTGCCCGGATCTGATTACCGATGACATGGTGATCAAGGCCGCTAAGGCGCTGGCGGATCAGGTGGACCCGGCAGCACAGGAACGGGGCCGCCTGTTCCCGCCGCAGAGCGAGATTCTGGAAGTGTCCATCACCTCCGCAACGCGCATTGCGGAATTTATTTTCGATCAGGGTGCCGCCACGGTGGAACGCCCGCAGGATATCCGGGCGTGGATTGAAAGTCTGATCTACACCCCGCGCTACGAACACTAAGCCCGGCGCATACAAAAAGGCCGAATCGTCCACAGGGATGATTCGGCCTTTTTCTTTTTTCAGGGTTAACGTCAGCAGATCAGAAAACGTCTCACCCGTTTCACGCTTTGTATGATCACAAACGCGTATTCAGGCGGCTTTCAGGCTTCGAACCCGAACACGCGGCCGTAGAACGCCAGTTCTTCTTCCAGCGCCTTCCGAATTGTCACCTCCTGACGGAACCCATGCCCCTCACCGGGGAATTCATGCAGGGTGCAGGGGGAACCTGCCTCTTCCAATGCTCTGGCCATGGCATGCGCCTGACCGGGCGGCACCACCTTATCGTCAGACCCTTGCAGCAACAGCACCGCCGCCTTGATTTTATGCGCAACGGACAGCGGTGAGCGCGCCAGATAAACCGCTTCTGCCTCCGGCCAGGGGCCGATCAGCCCATCCAGATAACGCGCCTCGAATTTATGCGTCTCCTGCGCCAGCGCCCGCAGGTCTGTCACCCCATACAGGCTGACCCCGGCAGCGAACAAATTCGATTCGGCCAGCGCCACCAGCACCGTCATGCCCCCGGCGCTGGACCCGCGAATGGCAAGGCGCTTCGGGTCTACGCGGCCCGTGGCTACCATGTGACGGCAAGCCGCAATGCAGTCCGCCACATCCACGACACCCCATGCGCCATTCAGCCGCTCACGCCATGCACGCCCGAATCCGGTAGAACCGCCGTAATTGACGTCCAGCACCGCGAATCCGCGCGAGGTCCACCACTGCACCTTGAAAGAAAACCCTTCCTGCGCCCGCGCCGTGGGGCCGCCATGTACCTGCACAATCATGGGGGGCAACGTGCCCTTCGGCACACAGGCCCGACTGTTGGCGGGCGGATAGAACAGCGCGTGGCCCAGAACACCCTCCTGCCCCGGCACGGGGAAGCGGATGGTTTCAGCACGGGAAATATCGGCCGGAGCAAGGTCGAGCGTTGCGGCACGCTGCAATACCTGTTCCACCCCTTTGGTCATGCTGCCGACCACTACGGCTGGCAGCGCATCGTCAGGCACCTCCAGCCAGGCAAACCGACCATCAGCCAGCGGCACGGGGCACTGGTCCGGGTGGGCAGCAAATGCCAGAGCCTGTCCCTGCGCCGTCTGATGCAGGCAGGTTGTGCGGCCATCGCGCACCGCCAGCACCAGACAGCCGCCCTGCTGCAAAGGCTGATAGCTCCGCTGGCCAAACACCCATGCGGGCTGACCAATCTCGCCCTCAGGCATGGTGCAGAGCGTGAGCGCGGGTGCCCCCTGCCCAAACTGAACAGCCCACACGGTCCAGCAGCCGGACCGGTCGGAAATGGCCAGCAACTGACCGCCCTCAGTCCAGCGGGGTTCCAGCACCGATTCGCGTTGCTCTGCGCCTGCCAGAATCTGCTTGTTGTTCAGAGCAGTGATCCGCCCTTCCGCATCCCGCACCACGTCGGCCAGACACAGGCGCGTGGCATCCCACGGCATGTCCGGGTGCTGCCATTCCACCCACGCCATCCGCGTACCATCGGGTGAGACTGCGGGGGAGGACAGAAAATCCGGGCCGTTATACAGCACAACCTCTTCCGCCTGCGCGCCTGCTGTCGGGAGTTTCAGCGCGACCAGAGCGGCTTTGGCTTCACCCTTTGCGCGGTGATCTTCCCTTACGGCCAGAACAGTGCTGGCCGCCGGGTCAAACCGCAGGTCCGCATAGCGCAGCCCGTCTTCTCCGGCGATCTGCACAGGCTCCGCGCCCGGTTGCGCCACCAGCCAGACGGCCCCTGTCCGCTTATCCGAAAACGCAATACGCCCGGACCGCACGGCATAAGCGCCGCCACCATATTCATGCACGCGGGTCGCGACATCAAAATCTGTGGGGAGCGCCTCCGCCACCCCCTGCCCTTCGGCCCAGCGCATGAGAACAGAACGACCTTTTTCTGCCGGGCGGCGTTCCAGCCAGAACACTGCGTTGCCATCTGCGTTAACCTCAGAGAGCGAGAGCGTTTTCCCCGCCACCAGAGCCGCCGTCACACGGGATGGCCACGCACCGCAGGGCATGGGCACATCCGGCGTAGTGGAGGAGGAAAAAGGCAGATCAGACATATAAGGCTCTCCGGGAAACACATTTAAGGTCTATCAAACCGTAATTCCTGCAACAGATACAGGCGTCTGGCTGGAAAAGGGGACAAAACCCGAAACACGCTGAGGCTTGACAGCCTGCAACGGAAACTGTTCCTGCTGCCCCCTTTGACGCCTGCCCAGCCAGAAGTGGATTTTTTGTCCTGTTACACTCTCTCGAATCCATTTTTTCACTGCATTACCTGAACAGCCTGTTCTCCCATTACGGTTATGCCGTGATTGGGATTGTGGTCATGCTTGAAAGTATGGGGCTTCCGCTGCCTGCCGAGAGCCTGATCATCACCGGGGCGCTGTTCTGCGCCACCACGCATAAACTCCACATTAGTGGCGTGGTGATTGCCGCCGTCATTGGCGCAATCATGGGGGATAATTTTGGCTATCTGATTGGCCGGGCGCTGGGGCTGAAGCTGTTGCAGAAATACGGCCCCAAATTTGGCCTGACCCCCAACCGCCTGCTGCTGGGACGCTATGTGTTCCTTAAACACGGCGGCTCCGTTGTGTTCTTTGGCCGCTTTATTGCCGTGCTGCGCATGTTTGTCGCCCTGCTGGCAGGAGCGAACCATATGCCCTGGCATACGTTCCTGTGGCACAATGCGCTGGGCGGCATTTGCTGGGCAGGGGGCTACGCCATCTGCACCTATTTGCTGGGGAATGAAGTGTTACGGCTTTCCGGGCCGTTGGGAATTGTCTTCGGGGTTTGCGCCGCGACAATCATCATTGCTTCGTTCCTTTTCCTGAAACGCAATGAGAAACGTCTGACGGAGGAAGCCTTGGCTGCAGCAGAAAAAGATGAACGCCTGCGGATTATGCCCTCATGATCGGCAAGCATGAATGGTCTGTGACCAACCGCCAGCCCAGCCTGAAGGGCCGCGTGGCTCTGGTAACGGGTGGCAATAGCGGCCTTGGGTTTGAAGTCGCCTGTGGTCTGGCCACACGCGGCGCCCGCCTGCTGTTGCCGGTGCGCAGTGCGGCACGGGGTGAAGCCGCTCTGGCCGCCCTGCAGGCCCGCTGCCCCGGTGCCGAGGCTGAATTGCTGACCCTCAACCTTGCCTCACTGGACTCCATTGCGGCCTGTGCGGCTGAGGTCGCTACCCGCACCCGCTCACTGGATTTTCTGGTGAACAATGCGGGCGTGATGGCCCTTGCCCGCAGGCAGGAAACGGCTGACGGATTTGAGATGCAGTTTGGCACCAACCATCTGGGCCATTTTGCGCTGACCACCCGCCTGCGTCCCCTGCTGGAAGCGGCTTCCGGTGGTGGCACGGTGGTGACCGTCGCCAGTCTGGCAGCCTGTAAGGGCGCAATCCATTTTGATGATTTGCAGTCCCGCCGCCGTTACAGCCCCTTTGGCGCGTATCAGCAGAGCAAGCTGTCCAACCTGCTGTTTGCGCGGGAACTGGCCCGGCGTGCGGGGGAGAATGGCTGGAACATCCATTCCCGCGCAGCACACCCCGGCTGGTCTTCCACATCCATTATTGCCAATGGTCCGGCATCCAGCCTGCCCGGCGCTGTGGGGAAAGCGGAACAGGTGATTGGCACCGCGATCCTGCGCGTGATGGGGCAAACTGCAGCCCGTGGGGCAGAGCCACTGCTGTATGCGGCTCTCTCTCCGGCTGCGCGTGATGGAGACTATTATGGCCCGCAGGGCACAGCTGAACGACGCGGCCCACCCGGCCCGGCCAAAGTACCGCCCGCTGCACAGAAAATCAGCACGGCAGCGCGCCTGTGGGATGTGTCCGAACGCCTGACGGGCGTTGCCTGGTAACGTCCCGAACGTTCAGCATCCATACGGTTACAAAAAAGCCTCCCACGCCAGAAGCGGGGAGGCTTTTTTAGTTAGCCGCGCCTGCGGGAACTGCTGCCCGGTGAGGAACTGCGTGTGCGGCTCTGCTGCCGCAGCACGTTTTCAATCCACTCATTCAGGCGGCGTGTGGTTTCTTCTGCATCTTCCCGGTCCGGGTAGAATTCCGGGAAGCGCAGTGCGAGCCAGCGCCATGCGACCAGCCGCTTATGGCGTTTTTCCGCGCGTTCCAGTTCTTCGCGGCTGGCACGTTCACTCGGCGGCAGACGCCCGGTGCCCGGCGGCAGTACGCGGCGGCCTGCGGCATGATCCGCTGCCCAGCCCACCAGACGGCGGATGCCGTTATCCCGGTCATCCACCGGGCACATGGCGTAGGACCAGCGGGTGGTGAGGTCCAGCCCGTCCACGCCTTCCAGCGCGGACGCAATGGCGAAGGCCTGCTCCATATCCGCCAGACGGTAATTGGGGTCATCCTTGCGCAACACCGCGCGATGAATACGGGAGAGAACGCCATACAGGCTTTCCGACCCGATTTCCGCTGCAACCGCCTTCACGATATCCGCGTCTGGCTGCACGAAGGGGCGCAGGTCTTCCGGCATTTCCGGGTCCGCCTCAAGCTGTCGGCGGATGAAGGACGGGCTGCCCGCCCCCGCCAGCACGGACACGGTGCCCACTTCATGCTTGCCGTAGCGCCCGGCACGGCCACCAATCTGTTTGACCTCCTGCACTGTAAGATCTCGCGTCTGCTTGCCGTCAAACTTCTTGAGCGCCGCAAACACGACGCGCTTGATGGACAGGTTCAGACCCATACCAATGGCGTCGGTCGCAATCAGGATATCCGCAGCACCCGAGTTAAAGCGCTGCGCTTCCGCCCGGCGGACCTCCGGGCTCAGCGCCCCATAGACCACCGCAACCCGCCGCCCGTGCTGCATGAGCGCAGCGCGCAGGTCCAGCACCTCGCGCCGGGAGAACGCAATCAGCGCGTCACCGGCCTGAAGATCCTGCAACCGCACGGGCTGGGAGGCTGGTTTCAGCGGGCTTTTGCGCTCCAGAGAGATTTCATCCAGCGGGTCCCCGCACAGTTCGGCAATCCGCCGCACCATGGGAATACAGTCCGGCGCACCCAGCACATACAGGTGGCGGGCCGGAGCGCCCATGATCGCCGCTGTCCAGGCTGCACCACGGTCGGTATCGAAGAGCATCTGCGCTTCATCAATTACCGCGACATCGACCGGATTATAGAACGGGCACATCTCTACCGTGGCGGCCAGATGGCGGCTGCTGGGCACCAGAATGCGCTCTTCCCCGGTCGCAAGAGACGCTTCGACCCCGCGAGACGCCAGCGCCTCCCGGAATTCATGCGCCAGCAGGCGGAGGGGGGCGAGCGCCAACCCGCTATCGGCCTGCGCCAGCGCATTGAGCGCCGTGTAGGACTTGCCGCTGTTGGTCGGGCCGGTAACGAGGGTGATGCGCCGGTTCAGCGCCCTTGCGGTGCGGAAATGGGCTGCGTAACGGTCAAGAGCTGCCACGCGGGCAATGACGGAATTGGCCACCTTGCGGCCCATATCCGGGGCCTTGCCCCCTGCCCCGGCAACAGCCGGAGCGCCACCATTGCGCCATTCACCCAGTTTGCCGCGCAGGGCGATAAGTTCCGCCGGGTCAAACTCCCAGCGTTCCCTATCACCCGATTCGCGCACCTTTCGGGCCACGGGCAGACGATTTTCTGCAATCCAGCGCAGCGCTTCCTTATGGGAGCACCGCAGCAGGCGCGGCACCTCCTGAAATGGCACCAGACTTTCTTCCCACGTGCGCAGGCGCGATTCTTCCTGCTCGCGTTTTTCCCGCGCCGTGCGCTCAATGGTGCTGGCGGTTTTCTGCCGCTGGGCTTCCTCCCGGCGGGCGGTGTCCAGAAACGGGTCGCCCTCCGGCAGGTCAAACGCCAGCGCTATGGCCATCAGCAGCAGGTCGGTCTGGGCCGGGGAAAGCACACGCCCCGTATCGACCAGATCTGCCTGAACCGTCTCAAACACCGCCCGCGGATTGGTCCCGTAAGACCGCAGCCGGGCGCAGGAGACGGGGGCCAGAGCGCGTTCCAGCACGCGGTCATCCGCTTCCGGTTCTTCTATGTTTCCAACGGCTTCTTCAATTTCGTCGCGGGAAACCCAGATACGGCCGCTGCGCCGTGTGAGGTCCACAAGGCGGGAGACACGCTTCTTGCGCCGTGCGGTGCACAGAATAGTGCGGTAGGTTTCATCCTCAATATCCCGCGCGCCCGGCTCCAGAGCGCGGGCAATGCGGCGCAGAACGTCCTGCTCTTCCCGTGGTTCGATACTCAGGCCTGTGCGGGCTGAAACACGCACAAAGGCCTCACGGGCGGGGGATGCGAAAGTCTCTGATGTCATAGCGTATTCATGCGGCATCCGCGCGGGCGGAACAATGGCTGAAACGGCAATAAAACCGCACCTGTGCGCTGCCAGAAAGCGTCGCGTGATGAATTTGCACTGGCGTCCTGCCGTCTGGCCCCTTAGAAACGCGCCACGACCAGAAGCACGCCTCCGTGCCGTTCAAGAGTCCGCACCGGGACCACAGGCCGGCTACGGGGCATATCCTCTCGATCTGCTGCAAGCGGAGTATAAGCGGCCCATGTCTGAAACTATGTCTGAAACGTCAACCGGAACATTTTCCGACATTCTGCCGAAAATGACGGCCTCTGAAGTCCCGACAGGCCTCCTGCCGGTAGAAGGTGAGGACGGTGTCTGGCACCTTGCCCCCCCGACCAAGGAATACGGCAACCTGTATCCGGCCAAGGTGCTGACGGTGCATCACTGGACGGACCGTTTGTTCAGCTTCACCACCACGCGTGACCCCGGCCTGCGGTTTGAAAACGGCCAGTTCGCCATGATCGGCATTGAACTGAACGGCAAGCCCCTGCTGCGTGCCTATTCCATTGCCTCCCCCAACTATGCGGATGAGATGGAGTTCCTCTCCATTGCCGTGCCGGAAGGCCCGCTGACCTCCCGCCTGCGCCACGTTAAAGTGGGTGATACGGTTCTGATTGGCCGCAAGCCGACCGGCACGCTGCTGCTGGACAACCTGCGTCCGGGCCGGAACCTGTATTTCCTGTCCACCGGCACGGGTCTGGCACCGTTCATGAGCCTGATTAAAGACCCGGACTGCTATGAGCGGTTCGAGCACGTCATCCTCAGCCACACAGTGCGTATTTCCGGTGAGCTGGCTTATGCCAACCACATCCGCCATGAACTGCCGGAACACGAGTTTCTGGGCGAGGACGTCTCCGGTAAACTGCTCTACTACCCGGCCGTGACGCGTGAAGCCTTTGCTGTGACGGACCGCATTACCAAGCTGATCGAATCCGGCAAGATCTTCACGGATCTGAACATCCCGGAACTGGACCCCGAGCATGATCGTGTGATGATCTGCGGGTCACCGGAAATGCTGGCGGATACGGAAGCCCTGCTGCAGGCCCGCGGGTTTGATGAAGGCAACATGTCCAACCCCGGTTCTTACGTGGTGGAAAAGGCCTTCGCTGAACGCTGAGGGTCGTGAACTAAAAAAACGGAGCCTGCGCCATGACGCATGAATTTGATCTTCTTGTCATCGGAGCGGGCTCCGGCGGGGTGCGCTGTGCCCGTATTGCCGCGGGGCATGGCGCGCGCGTTGCCGTGGTGGAAAGTCGCCACTGGGGCGGCACCTGCGTCAATCTGGGCTGCGTGCCCAAAAAGCTCATGGTTCAGGCCAGTGAGTATGGCGATCTGGTGGATGACAGCCACGCTTTTGGCTGGTCCTCCACCCGTGGCACCCATGACTGGGCCACGCTGATTGCCGCCAAAGATAAAGAAATCACCCGCCTGAACGGCATTTACGTCTCCATGCTGGAGAAGGCAGGCATCACCCTGCTGACGGGCCATGCCCGCTTTGTAGATGCCCATACCGTGCGCGTTGAAGCCTCTCCGCTCGCCCCGGACGAAGCGCCGCGTACTGTTACGGCAAAAAACATCGTCATCGCCACCGGCTCCACGCCTCTGCGCCCGGATATTCCGGGGGCGGAGCTGGCCATTACGTCTGATGAAGCTTTCCATCTGCCCACCCGCCCGCAGCGCGTAGTGATTGTTGGCGGTGGGTATATCGGGCTGGAATTTGCCGGGATTTTTGCAGGCTTAGGCTCTCAGGTCGATCTGGTTTACCGGCAGGCGCTGCCGCTGCGCGGGTTTGATGAAGATATGCGCGCCGCCATGGCCGAGGCCATTACCGTGCGCGGCATCACCCAGCACCCGCGCTGTTCCTCCACCCGTGTGACCAAAAACGGTGAGACCTACACCGTCACGCTGAATAACGGGCATACGCTGGAGGCTGACTGCGTATTTTTCGCCACCGGCAGAAAACCCAAAATCGAAAAGCTGGGACTCGATAAAACCAGCATTGCCGTGGGGGAAGTCGGGCAGATCAAGGTGGATGCCAACAGCCAGACCACGGAACCCGGTGTCTATGCCATTGGTGACGTGACGGACCGCATTAACCTGACCCCCGTGGCTATTGCCGAAGGCCATAATCTGGCCGACCGCCTGTTTGGCAAAGCACCGCCGCGGGAATGGTCGTTCGACACCACGCCCAAAGCTGTCTTTTTCTCCCCGCCGCTGGCGTCTGTTGGCCTCTCGGAAACGGAAGCCGCGCATCATGGCGTGGTGGATATCTACTTCACGCGCTTCACGCCCATGCGCCACACGCTGAGTGGCCGCAAGGAGCGCAAAACGGTCATGAAGCTGGTTGTGCAGCAAAGCAGCCAGAAGGTGGTAGGCGCGCATATTCTGGGGGATGACGCCCCGGAAATGCTGCAAGGCGTGGCAGTCGCCGTCACGGCCGGTCTGACCAAACAGGATTTTGACCGCACCATCGGCATCCACCCCACCTCCGCCGAGGAACTGGTGACGATGCGCACCCGCACGCGGGAAACGCCTGCCGCGTCCTGACCCGGCTGCGCTCCGGCGTAGCCTTCCCCCGCTTTTCTTTTTCCAGCCGCCAGAACAGGAAAAACGCCATGTCCTCCTCCCCCACACCGTCTGGCCCCACGCCGGGCAGCGTTGCCGCTCACGCCCGCGGGTCTTACGATCTGGTTCTGAAAGGCGGCACCGTTGTGCTGCCGGACGCTACCGTGCAGACGGATGTCTATGTGCGGGACGGGCTGATTGCCGCCATTGGCGGGCAGGCTGACGCCGGGCGCACCGTGGATTGCACGGGGCTGACCATTCTGCCGGGCGTGATTGATACGCAGGTCCATTTCCGTGAGCCGGGTGCCGAGGCCAATGAAGACCTCGAAACCGGGAGCCGCGCTGCTGTGCTGGGTGGCGTGACGGGCGTGTTTGAAATGCCAAACACCCGACCGCCGACGTCCACGCCGGAAGCAGTGGCCCACAAGCTCTCCCGCGCAAAGCACCGCATGTGGTGTGACCACGCCTTTTACGTGGGTGCCACAGTGGACAATGCCGATGAGTGCGGTGAGCTGGAAAAGCTACCGGGCACGGCGGGCATTAAAGTGTTCATGGGCTCCTCCACCGGCAATCTGCTGATTTCAGAAGATGACATGCTGGAACGCGTCCTCCGCTCCGGCATGCGCCGCGTGGCCATTCATGCGGAAGACGAAACCCGGCTGAAGGAACGCACGGACTACCGCGTGGAAGGGGACCCGTCCTCCCACCCTGTCTGGCGTGATGATGAGACCGCCCTGCGCGCCACAACCCGCGCCCTGCATCTGGCCCGCAAGACCGGTCGGCGTGTGCATATCCTGCACATCACCACGCCGGCTGAACTGGAACTGATTTCCGCACACCGGGATATCGCCTCCTGCGAGCTGACGCCTCAGCATCTGACCCTGGCCGGGGAAGAAGCCTACCCCCGTCTGGGCACACTGGCGCAGATGAACCCGCCCATCCGCTCCGGCGCGCATCGGGATGGCCTGTGGCACTGGGTTGGGCAGGGCATGCCGGACATTATTGGCTCCGACCACGCGCCGCATGCGCTCTCCGCCAAGGAAAAGCCCTATCCGGCCTCTCCCTCCGGCATGCCGGGCGTGCAGACCCTGCTGCCGCTGATGCTGGACCACGTGGCCAATAACCGCCTGACCCTGCGCCGCCTTGTGGACATGACCTCCGCCGGGCCGCAGCGCCTGTTCGGGCTGGTGCGCAAGGGCCGCATTGCCGTGGGGTATGATGCCGATTTCTCCATTGTGGACCTCAAGTCCCGCTGGACCATGGAACAGAGCTGGATGGCCTCCCGCTGTGGCTGGTCTCCCTTTGCGGGCCAGACCGTCACGGGCCGCCCGGTGGGCACAATTATCCGTGGCAATCAGGTGATGTGGGAAGGCACGCTGGCCGATAAAGCGCTTGGCGAACCCCTGCGTTTTGATGCAACCGACAGACCGCAGGCTGCCCGCTGAAACATGACGACGACGCCTTCCAACAGCCTGAAAATTGGTCTTGATTTCGGCACCACCAACAGTGTGGTGGTGCTGGCTCACCCGGACGGACGGACTGAAACCGCCCGGTTTACCTTCCCCCACCACGGCGAATCCGACACATGCCGCACGCTGCTGTGCTTCTGGCATGATGAAGAACGCGGCCGCCTGAAGCTGCATGAGGCCATTGGTGCCGCGGCGGTGGATGCCTATCTGGAAGATCCTGCGGAAAGCCGCATGATTATGTCCATGAAGTCCTACCTCGCGCAGAAATCCTTCCGCGAGACGCAGATTTTCAGCCGCCGCATGACGCTGGAAATGTTGATTGCGCGCTTCCTCACACATCTGATGGAAGCCGTGAAAATTGACCCGGCCTCCGTGCAGGTCACCGTCGGGCGGCCTGTGCATTTTGCCGGAGACCGCGCGGACGATGCGCTGGGTGAGCAGCGCCTGCGTGAGAGCTTTACCGCAGCAGGCTTCGGCCCGATTGGTATTGCGTGGGAGCCGGAAGCCGCAGGCTGGCGGTTTGCCCAGCGGCTGGAAAAACCCACCACCATTCTGGTGGGCGACTTTGGCGGCGGCACCAGTGACTTCTCGGTCCTGCGGTTTGACCCGGCGACAGGCCGCGCTATGCCGCTGGGGCATTCCGGTGTGGGCATTGCGGGGGATCAGTTTGATTACCGCATTATCAACACCGTCATCGCCCCCCTGCTTGGGCGGGACAGCACGTACCGGATTATGGGCGGCCAGCCTCTGCCCGTGCCGATTGAATGGTACGCAAGTCTTGGCCACTGGCACCGTCTGGCGCTGATGCGCACGCCGCAGACCCTGCGGGATATTGAAGACGTCACCCGCACCGCAGCCGAGCCGGAAAAACTCCGCGCACTGCTTGATCTGGTGAATGACCAGCAGGGGCAGGCGCTCTACCGCGCCGTGGGGGCTGCCAAAAGCGCGCTCTCCTCCGCAGACAGCACGGTGCTGAAGTTCGAGCACAAGCGGCTGAAGGTAGAACGCACCATCACCCGGCAGGAGTTTGAAGAGTGGATTGCCCCGGACCTCGCCCTGTTTGGCGGTGCGGTGGATAAAGCGCTTGAAAACGCCAACCTTGCCGCGTCCGATATTGACCGCGTCTTCCTGACCGGTGGCACATCCTTTGTGCCCGCGGTGCGCAATCTGTTTATCAATCGTTTTGGGAAAGAGCGTGTGGACGCTGGCGGCGAGTTCGTCTCCGTCGCCGAAGGACTGGCTCTGATGTCAGGCCGCGCAGCCTGAGACCTCCCAGCTCATCCGGAGCCGGAAAAACCCGGAGTGTTTGAAGAAGGGCGCAGGAGACACTCTCCCGCGCCCTTTTCTGTTTTACGGAAATGCAGACCGTTTAAAAACGTGCAGGTCCACCAGCGCCCGCAGGGGAGCAAAGGCTTTATCGGAAAAGTTTTCCGTATAGACCTTGGAGCCATCCGGCGCTTCCACAAACACCGTATCGTTCCAGTCGGCAGCGCTAATGCCCGTCCAGAGCGTAAGCGCCAGCACATCCTTGCCGCTGGCGTCCTTCAGCATCAGGCGCGAATCGCCGGAAGACGGCGGTGTGCGGCCCAGCGGACCCCAGCCGCTTTTATGCTCGCTCAGCCAGTCATTCACGGATTTCACTTCTTCCGCGCTCAGCACCCGCTTGTGCCGCATCGGGCCAACCTCAATCTCGCCACTGGCGATTTGAGGGAACACCACCGGCTTGAAATTGGGCAGCGCCACCATCCAGATTAACGATGCCGTGCCAATCGTCAGCACCAGAAACCCGATAAGAAACGCGGTTTCCTTCCTCATTCCCCTAACTCTCCTTAACCGCGCACCGCCGCAATCACGCGGGCGACATCATCATCAGTCAGTTCCGGGTGAATGGGGAGTGCCAGAATACGCTGTGCCAGATCTTCCGACACCGGCAACGCTGTGCCGTCATGATGGTCCCGATAAGCCGGCTGCTTGTGCAGCGGCAGCGGATAATAAATAGCGGAGGGCACACCCCGTTCTTTCAGACGCGCCTGAAGCGGGGCGCGCTCTGCCGGGTCTTTCAGCAGAATAGCATAAATGGCCCATGCACTCTTGCTGTTCGGCACCCGCACAGGCGCCTGCACCACGTCCGCAAGCCCTGCATCATAGGCCTGCGCAATCGCGTCACGCCGGTCCAGCTCTTCCTTAAAGCCGTCCAGCTTGGCTAGCAGCACTGCCGCCTGCAACGTGTCCAGACGCCCGTTCATGCCTGTGCGCAGCACCTCATACCGTGTGCCGCCTTCCCCGTGGGTGCGGAGGGAGCGATAGAGTGCGGCGCGTTCCGGGTCATCCGTCAGAATAGCCCCGCCATCCCCGTAGCCGCCCAGCGGTTTGGAAGGGAAGAAGGACAGCGTGGTGGCTGTTGCCTCACGCCCCAGCGGTTTGCCGTCCAGATCCGCACCGAAGGACTGAGCGCAGTCCGCCAGCAGGAACAGGCCTTCCTCTTCCGCAATTTTGCGCAGCTCAGGCCAGGGCGCAGGCTGCCCAAACAGATCGACCCCCACAATAGCGCGGGCCGTCAGCTTGCCGGCGTCCTTCACGGCCCGAATACGGGCGCGCAGGTGGTCCGGGTCAATCTGGAAAGTCTTGGGGTCCACATCCACAAAAACCGGGGTCGCCCCCAGCACCAGCGGGACTTCCGCCGTGGCGGTATAGGTAAAAGCGGGCAGGAACACGGCGTCCCCCCGGCCAATCTCTTCGGCCATCATGACAATCTGCAACGCATCCGTGCCGGAGGAGACGCCGACGCACTCTTTCGCGCCACACCAGTCAGCCAGACGCTGTTCCAGTTCGGCCACTTCCGGCCCCATCACAAAGCGGCAATGGTCCAGCACCGCATCCACGCGGGCGCGCAGGGCCGGGCCCAGACGCTTCTGCTGTGCAGGAAGATCAAGAAACGCAATCGGTTTGTCTGCTGTCTTATCGGTCATGATGCCACCTGTTTCCTGCTGCCGTCCGGCCCTTTGTCCGGGCCTCTGGTCTGTATCGCCCCGGAGCGTGCTGCGGCCATTCCCGCTCTCTCTGCGGCACCTGGCGGTGCAACAGACCGCACTTCTCCTGTGGGGTTATGATCGAATTCCGGCACCAGCAATGACAGAATGCGCAGGGCTGCCTTCACCTCCCCTTTGCGCGCACAGGCTGCAATCTGGTCTACCGCCTGCGTCACGTCCGTCAGGTCCACCACGCGTGGGGTGGCCATCAGCAGGCCCGGCGCATCAGTCGGCACCGGGGCTTCTCGTCCGTGAAACAGTTCTTCATAGAGTTTTTCGCCCGGACGCAGGCCGGTAAAGCGGATGCCCACATCCTCTTCCGGGCGCAGGCCGGCAAGGCGGATCATCTGGCGGGCGAGGTCCACAATTTTCACCGGCTCGCCCATATCCAGCACAAAAATCCCGCCATCCCGCAGCAGGGCATCCGTGCCGGAACCATCCACACCGCAGGTGCCCCGCACACTGGCCTGCAGGACCAGCCCGACCGCTTCCGGCACGGTCATGAAATACCGGCGCATCTCCGGGTGTGTGACCGTCAGCGGGCCGCCTCGCTCAAGCTGCCGCCGGAACAGCGGCACAACCGAGCCGGTGGAACCCAGCACATTGCCAAACCGCACGGTAATGCAGCGCATGGCGTTGGGATTGCCAGAGGTGCGGGCCTTGATATCCAGCGCCTGACAATACATCTCCGCAGCCCGTTTGGCGGCCCCCATCAGGCTGGAGGGGTTCACGGCCTTGTCGGTCGAGATCACCACCATGGCCCGCGCGCCGTTACGGGCGGCGGCATCGGCCACCACGCGGGTGCCGTGCACGTTGGTCAGCAGACCTTCAGCCGGGTTGGCTTCCACAATCGGCACATGCTTGAGGGCGGCGGCATGGAACACCAGTTCCGGCCGGAACCGCGCCATCACCTCTTCAATCCGGGATTCATCCCGCACGTCCGCGACCACAACCTCTCGCGGGACATGGGGTGCCCACTCGGCGAGTTCGGTTTCAATCTGCCAGAGTTCAAACTCACCGTGGTCCAGCAGGATCAGCCGGTCCGGCTCCAGCATGGCAATCTGCCGCACGAGTTCGGAGCCAATGCTGCCACCAGCACCCGTCACCAGAACCGTTTTGTGGCCAACAAGGCGCTCCATCCCGGCGCGGTCCAGCGGCACCTGCGGGCGGTTGAGCAGATCTTCAATCGGCACGGGCCGCAGTTCTACGCGCTCCGCCGGGGTCAGGTCCGTCAGGTCCGGGGTCCGCAGCACAGAAATGCCATGTGCCGCCCCGGCATCCAGCACTTTTGTCAGCGCCGCCCCACGGAAAGACGGGTTCGTCACCACCAGCGACTCGGGGAGCGTCCCGGCTTTTTCCAGCCGGTCCAGTATTGTCTCAATATCGTTCACATGGCCAAGGATGGGCACATTATGCAGCCTGCGGCCCGCCTGATGCGTGCCGAGTGCCACCATCCCCACCACACGGATGCCTGCCGCCGGGTTACGCTCCAAAGCGCGCAGGTAAAGGTCTGCCTCCGTATCTACCCCAACCAGCACCACCCGCCTCTGGTCCGCCTTACGAGCCGCCAGACGATGCGCCAGCCGGTAGCCAATACGCAGGCCGCCCAGCATGATGAGCAGCACGAGCGCGTAGATAATGGGAAAGGTCGGACTGGGCAGCCGGAAGCCGGCCCACACCAGCCCGACAGAAAAGAGAACCGAACTCGCCACTGAGGCACCAGCAATACCCAGCAGGTCCGACACACCGGAAAACCGCCAGTATTGCTGCGGCATTCTGAAAGGCAGGCCACTGACGACCAGCGTAATCGCCCCGCTGGCCAGAAACCATAGCGGGTGCAAAAGCCCATCCTGCGGTGCGGCCAGCCACCGCGCAAACGGCGCAGCCAGAGCCGCCAGCATCCCGTCCAGCAGGATGTTGACCATGATTCTGTTGAGCGGGCGCAGCCGGGGGCTACGGTGCAGAGACTCAGAGCGTTGCAGTGCCATTACCTTGCACCTATAGCCTAGCACCTGCCATCCTAGAAGCAGCACAACCAGACGAGACCATGTCCACCGTCCCTTCTTCTCTTTTTCTGGCGGTTTTCTGCCTGTTCAGCGCAGTATTTTTCACCAGTTTTCTGGTGAGAATGATGATCCGCGTGGCCGTTCTGGACCATCCGGGCCACAGAAGCGCGCATGAAGCCCCGACGCCCAAGGGCGGCGGTGTGGGCGTGATGGCCACATTTTTTGTGCTGTTTCCCATTCTGCAAGGGATAACAGGCCAGCCGATCCTGAGCGCGCCTGTGTTGCTGACAGCCCTCGCCACAGCGCTGCTGGCGGCCGTGTCTTGGCTGGATGACCTGTATCAGTGGCCGCCATCCATCAAATTTGCGGCTCAGTGTCTGGCGGCTGTTCTGGTGGTTGCGGGCGGCACCAGCCTGCCGCTGCCCCCGGCATGGGGTGGCGCGGTGGCGGGAGCGGTGCTCTCCGTGCTCTGGCTGGTGTTCATCACCAACGCCATCAACTTCATGGATGGGCTGAACGGGCTGATTTCCGGGTCTCTGGCCGTCGGATGTGGCATCCTCGCGCTGCTCGGCCCCGCCTTTGGCGTGCCGGACCTGTTCTGGCCTGCGCTGCTGCTGTGCGCCTGCCTGTGCGGCTTTCTGCCGTTCAATTATCCGAAGGCCCGTATTTTTCTGGGGGATGTAGGGAGCCAGAGCTGCGGGCTGCTGGCCGGAGCGGCGGCCCTGCATGTAGCCCACGCAACGCACCAGCCGTCGGGCTGGGTGCTGGGGCCGTGCCTGCTTTTTCCGCTGATTTATGATGTGCTGTTCACGCTCGTCCGCCGCAAACTGGCTGGACATTCTCTGGTGCAGGCGCATCGCGGGCACCTGTATCAGGTGTTCCACCGGAGCGGCATTAATCCTGCACTCATCACACTGGTAGAATGGGGGTTTGTGGTCTGGGGAGCCGGGGTCGCCTGCTGGGTTGCGCCCATGGCTTTTGTCCCCGGCTTTGCCAGTGCGCTGGGGCTGCTTCTGGCGCCCCAGCTCCTCTGGACAGGTCTGGCCGGCCTGCAAACACGCCGCCACCAGGTTGGGCCCTGGTAAGCGGCGCGTTTTTCAGACGTCAGTCTGGCGCTTATTTCTCCAGAGTCAGCGTCAGACCCTGAGCAGAACCGGCAAGACGTGCGCCTTTAGTGGCCGTCTCAATTTTAATACGCACGCCGTTCTTATTTTCCAGAACCAGCCCACCCAAGCCGCTGCCTAGTGTGGCTTCCCCGTGGGCTGCGCCGTAGGTGCCATCAAAATCCTGCACACGATGCAGGTTGTAGACGGTGCCCTTGCCTTCAATTTTGGAAAAACCAACAGCCGCAATGGTCCCGCCGGTCACGGAGAACTTGTAGCTATGGCCGCCATAGGTCAGCCTGCCATCGCCCCATGTATAGCCCAGCCCCACATCGGCAGATTTTGCGCTGATTGTGATTGTACCGGTGGGAGAACCCATCGCATCAGCCGCGTGTGCCGCAGGCATCATGCTGACGGAAGAAAAAGCCAGTGCCGCTACAGCGGCAACAGAAGCAAACCGCATTGGAACGTTCCTTATCTCTTTATGTCTCTTCCCAAATCCTTCTGCGGCAGAAAACCGGAGGCGATTGGAAAGCGCTGAGAAAAAAACGCCCGATACAGATAAAAGTTTCTCAGAACAGGCCTGTCCGTCGTTTCCGTAAAAAAGAATCGACGGACAGGCGCTGAAAGCCTTCAGGCTGCCGCAACGCGACGCAGCGTGGCGCGACGCACAGGCTTGTCTTCCTGACGCACCTTTTTGGCTTCCTCATCAGCCGCTTCACCCATGATGGAGCGGATTTCCTTCAGGTAGGCAGCCCCTTTGGGCGTGCGCTGCACCAGAACGGAGCGGCGGTCCAGCGGGTCAACCTTACGGCGGGCCAGATCCAGTTCACCCAGACGGTCAAGCGCGCGGGTAATGGCGGGCTTGGAAACGTTCAGGCTGGAGGCCAGACCGCGCACGGTGTGACCAGACTCATCAAGATAGCAGGTCAGGAAAACCGCAAGCTGTCTTGCAGAGAGGTCAGGGCCTTCGCCACGCACCAGCGAGACGACGGTATCGCGAAGAGTTTTAACCAGCTCTTCGGCTTTGGCGGCAGTCTGGGCCATCAGATTCTAGTCCTTTCCAAAGGTCCGATCACTGCCCTTGCGGCCAGCTTTCGGCTTTTTCATTTTTACTTCCGGCATACTTGGTGAGGTCTATATAGGAGCCGGTGTACATGTTTAAAACCTGTACTCTAAAAATAGTTCCAAGAATGTGACATTTCTTTACGACATCGCGCCGGGTTTTGTCTCAAAAATTTTACACACCGCATCGAAAAGTGCGCGAATCCCAGGAGAATCCCCGCCCTCAGGCCGTCCGGGCCTGCCGCTATCATTCCATGCATAGCTGTCGATATGCGCCCACCGCTGGCCAGCATTTACAAAACGCTCAAGAAACAGTCCCGCTGTTACTGCCCCGGCCATAGGTCTGGAGGAAATATTGTTAAGGTCTGCCACCGGGCTTTTCAGCCATCCGGCGTAACCCTGCCATAAAGGCAGCCGCCAGAGCGGGTCAGCCTGACGCTGGCCTGCGGCCAGAATGGACTGCGCCACGCCCTCATCATTGGTGAACAGGGCAGGCAGATCCGGCCCCAGCGCCACGCGGGCAGCACCGGTCAGGGTGGCAATGTCCATCAGCAGGTCCGGCGTATGTTCACCGGCTTCGCTCAGCAGGTCACACAGCACCAGCCGGCCTTCTGCATCCGTGTTGCCAATTTCCACCGTCAGGCCTGCGCGGCTCTTCACCACATCCAATGGCCGCATGGCATGGCCGGATACGCTGTTTTCTACACAGCCCAGACGCACTTCCAGCCGCACCGGCAGGTCCTGCGTCATGATTAGCCGGGCCAGCGCCAACACACTCGCGGCGCCGCCCATGTCTTTCTTCATCCGCAGCATGCCGGCAGACGGCTTGAGGTCATACCCGCCGGAATCAAAGCACACGCCTTTTCCGACAAGAGACAACAGCGGCGCGGATTTCCCGGCCTTGCTCCCTTTCCACCGTGCAAGCGCCACACGCGGCCCACGGTCGGACCCGTTGCCCACATGCGCCAGCAGCGGATAGGCCTTGTCCAGCGCCGCACCCTTGATGATCTCAACGTCCGCGCCAAACGGTGTCAGCGCCTCACGTGCAGCCTTTGCAAGCTCAGACGGCCCCAGCAGATTAGCAGGCGTGTTGATGAGATCCCGCGCCAGCCAGACAGAGCGCGCCGTCTCAACAGCCATCCCTTTCTGCTCAGCAGCGGTCACCACCAGACGCGGTCCCTCATGCTTTGCGGCCTTCCCGGCAGATTTCAGGGAAAACTGATAAGCCCCCAGACAGAAGCCCAGAACCACATCATCCCGCGCAATATCGGCAGGCACTGTGACGTCCCAGTCTCCGCCCGGCAGATCCTGCGCCAGAGCGCCAAACAGATACGGGTCACGCTGTCCTTTTTCCGGCACGCCAAACAGCCCTATCGGTGCCCCGCTGGCATCGGGCACCAGCACCAGCTGGCCCGGCTTACCGGTAAAGCCACAAGCCTGTGCAAAAGCGGCCTCTTCTGCCCCCAGCAGAGCAGCAAGAGCCTTCGGGTCAGCCCCACGCACGCCCAGCACGGTGCGGGCGGCTTTCTCCCCTGCCTTACGGCGGCTACGGGATACGACGAGACAGTCTGGTTCACGAACGGACATGGACAGTTCCTCCTTACTCAAACCTGCGCCGGGAGCCCCTGCGGCGCAATGCCCCCGCAGAAGGGAACGGGTTGCTTTTGAACGCATACCAGCGGACCATGGCAGGATGATGGATACCCCAAGCCGCCAGGCCAGCCGCCTGAGGCCCCCCGCCAGTACTGAGGATGCTCCGGTTCGCGCTGTACTGGGGCCGACCAACACCGGCAAGACCCATCTGGCGCTGGAGCGGATGCTGGCGCATTCCTCCGGGATTATGGGTTTTCCGCTCCGCCTGCTGGCGCGCGAAAATTATGAGCGGATGGTGCGGCTGAAAGGCGTGCGCGCCGTGGGGCTGATTACGGGGGAAGAAAAAATCATCCCCTCAGGGGCCCGCTGGTTTTCCTGCACGGTGGAAGCCATGCCGATGGACCGGCCAGTAGACTTTATCGCGGTGGATGAAATCCAGCTCTGTGCGGACCCGGAACGCGGCCATGTGTTTACGGACCGCCTGCTGAACGCCCGCGGGCAGGCCGAAACCCTGTTTCTGGGTGCAGAGACCATCGCGCCACTGCTCCGCACGCTCATCCGGGGCATTGAGATTGAGGCCCGGCCGCGCCTGTCAGAGCTGAGCTATACCGGCTTTACGCGCCTCTCCCGTCTGCCGCCCCGCTCCGCCATTGTCGCCTTTTCTGCCGGGGATGTGTACGCCATTGCCGAGGCCATCCGGCGCAGGCGTGGCGGCTGTGCGGTCGTTATGGGCCAGCTCTCCCCCCGCACGCGCAATGCGCAGGTGGAACTCTACCAGAAGCGGGAAGTGGATTACCTTGTGGCCACGGATGCCATTGGCATGGGCCTGAACATGGATATCCAGCATGTCGCCTTTGCCGGGCTATACAAGTTTGATGGCTCCCGCCGCCGGATGCTGGCCCCTGCGGAAGTTGCCCAGATTGCCGGACGCGCCGGACGCGGCGCGCAGGATGGCACGTTTGGCACAACTGGCGATTGCCCACCCCTACCGGAAAATATTGCCGAGGCCGTGGAAAACCATCAGTTCGAGGCGCTCCACCATCTCTACTGGCGCAACAGTGCGCTGGATTATTCTTCCCCGCGCGCCCTGTATGCCAGCCTGTGCCAGAAGCCACCTTATGCCGGCCTGCGGGCGGCGGAACCGGCGTCAGACATCATCGTGCTCAGCGCGTTGATGCGGGACACCGCCATCCAGAGCCTGACCAAAGAGCCGGGCCGCACCCGCCTTTTGTGGGAAGTCTGCCAGATTCCGGATTTCCGCAAGCTGGGGGAGGACAGTCACATTCGCCAGTGCGCCCAGATTTTCACGGTATTGGTGAAGGAAGGCCATCTGCCCTCAAGCTGGCTGGAACCCCGGCTGGCCAATCTGGAACGCACAGAGGGCGATATTGACGCCCTGATGCAGCGGCTGATGGGCATCCGTATCTGGGCCTACGTCTCCACCCGCTCGGACTGGGTGGAAAACCCACAGCTCTGGCGCAGCCGCACCCGCACGATTGAAGACACCCTTTCCGACCTGCTGCACGAACGGCTGGCCGCCCGCTTTGTGGACAAACGCGCCACCAGTCTGGCCCGCAGGCTGGAGGAAGCTGACAGCAAACCCCTTCTTTCCGCCATTACCCGCACCGGGGAAGTCAGCGTGGAAGGCCATGCTGTTGGCCATATGCAGGGCTTTGCTTTTATCCCCGATCAGGAAGCCGCCCGGTCCGACCAGCCCTTGCTGATGCGCGCCGCCCGTCGGGCCGCCCGGAGCGAGATCCCGCGCCGTGTGACGCAATTCCTGCAAACACCGGATGAAAGCCTGACGCTGGACCCGGCCACCGGCACGCTGCTGTGGTTTGGCGATACCATCGGGCATCTGCAAAAAGGCCAAGAACTGCTGCGGCCCGCCGTGCACGTGACTACAGCGGAGTTTCTGGAGCCGTCCCACCGCGAACGGATCCGCATGCGGCTGACAGCCTTTGTCGAGTCCACCCTGCATAGCACACTCGCTCCCCTCTTCCGGGCGGCCCATGCTGTGGCGGATAAACCCACCCTGCGCGGACTAGTGCACGGCCTGACAGAACAGGGCGGCGTGATGACGCTCCCCGCTAACAGCAACCTCAACAAAAAAGACAGCCATTTCCTGCACAAGCTGGGCCTGCGTCTGGGGGATGGACTCCTGTTCTGCCCGCAGCTTCTCCGCCCGCGCCCCATGACGCTCCGGGCCTTGCTGGTGCAACTCCATACGGGCCAGCCCGTGCCACCGCTCCCTAAGCCGGGTGCGGTCTCTCGCCGTCTGCCGCCAGACACCAAACTCTCCGCGCAGGAGCGCGCCGTGCTGCTACAAATTGGCTGGCACTCGGCGGCTGACTTCCTGATACGGCTTGATATTGCACAGGAAACGCAGAAAACCCTGTCCGAGCTTGCCTCCCGCTCCGGCGGCTGCCCGCTTCAGCCCGGCATGGCGTCCCGTCTGGGTGTGCCAGCAGCAGACCTGCCGCTGGTGCTGACGGATCTGGGGTTAAGGGTGCAAAAAGCGTCCGTTCTGAGCAAAAAACAGTTCGGGCCGGCCACCCCCACCCTGCTTTTACCGCCCCGCCCCACGGCCCCTGAGCGCAAAGGCCGCAAAAACAGCCCCCGGGCACGCAGGCAGATCATGCAGGACAATACAGGACCGTTTGCCGCCCTCGCGGTGTTG
>NZ_LHZC01000042.1 GCF_001580615.1 Acetobacter malorum
TCCAGAGGAAGCTGCCAACCGTGATCTCGTCCGGTGAAGCGGTTTCTATGCCATCGACCCCAACCCGTCAACACTATCCAGACCAAAAACTTTAAAAAAGTTCGTCTTAATTTTTAGACCGGGCCAGAACCCTAGTTTTCCGCCAGTTTTCAACGGGATAGCAGTTTTACCCTCCTGCCGAATCACCTCTAAACCTTAACGGAATCGTTTTTGAGAGTGGCCTGCAGGATGAGAGCACCTGATTAAAAGGGATAACGCCCCTCCCCTTAAAAGGATGCCAGCCTCAAGGCTCTATTTCCCGCCTGATCTCCGCCTTACAAATGCAAAACCCCCGGCGTCTGCGACGCCGGGGGTTTTGCAGCACACTGATACAGTAGGCTTTTAGCTGTGCTGTGTCGTCTTGGGTGTGGTTTTGCTGCCCTCGGGGTAGGTCGTCTCCCAACCACCGCCCAGCGCATTATAGAGGCGCACCAGATTATCCGAGATGACCGCCGTGCTATCTGCCAGTTGTGTCTGAGACGACAACAGGCGGCGCTCTGTGTCCAGCACCTGCAGGAAGCTTTGCATCCCGTGGCGATACTGATCCTGCGCCAGCTGCCAGGATCGCTGGTCCGCCGCTACCTGTGCCTTTAGGCTGAGGTTCCGCTTCTGCTCGGCCTCATAGGCTGTCAGAGCGTTATCCACCTCGCTCCATGCCTTAAGCACAGTCTTCCGATATCGGAGCGCTGCTGTTTTCTGAGACGCCTTCTTCATTTCAAGCTGACCGGTCAGACGACCACCCTGAAAGATAGGCAGCGAAATAGACGGGCCCACATTCCATGTCCGCGCACTCCAGAACCCAAGGTCCCGGAAAGAGAAGGACTGGAAGCCAAACCCGGCATCAATGGTCACTTTAGGATAGAAGTCCGCTTCTGCCTGACCGACTTCCGCCGTGGCAGCATGCAGTTCAGCATCCGCTTCCCTGATATCCGGGCGTCTGCGTGCCAGCTCAGACGGTAACCCCACCGGCACAGCTGCCGGAACCAAAGGAATAGAGGCCGTCTGCGTCAGTTCCGCATTCAGGCCACCGGGAGGCGCGCCCATCAGCAGATTGATAGCGTTAATCTGCATGGCAATCCGCTGCTCAAACTGCGGGATGCTGGAATTGGTGCTTTCCACCTGGGAACGTGCACTCTCCACATCCAGTTCACTCACCAGTCCACTTTTATAACGGGCGCTGCTGAGCTTGAGCATCTGCGTAGCGGCATCACGGTTAGCGATGGTGATGCGCAACTGCTCCTGAAGGCCACGCAGTTCCATATAGTCGCGCGCCAGTTCAGCCTGACGGGCGATCAGGATACCGCGGCGTTCTTCCATAGAGGCCGTCAGATAAGCCTTGGCGGCTTCATACTGCCGCCGGACACGGCCCCACAGATCGACCTCCCAGCTTGCCTGAAGGCCATCCTGCCACTGGTTGAGCAAAGGAATGGAAACATTGGCGGACTGTGAGGACAGAAGTGCGCCCATCCCTTCCGGTGCATTCTGACCAATCCGCTCTACAATGCGGCTGAGCTGTTTACTGCTATACTGCGCGCGCTTGTAAGAGCCTGAGGCCGCAAGATCCGGGAATCGCTCAGCGCCGGCAATCAGCAACTGCCCACGGCTGACGGCGAGTTGTTCTGTTGCCTGCAGCACATCAAGGTTTTCCGAGGCCAGACGTTTTTCAAGAGACGTCAGTTCCGGGTCCTGAAAGACCGACCACCATTCCGGGTCAGGCGCCTGTGTGCTAGGCACACTCAGAACACGGGAAGCCCCTTCAAGTTTGGCATGCTGCCATTCTGCCGGGGTCCATGTGGCTGGCTTTTTGTAATCCGGGCCTACCATGCACCCACCCAGCGCTAAAGCCAGAACTATGGTGCCTGCCCCCGACACATACCGTTTCGCCACCTGATCGCTCCTAACGAAAGTCCGTATTCTTACTACCCGGTTCTTGCACTGACCGACCGGTTCGGTCAGCATGCCAAACTATCGTTTTTCAATGTTGCGTCAATCATCATACTTGGGAATAACACCACACAATGTCTGCCTCCCCTTCTAAGCCCGTGATGGTGACCCACCTCTGCACCGGGGAATCTGAGGCCAAGCGCCAGCAGATTCTGACCGGAGCAAAAGCTGTTTTTGCAGCCCATGGCTTTGAAGGCGCCAGTATGTCCGCCATTGCGCGTGAGGCAGGCGTTTCCAAGGGCACGCTGTATAATTACTTTGCCAACAAGTGCGATCTGTTTGCCGCCTTTGTGGAAAAGAACTGCCGGGAAAAACTCGAGGTTCTGGCCCCGGTGCAGAAATTAAGCCTGTCCCCGGAAAAGACGCTGACGGCTCTGGCCCGGGAGATTATCAGGCTGATCATCTCACCAGAAAGCCTGATGCTCTATCGGATTATTGTCTCCGAAGCGCCGCATTTCCCGCATCTGGCCACAACCTTCTGGCAAAGTGGCCCCAAAAGGGCGATTGAAACCCTGTCTGGCTGGATTGAAGGACAGGTGGCGCAGGGCACACTGAACGTGGATGACCCTGTTTTTGCTGCGGAGCAGTTCTTCTCACTCTGCCAGACGCGCATTGCGCACCGGAAACGCTTCAATATGCCGTTTGATAATGAAGCTGAAGACGAAGAGAAGGTCATTAACTCTGCCGTTCGCATGTTTCTGGCAGCTTATGGCGTCAAGCCTTCTGAAGCCTCCGCAGCGGACTGAAACCCTTACCGTTTCTCAAAAAACAAAAAGCCTGTGTGCTCTGGGTAAGAGCGCACAGGCTTTAAGCCGTAACGGCCCGGAAATCCGGGCCGCAGAAACGATAGGTTAATTCAGCGCCTCGGTCAGAGCAGGCACGATCTCGAACAGATCCCCCACAATGCCGTAATCGGCGACCTGGAAGATCGGAGCTTCCGGATCTTTGTTGACGGCCACAATCACGCGGCTGTCTTTCATACCGGCCAGATGCTGGATCGCGCCGGAAATACCGAATGCCAGATAGAGTTCCGGCGCCACGATCTTGCCGGTCTGCCCGACCTGGAATTCGTTCGGCACAAAGCCCGAATCCACAGCTGCACGGGATGCGCCGATAGCAGCGCCCAGCTTGTCGGCCAGCGGTTCCAGAACGTGGAACTTTTCTTCGCTCTGAAGGCCACGGCCACCGGAGACAACCACGCGGGCAGATTCCAGTTCCGGACGCTCGGAATCGGACAGGTAAACTGCCACAAATTCAGAAACATTCGGGTTGGTTGCTGGCGCAACCGTTTCAATCGGAGCGGAGCCGCCTTCTGCCGGAGCGGCATCAAACGCAGAACCACGCACCGTCAGAACCTTTTTGGCATCGAACGAGCGCACGGTCGCCAGAGCGTTCCCTGCATAGATCGGGCGCACGAAGGTTTCGGCGTCCACAATGCTGACCACTTCCGGGATCGGCTGCACGTCCAGCAGAGCAGCAGCACGCGGCAGCACGTTTTTGCCTACGGCGCTGGCAGCGGCAATAATCTGGTCATACCCGCCAGCGAGCGAGACAATCAGAGCAGCCAGCGGCTCAGCCAGTTCATGCGCATACTGTGCATCGGCAGCATGCAGAACCTTGGTAACACCCGGGATAGCGGCTGCGGCCTGCGCCACGGCGGCATCACCCGCCACCAGCACATGCACGTCACCCAGCTGAGAGGCGGCGGTTACGGCAGAAAGGGCAGACTTTCTGATCCGGCCCTCTTCATGATCGAGAAGAACAAGAGCGGTCATAATCAGATCACCTTTGCTTCGTTACGCAGTTTTTCAACCAGTTCACCCACGGAGCCAACCTTCACACCAGCCTGACGCTGCTCCGGTTCCGCTACGGACACCACAGTGAGGCGACGGGTCATGTCCACGCCGAGGTCTTCAGCCTTCAGCGTTTCCGTCGGCTTTTTGCGGGCCTTCATGATGTTGGGCAGAGAGGCATAGCGCGGTTCGTTCAGGCGCAGATCCGCCGTGACGACTGCCGGCAGAGCCAAAGAGACATCTTCCGTGCCGCCATCGATTTCACGGCTGACCTTCACGCGGCCATCCGCAACTTCGACCTTACCGGCAAACGTGCCCTGCCCCCAGCCGAGCAGACCAGCCAGCATCTGGCCGGTTGCGTTCATGTCATCATCAATGGCCTGCTTGCCAAGAATGAACAGACCCGGCTGTTCTTTCTCGTTAATGGCCTTCAGCACCTTGGCGACTGCCAGAGGTTCCGGGCTTTCTTCAGACAGAACCAGAATGGCGCGGTCTGCGCCCATGGCCATGGCGGTCCGCAGCGTGTCCTGTGCCTGCTGCACCCCGATGGAGACAACGACAACTTCAGACGCAACGCCCTTTTCCTTGAGACGCACTGCTTCTTCCACAGCAATCTCATCAAAGGGGTTCATCGACATCTTGACGCCAGTGGTTTCAACACCGCTGCCGTCCGCCTTAACACGCGGTTTGATGTTGTAATCAACAACCCGCTTTACAGGTACTACAATCTTCATGGCTTCTTTCGCTTGCAGACGCAGGATCGTTCAAACGTTGCTTACCGTACTTTGCAACAAAATCACATACCAGCAGGATAATTAGGACCGCCGCCGCCTTCGGGCACAGTCCAGTCAATATTCTGGGTTGGATCCTTGATGTCACAGGTTTTGCAATGCACGCAGTTCTGCGCGTTAATTTGCAGAGCCGGCGCTGTGGCTTCATCCACCACTTCATACACGCCAGCAGGGCAATAACGGGCTTCCGGTGCACGGAACACATCCCAGTTAATCGTTTTCCACAGGGAGGGATTGCGCAGGCGCAGATGCACCGGCTGATCTTCCTCATGGTTGGTGGCGGACAGGAAGACGGAAGACAGACGGTCAAACGTCAGCGTGCCATCCGGTTTGGGATAGTTCGGCTTTTCACACAGGGCCGCGGCTTTCAGGGTTTCGTTGTCCTGATGCCTGAAATGCAGCGTCCACGGTGCGCGGCCACGCAGAAGCATGGCGTCCAGCGCGGCATAGACTGCCCCGCCCTTCATACCGAAATGCGCGAAAGCCGGACGCACATTACGGGCGGTGCGCAGTTCTTCCCACAGCCAGCTGTCTTTAACACGCTGTGTGTAGGAGCCGGGTTCAACCCGGTCTGTCTCAATGGCTTCAACCACCGCTTCTGCTGCCAGCATACCGGACTTCATGGCCGTATGCGTGCCCTTGATTTTGGGCATGTTCAGGAAGCCTGCGGAATCACCAATCAGAGCGCCACCGGGGAAGGTCAGACGCGGGATGGCCTGCAGGCCGCCTTCTGACAGAGCGCGTGCGCCGTAGCTGACGCGACGACCGCCTTCCAGATGCTTGCGGAACGCCGGATGCAGTTTAAGGCGCTGCATTTCGTCGAACGGGGAAAGCCATGTGTTGGGATAGTCCAGCCCGACCACAAAGCCGTAGGACACCAGGTTTTCACCAAAGTGGTAAAGCCAGGCGCCGCCATAGGTGTTGTCATCCAGCGGCCAGCCAAAGCTGTGCTGCACCAGACCGGGGCGATGGTTTTCCGCCGGAATTTCCCAGACTTCCTTGATCCCCAGCCCGTAGGTCTGCGGGTCCACGCCTTTGCGCAGGTCGTAATGCTCCATGACCTGCTTGGTCAGGGAGCCACGGCAACCTTCTGCAAACAGCGTATAACGGCCGCGCAGTTCCATACCCGGCTGGTAATTGGGGCCTTCTGCGCCGTCTTTGGTAATGCCCATATCCCCGGTGGCCACACCAACCACGCGGTTGTCTTCAATGAGGACTTCAGCGCCCGCAAAGCCGGGGTAGATTTCCACACCCAGCTCTTCAGCCTGCGTGGCCAGCCAGCGGCAGACTTCACCCAGACTGACAATATAATTGCCGTGATTAGCCATGTGCGGCATCAGGCGGTCCAGCATGGGCACGCGCAGGCTGCGGGTTTCGGTCAGATAGAGCATCTCTTCTGACGTCACCGGTGTGTTCAGCGGTGCACCGCGGTCCTGCCAGTCTGGCAGAAGCTCAGCCAGAGCCCGTGGCTCAATGACAGCACCGGAGACGATATGCGCCCCGATTTCGCTGCCTTTTTCAATCAGACAGACGCTTGTTTCCGGTGAAAGCTGGCGCAGGCGAATAGCCGCAGCCAACCCGGCTGGCCCGCCGCCAACTATGACGACATCAAACTCCATCGACTCACGCACAGATTCACTCATTCCCGTTCACAGCCCCCGTTGAGATCTCGGCGAGGCCTTCCTAAAGCCGATTTAACGCGGAATTGCAAAAAAACAGCCGTAGCAGACCCCGGATTCTGCCTGAAAATCCGTGTCTGAAGCCTTATTTTCAGTTTTCTTTCAGGCAGAAGCCACTGGCACACGCGGTCCAAAGGCCAGCTCATGCACCGCACGCCATGCTGGGTCGACAAAATTGACGATCAGCGTGCGGCGGGTGCCCTCAATAGGACGCTTAACAAAGCCATGCCATGTCTTGTCAGACGGAATGAACAAGACACCGGAATTGAACGCGCCAGACGCCCGCGTCACGGACTTGCCGTCCGGCGTCATGAGGTCCGTGCCCCATGCATGGTCTTTATCGTTTGTGGACAGAGAGATCAGCAGGGTGAGTCTCTTCGCACCAATATCGGTGTGCGGTTCCAGCCAGAAGCCATCTGTGTCCAGACACAGTTCCAGCCGCAGGGCGGAGTCGTCCAGCTCTGCACCACAAACATCCTTGAAGACTTTACGCGCGGCTTCGCTATCCAGCAGGTGCGCCATCCGGTCCAGCCGCGCATCCTGCGCGCGGGTTGCTGGATCCACAAAGACGCGGAACTTGTTACGGGTCTCACGACGGCCGCCGACATCACCCGCCCGCGCTTCATCACCCGGTTCCCATTCCAGCAAGGCGTCACAGGCGTCTGGTTCCAGAACGGACTCCAGCATCCAGTGCGTAAACGGGACCTGTGCAGGCTGCATGGTAGCCAGCTTTTCTGTCAAAGCGGGGGCGTCAGAACGCATCTGTTCTGTCCTTCAGCTGTGATGCGGGTTCCTGCCCTTAAGAAGAATACCGTTCTTTTTTATGGCATCCGGGCGGGGAAAGTTCTCTCTCCATGCGCCAAAACACGCGCACGATCAACTGATGCCTCAACGGGTAAAGCCCGTGAAGGTTCAGAGTGCCGTGGCAAAACGGGGCTGAGGAGCGCCTCCCGGCATGGCGGAAGACAGGATCTGGCGGTGCGTATCAAACACGGCAGCCACATTCCGAAGGAAAGGCCGCCCTGCTTCTGTCACCCGCACGCAGCCACCTTCCATCTGCACGAATCCATCCTGCACAAATGGCTTCAAAGCAGCATGTTCTACCGAAAAATCATGCCCGGCGGCGGGGCCAGCCTGAAGGTCCACCTGCATAGTGCACATCAGTTCTTCAATCAGACCGCCGCGCAGTTTGTCTTCTGCCGTGCGGGCCACGCCGCGGGCAACCGGCAGACCATCCTGATCTGCCAGAGCACGGACATACGGAGCAACTGCCGTGATGTTCTGCGTATAGCCATCCGGCAGCATGGAAATGGCGGAGGCCCCCATTCCCAGCAGCACGGTGGACGAATCGGTTGTGTAACCCTGAAAATTCCGGCGGAGCGTGCCCGCCTGCGCGGCCTGAACCAGAGTATCATCCGGCAGAGCGTAATGGTCGAGCCCGATGGCCACGTATCCTTCCGCACACAAAACCTCTTCAATACGGGCGCGCTGACGCAGGCGCTCGACGGGCGGCGGCAGAGCGTCTTCGGGAATCAGGCGCTGGCGCTTCTGCTTCCACGGCACATGCGCATAGCCAAACACTGCCAGACGGCTGGACCGCAGAGATGCGATTTTACGCGCCGTGGCGGCAACACTCTCTTCCGTCTGATACGGCAGGCCATAAATCAGATCGACATTCACGCCGGACACACCGGCGGCGCGCACGGCATCAATGCAGGCTTCGGTCTGGGCAAAGGACTGATGGCGGCCACAGGCCTCCTGCACCTTTTCTTCCAGATCCTGCACACCAAGGCTGATACGCGTAAAACCGAGATCACCCAGCAGTTGCGGATACCCTGCGGGGACATGACGGGGGTCGAGTTCCATCGCCAGTTCGGCGTCCGGCTCAATCCGGAAAAACTGACGCACGCTACGCATGACCTGCCGGAGCGAGGCCGCAGGCAGCGTGGAGGGCGTCCCGCCCCCAAACTGGAGATGCTTGACTGACCGCTGCGGACCCACAAGCGCCACAACACGGCGCAGTTCCTCACGCAGCAAATCTCCGTAGGCCATACGCCCGTCTTCATGGCGCATGACGGATGTATTGCACCCGCAGAAGCGGCACAGTTCATCACAAAACGGAACATGGAAATAAAGAGAAACCGGCGCATCCGCCGGGAGGGCGCGCAGCCATTGTTCGGCCTGCGCAGGCCCGACTGCATCCGTAAAGCTGGCTGCAGTCGGGTAGCTGGTGTAGCGCGGCAGGTTCCCGCCGTAACGGAGAACCAGATCAGATAAGGATACCGCGCTCATACCATTAGAACCGGTAAGCGATACCAGCGGAGACCACGGTCGGGTCCAGAGATTCATGCGCACGGACACGCAGCGTTTCTGCAGGGTTCTGAGCCCAAGCATGCATACGCACAAACACCTGCTTGACGTCTGCGTTGAAGAACCAGTTGCCAACCAGCTGATAGTCAAAGCCAGCGTTCACAGCCGG
Organism: Acetobacter malorum; assembly: GCF_001580615.1. Lineage (GTDB taxonomy): Bacteria > Pseudomonadota > Alphaproteobacteria > Acetobacterales > Acetobacteraceae > Acetobacter > Acetobacter malorum. Next base: position 8,726 of record NZ_LHZC01000042.1, read on the forward strand.
ACCACCGGTAAAGCCGGAGTTCAGCTTGGTCAGGCCCAGCGGGCTGCCTGCGTTAGCGTGCATGCTGTGGAACCACATTGCCGTAACACCCACACCCACATACGGGTTGAAGCGCTTATGCGGACGGAAATGCCAAGCGAAGGTCAGCGTGGGCGGCAGCACCCAGGCACTCCCGACGTCCAGCTTGCGCGGGCCACCCAGAGACGGAACATCGCTGCCCAGAGCAGCCACTTCGTGACGGGTGCTGGTGGCAATCAGGTCAACAGAGATGTTGTCCGTCAGGAAGTATTCCAGCGTCAGCTCAGGCATCGCCTGGTTGGTGGTGGACAGGTGCGTGTTGCGCAGGGGGATGGTCGTGCCACCAGCATGCAGAGCCACGTTGCTATCACGGTCCTGCGGCAGAACGCCCACGCCGGACAGGCGGATCATGAAGTCACCCTTGCCCAGACCGATCTTGGTGCTGGCGCAGGTTTCAAAAATCCCGCAATGGCCGCCACCCGGACGCGGAGCAGCCGGAATTTTGCTCATGACCGGAGCATTCACATAGGTTGCGTTCGGGGATGCCGGAGCAACAACCTGTGCCTGAGCGGCGGCCGTGCCGGAAATCGCAGCCACACCCGCCGCAAGGGCTGTAAATAAGGAACGAAGCTTGACCATACCTGTTACTCTTCCAACTGCGCTGTAAGTTTATGAGACGGGAGAAATCACGCGCAGAGGTCGGTCACCATGATTTAGATCAAACCCACACCATGATGGGTCGAAGAGTGTGTTATTTAAACCACAGCGCACAACACAACTCTGATATTCGTTTAAAACATCCTTGCGGGTAGAGATTTTCGAGAGCTGTCGTTGATTTATATCAACAATAACCTAATATTTACGAAAGATTTCCCTGACACAGGCTTTTCCGGATCCTCCTCGCATCCGCAAGAGTCGGCTTTGCCGGACCCATACCTTCATGCCGCCTGCTCCCCATTCACGGACACAGTCCATGCCTCTCAGGCGCAGGTTTACGCCTGAAGCCAGGACTGACGTGCATCGTTGTCTTGTCTGTGAAATTCGGGAACACAGCGTGTGCAACGGTATTGATGACACCGAGCTGGCCATTCTCGCACAAGCCTCAAAACGGCTGACACTGCCGCCCGGCACAGCGATGATTGAAGAAGGCACCCCCGCACTGTCCTTCTTCAACGTGACATCCGGGACAGTTAAACTCTTCAAATCCCTTCCGGATGGCCGCCGCCAGATTACAGGTTTTGCAGATGTCGGGCACTTTCTCGGTCTGACCACAGCCAAGACCTATTCCTTTGGGGCGGAGACAGTGGATACCGTGCAGGTCTGCCGTTTTCTGCGCCCTCAGCTGGAAACCTTGCTGACGGATTACCCGCAGTTTGAACGCCGACTGCTGGATGAAGTAACGGACGAACTGGCGGAAGCACAGGAACAAATGCTCCTGCTGGGCCGCAAGACAGCACGTGAGCGCGTCGCCAGTTTTCTGTTAAACCGCATGATACCGCCGGCCCCTGCCGGACAGGGCAAGACCGAAGGCTGTCTGGTCTCTCTCCCCATGACGCGGGTCGATATTGCGGATTATCTGGGCCTGACCATTGAAACCGTGAGCCGCACCATAAGCGCCCTCCGGCGCGAGCAGACCATTACCGGCACCGATAATCACGGGATCCGGGTTCTCTCCGTCACCCGCCTGCGGGACCTCGCCTCAGGGCAGGATAGTCGCTAACCCTTTATCCGGATGCCAGGACGGCGTGCGCGGCGCGTCTGGCTCCTTGCTGTTCCACCAGCCACCACCCAAAGCCTGAAATAGCGCAACCGTATCCGACAATCTGTCCGCTCTGGCCTGTGCCAGAGCCAGCTGGGCCTGAAGCTGGGTCTGCTGCGCCTGAAGCATCGCGACCTCACTCACATCTCCCAGCCGATACTGCGCCTGCGCAATATGCCAGCTCTCTGCGGCTGCGGTTGCAGCGGAGGCATTAGCGCCTAAGGCCGTAGCATCGGAGCGGATAGCAGTGAGCGTATCCGCCACATCCTGCAAAGCCGCGATAATGGTTGTGCGATAATCTGCTGCCGCCTGATCATACTGTGCGCGGGCCGCATGCTCCTGATGCCGCAGCAGACCGCCATCAAACAGCGGCTGGGTAATCATGGCAGCAATTTCCCACTGCCCGAATCCCGGAGAGGCCATCTGCGCGATGGACGCCGCAGCAAAACCCGGCGTTGCCCCAAGCTGCACATTGGGCAGACGGTTTGCGACTGCGACGCCAACCTGCGCACAGGCGGCATGCCAGTTGGCCTGTGCCGTGCGGATATCCGGGCGCTGCTCAATCAGGCGCGCAGGCAGGCTGACCGGCAAATCAACCGGCAGGCTCAGACTCTCCAGCGTGAAGCTCGGCTCCGGCGCATCGGGCGCATCCCCCACCAGAGCCGCAATAAGGTGCTTTTGCTGCTCCAGTTGCTTTTGCAAGGGGGCCAGAGTGGCTTCGTTTTGCGCCAGAGAGGCACGCTGCATGGCTACATCATTGCGGGAAAACTGCCCGACCTGTTCCTGCCGTTCGGCCGAGGCCAGCAAGGTGCGCTGCAACGCTACAAGAGACTGCGTGGCCTCCAGCTGCGCATTGAGCGCTGCGTAATCAATCGCCGCCTGCACAACGGAAGAGGTGAGCGTCAGATAGACCGCTTCCAGCTGGTCTCGCTGGGCATCACGCAGGGCTTTTGCGGCTTCCACTCCACGCCGCACCCCGCCCCACAAATCCGGCACATAGGAAATATTCAGCTGCGCCGTGTGCACGGTGTAAAGCCACGCGTTGCTGTTCGGCACTGGTGAGTATGTGCGGGAGGTCTTGTTGCGTGTCGGGTTAAAGCTGCCGGAAACAGACGGATACAGCGCGCTCTGCTGGGCCAGACGGTTTTCATTAGCGGCTGAAAGCGCGTCCCGCGCGGATTCCAGAGAGGGATTCTGGTCCAGCGCACGCCGCACCAGCCTGTCCAGATCTGGCGAATGGAACAGTGCCCACCATTGCGGCGGAATATCCTGCCCCGGGTGGAACACCTGCACCACGCTCTGCGGGCCGGCCGCGGCAGCTTCGGCTGAGCCAGCCACAGGCTGCGTGCTGCTGCCCTTCCCCGCCTGTCCATACTCGGTGGGGGCTGGCGGCGCGGGTTTTTTAAAGTCTGGCCCTACGGCGCACCCACTCAAAGCCAGAGCAGTAGCGGCCCAGAGCATCAGTTTGTTTGGCATCATGGCGCAGGCTCCCGTGCAGCTGCCCGGCGCTCACACCACGCTTCCAGCTCGTAATAGAATGTCGGCAGAATAAACAGCGTCAGAATCGTCGCGATCCCCAGACCGCCGACCACCACGGTCGCCAGACCGCGCTGCACGTCCGTACCAATGCCGGTTGCCATAGCGGCGGGCAGCATGCCCATGCTGGCGACGGTGGCTGTCATCAACACAGGGCGAAAGCGTTCCCCCGCCCCTTCCAGCACGGCATCATACAACGGCACACCCTGTGACCGATGCCGGTTGATGTTGGAAATCATGATGATCCCGTTCTGCACCGCCACACCAAACAGCGCGATAAAACCAACGGCGGTCGCCACATTCAGGGTTTCCCCCCGGACCTGCAGCGCGACCAAACCACCCAGCAGGGCCAGCGGCACCACAGCCAGAATCAGCACGGCCTGCCGCAGAACGCGGAATTCCGCAAACAGCAGAACCAGCATGACAATCAGCATGATACCCAGCGCCACACTCAGGCGCGCCTGTGCGCGTTGCTGCTGCTCAAACGCGCCAGCCCATTGCAGACGATACCGGCTGGTATCGAAATGCACCTGTTCGGCAATTTTCTTCTGCGCTTCCGCCATATAGTCGGACAGGGGCCGCTTGCCGTTATCCACCCGCAGCGTGATCTGCCGTTCCGTCATTTCATGCGAGATTGTGCCTTCACCCGTTTTCAGGCTGATTTGGGCAACCATCTCAAGCGGGATTTGCGCGCCATTGGCCGCCGTCAGCGGGAGATGCGCCAGAGAGCGCAAATTGCTGACCGTGGCCGGGGGCACGCGTACCGTCATATTGTAGGTACGGTCTGCAATATAGATCTGGGACACCGGGCCATCGCCAATGGCGTTGCCCACCACGGCCATGATGTCCGCCACGGAAATACCGTAACGGGCTGCCGCGGGCCGATCCGCCACAATGTTGAGTTCCGGAATTTCCGGCTCCTGAAAAACAGACGCTTCGGTCGTGCCCTTCACGGTTTTCAGAACATCGACAATCTGGTTACCAATCCGCCGGATTTCCCGTGCATCATTGCCATAAACGCGCAGGACCAGCGCGGAATGTGCGCCGCCGACCTGATCGTTCATGCCATCGGCAATTGGCTGGCTGATGCCAAAATCAATACCCGGAATTTTCGCCAGACGCTCATGCAGTTTGGCGACAAACTGGGCCTTTGTCTCACCATGCGGCCAGGTGTTGTACGGCTTGAGGCCTACTGGCACTTCGATGTGTGACGGCGTCCACGGGTCCGTGCCGGAATCATTCCGGCCTAACTGGGTTACGGCGTAAGAGGTTTCCGGAAACGTATAGATGGCGTGGCGCACTTCATCCGCCATGGCCCCGGCTTTCTCCAGTGAGAGGCCGGAGGGCAGCTGAACCTGGAGCCACAACGCGCCCTCATCCATTTCCGGCAGGAACTCACGCCCGGTATGCATGCCCAGCACGACCACCAGCACAAAAGCAATCACGGCACCAATATAGGCCAGAAGCGGACGGCGCATGGCATGGGCCAGACCGTCATGGTACAGGTGGTGCAGCTTTTCCAGCGGCTTGTTATGGAAAATCTTGTGCGGCTTACGCATGGCCAGAAAGGCAAGCGATGGCGTGAGCACAATAGCGCTGAGCAGCGCACCCAGCAGTGCAAAACTGACGGTAAAGGCCATAGGCCGGAACAGCCGCCCCTCTGCGCCTTCAAACGCAAAAAGCGGGCTGTAGGCGACAATAATCACTAGCGTGGAAAACACGATCGCCCGGCCGACATGTTTTGTCAGCCCTTCCACATCCTCCAGAGACATGGTGCGGCCCGGTTCCGCTTCCCGCAGGCGCAGGATGGATTCCGTCACCACAATCGCGCCGTCCACGATCACCCCGAAGTCAATCGCCCCGAGGGAGAACAGGTTGGCCGGCATACCGAGCAGACTCATGATGAGAAAGACCGTCGCCAGCGCCAGCGGAATGGTTACCGCCGCCACCAGCGCACTGCGCGGGCTGCCAAGGAAGAGGATGAGGATGACAAAAACCAGCCCCACCCCTTCCAGCACCGTGTGGGTAACTTTCTCCGTGGTGGCATTCACCAGATTGTCACGGTCAATATAGGGCACAATCCGCACACCCTGCGGTTCCAGCTGCTTTTGCAGTTGCGCCACGCGGGCATGCAGCAGGTTCAGCACCTTCGAGGCGTTCTCGCCCGAGACCATGCTGACAATGCCCTCAATGGTATCCGGGTTTCCGTTTTTCCCCAGAATCCCTTCCCGCACCTGATGCCCAAGCTGCATCCGTCCCAGTTCCCGCAGGAAGACCGGGGTGCCGTCATGCTGGGTTACGGGGATATCGCCCATTTCCTTCAGCGAGTGGATCATGCCCATGCCGCGCACAATGTAGGACTGCTCGCCCCGCGCCACGCGGCCACCGCCAGCATTGATGCTGCTGTTGGTAATGGCCGTCAAAACATCATTCACCCCCACGTGGAAGCGGGAGAGCGCGGCCGGGTCCAGAAGCAACTGATATTCCCGCGTAAAGCCGCCGAAGTTGTTGATGGCCGCCACGCCCTGCACTTTTGTCAGAGCCGGCACCACAATCCAGCGCTGAATTTCAGAGAGCTGCATCAGATTCTGGCGGTCTGATTCCAGCGTATAGCGGTAAATTTCACCCGATGGGCTGGTGACAGGCCCAAGGCTGGCCGTCACCCCCGGCGGCAGCGTGACCTGCGCCAGTTGCTCCGTCACACGCTGGCGGGCGGCGTAAACATTCACGCCATCCCGAAAAATCAGATTGATGAGCGAGAGGCCAAACGTGCTGCTGGAACGGCTGTTGGCCAGCCCCGGCGTGGCCGCAAGCTGGCGCTCAAGCGGAATGGTGATCAGCTGTTCTACTTCCTCCGCAGCCAGCCCTGAGCTTTGGGTGGTGACCTGAACGGACACGGCCCCAAGGTCGGGATAGGCTTCAACCGGAAGATCTTTCCACGCCCAGCCGCCCCACAGAGCCAGCACAGCCATCGCCACAAAAACAATACGGCGCTCCCGCAGGCAGGCCGCAATAATCCGCTCAATCATCGTTCAGCAAAACCCCACCGCGCGTCACGATGCGGTCTCCGGCACTCAGGCCGCTCAGAACCCGTGTGTCTTCACCTTCGTCGTAGGAAATGCCGACCTTGCGCCGCTTGAACGTCCAGGGCGCGGTTTCCACAAACACGGTCACGTTGTCATTATTCATCAGCAGGGCCGACTGCGGCACCATCAGGCCCGGTGGCTGCTTGAGCTGAATATTAACCGTTGCGAACATGTTGGGATGCAAATCTTCATCCGGGTTGGGCAGTGGGATCATGGCACGCAGGCGCCGGGTTTCTGGCCGCAAATCCGGCTCCACCGTGGCGATTTCCCCATACAGCACGACCCCGTCCCGCGCGGGCAGCGTGAGGGAAACGGACTGGCCGATATGGATCTGGTCCACATCGGCTTCCGGCACATCCGCTACGGCCCAGATTTCTGAGAGGTCTTCCACGCTCAGCAAGGGGGCCGTAATGTCGGTCACGTTCTGGCCGGGAGCCATGCTGACAGCAGACACCACCCCATCCACCGGGGAGCGCAGGATCAGTTTGCCGCCTGCCACCGCGTTATCATCAAACGAGGCCAGACGATCCTGCGCGCGGCGTTCCTCCGCCTGTGCCTGCACCAACGCAGCACGGGCGGCCTCAACATCCCGCGTCGCAGCACCACCGGCCTGCTTGACCTGCTGGGCGCGCGCCATCGCAGCCTGCGCCATCACCAGCCCGGCGCGTGCTTTTTCTTCATCCGTAGTGGCTTGCGCCGTATCCCCGGCAAGCAGCGTCGCCAGTGGCTGCCCGTGCTTTACATGCTGACCCGGCACGACATTCAACGCCATGATGCGCCCGGTGACGGGTGCCAGAATGGGCACCTGCCGGGCAGGTTCCGTTACAATGGCACCGGGGACAGACAGGGTATCCTTCGGGACAACAACCTGTACGGCCTCAACCTCCAGCCGCTTCCGCAGGGGCGAGCCCTCCGGCACGGTCCGGCTGCCATCCTGCCCTACGATAAGCGGTGTTTTCTCCGCCCATGCCGGGGCATTTGCCAGACACAGGACAGCACAAAGAAGGCCAAACACGCCACGACCCGCACGCAGTTGCGTGGCAAACACCCGTCCGGCTCGCATCACGCAACCCTGCACGGCAGATCAGAAAAATGAGTGAGTGTCATCGGGCGGATCGCTCCCACTTTATGAATTACGCAGGAGATACCCGCTCAGGACCTAAGCAAACAAGCCCCGAGGCTGGAGCATAGCTTCATTGCATTTGACGCATTAAGCTGATCTCGCTGAAAATTTCATCCATAAATATCAAATGTAATTAAAATTTTACCCTGTTTACTGAGCTTCAAAGGTCGTCCACGGCCAGTTTTTACACTTTTAAGAAATAATACCAGCCTGACGACATAAAAAACGCTGGCCCTTTGCAGAGCCAGCGTTTTGCGAGACCGAACTTTATGCCCGGTTTTAGACCATGACCATTGTCTTACTGGTCGTCGTCATCCCCACCGTTAGAAGAAGATGAGTCAGAGCCATCTCCCGTGCCATCCGGGGAAATGGCGATGAACAGAGACTGCCCATCCCGCAGCACACGGAGAAGAACCGGCTTTTTAGCCGCCAGCGCCCCACGCACAGCCGTAACTGCGGCCCGAGGGGAATCGACGGTCTGGTTGCTGACGGACTGGATCACATCACCGGGGCGAATACCGGCCTGATCCGCCGGGGAACCGGGCTGCACATCATTCACCACCACGCCATGCACATCACTGCCCAAACCAAGCTGGCGACGGATATCGCCACTCAGCGGCGTGAGGGACACACCCAGATGCTGGCCGGAGGACGCGGTGCCCTCAATGCCACCATCGTTGGAGGCTTTGGCGAGGTTGCCGATCTTGACCGTCAGCGTCTGCGGTTTCCCGCCACGCAGGTAGCCAATTTTAGCGTCTGTGCCCGGAGCAACGGAAGCAACACGCACTGCCAGATCATGCGGAGAGGCGACTTTCTGACCATTGAAATCGGTCACAACGTCTTCCGCCTTCAGGCCAGCCTTTTCTGCCGGGCTGTCCGGGCTGGTGCTGGCCACCAGCGCACCGGCAGGCGGCGCGCCGGGAGCTGGCGTCGGCATGTTCAGAGCTTTTGCCATAGCCGGGGAAATGACCTGAGCATTCACGCCCAGATACCCACGGACCACGTGGCCGGTCTTGCGCAGCTGGTCTGTCACGCTGCGCACGGTGTCAGACGGAATAGCAAAGCCGATACCAATGGACCCACCACCGGAGGGAGAGAGAATGGCGGTATTAACGCCCACCACTTTGCCATCCTGCGTGAACAGCGGGCCACCGGAGTTACCGCGATTGATCGGCGCATCAATCTGAATGAAGTTGTCGTACGGCCCTTCGTTAATGTCACGCCCACGGGCGGACACGATCCCGGCGGTGACGGTACCACCCAGACCATATGGGTTGCCTACGGCGACAACCCATTCACCGGGCTGCACATCGTCAGATTCGCCCAGTTCAATAAAGGGCAGCTTCTGAGTAGACGTGACTTTCAGAAGGGCCAGATCCGTCTTGCCATCACGGCCAATAATCTTGGCGGGCAGCGTGGTGCCATCATCCAGCGTGACGGTGACCTTGGTAGCCCCTTTCACCACATGGTTGTTGGTCACCACATACCCATCGGCAGAGATCAGAAAGCCAGACCCGCGGGCTTCAATCTGCTGGCGGGACTGCTGGGGCGCCATCTGGAACGGGAAGGGAAAAGGAAAGGGCATGCCGCCCATACCGCCCATTCCCCCCATGCCGCCGCCTTCACCCTCAACAGCATCAGCCTTGATCATGGAGGTAATGGAAACAACGGCAGGTTTGACCTGTTTGACCAGATTCACAAAGTTTGGAAGCGTCTGGACAGGGCTGCTCGGCTTGATGGCTCCGGCATCCTCAGCATAGGCAGCGTGGAGGCCAACCGGCCCTGTGCCCATCGTCCCTACAAAGGCTGCACCAGCCAGAAGGGCCAGAAGTGTCTTGCGGCTAGTCCGCCCGAAAAACTTGGATACAGATTTTTCCGACATCACGATTCCGACTGTTCCCTTAAACTCTTGCCAACAGGGTCAATCCCCGCCGGGGCGCATGATTCAGACCATCAGGCCAGATATCATACGCTTCTGCGGTTAACATGGTTCCTTGATAACAAAAACAAAAGGTCGCCCGGCAGGAACATCCTCACTTATTCATACTCTTGTAACAGGCATCAGGATGCGGAAGAGGTCTCGCTTTCCCGCTCCCGCAGCGTCTGGAAAAAGGTTTTGAGCAACGCGGCAGAGTCGCGCTCCCGCACGCCGCCAATAATTTCCGGCCTGTGCAACGCCTCGGCGCGAAACGGCAGACGCGGCCCATGCTCCACGCCACCGCCTTTTGGATCATACGCCCCAAACAGCACCCGCCCGACGCGGAAATGCGCCAGAGCCGCGGCACACATGGGGCATGGTTCCAGCGTGACAACCAGCGTACAATCCGCCAGCCGTTTCCCGTCCCGCGCCGCGGTTGCTGCGCGCATCACCAGCATTTCCGCATGGGCGGATGGGTCATGCAACTCTTCAACACGGTTGCCCGCCTGTGCCAGCACGGCACCATCCGGCCCCAGCAAGACCGCGCCGACAGGAACTTCCCCTCTTTGCGCTGCGTTCTGCGCCTCGCAAAGTGCTAGTTCCATCCCGTTTTTCATCGGTACATGCCTCTTTCCGCTCCTGTTGGCCGTGCTGCAAACCGGCTTAGTCTTTCTGTTAAAAGGAGAAACTCACCAAATATTTCAAGCCTCACTCACCGTTCGCCAAAATCCGTCTTTTTGCCTTATTTCAAACGGTCGTTTTTCCTTGCAAAAGTGCGATCTTCTCTGTCATCATGCCTTATAGATGCCACGATCTGTTCTGTAACAGACGTCTGCCTCATACCATGTTGTCAGGTCATTCTGCCCTGACCCAGATAGCGGAAAGGATTAGTACAATGCACAGTCTGTCTCTCATCCTCGCCGCCGCTGCCATCGGCCTCGGCCTTGCCGTTGTAGACCGGACGGGGAATGAACCGGCAGCAGCCTCTTCCCACGTCCAGCGGGTTTCTCTGCTTCCGGGTTGATGTCTGCGGACTTTCTGCCGTTTTCAGAAGACGTTTGTGTTTATCCCCGTGCAAACCGTCGCAGGGTGTGGCACCTGATACGCTCCATCCGGCTTTTTCTGAAAAAAGACACCCGAGTTCATGACTGCACGCCGCCCTATTATCGGCATTACGCTTGACCATGAGGCGGGCGGACCAGACCGCTATTCCCGATTCCCCTGGTATGCCCTGCGGGAAAACTATATGTCCGCCGTTGCGACGGCGGGCGGTTTGCCATTGGCTCTGCCGCTTTTCCCGCAGCTTGCCTCCGAGTATCTCGACCAGATTGACGGACTGCTGATCACCGGCGGCGCGTTTGATATTGACCCGGCTCTGTATGGTGAGGCCGAGCGCCACAGCAGCGTGACCCTCCGCCCGGTCCGCACGCAAGCCGAGCAGGCCTATCTGGCCGCGGCCATGCAGCGTAAAATGCCGGTTCTGGGCATTTGTGGCGGCATGCAGCTTCTGGCCGTAGCCCTTGGTGGCACGCTGATCCAGCATATCCCCGACTCCTTCCCCTCAGCCCTCCCGCACGAGCAACCTAATCCGCGTGACGAAGCCAGCCATGCAGTGCATCTGGAGCCGGAGACACTGCTGGCGCGCTGCGTGGGGCGGCCGCGCATGGCCGTTAATTCTTCCCATCATCAGGCCGTGCGCACACCCGGACGCGGGATTATCAATGCCGTGGCAGAAGATGGACTGATTGAAGGGGTGGAAGACCCCACCCTTCCGTTTTGCCTTGGGGTGCAATGGCATCCGGAATTTGGCATAGACCCGGGTGACCGGAGCATTTTTAGCGCCTTTGTACGGGCAGCAGGAGAACAAGAGTGACGCAGGAAACGCGTGGAGAACGCATCGCCAAATGGCTGGGCCGAACCGGTGTTGCCAGCCGGCGTGATGCCGAGCGGATGGTTGAAGAAGGACGGGTGAAGCTGAATAATCAGCCCGTTACGCATCCCGCCACGTTTGTCACTTCCGACGATATTGTGCAGGTGGACGGCAAGATTGTGGACCAGCCCCAGCGCACCCGCCTGTGGCGTTACCACAAGCCGGACGGACTGGTGACGACGCATAAGGACCCGGAAGGCCGCCCGACTGTTTTTGCCTCGCTGCCGGAAGGCATGCCGCGCGTCATCAGCGTGGGGCGACTGGATCTGAACAGTGAAGGCCTGCTGCTGCTGACCAATGATGGCGAACTGGCCCGGCGGCTGGAACTGCCCAACAACGGCTGGCTGCGGCGCTACCGGGTGCGCGTATTTGGCGTGGTGGATGAAGCCCGTCTGGCGTCCCTCGCCAAAGGCAGCGTGTTCGAGGGCGTGCGGTATGGGCCGATTGAAGCCGGTCTCGATTCCCGCAAGGGCGACAACGCCTGGCTGACCGTGTCCCTGCGTGAAGGCAAGAACCGCGAAATTCGTAAGGTGATGATGGGCCTGAACCTGCATGTCAGCCGCCTGATTCGCACCAGCTATGGCCCCTTCCAGCTCGGCACCCTGCAGCGGGGCGAACTGGAAGAAGTGCCCGGCAAGACCCTGCGTGAGCAGATGCCCAGAGCACCAGAGAAACCTGCTGGCAAGAAGGCCCGCTAATTATGCGGATTATTGCAGGGGCCCGCAAAGGCCGGATGCTGGCGGCTCCATCCGGCACCACAACCCGCCCTACGGCGGACCGGGTGCGGCAGGCGTTATTCGACATCCTGCTTCATGCCCCATGGGGCGGCCCGGACCTGCTGACCAACGCGCGCGTGCTGGATGTGTTTGCAGGCACGGGCGCACTCGGGCTGGAAGCGCTCTCACGCGGGGCAGAACAGGCCACGTTTTTTGAGAATGACCGCGCGGCCCTTTCCGCCCTGCGCACCAATATTGCAGGCTGCAAATGGGAAGACCGGAGCAAGGTCATCCCCCGGGATGTCACCAAACCCACGCGCGCTCCGGCTCCCTGCTCTCTGCTGTTTCTGGACCCGCCCTACCGGCAGGATCTGCCAGCCCGCACGCTGGCCGCCCTGCATGCACAGGGATGGATTGCCCCCGGCGCCATTGCGGTGATTGAAACCGCTGCGCAGGAACCGCTGCCGCTACTGCAGAAAAATGCGGACGGCACGACACTCCTGCCGGAAGACGCGCCTATCAGCGATGAGGAAGAAGCACCGCCTCTCCCGGCCTACGCTGGCACATTGCTGGCGGAACGTCGGCATGGGGCAGCGCGTCTTACTGTCTGGCAACTGTAAGCGCGGGCAAAAGCCGTCCGGGTCCTGCGGGTGCTATGCGCCGCAGGGACCATTTTACAGATTAGAACCAACGGAGAACTGGCGGGCAGCGCAGGAGTGCGCTACACGGGCTGGATACTCTTTTTATTGTTTTAGAAAACGGGGTCATTGATGGCTGGCAGCGTCAACAAGGTTATTCTGGTGGGCAATCTGGGCAAAGACCCGGAAGTCCGCACCAGCCAGAGCGGCATGAAAATTGTCTCTTTTTCTGTCGCCACCAGTGACACATGGAATGACCGCGCCTCCGGTGAACGCCGGGAACGGACGGAATGGCACCGTGTGGTCATTTTCAATGATCGTCTGGCTGACGTCGCAGAACGCTTCCTGCGCAAAGGCCGCAAGGTCTATCTGGAAGGCGCTTTGCAGACCCGCAAATGGACCGACCAGTCCGGGCAGGAACGCTACACGACCGAAGTGATTGTTGAGCGGTTCCGTGGGGAACTGGTTCTGCTCGACAGCCGCAGCGGCGGTGAGGGTGAAGAATCCGGCGGCTTTGGTGGCGGCAACAGCAGCTACGGCGGCGGGAATAGTGGTGGCGGTTACGGCGGCGGAAGCGGCGGTGGCTATGGTGGTGGCAATCAGGGCGGCGACTTTGGCGGCTCTTCCGCACCGCGCCAGAACGCTCCGGCCCGTGGACCGGGCGGCGGCAATGCTGGCGGCTGGGATGCCCCCGGCAACAGTGATCTGGACGACGAAATCCCGTTCTAATCGGCCTATGGGTCTGACAGTCCCTCCCCCGGCCCTTTGCCGGGGTGATGCGGTCTGTCTCAACGGGATTTTTCCGTAATGACACCTGCATCTTCTGTTCCCCGCTCCTCCGGTCGCCTTGCTGCGGCTCTGACGCTGTGCGGAACAGGGTGCACCTTTCTTCTCCCTTTCCTATTTTTTTACAGTCGCGCACTGAGCGATGTAGCGGCGACCGTTATCGCCTGCCTGTTCCTGCTCTACTCCGCTCTGCAAAAAGACTGGGCGTGGATACGCAAGGACTGGCTCCGCCCGGCAGCCGTGTTCTGCGGGCTTTGCCTGATCTCCTCCCTTCATATCGGCCTGAAAGGCGCCTGGGTTCAGGCGTTATGTCTGCCGCGCCTCTTCCTGCTGGCTGCGGCCATGGAAAGCTGGATTCTGGTATCGGCCTCACGCCGCCGGGCGCTGGCTTCCATTTTATTCGTGCTGGCCTTCTGGCTGATTGGCCAGTGCTGGAAACAGTATCTGACCGGCACCAACCTGCTGGGCTATCCCCCTGCGGATGATGGTGCTCTGACGGGCCCCTTCGTGAAGCCACGCGCCGGATTCACGCTGCTCATGCTCTTTTTCCCGGCCCTGATGCCGGTTGTTTTGCAGGCATTTTACAGCAAGCGTCTGCGCCCATGGATTGGCGGCGTGGCCCTGCTGGTGCTGAGCGTGACAACCATGGTGCTGATTGGCCAGCGGATGAGCAATGTGCTGCTCCTGTTCGGCCTGATGCTGACGGCCCTGATGATTCCCCGCTTTCGCATACCTTTTGCCCTGATTGTGGTAGGCGGTGCCGGGCTGGTGGCCAGTCTTCCGACCATCTCGCCGCGGACCTATGCCAAGCTGGTGCTCAAATTCTCCAACCAGTTGCACCATTTTACCCAAAGCGATTACGGCAAGCTGTATCGCACCGCTGTGACCATGATTGTCTCCCACCCATGGCTAGGGCTGGGCATGGATGGCTTCAGAAACTTCTGCCACACCCCGCTCCATACCGATGCCCTGACGGGCTTCGGCCTGCCTCCGCTGGACAGTGACACGGCACAGGGCTGCAACATCCACCCGCATAATTACTATCTGCAAATTGCCACCACGGCAGGCCTGCCGGGGCTGGTGGCGTTTGCATGGATGCTCTTCTGCTGGGTGCGCACCGGCCTGCGCGCCCTCTCCCCCGTCCGGAACCCGCAGCAGGCTATGCTGTTTGTCATGTGCTGCGTGCTGATCTGGCCAGTCGCCTCTACCAGCGCCCTGTTCTCCTTCCCCACCGCAGGGTGGTTTTTCCTGTTTGCCGGCTGGCTTCTGGCTGCCTCGGAGCCCATCAGCTCACCCGACCAGAGCAGCGCTGCCGCATCACTTTTTAAGAAAATCTAAATATTTCCTTTTATTAGCAGCCTGTCCGCATACTATTTCTTGGGCATAGTCAGCTGCCTGCATGCCTATGCTGTCCTTTTTCTACCTCTAAAATCTCATAATGTTCTTGGCGTTCGGAGTGCACACCGCTATAAGCCGCGTCATTCTTTCAAGGCAGGTGTCCTGTCATTGCAAAGGCTGACAACTGACATGATTACTCTACCGCCAGACTATCGCCCGTCAGACAATGAAGAGTTCATGAACCCTCTTCAGACGGAATATTTCAGACAGAAACTCCTGAAGTGGCGTGCTGAACTCCTGAAAGAAGCCGGGGATACGCTTGCCAGCCTTTCTGAAGGCGGCATCCATGAGGCTGACATCACTGACCGTGCCAGTGTGGAGACGGACCGTGCGCTGGAACTGCGCACGCGTGACCGTGCCCGTAAGCTGATCGGCAAGATCAACCTTGCCCTTCAGCGCATTGAGAACGGCTCCTACGGCTATTGTGAGGAAACGGGTGAGCCGATCACCCTGCGTCGTCTGGAAGCGCGCCCGATTGCGACCCTGTCCATCGAGGCGCAGGAACAGCATGAACGGATGGAAAAAACCCATCGTGACGATTAATTCCGCTTTTTAAGCGGAAACAGACTTGCGGCGTTCGGCGTGAACAGCTAGAACGCCGCCAGCGGGCTGCTGTAGCTCAGTGGTAGAGCACTCCCTTGGTAAGGGAGAGGTCGACAGTTCAATCCTGTCCAGCAGCACCACGATTTTCCCCGCCTTTTTATAATCCCGCTATTTTCCCTTCCAGTGCCATCCGGCTTGGAAATGGGATTTGGGATCAGCGGTGGAATTAAGGCCGCCAGCAAGGCTGGCTTTCTGTTCCCGGCAGACCTTTGCCGACAGATCGGCTTCCCAAATATATTCAAAAAGCGTGAGGCCACGCACCCCGTGGGTAAACCTGTGGATAACGGGTGCAACCTCGGTGCACGACTCAGAAAACCAGTAAAAAGCGACTCCAGAGGCTGTGGATAATTAATGGGACTCCCCCCTGAGCCTTAGGGACAACCGCCGGTTTCGTGCACATCAGGTCGGGTTGATAAGCTTTTTATCCCTACGCGCGCACTCTGCGAGCAACTGATAAAAAAAAGGGGGCTGAATAACAGCCCCCCTTTCCCATCAGCCTGATCAGACTTCATTCGGTCTCAGCGGCCCGGACCTCCGGGTTTTCCGCCACCACCGGGGCCTCCATGGCCCCCATGGCCGCCCCCACCGGGACCACCGCCTCCTGGACCGCCTCCGGGGCCGTGTCCCCCACCGCCGGGACGTCCACCGCCACCCGGGCCGGGCGGGCGAGGCATACCGCCGCCGCCGCCCGGTCGGCCACCGGGGCGTGGCGCCATGCCGGGGCGGCTACCACCGGGGAACGGGCGGGCACGCCGGTCGGCATAGCCCCAGCGCGGGCCGGAGCCATAGCCGTAATACTCATCATAGCCGCCGTAAGAGGGGCTATAGCCGTTATAGTCATACCCTCCGCCATACACCGGGCCTGCACAGCCAGCGAGTGTGCCGACCAGCATCATCCCCACACAGCCTAAAATCAGAGGGGTACGTTTCATGCGGCTCTCTCCTGTCGCCTTAGTTCCTTTAGGAGCACTAACTACGCAACTTTGACCAGAACATGGTGCTTCTTGCCAGAAGACAAGCGAATGGCACCCTCCACCATGTCTTTTTCTGAAATCACGCCGTTTTCATCCTGCACCACGGCGTTATTCACACGCGCCCCGCCACCGCGCACCAGCCGACGTGCTTCACCGTTGGTTTTGGCCAGACCAGCTTCCACAAACAGGCGGAACACCGGTACGCCTTCCGCCAGCAGGGTCTGCGGCACGGTATGCACGGGCAGATCTGCCGCAGCCACCTTGCCTTCTTCAAACGTCTGGCGGGCCGCTTCCGCAGCGGCCTGAGCCGCTTCGCGCCCATGGCACAGGGCTGTGGCTTCTGTGGCCAGAATTTTCTTGGCTTCGTTAATTTCTGCGCCCTGCAGGGCTTCCAGCCGCGCGCATTCATCCAGCGGCAGATCGGTAAACAGACGCAGGAAACGCCCCACATCGGCATCTTCCGTGTTGCGCCAGAACTGCCAGTAATCAAACACCGGCAGGCGCTTTTCGGACAGCCAGACGGCGCCATTGGCCGTCTTGCCCATTTTGGCGCCGGAAGAGGTCGTCAGCAGCGGGGTGGTCAGGCCCATCACGCTTTTCTGGTCCGTGCGGCGCACAAGATCCACACCGGAGACAATATTGCCCCACTGGTCAGACCCACCAAGCTGAAGCGTCACCCCATGGCGGCGGTTCAATTCCCGGAAGTCGTAGGACTGGAGAATGGAGTAGTTGAATTCCAGAAAAGTCAGGCCCTGCTCACGGTCCAGACGGTTCTTGACGGAATCGAAGGACAGCATGCGATTGATGGAGAAATGCACCCCGACATCACGCAGCAGGTCGATATAGGCCAGCTTGTCCAGCCACTCGGCATTGTTGGCCAGAATGGCTTCAGACGCGCCCCCACCAAAGGTGAGGAACTGGCGCAGGCAGCCTTCAATCCCTGCCAGATTGGTGCCTATGGTCTCTTCCGTCATCAGCCTGCGGGCTTCCTCACGGAAAGACGGGTCACCAATTCTGGCCGTGCCGCCACCCACCAGAGCCACCGGACGATGGCCGTGCTTTTGCAGCAGGCGCAGCATCATAATCTGGATCAGGCTGCCCACATGCAGGCTGTCCGCAGTCGGGTCAAAGCCGATATAGGCTGCAACAGAGCCCTTCGCCATCGCTTCATCCAGCGCCACGGAGTCCGTGCACTGAAAAATGAAGCCACGCGCAGCGGCCTCCTGCATGAAGGAACTCTGAAACCCGTTTTCGACCATTCTCTTTAATTCCTGTTTACGCCTCTGCCTGCCGCCGGAGCAGGGTTCGGCCGTCGCTCTAGCATGAGCGCCAGCCCGGCAGAACCTTTTCCCGCGTCAGATCTCCGGCCCCCTCGCCTGCGGACAGCCGGAGTGAACTCTCTGTATGCTTTGTCTGTCAGTGCTGCGGTTGTCAGGCCGTACCGCCAACCGTCAGGCCCGTCATTTTCAGGGTCGGCTGGCCAACCCCAACCGGCACGCCCTGCCCGGCCTTGCCGCAGGTGCCAATGCCCGGGTCCAGTTCCATGTCTTTACCAATCATGGAAACATGCGTCATGGCATCCGCACCGTTGCCGATCAGCGTCGCCCCTTTGACGGGCGCGGTGATCTTGCCGTCTTCGACCAGATAGGCCTCGGATGCCGAGAACACGAACTTGCCGGACGTGATATCCACCTGCCCGCCGCCAAAATGCACCGCATACAGGCCGCGCTTCATGGAACTAATCATATCTTCTGTAGAAGCCTGACCGGGCAGCATGAGCGTGTTGGTCATGCGCGGCAGCGGCATATGTGCGTAGGACTGGCGACGACCGTTGCCGGTCGGGGCCACACCCATCAGGCGCGCGTTCAGACGGTCCTGCAGGTAGCCTTTCAGAATCCCATCTTCAATCAATGTGGTCCGGCCTGTGGGAGTGCCTTCATCATCAATGGTCAGGCTCCCGCGACGGTCCGGGAGTGAGCCATCATCAATTACCGTGACACCCGGAGCCGCAACGCGCGTGCCCATGCGCCCCGCAAAAACGGATGTGCCTTTGCGGTTGAAGTCGCCTTCCAGCCCGTGCCCAACGGCTTCATGCAGCAGAATGCCGGGCCAGCCTGCGCCGAGCACAACTTCCATCTCCCCCGCAGGCGCAGGGCGTGCCTCCAGAGCGATCAGCGCCTGCCGCAGCGCTTCATGCACAGCGCCCTGCCATGTTTCTGCTTCCAGCAGGCGGTTGATTTCATACCGGCCACCCAGACCGTGGCTGCCGCTTTCACGCTTGCCGTCCTGCTCCACCACCACTGAGACGTTCAGCCGCACCAGCGGGCGCAGATCGGCCACTCGTGCGCCGTCGGCCCGGATAATCTGCACCGCCTGCCATTCGCCAGAAAGAGACGCCATAACCTGCACCACGCGGCTATCCTTGCCACGCGCGTAAGCATCAATCTGGGTCAGCAGGCCAGAGCGGGCCGCAAAATCCGTCTCGCCTAGCGGATTGGCATCCGTATAGAGGCGGCGGTTAGTGGAACGCGGCGCATCGGAC
The DNA here is from genome assembly GCF_001580615.1 of Acetobacter malorum. Classification (GTDB taxonomy): domain Bacteria; phylum Pseudomonadota; class Alphaproteobacteria; order Acetobacterales; family Acetobacteraceae; genus Acetobacter; species Acetobacter malorum. The sequence goes on from NZ_LHZC01000042.1 coordinate 27,753, forward strand.
ATTGTGCCGGACCGACCGCCACGCACCGCACTCACCGCATCACCAGCGCGGGCCAGAGCAGAGCGGCTTAAATCATCGGAATGAGCAAAACCGGTTTCTTCCCCCAGCACGGCCCGCAGGCCAAACCCGCTGCTGGTGTCAAACGAGGCTGAGCGGATAACGCCGTCATCCAGCGCAATGCCTTCACTTTCCCGATATTCCAGAAACAGTTCGCCATCGTCCATCCCGTCCAGCGCCTTGCGGGTCAAGGCTTCTGCATCGGCACGGTCCAGCAGGGCTCCGGGTCTGTCAAAAAACATCTGGTCTGTAACCGCCAGAGCGCCAGGGCTTGAAGGAATGGATGACATGGACGAAACTCCTGACAGGACTAAGGCTCCGGGTAGCGGGTTCTCCCGGCAGAGCGGCCAAAGCATAAACAGTTAAGTGCTACCGCAAAACCCGCAAGGGGTTTGATCGTTTCTGTTTGATGACCAGATACGAGTCCTGACGCTTTTTCAGGACCCTTGCCAGACTGACCGCTGTGGCTCTCCCTTGGTGCCCCGGCGTTCCGCCGCAGCCAGAGGAAAGACATTATGAGTGCCTATCAGGACGGGACACGCTCCGGCCGCCCCATGCCAGCAGTATCGCCCGCTTCCGGCCAGCGCATCTCCTCCCGCCCCATAGCGCATCTTGCTCTGATCTGTTTTCTGGCCGCCAACCCCGCCGCAACTCTGGCACAGACCGCCACCCCGGCACCGCGAGCCCCTACTGTGTCCTCGCCGGTTCTGACGCACGACGCCACGCCAACAGAGCCCGACACAGCCCATCAGCCGCACACTGATGCGGCCACTACACCCGATGCGCAGCAGACGAGCACACACCCTGCTCCTGCTCCTGCTCCTGCTCCTGCTCCTGCTCCTGCTCCTGCTCCTGCTCCTGCTCCTGCTCCTGAAAAGGTGCCCGCAGGCTCACAGGCTGCAAGCACGGAACCGGCCCAGCCCACACTTGATGAAGAAAATTCCGCACCACCTGTGCAGGTCAAACTGTTCGATGTGCAGCCCGCAACACATGCAGGCGAACATGCAGCGCCAGATTTTGTGCCGCAGGACCTCCGACCACCCTCCATTGCGCTGGGTGATCTGTTTTCCGCTATTCATGCGGCTCGGATCTTTACCGATGCCAAAGCCGTGGCGGATGCCATTCCGGATCAGGCGCCTACAGATCTGGTCGCCGCATGGCGGCAGGAGAAAGATCTGCCCGATTTCAATCTGAAGCGTTTTGTCTCGCAGCACTTCACCATCCCCGTGCTGCGCTCGGCGGCCTACAGTCGCAAACCGGGCGAGAATGTGCGCGATTACATTTCCGGCATGTGGGATGTGCTGACGCGTGAGGCCGATACGGCGGTGCCCTGGTCTTCCCTCTTGCCGTTGCCTGAAACATATATTGTGCCCGGTGGCCGGTTCTCAGAATTTTATTACTGGGACAGCTACTTCACCATGATCGGCCTGTATGAGGACGGGCGCATTGACCTGCTGCGCAATGTGGTGCGCAACATTGCCTCGCTAATGGACCGATATGGCCACATGCCTAACGGCAACCGCACCTATTACCTCAGCCGCTCACAGCCGCCGTTTTTCTCCGTCATGCTGGACCTTCTCGCCAGTCATGACGGACAGGTGGTCTACACATCCTTCCTGCCGGAATTGCAGCGCGAGTATGACTATTGGACACATGGGACCGACGCCCTCAAACCCGGCGCGGCCTGGCAGCATGTTGTCCGCCTGACGGATGGCACCCTGATGTTCCGCCCGTGGGACGACATGGATTCCCCGCGCGATGAAAGTTTTCCGCAGGACTTAGCTACGGCAAAACGCTCCCACCGCCCATCTCCGGAACTCTGGCGCGACCTCCGGGCCGGGGCAGAAACCGGGTGGGATTATTCCTCCCGCTGGCTGGCGGATGACAAGACGCTGGACACCATCAACACCACCGCCCTGATTACCGTCGAATATAACTGTCTGATGGTACATCTGGAGCAAACGCTCTCCCATGCCTACGCGCTGAATGGAGAGAAAGACAAAGCGGCCTTTTACGCACAGCAGGCTACGCAGCTGAAAAACGCCATTAACCACTATCTGTGGAATGAAAAAGAGGGCGCGTATTACGATTATAACTGGCGCACCGGGCAGCTCAGAGACGTGCTCTCCACCGCGACAGTTGTGCCGCTCTTCCTGCATATTGCCCCGCAGGATAAAGCCGATGCCGTCGCCCGCACCATCAAAGCGCGCCTGCTCCATGTGGGTGGCCTGACCGTCACAGACCGTGAGACCGGGCAGCAGTGGGATTACCCCAACGGCTGGGCTCCGGAAGAATGGATGGCCATCAAAGGGCTGGAACAGTACGGGCATCATGATTTGGCAGCCGAGATTGGTCGCCGCTGGATGGCCCGCGTCATTGGCACGTATGAAAAAAGTGGCGTTTTGCTGGAGAAATATGATGTCGTCTCGCCCGAGATCAGCGCCACAGGCGGCAAGGGCGGCGGCGAATATCCCATGCAGATCGGCTTTGGCTGGACCAACGGGACCTTGCTTGGGCTGATGAATCGTTACCCGCAGAGCACCCGCAAAGTGCTGGATAACAACCCGCTGGCCGATCAGCCCTCTCAGCAGCCCCTGCCGCCTGTGGATGCATGGGATGCGAAAGGACCGGAAATCCCGGTTACAGAACATTCTCCGCTGAAAGGTGTGCCCGTTTCCACCCTGAAAGCCGAGCATCCGACGCAGGAGAACGATCGTCCCTCCACCCCGTCAGCGCCTGCCTCGCCGGAAGCTCACCCAGCGGTGCCAGACTCTGAGCACCCCTCATCCGGGCAGACTCCGGCAAAACCGGCAGACCACACGCAGCAGCCCGCACCGGACCAGAAGCAGGACAATAAACCGGCCACTCAGGAAGAACCGGCACCGATTGTTCCGCAACTCAGCCCGACACAAAACCCGCAGCCAGCCAGTGGGCCAGCACCAGCACCAGCACCAGCACCAGCACCAGAGTCAAAAACTTCTGCGCCGGGGCCGTAAAGCAGGTTTTGTTGGAAAAGCGGTCTTAAGGGCCAGAGATTACCTCCAGCCCGAACGAGACTGCCTAAATCCTCAGATACCGGGCAGTTCGTTCACGGTGACAACACGCCAGCCCTCATCCAGCCTTTCCAGAATAGTCAGGGAAAGGTTCTGGATGGAGAAATGCAGGGCGGTCTCCGGGTGAACACGCAGCGCATGCGCCAGAGCGGCGCGAATAGCCCCGCCGTGGCTAACGGCGACGATATTCTGCCCTTCATAGGCTTCGGCCAGACGGTCCAGCGTCACGCCTACGCGCCCGCATACATCCAGCATACTCTCCCCACCCGGCGGGCATTCCGTGGCCGAGATGGACCAGAAAGGATGCGGGGCCAGACGCAGATGCTGCGGTAATTCCTGATGCGGCATGTTGTGCCACTCACCGAGGTTCTGCTCGATTAGAGCAGGTTCCACATCCATCGGCACCGGACCGTAACCCGCTTCCTGAATAGCCTCAGCAGTGCGCCGTGTGCGGGAAAGGGGGCTGACAAGCCAATGCGCCTCACGCGGCAGACGAGCGGCCAAAGCTTCATACATCGGCCGTTGCGCAATCAGGCTATCCGGGCAGAGGGGGACATCCAGCGCCCCATAAAGCCGGAGGCGGGCATTCTGCTCGACCAGCGCATGGCGAATCAGCCAGAACCGCGTAATGCCGGGCGCAAGTTGCGGCGTGTCGAGAAAATTACCCTGATTGATCTGCTGGGCGGCGGGACGTGTGAGGCTGACGGTCATGGACTCTGTTGTGCTGTCAGGGACCGCCCAACGCAAGAGCAGAAATGGAACGTCGCAGTGCGTCCGCTTTCTGCTCGTCTGTTACGCCTTCTTTCACAGGACGTTCTGACCAGTGAGACTCGTCCGCCGTGTCCTCCGGTTCCCAGCGCGGCGCATAGGAGGGCAGCGGGTCTGCCTGCGCAATGGTCTTCCAATGCATCAGAATCAGACTAATTTTTTCCAGAACCCGGAGCGCATCCTGAATTTCCCGCGTCATGCGGGCGGTAGCGTCCAGACCTTCATGAGACGGTTCGCCCGACACAAGGCGTGCCCCCGCGGATAATCTGAGGGCTCCTACAAGCCCTCCGGCGGCCTGCGCATACGGAATTGGGACAGGCTGGCCGATATGGCAGAGCAGCGCGGCAAGCGCCTTTTTTTCTTGTGGGACGTAGGGCGAAAGATCGGCATTGAGCCACTGATAGAGCTTGCGACATCGTTCCAGATCTAGTGGGGGTAGGCCCTCTGTTCTCTCAGGAGCCCTTACCAGAAAGGACAGAATTGTTTGCTGACGGTCCCAGTCATGCGGCAAAGCATCCCGCTGCGGAGCGGGCTGAGGCAGAAACGCAAGGTCGGTATTGGCTTCGATTCCTCGCCTGACGGCAGCCAGAAAACCCTGCAACCGTTCCGCCACAACGACAGAGGGAATCGCCCCGAGAGCAGCCATTTCAGCCTGTGCTGCTCGCCAGCGCAGCAGCAATCCGTGATTAAATCCGGACGCCAGACCACGGCAAGCGGGGCTGGCCGGCCATTCACACTGGTTGGCGTAGGCCGCGAGGCCTTCAGGCAATAGCCCCTGATCCAAGCGGGCCTTCCAGCAGTCCGGCAGCAGGAGCGCCCCGCAGAACGGAGGGCCGGTGAAAAATTTGGACCCCGTCACCATCACCGCCCAGCCACGGGCCAGATAGGCCTGAACACGCTCCGGCATCAGCCGGGCCTGACAGGCATCCACCACCACATCCAGCTGCCCCGGATATTGGTCACACAGTGCTTCAAGAGCTTTCAGGTTGGGTGCCAGGAGGCCAGTTTTGGACAGATCCAGCACATGCAGCAGCACGCGTCGCCCTTTTACCAACTGGTCCTGAATGTCTTTCTGACACGCGGCCGTCACCTCGGCCTCTGGCCGCAACTGGCCCTCGGCATCCCGCAAAGGCAGATCAACACAGATCGTATCATCCGGGAATCCGGCTACAAGCTCCCCTTTACAGACGGACGCCCCCAATGCTGTTTCCTGCGCAAAATGCCAGCCGTGGGAGGCCAGCGGCACACCGCTGCCCGTTTCTTCCGGTGCTGTCAGAACAGTTGTAACCGGCTGCCCCGGCAAGGTGGACAGCGCCAGCACAGCCAGCGCCGCATCCGTGCCCGAAGAGGCCAGCAAGACATGATCCTCCCCCGGCAGCCCAAACCAGCCCGCCAGAAAATGGCGGACATCCAGAGCCAGCGCCTGCAAGGCCTGAGGGGCCTTACCCTCAAGAACAGCGCGAGCCAGCTTCACCCGTGCCAGTTCTCCGCCGGTAAAGCCTCGCTCTGAGAGAGAAGAGGCTGTGGAAGACGCAAAGGTTACCGCCCAGGGGCGAGGCCGGTGCGAACAACCGTAATGATTGAGGCCCGTGCGCACATCAATATTCAGCCGGGCATCACCCCCTTCCGCCATCAGGGCTTCAACGGGGCCGATCAGCGGCCAGGCCTGCACAAGCCACGCGTAAAGCTCATCCCAAAGAGCGCTATCGTCCGCTCCTTTACCCGGAGCACTAACAAGGGGGCGCAAAGCCGCAAAAAGCTGAGGCAAATCTTCTCGGATGGGTGGGTGTGCGCTGGCAAGCGTCCGGACCCATCGCTCGGGAGCGGGTAAATCCGCTGGCGCATCCAGCATCCAGAACCGGGCTGCCGTTCTGGCGGCGGAGAAGGAAATTTTTAGCGCCTGAAGGAGGTCCGGCTCCTGCGCGTCTGACAAAACCGCCAGTTCCAGCGCATGACGCAAATGAAACGCCACGACCCGACGTTCTCCCAGACACGGCGCCCCCAGAACAGTCTGCCCCCCAGGGCGGACATGGAAAGGATGGGCCACGGCCGGGTCCAGCATAATCCGGCATTGTGTTGCCAGCAGCCGCAGCTCCGGGCGGTCCAGCACATGCAGCAAGGTTTCCGTCAGGTTTCTGGCAAACATTTTTCCGCTTTCAACTCCCTGACGAACCATGCTCTCTGACTGCCTATAGGCTTGTTTTTCATACAGCCAAGCATAAGAAAATCGCAAATCTGCCAAGATTGCTGGCGAAGACTGTACTTCTGAGCTATGCCCAAAGACTGGTGATTTTAATCGTTTGTTTCGGTCCACAGAATACGGAATACCAATGCGTATCTTATTGACAGGCGGGTGCGGATTTATCGGATCCGCAGTGATCCGCCATATTATTCGGGACACCAGTCATTCTGTCCTGAATGTTGATTGCATGACTTATGCGGCCTCTGAAGAAACCGTGGAAGACGCAGCCGCCAGCGGGCGCTACGAATTTGCACGGGCCAATATCGTCAATGGCAGCGAACTCAGTCGCCTGTTTGAAACGTTCCGTCCGCAGGCGGTCATGCATCTGGCAGCAGAAAGCCATGTGGACCGTTCCATTGATGGGCCCGGCGTGTTCATTCAGACCAACGTAGTCGGCACCTATTCCCTGCTGGAAGCAGCCCGCAAATATTGGCTGACGCTAGACAAGGCTGACCGCGCCGCCTTCCGCTTCCATCATATCTCCACTGATGAAGTTTTCGGGGCGCTGGAACCGAACGATCCGCCCTTTACCGAAACCACCCCGTATGACCCGCGCAGCCCGTATTCTGCCAGCAAGGCGTCGTCCGACCATCTGGTGCGCGCCTGGTACCATACCTATGGCCTGCCCACGTTTGTCACCAACACGACCAACAATTACGGCATCTGGCACTTCCCGGAAAAACTGATCCCGCTCATCACCATCAACGCTATCGAAGGCAAGGATCTGCCTGTGTATGGCGATGGCAAGAACGTGCGCGACTGGCTGTTTGTGGAAGACCACGCCGAAGCACTGGTCAAGGCTGTTGAAACAGGCGTGCCGGGTGAGACTTACGCCATTGGTGCCCGCCAGCCGCGCACCAATCTTCAGGTAGTGGAAACCATCTGTAATGTTCTGGACGAACTGGTTCCGGACCCGGCCGGCCCGCGCAGCCGTCTGATCCGTTTTGTGACAGACCGGCCCGGCCATGATTTCCGTTACGAAATTGACCCCTCCCACGCTGAAAAAGCGCTGGACTGGAAAGCAAAGCATACTTTTGAAACCGGCATTCGCCGCACTGTTCAATGGTATCTGGACAACCGCGACTGGTGGGAAGGCATCCGCGCCCGCCGTTACACAGGCAACCGACTGGGAAGCACCGTAGAATGACACAGAAACCTGCAATTCAGACAAAAATGAAGGGTATTCTGCTGGCCGGTGGTTCCGGAACGCGCCTGTACCCCATGACGCTGGCGGCCAGCAAACAGCTTCTGCCGGTCTATGACAAACCGATGGTCTATTATCCGCTTTCCACGCTGATGCTGGCGGGTATTCGGGATATCATGATCATCAGCACCCCGAACGATCTTCCGCAGTTCAAACGCCTTCTGGGCGATGGTTCCCAGTTTGGGGTGACCTTCGAATATCGTGCCCAGCCCTCTCCTGACGGCATTCCGCAGGCGTTCCTGATTGCGGAAGACTGGCTGGACAACTCCCCCTGTGCGCTCGCACTGGGTGACAACCTGATTTTTGCCGATCATCTGAGTGCTGCCCTGCAGTCCGCTGCCGTGCGCCCGACTGGTGCAACCGTGTTTGCGTATCAGGTCCGTGACCCGGAACGCTATGGGGTAGTGTCTTTTGATGAAACAGGCCGTGCTCTGAGCATTGTTGAAAAGCCGAAAGAGCCCGTGTCGAACTGGGCTGTGACCGGCCTGTATTTCTATGACAACCGCGTGCTGGACTTTGCAAAACGCGTGAAGCCCTCCCCACGCGGTGAGCTGGAAATTACAGACCTCAACCGGTTCTATCTGGAAGAAGGCAGCCTGCATGTGGACCGTCTGGGCCGTGGCTGTGCCTGGCTGGATGCTGGCATTCCGGACAGCCTGATGGAAGCCGGGCAGTTTGTGCACACCATTCAGGCGCGTCAGGGCATGCTGGTTGGCTCTCCGGCGGAAGTCGCCTACCGGCTTGGCTTCATTGATGCGGACCAGCTCCGCGCGCACGCCTCCCGCATGGGAAAAACAGAACTGGGGCGGCTCCTGATGCAGGTTGCCAATACGGTTCAGCCAACAAGCTGAACCCCCTCTTCTTTTTCTGACCATTTGCAGACAGGAGCTTTCTTTCATGAAAGTCGAACGCCTTGCCATTGAGGACGTGATTCTGGTCACGCCCCCGCGCTTTCAGGACAACCGTGGGTTTTTCTCCGAAACCTACAATATTGACCGGATGCGGGACGCAGGCATTACCGAACCCTTCGTGCAGGATAACCAGAGCCTTTCTCGCCAAAAGGGCGTGATCCGCGGCCTGCACTGCCAGCTGGCGCCTTACGCGCAAGGCAAGCTGGTCCGATGCACCAAAGGCGCAATCTGGGATGTGGCTGTGGATGCCCGGACCGGCTCCCCCACCTATGGCAAATGGGTTGCGGCTGAACTGTCTGAAGAAAATTGGTCACAGCTGTGGATTCCGCCCGGTTTCCTGCATGGCTTCTGCACACTGACAGAAGATGCGGAAGTGCAGTACAAATGCACTGGCCTGTATAACAAAGCCTCTGAGCGCGCCGTGATCTGGAATAGCAAAGAGCTGGCCATTGACTGGCCCATTAAGACAGAAGACGCCGTTCTTTCTGAAAAAGATCTGGAAGCCCCGGAATTTTCTGCCGCCAAAGGCTGGTTTCATCTGTAATCAGGAGCAGACCTCATGAGTCGTCTTGCACAAAACGGTGGTCCCATTCTGGTTACGGGTGGCAAAGGCCAGCTGGCAACCTCTCTGGTTAATCTGGGTGGCCCGCGCATTCGCTGCGTTGGCCGGCCTGACTTTGACTTCGACCAGCCCGAAACCCTTGCTGCCACACTGGATGCCATCAAGCCGGTCGCCGTGGTGAATGCCGCGGCCTGGACGGCGGTTGACCTTGCGGAAACTGAGGCCGAAGGGGCTGCCCGCGCCAATGCCACCGGGCCGGAAGAACTGGCCCGCCTGTGTGCCCAGCGCGGTATTCCACTGATCCAGGTCTCCACGGACTATGTGTTCTCTGGAGACAAAGGCTCGCCGTATGTGGAGACAGACCCGGTTTCACCCGAGACTGTCTATGGCCGCACCAAGGCGGACGGTGAGAGCAAGACGCTGGCCGCCAACCCCAAAACCATCGTGCTGCGCACGTCATGGGTTTACTCAGCACATGGGAAAAACTTTGTGCGCACCATGCTCAATGCCGGCGCTAAAAACCCGGCTCTGAAAGTGGTTGGGGATCAGAAAGGCAATCCGACCAGTTCAGATGATCTGGCTGAGGCAATCCTCTCCATTCTCGCCGTTGTCGAAAAAGACGGCTGGAAAGATGCGTTCGCTGGCATTTACCATGCCTGCGGCACGGGAGAGACAACCTGGCACGGTCTGGCTGTTACAGCCCTGCAGGATGCGGCAACCCACGGCCAGAAAATGCCGGAAGTGACTGCCATCCGCACGGAAGACTGGCCGACCCCCGCAAAGCGTCCGGCTGATTCCCGTATGGACAACAGCAAACTGACGCACGTTTTCGGCGTTACAATGCCTGCATGGCAGGACAGTGTGCGGAAAACGGTTGATCAGATTTTTGCACAGTCTGCGTAAAAACCTCTGCAAAGCTGTTTGGAACGGTCTGAAATTTGACAGATTTTCCAGGCAGCTTTGCCGCACGCGCAATCGGGAGGCATTTCCTATCCCGTAGGATCTGAAGGAAGAGCATCACAGGTGCAGGAGACCAGCCAGCACACTCTTATAAACCGCCAGACGATTTCTCTGGACGGTGGCTCTTCTGTTGCCATTCTTCTGTCTCTTTATAATGCTGTCCCGTATTTACAGCAGCAGCTGAACTCGCTCCTGCAGCAAACCCGCCCTGACTGGACTTTATATTGGCGGGATGATGGCTCTACCGATACCAGCCTGACCATCATGCACCAGTTTGCCCAACAGGTTGGCAAAGAGCGCTGCGTGGAAGTCATGCCGCGCAATGGAGAGCATCTCGGGGTCACAGCCTCCTACGCCACACTGCTGGCCCACACGCCCCCCACCCTTTCTGTCGCGTTTTGTGATCAGGACGACGTCTGGTTTCCCGACAAACTGGAACGTGGTCTGCGCGCTCTGGCTACGGTGCCAGAATCTACGCCAGCCCTGTACTGCACACGCCAGACCCTGACGGACAAAAACCTGCGTCCGACCGGCCTGTCTCCCGAATTGCCGGACACAACCGGCTTTTTGCCCGCCATGACGCAGAATATCGCGACAGGCTGCACCCTTATGCTGTCTCCTGCGGCCTGTGCCTTGCTCCGCAAAGCCATGCCCGCCCCCACCTTTCTGCTGCATGACTGGTGGGCTTACCTGATGGTGAGTGGCGCAGGCGGACGCATCCTGACGGATAATCAGCCGTCTCTGTTCTATCGCCAGCACGAAAAAAATGCCGTGGGAGCCCGCAGCCAGTTCCTGCACCGCGCGCTGGCCGCGCTGAAGCGTGGTCCGACGGCGTTCATGAATATCTTCCGGGCTAATACGCTGTATCTGCTCAACCGGCAGAGCCTGCTCACGCCGGACGCCGTTAGCGCTCTGCGTCTGCTGCGCAAAGCGCAGAAACCCGGTTGGGGAGGAGCACTTTCCCGAGTCTCCCTCATGCATCGCCTGAAGCAGCTCAGAAGGCATAAAAAGCTCGAACAACTGGTTTTCCGGGTCTGGTTTTTACTGGGATAAGCTTTTGTTCCCGCGTTTTGCGCAAAGACTCGCCTCCCAACCTTCTTTACGACACCAGTTCAGGCTAGGTTACGGACTGTTTCAGCCCGAAACAGCATCATCAACTATCCGTCGCCGGTCTCCCTTTTCAGCCAGAGAAGGGTACGGGCGGCCTTTTGGAGTCAGGATCCAGGCCCTTGGCGCGCGTGAGCCACTCAAGATCTTCCGATTACGTCCCCTCCCCTTACAAAAGCGCGTTTCGTCTGCGCCTTGAAGAAGGCGGGGGAATTTTGCTGTGCCTGCTCGCCTGCGTCTTGCTGGTCGCACTGGTTACGTACAACCCGAACGATCCCTCCTTTAATACCGCAACCGGCCAGCCGCCCACCAATCTGCTGGGTATGACCGGGGCTGTGCTGTCTGACACCCTGCTACAGGGAATCGGACTAGCTGCGGTTCTGCCTTCCCTGATTCTGGTGGCCTGGGGCTGGCGTTTCCTAAGCCATCGTCTGCTGGGGCATGAAGCACCAATGGTGTTCGCCCTGCGCGTGGTGGCGCTGATCTGCCTGCTGCCGGTTGCCGGGGCTCTCCTTGCCGCCATTCCGCTCCTGTTTACCGCCCTACCCCCCATCCACTGGCCGACACAGGCTGGAATTGGTGGGGGCATCGGCTTTTCCATTGCCCAGACATCCCTCTCCGCTGGCACGGCGGCCATTGGCCCGGCTGGTGGCATGGTAATCTGGATTCTCGGTAGCCTGCTCGCCATTCTGCTCACAGCGCTCTGCACAGGCCTGCGGCGTGAAGAATGGCTGACGCTCTGGCGCGGGATGATGGTGCTCTTTCGCCTGCCCGGCCAGCTTGGCATGCGCTTTGTGCGCTACTACGCCAGCCGTAAACCCCAGACAGCCGAAGTCTCCGGCCCGCTGGGAGGCTATGCGAGCGGAGAAGAAACGACCTGCGCCAAAGGCAGCGGTGGATCTGCGCACAGCCTGTTTCAGGATGATGAGGACGAGGAAGATATCCCCGTCTCGACCCGAGCGGGAAATGCAGGCCCTGCGGCTTATGCTCCTGAACCGGAAGAATCTGCTCCAGCTCAGACCACAGCGCCTGTGCGGGAAGAACCTGCTGCTGCCTCCGGCCTGACTCTGGAGCCTGCCCCCTCTCCGGCCCCCGCGCAGGGCCGGAATGGTCTTCTGGGCCGGTTGTTTACCGGCAAGGATGCAGCGACCTCCGGTAGCCCCGCCAAAGCGGCGAAAGCCTCTTCCGCCCCGACCCGGAAGGGTGGCTGGGAACTCCCGCCGCTGGAACTGCTGAAACCCGCTCCGGCCCGCACACAACATGGCCCCTCGGAAGAGGACCTCACCAAAACAGCGCGCCAGCTGGAACAGGTGCTGTGTGATTACGGCGTGCAGGGCACGATTGTTGGTATGAGCGCGGGTCCGGTCGTCACGCTCTATGAGCTGGAGCCCGCAGCCGGTATCCGTTCTGCTCGCGTGATTGGTCTGGCGGATGACGTCGCGCGCTCCCTTTCCGTGCTGAGTGTCCGTATTGCGACCGTCCCCGGTCGTAATGTGATCGGTATTGAAGTGCCGAACAAAAAGCGGGAAACGGTTTATTTGTCCGAGCTGCTCAATCAGCCGGACTGGCGGGAAGACCCGGCCCATCTCTCTCTCGCACTTGGTAAGGATATTGAGGGCGAACCCGTCTTCAGTGACCTCGCCCGTATGCCGCATCTGCTGGTGGCCGGCACCACCGGGTCCGGTAAATCGGTTGGCGTTAACGCCATGATTCTCTCGCTACTCTACCGACTTTCCCCGGATGAGTGCCGCCTGATCATGATCGACCCCAAGGTGCTGGAACTCTCCATTTATGATGGCATTCCGCACCTGCTGACCCCGGTTGTGACAGAACCGCCGAAAGCCGTGAACGCCCTGAAATGGGTTGTGCGGGAAATGGACCGCCGTTACCGCACCATGGCGCATCTGCAGGTGCGTAACATTGCAGGCTACAACGCCCGTGCGGCAGAAGCCCGCGCGGATGGGGAAGTGGTTGTCCGCCGTGTGCAGACCGGGTTTGACCCGGAGACTGGGAATCCGGTGTTTGAGGAACAGTCCGTCACACTGGACCCGATGCCCTATATCGTCGTGATTATCGACGAGGTGGCCGACCTGATGATGACCGCTGGTAAGGAAATTGACGCCTGTGTGCAGCGTCTGGCCCAGAAGGCCCGTGCAGCGGGTATCCATGTGGTCATGGCGACACAGCGCCCCTCCGTGGACGTTATTACCGGCACCATTAAAGCCAACTTCCCAACCCGTATTTCCTTCCAGGTGATCAGCAAGTTCGACAGCCGCACCATTCTGGGTGAACAGGGCGCCGAACAGCTTCTCGGGCAGGGTGATATGCTGTTTATGCAGGGTGGCGGCCGCATTACCCGCGTGCATGGTCCGTTTGTGGCCGATAACGAGGTCGAGCAGGTCGTCAACTTCCTGAAGGAACAGGGCGAGCCGATTTATGATGACGACGTTCTGTCCGAACCGGTGGAAGAAGCCCCGGCCAGCAGCGGCAAATCCGGCGGCGGCGATAACGGCGAATCCGACATGTATGATGAAGCCGTGGCCATTGTGACGCGGGAAGGTAAGGCTTCGACCTCCTTCGTGCAGCGGCACCTGTCCATTGGCTACAACCGCGCTGCCAAGCTGATTGAGCAGATGGAGCGTGAAGGCATTATCAGCCGCGCCGACCATGTGGGTCGCCGCAAGGTGCTGACTGGCCCCAACCGCGAGGAATGAGCAAACCCCTCCCCTGCCCTTTCCGGCTCAGCGTGCTGTATCAGGATCAGCATGTGGTGATTCTGGATAAACCTGCCGGTGTGCCCGTGCATGCCGGGCCAAAGGGTGGGCCTTGCGTGGAAGACTGTTTTCCCCTGCTCTCCCGCCGCAAGGACGGGCCTTGGCTGGCACATCGGCTGGATGCGGAAACCTCCGGCTGTCTGGCCATTGCCCTGCGCAAGCAGCCCCTTTTGGCCATGCAAAAAGCCTTTACCGACAAGACCGCGCGTAAAACCTACTGGGCCGTTGTGGAGGGGGGACCGGACGCAGAGCGGGGTGAAATCTCCCTGCCTCTGACCAAAAAAACGGCTCCGTCTGGCTGGAGCATGGTCACCGCTTCGGATGGCGCCCCGGCCCGCACCGACTGGCGTGTGCTGGGACGTGGCGAGGGGCTATGCTGGCTGGAACTCTCTTTGCACACAGGACGCACGCATCAGGCCCGCGTGCATTGCGCCGCCATGGGCTGGCCGATTCTGGGGGATACGCTCTACGGGCACCCTCACCCGGAAGGGCTGCACCTGCTGGCCCGCAGTCTGACGCTGCCACTTACGCCGCCCGTTGCCGCCACAGCGCCGCCCCGCGAAGGCATGGAAGCCGCACTCCGGGCTTGCGGGTGGCAGGGTATCTAAGGCCTGAAAAACACTCTTCTAAGCGAATAACGTTCCTGAAAGGGCGGTCGTCAGGCCCGGAACAGTCCTTTCCAGCGCCATTCCCGCACAATGTCTTCATGCAGGAGGCGGCGTTTTTCCCGCATGGTAGCGGCATCAAACAACCGGGCACGGGCACGGCCAGCCTGCCCTGCTTCCGCTCGTAGGGCTGGCGAGGTGATGAGGCGTTCCAGAACATCGGCCAGATCGTTCGGTTCATCCGGGTCCGCATACAATCCGGCATCCCCGACTACATCCGGCAGACCGCCCCGATGCGAGGCCACAACGGCTGCTCCGCATCCCATCGCTTCCAGAGCTGCCATACCAAACGGTTCCGGCCAGCGGCTGGGCACCGCCACCACGGCGGCCCAACTCATGGCCTGCATCACAGCCTCATGCGGCTGATAGCCGCGCAGCACCACACCGGCCTGTTCAGCCTGCGGACGCAAAGCGTTGAGAAACGGAGTCTCTGGCGAGTCGGGGCCGAAGCGATCAGCGCCAATCATCTCAGCGCGCCAGCCTGCATGCCGGGGCAGAACGCGGGCGCAGGCCGCCACAAAAGCATCGGCCCCTTTATCCGCCACAATGCGCCCGGCAAACAGCAGCACCGGGTCTCGCTGTTCCGCTGGCGGCGGTAAGGCAGAAAGATCCAGACTATTAGGCAGCACCCGCACGCAGGAGGTGACACCCGGACTGATAAAGCGCCCACGCACCCATTCTGAGACCGCGACCACCGCCACAGCCTGCCCCAGATGCTCACGCTCTGCCGCTGTACGGGCGCGCCGCATGCCACACGGGTCATTATGCAGCACCAGCACAATCGGCAGGCCGGGGCAGGCTTTGCGCAGAGCCAGAGCAACATCAGGCCGGTTATGGACTTCAATCAGATCAGGCCGGACAGACCGGGCCACACGCGCAACGCCCGCCGCATAACGCTGAATGCGACTGAAAGGCCGAAAGACTGGCACCACAGGCACAAACCGCACCCCGGCAAAGGGCTGCCCAACAGGCGGAAGCCCGACGACAGTTTCCGCACTCCCCGCCATGCGCCGCACCAGCAGCGCAATGGCCCCGGCCTCACCGGGTGCGAAACGTTCTCTCGGAGTCAGCACCGTCAGAACGCGCAAGGCTGAATGTGGGCCTTGCGCGCCTCGTTCTTCGGCAACTTCGGTCGGTGTGGGAGCCGTTGGCGAGCCCTCGCCGGGAAGCGCCGTCATATCTGGCAGAACATCACAGAAAAACGAGCCCGATCAGGCCAGAGATTCATAAACGTCCAGATACCAGTCTGTGGGTTCCTGCGCAGCCTGATCGTACCAGTCCTGCATCAACGGATGCTGGCGCACGGCCGCCATATACTGGCGGGAAACATCAGAAAGACCGGGCACATCGTAGGACAGAAATCGCGCCACAATGGGGGCATACATGGCATCGGCATTGCCAAACTCTGCCCCAAAGAGGAATGCGCCATCCTGCCCAAAACGTGTGCGGGCATCGGTCCAGAGGGCATCAATACGGGCGATGTCTTTCAACACGTCCTCATCAAACCCCGCAGCCGGCGGACGCTTATCGCGGCCCAGATTCATGGGCAGAGCAGCCCGCACAGCGCGGAAACCGGAATGCATTTCAGCAGAAATGGAGCGCGCAACCGCGCGGGCACAACGGTCAGCAGGCCAGAGATCGGGGTCCTGTTCCGCACAATATTCCGCAATAGAGAGCGAGTCCCACACCACGGCACCATGATGTTCCAGATACGGTACGCAGCCGTTGGGAGAGAGCGTTTTGAGTGCTGTCGTCTTGCCGCCACCGGCCAGAGGGATGACATCAATATCGACATTCAGCCCGGCCAGCCGGACCGAAAGCCAGCCCCGCAGAGACCATGAAGAATAGCGCTGCGTTCCAATAACCAGCCGTCCGTCTGCCATCTTTTCTCTCCTTCAGGCCGCCGACGTTGCCTCCGCCCGGCGAATAAAGCCGCCGCCCAGAATGCGGCTGCCATCATAAAACACACAGGCCTGACCGGGGGCGGGCATGGCGGGTTCTTCCAGCAGAACAGTCGCACCCTCCGCAGTCGGCACCACACGGGCCGGGCGGGGCTCTTCCCGCGCACGCATCTGCACGCGGCAGACCAGCCCTTCCGGCGGAGCGTCTACCAGCCAGTTCACATCCCGCACGGAAAGGGTGCTGACGTAAGATCCCTCACGCGGGCCAATCACCACGCGCTTGCGGCCCGGTTCCACACCGACAACCATCTGACGCTCACCATCCAGCCGGGCCGCGTTACCCAGCCGTTTGCTCTGGCCAACGGTAAAACGCATCACGCCTTCATGCTGGCCAACAACACGGCCGGCGCTATCCACAATCTCGCCGGGGCCAGCCATTTCGGGGTGCATTTTTTCCACGAGGTCCACATAGGACCCATCGCTGACAAAGCAGAGATCCTGACTGTCCGGCTTACCCGCCACAACCAGTCCGAAGCGCTCAGCTTCCTCACGCACAGCGGCCTTGTCCGGCATGTCGCCCAGCGGGAAACGCAGGAAATCCAGCTGTTCCCGCGTGGTGGCAAACAGGAACCAGGACTGGTCCCGCGCCTCATCAACCGGGCGGTGCAGTTCTGCCCCGTTCGGGCCTTCCACACGGCGCACATAGTGGCCGGTGGCCATGGCGTCGGCCCCGATTTCCTTCGCCAGCCCCAACAGGTCGGTAAATTTCACGCCCTGATTACAGGCCACGCAGGGGACCGGGGTTTCACCGGCTGCATAGGCATCGGCAAACCGCTCGATCACGCTGTCCTTAAACCGGCGTTCCGCATCAATCACATAATGCGGGAATCCCAGACGGTCGGCCACGGCACGGGCATCACGGATGTCCTGCCCGGCACAGCATGCGCCTTTTTTGGCCGCACCGCGGGAATCATAAAGCTGAAGGGTCGCTCCGATTACCTCGTGCCCTTCTGCCTGAAGGCGGGCGGCAACCACGGAACTGTCCACCCCCCCGGACATGGCCACAAGAATGCGCATCGGCGCGTCCCCTTTTTATCTGTAAACGGTGTTCAGGCCGTGCGCGGCAGGCGCACAACCAGACCATCCAGTGCTTCAGTCATGACAATCTGGCACCCAAGGCGGGACGTCTTTTCCAGACCAAAGGCCAGATCCAGCATATCTTCTTCATCATCCGTGGCGGCAGCCAGTTTCGGCGCCCAGGACGGGTCTACAACCACATGGCAGGTTGCGCAGGCCAGAGAGCCTTCACAGGCCCCTTCAAGATCAATGCCATGCTTGTGGGCAATTTCAAGCACAGAAAGGCCGAGCGGCGCATCAACCGTGCGTTCGGTTCCGTCCTGTTCAACAAACGTCATCTGGGGCATTCGTTTTTTATCCTGCCAAGGCTGTCTTTGTCATGGCGGCCTGCACCAGCCTGTCCGCCGCGCGCTCCGCCTCGGCGGCTGAGGTAAAACGTCCGGGGGAGAGACGCAAGCTTCTTCCGGCCTCATCCCGCCCCAGACCCATGGCCTCCAGCACATAAGACGGGGCGATTTCCGCCGAAGAACAGGCCGAGCCCAGAGACACAGCCAGCCCCGGCATGGCGGCAATCACCTCCAGCGCCTTTAGGCCTTCCGGCAGACGCAGACTAAATAAACCCGGCAAACGAGGTGCAGCGGCGGCATTGACCACGACCCCCGGCAGGCTGCGTTTCACGCGCGCCAGAAACACGTCCCGCAGATGCTCAAGATGGGCAGCATCTTTCGGCCCTTCTTCCCGCGCAATCCGGCAGGCCTCCCCGAATCCAGCCAGCAAAAAGCCCGGCAATGTGCCGGACCGCAGCCCGCGCTCCTGCCCTCCGCCAGAAAACAGAGGGTGCAACCGCACCCGTGGACGGCGGCGGACAAACAGCGCCCCGGCCCCTTTGGGACCGTAGAGTTTGTGCGAGGAAATAGACCCCAGAGCCAGACCCATTCGCCGCACATCGACCGGAATTTTCCCCGCTGCCTGCGCAAGGTCCGAATGCAGCAAGGCTCCGGCCTGCTCCACCAGCGGGGCGAGTGTTGCCAAATCCTGCAACACACCCGTCTCATTATTCGCCGCCATGATGGAAACCAGAGCAGTTGGCACCTCAAGCGCCTTTTGCAAAACAGCCGGGTCCAGCAGTCCGTTGGCGTCCACAGGCAGAATAACCGGCTCAAATCCTTCCTGAGCCAAGTCCCGCACGCTTTCCAGAACGCATTTATGTTCGGTAGCCACGGTAATCACGCGGCGGCGCGGGCTGCCCTGTGCGGCCAGATGGCGTGCAGCCCCTTTGATGGCCAGATTATTGGCCTCGGTCGCGCCGGATGTGAAAATAATCTCACGCGGGTCGGCCCCAATGAGGGCAGCAACTTCTGCGCGTGCCGTTTCCACCAGCGCCGCAGCCCTCTGGCCCGAAGCGTGGGTGCTGCTGTGCGGATTCCCGTTCTCTTCTTCAAGAGCGGTTAGCATCACGGCCCGCACGCGGGGGTCACACGGGGTGGTCGCCGCATGATCGAAATAAAGCTCGTCCATGTCCTCCCCTTTTTGGTTAGCCCGCAATGGTCGGGGCAGCACTTTGCGCCATGGCCCCATAAGCCCGGATAAACTGATTTATGTCGTCTTCCGTCACATTCCAGGGCAGGGACACACGAATGGCCTGCGCCGCAAGATCCCCAAGTCCCATGGCGTCCAGCACATGAGAGGCCGCAACCTTGCCGGATGAGCAGGCAGACCCAGCAGACACACACACGCCATCCAGATCCAGCCGCATCAACTGTCCCTGCGCCCTGCGCCCCGGCAAGGACAGATTGGTGGTGTTAGCCAACCGGGGTGCATCACCGCCATTCACCACAGCACCTGCGGCAACCGCCGCCTCTTCCAGCTTATCCCGCAACGCTGCAAGCAGCTGAGCAGGCTGAGCCAGAGACGCCTGCAAGGCTGCCGTCAGCCCCGCCAGTGCTGGCAATGGCGGCGTACCGCCACGGCGGCCCTGCTCCTGTCCGCCCCCTTCAAACAACGGGTCCAGACGCGCGGGAGCCGGACCTCGCAACAGCAAAGCCCCAGCACCTTTGGGGCCACCCATTTTGTGGCCAGACAGAGCAAGGCTATCCATGCCCATCTCTTCAACACACAACGCCATGCGGCCTGCGGCCTGCACGGCATCCACATGCACATGCGCGCCATGGATTCGGCAAAGGCGCACAATCTCCGCCATGGGGTGCAGAACACCCGTCTCGTTATTGGCCAGCATCAGACAGACAAAGGCGGACGGGCCGTCCTGCGCGAGTTCGGCTTCCAGCACATCCAGTCGCACCTGACCGGCAGCGTCCACGGGCAGCCACGCCAGCGGCGCGCCTGCTGGCACGCCCTTGCGCACGGCATCATGTTCCGTCTGCCCGACCAGAAAGCGCCTGCCCTGCCCCAGCCCGTGCATGGCCAGAACATTGGCCTCCGTTCCACCAGAGGTGAAAATACAATTCAGCGGGGCCACACCAAGGGTTTTTGCAACCTGATCCCGCGCGTCTTCCAGCACGGCCCGCGCCATGCGCCCGGCCCGATGGACGGAGGAGGGATTGCCTGTCAGATCAGCCGCTGCAAGCATGGCCTCGCGCGCTTCCGGCCGGAGCGGTTCCGTCGCGTTGGCATCCAGATAAATCCTACGCGGCGTCTCACTCCCGCTGCGCGTCCAGAGACTCATACTCTGCTCCTCTTTCCGGCCAGTTGCCGCTGCCCGATTGCCTTCACTTGTCCGTGCGTTCCCCTGCAAGGGGCACAAAACAGCCATTAGAACGATTTATGTGGAAATTATGATTGCACACCCCTTATAGAAGGGCACATGGTCGTTACCATACAGTGCAGCAAGGTGGGCCAGCATGGAGAGTCTGTTTTCCGGTGTCTTTGGTGGCCACAAGACAACACAGGAGCAGTATGCCCCTGCCAGCGACAAGGTCAATCTCAGATTTTGCGCCTCACCCCTTTTCCTGCCTCCTGCATGATACCATGTCCATAACAGACCTTTCTCAGCCGCGTCTTTCCTGCATGCGGCGGTGGGTGGCCTGTTTTACGAATGTTTTGCGGGCCGCCTGACCCGCCCGCACCGGCTTGTAGCGTGGCATCGCCGCCTGCCGGAGCATCTGCCAAACCGGGATGCGTCATGCCCACGGACGCATTTCAAAACAATGCGGAACCCGAATGCCTGAGGTTATGTTTGCCGGCCCGGACGGGCGTCTTGAAGGGCGTTACCACCATTCCAACCAGCCCAATGCCCCCTTAGCACTGGTGCTGCACCCGCACCCGCTGCATGGCGGCACAATGAACAACCGCATTACCTACGCTATGTACCGGTCCTTTGAAAAAATGGGCTTTTCGGTCATGCGCTACAACTCCCGTGGTGTCGGGCGGTCTCAGGGCCGGTATGACGGTGGGATTGGTGAAATTTCCGATGCCGCCGCCGCTCTGGACTGGATGCAGATGGTCAACCCGAATGCCAGCGGTCTGTGGATTGCGGGCTATTCCTTCGGGGCTTTTGTGGGCATGCAGTTGCTGATGCGCCGTCCGGAAATTACCGGCTGGATCAGCGTCGCACCCCCGGCCACCTATTATGATTTTGGTTTTCTGGCACCGTGCCCCTGTGGCGGCCTGATGATTGCAGGCGGCAAGGATGACATGGCTCCGGAACCGGCCATTCACAAACTGGTGGATAAGCTGAACACCCAGAAGGGTGTGACGGTCGACTACCGCGTGTTCCCCGATGCAGACCATATCTTTGCCAAACAGGCAGACAAGGTGACGGCTGCTCTGGAAGACCATGTGACGACAGCCATGGCACACCGCAACATGCCGCTGGCTGCTGACTGATTTCCTTATGCATGGGGCAGAGTGTCCGCACATCTGCCCCTGCATACCGAACCACCGCCTAATAAAGGCGTGCAGTTCGGTCGTTTAGATTACTTTCTGCGCGGATGCGCCAGTTCCCGCACCACGCCATGCAGCGTGCGCAGCTCCTGCTCCGTAACTTC
Organism: Acetobacter malorum; assembly: GCF_001580615.1. GTDB lineage: Bacteria > Pseudomonadota > Alphaproteobacteria > Acetobacterales > Acetobacteraceae > Acetobacter > Acetobacter malorum. Next base: position 49,038 of record NZ_LHZC01000042.1, read on the forward strand.
CCCACGCGTGAAAAAGTGCCGCAGATTGCGAACCATGCCGGGGCGCTTCTGCTCGTTATGCAGGAAGCCGCACTCGTCCAGCTCCCGAATCAGATGCCCCATAAAGTTTTCCAGCTCACCTTTGGTGGCCACATGGGTCTCGTTGGTCATGAGTTCACGCGGCGCGGTCTGATCTTCCGCCATCCACCATTCATACGCCATGATCATGACGGCCTGCGCCAGATTGAGCGACATGAAGGCCGGGTTTAGCGGATAGCGAATGAGCGCATCCGCCCGCGCCATATCCTCATTATCCAGCCCGGCACGTTCCGGCCCAAACAGCAGCCCGACTTTGAGGCCCCGATTGGTGGCCGCGCGCAATTCCGCTGCCCCACCGCGTGCCGTCATCACCGTTTTGACGATGTGGCGCGGACGCGGACAGGTGGCGAAAACGTGGTGCAGATCGGCAATAGCGTCATCCACGCTCTCATGCACCGTGGCTGCTTCCAGAATCCGGTCTGCGCCTGAGGCGGTGCGCCAGGCGCGGTCCTGCGGCCAGCCATCCCGCGGGCTGACCAGCCGGAGGTGAAACAGCCCACCATTGGCCATGGCCCGCGCGGTGGTGCCAATATTTTCCGCAAGCTGCGGACGCACCAGAATGACAACCGGCGTGTTGCCAACGGGCTCCAGCGGAGCCCCGCCGTCACGCCCGGTCATGCCCGCCTCCAGATGGTGCCGTCTTTCGTATCTTCAAGCACAATCCCCTGCCCCTGTAGCTGGTCACGCAAGGCATCCGCCTTTGCAAAATCGCGGGCCTTTTTGGCAGCTGCACGCTCGGCAATCAGGCCGTCGATTTCTGCATCTTCGTCAGAACTGTCGCCCTTGAACCATTTTTCAGGGTCTTCCTGCAAAAGCCCAAGCATACCCGCGCCAGCTTTCAGAGCCCCGGCGGCCTGTCTGTCACCCGCCAGCGCCTGACCGGCAAGAGCATGCAGTTCAGCAATGGCCATCGGCGTGTTCAGATCTTCCGCCAGCGCCTTCATGACGCCTTCCGACGGAGCAACCTCCGGCACAGGGCCTGCAGCCAGAGCGCGATAGAACCGGTCCAGCACCTTGCGGGATTCCTGCAAGCCAGCCTGCGTATAGTTCAGCGTAGAGCGGTAATGCGCCCCCAGCAGCAGCAGGCGGAGGGCCTCCGCCGGAGCCTGTTTCAGCACGTCCCGAATCGTCAGGAAGTTGCCGAGTGATTTCGACATCTTCTCGCCTTCAACGAGAAGCATGGCGTTATGCACCCAGTAATTGGCGAACTTACCCTGCGGGAAGCAGCACAGGCTCTGGGCGCGCTCATTCTCATGGTGGGGGAACAGGAGGTCCGACCCACCACCGTGAATATCAAAGCTTTCACCCAGATAGCGGTGCGACATGGCCGAGCATTCAATATGCCAGCCCGGACGCCCGCGACCCCACGGGCTTTCCCAGCCCGGCTGATCTGCATCGGAGGGTTTCCAGAGCACAAAGTCACCCGGATTTTTCTTGTAGCCCGCTACTTCCACACGGGCACCAGCCACCAGATCTTCCGGGTCCCGGCCAGACAATGCGCCGTAAGACGGGAAAGACGCGACCGAGAACAGCACATGACCATCCGCCTCATAGGCGTGGCCGTTTTCAATCAGGCGGGCAATCAGCGCCTGCATTTCACCAATGTTATGCGTGGCGCGCGGTTCAATATCCGGCGGCAGCACGTTCATGGCGGCCAAATCCTGATGAAACTCTTCCGTGGTACGCTGCGTGAGGGAGCCAATATCTTCCCCATTGGCGCGGGCACGGGCGGTGATCTTATCATCCACATCCGTGATGTTGCGCACAAAGGTTACACGCGGATAGGCATGGCGCAGGAACCGCACCAGCACGTCAGCCGTCAGCATGGCGCGCAGGTTGCCAATATGGGCCAGATCATAGACCGTGGGTCCACAATAATAGACTTTCACATGCTCCGGATCGAGCGGCGTGAACGGCACGGTCGCGCGGCGCTGACTATCGTGCAGAGAGAGTGCTGGCAAAGATGCTGAGGCAGAGTGCGACATAAGCGACTAGATGCGCCAGCGTGTGGTTCGATGCAATATCCGCACAACCAAAAAACTGCGGGAAGATCGAAAACCGGATCTTGACGCGCCGCGCGTTTTACAGTTTTAATCCGCCCCTGCACGTAACGTGCTGTGCCCTTATAGCTCAGTGGTAGAGCAACCGCCTTGTAAGCGGTAGGTCTTCAGTTCAAATCTGAATGGGGGCACCATTCTTTCCTATTTTCAAAAAATGCTGTTTTGCCTGCTCTTAATGAGCCAGAGGCGCGCTTTTACGCGCCCGGTTTCCAGCCATCCTGTGTCAGCGCTACACCAGCCAGATACAGGCTGCCGCAAATCAGCACCCGGGCGGGTTTGCCGTCTGACTGGGCTTTGAGGCCTTCCAACGCTTTTACCAGTGTCGGGCCAACCTGTGCCTTGCCTGCTGAGGCCTCGACAATTGCTTCAACCGGCAAAGCCAGATGCTGCGTGGGTTCACTAATAGCCCACAGCGTGGTGGCGTAAGGCAGAACCGGGTTCAGAAAGCCCGTGGCATCCTTGGTTTGCTTCATGCCGACCAGCAGGTGCAGAGGCTCGTCGCCCCATTTCTGCAATTCCTGCGCCAGTGCATGACCCGCGCCGGGATTGTGCCCCCCATCCAGCCACAACTCCCATCCTGCAGGCAGGCTTTCCGCCAGTTTCCCGTGCAGACGCTGCATGCGTGCAGGCCACGAGACCTTGCCCACGCCCTGCCAGCCCGCATCCGGCACGCTCAGGCCAGAAACACGCAGAGCCTCCACCGCCAGACCAGCATTTTCCATCTGCCATGGGCCAGTAAGAGCAGGAGCCGGCAGCGTGAGCGTCCCTTGGGAATCGGTAAAAATCAGACTGCCCTCTGGCGCGGAAACACCCGCAGAAGCGGCAGCCGCAATCTGCCAGGCCTCACCACGACAGGCGAGCGGCGCGCCCACCTTGCGGGCTTCCGCTTCCAGCACATGCCGCACGGCATCCGGCTGCGCGCCGGTTACGGCAGGCACACCGGGTTTGAAAATGCCGGCTTTTTCAGCGGCAATCGCTTCCAGCGTGTTCCCCAGAAATGCTTCATGATCCATGGAAACAGAGGTGACGATGCAGGCAGCCGGGTGCTTAAGCACATTGGTGGCGTCACACCGGCCACCCAGACCAACCTCGATAATGGCTAATTCCGCCGGATGGCGCGAGAACAGCAGGAAGCCCGCTGCCGTCAGCACCTCAAACACAGTGATAGGCGCGCCCGCGTTGACCTGCTCGATTTCTTCCAGTGTGGAGACCAGTTCGGCCTCGCTCACCAGCTTTCCGGCAATGCGGAACCGCTCCGTCACATCCACCAGATGGGGGGACGTCATCACATGCACGCGCCAGCCAGCCGCCTCGCCAATAGCGCGCAGCGTGGCGCAAGTGCTGCCTTTGCCGTTGGTGCCCGCCACATGGATAACGGGCGGCAATTTATCTTCCGGGTGGCCCAGCTTACCAAGCAGGGTTTCCAGCCGCCCGAGCGAGAGATCAATCAACGCCGGGTAAAGGCTGTTCAGCCGTTCCAAGACTTCTCCGGTACGGCCGGAAAACTCAGTCGTCGGCGCAGAGCCGCCAGAAGAGGATGTCACGCGCCAATCGCTCAGGCAGCCGGGGCCGCAGGAGCGGCGTCCGGTACAACCGTAGCGGCAGGCGTGGGCGCAACCTTATCACCGTCCGGCGTAACAGGCGTGCGCATCAGCAAGCCAATGATCCGGGCCAGCGTTTCCCGCATATCTTTGCGCTTCACCACCATGTCCAGCATGCCGTGGTCCAGCAGATATTCAGACCGCTGGAAGCCTTCGGGCAGCTTTTCGCGCACCGTATCTTCAATCACGCGCGGGCCAGCAAAGCCGATAAGAGCATTGGGCTCGGCAATCTGCACATCGCCCAGCATAGCGAAGGAGGCCGTCACCCCACCCGTGGTCGGGTTGGTCAGCACCACAATATAAGGCAGGCCCGCTTCTTTGAGCATCTGCACGCCAATGGTGGTGCGCGGCATCTGCATCAGGCTGATCGCACCTTCCTGCATACGCGCGCCGCCAGAGGCCGTGAAAATGACCAGAGGAGACTTCTGCAACACGGCCAGACGCGCGGCGGCCACAAAGCGCTCACCAAAGGCAGCGCCCATGGTGCCGGCCATGAATTCAAACGCCATGACACCCACAACGCTCGGGTGCCCGCCAATAGTGCCGTGGGCCACAATCAGGGATTCATCCAGCTGACTCTTGGCGCGGGCGTCTTTCAGGCGGTCGGTATATTTTTTCTGGTCACGGAAGCCCAGCGGGTCCACCGGGGCAGGCGGCAGTTCGATCCGGGTGCATTCCCCGTTATCAAACGTCCACGCCAGACGGTCAGCCACCGGCGCTTTCATGTGGTGCCCGCAATGGGGGCACACATTCAGGTTACGGTGCAGTTCCTTGGTCAGAACCATCTGACTGCAGGACTCGCAGTTGGTCCACAGATTATCCGGCACGTCACGACGCAGCAGGCCGCGAATTTTGGGACGGACGTATTCGGTGATCCAGCTCATTTTGAACCCTGCAACTGCGATAAATCAAAAAATGGGAACATAGCCCTGTTGCAGCGTGCCTTACGCTGCTTGCGCCGTCCTGCCAAGCATTATGGCCCGGCGGGACGGCGCATCAGACTGGGAGATGCGCCTTACAGAGCGCCTTCAACCCAGGCTTTCAGCTGGCTTTTGGGCAGTGCGCCCACCTTGGTGTCCAGCACCTGACCATCACGCACCAGCATCAGGGTCGGGATGCTGCGCACGCCGTAGGTGTTGGGGGAGACGGGGTTATCATCAATGTTGATCTTGGCCACCGTCAGCTTACCGGCAAAGTCCTTGCCGAGTTCTTCAAGCGCCGGGCCGATCATCTTGCACGGGCCGCACCACTCTGCCCAGAAATCAACCAGCACCAGACCAGAGGCCTTGAGCACATCGGCATCAAAGCTGGAATCTGTAACAGCACGTGTATGTTCACTCATGGATTATCTCTTCCTTGGTTTAAGGGACGGATCACGCAGGTGCGTCGTGCAGGGCCAAACCCAGCTGCGTGCAAACGGTTCCCCATCCACTTCTGTGTCTCTCTACACTTAAGGGGCCAGCGCATCCGGTCAAGATGCGCTGTAGGGGCCGCCCCCCGGTGCATGCAGATCCAGCAAGGCATCGGGCAGCACATCCGCGCGCGGCCCTTCCGTCCAGACCAGCACACATCGCACCGGTTTATCGGGATACAACCCCTGCAACAAAGCCCGGTAGGCCGCCATCTGGCGCAGATACAACACTGGTGTTGCCGCCACCGTGCGCGGCGTGTGCCGCCCGGTTTTGAAGTCACACACCAGCACCTTGTCCGGCAGCAGAATCATGCGGTCCACCTGCCCCACAATCACCTGCCCGCCTGCCACACCGGCCAGACGCTGCTCAGCCCGCGCCTGCGAGGAGAACAAGGGCGCCAGATCCGGCAACGCCAGTACGCTCAGCACCTGTTCAGCCAGAGCTTGCGCCTCATCAGGCTTCAACCCGCTGGCAGGCCGCCCCAGCCAGGCATAGGCCATCTCGGCCTGCTGCTCCGGTGAATAAGCAGGTAGATACTGTAAGAGAGCATGCACCAGCGTGCCGCGCCGGAAAGCGGCCTCACGCGCTGCAGCGGGCGTGACCGTAGCCACATCCAGCGGAGAACGGACCGGGGGCAATGGCCCCAGCATGGCATCATCCGGGCGGCTGGGGGCCAGAGGCCGAGCCAATGGAGCATCCGGCACCGGCGGCGCGCCTTGCCATGTCGGGGCATGCCCCAGCCATGCAGGCAGAGCTGGCGGAGAGGCCGCAACCGGTAGCTGACTGGCTGACTGCTCTTGCAGGCTTTCTTTGAGGCCACGCGGCTGGGGCTTTTCCTCCAGAACCAGCATTTCGCCCGTCCAGCCGCCCGCATCCCACTCCTGCGGCACAGCACCGACGACTTCAAACCCCTTGCGGCACCGTTCATACCAGCTTTCAGGCGGCACCACGCGCCCCGGCTTCCAGCCACAGACCACCAGACGCTCTGCGGCACGCGTAAGCGCCACATAGAGCAGGCGGTTATATTCCTCGATCGCACTGGCCTGCATGGCCGCCCGCAATTTTTGCGTCACGCTTACGGCCAGCGCACCCCGTGGCACATAAAGCGGCACGTCCAGCCCGGTTGGACCGTCCTTCACCCAGAACAGACGATCCTCAAACCGGGGTGTGCCCACCGTATCGGGCAGAATGACCAGCCGCGCCTGCAACCCCTTCGCCCCATGCGCGGTCATGACGCGCACAGCATCCCCCCCGGCTTCCGCTTCACGCTTTACCGTTTCTTCCGAATTGCGCAGCCAGTGCAGAAAGCCCTGCAAGGATGGCGGATGCATATCCTGATAGCGCAGAGCCGCCGAAAGCAGTTCATCAATCGACTCGGCAGCCTCCGGCCCCAGACGGGCCAGCAACCGTGCGCGACCACCGGAACGCCCCAGCGCCTCGGACAGCAGTTCATGCGGGGTCAGATAATCCACGCGCCGGAACAGGCCATCCAGCATCTGCCAGGCCTGCGTCCAGTCTGGCCGTTCCGTGTGATGCTCCCGCAAGGCGGACCAGAGCGGCTCCGCCTTACCGCGCCCGGTCGCCAGCACCATCAGGCTCTCATCGGAGAGGCCACCTAAAGGAGACGTCAGCACACACGCCAGCGTCAGATCATCCTGCGGCAGCAGCAGCGCTCCGCAGAGTGCCATCAGATCCTGCACAGCCAGCTGGTCAGCCAGCCCTGTGCGCACCAGAGTCGCAACCGGCACATTTTCCGTTTTCAGAGCACGAATCAGCGCCGTGACAAACGAGGACCGACGCGGCACCAGCACCAGCACATCACCCGGCGTCAGCGGTGCCGCGCCCTCTTCCGGGGGTGAGTTCAATTGCCGCGCAATAAAACGTGCCAGTGTATCAGCCAGTTTCTGCTGCGGGTTCTGGCGGGTGGTATTGGCGGTTGGGGGCTTCCACGGACTAAGGGCGTCTTCCTCATCCATCTGCGCCTCAGCCAGCGGCCACAGTTCCACGCGCCCCCCTTCGCCCGGTCGGGCCGTGAGGTGGCGCATGGCACGGCCATCTTCTTCCGCCACGCCTCGCGCCGCATCCGGCACGGAAAACACGGCATCCACCAAAGCAAGAACCGGAGCGGTGGAGCGGAAAGACACTGTCAGATCCGGCTCCTGCCAGGGCAGAGATGCAAAAGCCGCCCGGTTTTTAAATTCCCGCCGCCACAGACGGAAAGATTCCGGGTCGGCACCCTGAAAACCGTAGATAGACTGTTTATAATCGCCCACAGCAAAGACGGTGCGTGGCCCCTGCTCCCGCGTATGCGTGCCTTCACCCGCAAAAAATTCTGCTGTCAGATCCCCTGCAATACGCCACTGTTCTTGTGAGGTATCCTGCACCTCATCCAACAGCAGATGGTCAATCCCACCATCCAGTTTATACAACACCCACGCAGCACCCGGTTGTTGCAAAAGACCAAGTGTACGACGGATAAGATCATCATACTCCACAAGGCCGCGCTGACTCTTGCGAATATCATACAAAGCCGCAACCGGAGCCGCTGTTTTCAACAACGCCAGACCAAGCCGTGCCAGCCGTCTGGCCCGCAAGGCTTCTTCCACTTCAAGAATTCGCGCAGCTTCCCGTTCAAGAGCCGTCGCCAGATCTGCGTAATCATTTGCAAGTTTGGTCGTAATCAAACCCCTTTTGCGGGGTTTTCCATCCTTTGTAAGCAGAGCATTCCGCCATACATCCCACTGCGCAGCCCGCTCCGCAGGCGGCAAAGCCAGCCAGTCCAGAAGACGATACGCCGTCGCCTTAACGGTCTCCGTCCCCTTTTCCACCAGTGTAGGAATATGCGCCCGCAAGCGCTCCTCACCCGGAAAATTCGTGCACGCGTCTTGAATTTGCGCAGCATCACTTCCCTTCAACGCCCCCTGCGGTAACCCTAACACGCGGCAAAGAATGGTAGGCAGCAGGGCTGGCAGCTTCAGCACCCGCTCCCGAATAGCTTCCGCCCGGGAATCATGCCTGAGTGCGCCAACCAGATTAACGAAATCCCCGAGGCTGATCTGGCCGGCCAGAGGGGCAATGCTTTGTGTCGGGCTATTCCCCAGCACCGTTTCCACACACCCCTGCAAGGCCAGCGTGGCATCGGTTTCTTCCATGACAGTGAAATGCGGGTTCATGGCTGCTTCCAGCGGGAAGCGCCGTAGCAGCGACTGACAGAAGGCGTGAATGGTGCCAATGCGCATCCCGCCCGGAAGATCCAGAACCTCTGCAAATAATGCCCGAGCTTGCCTGCGTGTTTCTGCAGTGCACGGAACAGATAATCCCTGCAATTCCTTGTTCAGGGCCTCATCCGGCAACGTCACCCAGCGGCCAAGGCGAGTCTGGAGCCGGATGGCCATTTCTGCGGCAGCGGCCTTGGTAAAGGTCAGGCACAAAATCCGGGCTGGGGGGCTGCCCGGCAAAACCTCTCCGCCTGCGGGATTGGAGCGTGGCAGCATCAGCCGAAGCAGACGGTCAATCAGCAGTTTGGTTTTACCACTCCCTGCGGACGCCGAGACAAAAACCGATGCCGTCGGGTCAGACGCCAGAGCCTGCTGACGGTTAGCCTGGTCAATCGCTTCAGAAAATGCAGGATTTTTTAACATACTTTGGCTGCCACTCATGCCTCATCCTCCACCCGCGCCGTGTTCCACTCCGGCACCCGGGCCAGACGCGCGTAATCCGCAAAACGCGGTTCCCGACCGGGGTGTGGGTGCGACAGATAAGGTTGTGCCGGGTTGTCATACGCGCAGATACGGTCCCGCAGGCTCTGCCATGTCTGCTCCGCCAAGGCCGTGAGAGAGGCCTCCCCTTCCGGCTTGATCGCCACTTCCTCACCAGGGTCAGCTCCCCCGGTCAGCCGCCAGTACACCAGACCGGCAATATCCGCCGCACCGGGCAGACTGGAAAAGCCACCTCGCAAAATCATTGCAGCTTCCAGGGGTAATTGCGGACTCCAGCCGGAGCGCACATCCCGCACGGACGGCAGCGTGCCGGTTTTGTAGTCGCGCACAATCACGCGGCCTTCCGCATCGTAATCAATCCGGTCCGCACGCCCGACCAGCCGGAACGCGCCATGCGGCGCATCCAGAATATCCACTTGTCCTCTGGATTCCGTGCGAATAGCAGCGGGCGTTCCCGTCCCCTCCCGCAAAGCCGATTCCGCATGCGCCACCCATGAGGCAATACGCATCAGCCGGGGCTCCCACCATGCCTGCAACGCCGGACGCAGCGTGCGTTTAAGCAAGGCTTTCCGGAAAGCCTCCTGCAACCCGGCTTCCGCCTGCGGGGGCCATGTTATGCCATGCATCCGGAACCAGTCTTCCAGCGCATCATGCACAATCATCCCATAATCTGAGGCGTCAGCTGCTTCTTCCAGTTCCGGTAAAGGCTGAAGTTTCAAAACATGACGCGCGTAAATAGCGTACGGATCACGCATCCATGTCTCGATTTCCGTCACGCTCAACCGGCGAGGACGCAAAGCAACTGGCGGTGTGGGCCGAGGCGGCGCGACAGGCTGCGCCGGGCCATCCGGCCGGTCCAGCACCTGCAACCAGTCCAGTGCAGGATGATGCGGAACAGCCAGACCACGCCCGGATAAAAACGCATCCAGACGAGAAATCCAGCGGGCCGGCACCACAGGTGCACCATCACGCCGACGCGGGCAGGACAGCACAACCTCCCCCGCAGCAGCAGCACTGGCAAAAAAGTCATGCGCGGCCTGCCCTACTCCCTGTTCTGGCGAAGGCAGGCCGACGCGCTGGCGCATGGGGCGACTCATCCACGGTCCGGCATCTGCCGCAGGGGGCCAGATATTTTCTGCAAGTCCACCCAGAACAACCACATCCGCCGTCTGCAATCGGGCTTCGAACAAACCCCAGATCAATACACGCGGATGCAGGGCAGCATGCTCCACCCCACGCCGCACGGCCACGCGATCTTCCGCCAGCACAGCGCTCAGCAATCCATCCAGCACAGCAGGTGGCTGCGGTGGCAGAACATCAGACGCCATCATCAGTTCCGTCAGGCGACCGGCCAGCAGGTTCCCCTCCTCTCCGCTCCACAACCGTTTTGCCGCGTCCTCATCTTCCGTTTTTACAAGCCGTTCGACAGCCTGAATCAAGGCGGCCAGCAAATCCGGCACGGGCTCCCGGTGACTGAAATCGGGCGTCTCGCCCGCTGGGCCGGGCTGAGCCTCAGTCTCTACCCTTTCCGGATCTCCATACGCTTCCGGGCCCAGATCATCTGTCAGCGGCGTTCCCTCTCCTGCACTGGCAACCCAGCCATCCCACGGCAAAATCGGTTCCAGACAAAAAGCCAGACGATCCATAAAGGTTTCCAGAGGTTCTGGTCCGTAAGGACGGTCTGCCTCAGCCCCACCTTCTGCGCGCGCTGAGGCCCGCTCGTCTTTTGCATGGTCTTTAAGAACAGCTGTCACCGCCGTGCGCAATGCGGCAAATCCGGGCGGGGGAGCCGGACCGCGCAACACCGTTCGTTCCAAAAGACGGGCTGAGGCACGGCACACGCCCATGGAAAGACCACATGCCACCAAAGGGTGTTTCAAAACAGATAAGACCGATACCGGAGAAAACCGGTTTTCGATCATCTGCGCAACAAGCCGCAGTAGCACGGCACCGGGTGTTTCAATAAGAGAGGCACCGGCACTATCATCCGCCAGCACGCCCCAACGGGCCAGTTCAGTCGCGACACGGGCTGCAAGCGCACGATCGGGCGTGACCAATGCCACCCGCTTACCGGGTGTTTCGACTACGTTGCGCAAAATCATCGCAATCGCCACAGCTTCTTCCTGCTGGTCTGCTGCGTCCAGCCGGGAAACCTGCGCCAGATTGGTAGGGCCGGCTTTTGCCCAGTCTTCCAGAGCTGAGGCTGGTAGCAACGCCCGGAAGAGCACCTGTGCCCGCTCTGGAAATCCTCCCTCAGCATCCCAGAGTTCAACATCTGCCCGCACCACATCCAGCGAGGCCAGAAGATAGCTGAGACCGGCCTGCGGATGACTATCCGGCAACTGCACAAACGTCTCTTCCGGCATCTCCAGATCCAGACCCGGCAGAATTACGCGGCCACCCGGACACGCCATCACCGCCCGCAAGGCTTCCGCCGTTGCAGGCATGACATTGGTAAAACCTGCTGCCCAGACGGGTGTTGTATCCCCCCGTGCCGCCTGCTCCTCCCAAAGCCGCGCCTGCGCGCGGAGCAACGTGACCTGACGCGCGACCGGGTTCATCACCTGCTGGCTCGCCAGCCATTTCGGCCAGGCACGTGTCACAATTTCCAGAAACTTCAGGATAACCTGCCAGTGTTCCGCAAAGTTTTCCTGCACCGCCTCCGGCAGACGTGTCGGCAGATCGACATCCGCCCATTCAGCCTCATCCATCAGATCGGCTAAAGCTTTGGCCAGAGGCCACGCCTGATCCAGCGTGGGCCGGGTGCCAAATGCCCCTTCCGCCTGCAACACCAGCCGCGTCAGCACGGCAAGGCGCGTCATACCAGCAACCGCCGGGGGCAGGTCAAACCCGGCAGTGCCTCCCAGATCGGAAGACAACCCCAGTTCCGCTTCATCCAGCGCACTGATGGGCAGAATACGCGGCAGCAACATGGCGCGGCCATCCATCTGCCGCAGGAACGCTTCTGTCAGACCACGCGCAGCACGACGACCGGGGAGGATAATTGTCCCCTCTCCCACAGCCTCCGGGTCATGCCCGGCGGCCTGAAGCCAGCGCGCAGCAAGCTGGTCGAGAAACGGCAGATGCGCCGGAATTGTCGCAAGGCTCATGGTAAAACCTTTCAGCCCGAAAAGCTGGCAGAGAGTACAGCACCATCCAGCCTGTCGCCCCAGCCGTGCAGATGCACTGTGCGCATACCATCAGCCCCGACCGTAAACGCAATATGCAGGGCCTCTGGGGGCGTCAGATCTTCCAGACGCTCCGGCCATTCCACCAGAACGACGCCGTCCCGCGCGTCCTCCCAGCCGAGTTCTTCCAGTTCGTCCGGGCCACCCAGACGCCAGAGATCAAAATGTGAGACGGTACAGGAAGGAGCCTGATAGGTTTGTACAAGAGTATAAGTAGGGCTGGGCACTTCCAGAGCGTCATCCCCGCAAAAGCAGCGCAGAAAGGCACGGGCAAAAACGCTTTTCCCAGCCCCTAACGGACCTGTGAGCAAAAGTGCGTCACCCGGTTGCGCCAAAACCGCCAGCGCACGGGCCAGTTGCTCTGTTGCCTGCTCATTTTTCAGAATTTTCTGTGTGTCTGTCATCCCGCCCTCTGCACGACCTGCTCTTCTTCTCCTCACATATTACGGCGAGCGGGAAAAGACTGGTCACCGGGAAACGTGCCCAGACGCATGACCGCAGAAATCAGAAAAACAGAAGTCTATTTATTATGATTAGGGATTTCTAAAGTCTCTTCGTATTTCTAAGGAGTATAATAAATGTATTTTCAACGCATGTTATATTTTTTAGACGAGTTACAATCCAGTGCATTGAATAAAAATCTATTCATCACATCAACTTTAAAACAAACAATTTATTCATCTCTTTTTGTTTGTAATATTTATTTAATAAATGAGAAATGATTATGTTACTTTTGTGAGAAAATCACTTTTTGTTTTGTGTTCATAAAAAATTTACTCTTTCCCTGTAAGAGAATGAAAATCCGTTACGGCTAGTTTCAACCTATGATTGTTTTTATGGGGAGATGGCCAAAACATGCTCTGGTTGCATACCTTCCCTCATACCACACAAAATAAGATAAATTTCTGTTTATCTTTGGGATAAAAACACGTAAAAGTAGATTTATTGATAATTAATACAACCTTAAGGTGTACCGCACTTTCTGTGGGGAGAACCCAATGCGTATCCTGTTTGCTGAAGACACCGCGACGTCAGCCCGTCAGCTCTTACCAATACTTAAAAAAGCAGGTCTTTCAGTAGACTTGGCGCGTTCTGGCAGAAACACGATTGAAATGCTGCGAAACTATGATTACGGCATTGCGATCATTGACCTGCATCTACCCGATATGGATGGTTATAATGTCGTAAATTCCCTGCGATTATTAAAAATCCAGACGCCTGTCATCATTATTTCATCACTAGATCAGCCTGAGGCAAAAATCCGGGCTTTTTCTATGGGCGCAGATGATTACCTGACTAAGCCGTTTGATCCGGCAGAACTTGTCGCCCGCATTCAGGCCATTCTCCGCCGCTCCAGCGGGTTTGCGCATCCAGTCATTCAAGTTGCTGAACTCAAACTGGATCTGAACAGCCATACTGTGATGGTGCACGACCAGCCAGTGCATCTGACCTGCAAAGAATTTTCCATCCTTGAACTTCTGGTACTACGCAAAGGTGTTGCCCAGACCAAGGAAACGTTCCTGAACCACCTCTACGGAGGCCGGGACGAGCCAGACATTAAAATTATTGATGTTTTTGTCTGTAAACTTCGTAAAAAACTTCAGGCAGCCGGTGCGTCAGATCACCTGATCTCTACAGTTTGGGGCAAGGGATATATTCTCAATGATCCCAAAGCTAAAATGCTTTCTCTGCCCCCTCAGCCAGCCATCCCGATGCCGGCCTCCATCCCAGAACAACATTTTCAGGCTGCCGGAGACTAAATTTTTTAAAATATTCTGAAATATCAGGTTGTTTTATACCATCTGTGCGCATGCCATAGAGGACCCGCCCCGGCTCCAAAGCCCGGTGCTGTCAGGATCGCCTGCCGCACATAAAGACGGGCCTGCTCAACCGCCCGGCGTAGCGGGAGCTTTTGCGCCAGCCCGGTGGCCAGTGCACTGGCCAGTGTGCACCCCGTTCCATGCGTGTGCCGGGTAGCAATGCGGGTATCGCTAAATTCTGTGAATCCACCGTCATCAAGCAAAACATCAATTAGGGTGTTGCCCGAGAGGTGGCCGCCTTTAACGAGCACGGCAGCCCCACTCATTTCCCGTAAAATCTGCGCAGCACGACGCATATCGTCTACTGATGAGAGGCTCATGCCCGTCAGCTTTTCAGCTTCCGGCAGATTAGGCGTCAGAACCGTTGCCAGCGGAAAAAGCTGTGTTTTCAGGCAGAGCAAAGCCTCCTCCGCCAGAAGACTGGCTCCCCCTTTTGCAACCATTACCGGATCTACAATAACCGGCAGATCGGCAACCTTGCGGCGGTAGGGGGAAATTTCTTCACATACACACTGAATTTCTGCAGCGCCCCCCAGCATACCGGTCTTGATGGCGTCAGCCCCCAGATCATCCAGAACGCTCCGAATCTGCTGTCGCAAAAATTCAGGAGGCACCGGTAGAATAGCCTGCACCCCCTCCGTATTTTGAGCCGTCAGAGCCGTCAGGACCGTCATCGCGTAGCCACCCAGCGCCGTTATCGTCTTGATATCGGCCTGAATCCCCGCACCACCACCAGAATCACTTCCGGCAATGGCAAGAATACGCGCTGGGTTTTTCTGTTCAGCTTCCATCACACGCTCCAAGGGCTGTCGCGTTACGCCGGGACGTTTACAGCCTCAAGTGCCGCGCACATCTGGTTGACAACGTCGTCCACCAGAGCCGCATCTTCTGCTTCCGCCATCACACGCACCAGCGGCTCCGTGCCACTTTTGCGCAATACAAGGCGGCCACGACCAGCAAGCATCTTCTCCACATCTTTCTGCCTTGCCTGCACCACGTCTGCATCCAGCGGGCATGTGCCGCTAAAGCGCACGTTTTTCAGCTTTTGCGGAAAAGGTTTGAAGAGACGGCACACTTCACTGGCCGGACGACCATCTTCAACCAGCACCGCCAGAATCTGCAGGGCTGCAATCAGACCGTCCCCCGTCGTGGCAAAATCTGTCAGCACCATATGGCCCGACTGCTCGCCGCCCACATTACTGCCGAGTTCCCGCATCCGTTCTACCACGTAGCGGTCCCCCACAGCGGTGCGTTCCAAGCCGACATCGAGCGTGTTCAGGAAGCGTTCCAGCCCCATGTTGGACATCACTGTCGCCACTACGGACTGACCGACCAGCCGCCCTTCCCGCGCCCAGGACTGCGCGATGAGAGCCAGAATCTGGTCTCCATCAATCAGGCGCCCGGTTTCATCAGCAATCAGAACGCGGTCTGCGTCGCCATCCAGCGCAATACCCAGATGAGCACCGTGCTGCACAACGGCCTGACACAGCGCCTCCGGGTGGGTGGAGCCACATTTCTCATTGATGTTGACGCCATCGGGCGTGCAACCGATGCGGATCACCTCAGCACCCAGTTCCCACAAAGCCGTAGGAGCCACCCGGTAGGCGGAGCCGTTGGCACAATCGATCACAATTTTCATGCCATCCAGCCGCAACTTGCGCGGGAAGGAAGCCTTGGCACTTTCCACATAACGGCCCGCAGCATCGTTCAGTCGGGAGGCGCGACCAATTTCCCGTGGAGTGGCAAGGCGACCCGTGAGGTCGGCCATCATCAGGTTTTCGATGTCGATTTCGTTCTGGTCAGACAGCTTGAAGCCATCCGGGCCAAACAGTTTGATGCCATTATCGCCAAAGGGATTGTGCGAAGCGGAAATCATGACGCCCAGATCGGCGCGCAGAGAGCGCGTCAACATGGCAATCGCGGGGGTGGGCAGCGGGCCAACCAGCGTGACATCCATTCCGGCGGACAGGAAGCCTGCGACCAGCGCGCTCTCAATCATGTAGCCGGAAAGCCGGGTGTCCTTACCCAGCAGCACGCTGTGCCGGTGTTCTCCACGGGTAAAATGCAGGCCAGCTGCCTGCCCCAGTTTCTGAGCAATATCGACTGTCATAGGCGCGATGTTTGCGGTCCCGCGAATGCCATCTGTCCCAAAAAGACGTCTCATCTGCCTCGTCCAATCTCTTTTTGTGGCGTCTGCGCCCAGACAGGTGGCCATGACTCTGTCACCATGGCCGTGCGGACGCATTTATGTTTCCTCTTCCCTAAAACGCTTTTTGACGAGAAGGAACCGTAAGGCTCCAAAACAAACGTCTTTTTTCAGACTGTGTGGACACGCTGCCAGACGCGAAGCGCTTGCACCATGCCCTCAACAGCATGCACACGCAGCACAGTCTGGCCCAATGGCAGCCCCTCCAGCGAGGCCGCCTGCGTGCCTGCATCCCGCCCGCTCGCGTTCTGCACACCAGTCAACTCACCAATCATCCTTTTACGAGAAACCCCCAGCACCACCCGGCACCCCAGATTAGCCAGTAGCGGCAGGCGGCTGAGTAAGGCCACACCCTGCGCCGTATTTTTAGCAAACCCCAGACCGGGGTCCACACTCAGCCGCTCCGGTGCAATCCCGCCCTCTATGGCCGCCATCAGCCGTGTGCCCAGTTCCCGGACCACATCACAGGCGACATCCTCATACACCGCATGCTGCGTCATGGTGGCGGGGGTGCCGCGCATATGCATCAGCACCACACCGCAGGTTTTTTCAGCCAGCAAGGGCAGGGCTTCAGGATCATGCGTGAGGGCCGAGACATCATTGATCACATCCGCACCTGCTGCCAGCGCCTGCGCCATTACGGCACTATTGCGCGTATCAATGGACAACACCGCCTCCGGCACCTGCTGCTTCAGCCCCTGCACTACCGGTCCTATGCGCTCCCATTCCTGCTCCGGTGTGACAACGGCAGCACCGGGCCGCGTGCTTTCTCCCCCAATATCCAGCACGCTCGCCCCGGCAGAAACCTGCGCCTGCCCCGCCTGCACAGCGCGCAGAGCCTCCTGATGCAGGCCACCGTCACTAAAGCTATCCGGCGTGATGTTCAGAATCCCCATCACCTGCGGCCCCTCCGGCATTCCGGCAGCGGGAGGTTTGGCAACAAGGCGGGCCAGCACATCCTGCCAGCCTGCGGGAACATTCCCCACGGGCATAAAGCCACTATGGGTCCGGTCTTCTATCAGATCCACACAGCTAAAAGCCGCCGGACCACCCGCCAGAGGAAGGGCAAAGCCGCGTTTTACAGCGTCTTCTGCCGCTGTGCCGTAGAGCAGACCCGCAGGCTCTGCCAGACGCCGAAAATCCATCCTCAGCTCTCCTCCCATGAAACGCAAAAGAGGCGGCATTGCTGCCGCCCCTCCTGATCTCTTTTATTTCTCTGGCGTGACCCGTTAGCCGGGCTGTGGCACCGGGTTCACCCCGCCACCTTCACCGCCGCCATCCGGCTTGTCATTCGGCTCTACGATTTCCGGGCCGGACACCTGCGGCACGGAAGAGCGACGATTGACTGGCGTGGTGTCATCCGTTTCCACCCGTTCGATCGGCTGGCCACGCATGATCTGGCGGATATCTTCCCCGCTCAGGGTTTCATATTCCAGCAGCGCTTCGGCCAAACGGTGCAGTTCATCCACATGGTCATGCATGTAATTGCGAGCCTGATCGTAAGCCTCATCAATCAGACGCTTAATTTCGGAATCGATTTCCTTAGCGGTGTGCTCAGAGAAGTTCTTGGCAGCACCACCGAAGAACATGCCGCCACCGCCCTGATCATCATTGGCGTAGGCAATCATGCCGACCCTGTCGCTCATGCCCCATTCGGTCACCATGCTGCGGGCCACACGGGTTGCCATCTGAATGTCACCCATGGCGCCATTGCAGATATTGTCTTTCCCGTAGATGACTTCTTCCGCAACGCGACCACCCATGGCGACAACAAGATGCGCAATGCAGTTCTTCTTGCTCATGGACAGGCGGTCACCTTCCGGCAGACGCATGACCATCCCCAGCGCACGACCACGCGGAATGATGGTGGCCTTATGGATCGGCTCACTTTCCGGCACCAGAACAGCCGTAATAGCATGTCCGGCCTCATGATACGCCGTGCGCTTCTTCTCATCATCACTCATGACGAGAGAGCGACGCTCGGCACCCATCAGCACCTTGTCCTTCGCGTCTTCAAAATCACGCATCGATACGGTGCGCTTGCCCAGACGAGCAGCGGCCAACGCGGCCTCGTTCACCAGATTGGCAAGGTCAGCACCAGAGAAGCCGGGCGTGCCACGGGCGATGATGCGCGGGTCAACGTCAGAGGCCAGCGGTACCTTGCGCATATGCACACGCAGGATTTTCTCACGGCCAGCCACATCCGGGTTCGGCACCACGACCTGACGGTCAAAACGACCGGGACGCAGCAGAGCCGGGTCCAGCACGTCCGGACGGTTGGTGGCCGCAATCAGGATCACGCCCTCATTGCTTTCAAACCCGTCCATCTCGACCAGCATCTGGTTCAGAGTCTGCTCACGTTCATCATTCCCGCCGCCAAGGCCGGCACCACGATGGCGGCCTACAGCGTCGATTTCGTCAATGAAGATGATGCATGGCGCGGCTTTCTTGCCCTGCTCGAACATGTCACGCACGCGGGATGCACCGACACCCACAAACATTTCCACAAAGTCAGACCCGGAAATGGTGAAGAACGGCACATTGGCCTCACCCGCAATGGCACGTGCCAGCAGGGTTTTACCGGTGCCCGGAGGGCCAACCAGCAGCACGCCTTTGGGGATCTTGCCGCCCAGACGGGTAAATTTCTGCGGGTCTTTCAGGAAGTCGACAATTTCCTGAAGCTCACCCTTGGCTTCATCAATGCCCGCAACGTCTTCAAAGGTCACACGGCCCTGCTTTTCCGTCAGCATCTTGGCGCGGGACTTGCCAAAGCCCATGGCGCCACGACCACCGCCGCCCTGCATCTGGCGCATCATGAACAGCCAGATACCCACCATCAGGATGATCGGCAGCGCGTTCAGGAAATAGCGCAGCAGCGGGCTGCCTTCCTGATCCAGCGGTTTGGCCACAACCTCAACGCCCTTACCCGTCAGACGGGAGACAAGAGAGGGGTCCTGCGGCGCAAAAGTTTCAAAAGCCGTGCCATCCGTCAGCGTACCGGAGACATTCTGGTTCTGCATCACCACGGACCGGACACGTCCGGTATCAACGTCGGTAATGAAGTCAGAATAAGCCAGCTGCTGTGCTGCGTGCTGCGTGTTCCCCGGCTGGAAAACATCTACAAGCAACAGCAGCATCACAATGATGCTGACCCAAAGCGCCAAGTTGCGGCCTAAATTGTTCATCTTGCCTGTGTTTCCATACTTATCGTGCGGGAGCGCCGGAGTGCCCCAATCTGAGCGGCAGACGGCGGAAAATGCAACCTCTCCCATTACAAATGGGATGCTGAGCCGATATTCCCACCCCACACATGACATTTATTATCATGTGTGATGCTGTTCTCCTCTCGTCTCTGGCAAGCCATACACGCCACTGCCTGTAACGGAAACCGGGGGCTGGAACAGAAAACGAGCGTGTTTGAGCCCCTCTTCCGCGCACCAGCCCAGATGCGGCACGGCCACCCGGCGGTCCTCTCGCCACAGAGCAGGGAGTGTGGCGCAGAAGCGGGCGGTCCAGCCACCACGGTCCTTCCGCTCAAGCCCCAGCCCTCCCGGAGCGATCGATAGCCCTTCAGCAGAAACGGCAGAAGGGAGCCAGAGTTCAAACCGATTATCCCACCGCGCACCAGTCTGCGCCGGAATGGGGGCTGCCATGGCAGCAACTTCCCGCACCAGAAACCAGCCGGCCTGCCCGCATACCAGTTGCACGCCAGCCAGTGTGGCCTCCTGCCTGGCAGCCTGTAGTCGGGCCACGGCAGCAGGAGATGGAGGATAGATCAAGCCGCCCACACACCGAATAAGGGCAGACAGGATTTCCGGTTCCGGCAGATCTGGCCCTAAACAGGCCCAGCCTTCTGGCCGGAGGGTGACTTGTCTGGCCAGAAAGGCAGCCCGCTCAGCGTCTTGCTGCATCCGCGCCGCACCGGCTTTAACGCCCGTCTGCCATAAAGTGTGTCGCGTATCCTGCACCTGCAAGCTGTACCTTATCCGCACCCGCTCGGCCCGCGTATCCTGATTGGAAGGATCATCCACCCACGTCAGCCCGGCCTGACGCAACGTGTTGCGCAAAGCCTGCCGTGAAACACTCAAAAGAGGCCGTACAAGCCGCACATCCGGCAGAGCTGTTACCCAACCCATCCCCGCCAGACCCTCCGGCCCACTGCCTGCCTCCTGACGCATGCGAATGGTTTCAACCTGATCATCCGCCTGATGACCGAGCAGGAGGTCCAGACACCCCGCCTCCCGGCAGGCCCGCGCCAGCACAGCATAGCGCGCCTGCCGGGCGCGTTCCGCAATGCCGGGACCTTTAGTCAGTGTCGTGAGGGTTAAAAGCCGGGCCGGTACACCCATGGCGGTCAGCCGCTGCACGGTCAGCCGGGCTTCTTCTGCGGACTCAGCCCGCAATCCGTGATCCACCACAAAAGCGAGAAGATTTTTCCGCCAGTGCCGGGCCAGCCAGGCCAGACACAGACTGTCTCCGCCCCCGGAGACGGCCAGCCCGACCGGCGGCAAAGCAGGATCATCCGGCAGCCACGGCCCCAGTTGCTCCATCCGGGCGATAAACGCTGCCGGAGAGACAGGAGCTTCAGAAAAGGGATCATCCGGCAGGGCGGAACAA
Organism: Acetobacter malorum; assembly: GCF_001580615.1. GTDB lineage: Bacteria > Pseudomonadota > Alphaproteobacteria > Acetobacterales > Acetobacteraceae > Acetobacter > Acetobacter malorum. Next base: position 69,739 of record NZ_LHZC01000042.1, read on the forward strand.
GGCTGCGTCTCGGCCTCCTCTGCCCTGCCGGTAAACTGCATCAAGACTACTGGCAGCCGCCCCGACCGGCGTAAATTTCCGCAGCATGAGACACGCGCTGCGTGGGAGACGGGAACTCTGCTTTCAGCTTTCCAAGCGCCTGACAGGCGGCCTTTTTATCGCCCATCGCCAGCAGGGAGGCACTCACCCCCAGCAGGGCATCCGGGGCGCGTGCGCTTTTGGGAGACTGACGGTAGGCGTCATAATACGCCACGGCAGACTGACGATACTGCTTTTCACCCGCCAGAGACTGAGCCAGCAGAAACTGCGCATCGACTTTGAAGCTGCCTTTGGCGTTCTTGAGGGCCTCCTCCGCATTCTCATGCGCTGTGGCGTAATCGCGCTTCTGCAGGGCGGCCTTACCAGTGGCCAGCAGCGCATCCGGCGTGGTGGCTGCGGTATGCGGTGTTGATGAGGCTGCGGTTGCACCAGCGCCCCCTGCCGCAGCGGCTGCAACTGGTGCGGCGGCACCGCCCCCGCCGTTCTGGGCCGCAAACTGATTGTCGGCAATCTGTTTGGAGAGAGCAGCGGTCTTCTGCTGCAGCTCGTTGGTCAGCTGGTCAATCTCACCGCGCATATCGCGCTGCTGCTGTTCCAGCGTGTTGACCCGGTCCAGCAACTGGGCTGTCAGATCCCCATTGCCGGAAGAAGCGGGAGCCGGTGTGGCAGACGGAGGAGCTAGTGTGCTGCCAGAAGACTGCATCTGGCTCATGGACTGTTTGAGCACCATAATCTGGTTTTGCAGCGCAAGCCCTTCACGGCTGGTCACATCCTGCGCATAGCCTGCCGGGGCGGAAGCCACCAGCACAGCGGCAACAGGCAGACACAAGGCCAGAACACGCCACGGCGCAGCAACGGACGTCATCAACCCGTGTTTCATCAAGACCTCACCCTTTCCTTAAAAGCGGGCAAGGATTTCATCATTCCTCCCCGGAAAACAAGACAGGAAATACAAAAACAGGCCGGGTGAAACTCACCCGACCTGCCCTGTCGACTCAAACGCGAAAAACGCCAGACTTTAGTGAACGGCGGTAATTGCGTTACGGTTCTGGGCCCATGCGCTTTCATCATCACCTTCCTGGGTCGGACGATCCTTACCGTAGGAGATGGTGGAGATGCGGGAAGACGCAACGCCTTTGGCAACCAGATAATCACGGGCTGCATTGGCGCGGCGCTGGCCGAGAGCAATGTTGTATTCTTCCGTGCCACGGTCATCGCAGTTGCCGGCGATTTCAACGTTGACCTGCGGATATTTGGCAAGCCAGGAAGCCTGCTTTTCCAGTGTTGCCTGTGCATCGGAGGTCAGGCCGCTTTTGTTCAGATCGAACAGCACGCGGTCACCCGCGGTGGCAACCAGATCTTCTTCGCTGCCGGGAACGGGGCCGCTCGGCTGCATCGCCGTAGAAGCGCCGCTGGAGTCACCCGTGTTTGCCTTCTCGTGCGCACAGGCAGAGAGAAGGGCAACCATGCTAAGCGCAGCAATATATTTCAGTCTCATGTGTCGGATCCTGAGAATTAGTTCCCAACAGGAACTATTCGGAGAGAAAAAACAGCTTAATGCCTGTATCCCCGCGCATTCCTCTGCTCCCCTCCGAAAACCATCGAAGAGCCGACGAACTGTGGAGACCACCTTGCCCTAAGCCATAGCTCATTCCTCCGGTCAAGCGAGATCTGTTTTTGGCATAGCTGACCTTGCAAAACCGATGCTGAATAGACACAGAGCCCTCTCTGCACTCCGGTTTTTACGGCGGTTCAGAATTTATCAGCAAATTGCCCCGGAGCGGTGAGCAATGCTTATGCGAGGCATTTGCGCCGATTTCTATGCTTCTCCCATACTATGGCTTTATTAAGAAAAACGGCCTCATTCACTCACCTTAAGAGGCCCATAATCACTCTTTTTTGTGATTAATCTGGAAGAGTGTCCCTTAAAAAACCACAAAGACAAAGTCCGGGATGATTTTTACCCACGCTGGCAGGCCGCCCGACTCGAAGACATTCTCTTTTTACGACCACTTTTCAGGCATGAAATAACCAATGGTTGCACCCTTTCCGAGCTTCCCACGAGATTCAGTCTGCAAAGAAAAAAATCAAACCCGCTCTTAACGCAGAACAACATCTGACCGCCGAAACTCTCTAAAGCTTGCGGCAAAAAATTAAACACAAGTATTCTTAAAAAGCGCAAAAAAAGCCCCGGACTCTCACCCGGGGCTTTCCGCTGTTTTATGACAAAACAGACTTATCCGTTGAGCGGCGACCAGGCCGGGTCGGACGCCTGCCCCGGCGTGTGCAGAGCACGGTCATTAAACCCGGTGATATCCACCATACCGATGGAAGAACTGAACCCTGCGCCCCCTGCTCCGGCACGGCTCTGGCGACAATAAGCCAGCACACGACCGTTGGGGCAGAAGCTCGGGCTTTCCACCGTGAAACCTTCGGTCATGATGCGCTCACCTGTGCCATCAGGATTCATGACGCCCAGCGAGAAGCTGCCGTTGGCAATGCGGGTAAAGGCGATCAGATCCCCACGCGGAGACCAGACGGGCGACCCATACGTGCCATGACCGTAGGAAATCCGCTTCGCACCGCCGCCAGAGGCGCTCATGATGTAAAGCTGCGGGCTACCGCCACGGTCGGAGTTGAACACAATCTGAGACCCGTCCGGGCTATAGCACGGGCTGGTATCAATCGCGCCAGAAGACGTAATCTGACGGCGAGAGCCAGACCCCAGATCCACCACAAACAGGTCAGACCCGCCATTGCGCGTGACGGACAGCACGACAGACCGCCCATCCGGGGAGAAACGCGGCGCGAAGGAAATGCCAGCGAACTCACCCAGAATCTGCTGGCGACCGCTACCCAGATCAAACAGATACACGCGCGGACGGTTATTGGCGTAGGACATGAACGCCACCTGATCCTTAACCGGGCTAAAGCGCGGTGTGAGGGTCAGCCATTTGCCCGCCGTCAGCATGCGGCTGTTAGCACCGTCCTGATCCATGATCGCCAGACGTGTCGCCTGATGCGCACGCGCACCGGAGCGGGAGATGAAAGCGATGCGGGTATCAAAGTAACCTTTTTCACCCAGCATACGCTCGTAAATGACGTCGCCTACAATATGCGCAATCCGCCGCCAGTTGGCAGAAGTCGTGGTGTAGGCGGTGCCCTGAATCTGCTGATGGGTCAGCACATCCCACAGGCGCATTTCCACGCGGACGGAACCGCTACCGGTCACGCTACCCGTCACCAGCGCCCGCGCGCCCATGGATTTCGCAGTCGCAAAATCCGGCGTGCCAGACCCAGCTCCACCGGGAATGACCTTGAACAGCCCGGTGTTGGTCAGATCATTTGTCAGCACTTCCGCAATCTGCGCGCCAAGGCCTCCGCCAAAGTTGGGGAGGATGATGGGGATCGGCGCCGTGCGGGCCTGATCGACCGTAATTTCTGCCTCAGGGGCAGCCGTGGCGGCCATACCGGGCAGCGGGGTCATCAGCAGACCGCCTGCGGCCACACTGGCTCCCATCAGCGTGCGGCGGCCAAGGGCCGCCACCAGTGTGTCGGCTTCCTGATCAGAAATAAGCGGTCGTGTACTCGTAAGCATCGGTTTTCCTCCAGGTGGCCTGATCAAGGCCTGAACACAAATTTCAACTGCCGGGTCTGGCCCAGAAGGTTTTTGGGGATAGGCAGCCTAGAACAGGTGGGGCTCAGCACTGCTGCCCGCGCCCGTTCCGCCAGCGCCCGGTATGAGGAGTCAGCATTCATCTGCGCCTGCGTCTGCGGAGCAAACTGCACAATACGAGCCTCACCCGTGGCATCCACCGTCACAATCAGGTGCGCGACAAAAGTGGCATAATTTTTGGCTGCCGTATCTTCCGTATAGCAACGCCGCACGGCTCCGCCGATGGCCTTCTGCTCACCAGCGGACAGGCTGCGGGTAATATCCCCGTTGGGTGAACCACCCCCATCGGGCGCACCACCCTGCGCAGGGTTGGCCTTTGCCTTGGGCGCATGCGTCTGCTTGGTGTCGGACCGGAAAGAATCCAGCGTTTCCATCAGAGAATGCGATTCTTCCTGCGTTTTCTTCGCCTTGTTGGGCTGCGTGATGTGAGACGGCGTGGGCGTGTCCGGCAGCGTATCCGTCGGCTCCGTAACCGGAGACGGCGGCGCCACACTCGGCGTCGTCTTGGGCGGCGTCGGCGGAGACGGCGGCGTTTTCACCACATCGGGAGACGGCTCGTCCGCTTTGGGCGGCACGGGCGTATCCGGCAGTTTCTCAGATTCCGGCACAGGCGGAGGCGGCACCGGCTGGGGCGGTGGTGGCGGAGGCGGCGCTTCCTCGTTCGGGGCTTCCTTGGGGGGCTCCGGCGTGGGGGGCGCATCATTCGGCACAGGAGCCGGCGGTGTGGGTTTGGAAGAAGGCTGGCTGGCCTTGGCCGGAGAGCCACCGGAATCTTCCGGGGCCTCAAACTGCATTTCCACAACCGGAGGAGGTTCTTCCTCCGGTTTAGGCGGGGGCAGAGAAACCAGCAGGGCCAGCAGGAACGCAATATGCGCTCCGCCGGACAGATAGAGACAGCGCCTCAGCACAGTCTGTTCGGAACGGCGTGGCCGCACCATGAAATTTCTCCGCCTCTCTGCGCAGGAGAGTGAGTTAATGGCCACTGCTGGCGGGTTGTTGCGCCAGCAGAGCCACATGAGTAAAGCCGCCTTCTGTCACCTGCCCCATAACCTGCATCACACGGCCATAATCAATATGGGCATCACCGCGCACAAAGATGCGGTGTGACGGGTCATTGTTGGAAGCAGCCTTCAGCTGGGCAACCAGCTGCTCGGGCGACACTTCGGAATCCCCCAGATACAGGCTGCCATCCGCGCGAATAGACACGGTGATGGGCTTGGTATCGGAATTGACAGGCTTGGCGTCTGTCTTGGGCAGATCCACATTTACGCCGCTGGTCAGCATGGGGGATGTGACCATGAAGATAATCAGCAGAACCAGCATGACGTCGACCATCGGCGTCACGTTGATTTCAGCCATCGGACGCCTGCGACGGCGCCCGCTCCCTCCTGACGGCATGCCCATGGCTCAGGCCCTTTCTTCGGACTGGCGGGACAGAATGGCCGCAAACTCGGTGCCAAAGCCCTCCAGCCGGTCCTGGAACAGGTCCAGACTGTTGCTGATGACGTTATACGCCACGTAGGACGGCACGGCGGTGAGCAGGCCGATGGCCGTCGCAAACAGCGCTTCAGAAATACCGGGAGCCACAACGCTCAGGTTGGTGTTGTGCATGGCCGCAATGGCGCTGAAGGAGTGCATGATGCCCCACACGGTGCCAAACAGACCAACAAACGGGGCCACCGGGCCAACCGTTGCCAGAAAAATAACCCAGCGACGCAGGCGGTCCATTTCCCGCGTGACCGTAATGCCAATGGCGCGGTCCACACGTTCCTTCACGCCACCGCGCACAAGGTCCACACCGGGGATGCGGGCAGAACGACGCCATTCCCCCATCGCGGCACCAAAAACGGCAGCCAGCGGATGGACGGGCTTCGCACCATCGCTTTCATACAGATCATCCAGACTGCCACCGGACCAGAAGCGGTCCTCAAAGGCGGTGGCCTGCTTGTTGATCCGCCGCAGCGTCACAATTTTATCAAAAATAATGGCCCAGACCATCACGCTACAGAACACCAGTCCCAGCATGACCAGTTTGACCATCAGGGAGGCATTCATAAACAGCCCCCACACCGACAGGTCTCCCGCCGCTGCTACGCCGAGATTTGCCGCGTCAACCGCACGATCCAAAAACGCCTCCTGCCTCTAGCGCCCGTCCCGGGCAACCTGTCTGCGACTCGGGCTTGGCTCCACGCGTCCCGGTCGTGCTGTTTTTACTGTCTTCCGCTCAAAAGCAGAAGAGGCCGACTAGACCTCAGCCGCAAGTCCTCGCAAAAGATCACGCCATAATGGCGGGAATCGGGCAGGACGACCATCTTCTGCACGCACGCAGGCCAGCCTTACATCCACGCGGGCACAAAAAACGCCGTCCCGGGTAAAGACCTGCTCCAGTCGGCAGCTTGCCGCCCCTTCTTCCAGCAGGCGTGTGGTGATCGTCGCCACATCATCCAGCTTGAGCGGTACGCGGTAATTGATGGTGGCGTCATGCACCACAAACACCAGCCCGTAGTCACTCAACAGGGAGGCCGCAGGCATACCCAGACTGCGGATGGCTTCCGTCCGCGCCCGTTCGGCAAACGCCAGATACCGGGCGTGATAGACGATGCCCCCGGCATCCGTGTCCTCATAATAAATGCGGAAATCGATTGCATGTGTGGTCATGCGCCGTCCTCTTCGTCAGGCAAAAGATCCATCTGGGCAGAGCGCGGTTCATCCGGTTGCGCAGGCGGTGTCAGGCCAAGGTGACGCCAGCCACGCTCTCCCAGCACACGCCCCCGGCTGGTGCGCAGAACCAGCCCTTCCTGAATCAGATACGGTTCAATGACATCTTCCAGCGTATCACGGGCTTCTGCCAGAGCCGCTGCGAGTGTTTCCACCCCAACCGGCCCACCGTGGTGATACTCTGCTATGCGGCGCAGGTAGCGCCTGTCCATTGCGTCCAGCCCCAGCGCATCCACTTCCAGCCGACTGAGGGCCGCATCGGCGACCTCACGGCTGACGGGTGCCCCGCCGGGGGCGATCACGGCGGCAAAATCCCGCACACGGCGCAGCAGGCGGCCTGCAATACGCGGTGTGCCACGAGAGCGCCGGGCGATTTCTTCCGCCCCGGCTTCTGTCAGATTAAAGCCGAGTTTTTCCGCCCCCCGCGCCACAATGGCCCGCAATTCGTCCGGAGTGTAGAAGACCAGCCGCAGAGGAATGCCAAACCGGTCCCGCAGCGGGGTCGCCAGCAGTCCGGCGCGGGTGGTGGCTGCCACGAGGGTGAAAGGCGGCAGATCAATCCGCACGGAACGCGCTGCCGGGCCTTCCCCGATAATCAGATCAAGCTGGAAATCCTCCATCGCAGGATAAAGAATTTCCTCGATGGCGGGCTGGAGGCGGTGGATTTCATCAATAAACAGCACGTCACGCGGCTGAAGATTGGTCAGAATGGCGGCCAGATCCCCTGCCCGCTGAATCACTGGGCCAGACGTTGCCCGAAAGCCGACCCCGAGTTCCCGTGAGACAATCTGCGCCAGCGTGGTTTTGCCCAGCCCCGGCGGGCCGTGTAGCAACACATGGTCCAGCGCCTCGCCGCGCTGACGGGCGGCGGCAATAAAAATCGACAGGTTTTCACGGCTGGATTTCTGGCCGGTAAAATCAGCCAGTGTTTGCGGACGGAGAGAGGCCTCCGCTCCATCCTCATCGCGGCGGGAGGGATCGATCTCCCGCTCCGGGGTGAACTCGGCACCACTCATCGCGCCAGAGCTTTCAGGCTGTCACGCAGCACGGAATCCAGCGAGGCCGCAGCCCCCTGTTCTTCCATCAGCCGCTTGATAACAGGAGCCGCTTCTGACCGGCGGAACCCAAGCCCCGCCAGGGCCAGCAACGCATCAGCCTCAATCCCGCCACCGGGTGTCGCGCTGGCAGGCACCATAATGCCCCCGCCACCACCGGGCATCTTGGCCGCACGGTCCCGCAGTTCCGTCAAAATCCGTTCCGCCAGACGCCCACCCACACCGGGGGCACGGGTCAGAGAGGCTTTATCCGATGTTGTAAGGGCCGCGACCAGTTCACCCGGAGACAGGGTGGAGAGCATACCCAGTGCGACTTTTGCGCCCACGCCCTGCACGCTGGTCAGCAGGCGAAACCACTCGCGCTCCGCACTTTCCACAAAGCCGTAGAGCAGAATCGCGTCTTCCCGCACCACAGTTTCAATCAGCACGCGGGCTTTTTCAGGAGGGTTCGGCAAAGCCGCAAGCGTACGGGTGGAGGCCGCCACCAGATACCCGACGCCGTTCACGTCGATCACGCAGCTACCCAGTTCCACCTGAATGACCAGTCCGCTCAGAAACGCAATCATGCCATTCTTACCCCGGCTGCAATATGGCGGGCACTGGCCCGATGGTGTGCATGGCAAATGGCGATGGCCAGCGCATCCGACGCATCGGCCCGCGCCACCTTAACCCCCGGCAGAAGGCGGCGCACCATCATTTCAACCTGATCTTTATCCGCAGAGCCTGTGCCAACCACGGCCTTCTTGACGGCCAGCGCGCCATATTCCGCAACCGGCAGGCCGGCGAGTGCCGGAACCACCAACGCCACGCCACGGGCATACCCCAGCTTGAGCGTGGCCGTGCCGTTGCGGTTGACATACGTCTCTTCCACCGCGGCTTCCGCCGGGTTGAGGCGGTCAATCAGGATTGTCAGGTTTTCATGCAGGACTTTCAGCCGGTCTGGCACACTGTCCGCACTGTTGGTTGCGATCACGCCGTTTTCAACGTGCCGCAACCGATTACCCTCGACATCAATCACCCCCCAGCCTGTAAAGCGCAGGCCGGGGTCAATGCCGAGCAGGCGTACCACCGTCAGGCTGACAGCTTTTCGGCAAGCTCGTCCGACAGATCAAAGTTGGCATAGACGTTCTGCACGTCGTCATGATCTTCCAGCACGTCCAGCAGCTTGAACAGGGTGCGGGCCTTTTCTTCATCAAGGCTGACCGTGTTTTCCGGACGCCAGTCCAGCTTCGCACTTTCCGGCTCACCAAAGCGGGTTTCGAGAGAATCCCGGACCGTGAAGAACGCTTCCACCTCACAGGTGACTTCATGCGTCGTGTCGGAAGAGACGACGTTTTCCGCACCCGCTTCAATCGCGGCTTCCAGCATCTCATCTTCAGACGCAACGGACAGCGGATAGGTAATCACACCCAGACGGCGGAACATGAAGGAAACGGAATTGGTTTCCCCAAGAGAGCCACCGTATTTGGAGAAGGCTGCGCGGACGTCAGACGCCGTGCGGTTGCGGTTGTCGGTCAGACCTTCAACAATCACAGCCACACCCGCCGGGCCGTAACCCTCGTACCGCACTTCAATATAGTCTTCACCACCCGCAGCGCCGGATGCCTTTTTAATGGCGCGGTCAATGGTGTCTTTAGGCATATTAACGTCACGAGCCGCCGTAATGGCGGACCGCAGGCGCGGGTTGGATGCCGGGTCAGGCAGGCCGGAGCGCGTAGCCACAGTCAGTTCGCGGATGATCTTGGCAAACTGCTTGGACCGCTTGGCGTCCTGCGCGCCCTTGCGATGCATAATGTTCTTAAATTGGGAATGACCCGCCATTTTCTCTTACCCTGTCCGTCGGCCTCGGCGCGTCTTAAACCAGACGGCCGTGGCAATGCTTGTATTTCTTCCCTGACCCGCACGGGCACGGTGCGTTGCGCGGTGTTTCCCCCCAGCTTGAGGGGTCATCCGGCATGATGGCACTTGCCCCGATGGGCGTTGCCATTTCCGGTGCGGCTCCGGGGGAAAGACCGGGGCCGGCTTCAGATGCAAATCCCGGAATTTCCGGGCTGGCGTGAATTTCAGCCGTGTTGGCAAACGGGTCCACAGTTTCCTGCGGTGCCACTTCTACCCGCGCCATCAGAGAGACCACACGCTCGCGCATTTCTTCCAGCATGATGGTGAACAGCTGGAAGGCTTCGTGCTTGTACTCGTTCAGCGGATCTTTCTGGCCGTAAGCCCGCAGACCAATCCCCTGACGCAGCTGATCAAGCGCATGCAGATGCTCTTTCCATACCCCGTCATAGGTGGTCATCAGCACCTGTTTTTCAATAAAGCGCATCAGATCCGGACCGAGGTTGGCGGCACGGGCAGCCTGCGCCTGGATGGCGGCCTGACTGATCCGGTTGGCCACTTCCTCAGCGTCCATCCCGTCTTCTTTCGCCCATTCCGCAATGGGCAGATCCAGCGCCAGAGTTTCCTGCGCGGCCTTTGTCAGGCCCTCGACATTCCACTGCTCGGCAAAGGATTTTTCGGGGATGTGGCGGGCGACCATGGCATCCACCACATCTTCCCGCGCTTCATTCACAATACCGGAGACGTCTTCCGTCGCCATGTATTCCCGGCGCTGCGCGTAAACTTCCTTACGCTGGTCGTTCATCACGTCATCATATTTGAGCGTGTTTTTGCGCATGTCGAAGTTGCGGGCTTCGACCTTTTTCTGCGCCCGTTCCAGCGCCTTGCTCAGCCAGGGGTGAACAATGGCTTCCCCTTCCTTCATGCCCATTTTCTGGAACATGCCGCCCATACGGTCAGACCCGAAAATCCGCATCAGGTCATCTTGCAGGGAGATAAAGAAGTGTGAGTTACCCGGATCACCCTGACGGCCAGCACGACCACGCAGCTGGTTATCAATCCGGCGGCTTTCATGCCGCTCGGTGCCGATAACAAACAGACCGCCTGCCGCTTTGACAATATCATGGTCACGCGCAACGCGTTCCCGGATTGCCTGTTCAGCGGCGTCGCGTTCCGGCCCCTCTTCCATGCCGTCCAGCTCCTGGCCGATCAGCATTTCCACGTTGCCGCCCAGTTTGATGTCCGTCCCACGGCCCGCCATATTGGTAGCAATGGTAATGGCACCGGGGGCACCGGCTTGCGCGACGATCTTCGCTTCCATTTCATGGAAACGGGCATTCAGCACGTTGTGGGGAATGCCTTCCTGCTTCAGCAGTTCAGACAGCGCCTCACTTTTCTCAATGGACGTGGTGCCGACCAGAATAGGCTGGCCACGCTCATGCACCGTGTTGATCAGCTTGACGACCGCACCGAACTTTTCGGCTTCCGTCAGATAGATCTCGTCGTCTTCATCCTTACGGGCCACCGGACGGTTGGTGGGAATTTCCACCACATCCAGCTTATAAATTTCCGCAAACTCGTCGGCTTCGGTCATGGCCGTGCCAGTCATGCCGGAGAGTTTGGGATAAAGACGGAAGAAGTTCTGGAAGGTGATGGAGGCGAGCGTCTGGTTCTCCTGCTGAACCTCCACATGCTCCTTGGCTTCCAACGCCTGATGCAGACCATCGGAATACCGGCGGCCTTCCATCATACGGCCGGTGAATTCGTCAATAATGACGACTTTTCCGCCCCGCACGATGTAATCCACATCCCGCGAGAACAGCGTATGCGCCCGCAGGGACTGCTGCACATGGTGCACCACAGCCACATGATGCAGGTCATACAGCCCGCCTTCATCCAGCACGCCTGCGTTGCGGAGCAGTTCCTCAACCTTGTCGGACCCGGCATCCGTCAGCACAACGCTGCGGAATTTCTCGTCCTTGTCAAAGGTTTCAGGGTCCTGCACCAGCTGCGCAACAACTTCATCCACAGAGCGGTAGAGGTCTGAGCTGTCTTCAGCCGGGCCGGAAATGATCAACGGAGTCCGCGCTTCGTCAATCAGGATGGAGTCCACCTCATCCACAATGGCGTGGTAGAAGGGGCGCTGAACCATCTCTTCCAGGCGATACTTCATATTATCGCGCAGGTAGTCGAAGCCGAATTCGTTGTTGGTGCCGTAGGTGATATCCGCAGCGTAGGCTTCCCGACGCGCTTCATCCGGCATGTTGGGCACAATCGTGCCCGTGGTCAGCCCAAGAAAATTATACAGCCGCCCCATCTCGGCGGCGTCACGCGCAGCGAGATAGTCGTTCACCGTCACCACATGCACGCCTTTACCGGCCAGTGCGCTGAGGTAGACAGCCAGCGTGGCGACAAGGGTCTTGCCCTCACCGGTGCGCATTTCGGCAATTCTGCCGGAATGCATCACCATGCCGCCAATCAGCTGCACATCAAAGTGGCGCATCCCCAGCACACGCCGGGCCGCCTCCCGCGTGACAGCAAAGGCTTCTGGCAGAAGGTTATCCAGAGTAGCCCCTTTGGCCAGCCGTTCCCGGAATTCTCCGGTTTTGGCGGCCAAAGCAGCGTCGTCCAGCGCCTGCATTTGGGGTTCCAGGGCGTTGATTTCCGGCACGCGGCGCTGGAACATCTTGAGCGTCCGGTCATTGGCAGTGCCGAACAGGGCGCGGACGAAGCTTGCGAGCATGAAAACCTTTCCGGGACAATGCGCGATTTCTCCTGTTTTCCATCCGGAACCAGACCGGCGAAAACATGAGGAGAACATCAGCATGGAGTGGCTCGGCTGCAAAATAGGACCCGGACCCGTTTCGGTCAACCAATCAGCCTTGTTTCTTCCCTCAGGGCTGGTCAGAGGGCTTGCAGGGCAGAATAGCCTCCTTCATAGATGATTGAGCAATTTTCCTTTGTTTAAGGTTTGTCCTCATGCGTTTTTCCACCAAGGCCTCAGCTCTTGCAGCCACGGCCCTGATTGCCTCAGCCGTTCTTTCTGCACCCTCTTTTGCAGCCCCGGCTACGGCCCCGGCAGCAGCTCCTGCTCCGCAGGCCTCAGCTCCCGCAGCGCCCCCGGCAGATCCCAAGGCGGTTGTCGCGACAGTCAACGGTGAGAAAATTACCATTGCGGACGTGCAGGACGCCGTGGGCAACATGCCTGACCAGATGCGTCAGCTGCCCCCCAACGTGATCTACCCGATGCTGATCAACCAGCTGGCAGACCAGAAAGCCATCCAGATTGCCGCCCACAAGGATGGCCTGGATAAATCTGCTGAAGTGAAAAAGATCATGGACGCCGCTGCAGCCAACGCCCTGCAGAACGCCTGGCTCTCCCGCGAGGTCATGCCGCACCTGACGGATGCCGAAATTCAGGCTGACTATCAGCAGAACTACGCTGGCAAGCCGCCGGAGCAGGAAGTGCATGCCCGCCATATTCTGGTGAAGACGGACGCTGAAGCTCAGGACGTCATCAAGAAGCTGAAGGCTGGTGAAGACTTCGCCAAGCTGGCCGCTCAGGTGTCCACCGATACGGGCAGCGCCAAGCAGAATGGCGGCGACCTAGGCTGGTTCAAAAAACAGGACATGATCCCGGCGTTCTCTGATGCCGCTTTCGCCATGAAAAAGGGCGAGATCAGCAGCACTCCGGTCAAAAGCCAGTATGGTTTCCATGTCATTCAGGTGCTGGACACCCGCACGGACCCGATTCCGTCTCTGGATTCCGTCAAGGGCAAGATCCGTCAGGCTCTGATCCAGAAATACGTGCGTGAAGCCGTCGCTAAAGCAACCGCAGGCGTCAAGATCGTGCGTTTTGACCCCACCACAGGCAAGCCGCTGCCGGACGCTCCGGTTCCTGCCGCCGCCCCTGCAAAAAAATAATTTTCACTCCAGACTGACTAGCCCCGCCAGCCTGCTGGCGGGGTTTGCCGCTTCCAAGGACTTCGCGTTATGGCGCACGCTCTCCCCGTCTCCCCCCTCGCACGGCCTCTTCCGGAACTGAAGGAGGTGCGCGGGGTGCGCCTTGGCGCGGCTGAAGCTGGCATTCGCTACAAAGGCCGGACTGATCTTGTTCTGGCCGAATTTACACCGGGCACCACGGTGGCCGGTGTGTTTACCCGTTCCAAATGCCCCGGCGCACCGGTTGACTGGTGCCGCGATAACCTCCCCACAGGGGAAGCCCGCGCCCTCGTGGTCAATGCCGGGAACGCTAATGTTTTCACCGGCCGTGCTGGCCGTGAAACCTGTAAGGCCACGGCTGAGGCAGCCGCCCAGCTTGCTGGCTGCACGCCGCAGGCGGTTTATCTCGCCTCCACGGGCGTTATTGGTGAAATTCTGCCACATGAGCGCATGACAGCGGCCCTCCCGGCCCTGCATGACGCGCTTTCTGCAAATGGGTGGGAAGCTGCTGCCCGTGGCATCATGACCACGGATACCTTCCCCAAGGCCGCCGTGCGCACTGCAAAGCTGAACGGCACCGACGTTATTATTCAGGGCATCGCCAAAGGCAGCGGCATGGTCGCGCCGGACATGGCCACCATGCTGGCTTTTGTCGCTACCGATGCCGCCCTACCAGCCCCTGTTCTGCAAGCCCTGCTGTCCGAAGGCGTTAAAACGACCTTCAACTGCATCACGGTTGATTCGGACACTTCCACCTCCGACATGGTGCTGCTGTTTGCCACGGGAGCCGCTGGCAATGATGAACTTTCCGCCACCACGCAGGCCAACGCTGCCGCCCTGTCGGACTTCCGGGAAGCCCTGCAGGCCGTACTGCATGATCTGGCCCAGCTTGTTATTCGTGATGGCGAGGGTGCGACCAAGCTCATGACCATCACCGTAACCGGTGCCGTTTCTGACGACTCCGCCTGGCGCGTCGCCATGGCTATTGGCAATTCTCCGCTGGTGAAAACCGCTGTCGCGGGGGAAGACGCCAACTGGGGCCGCGTTGTGATGGCCGTTGGCAAATGCGGGGAACCGGCAGACCGTGATACACTGTCTGTCTCCATCGGCGGCGTCTGTATTGCGCGTGAAGGCACTGTTGTGCCCGGCTATGATGAGGCGCCGGTTGTGGCCCACATGAAGGGTCATGAAATCGACATCGACGTGGATCTCGGCCTCGGCGATGGCACAGCCCGCGCCTGGAGCTGTGACCTGACCCACGGCTATATTGATATCAATGGATCATACCGGAGCTGACCGCGCTTTATTGCGCTTTAAGGAACAGGCCTGATGTCTTCTTCCGCTTTTCCTCCCGGCTGGGGGCAACCTTCTGGCGCACAAAACGGGGCAGGCTTCCCACAAGGGAGCGGTAGCCCGCCCGTCTGGATTTATGCCGGGTTCTGGTGGCGTGTCTGGGCATTTCTCATCGACAGCATCATCCTCACTGCGATGGATGCTGTTCTGGGATATTTCATCCTGCCGGACTTCAAAGTCCGGTGGGAAGAACTCCCCATCCCCGACAGTTCCGGCCAGACCGTGGATGTGGTGGACATTGCGCAACGCGTGCAGCCTGACACTATTTCCGTGCTCATCCCCCATATTCAGGTCGGTCACTGGCATCTGCCGGGGCTCCTGATGGCGCTGGTGCCCGCCCTGTATTTCATTCTGTTTGAGTCCTCCCGCTTCCGCGCCACACCGGGCAAGCGCCTGTGTCAGCTGGAAGTCACGACCCTGCAGGGCGAGCGCATTTCCATTGCGCGGGCTACAGTGCGGTTTTTGATCAAGGCGTTCATCTCCTTCCCCATCCTCCATATTGGCGTGCTGATGGTGGCCTTCACGCGCCAGAAGCAGGGGCTGCATGATCTGATTGCCGGAACGCTGGTCCTCCGGGCGGAAAACAGCCAGATCGTCACATTCGACCGCCGGATGTAATTCCCTATCTGGCGGCACATCAGGCCTTCGGCCGCGCACCTTGTTACCGCCAGATTTGCCCCTTACCCTTTATTTCACACAGGGGGCCGTAGTGTGCCCCTTTCCTGACCGACATTTTAAACAAGGATACGGCACGCCATGGCGGCAGAGAGCCTGCACCAGAGCACGACCCGAGCCCTCACGGCTTCTCCACCTTTTTCTCTAGCCAGATTTGCCCTCGGGCTTTGCTTTGTCTGCCTTCTGGTTTTCGGGATTGCGCCCCGGCTGAACAGCCCGGCTCTGGCTGCTGATACGGCCCCTGCTGCCGCCCCTGCAGCAACAGCCTCTACAGGGAACCTCAGCCGTCAGGATGCGGAACAGCTCCTCAGCGTGCTGAATGACCCCAAGAAGCGGCAGGATTTTACCAATACCCTGACGCTCATGGCCAAAGGCCTGCCTGTTGCGCAACCCGCCGCAGCGCCTGCCGCCAAAAAACCCAACCCCACCGCTGTGATTGACAGTGACGTCAACTCCGAGCTGAGCGGCCTGACAACCTCCATGCGGGGGTACACCCAGAACTTTACAGCGCTGTTTAAGGATCTGCGGTCAGTCGGCACGTGGTTCCACCAGCAAATCAGCAATCCGCAGTCTCGTCAGACTTTGATTGACGCGTTCAGTCGCGCCCTGATCATCATGCTGGTGGCTCTTGCTCTGGAACGGGCAACAAGCCTGCTGCTCAAAAAACCGCTGAACTCTGTGACGGCCCATGCCGAAACGCGTGAGCGGAAGCAGGAAGCCGCCGTTGCGGTGGAAAATGTGCAGGCTGCCACCTCCACCCCGGATGGTGACAACACCAAAACCCGCGCGGATGACCAGCGCCGCCGCAATGAGGTGATGCGCTACCTCATCCGGGTTCCGTACAATATCCTGCATTTTCTGCTCAAGCTGCTGCCCGTCGCGGTCTTCCTGGGTCTGGGGTATCTGGGGGCAGAATTCCTGACCACCACCCAGCAGGCCAGCACCGTGACCATCACGCTGACCAACGCCTACGTGGTGGCGCGCTGCCTGTATCTGCTGGTTGAAACCGCTCTGGCTCCCCGCTCCCCCGCCATCCGTCTGGCTCCGGCCAAAGACGACACCGCACGGATGCTCACCCGCTGGTGGAACGTGCTGGTGGCAGCGCCCTCACTGGTCATCTGTTTGTCTACACTGGGGAGCGAGTTCAATCTGGCCCCCCGTGGCACGGAAGCCATGCTGCGCGCGGTGGTGCTGATCCAGCATCTGATTATTGCCGCGTTCATCTGGCGGGTCCGCCATATTGTGGCCAATGCGCTGCAACCCTCCGACAACATGCGCAAAAAAGCCTTCTGGGCCTTTGTTGGCACCATCGCGCGCTTCTGGTGGATTCCGGTTCTGTTTCTGGATATCGCGCTGTGGTTCGTCTGGGCGGCGCATCTCAAAGGCGGGTATCAATGGATCCTGCGCGGCACGGGCATGACCTTTGCCTTTCTGGTGCTGTCCCGTCTGGTGGCCGTGCTGGCCTATGGCATGCAGGACCGTCTGTTCCGGATTAGTGATACGGTTGAGGCAGAATATCCCGGCTTGCAGAAGCGGGCGGATTATTACTACCCGTTCGTCCGCCGTGTGCTGACCATTGTCATTGTGTTCATGACCTGCGTGATCATCGCGCAGAGCTGGGGCCTACCGAGCTTCCAGTTCTTCTTCCACTCTCCGCTGGGCTCACGTCTGGTCGGGGCGGCCCTCAGTCTGGCCATCGGGGCAACCATTGCCGCGCTGGCGTGGGAAGTCATCAATGGCCTGCTGAACAAGCAGATCGACCGCTACACCTCATCCTCGCAGGCGTCCCGCGCGACACGTCTGCGCACCGTGCTGCCTATTATCCGTACCGTGCTGCTGGCCATCATCATCATCGTGGTTTCGGTCACCACCCTTTCGCAGATTGGCATTAACGTCACGCCGCTGCTGACGGGTGCGGGAATTATGGGTGTGGGTCTGTCCTTCGGTTCCCAGAGTCTGGTGAAGGACGTTATCACCGGCTTCTTCATGTTGGCGGAAGATGCCATTCAGGTCGGCGACTGGGTCACAACCGGGGGCGTTTCCGGCACGGTGGAACATCTGTCCATCCGGACGCTGCGTGTGCGCTCCATTGATGGTGACCTGCACATCATCCCGTTCTCTTCCGTGACATCCATTGCCAACACGGGCCGCGGCTTCAACCAGATTATCGTCAAACAGGTGCTGGATCTGAGCGAAGACTCCGTGAAAGTCGCAAAGCTGATGGCCAGCGTTGTGGCTCAGATGCGCACCGAGGACGCCTTCAGCCACATGATCTTCTCGGATTATGCTGATCTGGGTGTGGATAAGACGGACAGCAACGGGGCTGTGCTGGTCGGGGCCATCAAAACTGCCCCCATGATGAAATGGAAGGTGCAGCGCGAATTCTACCGTCGTCTGGCCAACCTGATGGTTGAGGCCGGGGTGAAATTCTACACACCGACATCCTATTACACCACGCCACCGGGCAACAGCATGCATCTGGCCGTGGACGATGTGCCGGATACACTCACGCCAGCCGCCCATGTGCAGCAGCCCAAATCTACCGCCCCTGAGCCTGTGCCTCAGCCCTCCGCTGAAGAAAAAAAGGCGATTGAAGCCGCAGAAAAATCTGACACAGGCCTGCAAAAGCCTGAAGATGAAAGCTCCCCTGCTGCTGCATTTGGAGAAGGTCCGCCCCATGCCTGACACCCTCCCGCACTCCCTCCCGCCAGCGGCCTTAAAACCGCTGGCAGCTCTTGAAGTGCCGCTGGGCCAGAACGGCTTTGCCTATGAGCAGGCCGCCGCCATCCGCCCGCTTCTGGAGCAATTCGGGATGGAGCGATGGGAGGAGTTTGCGGAGAGCTGGAACCATCTGGGGGTTGATCGCTACATGGCGGATGGAGGCCGTTACCGCCGCCGCCGCCATGCGACCTTTACCCTGACGGAAGACCAGATTCTGAGAAAGCCGCATCAGCCGCATTATCAGAGCCGGGATTACAACACACTGAATGGCGGGATTGAACGCTGGTTCAAGGCCATTACCCCCGCCATAGTCGAACACCCGGCGCTGCTCGCAGTGCTCCGACTAACGCAACATATTGCGGATGATCTGACGCCGCAGACACAGCGCCCGGTGGCCTGGCATGCGGAAGTGCATCAGTTCCGGATTGAAGCGAGCCCGGATTCAGCCGGACGCCCCACTCCGGAAGGACTGCACCGTGATGGCGTGGACTGGGTGTGTGTGATGATGGTGCGCCGGGAAAATATTGCCCGTGGCGAGACGACCATTCATGACCTCAACCGCCAGCCCGTCGGCAGCTTTACGCTGACAGACCCTATGGATACGGCACTGGTGAATGACAGCCGGGTTTATCATGGTGTGACACCGGTGCAGCCAGTTGACCCAGCCCACCCGGCGTATCGCGACGTTCTGGTTGTCACCCTTCGGCACGAATAGCCGACACGGCTCAGACTGCACTCGGAGGAATTTTTTTCCTCGATATTTTCAGGACTTCATCCGAAAAGACGTCCCATAAAAAAACAGGCTCTACCCGTTAGGATAGAGCCTGCCACTAAGCATTAAAAAGTCTGAAAATCAGGCAGAACGAACTTTTGTTTCTTCAACCTGCCGGGGCTGGACACTGTAAGGGCCAGCCGCCCGGATGGTCACGGAGAGAATGCCCATTTTACC
>NZ_LHZC01000047.1 GCF_001580615.1 Acetobacter malorum
CGCGGGCCGGAGATGTGCTGAAAGTTTCCGGGATTGATGCAGACTATATTATTGCCGCAGTGCCGCTTGAGCAGACCCGCAAGGATGTGGCCAGAGCGGCCAAATTCATTAAGAGCAATCCGTATAAAGCGAGTGAAGCTTTGCGGGACGCGGAAAACGCCGTGCGTTATGCGTCCGTCAATGTTCAGGCGGTGCCACAGCAGGCTGCGGCTGCTCCGCAGGCAAAATAAAACGCTGGTTTGAGAGCTGGCCCCGGTTACGCATCTGTAACCGGGGCTTTTTCTTATGCGTTTTCTAAAGGAGCGGCCGCTTTGGGAATGCCCCCCTCAATCGGTAGTTCCGGGTTACGGGACCATTCGTTCCAGGACCCCATATAAATCCGCAGCTTTTTGAAACCAGCCTGAGAGAGCGCAACATAAGTGTTGGCGGCCCGTGCCCCTTTAAAGCAGTAGATGATGATATCATCATCTGGTTGCAGGCTGCGGGATGCGGCGAGTTCAAGAATGTCCTCTTTGGACCGAAAAGACGCCTGTCCGTCAGAAACTTTCATGAAGTCATACCATTCGATCCACACAGCGCCCGGAATGCGGCCTTTGCGCGGGGCGAAGTCCACACCGTAAGGGGATGAGCTTTCTGCCAGCCATTCCACTTTGTCCCGGTTGTCCAGCAGTTTGACGTTCGGGTTCGTCAGCGCGTGCAGAACATCCTGATACGTTGCCATCAGGTGTGGCTGAATGCTGATTGGGAAAACTGTTCGTTCAGGCTTTGTGGTTTCTGTTGTCAGAGCGCCACCAGCCTGTTTCCACGCCATCAGGCCACCATCAAGAATGCCCACTTTCGGGTAGCCCAGATATTTTAGAATCCAGTAACCACGGCATGACCCGCCATAGCGTGTATGCAGGGCGTCCTCGTAAATGATGGCTGTTTTCTTGCCGTCCAGACCATAGTCCGAGAACAGGTCAACAAATTTGTCCTGAAGGGTCTTGAGGCCGTCATCCGTCGTTTCTGCAAGATAGGTGAAAATATCCGGCATATTGACGGCACCGGGCAGGTGGCCGGCCTCAAAATCCTTGCGGTCACGCACGTCAATAAAAACGGCGTTGCCCGTGGAGATGAGCTCCTGAACCTGTTTGGGTGAAAAAAGGACAGTGTCCAGCATTCGGTTTCTCCACAACTGTTTGAGATCGCAGACTCTAACAGCCCCGGTAAGACACCTGTAGGCCTGCATATGCGGTGCCGTTATGAGGCAGGCAGGACGCTATCGGGTTTGTGAAGAGCTGGGCGGGTGTCAGCGTTCTGTCCGGCAACTGGCTAAATATTTTTTCAGAATTCAGACACTTTCAGAACTGCGCTGGCGGAAGTGTGCGGCGGTTCTTCTCAGGGTCTCCGCTGGGAAGATTAGCCGTTTCGGGATACAATTTTCTTCAAACACTCCGAAGGGACTATGGCATGCAGTATCGTGAACTTGGCCGCACCGGCATTCTGGTTAGTGAAATCTGTTTGGGCACCATGACGTTTGGCCAGCAGAATACGGAAGCGGAAGGGCACGCGCAGCTGGATCTGGCGCTGGAGCATGGCGTCAACTTTATTGATACCGCCGAGCTTTATTCCATTCCACCGCGTGCCGAGACCTATGGGGCGACGGAAACCATTGTGGGTAGCTGGCTGAAAGCCCGTGGTAGCCGGGACAAGATTATTCTGGCCAGCAAAGTTGTCGGGCGCAGTTCCTCCCCGTGGTTCCGGCCCGGTGGTGAGGAAGCACGGCTGACCCCGCGCCAGATTCGTTATGCGCTGGAGCATTCCCTGCGGCGGCTGGGTACGGATTATCTCGACCTTTATCAGCTGCACTGGCCGGATCGGAAAATCGGTTTGTTTGGCGAGGGTGGGACAACTTTTACAACCGTTTCAGACGCCGATGAAGTGCCGCTGGAAGAAACGCTGGGTATGTTGGGAGACCTCGTGGCGGAAGGCAAGATCCGGCATGTCGGCTTGTCGAATGAAACGGCATGGGGTGTGGCGAAGTCTCTGGCCTGCACCAAAGACGGGGCACCCCGCGTAGCATCCATTCAGAACGCCTATAATCTGATCAACCGAACTTTCGAAATTGGTCTGGCGGAAATGGCGGTGCGGGAGAAGGTCAGTCTGCTGGCCTATTCCCCGCTGGCGCAAGGCTATCTGACCGGAAAATATCTGAACGGCGCCCGGCCTGCGGGGGCGCGCACCACCCTGTTTAATCGCGGGCAGCGTTATGAAAAGCCGGGTGTGGATGTCGCGGTGGAAGCTTACATGAATCTTGCGAAGGCCGAGGGGATTGACCCTGTGCAATTCGCACTGGCGTTTGTGACCTCCCGCCCGTTTGTGACCTCCAACATCATCGGTGCCACCAGCGTGGAGCAGCTTATGACGGCTCTGACCTCAGTGAAGGTGCAGATCACACCGGAGCTGGAAGAGAAAATCAACGCCATCCATCAGGTGCACTCCAACCCGGCCCCCTAAGGGGCTGCGAGTGGGGTTATTCCACCGCAGCGCGTAGCCCCGCTCCGGCTGCCAGCGGGCACAGGGGAATGGCGGCGGCCAGAAAGGCCCCCAGCAATTCCAGATCTGGTGCCCAGGGCAGCCCGGTGCGGGCGGCATCAATGGCAGCGGCGCCAAAAATCAACGCAGGCGTAATGAGCGGCAGAACCAGCAGGGGCAACAGCACACCGCCGCGTCGGGCTCCCAGCACAATAGATGCCCCCATGCCGCCGATAAGAGACAGCACCATGGACCCCAGCAGCAGCCCCGCCAGCAAAATAGGCAGGGTGGACGTGGGCAGGCCGAGCATGATGGCCAAAGGCACGGCGGCCACCAACAGAGGCACACCGGTGGTCAGCCAGTGCGCGGTGATTTTGGCGAGGGCCACCAGTGAGGGCGGCAGGCCCAGCAGCAGGAGCTGATCAAGCGATCCATCTTCCAGTTCCGCGCCAAACAAACGGTCCAGCGGCAGCAGGGCGGCCAGCAGGGCGCAGACCCAGATAATACCGGGAGCCATATGGCGCAGCAGGTCCGGCGAGGGGCCAAGTGCTAACGGGAACAGTGTGCCCGTTAGGATAAAGAAGAGAACCGCGCCCAGTGTGTCGGCCCCGTGCCGCAGGGCCAGCCGCAGGTCTCGGGCAATCAGAGCGCAAAACAGGCCCATCATGCGGCGTCTCCTGTCAGATCAGTCTCGTCAGCACCCCACCAGCCACGACTCTGGTCTGGCATGCCGGGCAGAGCCAGATGGCTGACTTCCCCTAAAGGCAGAGGCACATGCGTTGTGGCGACCACAAGGCCGCCTTGTGCGCGGTGGGTGGCAATGGCCTCCCCCAGCAGCTCGACAGCGGCGGCGTCCAGCCCGAGGCTGGGTTCATCCAGCAGCCACAGCGGAGCCTGCGCCAGAAGGACGCGGGCGAGGGCCGTGCGGCGCTTCTGGCCAGCAGATAGCAGGCGGGCAGGCAGGGTGGAAAGGTGCAGGAGATCCACGGCTTTCAGGGCGGCATCCATGTCCCCACCGCCGGCGCGGGCGAACAGCGCCAGATTTTCCCGCACCGTCAGGCTGGGCTTTAACGCATCCTGATGCCCCAGATACGCCACGCGGGCTGCATGGGCCGTGCGGTCCTCCGTAATCGGCTCTCCGTCCCACAGCAACGCGCCGCCATCCGGGCGGCGTAATCCGGCCAGAACCCGCAGTAAAGTGGACTTTCCGGCGCCATTGGGGCCGGTCAGCAGCAGTGCGCCGCCGCGCTCCAGCGTCAGGCTGACATCATCCAGCACCAGCCGATCCCCCCGGAAAACCGAGAGAGACTCTGCCACCAGCCGGGGTGAGGGCTCTGAAGAAAGCTCGGAGATGGGACTTCTCCTTATTGTTACCAGTTAAACACCGCCAAAGCGGGCCTGCTCGCGTTCTCGTGGTCGCCAGCCCGCTTGTGCCGCGCCAGACTGCCGGTATGTTCTAACGTCATCGGGATATCAAGCCGGCCGCCCGGAAGACCGGGTGAGCGCAAAACGCCGCACCTGGCGGCGTGCCGGCTCCGGAACGTATCACCAGCCATCGGCTGTGATCGGGGAGAAGGGTAACTATGAAGACGGTTGGGCACGATTCACTCAAGACAGGTCGCACGCTCTCGGTTGATGGCAAGACCTATCATTATTTTTCCATTCCGGAAGCGGCAAAGACCATCGGCGACGTCAGCCGTCTGCCTGTTTCGCTGAAAGTGCTGCTGGAAAATGTGCTGCGCTTTGAAGACGGCCATTCCTACAGTGTGGATGACGCCAAGGCGATTGCTGGCTGGCTGCCGGAAGGCCACAGCAGCAAAGAGGTGCCGTTCAAGCCCTCTCGCATTCTGATGCAGGACTTTACCGGTGTGCCGGCAGTGGTTGACCTTGCTGCCATGCGCGACGGGATTGTGAAGCTGAACGGCAACCCCCAGAAGGTGAACCCTCTGGTGCCGGTCAATCTGGTGATTGACCACTCCGTGATGGTGGACGTCTACGGCTCGCAGGACGCGCTGCAGAAAAACATCACGCTGGAATTCGAGCGCAATGGTGAGCGTTATGCGTTCCTGCGCTGGGGTCAGGAAGCGTTCGAGAATTTCTCGGTCGTGCCGCCGGATACGGGCATCTGCCATCAGGTGAACCTGGAATACATCGCGCAGGTTGCCTGGACGGCGGATGTGGATGGCAAAGAATATGTCTATCCGGACTCACTGTATGGCACGGATAGCCACACCACCATGATCAACGGCCTTGGCGTGCTGGGCTGGGGTGTTGGCGGGATTGAGGCTGAAGCCGCAATGCTCGGCCAGCCGATTGCCATGCTGGTGCCGGATGTGATCGGTTTCCGCCTGACGGGCAAAATGCCTGAGGGTGCGACGGCAACCGATCTGGTGCTGACAGTCACGCAGATGCTCCGCAAAAAAGGCGTGGTTGGCAAATTTGTTGAGTTCTTTGGCCCGGCTCTGGACCACCTGCCGGTGGCTGACCGTGCGACCATTGCCAACATGGCTCCGGAATATGGCGCAACCTGCGGTTTCTTCCCGGTTGATACGCTCACACTGGACTTCCTGCGTGAAACCGGCCGTGACGAACACCGCATTAAACTGACGGAAGAATATCTGCGTGCGCAGGATATGTTCCGCACAGCAGAAACGCCGGAACCGGTCTTTACCGATATTCTGGAACTCGACCTGTCCACGGTTGTGCCGTCCATCTCCGGCCCCAAACGCCCGCAGGACCGCGTGGTGCTGAAGGAAGCCAAGACGGCGTTTGAAAAAGAGCTGACTTCTTCTCTGGGCGTGCCGGCGAACGACGCGAACAAGAAAGTGCCGGTGGCCGGGACCAATTACGAAATTGGTCAGGGCGATATTGTCATCGCTGCAATCACTTCCTGCACCAACACCTCCAACCCGGCGGTGCTGATTGCCGCAGGTCTGGTGGCCCGCAAGGCGCGCGCTCTTGGCCTGAAGCCGAAACCGTGGGTGAAGACCTCTCTGGCTCCCGGCTCTCAGGTGGTGACGGACTATCTGGACCGTTCCAAACTGTCTGAAGATCTGGACGCACTGGGCTTCAACACGGTGGGGTATGGCTGCACCACCTGTATTGGGAACTCCGGCCCGCTGCCGTCTCACATTGTGGACGCCATTGAGAACAACAACCTCGTTGCGGTGTCTGTTCTGTCTGGTAACCGTAACTTTGAGGGCCGTATTTCTCCCAACGTGCGCGCTAACTATCTGGCCAGCCCGCCGCTGGTGGTTGCCTACTCTCTGCTGGGCACCATGCGGAAAGATATCACCACGGAGCCGCTGGGCACGTCCCAGGATGGCAAGCCCGTTTATCTGAAAGATATCTGGCCTTCCAACAAGGAAATTGCGGATCTGATCGGCTCGTCCATCAACCGTGAAGAGTTCATCAACCGCTACAAGAACGTGTCAAAGGGCACCAAAGAGTGGCAGGACCTCAAGGTGGCCACCGGGTCTGAAACCTACAAGTGGGATTCCAAATCCACCTACGTGCAGGATCCGCCGTACTTCAAGGACATCACGCACGAACCCACCGCGCCGGGCAACATTGAGAACGCCCGCATTCTGGCGCTGCTGGGTGATAACATCACGACCGACCATATCTCTCCTGCCGGTGCCATCAAGAAAGACTCTCCGGCTGGCCGGTATCTGATGGAACACGGTGTGGAACCGCGGGACTTCAACTCCTACGGCTCACGCCGCGGGAATGACCGCGTGATGGTCCGTGGCACCTTTGCCAATATCCGCATCAAGAACGAGATGCTGCCCGGCACGGAAGGGGGACTGTCCAAGCACTTCCCGGATGGCAAGGAAGGCGCGATCTATGATGTCGCCATGGAATACAAGAAAGAGGGCACCCCTCTGGTTGTGTTCGGCGGCAAGGAATACGGCATGGGGTCCTCCCGTGACTGGGCGGCCAAAGGCACCCTGCTGCTGGGCATCAAGGCTGTGATTGCAGAAAGCTTTGAGCGTATCCACCGTTCCAACCTTGTAGGCATGGGCGTGCTGCCCCTGCTGTTCAAGGATGGCGTGACGCGCCAGACCCTGAACCTGAAGGGTGATGAGACCATCACCATCAACGGTCTGGAAAAAATCACCCCGCGCATGGACGTGACCATGACGATTACGCGGGCTGATGGATCCACGCAGGATGTGGAGCTTCTGTGCCGCGTCGATACACTGGACGAAGTTGAGTATTACCGGCATGGTGGCATCCTTCAGTATGTGTTGCGTGGGATGACCAAAGCTGCCTGACGACTTTCTTGTTCCATCGGGACATCAGAATGCCGGCCCGGATAACTCCGGGCCGGCTTTTTGCCTTGAAAATGAACCTGTTGTGCTCGACGCACAGGATATTCACAAAAGCTTTGGAGACGGTGCCATTCTGGGGGGCGTCTCCCTTCAGGTCCGCAAGGGGGAGCTGGTCTCCATCATCGGCCCTTCGGGCTGCGGGAAATCGACGTTTCTGCGCTGCCTGAATTTTCTGGAAATTCCCGACCGTGGCACCATCAACGCCATGGGTGTTACCATTGCGCGGGATGGCGGGCCTTGGCGGCGTGCGGATGAGCAGGTGGCCCACCGGCTCCGCACCCATGTGGGCATGGTTTTTCAAAGTTTTAATCTTTTCCCGCATCTGAGCGTGCTGGATAACGTCCTGCTTGGCCCGCGTGTTGTAAAGCGCGAGACCGGGCCTGCCGAGCGGGATGAAGCCATGGCTCTGCTGGAAAAAGTCGGGCTGGGCCGGGTGGCGCAGCGTTACCCTGTTTCTCTCTCCGGCGGGCAGCAGCAGCGGGCAGCCATTGCCCGCGCGCTGGCCATGCGGCCGGAGATCATGCTGTATGATGAACCGACCTCGGCACTGGACCCCATTGTGGCGGAGGAAGTGCTGGGCGTAATGCGCAAGCTGGATGATGAAGGCATGACGCAGATTATTGTGACGCACGATATGCGTTTTGCGCAGGTGGCCTCGGACACAATCGTTTATATGGATGGCGGCCACATTATTGAATCTGGCCCACCGGAAACTCTGTGTGTGAACCCGGCGGATGATCGGACACGGCGCTTTTTGAGGACTGTTTTGTGAAACACGGCATGCGGCGCCATCTGGTCCGTTTTTTAACGGTTCCGCAGTGGATTATGTGCGCAATGGTTCTGGTGCTGCTGGCCGGAGCAGGGGGCGTGGCCCCTCAGGCTGCCCGTGCGGAACAGCCTTTGCGCTGGGGGGCAGATGCCTCCGCGGATGTGCCGTACACGTTTCATGACCCCAATGACCAGTCCCGGCTGACCGGCTTTGAATATGACCTGATGCAGTCTCTGGGCGAGCATCTCGGCAAGTCCCTGCAATTTGTGCAGAATGACTGGGATGGCCTGATCCCGGGCCTCCAGCGTGGCCTGTATGAGATGGTCATCTGCGGTATTGAAATCACGCCCGAGCACGCGGAGGGGATTGATTTCAGCGTTCCCTATTATGTCACGTCCGAGCGGATTGTGGTGCGGCGCAACGGGCCGGCTCTCTCCACGCTGGAAGCGCTGGACGGCCATGTGATCGGCACGATGAAGGCGACGCAGGCAGAGCGGATTCTGGCCAATCATCCTCAGGCGCAGGTCCGCACCTATGATGAAGAAACCAACGTTTTTATGGATCTGGTCAACGGTCGCACCGACGCGGTGCTGATTGACGGCCCGATTGCCCAGTATTACGGCGCGACCAACCCCGACCTTCAGGTAGTGGGTGAGCCGATTGGCACGGTGTCCTACGGCATTGCCTTTGCCAAAGGGAAGAACGCTGCCCTGAGGGAGCAGGTGAACACCGCCCTGACGGCCATGAAGAAAGATGGCAGCCTGCATCGTATTCTGGTGCGCTGGAATTTGTGGACGCCGCAAACAGCGGCCTGGGCTGAAGATGCGTCTACACCGGCCATTGAGCCGACAAGCTGGAATGATTACGTAGCCGCCCTGCACGGTTCCTCAGGCTGGCACGCCAAAGTGGCGCGCTATGCCAGCTTCCTGCCGCTGCTGGCCAAAGGGGCGGTGCTGACGCTTCTGGTTTCCCTGTGTGCCATGGTGCTGGCTGTCGGGCTGGGGCTGACGCTTGCCCTGCTGCGGCTCTACGGCCCGGCTCCGCTGGCCACGCTTTCCTCGCTCTATGTCGAGATTGTGCGTGGTACGCCGCTGCTGATCCAGATTTTGCTGATTTTTTACGGTCTGCCGCAATGCGGCCTGAACCTGACACCCTTTGTGGCCGGGGTGCTGGCGCTTGGGCTGAATTACGCCGCGTATGAAGCGGAAAATTACCGGGCCGGTTTGCAGTCCGTGGCACGCGGGCAGATGGAAGCAGCCCTCGCGCTGAACATGACGCACGTGCAGGCGCTCCGGTACGTCGTTGTGCCGCAGGCCTTCCGGCTGGTGATGCCGGTTATGACGAACGACTTCATTTCCCTGCTCAAGGACTCCTCGCTGGTCAGCGTGATTACGCTGACAGAGCTGACGCAGACCTATATCCGGCTGTCCTCAACCTATTTTGATTACTTTGGCACGGGGCTGATGGTGGGCGGGGCGTATCTTCTGCTTGGTCTGCCGTTTGTGCGTCTGGCGCGGATGGCCGAGAAAAAACTCTCTCAACCCCATATCCGGCGGCGTTAAACCCGCCTGCCAATGCGCTAAGGGCATGGCGGGGCAGAGAACTCACTATATTGTCTCTCTTTGGAGCATGCGTCACAAATGACACAAATAACCTGATAGGTTTAGGTTATCATCTGTTTCTGTCTGAGGGTGTGGATGCGGCGCAGGAACCGGCCTGTCCGGGTCCGATATATCCTGAGGGTGGCGGCGGATTATGGCGGAATCTCTGCAAAAAAGTCCGGGATTGAATGGATCTTCTTTCAGCATTGCACAGCTTTGTCCGCGTAGCGGCCACAGGCTCCTTTTCCGCTGTTTCGCGAGAGACAGGGGTTAGTCAACCGACGATTTCCCGCCATATTGCGTTGCTGGAAGCCCATTACGGCACAACGCTGTTTGCGCGCACCACCCGCAGCCTGATGATGACGGAAGACGGGCGCAGCCTGCTTCCGCATGCGTATGAAGTGCTGGAAATTCTGGAAACGGCGGAAACCGTTCTCGGTCGCCGGCGGGCATCAGTCTCCGGTCTGGTCCGGTTGGGGATGACAACGGCGTTCGGGCTGTATTTCACCAGCCGTCTGGGTGAACTGCTGGAACGGCACCCCGATCTCTCCGTCGAAGTCGTGATCCGCGATGGATTTGGGGATCTGGTGGAAGAAGGGCTGGATCTGGCCGTGCGCGTTGGGGATATTGCCGAAGGCTCCCTGATTGCCCGCAAACTGGGTGTTGTCCGCAAGTGGCTGGTGGCATCTCCAGTCTGTCTGGCCCGCTGTGGCACACCGCAGCACCCCCGCGATCTCCCGGAATATCCGGCCATTGTCTATAATTACGGCGGCGGCCGACATGACTGGCACCTCTTCCGGGACGAGGAAGAGAGCGTGATTGCGCCGTCCACCGTGTTCCGCGCCAATAGTAGCGAGGCTGTTCTGTCCGCCGTTCTGGCAGATATCGGGATTGGCCTGCTGCCGGAATTTCAGGTGCGTGAGGGTGTAGAGGAAGGCAAGCTGGTCCGGCTTTTTCCGGACTGGCGCATTCCCAACCTGCCCTTCTATGCCGTGCATACCGGCCCGCGTACACTGCCGCTCCGCACCCGTACGGTGCTGGATTTTCTGGTGGAAGTCTCTTCAGAAGTCCTGCGGGACGATCTGCCAGCCTGACAGACGCTGTAGGCGGCCTAATGCCGCCTACAGCATCGCTTAGCCGGTTTTAGCTATGAAAGCCGGGGTCCACGGCAATGCCGGGTGGCAGAGGAATGCTGCTGTCCATCTCGCCTTTATAGCTTTTACGCAGATACGGCAGCCAGCCTTTCAGCCAGCTATCGGTCCGGCCTACAAAATCAGCCACCACCGGCGCGTCCGCCATGCCACCGTGTGACCAGTTCTCCGGTGAGCCCGGCACAGTCGCTTTCGGGCCGGGCAGCGCCGGGCTGATCAGGGTGTGAATGGTCGCAAAATCCACGCCTTTTCCAGATTTGCTTTTTTCAATGCGCGTCCATGCCGCATCCACCAGCACTGGCGGAAGCTGAAAGCCCATCATGCCCAGCCGTTGCAGGGCAGGCGGGATGAAGAGCGGGCTGCTCATCATACCCTGCAGCGCCTGATTGGATGTGAGGAACAGATTGTTGGCCACCTTGATGGGGGACGTCATCCAGCATTCTGTCCGGTTGCCGTCCTGCGGCAGGTCTCCCACCGTAAAGTTGAAGGTGTTGTGGCACTGGGCTGGCAACTGTTCTGTTTCAGACGTCGGGAGAGATTGCGTCGTTGCCTGCGCAATGATGAAGCCGGTGACGGCCCCCTGTTCTGAACGCACGAAGATGGAGGTCAGCACCTCCCCGTGGTCAACGTCATCCTGATAGTTCAGGACCGGATGCCACTTCCCCGCAGGGAGCGGGAGTTGCCGCCCGGCAAACGGAATAATGCCTTCAAACTGCGCATCCATGGGCGGCTGAGAGATCATGCGCCGTCCTTCCTGCTCGTTTGATGCCGCGTCCGGCGTGGTGGCAGAACGACCCAGCATATGGCCGACCTTGGAGGTCAGGGTGCCATAATAAGGCAGCCGGTTGGCCAGCCAGGGGGCCGGGAACAGCACGGAAAACACCCCGCACACACCGGTGGTAATCAGGGCGGTGCGCCACAGGGGCGCCCGTTGCCAGAGGCGGGTAAAAGCGGACATGCCGGGTTGCTCAGTTCACACAGTTCAAAGGCGGAAGGTGAGGCCAGTCGGGAAGACTGGCCTTAGGGTGTCAGGCGGGCATGAATGGCGTCACCATTATCGGGCGTGCCATCCGCAATCTTGGCGGTAATCGTGCCGTCATCTTCCCGCACGATGCGGACCATCTCAGCACCCTGCTGGCGGGCCACAATCAGCGATTCACTAATCATGTCTTCAATGGAGCGCACCAGATCTCGTGCGGAGGCCGAATCGCCCATGCGGCTCTGGCGGCGCATCACATCAATCAGCAGGCCGGCATCAATCCCGCCGGTTTCGACTTTCAGGCCGTAGCTTTCAATCATGCCTTCAATTTCCAGCGCGGAAACGCGGGCAATATCCAGCCCCTTCAGGGCGCGGAACACAAAGATGCGGTCCAGACGGTTGAGCACTTCCGGCGCAAAACCAGCCTGACGCAGTGCCTCGACCGACTCGGCGCGCATGCGGTCAGGGTCATTGTGCAGGCGGTCGGCAATTTCCGTCAGCGCATCGGTGGCGATGTTGGAGGTCAGCACAAAAATACAACGGACGGTGGAAATCTGCTGCCCGGTGGAGGCTTCCGTCACGTGCCCGTCATTCCATGCTGTCAGGAATTTTTTGAACACATCCGGGTGGGCTTTTTCAATTTCATCCAGCAGCACCACGGCATCCGGCTTTTCCTTCAGGCCGCCGGTCAGCTTGCCGTAGGTGTCAGACCCCACATAGCCTTTAGGGGAGCCAAAAAGCTGGGTGGCGGCGTGCGGGCTGCTCATCTGCGTCATGTCAAAATGCAGCAGGGGGCGCTCAAGCTGGCGGGCCAGCTGTTTGGCCAGATAGGTTTTGCCGGTGCCCGGCGGCCCTGCCAGCAGGAAGATGCCTACCGGCTTGCCACGCACCTGTAGCGCCAGACGGCGGCGCAGCTGTGTGGCGATATCCTCACACACCTGATCCTGCCCGATGACGCGGGCGCGCAGGTTGGCGGCCAGTTCTTCGGCGTCAATTGTTGTTTCCCGCTGTTCCCGCGCCAGCATTTCTTCCAGCGCGTTGCGGTTGGTCAGTCTGGCGAGAACGTCCATCATCCACCCCCGTCGGCGTAAAAGGCCCTTACGAGCAAGCCCTTCCGCACGTGTTTCAAATAACAGCCCCCCGATTGTCAGCAATCCGCCCACGGCAGCCAGCACAGGCCAGGCGGGTGCGCACCACTCCATAAAGTGGGTCAGGGAGGCCAGCGAGAGGTGCAGGCTGATAGCCATCTGGACGCTGGCAAGCACCAGAAAAATGACCATCATCAGCGGCATCAGCCGGTTAAGGGCCGGGAGCAGGCCTTTCATTGCGCAATCACCGTCAGGCCAAGTGTGTCACCCTGATGCATGATGGGCAGAGCCTGCGGGCCAAACATGGTCACCACACCGCTGCCTATCCCGACATTACCGGGGTCAGACGACGGAATGATATCAACATTTCCGGCGACTGTAATGGGAAGAATGAGAACCGTTGGTTTAGGCTGGAGCAGCACGGTCTGGCGCGTAGTTCCACAAATCACGGTGACAGTCCCTCCTGTACCGGTTGCATCAAAAATCGGCATGGCCACCAGACGCAACTCCCGCCGTTTCACGGCTGCCAGAATATCGGCCTGCTCTTTTTCAGAAAAGCTGGACATGGCCAGCGCGTCCGCAGCCTTGTCCGGTGCAATCAGGGACAACTGCACACCGTCGCGCGGCTGCGCGGTGTCACTATTCTGGTCTGCAGCGCCCCCGGCAAGAGGAGCGGTGCTGCTCCCGGTGCCGGAGCCGGAATAATGATAGCCGGCCCCGGCTACCAGAGCGCAGGTAGCCAGCGCCACCATGAGGAGGCGGAAATGGGAAGGTTTTTCCTCTTTTTCCGTCTGTGCCTTGTATGCGGGGTCAGGCGAATGAGTCATGAAGCAATCAGACATACCCAGGCAGGAAAGTGCAAGTTCTGAGCTTCTGGTAAAGCCCGGAAAAGAACGCATGCCCACTAATTTCTTTTTCACGAATTCGCGGGCCGGGGCGGCTCGACTCTGTTTCCGCCCTTGCAGCCTGGCAGTGTATCCCCTACATGAAGGATCATCCTTTCATCGAATCAGAATTTTGGGGGGTGGCCTTGACGGGCCGCCTTTTTTGCATTGGACGCTGATCTGCCTGCTCATTCCGGTCTTGAAGCCCGGCTTGTCGCCCTTGTGGCGCCAACGCTGGAGGATCTGGGATATGAAATTGTCCGTGTTGCGGTACTGGGGCGTGAAAGCCCGACCGTGCAGATCATGGCTGACCGTACCGATGGTTCGCTGATCAACGTGGAAGACTGTGAACGCATCAGCCATGCAGTAGGCGCTGTGCTGGACGTGGAAGACCCCATCCCGGGGGCGTGGACTCTTGAGGTCTCGTCTGCGGGAATCGACAGGCCGCTGACCCGCGCCAAGGACTGGAACCGGTTTGCCGGGCATCAGGCCAAGGCCGAAGTGCTGGTGCCGATTGATGGCCGCCGCCGGTTTTCCGGTGTTGTGCTTGGGGCGGAAGATGGTATTGCCCGGCTGCGGCTGGATGATGGGAC
Organism: Acetobacter malorum; assembly: GCF_001580615.1. GTDB lineage: Bacteria > Pseudomonadota > Alphaproteobacteria > Acetobacterales > Acetobacteraceae > Acetobacter > Acetobacter malorum. The sequence goes on from NZ_LHZC01000047.1 coordinate 13,914, forward strand.
CGAGGCCGCGCTGCCGCTGGAAGAAATCCGGCGCGCAAGACTGGTCCTGACAGATGCCCTGATTGAGGCGAGTGCGCAGATGGCGCGCCCGACCGAGACGGGTGAAGAAGAAAAGAGCAAGGCCGGGGAAGAAGATCCGGCCGGGCGCAAGTTACACTGATCAAGCCGCCTGCTTTGGAGAGCTGAGAGTATGGATACCTCTGTTTCCCGTCCTGAACTGCTACTGGTTGCAGATGCTGTCTCGCGCGAGAAGGGAATCGAGCGCGAGGAAGTTCTGGAGGCCATGGAGCAGGCCATCCAGAAGGCCGGTCGTGCAAAATACGGGCACGAAAAAGATATTCGCGCGACAATCGACCGCCGGACCGGGGAAGTCCGTCTTTCTCGCTGGACGGAAGTTGTCGACACGGTAGAGAACGAAGAAACGCAGATTCCGCTGGCAATCGCCAGTAAATTCCAGCCGGAAATCAAGGCTGGTGAGTATCTGGTTGATCCGCTGCCGCCGATCGATTTCGGTCGTATTGCTGCCCAGACCGCCAAGCAGGTGATTGTTCAGCGCGTGCGTGAATATGAGCGCAAGCGCCAGTACAATGAGTTCAAGGATCGCGTAGGCGAGGTCATCAACGGCACCGTCAAGCGGACCGAGTATGGCAACCTGATGGTTGAAATCGGCTCTGCTGAAGCGCTGCTGCGCCGTGATGAGCTGATCCCGCGTGAAACGTTCCGCAACTCGGACCGCGTCCGTGCGTATATCTATGATGTGCGTGACGAACCGCGTGGGCCGCAGATCTTCCTGTCCCGCACGCATCCGGCCTTTCTGGCCAAGCTGTTTGCGCAGGAAGTGCCGGAAATCTATGACGGCATTATCGAAATCAAGGCTGTGGCGCGTGACCCCGGGTCCCGTGCGAAAATGGCCGTGATCTCTCGGGATGCGTCTATCGACCCGGTGGGTGCCTGCGTTGGTATGCGCGGCTCCCGCGTGCAGGCTGTTGTGGCCGAATTGCAGGGTGAAAAGATCGACATCATCCCCTGGAGCCCGCAGGCTGCCACCTTCGTGGTGAACGCCCTTGCTCCGGCTGAAGTCAGCAAGGTGGTGATGGATGAAGAAGCAGGCCGCGTTGAAGTTGTGGTGCCGGATGAGCAACTCTCGCTGGCCATCGGGCGTCGTGGCCAGAACGTGCGTCTGGCCAGCCAGCTGACGCGCTGGGATATTGATATCCTGACCGAGGCTGAAGAATCCGAGCGTCGTCAGGAAGAATTCCGTCGTCGGACCAATCTGTTTGTGGAAGCGCTGGACGTTGATGACGTCATTGCAGGGCTGCTGGTCACAGAAGGGTTCCACACGATCGAAGAACTGGCCTATGCTGATCCGGACGAGCTGATTGGCATCGAAGGGTTTGACGAGTCGGTCGTCAGTGAGCTGGTTCAGCGCGCTGAAGGCTATCTGGTGCGTCAGGAAGAAAACCTTGATGCCAAGCGCCGTGAGCTTGGTGTGACGGACGATATTGCCAATCTCGGGGTCTTCACAAACCAGATGCTTGTGACGTTGGGTGAAAAAGGTGTAAAAACCCTTGACGACCTCGCGGACCTGGCTGGTGACGAGCTTGTCGAGATTCTCGGATCCGATGCCATTGAGGAAGATGCTGCCAATGAGATCATCATGGCGGCACGTGCTCACTGGTTTGATGGAGAAGAGGGTAAGCCTTCCGGTCAGGAAGAGGGCTAAGCAGATCTTTCGGGCCTGACGAACAATGAGTGGTGATTTGCCCGAAGCGTATGATGATGAGAAAGGTCCCCTGCGGCGTTGCGCAGTAACGCGCGAGCAGGGGCAGCCCGCCCTGATGATACGGTTTGTGGTGTCACCCTCGGGTGTTGTGGTGCCGGATCTGGACGCCCGCCTTCCCGGTCGTGGAATATGGTTGAGCGCCCGGCGGGATGTGATAGAACAGGCCCGCAAACGCGGCGTGTTCGCACGGGCCGCGCGGTGCCAGGTTACGGTGCCGGATGATCTGTCTGCTCAGGTGGAGGCAGGTCTGCACCGGCGGATGATGGAACTTCTTGGGCTGGCACGGCGTGCCGGGCAGTCCATAAGCGGTTTTATGAAGGTGCGGGAATGGGTCACACAGCGTCGTGCTGGCGTGATTGTTCACGCATCGGATGGAAGCGGAGATGAACTTGGTCGGCTCGTGTCGGGCGCCAGGGACCTCCCCGTGGTTGAGGCGCTTTCGACGGAAGACCTTGCAAAGGTTTTTGGGCGGGAGCGAGTTGTGAATGCGGCGCTGGCGGCCGGGGTTCTGGCCTCGCGTCTGTGTTGTGAGAATAAGCGTTTTTCGGGGGTTGCCGATGGTGGCTCCCGGGTTCGTCGGACCTTTCCGGCGGATGGGTGTGAACAGGCGGGTCAATGAGCGAAGGCAAGGATCAGGATCAGGGTAAGGGGCGTCTGTCCCTTCGACCGGCAGGGCGTTCGGAAGTCGGACGGACGGTTGATGCCGGGTCCGTGCGGCAGAGTTTCAGCCATGGGCGCTCGAAGGTTGTACAGGTTGAGGTGCGCAAAAAGCGTGGCCCCGGTACTCCTGGTAGCGCTGGTGGACGAGGTGCCGGTGGACGGGCCGGGGGTGGTCGTACCCTGACGGCTGCTGAACTGGCCATGCGCCAGCGTGTGCTGGCGGAACAGACAAAAGCAGCCGCTGAGGCTGAACGGCGCGAAGCCGAACGGCGCGAGCAGGAAAAGATTCAGATCCTGTCCGCTGCTGAAGAAGCGCGCCGTCGGGAAGAAGACGAAAAGCGCGCTGCAGAAGAGCAGGCCGCAGCTGCTGCTGAGGCTGAAGATGCCGAGCGTCAGTCTCGTATCGACTCCATCAAGCAGATTGAGCTCAAAGGCCCTGTTGTGTCGGCTGTGCCGATCCCGGGTGAAGTCACTCTGGCACCGCCGGTTAGCCGCCTGAAGCCTCTGGCTGAACGCGCTATCATGCCGGCTCGTCCGCTCAAACCGGCAACGCCGCGTCCGCAGCCTGCTGCTGGCGCTGGTGCGGAAGCCCCTGCTGCCCAGACCCTGCGTCTGCGTGGCCGTGGCACAGAGGGTGAAGATGAACAGCGTCGTGCTCCCTCCCGTCGTCCGGGTGGTGGGGCTCCGCCGAACCGCAAGAGCGCTGGTCCGCGCAAAGGTGATTCCGGGCGTCGTGCAGGGCGTATTGACGTGCAGGCCGCGATCGAAGGGGATGATGATAAGACGCGTTCACTCGCATCTGTCCGTCGCCAGCGTGAGCGTGAACGCCGTCAGGCTGAACTCGAACGCCTGCGTGCCGATCAGGTCCGCGTGGTGCGTGACGTTATTCTGCCGGAAACCATTACCGTGCAGGAACTCGCCAACCGTATGGCTGCCCGTCAGGGGGAAGTCATCAAGGCGCTGATGAAAAACGGCGTTATGGCGACTGTCACGCAGAGCATTGATGCCGATACGGCTGAACTGATTGTTGAAGAATTCGGCCACCGCGTGCGCCGTGTTTCCGAAAGCGACGTTGAGCTGGGCATTGAAGGTGTTGAGGATCAGCCCGAAGAGCTGCAGTCTCGTCCGCCTGTTGTGACCGTGATGGGCCATGTTGACCATGGTAAGACCTCCCTGCTTGACGCTCTGCGCACCACGGATGTGGCCGCAGGGGAAGCCGGTGGTATTACCCAGCATATCGGTGCCTATCAGGTTACTCTGAAGTCCGGTGCGAAAATCACGTTCCTGGATACACCTGGACATGAGGCGTTTACCGCCATGCGTGCCCGCGGTGCCTCCATTACGGACGTGGTGGTGCTGGTGGTTGCAGCGGATGACGGCGTAATGCCGCAGACGATTGAAGCCATCAAACACGCCAAGGCTGCGAATGCGCCGATTATTGTAGCCATCAACAAGATCGATAAGCCGGGTGCCAACCCGGACCGGGTGCGGCAGGAACTGCTGAACCACGAGATTGTTGTGGAATCCATGAGCGGTGACGTTCAGGACGTTGAAGTGTCTGCCACCAAGCGTCAGGGTCTGGACCAGCTGGAAGAAGCTATTCTTCTGCAGGCCGAGATTCTGGACCTGAAGGCAAATCCGGATCGTTCTGCTGAAGGTGCGGTGATTGAAAGCCGTCTGGATCGTGGCCGTGGCTCTGTGGCTTCCGTGCTGGTGCAAAAAGGCACCCTGCATAAGGGCGACATTGTTGTGGCTGGTTCCGAGTGGGGCCGTGTGCGTGCGCTGATTGATGATCGCGGTCGTCAGGTAGCGGATGCAACACCCTCCATGCCGGTGGAAATTCTGGGCCTGACTGGCGTGCCGTCTGCCGGTGCACCGTTTGTGGTCGTGGAAAATGAAAACCGCGCTCGTGAGATCTGTGAATTCCGTCAGCGTAAGCTGAAGGAGCATCAGGTTGCTGGTCAGGTTGCCGCTCGCGGCACGCTGGACCAGATGCTGGCCCGTATTCAGGCTGGTGAGCAGAAAGAAGTTGCGGTTCTTATCAAGGCCGACGTGCAGGGGTCTGCTGAAGCAATTCAGACCACAGTCCTCAAGCTGGCGCATGAAGAAGTGGCCGTGCGGGTGCTCAATGCCACGGTGGGGCAGATCACGGAAAGTGATGTGCAGTTCGCCAAGGCGTCTGATGCTATCATCATTGCCTTCAACGTGCGTGCCACGGCGCAGGCCCGCACACTCGCCCAGCGCGAAGGTGTGGAAATTCGCTATTACTCCATCATCTATCAGGTGGCGGATGACGTGGAACAGCTGGTACGCGGCAAGATTGCGCCCAAGCATCGCGAGAAGTTCCTGGGTTATGCCGAAATCCGCAAGGTTTTCGAAATTACCAAGGTCGGCAAAGTGGCCGGTTGCTACATTACAGAAGGCGTGGTCAAGCGCGGCTGTGGTGTGCGTCTGCTGCGTGATGGCGTGGTGATCCATGAAGGTGATCTGAGCCAGCTGAAGCGCTTCAAGGACGATGTGAAGGAAGTGGCCAAAGGCTACGAGTGCGGTCTGTCTTTCGCGGGTTACAATGACCTGCGCGAAGGTGACGTGGTCGAGTGCTTTGAAAGCGAACTGGTGCCTGCATGAGCCGTCGAAACGGATCAGGCAAGGCAGGGATTGGAGGGCCGGCGGGGTATCTCGCCGGTCTTTCTCCTTTAGGGCCGTCTCAGCGCCAGTTGCGCGTGGGCGAAGAAGTGCGGCGTGTGCTGGCGGAACTGTTCGCCCGCACCACCTTCCGGGACCCGGATCTGGCAGATGCCACGGTGACGGTTACGGAAGTCCGGCTTTCTCCTGACTTTAAACACGCGACAGTCTTTGTGGCCCGTCTGGGTCGCAGTGATATTGATGCGTTGCTGCCTGCGCTCAAGCGGGTGGCGCCCTGGTTGCGCACACAGATGTCGCACAAGCTGCGTCTGCGTGCGGCACCGGAACTGCACTTCCAGCCGGACACCACGCTGGATGTGGCCATGCATATGGATTCGCTGCTGAAATCTCCGGATGTGCGGCGTGATCTGACGTCCGATGATCAGGACGATGAAGAGCCGGAAGCCTAAGAGGCTTCTGGCTGTTCAGCTTTTCCAGGGCTGAACAACGGGGCGGATTGCAAAATTACTTTGAATCCGCACCACACCCGGCATCCGGGACAATTCTTCTTTATGAATCCGCTCGTAGTCTGACATATCGCGTGCTTCTACGCGCAGCAGGTAGTCAGCATCGCCTGTCATCAGGTAGCATTCCTTCACATCCGGGCATTCCCGCGCGCGGCTTTCAAAGCGGCGCAGGCAGTCGTCTGTCTGCCGTTCCAGTGTGATCTGCACAATGACGGTCGACATGCTGTGGACCGCGTTTTTATCGATAATGGCGCGGTAGCCCTGAATAACTCCTTCCTGCTCCAGAATTTTAACCCGGCGCAAACAGGCGGACGGGGAGAGGCCGACCTTCTGGGCAAGCTCGGCATTACTCATGCGCCCGTCATGCTGAAGGTGGCGCAAAATCGAGTCTGTCAGGCGGTCGAAGATCATAAGGCGATATCCTGCTTTTTTACGCATTTTATAGAGGATTATGCCTGATGTGTCGCATTTTATGCGACTGATCGACAGGATATTCCATCGGCTTTTTGTTAAGGTTTTGGGATCGAAATGTCCTGGGTGGTTGCTGTGGCGTCTTCCTGTGTTTCTGTTTCTCCCAACTGGCCGGCACATCGGGCCGGCGCTGTTTTGACGATTGATCTCGCGGCCATTGCCGCGAACTATTGTCTGCTGGATGCCAGAACGCCCGGCGCGCTCTGTGCAGCCGTGGTGAAGTCTGACGCGTATGGGCTGGGAGCCGCACAGGTCGCACCCGTGTTGGAGCAGGCCGGTGCGCGGCACTTCTTTGTGGCGCATGTGGATGAAGGCCTTGCCCTGCGGCAATGGGTCTCACCCTCGGCGCACATTACGGTTTTGCATGGGGCACGGCCTGAGGCTGCGGAAGACTGTGTGCGGTCTGGTCTGCGCCCCGTTCTGAATTCTCTGGAACAGGTCAGTCAGTTACAGGCGCTGGCGGACAAGCTTGGCCGCCCGCTTGATGCGGCGTTGCAGCTGGATACCGGCATGTCCCGCTTTGGGCTTTCCGGGGCGGATGTAAGAACGCTGGCGCAGGAGCCGGAGCGGTTGCGGGGTATTTCGCTCAGCCTGATTATGAGCCACCTGGCCTGTGCGGATACGCCAGAAAACCCGGCCAATGCGGAACAGCTTAAGACTTTGCAGGCTTATGCTGCCCAGTTGCCAAAAGCCCCGCTCAGTCTTGCGGCGTCCTCAGGTATTTTTCTTGGGGAGGCGTTTCACCAGAGCCTCGTCCGCCCCGGTGCAGCCCTGTATGGCATTGCGCCGAACACATCTGGCCCCAACCCGCTTGCGTCTGTTGTGAAACTTCAGGCCCATATCCTGCAAATTCGTCAGCTCTCAAAAGGGGATCGGGTAGGATACGGGCTGACATGGCAGGCGGATGGCCCGCGGCGAGTGGCCACCATTGCTACAGGCTACGCGGATGGCTTCGCGCGGCAAGGGGCAGGCAAGGGGTGCGCGTGGTTTGGTGGCCAACGTTTGCCAATTCTCGGGCGGATTTCAATGGATTCCATGACCGTGGATATTTCCCATATCCCGGAAGGGCAGATTGCCGCAGATGATACCGTGGATCTGCTGAATGCCTCTTATGGGGTGGATGCCGTGGCTGAGGCAGAAGGCACTATTGGGTATGAAGTGCTGACCTCACTCGGGCGACGCTATCATCGCGTTTACGAAAATACTGAACAGAACATCTGAACTTTTCAAAAATTAAAGGTGGTTGCCATGAAGGTTATTGTTCTTGGTGGTGGTGTTGTGGGTGTGACATCTGCCTGGTATCTCGCGCAGGCCGGGCATGAGGTCACGGTGGTGGAACGCCAGCCGGAAGCCGGTATGGAAACCAGCTTTGCCAATGCGGGGCAGGTGTCCCCCGGCTATTCTGCCCCTTGGGCTGGCCCCGGTGTACCTTTGAAATCCATCAAATGGCTGATGATGGCGTATCGCCCGTTTGTGTTCTGGCCGATGCCGGACCCGCATTTGTGGTCATGGCTGGTGCAGATGCTGGAAAACTGCACGTCTGCGGCGTATGACCGGAACAAGGGCCGCATGGTGCGTCTGGCGGAATATAGCCGGGACGTGATGATGGACCTGCGGGCAAAAACGGGCATTGAATATGATGACCGCCAGCAGGGCACGCTGCAGGTGTTCCGCACCCAGAAGCAGCTTGATGGTGCGGCGCAGGATATTGCTGTTCTCAAACAGTATCAGGTGCCTTACGAAGTTCTGGATCGCGCTGCCTGTGTGCAGGCTGAACCCGGTCTGGCAGATGCGGCTAACAAGATTGTAGGTGGCCTGCGTCTGCCGGGTGATGAGACGGGGGATGCCTTCAAATTCACGCAGCGTCTGGCCAAAATGGCGGAAGAAGCGGGTGTGAAGTTTCTGTATAACACCCGTATCAAACAGCTTTTATCCGAAGGTGGCCGGATTACCGGGGTGGACACCAGCAATGGTGTGCTGACGGCAGATTCCTATGTTCTGTCTCTGGGGAGTTTCTCTCCGGCTCTGGTGCGCTCTCTGGGGATGAAGCTGCCGATCTATCCGGTAAAAGGCTATTCTCTGACAGCAGATATCACACAGGCCGACCGCGCACCTGTTTCCACCATTATGGATGAGACCTTTAAAATCGGCATTACCCGTCTGGGTGACCGCGTGCGTGTGGGGGGCACGGCAGAGCTGGCCGGGTTCAGCCGCCGTCTGCGTGCTCCGCGCCGGGCGACGCTGGAACATTCCGTAACGGATCTGTTCCCGGATTGCTGTGATGTGCCGGGTGCGTCCTTCTGGACTGGCCTGCGCCCCATGACGCCGGATGGCACGCCCATTATCGGCCGCACCGGGCTGGAAAATCTGTTTCTCAATACCGGTCATGGCACGCTGGGCTGGACCATGGCTTGTGGGTCTGGCCGGGTTCTGGCGGATATCATGTCCGACAAGAAACCTGATATTGCGTATGAAGACCTGAATATTTTCCGTTACGGTCTTTCATGAAAACGCTGTCATGATTGACTCATTTTTTCGGGAATGAGTTCTCATCATGCCGCAGATTATGCCGCCTGCCCGAAAGAGCAGGCGGCTTTTTTGTGCCTGCAAGCGGGGCATGCACGCCATGCAGAAGCATGTGGTCTGTGTTTTTTCAAAAAACTGTAAAACTGATCAGGCAGAAAAAATGTTCTTCTAAAAAAACATCTTTTCCGCTGGCGTATGACATGGATATGCCCCTTTTGGTTGGTGAGATAACCAGCGAACAGGGATGTTCATGTTGCTCCTGATGCTTTCATAGGGTGGGCCTTGGTCGTTATGCTGCCAGACTGGTTTTTCTTGCCTTCGCGCTTTGTCTCGTCTTTCCCCCGTGCCTGCCGACCGGTTCCCCTCTGTGCCCAGAGGCTGACGTTTGGGGTCAGCCTGCTGGCTGTTGCCGGGAGCCTGACTGCCTATCCTGCCCTTGCACAGGCGGCAGACACAGAGCAGGCCGCACCGCAGAGTAATGCGGCTATTCCGGCCCCGCCTTCCGCCAGCCAGCAGCGGCAGGCCGCCCGTCTTTCCACCAGCATTGTGTTTAAACCTACCCGCACTGATATGGCGCTGATTGAGGATCTGGAACACCGCACGTTCCTCTGGTTCTGGGAGGCAGGAGATGCGCAGACCGGGCTGGTGCCGGACCGTTATCCGTCGGACCAGACGCAGGCCAGTGTGGCGTCCATCGGGTTTGGTCTGACAGCTTATGGTATTGGCGTGGAGCGTGGCTACATTACCCGCCAGCAGGCCATAGAGCGCACGCTGAATACCCTGCGTTATCTGACTAAACTCCCGCAGAATGACAGTGCAGAAAATTCGTCTGGCTATCACGGATTTTTCTATCATTTTCTGAATAACAAGACCGGCCTGCGCTTTAATAAAGATATTGAACTGTCCAGCATTGATACGGCTTTGCTGATGCAGGGTATTTTGTTTACGGAAAGCTATTATACGCAGGACACGCCGCAGGAAGCGGAAATTCGCAGTCTGTCCAACCAGCTTTATCAGAATGTTGACTGGGCATGGATGCGTCGGCCTGATTTGCGGCTGAGCATGGGGTGGTCACCCGAGCATCAGTTCCTGCCCAATTACTGGGAAGGCTATAGTGAAGGCATGATGGCCTATATTCTGGCCCTTGGCTCACAAAAGCATCCGCTGGAACCGGCCTCCTGGCAGGCCTGGCTGACGACGAATGATCGGCGGTGGGGTGAGTATTACGGCCAGACGATGCTGAATTTTGCACCACTTTTCGGGCATCAGTACACCCATTCCTGGATTGATTTCCGGGGAATTCAGGATGACTGGAACCGGGAAAAAGGCATCGACTATTTTGAAAATAGCCGCCGTGCCACCTACGCTCAGCGCACGTATGCCATGACCAACCCCGGTAAATGGCAGGATTACGGAAAAGATGTGTGGGGGCTTACGGCCAGTGATGGGCCGGGTGAACTGACGCAGACAGTGGGTGGCACGCCGCGCCACTTTATGTCCTATTCTGCACGCGGGACAGGGCGTGACTATACGCAGGATGATGGTACCATTGCCCCGACGGCTGCTGGTGGCTCCGTAGCCTTTGCGCCGGAAATTGCCATTCCTGCTCTGCGGGAAATGAAACACCGCTACGGAAACCACATTTACAGCCGTTACGGGTTTGTGGATGCTTTCAACCCCAGCTTCCACACCGCAGACAAGTCGTTCTGGTCCGACACAGCCTATCTGGGCATCGATCAGGGGCCGATTCTGCTGATGATTGAAAACTGGCGCAGCGGGCTGGTGTGGAACACCATGAAGCGAAACCCCGCTATCCGGCAGGGCTTGTTGAAAGCTGGTTTTCAGGGTGGCTGGCTTGGGAACGGGAACGGAGCGCCTGCATCAGCAACCCATGCCAGTGCGCCTGAGCCCCAAACCTCAGAACCTGCAAGCCAGCATGCCAATGCGCAGCATCCGGCTCAGAGTGGGCAGGGGCAGACGGGCTGATTTTTGTTTAGTGTCCGAACGGTCTGTTCCGGGGCTTAATACCTAAAAAGGTTTCCCGAGAGAATGATCTTTCGGGAGGCCTTTTTTAGAAACTGTTAGAATGTGTTCGCAAAGTCGGTCAGCTGAGACTGGCTTGTTGTCGCAGCAGGGTGCCAGACTTTGATGGGAGGTGCGCTTATCCCTGATAAGACGCAATCTCGATCAGATTCTGGTCCGGGTCATGGCAATAAACAGATGTGATTGGCCCCAGTGCGCCCAGACGGGCTACAGGGCCTTGCACAACGCTGACGCCGCATTTTTCCAGATGTTCCACCACGTCGTCACTGGTGACGGCGGTGACAAAACATAGATCATTCCCGCCGGGCAGGGCATGCACGGCGGTCTCCCACCCGGTTGCGTCCTGCGGGCGAAGGTTGAGCTTCTGCCCGCCAAAACGCAGAGCTGTGCGGTTATTGCGCCCATATTCCTCGCGCTCCATGCCCAGCACACGCTGGTACCAGGAGGCGGAAATTTCGAGGTCTCTTACGGTCAGGACCGCGTGGTCCATCCGGTCAACAGTAAAGCGCATGAGGTCAACACAGCTCCTTTAGTGTTCAGCTGAGTTCAGCGTAGAAGTCATTCCCCTTGTCGTCGATAACAATAAAGGCGGGAAAGTCCTCAACCTCAATTTTCCACACGGCTTCCATACCCAGTTCGGGATACTCGAGCACTTCAACCTTGCGGATGCAGTCCTGTGCCAGCCGTGCTGCCGGGCCGCCAACAGAGCCGAGATAGAAGCCGCCATAGGTTTGGCAGGCATCCTTCACAGCCTTGGAGCGGTTGCCCTTGGCGAGCATGATGTAAGACCCGCCCGCCGCCTGAAGTTCAGCCACGTAGGAATCCATGCGTCCGGCTGTGGTCGGGCCGAAGGAGCCGGTTGCCATGCCTTCCGGCGTTTTGGCGGGGCCAGCGTAATAAACCGGATGGTCTTTCAGATACTGCGGCAGGCCTTCACCACGTTCCAGCCGTTCCCGGAATTTGGCGTGGGCAATGTCACGCGCCACAACCACTGTGCCGGTGAGGGCAAGGCGGGTTTTGACCGGATAGCGGGAAAGCTCTTTGCGGATTTCATCCATCGGGCGATTGAGGTCGATTTTCACCGCCTCGCCTTCCAGATGCTCATCCGTGGTTTCCGGCAGGAAGCGAGCCGGGTCATGCTCCAGCTCTTCCAGAAAGAAGCCGTCCGCCGTGATGCGGGCCTTGATCTGCCGGTCTGCCGAGCAGGACACGCCCATGCCCACCGGCAGGGAGGCCCCGTGGCGGGGTAGGCGGATCACGCGGACATCATGGCAGAAATATTTGCCGCCAAACTGTGCGCCAATGCCCAGCTTGCGGGTGAGTTCCAGAACCTTCTGCTCCATCTCCACATCCCGGAAGGCATGGCCGGTCATGCTGCCGCTGGTGGGCAGGCTGTCATACCAGTGGGTGGAGGCCAGCTTGACGGTCTTGAGCGTCTGCTCGGCGGACATACCGCCAATTACAATGGCCAGATGGTAGGGCGGGCAGGCGGATGTGCCGAGGGTTTTGATCTTCACGTCCAGCCAGTCCAGCAGCTTCTGCTCGGAGCCGAGCAGGGCGCGGGTTTCCTGAAACAGGAAGGTCTTGTTGGCTGAGCCGCCGCCCTTAGCCACAAACATCAGGTCAAACTGTTCATCATGATGCGTGGCGGGGCTGGCGAAAATATCGCACTGCACGGGCAGGTTGGTGCCGGTGTTCTTTTCCTCAAACATGCTGAGGGGCGCCATCTGCGAATAACGCAGGCTGGTGCGGGTGTAGGTTTCATACACGCCTTTGGAGAACGCGACTTCTTCATCACCTTCAACCCACACGCGCTGGCCTTTTTTGCCAAAGACAATGGCGGTACCGGTGTCCTGACACATGGGCAGCACGCCGCCTGCGGCAATGCCAGCGTTTTTCAGCAGGTCCAGCGCCACGAAGCGGTCATTGTCCGAGGCTTCGGGGTCCTTGAGGATGCTGGCGAGCTGTTTGAGGTGGGCAGGGCGCAGATAATGCGCGACTTCATGAAAGGCCTGCGCCGTGAGCTCCGTCAGAGCTTCCGGCGTGATGTGCAGGATGGTCTTTCCGCAGCATTCCGATGTGCTGACACCGGCGATATCCACCTTCCGATAGGACGTTGTGTCCTCCCCCAGCGGGAAAATGGGGGAATAGGTGAAGGCGGGTACCGGGGGGCGAGGGGGCTGGCTGGTCATGATGTGCTGAACTCTCCGTCGGCCTGCCCCGAAAAGTGGGGCTTAACCGGGTGATGGCCCCTTCTTACGAAAGGCGTCAAGACTGACAACCTGTGAGGAGGTGTCACTTTCCGCTGAGCCTTCAGCCTCTTTCTCTGCCGATGGGGCCGGGGTGGCCTCTGGTTCGGGCGCTGACTCTTCTTCCGGTTCTGCTGCCATGAAATGCAGGCTGAGATGGATGGAGGGGTCCGCAAAGCCGGTAAAGGCGCGCACGGGAATTTCCAGAATGGAGCCCGCTCCGCCAAAGGACAGACCGACAGAGACCTTGCCCGCAGCGCGGTCCACGTTCAGGTCCCAGAACTGGTGCTGCAGCACGATGGTCATCTCATGCGGATACTGCGCGCGGAGACGATCGGGGATCACCACGCCGGGCACGTCCGTGCGGAATGTCAGGTAAAAGTGATGTTCGCCCGCAAGGCCTTCACGGCTCACATACTCAAGCGCGCTCAGCATCACGCCGCGATAGGCGTCTTCCAGCCATGTTTCATAAGGCAGCAGGCTTTCGGGCGGAAAAGCGCCATTTTCCGGGGTGTTATCGTGGTCATCCGCCATGAAAGCTCTCCTCGCTCGCGCCGGTTGGACGTGCCGACGTCTTGAATATCACTCTACCGTCAGCCATGCGTGAAAGAGTGGGGAAGTGCAAGGCGGCAAGTTATGATTCTGCAACACGGCAGGAGGCCGAAGGGTCTGCCGGATGACGATCAACTATGCTTGACCCGTGCGGGACTGGGGCTTTTTGGGGTTTTGCCGGATGCGGGACTGTAAGGGCTGAGTCCGGCTCATCTCATGGCTGTAAAGTGGGAGGGCTTCTGTTGCCCGGTGCCCTCCCGAACCGCGCTTATCGCTTATGCAGCGACAGCGAGCACCTCAGTGTTATCATTGGCACTTGTAAGTTTAGCCCGATAACGGCGGTACAATGCCGGGCAAAAGGAAGGTCTTTACCACGCGTGTCGAGCCTGTTTCGTCCCCATCCGTCCGAGCCGTGAGGCCGGATTGTATTGGTGGAGACGCCGGGTACTGCCCCCGGGTCCACAACGATTATTCCACGTTCCGTTTATCACCATAGCCAAGGGGCAAGCCCCTCCGGCACTGTTGAACATAAGGAGCGCAAGGGCGGATTGCAAGAGCGGAGAACAGGCGCGCTTCCCTGTTCCCTTCCGCCAGCGTGAGCAGGCGTTCCAGATCTTCGGGTTCAATGTCGAAGGCTTCCCCGGTTTTATGCAGTGCCGCGAGAATATCTTCGCGGTGCAAGCCGGTTGCTGTTTCCGCCGGGGGTGAAGCGGGCACGGCATGATGGGGGTAGCTGCGGCCTGAAAGCTGGTGAAATGCTATGCCGACACAGACCAGAATGATCGAATTAAGCCCAACTGGCACCAGCGGAAACAGGAGGGCGGCAGTCGGCCCCGCGGAAGAGGGATGGAGTAAAACCGCTGTTAAGGCTGCGGCCCCGCCGGGCGGGTGGAGTGAGCGAGTCGCAGTCATCACCATAATGGCCAGCCCGACAGCCAGCCCCGCAGCAAGCATCTGATGCGGGATGGCGATGCTGACCAGCACCCCGATTGCGGCAGACACGCCATTTCCCATGATAACGGCATACGGTTTTGCCAGCGGACTTGCCGGAACAGCAAAAACCAGAACGGACGATGCGCCGATGGGGGCAACAATGGCGGGGAGAGCCGAGGGCACGATCAGGCCTGTCAGCGCCAGACTGGCAAGAATCCCGCAGACGGCCCCAAGGCCAACAGCCAGAGAGAGGAAAGACGTGTAGCCGCCCCGTGCCGTAAACGGCAGCAGGGAGGAGAAGAATTGACCCATACCTGAAGTATCCGTTCGACTTCGTTATAATTATTCTTGTTTTTTTATTAATGGTAAAGGGATCTGTGCTTTCTCTGCCTGCGTGTCATACTCTGCCTGATGCTGTCTAATTGAACATCATTATTGGATGATAAATTTCTCTTATGAGGGTGCGTCAGACCGCTGTTGCGTGAGATCAGGCATTTTCGCCCAGAGCATTTTGCGCTAGGGAGAAGGCATGTCACTGACCGATGCCCAACGCGCCGAAATTGCGGCGCACGCCCAAGAAACCAGCTCCACTCGCCGCCCCACGGTGCCGGCACTGGAGGCCATGCTCTATGAACCGCAGGAAGTGCTCGACCACGGGTTCCTGCGGGTTATTGACTATATGGGGGATGATTCCGCCATTGTGCAGGCAGCGCGTGTGTCCTACGGGCGCGGCACCCGCAAGGTGTCTGAAGATGCGGGGCTGATCCGCTATCTGATGCGGCATCGCCATTCCTCGCCGTTTGAAATGTGCGAGATGAAATTCCACGTCAAACTGCCGATTTTTGTGGCGCGGCAGTGGATCCGTCACCGCATGGCCAGCGTGAATGAATATTCTGCCCGCTATTCGATTCTCGACAGCGAATTCTATATCCCCGCGCCGGAACACATGGCCTCCCAGAGTGCGGTGAATCGTCAGGGCCGTGGCGATGTGCTGGCTCCGGATGATGCGGCAGCGGTGATGGATATCCTGCGAGATGACGCCATCCGCACCTACCGCAATTATGAGACGATGCTGAGCACGGAAGGGGACGGCTACGGTCTGGCCCGTGAGCTGGCGCGCATCAATCTGACGGTCAACACCTATACCCAGTGGTACTGGAAGATTGACCTGCACAACCTGATGCACTTTCTGGCCCTGCGGCTGGACCCGCACGCGCAGTATGAAATCCGCGTCTATGCGGAAGCCATGCTGAAAATCCTGCACGCCTGGGTGCCGCAGACGGCGGCAGCATTTGAGGATTATCGTCGCGGTGCGGTGACGTTCTCTGCCGGGATGCTGAAAATTGTCCGCCGCATGCTGGCGGGTGAGCAGGTAGAACAGGCCGGCTCTGGCCTGAGCAAGCGCGAGTGGGATGAAATGATGGCGGTCCTGAAAGGCTGATTCCCAGCCAATGAAGGACCCTTCATTCCACGACGAACCGTTTGTAGAGGATGAGGGCGCGAAGCCAGCATCCTCCCCCTTTCTGGCGACGTCGGATGACCTGAAAGGGCTACGTCCGCCGTCCGAACGGCTGCCAAACTTCACCCCTTTTATTGTGGTGGCGGCCTTGCTGGTGGGTGTGTGGGCGTATCTGTTTTTTACAGCCCCTAAGGATATGAAACCCCAGCATTTGCATGTGTGTGAAACACAGGGGCCGGATAGCCATAAGACACTCTGCCTTCACTAAAATTTGACAGAATCGTCAAGTTCCTTGCTTTCTGTGCAGGTCAGCCTCTCGGGATGAGGTGTAGTGGCGCGGCAGCACTCTTCTGTATCGTCATAAATGTCATCGTTTCTGGCGGCTGACGGGCTTTTTTGTACAGAAGATGGATTGCAGTGAGATGTCTATTTTATCATCAAAATTTTTACGCACGCTCTGTCTGGCCGCAGGTGGCGCGGCGCTGCTCGGCACGCTGACTCCGGCCCATGCAGAGGATTCTCTGCGCCAGCAACAGACGGAAGCCTGCAAGGGCGATGCGCTCAAGCTCTGCGCGCTGGCAATCCCCAATGAAAAGAAGATTACCGCCTGCATGGAGCGCAAGAAGGACAAGCTGAGCCCGAAGTGCCGCGCGTTTTTCGATAATAAACCGGCCAGCGGTAAAAAAGCGCCTGCTAAAAAGCACTGAGGCTGGCCGGGGTGAGGCGGGCGGACCCGCCTCGTAGAGAGTCAGCCTGCCGTGGTGAGTTTGTCTTTGAGGGCAGCCGCCGTGGCCTGAGCAATGCGGCGGAAGGCTTTAGCGCCTTCGCTTTCCGGCGCGCTGGCCACAATCGGGGTTCCGGCGTCCCCTGTAGAGCGGATATCCGCCAGCAGCGGCACTTCCCCAAGGAAGGGCACACCCATGGTCTCAGCTTCCTTCTTCGCGCCGCCGTGGCCAAACAGTTCCGTGTGGTGGCCGCAGTTCGGGCAGCAGAAGTAGGACATGTTCTCAATCAGGCCGAGAACAGGGACCTTCATTTTCTCAAACATGCTTACACCGCGCCGGGCGTCAATCAGAGCAATATCCTGCGGGGTGGAGACAATCACCGCTCCGGCCAGCGGTACTTTCTGCATCAGGGAGAGCTGGGCGTCCCCCGTGCCAGGGGGCATGTCCACCACCAGCACATCCAGCGGGCCCCAGTCCACGTCTGTCAGAAACTGATTGATGGCGCCCATCACCATCGGGCCACGCCAGATCATGGCCTGCTTTTCATCCACCAGCATGCCGATGGACACAGCGCTCAGGCCCCACACCTGCATGGGTTGCAGGCGGCCTTCCCGCACTTCCGGCTTGGCTTCCGTGCCCAGCATGCGGTGCAGGGAAGGGCCGTGAATATCGGCGTCCATCAAGCCCACGCGCAGCCCTTCCTGCGCCAGACCAATGGCCAGATTGGTGGACGTGGTGGATTTGCCCACGCCACCCTTGCCGGAGGCTACGGCGATAATGGCTTTCACATTCGGCAGCACGGGTGCGTCCGGGGCCGGGGCGGGGCCGCCAAACGGACGATGCCCGCCGCCTCCGGCTTTGGGCCGTGCCGGGGCGGAGGGGGCTGCGCCGGGTGCGGAAGGCGCACGATGCGCAGTGAGAATGACGGTGGCCGTCTGCACACCCGGCAGTTTTTCCAGCGCGGGTTTGGCCTCGTTGCACAGCGGGGCGAGGGTGGCGGCCTGCTCCTTGCTGACAGCCAGCGCAACACTCAATCGCCCCTCTTCCAGCCGGAAGCCATCCAGCTTGCTCAGGGCCAGCAGGGAGTGGCCTGTTTGCGCATCCCGTACGGAATCCAGCACACGGGCAACGTCATCATGATTGAGGGGAGAAGAGTGTACCACTGTTTTTCGTCCTGACTCTGGCTGTCTCTGCGGCACAAGAGGCCTGTTGCCCTGTTGGCAACAGCATGAGGCTCCTGCCGTCAAGGGGGAAGAGCGGGTGCTGTTTTGCGGTCCCCATCGTTTTGACGCTTTTTTCAGGAATTCGGTGCGCGTAAAGAAGGAAATGGTCGCCCAATATCTGGAGTGCGCCAGAGTCTGATGGAAAAAGGGGCCGATCCGTTATTATGAGCGCCATGCCGCACGATCCGTCCACCCTGGAAAAACCGGTCCCGCCCCCAGCCATGCCTCAGTCCGCTCCACCTGTGGCCCGCTCCGTGCGGGACCATCGGATTGACGCCATGCGGGGCGTGGCCCTGCTGATGATGTTTGTGGACCACATTCCGCAAAATCTGCTCAACCGTTTTACCATGCGGAATATCGGCTTTGCCGATGCGGCGGAAATCTTTGTTCTGCTGGCAGGCTATGCGTCATGGCTGGCCTATGGGCGCGGCTTTCGGAAATATGGCGTGGCCGTCTGTTTGGGGCGCATTTTCCGCCGGTGTGTGCAGCTTTACATCGGGCAGACCATTATGGTGATGGTCTATGTCATCACGGTTCGGGCCTGGCGGCACTATACACTGGTGCCGGTAGATTTTCTGGAGCCGGAACTCGCACATGGCCTTAGCTGGGTCTGGCGCGTCATGATGTTTGATGCACTCCCCAGCAACCTGAATATTCTGCCTCTTTATATCATCCTTCTGGGCGGCTTTCCGCTGTTTTATGTGCTGATGCGCATCCATCGTTCTCTCGCACTTCTGCTGTCCGGTGCGTTGTGGATGCTGGTCAATCTGGACCCCGGGCTGAACCTGCCCAACTGGCTGGACCCGGATGGCTGGTATTTCAACCCGTTTGCCTGGCAGTTCCTGTTCGCGCTTGGGGCGTCTGCGTCTGCTGAGACAGAGCGGCGCGGAGCGGACTTCCCGCGTCTGGACATTCTGGCCGGATGCTGTGTGCTGTATCTGGTGTTTTCCGCCCTGCAGGCCTTTCCCTGGGCACAGTGGGGGCTGCCGGATCTGCGGCCGTTTGGCACAATGATCATGCCGGAAAAAAGCTGGCTCTCGCCCCTGCGCCTGCTGGATGTAATGGCCATTTTCTATCTGGTGCAGTCCTCTGCTGCGGCGCGTAAATGGGCGGCAGAAAGCCGGACCGGCCAGCTTCTGGCCCGCGTGGGGCGGCACTCACTGGAAATTTTTGTGGTGGGCACGGTGCTGGATCTGTACGCGCGCCTGCTGTTCAGCACGTTTGGGGATGGCTGGCTGTTGCAGATTGTCGTGAATGTGGCGGGCCTGAGCATTCTGTTCGCTCTGGCCGCCTGGCTGGACGGTTACCGCAAACGCCAGCGGGCTACGCGGCCAGCCTGATGTTCGAAACAGGCTGACGGTGGAACAGGATCGTGCGATAGACTAAGGTCCGATGTGATTTCTGACGTTTGAGAGTATTGTCGCCCATGCGCCTGTCCAGTCATCTCCTTTGTGCCGGTTCTCTGTCCTGCCTGCTGCTGGCGGGGGTTTCCGGCCCGGTTGCTGCATGGGCTGCGGAGGGGGCTGCTCTGGCGGCAGCACCTCAGGCGGCGGCTCCGGTTGCGGGGCGGCTGAACGGCGCGCCCGACAGTTTTGCCGATCTGGCCGCTAAGTTGCTGCCTGCCGTTGTCAACGTCTCCACCACGCAGACCGTCAAAAGCGGCTCTGATGAGGACGATGAGGATGGCGATGGCGGGGATGACCAGCTCCCCCAGATGCCAAACTTCCCGCAGGGCTCACCCTTTGAGAAATTCTTTCACGACTTTATGAACCGCCAAAGCAGCCCGGACGCGCCGCCGCGCCGCATGCAGGCGCTGGGTTCCGGCTTCATTATCGATCCGGCGGGCTATATCGTGACGAACAATCACGTCATTCGCCATGCGGACAAGATTACGGTCACGCTGCAGGATAATACGGTGCTGACCGCCCGCGCCGTAGGGCATGATGACCGGACCGATCTGGCCTTGCTGAAAGTGGACAGCAAGAAGCCGCTGCCCGCTGTCCATTTTGGGGATAGCGATAAGCGCCGGGTAGGGGACTGGGTTCTGGCCATTGGCAACCCGTTCGGCCTGTCTGGCACGGTAACGGCGGGGATCATTTCCTCACGCGGGCGCAATATTGATCAGGGCCCGTATGATGACTTCATCCAGACGGATGCGCCCATCAACAAAGGCAACTCCGGTGGCCCGCTGTTTGATATGGACGGCAACGTCATCGGCGTGAACACGGCCATTTACTCGCCGTCTGGCGGCTCTGTGGGGATTGGCTTCTCCATTCCGGCCAATGAGGCGCGCGGGATTTTGGAACAGCTCCGCAAAACCGGGAAAGTCTCTCGCGGCTGGCTGGGTGTGCGTATTCAGAACGTGACGCAGGATATTGCGGATGGTCTGGGCCTGAGCCCGGCGCGCGGTGCGCTGGTGGCCGGTGTGGAAAAAGACGGCCCTGCCGCCAAAGCCAAACTCCAGACAGGTGATGTGATCCAGACGCTGGATGGCCAGTCTATTGAAGGCAAGGCACTCCCGCGCCTGTCCGCCCAGTTGCCGGTGGGTACGGTGGCGCATCTTGGTGTGTGGCGTCACGGTAAAATGGTGGATGTACCGGTGACTATCGGGATGCTGCCGGAACCGGCAGCCGAGCCGGAAGCCAAGCCCGCTGCAACCCCCAAAGGGGCGGCGGAAGTCAGCCTCTCCAAGCTCGGCTTCTCAGTCGGGCCGCTGGATGCAGCCGCCCGCCAGAAATACAGCCTGCCGTCTGGCCAGAAAGGGGTGCTCGTCACCTCCGTGAAGGACGGTGGTCTGGCCTCTGATCGTGGCCTGCGTGAAGGCGATGTGGTGACGGAGGTTCAGCAGGCGGAAGTGACCAGCCCGGCAGACCTCAAAAAACGGATTGAAGACGCGCAGAAAGCCCACAAGAAATCCGTGCTGCTGCTGGTGCATGATGCCGATGGCCTGCGCTGGGTGCCGTTCCCACTGAATGGTGAGGACACCCCCTGAGCCGGTTCTGCGTTTTCTGCCGGTCTTGTAAAAGCAGAGCGGGCTTTTGATGCATTTTAAAATTTTGTCTGCCCCATGGCTGGGCAACCCGGTTGTCCGGCAGACTATCAGGCTTCTGGTATCTGTTGGGCTGTGCGGATTTGTGACGTGGATCACCAATCTACAGGAGCCGGGCTGGGCGCTGATTACTTCAGTGATTGTCACCCAGAGCAGTATTACGGAAACGCTGTCCAGCGGGCGGTATCAGCTTGTTGGCACGTTGATCGGGGCTGCGGCCAGCATTCTGCCCATCACGCTCATGCTGTACCACTGGCCGCTCTGGGAATCCTTTGCGATCGCCTTTGTGCCGCTGGCCATTCTGGCCTCCTGGAAGCCGGGCACGCGGATGGGGGTGGTCACGCTGATGATCGCCACCCTGTTTGCCACGCCGAATGACCCCTACCTGCTGCCGGTTGAGCGCGTGCTGTCCATTCTGATGGGCGTGGGGGTTTCCATGCTGGTGACCTACGTTGTGCTGCACGAGCAGGCGCGGCGGGATGCCTTCCGCAATGCCGCGACCACCGTGCGCCAGATTGTCGAGATGCTGACGCAGGCCCACAATCATGAGATGGACTGGGCGCAGATTCAGGATCTGAATGACGCCAGCGTGGCCTCCCTGCGCAAGGTGCAGAGTGCGGTGGAGGAAGCGCGGCGTGAACACTGGCGACCGCTGGAAAAACGGGACCCCATGCTGGCGGAACTGCCCAAGGCCCTGCGGCAGTTGCAGATGGATGCGCTGGTGGTCACCCGTGCTGTTCTGCTGGCCGAGCATCAGCCTGTGCAGGGGAAGGACGAGGCGACGGACCCGCTCAGCCCCGCCCTGATGCGGGCGTTTGACTGGATTATCCAGCGCTGCGAGAGCGAGGTTGTGTCCCGCACGGGTGAGGAATATCGCGTGGCAGCCGGGGTGATTACGGCGCTGCCGGATGATGGCGCGCAGGGTGAGGAAATCATGGGTTTCGTCATGGGCGTTCTCCGCACGGACCTGAAAACCCTGATCCAGCTTCTGGCCGAAGACGACACCAAAAAAGCCTGAGGCTGCCTGAAGGGCAGGATAAATCTTTCAGGGTTTGACGAACTCAGGCCCGGTTGAGGCTTTTTTTCAGCACAGGGAGTATTTTGCCATGAGTGATGAAACCAACACCGTTATCCGCGTGCATGAAACAGGCGGCCCGGATGTGCTGAAGGTGGAAAACCTGCCCGTGCCCACGCCGGGTGCTGGGGAAGTCCTGCTGCGGCAGGAGGCGATTGGCGTCAACTTCATTGATACCTATTTCCGCTCCGGCCTTTATAAATTTCCGTCTCTGCCTGCCATTCCGGGAATGGAAGGGGCGGGCGTGATTGAGGCCGTGGGGCCGGATGTAACGGACCTCAAACCCGGAATGCGCGTGGCCTATGCCGGGGTGCGGGGCGGGTATGCGCAGTATCGGACCATTGCGGCTGATCGTCTGGTTGTGTTGCCGGAAAATGTGTCATGCGAGACGGCCGCCGCCGTGACCCTGCGGGGGCTTTCCGCGCACATGCTGCTTCGGCAGGTTTATCCGGTGCGCAAGGGTGAGACTATTCTGGTTTATGCCGCCGCCGGAGGGGTCGGGCAGTTGCTTTGCCAGTGGGGCAAACATCTGGGCGCACGGGTGATCGGCGTAACCTCCACGCAGGAAAAGGCTGATCTGGCCCGCGCCTGCGGTGCGGCGGAGGTGCTGGTGGGCACGGATAACCTGCCCCAGCGCGTGCGGGAGCTGACAGACGGCGCCATGCTGCCGGTGGTGTATGATAGCATCGGGCGGGATACGTTTGAGGCCAGCCTGTCCTGTCTGGCACCGCGTGGCCTGATGGTGAGCTACGGCAATGCGTCCGGCCCGGTGACAGGTGTGGATGTGGGGACATTAGGCGCGCATGGCAGCCTCTATCTCACCCGGCCTTCTCTGATGACCTATATCGCGGACAAATCCGAGCTTCAGGCCTCAGCCGCCGCCCTGTTCAGCATGCTGGAGCAGGGGGTGTTGCGGCCCTCCATCGGGCAGCGTTTTGCGCTGGCGGAGGCCGCTGAGGCCCATCGGGCTCTGGAGTCGCGCAAGACTGCTGGCAGCACCATTCTGCTGCCGTAAACGGTGTCTTGCGGCTTCCGGCCTGCATGAACCGGGAACGATGGGGTGCCGAGGGCGTTTTTTAAAGAGGTGCGCGTGATGGCGCTGGCATGCGGTTGTTAGCGCATGACGGAGTGCCGCGGATCGGTTAGATTGAGACGTCTGCCCGGCACATCGGGTGGGCGAAAAAGAATGCAAGGATAGTCTGATATGCCGAAATGTCCGGTAAAGTGCCCGAAATCCCCCTGTATGCGCGGTCTGCTGATTGCTGGCCTGGTTGCTGCGGCGGTTTATTTCTTCCGCAAGAAAAAATGCTGCGGCTAAATCTGATTTTCTGACCAGACATGGCCAGACCCAAAGCCCGCCCGGTGCAAGCCGGACGGGCTTTTTTTATGCCCGGTTGAAAGGGCAGGGGCTGCCAACGCTCCATTGAGGTAGAGCAATGTGCTGGCAACGGGTTGTGTTATGGTGCCGGCTCTGTATCAGACTAAATTCAGTGTAACTGCTGTCTGCATCCCTGTGTTGTCAGACTGATTTAAGAAAGGATAAGGGCGTTGCATCCTATCGTCTCCCGTCTTGCTTCTCTGGCTGCAGGGTCCATGGCTGCATGTGCGCTGACAGTTGGCGGCGTTGTTGCTGCTGGTCTGCCGTCAGCAGCCCATGCGCAGGCTTCTGTTCTGCTCAAAAACCAGTCTGCCAAGGCTGTTGTGGAAACTGTCGACCATGATGCCCGTGAGCTTCTGCTGCGTGAAGCCAATGGTCACCTCATCACCATCGAATACGGTTCTGCCGTGCGCGATCTGCCGCATGTGAATGCGGGCGACAAGCTGAGCATCCGCTTTGTAGAAACGCTGGGTGCAGAGATTGCCCCGCCGGACAGCCCCCTGCCGGAATCCACGCTGACGACCGCCAAAGGCTACGTGCATGGCCACCCGCGCGGCGTGATTGCAGCTTTCCGCCGTGAACGCGCAACTGTGCAGAGCATTGACCTTACGACCCACACCCTGTCCTTCGTGACGACGGATGGTGAGTCTCACATTGCCGTGCTGCGCATTAAGGCGATGCAGGACTTCATGGCAACGCTGAAGGTTGGCGATGTTATCGACATCACCCGCACGGAATCCATTTCCTACGTCATCCTGAACGACACGGTTGCTCCGGCAGCGGACCCGAACGCTGCGGTTCAGGCTCCGGCTGATGCGGCCAACGCTGCTGCTGGTGCCGCTGCAACGGTTCCGGCCGTGCCTGCAGTTCCGGCTGCACCGGGTGTTCCCGCGGCTCCTGCCGTTCCCGCAGCACCAGCTGTGTCTGCCCCGGCAGTATCTCCGGCTCAGTAACGTCTCTGATTTTTCTCAGCGCTTACAGAAAAGGCGTCCCGTTTGGGGCGCCTTTTTTATTTGAGGACCCAGCGCCATCAATTCACCAGATTCCTTATTACAGTATCGAACTGTTTTGAATGGAACTGTGATGAATGACCAGCGCACCCCTTTCCCCTCCAAAGATCCACCAAAGAAATGCAGGGATTGATGTTCTGCGCGGGCTGGCGATTGTTCTGGTTATTCTGAACCATGTTGCGATCCGGCTTCCGCTCACAAAAACCAGCCTGGCAGATTTTCTGCCGTATGGGGTGCTGCGGTTTATAACGCATCAGGGCTACCACAGTGTTTTTGCGTTTTTTGTTGTGTCCGGTTTTTTGATTACGTCCGGAATTATCAGGCGCTGGGGGAGTTTGCCGCAGAGTCAGCTTCCGTCTTTTTACGCCCGGCGTTTTGCGCGCATTGTGCCCTGTTTGCTGGTGTTGCTCAGTATCCTTGTCGTGCTGGATATCAGGGGCGTGCAAGGGTTTGTAATTGACAGGCCCGACCAGAGTCTGACTGCTGCTCTGTGCTCAGCTTTTGGAATGTATCTGAATAAGTATGAATGTTTAACAGGGTACCTTCCTGCAAACTGGGATGTCCTGTGGTCCCTCTCGATTGAGGAAATGTTCTATCTTGTCTTCCCAGTCCTTTGTCTGAGCCTACCGCGGTCTGAAAAATGGCAGAGTGTCCTTTTCGGGGTGGCGGCGTTTGCTTTGCCTTTTGCCATGCACGCAATGGCAGGAGAGTCTCAGATCTGCCGCCATAAGGCGTATATCCCCGGGGCGTCTGCGCTCTCTGCGGGTGTGGCGGCGGCTCTTGTCGCCCGGTCGGACCGGATCAAGCGGCTCTGGGTGCCTGCTCTGGGCTGGTCAGGCGCTGCGATCCTCCTTCTGACCTGTGTCCTGCCGTTTTTTGTGCCGCCATCTATCTCGGATGATATGACTCTCGGCCTGACCCTGAGTGTGGCTGCTTTGCTGATTGCGTTTTCAAAAGGCTGGGGCGCGCTGTTTCAGTACAAAGCGTTTGCGTGGCTCCGGTCATTTGGCTTGATGAGCTATGAGGTCTATCTGACCCATATGTTCATAGTGCTGTGTCTCGTGCAGGCCTATCAGGGAGCTGGATTTTCAGAGCGTGCAGCGTGGGGCTGTTACCCCGTTGCTCTGGGCGGCGCATGGTTGCTGGGATACGCGACGGATCGGTTTTTGTCGTATCCGGCAGAGCGCAGGATGAGGGCTTTCTTTCAACGCTTTATCAGAGCGCGGTAAAGAAGCCCTCAGGAGGCCGGAACACATCCTCCTCCCGAAGTCTTAAGGGTGAGACTTAAGTTTTAGCGCGGCACGCGGCGGGTTAACTGCCCAAGATCACGCACTGCGCCACGGGCGGCGCTGGTGGTGAGGGCTGCGTAGGCTTTCAGGGCGGTGGACACAACGCGGTCGCGTTTCGGCTGCCATGCGGCATCACCCTTGTCATCCATCCGCTCACGCCGGGCGGAGAGTTCACTATCCGCTACAGCAACGGACAGCCGGCGGTTGGGGATGTCGATCTCAATCCGGTCACCTTCTTCCACCAGACCAATCACGCCACCTTCCCCTGCTTCCGGGGAGATATGGCCAATGGACAGGCCCGAGCTGCCCCCGGAGAAGCGGCCATCGGTAATCAGGGCGCATTTTTCGGCCAGCCCTTTGGATTTCAGGTAGCTGGTCGGGTAGAGCATTTCCTGCATGCCGGGGCCGCCTTTGGGGCCTTCATACCGGATGACGACCACATCGCCCGCTTTGATTTTGTCGCTCAGAATAGCGGAAACGGCGTCATCCTGACTTTCAAAAATACGAGCCGGGCCAGAGAAGGTTTCAAGACCGGCAGCAACACCGGCAGTTTTCACAATCGCACCGTCTTCGGCCAGATTGCCATACAGCACAGCCAGACCGCCATCCTGATTATAGGCATGGGCACCATCACGAATGGCCCCGTTGTCCTGATCCGTATCCAGCTCCTTATACAGGCTGGCCTGAGAGAACGCCTGCGTGGTGCGCACGCCACCGGGGGCCGCGCGGAAGAAGTCACGAGCGTTGGTGTTGCTGGCACCGTCAGCAGAGCGGATGTCCCATGCAGTCAGACCGTCTTTCAGAGACGGGGCATGGACCATCGGGATTTCGTTATGCAGCAGGCCGAGGCGGTCGAGTTCGCCCATGATGGCGGGGATGCCGCCAGCCCGATGCACGTCTTCCATATGCACATCCGGGCGGGACGGGGAGACCTTGCACAGATGCGGCACTTTGCGGGACAGGCGATCGATATCCTGCATGGTGAAGGGCACTTCGCCCTCATGCGCTGCGGCCAGCAGATGCAGAACGGTGTTGGTAGACCCGCCCATGGCGATATCAACAGACATCGCGTTTTCAAATGCCTTCATGGTGGCAATGCTGCGCGGCAGCACGCTGGCGTCGTCCTGCTCGTAGTAACGGCGGGCCAGATCCACAATGCGTTTGCCTGCTTCCACAAACAGTTCGCGCCGTGCGGCATGCGTGGCCACAAGCGTGCCGTTGCCGGGCAGGGAAAGGCCGAGGGCTTCGGTCAGGCAGTTCATGGAATTGGCGGTGAACATGCCGGAGCAGGAGCCGCAGGTCGGGCAGGCGGAGCGTTCAATGGCCTGCGAATCCTCTTCGCTCACGCTCGGGTTGGCGGCGGCGACCATGGACGTCACAAGGTCGGCCCGCTGTTCAATATCATCCAGCGTGACGCGGCCTGCTTCCATCGGGCCACCGGAGACAAAAATCACCGGGATGTTCAGCCGCATGGAGGCCATCAGCATGCCGGGAGTGATTTTGTCACAGTTGCTGATGCACACCAGCGCATCCGCACAATGTGCGTTGACCATATATTCTACGGCATCCGCAATCAGCTCACGCGAGGGCAGGCTGTAAAGCATCCCGCCATGGCCCATGGCAATGCCGTCATCCACTGCAATGGTGTTGAACTCGCGGCCAATGCCACCGGCTTCCGCAATGGCTTCGCACACCAGCTGGCCCATGTCCTTAAGGTGCACATGGCCGGGCACAAACTGCGTGAAGGAGTTGGCGACGGCAATAATCGGCTTGCCGAAGTCGGAATCCTTCATGCCTGTGGCGCGCCACAGGCTGCGTGCGCCAGCCATGTTGCGGCCATGGGTGGTGGTGCGGGAACGGTAACCGGCCATTGCGGGGGTCTCTCTGGTCAATACAACAAAAGGGTAGAAATGAACGGCCCAGTCTCAGGCAGGCCGACAATGCGGGCGCGCATCCTACGCCATAAGTGGGGCTGTGTCAGGGTGTGGGGAAGGGGTGGCGGACATATTCGGTGTAAAAGTACTACAGTTTCATGACATTTGTTGCGTATGGGGGAGATTGTGGGTGCCTCTGGTTGCAGGCAGCCGGGGGGTTCAGTATTGCTCCCCCATCCCGACCTGTAGATCGGAACGGAGTGCAGATGGACGGAACCGCAGAGCAGCCCACACAGGCTGAACCGCCTCAGATAACCCGGCGATGGGATGGGGATGCCCTGTTCAGAACGCTGGTCGTTCTGACAGGCATCAGCGTGCTTATTGTGCTGGGCGCCATCATCACCGTTATGGTCACAGGGGGGTGGAAAGCCTTTTCCACTTTTGGGCCAAGCTTTTTTGTCACGGCCATCTGGAACCCGGTCACCCAGCATTTTGGGGCTGTGGCTCCGGTGTTCGGCACGCTGGCCAGCAGTTTTCTGGGGCTGGTGATTGCCGTGCCGCTGGCCTTTGGCACTGCCTTCTGGCTGACGGCGCTCGCACCGCCCGCCATTTCATCCGTTATTGGGATGGCGGTGCAGCTTCTGGCGGCTGTTCCGTCCATCATTTTCGGCATGTGGGGCTTTTTTGTGCTGGTGCCGGTCATGGCGCATTACGTGCAGCCGACCGCCCGCCACATGTTTGGGCATGTGCCCGTGCTGTCTGCGCTGGTCAGCGGCGCACCGTTTGGCACGGGTCTGCTCACAGCCGGACTGGTGCTGGCCGTTATGGTCGTGCCGTCCATTACCGCCGTGATGCGTGATGTCTTTGTCTCCATGCCGACCGTACTGCGTGAGAGCGCTTACGGGCTGGGCGCAACCCGCTGGGAAGTGATGCGCCAGGTTGTGCTGCCCTGGTCCCGGCAGGGTGTTGTGGGTGGCATTGTGCTGGGCATGGGCCGCGCCATGGGGGAAACCATGGCGGTGACCTTTGTCATTGGTGACAGTAACCACATTGGCTGGTCCCTGTTTGCACCAGCCAACACCATTGCCTCGCTGATTGCTCTGGAATTTCCGGAAAGCCCGGCAGGCAGCCTCAAGCTGTCCTCGCTGATGGCGCTGGGGGCTATCCTGATGGCAATTTCCTTTGTGACCCTCTGGGTGTCCCGCATTTTTCTGGCCCGGGGTGAAGCACGCGCAGGAAAACGCTCATGACGCGTCCGATAGTCTCGCAGACCGCAGACCGGCCTCAGCGGTCCGGCGTTCTGGCTCTGCGCCGCAAGATGATCGACAAGCTGGCAACCGGCATGAGCTGGCTGGCCATGCTGATTGTGGTGTTTGTGCTTGGCTCCATTCTCTGGACGCTGCTTAAAAACGGCTTGCCGGGTCTCACGCTCGCCCTGTTCACCCATTCCATGGGGGCTCCGGGGGCAGGTGGCGGTCTGGCTAACGCTATTGTCGGCAGTTTGCTGCAAACGGGTTTGTCCATTCTGCTGGGTGCGCCTGCTGGTCTGCTGACAGGCATTTTTCTGGCGGAATACGGGGCGAACACCAAACTGGCCCGCACTGTGCGGTTTGTGTCGGACATGCTGCTTTCTGCACCGTCCATTCTCATCGGCCTGTTTATCTACATGGTGCTGGTTGAGCCGTTTGGTCACTTCTCCGGCTTTTCCGGTGCGGCAGCGCTCTCACTCATGGCCATGCCGATTATTGTGCGCACGACGGAAGACATGCTGCGGCTTGTGCCCGTCTCCATGCGTGAGGCTGGCATTGCGCTGGGGGCCGCCAAATGGCGTGTTATTCTGTTTATCTGCGTGCGGGCCGCGCGCGGCGGCATCATGACCGGTGTGCTGCTGGCCATTGCCCGTGTTGCGGGGGAGACAGCGCCGTTGCTGTTCACCTCGCTGGGGAATTCCGAATGGTCTCTGGATATGCGGCGGCCGATGGCCAGCCTTCCGGTGGCTATCTATCAGTATGCAGGCTCCGCTTATCAGGACTGGATGCAGCAGGCATGGACTGGTGCTCTGCTGGTTACAGTCGGTGTGCTCATTATTAATATTGTGGTGCGGGTTGGCATCCGCGGAGGACGGACATGAACGAGAACACCATGCAGGCTATGCCCTCGGCTGATGTGGCGGCGGAGGCATCAGCCTCTGCGGTGTCAGGTCGCCCGATTGCCATCCAGGTGAACAATCTGGATTTTTATTACGGCAAGACCCACGCGCTGCATAACATTACGCTGGGCTTTCCCGAGCGGAGCGTAACGGGGATGATCGGCCCGTCCGGCTGCGGGAAATCCACCCTGCTGCGGGTGCTGAACCGGATGTATGACCTCTATCCGGGCCAGCGCGCCACGGGTGAAGTGCTGTTCTCCGGCCAGAACATTCTGGGCAGCGGGCTGGACCTGAACGCCCTGCGCTCCCGCGTGGGTATGGTGTTTCAAAAGCCCACGCCGTTCCCCATGTCGATCTATGACAACATCGCTTTCGGCATCCGCCTGCATGAGCGTGTGTCCCGGTCTGAAATGGACGGGCGGGTAGAAGATGCCCTGCGCCGCGTGGCCCTGTGGCCGGAGGTGAAGGACCGTCTTCAGGCCTCCGCTACCGCACTGTCCGGCGGCCAGCAGCAGCGCCTGTGCATTGCCCGCACCATTGCCGTGCGCCCGGAAGTGATTTTGCTGGATGAGCCGACCAGTGCGCTGGACCCGGTCTCCACCGCGCGCATTGAGGAACTGCTGGATGAACTCAAAACCGAGTTCACCATCGCTATCGTCACGCATAACATGCAGCAGGCCGCCCGCTGTGCGGATCAGGTGGCCTTCTTCTATCTGGGTGAACTGGTGGAAGTAGACAGCACGGCGCGGATGTTCACCGCCCCGCGTGAAAGCCGTACACAGGATTACATTACCGGCCGCTTTGGCTGAACAGGGAGGACACACTCATGGGGAACGAACCCGCGCATACCGTCACCCGATATGATCAGGAGCTGGACCGTCTGCGTGGGCTGGTGGCCCGCATGGGTGGTCTGGTGGAACGCCAGACGGCGCGGGCTATTGCCGCCGTGGTGGATCAGGATGAAGAAGCCGCTCTGGAACCGCCCGAGCTGGATGTGGAAGTGGATGCTCTGGAGCGCGAGGCGGAAAGCCTTGCCATCCGCATTCTGGCCCTGCGTGCGCCCATGGCGGTTGACCTGCGTGTGATTATTGCCGTGCTGAAAATCACCGGCGATTTCGAGCGTATCGGAGATTACGCCTCCAGCATTGCCCGCCGGGCGCTGAAGGTGGAACCGCTGGATGGTGCGCTGTCTTTTGGTGCGCTGCGCAACATGGCGCGGCTGGTGCAGGAAAACCTGCACAGCGCCATTGAGGCCATGGTCAATAATGACAGCGAATGCGCCATGCAGGTCTGGGGCTCTGATACGGCCATTGATGAACTCTATACCGCCATGTTCCGTGAGCTGGTGACGTATATGAT
Organism: Acetobacter malorum; assembly: GCF_001580615.1. Taxonomy (GTDB): domain Bacteria; phylum Pseudomonadota; class Alphaproteobacteria; order Acetobacterales; family Acetobacteraceae; genus Acetobacter; species Acetobacter malorum. The sequence continues at coordinate 44,873 of NZ_LHZC01000047.1, forward strand.
GGAAGATCCGCGCAAGATCGGCCCCTGTATTCATCTGCTCTTCGTGGCTAAAAATTTAGAACGTATTGGCGATCACGCCACCAATATTGCCGAGCGTGTTTATTACGCGGTAACGGGGGAAATGCTTCCCGCGCTGCGTCCGCGTGGCGGGGCCGCAAAAAAGAGCGGCTGAGGCGACCTGAGTGCGTCCTGCCGTGCAGACTGAGAGAAGGGCAGGGCGTGCATAAATCAGGTTGGATCGGCATGGTGTCTCTTTTGGCGCTGGCCGGCTGTGCAGAACAGAACGGGGTGTGTCAGGTCTCGACTCTGGGGGACCTCCCCGTTCTGAATAAATTTGGCTCCCCCATCGTTGGGGTCACAATCAACGGGCATGATGCCGCGATGATTGTGGATAGCGGGGCCGATATCTCCATGATTTCGGAAGAGGCCAGCAAAAATTTCGGCCTCGTGGATACCGGGCACGTCCTCAATATCAGCGGCGTGACGGGAGAAATGTTCTCCCCCGTCATGCAGGCGGACAAGATGGGGCTGGGGTCCGGCACGAGTGGTGAAGTCTATCTGACGCAGGCCAAACGCTCTTTTGGCGGCACAATTGCGGGCCGGCCAGTGGTCGGGCTGTTTGGGGCGGACTTTCTGCACTCTTATGATGTGATGTTCGACCTGCCCGGCGGAAAGATTGCGCTCTACCAGCTCAGCGCGTGCAAAACTCCGACGCCTACGTGGGAAGGGCCGTCTTCAAAGCTCGACTGGTATCATCTGGGGACGAATGGGCTGCGCATCGGCACGACCATACGCCTGAACGGCAAGAAGATTGACGCCATGCTGGACAGTGGTGCCTGGCACACGTCCGTGCTGCCGTCTCAGGCCCGGAAAGCAGGCGTTTCAAAGAACGACCTTGCGCAGGATATCACCTTCACATCGAGCGGTGTCACAGGGAAAAGCAAAGTTGGCAGCCATCTGCACCGTTTTGCCAGCCTGCAGATAGGTGATGAGCTGTATCCCAATCCGCTGCTTGGCATCTCACCCATTGAAACGGACGGCTACGCGCTGCTGGGGGCGGATTTCCTGCGGCACAACCGGGTATGGGTGTCCTACCGGCATGAGCAACTCTATATTCAGCGCCTGAGGCCACCGGAGCAGGATCATACGTTTGACCTGCGTATCAAGCCGAAAAATGCGCCGGGAGCGGGGGGCGAACTGGCAGTGCCTTTGTCCGCGCCCTTCCCCCGTATTTCGCTGAAGGACGCGGCTCCCCCGGGGAGTGTACCTGCGGCCAGCACGCCTGCTGGCGCACCCGTCACAGTTTCACCAGCTCCCACACCGTAAGGTTTTGAGGCATCGCGTCGGGCGCGAAAGGGTCTGTCTCAGGTTAATCTGACAGGCCCTTTCAGGCAGACGTTAAGGGGCGTGAACCGTCAGGCCCAGCTGCTGTGCGATCTGCGGGGCTGAGGGCAGCATGCTCAGGCTGGCGGCAATGGCCATCAGCGGCACCGGCTGCTGCGGGCGCAGCGTGACGGTCAGTGGGCCACTGCCCGGATGGGCCAGATAGCTGATAAACTGCGGCACGGGCGCGTTCGGGTCACTCCCCTGCGGGACCAGATCGGTCTGGAGGGAGGTTGTGAACTCTTGCGGCGTCACGCCACGCGCTCTGGCGGAGTTTGCCAGCACTTTCGGCACCAGCCCGTGGTCCTTGTAGGACAGGTTCATGCTCATCACCTGCATATCGGCCGCACCGGCAGAGAGCAGGGCGAGGGTATTGGCCTCGCTGAAGTCACCATCCAGCGTCAGGCGGCCCATATCGGGGGCATCCAGACTAAATGTGTCGATGTGCAGTTTTTCGGCTTTGTAGTCATGCGTCAGGTTCAGCACCAGCGACCCACGGAAATGGTCATAGCCCAGCGTGGGCAGCTGGGAGAGGTTGGGCACAGAGGGCCACAGTTCCAGCCCCTGAACGCTTGAGACTTCCTGTTCTGACGCCTCGGAATGGGTCGCGTGGGAAGACACTTTGGCGACATGCATCAGCGGGCCTGTGCCATCAATTGCCAGCCCGTCCACCTGAATGTCCCGTACGCCGTTACGCGGCGTATAAGGCATGTTGTAGGTGAGGTTATTATAAAGGCCGGCCAGATCCACACCGTCCACCAGCACGGATTTGGCGCTGATCTGGCGTTGCGGTGCAACATTGGTGGCCAGCCGGACGTCTCGGGCGTCCAGATGTGAGGCTTCATCATTGCCGTAATCATCCACCGTCAGGCGGGTGGCCGAGATGTCCGATTGCAGGCTGCTGATAAAGCCGTGCAGCTTGCTGGCATCCACATGCTTGATTTCCAGCCCCTGCGGCGGTGTGCCGTGCTTGTCATCCCCGTTGGTGGGCAGTGTTACGCCATCCAGAGCCAGATCATCCATGCGCAGGTTGCCGGAGGAGTCTGTCATCTGGAACTTGTGGAAGATCAGATGGCCGATTCGTCTGGCGTCATCCCCGGTGGTGCTGACCTTGGAAATTTCCGCGTCATCCGCCGTAATGCTTTCCTGCCCCTGCCGGAATACCAGTGCGGTAAACTTCACACTCCGGCCCAGCAGGCCGGGCCATGCCTTTTTATAGGTGAGGGATGCGTCCGGCCCTAAGGTCTGACGGAAGCTGTTGATGCTTTTTTCCAGCATAACATGCTCGGCATGGCGCGCGGCCAGCCATCCAACACAGGCAAGGGCTGCAATACCAGCAACCGTAACAGGAACATGTTTCTTCACCAGGTAGGAATCCTGCTTGTTTTTACAAAGAAAGTCTTCAACGCATCTCCCCGTGTAATGCACGGGTGGGGGTGCTGCAAGTCTGGTTGCGGTAATATGTTACCGTGTGAAAAACTGTTGATTTTACGGGGGTGAACGCCGATTGCTCTTGACGAAGGGCTTTTGCGCACGCATAAGGCGCCCATCTTCAAAGCTTATAGTCTTAACGGAATCACACTCTCATGAAGACCACCCTCTCGCTGAAACCCGCGGAGGTGACGAAGAACTGGATCCTGATCGATGCCGAAGGCCTCGCTCTGGGTCGTCTGGCCGTCATCATCGCGAACCGCCTGCGCGGCAAGCACAAAGCTCAGTTCACCCCGCATGTTGACTGTGGTGACCATGTTGTTGTCATCAACGCCGAAAAAGTGGCGCTGACGGGCAACAAAGCTGGTCAGAAGCTGTTCCACTACCACACGGGTTACCCCGGCGGCATCAAGACCCGCACCATTGCACAGCGTCTGGGTGGCAAGAACCCCGACCATGTTGTGGTGAAGGCTGTTGAACGCATGATCACCCGTGGTCCGCTGCAGCGCCAGCAGATGCGCAGCCTGCACGTCTACGCTGGTGCAGAGCACCCGCATGACGGCCAGCAGCCGCAGAAGCTGGACGTTGCGGCTATGAATCGCAAAAACGTCGTTAACGCGCAGAAAGGCTGAGCATCATGTCTGAAACTCAGGAACGTACAGGCACGCTGGCTGATCTGAAAGACGTGGTTGCCACGGCTCCGGAAGCCCCTGTGTATGAAGTAAAACGCGATGCGCAGGGCCGCTCCTACGCAACGGGCCGTCGTAAAGACGCCGTGGCTCGCGTGTGGATCAAGCCCGGTAAAGGCGACATCACGGTTAACGGTCGTCCCGTTGGTACGTATTTCGCTCGCCCCGTGCTGCGCATGCTGCTGACGCAGCCTTTCCTGGTGGCTGACCGCTACAACCAGTTCGACGTGGTTTGCACCGTCGTTGGTGGTGGTCTGTCCGGTCAGGCTGGCGCTGTTCGTCACGGCATCAGCCGCGCGCTGACGCACTACGAACCCGGCCTGCGCAGCATTCTGAAAGCTGCTGGCTTCCTGACGCGTGACTCTCGTCAGGTTGAACGTAAGAAATACGGCCGCGCCAAAGCACGTCGTTCCTTCCAGTTCAGCAAGCGCTGATCCGGCAAGGACGTCCGCTTACAGCAACGTCAGAAAAAGGCGGGAGAGGGAAACCTCTCCCGCCTTTTTTGTTTTCTGGCGGGTTTGGTCCGGCTGGCTCAGGGCGCCAGAAAGGCTTTCACATCCCGCGCCAGAGCGGCCCGGCTGTCCGGGCGGGTGTAGAGCATGTGGCCGCCGGGGTAGGTGTGCAGGCCAATGCGGTTACGGCCTACGGGGATATGCTCCGCCACCCAGCGCGCACTGGCAAACGGGCAGGCCAGATCATAATAGCCATTGGCAATAAAAATGCGCAGGGTCGGGTTTAAGGCCAGCAGGCGGCGCAGGACGGGAATCTGGTGTGCCATAGGCTCGCCATCCCCCCGGAAGTCCCATGCGGCATTTACCTTCATGCTCAGCAGTTCGTAAGACAGATCCGTCCGATAGTTGAGTGTCTTGCTGGCATACTGTTCAAACGCGCTGCCATAGGCACGGCCAAAACCGGAGAGGGTCGGGTCCGGGCTGTCACCATTATCCACGCCTTCGGGGAAAGGGTCCGCAATGGAGACGGTCGCGTCATACAGCGTGTAAAGGCGTCCATCCCGGCTGCGGACATCATGCGCCATGGGCTGCGGCTGGCCGCGTTCTTTAGTGATGACCTCTTCCGGCAGGCCAGTGTGCTTGGCGACGTCTTCATAAAAATCACGCGCGGCATCACCCGTTGGCGGGGTGTTGGCCAGCGTGGAGAGATACGGGCCAAGTGCGTAGTGGTAGGCCTCATCCAGCTGATGTACTGCCGTTTCCGGCGCGAGCTTATGCTGCATGGCCAGCTTGGCGGCCTCAAAAGAGGGGAGCGTGAGGGCAGAGGCCAGAATGCTGTTACTGGTATCCAGAAGCCCCATGTCCAGCGCGGGCGAGATCATGATGATGCCGTTCACCATCAGATTCTGCTGCTGTGCTAGGGCTTCCGCTACCTCAATGGAGCGAATACCGCCGTAGCTTTCCCCAACCAGATAACGCGGAGACGTCAGGCGGCCATTGGTGTTGGCCCAGAGCTGAATTGTCTTGGCAAAAGCTTTGGCATCCTGCTTGACACCATAAAAGGTTTTGTCGGCTGTTTTCGGGTCGGTCGGGGTGGACCAGCCGGTGCCGGGGGCATCAATAAACACCATGTCGGTGTCGGGCAGCCAGCTATCAGGGTTGATCGCCAGACGGGCATTGGCACCATCGGTCGGGTTGCCTGCCGGGAAGGTCAGCGCTGTGGGGCCAGCGGCACCCAGATGTAGATACGCCGTAGCACCCCCCGGACCGCCATTGAAGAAGAAGGAGACCGGGCGCTTTGCCGGGTCCGCGCCATCCTGCGTATAGGCGACGTAAAAAATGCGGGCGGTGGGTTTGCCAGCATCATCCCGCAGCACAAGCGTGCCCGTGTGGGCGGTGTAGCTGATCTTGTGGCCGGCAAACGTGTCTGTGTGGTGGGTTATGGCATCATCCGGCAGCAGCGCGGCAGCACCGGTGAACTCTTTAGGGGCCGTTTTGGGGGCATCGGCATGCGGTGCGGCGGGCGGCGCGGCAGGGGCGGCGTAGACCGGGGCTGCAGATAGGCAAAGCGCCGTGGCCAAAGCAAGGCTGGCCCGTTTTTGAGGTCTGCGTATGTGTTTGCAGAGTAAAAAAGGCTTGATCATCAGAGTTTATTCTCCAAACACAGAAAAAGATATGAAGGCATGAGAGCAACTCTGCCCTGCTGAGGCGGAATGGACCATTTTTTGACAAAATTTTCTGTCTAAACCATGCCTGTCTTCCTGAGGATGCTCAGGAACTATGGAAGGAATATTTATGCAGTTCATTCGGAAAATCGCCATTATGGGGTTGCCGCTTGCAACGGCTCTGGTTTCAGCCACAGCCGCCTACGCCGATCCTTGCCTCTCCCTTACCTCCTGCGCACAGCAGCAGGTGCAGCAGGGAGTGGAGAATACGCGGAATGCCGTCAAGACTGATACCAACCAATTTTCATCCAACCTGAAAAATGCCCGCCAGTCCGCACAGGATCAGGCGAAGGCGCGTTGGAATAATGCCAGTGATGCCACCCGCCAGAAGTGGGAAGCGCAGCGTAATAAAGTGACCAACGCGGAGCAGAACGCGAAGGATAAGTGGAACAACGCAAGCGAAGAAACCCGCAAAAAGTGGGAAGCTCAGGGTAATAAGGTGACCAACGCGGAGCAGAGCGCGAAGGACAAGTGGAACAACGCGAACGAAGAGACCCGTAAAAAATGGGAAGCGCAGCGTAATAAAGTGACCAACGCGGAACAGAACGCGAAGGACAAGTGGAATAACGCAAGCGAGGAAACCCGCAAAAAGTGGGAAGCTCAGGGTAATAAGGTAACCAACGCGGAGCAGAACGCGAAGGATAAGTGGAACAACGCGAGTGATGAGACCCGCAAGAAGTGGGAAGCTCAGCGTGACAGCGTGACGAACGCCGGCAAGAACGCGCAGAACAAATGGAACAATGCCGGGCAGAATGCGAAAAATGCCTGGAAGAGCCAGAAAGACCGCATCAATTCCGACTGGAAAGATGCAACCTCTCTGCCCAAGCTGTAAGGCGCTGAGCGTTTAAGCAAGAAAAAGGCCCCTTCCTTTCGGGAGGGGCCTTTTTTGCATCTGATGCAGATCAGAAGGCTTTGCGTTTCCGGCTGGACGGGCCGCTTTTGCTAAAGCCACCGCCGCCACCTTTACGGGGCGGGCGGCCACCGGGGGCACCACCCGGGCCACCGGAACGCGGCGGACGGCCACCATCACGGCTGGCACCACCACGCGGCGGAGCGGAGGGCTCAACCGTGATTTCATCAGCATCGGCGCCAGCAGCGCAGGACTGGAAGCGCTCGGCTTTATCCTGTGCAATTTCCACCAGCGTGTGGTCCGGCTGAATACGGATTGCCCCGATATCCTGCTTGCGGATGCCACCCAGACGGCAGAGCATCGGCACCAGCCATTTCGGGTCAGCGCGATCTTCACGGCCAACAGACAGGCGGAACCATGAACCCGGCTCACGCGGGCCACGGTGGTCACCCTCTTCGTCATCCCGGCGGGTGCGTTCACGCGGGGCTTTTTTGACAGAGCCCGGAGAAATAACGCGTACGCTGGAAGGTTCCGGCAGGTTGGCGCGCCACATGGCAATCAGAGCCGCCGCAAGCTGATCAGCCGAATGGGCTTCCGTCAGCTTGGTGATCAGCTCATGCATGCCACCGGCTTCCGGCACAGCAATGGAGAGCTGCGGTGCAGACAGCAGGCGTTCAGCGTCAGCGCGGGCAATATCTTCCGGCGTCGGTGCGCCACCCCATTCTGCCGTAACTTTCGCGCCTTCCAGCAGCCGTTCAGCCAGCCTTCTGCGTGAGGGCGGAACCAGAAGCACACAGGTGCCTTTGCGCCCGGCGCGCCCGGTGCGGCCTGAACGGTGCAGCAGGGTTGCAGGGTTGGACGGCAGGCTTGCGTGGATCACCAGACCGAGGTCCGGAATATCAATGCCACGGGCGGCCACGTCGGTCGCTACGCAGACGCGTGCCTGACCGTGACGCAGGCTTTCAATGGCGCGGCTACGTTCGTTCTGCCCGAGATCACCGGAGATGGCCACGGAGGAGAAGCCACGCTGCGTCAGGATACCCTGCAACTGCCGCACAGCTTCACGCGTGTGGCAGAACACAATGGCGGAGGGAGACTCCATCTGGCGCAGCACGTTGACGATGGTGTTCGCCATGTCGGACTGGTCCGTCAGCACCGCGCGGTAGGTAATGTCCGTGTGCGGTGCGCTGCCGCTCTGCGTATCAATGCGCAGGGCGTCCGTCTGATAACGGCGGGCCAGATTGGCAATGTCCCGCGCAATGGTGGCGGAGAACAGCAGGGTGCGGCGTTCCGGCGGGGCGGCTTTCAGCAGGGTTTCCAGCTCATCACGGAAGCCGAGATCAAGCATTTCATCTGCTTCATCCAGCACTACGGCGCGGAGGCTGGACAGCTTGAGCTGCCCGCGGGAGAGATGGTCACACAGGCGGCCCGGCGTGCCGACCACAATGTGGCAGCCAGCGTTCAGGGCGCGGGCTTCTACGCGGGGTTCCATACCACCAACGCAGGAGACGATGCGTGCACCGCTGGAGGCATAGAGCCATTCCAGCTCATTACGCACCTGCAGGGCGAGTTCACGCGTAGGGGCAATCACCAGAGCCAGCGGCGCGCCCGGCGGGGGGCAGCGGCCATTGTCATCCAGCAGGGTGTTTGCCATGGCCAGACCGAAGGCAACGGTTTTACCGGAGCCAGTACGGGCTGAAACAAGAAGGTCCCGACCTTCGGCGTCAGGTGCCAGAACGGCAGCCTGAACTGGAGTTGCGGATTCGTACCCGCGAGCGGCAAGAGCGCTCGCAAGAGAGGCGGGGGCATTCTGAAAAGGCATTCTACTTTAGGTCCAGGCAACAAGATGTATGGGGGGATAAAGGTTCCCCGCATGAATGGCCAGAGGCCTGGCCGGAGAACTTTTGCCCTAAGCGCTTATCGGTAAGCGTGGTGTGTTACTGGAACGGCAGGTAACGGAAGTCCAGAAATATCTGACTCATGCTTGTATCCGGACCCCCGCCCTGACCCTTCCAGGCGTCCCTGCGGGAGTAGGCAAGCTGGGCTCCGGCTTCCACCGTTCCGTAGTGTCCTTTGAAGAAACGATACCATGCGCCGACGGTCGCTTCCATCACGCTGCGGGTGTTGGCCGTGCAGCCAAGAGTGGACAATTCTGTCTCACACCCGAGGTTGGAATAGTTCGGATTTCCGTAGCCGTACGCCCCGCTGCCATAGTTGGAATAGCGGCGTCCGGCTTCCTGATAACCAAAGAAGCCATACACATCCACACGCGGCGTGGGGTGGGCAATAACGCCGCCCGTGGCCTGAATGGAGGGGATGGGGGCAACGTCGCCATCGGCTTTCAGGGTGGCGTCAGGCAGCAGCACGGAGCCGTAGCGGCCTATGCCAACCCCGGCCAACCCGGCCAGACGAACTTCCACTTTATGCGGCAGAACCGGCAGCACCATGGAGCCACCGCCGCCGCCCGCAATGGCGGTATTGTTGTGGCCCTGCCCGAGGGAGGCCACGCGGTCATGCGGGAAATGCAGGATGCCCACGGCCTCGTAATGGCCCCAGTGCGGGTCCCACGCCACCTTGCCGATAACATCCGGCGCGATTTCGTTGGAGAAGGGGGCATCATTGGTCAGGCCCGTGCCGTTACTGCTGACCGTGGCGGTTTTGCCATTAGGCAGCGTGACGGTGCCATCGGCATTGGTGAAGCCGGTGGTGTCATACAGCGTGGCCGAGTTTTCGATGGACAGCCCCAGCCACAGACGGTGCTGGAGGAAATCTTTCACAAACCGGAACTGCAACTGCCGCGCCCATGTCTGGCCCGCCAGCATGGAAGACTCGACGGTTTCCGGCAAACTTTCCTGACGCGGAATAATACCGATACGGCCCGGCGTGAGCATGCTCCACGCCTGACCGGCGAGGAAATGGAAATCCAGGTCACTATTATCATACGCCAGATAGGCCTGCCGCATGCGGAAGGCGTAGCTGTTGCTTTCATACGCATCGGTGGTGGCGGCACCAGCCCCAAAGTCCATTTCAAAAAAGCCGGAAATGGTGGAGTGCGTATCCACATTCCCACGTGCCATGAGCGAGATGCGGCTGTAGCGCGCGCTGCCTTCAAAATTGTTGGTGTGGTAGCGGGACTCGTTGGGGTACGGCATCGCCTGCCAGTAGTTGAAGGTGCCGGAGGGCACGTGGCGGTTTTCCACCACGGCGGCGGCATCCAGAAAGCCACCCAGAATGAGGGTGACCGGCCCCATGTGGAACACGCCGTGGTCACCCAGCGCGCCTGCTGCCTGTGCGCCTGCGGTTTCACGCGAGTGCGGCCCGACGCTGTTCTCAGCAATGCGGGAAATCATGTCTTCCGCACGGTGGCCAATCACGGCTTCCACATCCGGATGATCATCCTGCCCGGAGAACACAGGTTGTGCATCCGGCCCCGTCGCATGGCGTCCGGTGTGGTGCGGTGTGGTCATGGCGGTTGTGGTGGTGCCGGCGGATTCAATGCCCACGTCGTCAGACCCCGTCTCCGGGGACCAGCCTTTATGGCCTGTTCCGCTGCCTGTGGCCGTGTTCCGCGCCGTTGTTACCGTATGGTGGCTGTTGCCGACTGCGGATTGAGTGGCGGAACCGCCGCCGCCATGCGTTAGCGCGGCGCGATGGGCGGCAATCTGTTTCTGCATGCCCACCATCGCTTTCTGGAGGGCTTTCTGCTGCTCCTGAATTTGCGCCATCTGGTGTTCGAGCGCTTCCAGAGAGGCTGCTTCATCTTCTGCTGCGTAGGCCGTGCCGGAAAGCTGCATGCAGAGCAGCCCTGTCGCCAGAATAGTGCCAACACAAAGCCATGTCCGCATCTGGCGAGATGCTGGCGCAGGCAGAAGAGAAAAGGTGGTCATTTCTTTAAATATTATCCCCGGAACAGGTTCATTTATTGTTTGAAACCATTTTGCCGAGCCTTGCGTAAAGACTATTTTTTTAAAAAATAATTTCAGCAAGACCGGCTTCCGCGTTATGAGCACTGCAAATTTTGACGAAGCCGATGTCAGAGGGGGACTGTCTTGTGGCGAAAATGATCCATTCCATGCTGCGCGTTCTTGATGAAGAGCGTTCGCTGGCGTTTTACCAGACCGCCTTTGGCCTCAGGCCGGTTGATCGGCTGGTGTTTGACAGCTTTACGCTGATCTATCTGGCTAATGACGAGCAGACGTTTGAGCTGGAACTGACCATTAATCATGGCCGCACCGAACCCTACGCGCTGGGGGATGGATACGGCCATCTGGCTGTTTCTGTTGAGGATCTGGCGTCCGAACATGCCCGTCTGGACACCGCAGGCTTCTCACCCACGCCCATCAAGACGCTGGAAACCGATAACCGCATTATCGGCACCTTCTTTTTCCTGACCGATCCGGACGGGTATAAAATTGAAGTGCTGGGCCGTGGTGAGCCGGGGCGCTTTCTCTAACTCTCACAGCCCTGTTCCGTCATGGCATTAGGGGCTGATCTGCCTTATAAGGCGCGGTATGCAGACCTCTTTCTCCAAGATGCACGGGCTTGGGAATGACTTTGTCATTCTCGACGAGCGTGCCGGCCATCTGTCCCTCACCCCCACGCGGATTGCAGCCCTTGCAGACCGCCGCAGAGGGATTGGCTTTGACCAGCTGGTAACGCTCCGCCCGGCCTGTGCGGAGGGCGCCCATGTGTTTGTGCGTTTCTTCAACCCCGATGGGTCAGAAGCCGGGGCCTGCGGCAATGCGTCCCGCTGTGTGGCGGATCTGGTATTTCGTCAGACCGGCAACCGCACGCCTGTGCTGCAAACACGGGCCGGAACCCTGCCTGCCCGGATTGAAGAGAACGGGCTGGTGACAGTCGACATGGGCACCCCAAAGCTGGACTGGCAGGCTGTGCCTCTTGCAGCGGAGATGGACACCCTCCATCTGCCTCTGGATGGAGACCCGGCGGCGGCCTCCATGGGGAACCCACACGCAACTTTTTTTGTGAAAGATTTTTCGATGCTCAGCCATGGCAGTGCGCTGGAGCATGACCCGCTCTTCCCTGATCGCGCCAATATTGGTTTTGCCCGCATAGACAGCCCTGAGAGCATGCGCCTGAAAGTGCATGAACGCGGGGCAGGGGTGACGGAAGCCTGCGGGTCCGGCGCGTGTGCCGCGGTGGTCAATGCCGTGCGGCGCGGGCTGGTGGAACGTCGTTGCACGGTGGAGCTGGATGGCGGCATTCTGCAGATTGAATGGGCCGAAAACGGCCACGTGCTGATGACTGGCCCTGCCGCGACAGCGTTTGACGGGGTGGTGGATCTGGCCACCTACGCCTCATGACCCGCCCTGAAATTCTGACATTTGGGTGTCGGCTGAACACGTGGGAAAGCGAAGTCATGCGCGAGCATGCGGCGGCGCTGGAAGACGTGATTATCGTCAACACCTGCGCCGTGACGGGCGAGGCCGAGCGGCAGGCCCGTCAGGCCATCCGCCGTGCGCATCGCGACAATCCGGATGCCCGCATTGTAGTCACAGGCTGTGCCGCGCAGATTGACCCGGACCGCTGGGCCACTCTGCCGGGTGTGACACGTGTGCTGGGCAACGAAGAAAAGCTGAAAGCGGAAAGCTGGGCTCCCGCCGCCATGAACGAGCCGCTTGCGGTGTCCGACATCATGGCCGCGAAGGAAACCGCCGCGCATCTGGTGACGGAATTTGCAGGCCGGACGCGTGCTTTTGTGCAGGTTCAGCAGGGGTGTGACCATCGCTGCACCTTCTGCATCATTCCCTTCGGGCGCGGGCCGTCCCGTTCCGCGCCAGTCGGCGTGGTGGTCGAGCAGGTGCGTGCCCTTGTCGAATCGGGCTACCGCGAAGTGGTGCTGACCGGTGTGGACATGACTTCATGGGGCGGAGACCTGCCGGGCACCCCGTCACTTGGGCAGTTGTGCCGCCGTGTGCTGGGGCTGGTGCCACAGCTGGAGCGCCTGCGCCTGTCCTCGGTTGATCCGGTGGAAATTGACGAGGACATCTGGCGGCTGCTGGAGCATGAGCCGCGCTTTATGCCGTATCTGCATCTCTCGCTTCAGGCCGGGTCGGACCTCATCCTCAAGCGCATGAAGCGCCGCCATCTGGCGGAAGATGCCGCGCGGGTGATTGAGCGTGCCCGCAAACTGCGCCCCGATATCGGTATCGGCGCGGACGTAATTGCCGGATTCCCGACGGAAGATGAGGCGCTGTTTGAAGAAACATGCGCTTTTCTGGAGGCGCAGGGCGTGCCGTATCTGCATGTCTTTCCCTACAGCGAGCGTCCGGGCACGCCGGCAGCGCGGATGCGTGCTGTGCCAGTGCCCGAGCGCAAGGCGCGGGCGGCGCGCCTGCGGGAGGTGGGAGCGGCGTCGGCCGAGCGGTATTATCAGAGTCTGCTGGGGCAGACTTTGCGCGTGCTGATGGAAACGCCCACATCCGGGCATAGTGAACAGTTTGCCCCCGTCCGTCTTGCGGAGGGTGAGGCGGAAACGGGTGAGATTATCAGTCTGCGGGCTGTTGCGGTGGATGCCGCCGGTCTGCTGGCGGAAAGGGTTTGAGATGGCGCTAGGTTTTTTTTCACGGCTCAAGAAGGGCCTCTCCCGCTCAACGCAGAAGCTGGGCGGTGGCCTCACATCCGTCTTCACCAAGCGCAAGCTGGATGATGAGGCGCTTGAAGAGCTGGAAGACCTGCTGATTACGGCAGACCTCGGCCCTGCTGTGGCAGAGCGCATTATCGACTCGTTCCGCCGCACCCGCTTCGGCACGGAAGTGACGGATGAGGAAATCCGCACCGCTCTGGCAGATGAAATTGCCAGCGTGCTGGAACCGGTCGCCATCCCGTTTGAGCCGGACCCGGCGCATAAGCCGCATGTGGTGCTGGTGGTAGGCGTGAATGGCGTGGGGAAAACCACCACCATTGGCAAGATGGCCCGCTCTTTCAGCGATCAGGGCAAGAAAGTGATGATGGTGGCGGGCGATACCTTCCGCGCCGCTGCCGTGGAGCAGTTGCAGGTGTGGGGTGAGCGCACCGGCTGTCAGGTGATTGCCGGGGCACCCAATGCGGATGCTGCCGGTCTGGCGTTTGAAGGCCTGAAGCGCGCCAAGGCGCAGGATGCGGACCTGCTGTTTGTGGATACGGCGGGCCGTTTGCACAACAAAAGCGCGCTGATGGAAGAGCTGGCCAAAATTATTCGCGTCATGCGGAAATTTGATGAGACCGCACCCCATTCTGTTCTGCTGGTGCTGGATGCCACCACCGGGCAGAACGCCATGGAGCAGGTGCGCGTGTTCCGTGAGCTGGTGAATGTGACCGGCCTTGTGGTCACCAAACTGGATGGCTCGGCCCGTGGCGGCATTGTGGTGGCGCTGGCGGATAGCTTCGGTTTGCCGGTGCACGCCGTGGGTGTTGGGGAGCAGGTGGAAGATCTCCGGCCCTTCTCCGCGCAGGACTTTGCCAGGGGGCTGGTCGGCTCGGCTGAAGCTGAGGCCGAAACCGCATCCTGACGCAGGCGGAAGAGTCCGTTAGTGCGCTTTTTTTGCATGCGTGACGGATTTTCCGCTCAGTGCTACGGATGCTTCCTTGACAGGATATGGCAGCGCCGTTAGCAAGCGCCTGCACCCTTCTGGGAGTGCGAAGTATGGGTGAAGACAGCGACGAGTCTTTTGCTAAGCGATTGAGAGAGGCAGAACGCCGCTCCGGTCGGGTAGAAGAGGATGAAAAAGCCAGTAAGTCTGAGAAGGATGAACTGTCCCTCCCGGCACTGGCGCTCAGAGCCGGGACGGAAATGATTTCCGCACTGGTGGTTGGGGTTGCTGTGGGGTGGGGACTGGACCGTTGGTTCCATACCCGCGCTATTTTCCTGATTATCTTCGCGCTGATGGGCGGAAGTGCAGGAGTGCTGAATGTCTGGCGGCTGGTAAAGCCACCGGAACAGTGAGTTGGAAAGCTGAAGGCCCGGCAGGATAGTCCGGGCACAGTGGAGTAGGAGAACGGTTTTGGCGGGCGGTTCCAGTATCGACGTACTTGGTCAGTTCGAGCTTCATCCCGTTCTCGGCGGGCTTGGTGAGGCACTGCGCTTCAGTCAGTCACCTCTCTACATGATCCTGGCTGCGTGCCTGGTTCTGGCGTTCCTGTATTTCGGTATGCGCCCTGCTGCTGTGGTGCCTGGTCGTTTCCAGGCTGCTGCCGAGGTGTGCTACGAATTCATTCACAGCATGGCGGTGGACACCATCGGGCCGGAAGGCACGGCGTTCTTCCCGTTCATCTTCACGCTGTTCTTCTTCATTCTGGCCGGGAACTACATCGGCCTGCTGCCTTTCTCCTTCACCTTCACCAGCCATATTGCAGTGACCCTCGGCCTTGCCGTGATGGTGTTCCTGCTGACGGTGATCGTGTCGCTCAAGGTGCAGGGCTTCCGCTTCTTCGCGCACTTCATGCCGGCTGGTGCCAGCATGTTCCTCGCGCCGCTGCTGATCCCGATTGAGATTCTGTCCTTTCTCTCTCGCCCCGTGAGCCTGTCCATCCGACTGTTTGCAAACATGGTCGCCGGACACGTCATGTTCGATATTTTCGCAAGCTTCGTCATCATGCTCGCCGGTTTTGGTGTGGTGGGTGATGTGTTTGCGATAGGGCCTATTGCCATTAACATGGCGCTGGTGGCTCTTGAGTTGCTTGTTGGTGTGCTGCAGGCCTATGTGTTTGCCATTCTGACGTGCATCTACCTGCGGGAGGCCGTGGCTCACTGAGCTGCTTTGCCCGTTTCGTTTGAACTGTACTTTTTAACAAGGAAGTGACTGATATGGACATCGCTGCAGCCCGGGAAATCGGTGCAGGTATCGCCGTAATCGCCCTCGCCGGCGTTGGTATCGGCCTCGGCAACATCTTTTCAACGCTGGTGAGCAGCATTGCTCGCAACCCCGCATCTCGTCCGCACGTGTTCGGTCTGGGCATGCTGGGCTTCGCGCTGACAGAAGCTATCGCGCTGTTCGCGCTTCTCATCGCGTTCCTGATCCTGTTCGTCTGAGAAAACGGTAGGAAAAGGGAGGCCTTCCTGTGGGTGTCATGATGAAGATTGTCCGTGCCGGTTTACTCGCTACGGTATCCGGCGTGTCTCTTCTGGTAATGGCTGCACCTGGTGCACACGCCGCAGGGATGCCTCAGCTTGATTTTCACAACCCCCTGGTTACCGGTCAGGTAATCTGGGGTGCTGTGATCTTCCTGGGCTTTTACCTGGTGCTGAGCCAGGTAATGCTGCCGCGCGTTGGCCGCGTTCTGGAAGACCGGAGCAAGCGTATCTCGGGTGACCTTGATGTTGCGCGCTCTGCAAAACAGGATGCAGACAAAGCGGTGGCGGAACTCCAGCAGGCGCGTAAAGACGCCATGGCTGAAGCTCAGGCCAATCTGCAGAAAACGCTGGACGCTGAACAGCAGGCTGCAGATCAGAAGCTGGCAGAAATCAATGCCCGTCTTTCAGCCGAAATTGCTGACGCTGAAAAACGTATTGCTGCCGAAAAAGCTCAGGCTTTCGGTACGCTCAAAGAAATTGCTGCTGATACCACGCAGGCGCTCGTTTCTCGCCTGACAGGTGTCACGCCCGACGCCCAGCTTGTGGCGCAGAAGGTTGACGGCGCGATCGCGCACCAGAATATCTGACCGGCTCCGGGAGAACTTAAAGTCATGTCTGGCATTTTTCACGAAGCAGGTTTCTGGGTCGCTGTTTCCTTCGTTCTGTTTTTCGTCTTCTTTGGCCGTAAGGTCTGGGCACCTATCGCGACTATCCTTGATAGCCGTGCCGCCCGCATCCGTCAGGAACTGGACGAATCCGCCCAGCTCCGCCGGGAAGCCGAGCAGATGCTGGAAGATGCCACGCGTGAGCGTGAGCAGGCGCTGGTTGAAGCCAAAACCATGGTTGAGCAGTCTCTGCAGCATGCTGCAGAACTGGCTGAAAAAGCCCGCGCAGAAGCAGAAGCTGCTGTGCAGCGCCATGAGCAGATGGCACGTGACCGGATTGCTGCCGTAGAACGCGCAGCGATCAAGGAAGTGCGTCAGGCCGCTATTGACGTTGCTGTTGAAGCCGCACGCGGTGTGCTGGGTCAGTCTCTGGACCAGCAGAAGGCAGAAGCTCTGGTCGATCAGGCCATTGCCAACCTGCCGACCGCTCTTGCGCGTCACGCTGCCTGAGCGCGCGTTTGCTGATTGATCCGGCTTGAACGCGCTCTCTTCCTCCCGGAGTGGTGACGCTCCGGTTCTGAGCATTGTCATTGCCGTTCTCGATGAGCGGGATAACCTCCCGTTTGTCTGCCAGGAACTGGCGGAAGCCCTTGAGCATCTGCCAGAAACTGAAGTTGTTTTTGTGGATGATGGCAGCCGGGATGATACCGTAGCCATTCTCCAGAAAATGCGGACCGATGTCCTTCCCGGTCTCCGCGTTCTCTCCCATGACCATTGTTGCGGAAAATCCGCCGCTCTGCGCACCGGTATCACTGCCGCACGTGGTGAGTGGATTGCGACCATTGATGGTGATGGTCAGGATGACCCGCGTGAACTGATTGATCTGCTACGGCTTGCCCGTTCCGCTAACGGCACGCCCCCGCTTGTGGTCGGTGTGCGGAAAAAGCGGAAAGACGGCTGGTCACGCCGGTTTGCAACTCGCTTTGCCAACGGCCTCCGCCGTCGCCTGCTGCGGGATGAATGCCCGGATACAGGTGCGCCGATCAAACTCTTCCAGCGTGAGGCGTTTTTAAAGCTGCCTCAGTTTGAAGGGCTGCATCGCTTCCTGCCCGCACTGTTTGCGTCTTATGGCGTGCCGCTGCTGTGCCACCCGGTCAAGCATCGCCCACGCCTGCATGGGCAGTCTAAATATACCAATTTCAACCGCGCTCTGGTTGGTATTCGCGATCTGCTGGGTGTGATCTGGCTGCGGAACCGCACTCGCCTGCCGCGCTCGGTCCGCGAATG
The DNA here is from genome assembly GCF_001580615.1 of Acetobacter malorum. Lineage (GTDB taxonomy): Bacteria > Pseudomonadota > Alphaproteobacteria > Acetobacterales > Acetobacteraceae > Acetobacter > Acetobacter malorum. The sequence goes on from NZ_LHZC01000047.1 coordinate 62,367, forward strand.
CTAAATCCACGCTGGGGCCAGCAACGCCTGCCCGGGCGCGCGCTGGCTTTGCTCGGTTTACTCGCATTTTTCCTGTTTTTGCCGGGGCGGGCCTCCACCCCGCCGTTTGACCGTGATGAGCCGCGCTATATGGAAGCGACGGCGCAAATGCTGGAGAGCGGCAATTTTGTGGATGTCCGCTTTCAGGACAAACCCCGCTATCTGCAACCTGCCGGGATTTACTGGCTGGAAGCCGCCTCCGTTGCCGCCACAGGCACACTGAAAAGTCGTGCCGTCTGGGCGTATAGGCTGCCGTCCCTGCTGGCCATGACGGCCGCAGTGGTGCTGACGGCCTGGATGGGTGCCACGCTGTTCGGGCCAATGGCTGGGCTGGGGGCAGGGCTGTTGCTGATGGTGTCTGTGCTGGTGACGGCAGAGAACCGGATGGGCACGATCGATTCTACTCTGCTGCTCAGTGTTCTGTTGGCGCAGGCTGGCCTGTTGCGGGCGCTGTGTGACCGTGAGGCTGCACGCCCCACGCCGTTAAGCACAGCTCTGCTCTATTGGGGCGCGATCGGGTGCGGCCTGATGTTGAAGGGTCCGGTGATTCTCATTCCGTCTTTGGCCACACTGCTGTGTCTGGCTGTTGTGGAGCGGAATTTCAGTCTGTGGCGCAGGCTGCGGCCCGCATGGGGCTGGCTGGTCTCTCTGGCCATTTTGCTTCCGTGGTGTATCGCGATTGGCGTAGTCAGTCATGGCGAGTTTTTCCGCCGTGCTGTGGGCACCAATTTTCTGGGCAAGGTGGCCTCTGGCCAGCAGGCCCATGGTCTGCCGCCGGGTTACCACCTTCTGGTTTTCCTGATTGCGTTCTGGCCCGGCTCATTTTTTGCGGCGGCGGCTCTCCCCGCTGTCTGGAAAAGCCGGAAGCTGCTCCCAGTCAAATATCTGCTGTGCTGGATTATCCCGCACTGGGTGGTGTTTGAGGCTATCGCGACCAAACTGCCGCATTATGTGCTGCCCACTTATCCCGCCATTGCCATTCTGACCGCTGGCATGCTGGCACAGGGAGCACCGGTCTGGGCTGGCTGGCCGCGTGCGGTCTGGGCGCGTCTGGCCTTGGGGGCTTATGGCGTGTTGTGGACCATTGCCGGCGTTGCACTGGCACTGGCCGGTCCAGTGCTGCTGTGGAAGCTGGAGCATGTGGTCTCTCCCGCAGCGCTAATTCTGGCGGGTGGGAGCCTGCCGTTGATCGCCCTGTCCGTTGTCTTCATCAGCAGGTCCGAGTTGCGGAAAGCTGTGCTGACCAGTGCCGCCTGCGCCATGCTGCTCTATACCGGGCTGTTTCTGGTGGTTGTGCCCCACCTGCAAAGCATCTGGCTGGCCCCGCGCCTGACGGCGTTGGTCGCGGCGCATCAGCCCTGTGCGCAGACAGAAGTCTCGTCCGTCTCATTTTCCGAGCCGAGCCTTGTGTTCCTGATGGGCGGCAAAGTGCATCTGGAAGGGCCAGAAGACGCTGCCCGCCGCATGCTGGGCAATGAGGCCTGTGCCATGGCACTTGTCGATGTGCAGAAAAGCGAGGCGTTCCTCGCGACACTCGGGCCAGCCCGCAGTCGCGTGCGCACCTATGGCTCCGTGACCGGGGTGAACTATTCCAACGGCCACCATCTGACAATCAGCCTGTATGGTTTTGATCGTTAAAGAGTCGCCTGTTGGTGCGTAGAGTTTAACGAATTAAAGATTTCTATTTTTTATTGAGAGCTTTAGTGGTTCTCTTCTTTGAAATTTAAATTGCCTGCATCAGGATCAAGGGAATTATGGGACAGAGTTTTTCATATTTGATGAAGTTCTATGATCCTTTTCCCGGAAGAATAAATTCTCAAAAAGAATACTCTGCCTTATTTCAAGGGTTTGGTGTTTTTCTTGCAATTATTCTGTTTTTTCTGGTTTCGTCCGGCGCCGCACAACATATTTATTTTGAGCATGACGACTGGGATTTTATGACGAAGCTGGTGCCAGGCATGATGCCTTACGCCTCTCCCTGGCAAAAAACGCTTTCTGAAGGACGTTGGGTTAATTGGGTCTGGTCTTTACAGGCTAATAATCTACCTGCCAGATTTATATACTGTCTTTATATGCTGGGATACTGCCTTCTTTGCTGGCTGTCGTCCTGCCTGATCTCTTCAAAATTTTCCTACAGAATGCTTATAGCTTTTCTGTTGTTTTTTTCAGTTCCCTTCTCCAGTCTTTCACTTTGGTCCGCCACATTGACGCCTATGGTATGGCTCTCGGCTTTTTTTATTTTTTCCATCTTAACAGTTGGTTTTAATTTATTACTTTTTGCGTTCTATAATATTGTTATATTTCTTAGCTACTCGGCTATGATTTCATCAATAACGCTTATTGTATTGTCAGTTTTTCCCTGTTTTTGTGTAGAGATTGTCCTGTTTTACGGGGCCTCTTATCTTTTGGGGGTTCTTACGAGCTTTTCTTTGAATAAGGTTTTTCATGGAAAGTTTGGGATAATCTTTGAGGGGTGGCGCAAAGCACACCCTTTGCACGGGATTGAAGACCTTAAGATCAATATTTTAAAAGTTTCTCATTTTTGGATTGACTGTTTTTCTATATATAAAATTGAATTCGTTATCTCTTTTGTGATTCTATTGAGTGCTTTTTATTTTAACAGAAGGCAGACGATCCAGTTTGTTTTTGGTTCATTCATTGTTTTTCTATTTGAAACACTGATTCAGGTGGCTTCTGGCCTCGATGTACCGGTCCGCTCAACGTATTGGATCTGGTGCTTTTTTATTGGCACATTTTCTGTGTTCATCAGGGCAGAGGAGCCTGATACCAGAATAAAAAGGTCAGTCGCCTTTTTGGGGGCCGTGCCCATTATCGGCAGCGGGGTGCTGATATGGTCGGAAGCCATCCAGCACTCCACAAAAGTTTCCGAGTACGAATATTACCTTAAAAACCGTATCCAAGCGACGGGCGCAGCCACCGTATATGCGTGCGGGGATAACCAGACTGTTACAGCTTTAAAAGACAGATCCTATCGCGCTTTGCGGTTAGCAATGTGGAAACAGTATGAGATTAACGTGCAGCCGGGACCAGATGCAGTTTGTGAGGCAGTGGCGTCCTTACCATGGACGGACGTTCAGTTGATGCCGGACCATACCGCAGTTGTACGGTTTCCTGCCGGAAAACTGGATACGACGTCGCCTTAAAGCGTAGTTTTTTGACGCTGACGCTGACGCTGACGCTGACGCTGACAGTGTGCCGTGCGCAACGCAGCCACTTTACTTTCCTGCGCAACGTTGCACAGGGCAGTTAGGACTGTAAATTTTGAAAGGAAAAACCGAAAGTGGTGCCCGCTGGAGGATTCGAACCACCGGCCCCATCATTACGAATGACGTGCTCTACCAACTGAGCTAAGCGGGCATACTCACTTTCGAGGGGCTGAGTATCATAGCACTTCAGGAAACGCAACGGGGGAAGATGCGGAAATCAGAAGATATTTTGCACGCTGGGATGGTCCGTGCCACCCCCGCATGGCTGCAATCTTATGACATGACTATTACGCTCAGGATTTTTTCGTTCTAAGATCACTCTTATGAGCGTGTCGCAATTTACCGCCCTGATGCGTGAAGCCGTGATGCCTGTTCAGGATACATCGGTGGATAACACCCGGCACGTTCAGGTTCTTGAAGGTGTTATGGAGTGTCCGTGTTGCGGGCTTGTCCAGAAACTCCCCGAGCTAAAGCCCGGGACGCAGGCGCGTTGCCCGCGCTGTAACCAGTCGCTCGACCGGCGGAACAAAACTGCGCCGATTGCAACACCTCTGGCGTTCTGCATCACCTCGGCGGCCCTGTATGTGGCCATGCTGTTTTCCACCCTCATGATGCTCGATCTGTATGGCCGGCAGCGCACGGTGGATATCCTCACCGGGCCGATTGAACTCCTGCATGAAGGCTGGGGTGAAGTCGGTGTGCTGGTGGCTATTGCGACCATTCTGGCCCCCGGTATCGTTATTGCCATGATGGGCATGATTTTGACGGCTGCTCTCCGGCCCAGCCTGCCTGCCTGGGTGCCGCATCTGATGAAGTGGTATGAGGCGCTGCGCCCCTGGTCCATGGTGGAAGTCTACATTCTGGGCGTGTTTGTGGCCTACACCAAGCTGGTGGATCTGGCGTTTGTGGAGGTAGGAGCCGCTGTTTATCTGGTGGCCGGGCTGATGGTCTCCATGGCCGCGACGGACGCCACGCTGGATACGGAAATTATCTGGCGGCACCGCAAGATTGATTCCTTCATGCGGCCCATGCGTGGCCCCCGCGTGCCACTTACCTTTGTGGCTGTGGGCGAGGATGATCCGCTGTTGCCGTCTGCCAACCGCGTCTCCTGCCTCTCCTGCGGACTGGTGCTGGAGTTTGACCACCCGGTCCGCCCCACGGAGCCCTCCGGCTATTGCCCGCGCTGTGGGCATGTGGTGCGGCATCGCAAGGCGAACAGCATGAGCCGCACCGTGGCTCTGCTGGTTTCGGCGATTGTGTTTTATCTGCCGGCCAATATTTACCCGGTCATGACCGTGATCCGCATGGGGGCCGGGACTGGCCATACCATTGTGGAAGGCGCAATAGAGCTTTGGGAGGATGGGATGATCCCGCTCTCCCTGCTTGTCATTTTTGCCAGTGTGACGGTGCCGGTGCTTAAGGTAATTGGCCTGTCTTACATGGTAGAGACCACGCGGCGGAAGTCGCACAGGCATCTGCCATTCAGGTCCAAAGTGTATCGTATTATTGATATTATTGGCCGCTGGTCGATGATTGACGTATTTATGGTCTCTATTCTTGTCGCAATGGTGCGTTTTAACCATATGGCAAGTATTACAGCCAACGGTGGTATGGTTTGTTTTGCCGCTGTTGTGGTGCTGACAATTTTTGCGGTCCACACATTTGACCCGCGTCTGATGTGGGATGCCGCAGGTAAAAATGGTGATGCGGCTTATGCCCGCACCGCTGGCAAAGGCCGGCGGCGTGGTCACACGGCCGTACAGGCCAGTGCGTATCAGGATAACATGGAGCCGGACAGGGCGTGAACGGACAGAATCATTATCAGTCACCCGACGAAAATGACAGCAGAATGCCAGATGCTGTCGTGCGTCGTATCCGGTTTTCCATCATCTGGATTATTCCCGTCCTCTCAGTGCTGATTGCGGGTTTTCTGATCTGGAAGAGCTTTGCCAATAACGGGCCGGAAATCACCGTTGTGTTTGACACCGCCGATGGCCTGACAAGTGGCCAGACACAGGTGAAGAACAAGGCCGTGGTGCTGGGCACGGTGGAGGGCATCTCTCTGACGGATGACCTGCGGCATGTGAACGTGCGCATCCGCATGAATGCCGGGTCCGGCCCCATGCTGACGGACAAGGCCCGCTTCTGGGTGGTGCGTCCGCGCATTAACGGCGCGAGCATCACCGGGCTCGAAACCCTGATGTCCGGCGCATATATTGCGTTTGACCCCGGTCTGGAAGGGAGTGATCCGACCACAGCCCAGCGCAAGACTGAGTTCCGTGGTCTGGAAGCCCCTCCGGGTGTGCGGTCTGACCAGCCGGGGCGCACTTATACCCTTATTACGCCCACCATCGGTTCTATCGGGCAGGGTGCGCCCGTCTTCTTCCGCGATGTGGATGTGGGGGAAGTGCTGGGTTACACCATGCCGCCCGGTGGCCGCGGGCCGATCCTCATCCAGCTTTTTGTGCGTGAGCCGTATGACCATTACCTGTATCCGGATACCCGGTTCTGGAACGTCTCCGGCGTGCAGGTTGGCTTTGGGGCTGGTGGGCTGAAGGTGCAGATGCAGTCTCTGCAGGCCCTGTTCTCAGGTGGTGTGGCCTTTGGCCTGCCGCGGGATAAGGACAGAACGCCGCATGATGAAGCCCCGGCGGATACCGTCTTCAAACTGTATGACAGTCAGGCCGACGCCGAGAGCGCTGGTTATCACGAGCGTGTGCCGCTGGCGACGTATGTGACCTCTTCCGTCAAGGGCTTGGCTCCGGGCAGTCAGGTCACCATGTTCGGGATTCAGATTGGCAGCGTGACCAGCGTGAAGCTGGATCTGGACCAGAAGGCAGGGCATCCGCGCGTGCGCATTGGCATGCAGATCCAGCCGGAGCGCGTGCTGGCTGCCAACGAAATTCGCCACGGTGCGCTGACAGACATGTTCAAGACGCTGGTGGCCAACGGCCTGCGCGCCTCGACCGACAGCGCTAGTCTGCTGACGGGCGAGACCATGATCTCGCTGAATTTTGTGAAGAACCCGCCGCCAGCCACCACCACCATGGAAGGGCCGACGCTGGTTATCCCCAGTCAGGCGGGTGGCATGAGCGGGATTATGGATTCCCTCTCAACCGTCGCAGCCCGTCTGGCCGATATGCCGTTTGAACAGATTGGGGTGAACGCTAACAACCTGCTGGCCAATGCGGACAAAACGTTGACCAGCCCGGATGTAAAGCAGTCGCTCTCCAGCCTGAAAGAGTCTCTGAAAAATCTTCAGGTCATGAGCACCCAGCTGCGGAGTGGGATGGGTCCGCTGATGCAGCGTCTGCCGGAAATGACCAACCAGCTTGATCAGACCCTGCAGAATGCCAACCACCTGCTGGCGGGCTATGGCGGGAATAGTGATTTCCATCGCAATCTTCAGGCCATGGTCATCCAGCTTGGGCAGGCTGCGCGGTCTCTGCGGTTCCTGTCTGAATTCCTGACCAACCACCCCACTGCGCTGATATCGGGACGGTAAAGCATGACGCACTCTTCTTCCTCACGCCGCCTTCAGGCTCCTCTCCCTCGTCGTAGCCTGCTGCTGGGGGCTGCCGGACTGGGTGTGATGGCAACGACGCTCACGGCCTGCTCCAGAGGGGCAGGGCCGACGCTCTACACGCTCTCTGTCGTACCGGGGCAGCCTGCGCCGGGTGGTCCGCGCTTTGTGGAGGTGCGTCAGCCCACCATCGCCTCCGGGCTGGACCGGGACCGCATTGTCACGGCGGACACGGGCTACAAGCTGACGGTTGCTGCCAATGATGCATGGGGGGATTCGCTGGCCGGGCAGATTAGCCGCGCCCTTGCGGGGGATCTGGCACAGCGCCTGCCGGGCACCAGCGTGTTTGCAGAAAATGATGCGGTCTCCACCGAGCCACAGGCCTATGTGGAGCTCTCTGTAACGCGGTTCTCCACCGGTCCGTCCGGTGCGGTGCAGATTGAGGCCGCGCTGTCCGTCAAGGGCGCGCAGGCGGGTGCTCCGGATACCAGCGGGCAGTTCTATATGCAGCGGGTGCTTGTGCAGGCGCCTGCGGTCTCCTCCGGCACGATGGCGATGGTGCAGGCCCTTAGCCAGCTTCTCGGCCAGCTGGCGGATCAGGCCGCAGCGCAACTGCGGATGATGCCGCCGGTGCCGGACGCCCAGACGACGGACTCCGGGGCTTCTGGCTCTGCATCTCATCATCGGAAATAAAATCCGGGCTTTCCCGCAAACCCCGGACAATAAAAAAGGCGGCCCCATTCCGGGCCGCCTTTTTTGGGTCTCGGTTCAGCCTCAGGCTGAATCGGGGCCGAATTCCCGATCATGGTCGATGAGGGGAATGGGGTAGTCCCCGGTAAAGCAGGCATCACAATAGCGTTCACGGTAGGCACCGCGGCTTTCATGGCCCATGGCGCGGTAGAGACCTTCCAGCGAGATAAAGGCCAGACTATCCACACCAATCAGTTCCGCCATGGTGGCAAGGTCATGCTGGGCAGCCAGCAGGTGGCTGCGCTCAGGCGTGTCGATGCCATAGAAGCAGGAATGTTTGGTGGGCGGGGAGGAGATGCGCATATGCACTTCCTTGGCCCCGGCAGCACGCACCATGTCCACAATCTTGCGGGAGGTCGTGCCACGCACAATGGAGTCGTCCACCAGAATAACCCGTTTGCCATCCAGTGCCGGGCGGTTGGTGGAGTGCTTCATCTTCACGCCCAGATTGCGGATCTGGTCTGTGGGTTCAATGAAGGTCCGGCCTACATAATGGTTGCGGATAATGCCCAGTTCGAACGGAATACCGCTGGCTTCTGCATACCCCATGGCGGACGGTACGCCGGAGTCCGGCACCGGCACCACCACATCGGCGTCCACACCGCTTTCCTGCGCCAGTTCCTTACCGATCTGCTTACGTACGGCATAAACGGGCAGGCCTTCCAGCACGGAGTCCGGACGGGCGAAGTAGATATATTCAAACACGCAGAAATGGGGCTTGGTATCGCCAAACGGACGCAGGGAGCGGATGCCGTTATCGTCGATAATGACCAGCTCGCCCGCTTCCACATCACGCACGAACTCAGCGCCGATAATGTCGAGGCCACAGGTTTCAGACGCCAGAACCCAGCTGCCTTCCTTGCCGTCTTCACCCGGCAGGCGGCCCAGCACCAGCGGACGCACACCCATGGGGTCACGCACGCCCATAAGGGCATCCTGAGAGAGCACCACCAGAGAATAGGCACCCGTTACGCGCTTGAGCGCGTCAATCAGGCGATCTTCCACAGTCGCGTAGAGGGAGATGGCAATCAGGTGGACAAACACTTCCGTGTCCATGGTGGACTGGAAGAGGCAGCCACGGCGGATGAGTTCCTGACGCAGGGAATCAGAATTGGTCAGGTTACCGTTATGAGCCACGGCCAGACCGCCAAAGGCGAACTCGGCAAACAGCGGCTGCACGTTGCGCAGCAGCGTCGCCCCCGTCGTGGCGTAACGGTTATGGCCAATGGCGCGGTCCCCTTTCAGGGTTGCCATCACGCGGGGGTCATTAAACACATCGCCAACCAGTCCCAGTCCACGGTGGGAATGGAAGCGGCCATCGTAGGAGACAATGCCGGCGGCTTCCTGCCCCCGGTGTTGGAGGGCGTGCAGGCCAAGGGCTGTCAGGGCGGCAGCATCTTTGGCGTTCCAGATACCAAAGACGGCGCATTCTTCATGCGGATGGTCGTCATCATGGCAGGAGGCACCCGCAGGTGCTTCAGGAAGTGTCGGGTGGGAGAGCATCGGTGCGCAGGGCCTCCGCAAGTAGCCGGCATAGGGCCGCAAGAGATCACAAGGTGGCGTCATGACCCGTGGAGAGATTCGGTGCAACCCCTTTCGCACTGAAAACCGGCAGGAATGGTTGGATATAGGCTGCGCCGAGACGAATATAAGGGGTCAGTCTCCCATTTGCTTCAAGGCTGGCCATATCTTCGGGCATCATGAACCACTGGGCAGCCATAAAAAGCAGCACAACAAGTAACCCACCGCGTATGACCCCAAAGCCACACCCCAGCGTGCGGTCCAGACCGCCCAGCGCCGTCAGATGCACCAGCCGGACGACAAAGGCAGAGAACAGGGTTGCGGCAATCAGCAGCCCAAGGAGCAGGATGACGAACGCGGCGGCATGGGCGGCCAGAGGGTTGGACAGGTACGGGGTCGTCCACGGAATCAGCACTGGATAAAAACGGCAGGCCAGCAGAATGGCCAGAATCCAGCCGCCAAGGCCCAGCGCCTGCCGCGTAAAGCCGCGCCACAGACCATGCAGGGCAGAAAGCCCCACAATTACAAGAGAAAGAATGTCGATGGCGGCCATGGGGGCAAACGTCTCTCAGGGGAGCTTGCTGGTGGAAATCCGCCAGGGGCGGACAGCTTTGCCGTTCAGTTTCTTGCGGTGCGGCGGTTGGTTCAGGCGCAGGAAGAGGTCGCCCACCTCAATCCGGCGGAGCAGTTCGGTCCACACATCTGCCGGCTCGACCCCTTCTTCCGTCCAGATGGCTTCCAGACTGCGCATGAAGGCAGCACTTTCCCGGATAATATCAGAGTGGTTTTCGGCAATAAAAGCTGCCGTGCAGGCTGTGGCATGCTGCCCCATCGTCTGACCGAGCCGCTTGATAACAGTCCGCTCCTCTGCTGAGGGGGCGGTCTGTGCGGTGTCCGTACGGGGTCCTGCCGGGGCAGACGGTTGCCCGGACGCAAGGGTGGGACGAGCTTTAGGATCGGACACGTGCGGCATTCTGTAATGATGGGCGGGACAGGGGAGGCTGGTCAACCGTCCTGCGGGGGATTGGGGGAGGCGTGGTCTGGCAGAGCCGTCTGTGTTGCAGGCTGTTCGGCCGGTCCCTGCACAAACAGCTCATCCTCGCCCGGTGTCATGGGGTAGGTGGAGGCCGCGACAATATGTGTGTTCACGCGCCGCAGGTCGCGCAGCAGGGTGAGCTGATACGTCACTTCTTCATCCTGTAGCGAGATGTCATGGCTCTCTGTTGGGGAGGAGGCGTCAGAGGTCTGTTTACGCAGGCGCTCGAAATAGGCCGTGGTGGCCTCAATTTCCAGAGTGCGGAAAAAGTCTTTCTGGCCGTTCAGCGGGTTGGGCATGCCACGCTCGGTGCCCAGCAGAACGGTAGCGCAGACATTCAGGTTGGTGGTCAGCTGGGTTGCCATAGTCAGCACCGGAGCCAGTAGATCCTGCGAAAGGTGCAGGCGCTGGCGGGCCATTTTCTGCACCATGGGCACAAGGCTGCGCTCTACAATATCCTCAGCGTGCAGGAGCTGGGTTGTAAACGCCAGAATATCCTCAGCCCGGTCCATTTCCCGCTGGTTGGCGGTCTCCGGGTCCAGTCCGGCCAGATAGGAGCGGATGGCGTTGCCCAGATCCTCCATGGCGTTGCCCAGCGGGCGGGCGGCTCCGGCGCGGGCCGGGTCGGACGAGGTCAGGCCATCGCGCATGGCATGGAGCATGGAGGCCAGCAGGTCACACAGCCGCATGGCCTCCCGCGTGGCGCTGCCCACGGCAAGCTGAGGCGCTTTATCCAGCAGCAGCCGGTCCAGATAGAGCGGGGTGCCGGGTGTTTGCTGGGCTGTCTGCGGTGGGGTGGGGATCAGCCGCATCATCAGGCGGGCGTAGCTGTTGAGCAGCGGGATCATCAGCAGGGCCAGCAGGATGTTGAACAGCGTATGGAAATCCGCCACCTGACGCGCGGCATCCGGTTCTATCCGGGCGACGATCGCACTCAGCCAGGGCAGGCCAGGCAACAGCAGGCCAGCCCCCACCACGCGCACCAGCAGGTTGCCCATGGAAATGCGGCGGGCGGTCAGATCTGTCCGGCTACCTTCCACCACGGGGTTAATGGACGTGCCGATATTGGCCCCCAGCACCAGCGCCAGTGCCGTTTCCACCGGAATGGTGCCGCTGGTGGCAAAGGTGGTGATCAGCATGACCGTGGCCACGGAGGAGTGGCTGATCCATGTAATCACGGCGCCCAGCAGCACGGCCGCCAGATCGTGCGAGCTCATAGCACCCAGTACGGCGGTCAGTTCCGGCCTGTGTGTGTAGGGGCCAAGCAGCACGAGGAACTGCCGCAGGGAGATGAGGATCAGCCCCAGACCGATGAAGACGCGCCCGGAATCCCGCCATGTGCCTTGCCCGCGCCGGAACAGCATGACGCCGGTCAGCACAAAAACAGGAGCAATCGCTGCGACATCAAAAGAGAGCAGCTGAACAATCAGCGTGGTGCCGACATTGGCCCCGAGCATGACGGCCAGCGCCGGAGCCAGTTCCAGCTGTCCGCGGGCGGCCAGACCGGTAATCATCAACCCGGTTGCAGTGGAGGACTGGAGGACGGCGGTAATGCCAAGGCCGGTCAGGAAGGCCTGAAACCGGTTGCCCAGCATACGGGAGAGCAGGCTGTTCAGCCGTGCGCCACAGGCCCGCTGCACACCGGTCTGCACCATATGCACGCCCCACAGCAGCAGGGCGACGCTTCCGGCAAGATCAACAAGTGTCAGCAGTTCCAAGGTGGCAGTTCCCTTCTGGTGCAGAGGTCAGGACCGGGGTGCCCGGTTTACCCCTGACCAGAGAGGGGTGACAGACCCGGGCAGGTCTCAGATAGTGAAGTATTTCGCATGTTTGTTAAGGATAACAAGAGCGGAGGTGGATTGTTCCGGGTGGAGCTGATCCCCATCCGTAAGCGACACCCCAATCCGCTCCGCATCCAGTAACTTCAGGATCGGGTGCTGGTCTTCCAGCCGCGGGCAGGCCGGATAGCCGAAGGAATAGCGAGATCCACGATAGCCCTGCTGGAGCAGCGTATCCATGTCCCGCGCATCATCCGCGGCAAAACCCAGTTCTGAGCGAATGCGCTTGTGGGTGTATTCCGCCATGGCTTCCGCCATTTCGACCGAGAGGCCGTGCAGGTAGAGATAATCCTGATAGCGGTTTTCTTCAAACCAGTCGCGCGCAATGTCGGACGCCTTCTGGCCTACCGTGACCACCTGCAAGCCGACGACATCACGCTCAGCGTCGTTGATATCGCGCACGAAGTCGGCAATGCACTCGCCATCTTCACGCGGCTGGCGGGGCAGGGTGAAGCGGGCGGCTTCGGTCGTGCCATCTTCTTCAAACAGCACGAGGTCATTCCCGTCACCGGCGGCTTTCCAGTACCCATAGGAGGCCTGAGGGGAGAGGATATTTTCCTTGGCGGACAGGTCCAGCATCCGGCGCAGAATGGGGCGCAGATCCTGCTTGGCCCATTTCAGGAACTCATCCAGCGAGCGCCCCTGTTTCCGGAAGCCCCATTGGAACTGATACAGCGCGCGCTCATTCAGGAATGGCAGAATGGCTTCCGGCGTGGCGGTCAGCACGCGCGGACCCCAGAAAGGCGGGGTCAGCTGCGGCTCATCCGCCGTTATCCGTTCGCGCCGGGCACGGGCGGCAGCGGGGTCGATGGGCGTAAAACCGCGTGTTTCCGCCTGCTCCGGCGCACGGGCGTTACGGCGGGTGGCCTTGCCCTCGCGCTTTTTGCTGACAGCGGCCAAATAATCGTCAAAGCCTTTCTGCGCGATCTGATCCATCAGGGTCAGGCCGTCAAACGCATCGCGCGCATAGGCCACACGCCCGGTGGGGGCGTAGGCGGCCACGCAGTCTTCTTCCACGTAATTGCGGGTCAGGGCCGCACCACCCAGCAGCACCGGCACATCCAGCCCGGCGCGGGAAATTTCTTCCAGATTTTCGCGCATGATGACGGTGGATTTCACCAGCAGGCCGGACATGCCAATAGCGTCGGCCTTTTCCGTGCGGGCGGCTTCAATCATGTCCGCTACCGGCACCTTGATGCCGAGATTAATCACGCGATAGCCGTTGTTGGTCAGGATGATATCGACCAGATTTTTGCCAATATCATGCACGTCCCCCTTGACGGTGGCGAGCACCATGGTGCCGCGATGCTGGCCTTCGGTGCGCTCCATGTGGGGCTCCAGATGGGCCACGGCGGCTTTCATGGTCTCAGCCGATTGCAGCACAAACGGGAGTTGCATTTTGCCGGAGCCAAACAGCTCGCCCACCACCTTCATGCCATCCAGCAGAACGGTGTTGATGATTTCGAGCGGCGGCATTTTGGCCATCGCTTCATCAAGATCGATTTCCAGCCCCTTGCGGTCCCCGTCTACAATGCGGTCGCGCAGGCGTTCTTCCACAGTTTCTGCGCGTTTGCGCTTAACGGCTTCAGACGCTTTACGGTCGGCAAACAGGGCCAGCAGCTTTTGCAGCGGGTCATAATCTTCCGTCCGGCGGTCAAAAATCAGGTCTTCCGCAACCTTCACTTCTTCCGGGGCAATCATGTGCAGCGGGCGGATTTTGGACACATGCACAATGGCGGCTGTCATGCCAGCCTTTACGGCGTGGTCCAGATAGACCGAGTTCAGCACGGCACGGGCCGCCGGATTCAGGCCGAAGGAGATGTTGGACAGACCCAGCACAATCTGAATATCCGGGAAGGCCTCACGGATCATGCGGATGCCTTCCAGCGTCCACTGGCCCAGCTTGCGGTCATCTTCCGCACCCGTGGCGATGGTGAAGGTCAGCGGGTCAATCATCAGGTCCGACTGCGGCAGACCGTATTTCTCGCAGGCAAACTCAACCAGACGGGTGGCAATGCGCAGCTTGTCTTCCGGACGGCGGGCCATGCCGACTTCATCAATGGTCAATGCGACCACAGCCGCGCCAAACTTGCGGGCCAGACGCATGCGGTCCGTTGCCGGACCTTCGCCATCTTCAAAGTTGATGGAGTTGATGATGGGCTTGCCACCATGCAGCTTCAGGGCTGCTTCAATCACCGGGGTTTCGGTAGAATCAATCACCAGCGGTGCGTTGACGGAGGAGGTGAAGCGCTTAATGACTTCATCCATCTCTGCCCGCTCGTTCCGGCCGACAAAGGCGGTGCAGATGTCCAGCGCGTTGGAGCCTTCCTTGGCCTGCTCACGGCCGAGGGCCACGCAGCCATCCCAGTCATGGGCTTCCTGCAGTTCGCGCCATTTTTTGGAGCCGTTGGCGTTACAGCGTTCGCCAATGGAGAAATAGGCGTTTTCCTGCCGCAGCGGCACCTGAGAATACAGGCTGGCAACAGATGGAACCCACACGGATTTTTTGGGCACAGGGGCCGGGCGGTGCTGGCCGGTGCCTTCCGCGCGGCGGCGCAGCATGGCGTCGAGCGCTGCAATATGCGGGGTGGAGGTGCCACAGCAGCCGCCCACCATGTTCAGCCCGTCTTCCACAATAAAGCGTTCGACCCACGTGGCCATGTCTTCGGGGGAGAGGGGGTAGCGGGTCTGTCCGTCCACCAGTTCGGGCAGGCCCGCATTGGGCTGGACGGAGATTAGGCGTGGCCAGTTTTCAGACAGCCAGCGGACATGTTCCGCCATTTCCTGTGGCCCGGTAGCGCAGTTCAGACCCATCAGGTCCACATCAAGACTGTGGATGACGGTGGCTGCGGCAGCAATATCCGGGCCGACCAGCAGCGTGCCGGTGGTCTCGACCGTTACCTGCACAAAAATTGGCGTGGTTGTGCCCATTTCCGCACGGGCGATTTTCATACCGTTGACGGCAGCTTTGATCTGGAGCGTGTCCTGACAGGTTTCAATCAGGATGGCGTCCACGCCGCCTTCAATCAGGCCGCGTCCCTGCTCGGCAAGGGCGGCTTCCAGCGTGTCATAATCCACGTTGCCCAGAGACGGCAGTTTAGTGCCCGGTCCGACGGAGCCCACCACATAGCGGGTGCGGCCATCGGCAAAGCTTTCCGCAGCTTCCCGCGCCAGAATGGCGGAGTTGCGGTTGATCTCACGTGTCTTGTCAGCCAGATCAAATTCGCTCAGAGTGATAGGGGAGCCACCAAACGTGTTGGTTTCCACCATATCCGCCCCGGCTTCATAATAGCCACGGTGGATTTCCCGGATCAGTTCAGGGCGCGAGAGTGTCAGGATTTCCGTGCAGTTTTCCTGCCCCCAGTAATCCCGTTTCAGATCCAGATCGAGCATCTGGATACGTGAACCCATCCCTCCGTCACACAGCAGGACCTGATTGCGCAGAGCATCGAGAAGCGGAAGACGAGAAGACATGGCACCCATAAATCACAAAAAACGGGAAGAAGAGCCTCGGTCGGACGCCGGTCCGGAGGGTAGAGTGTTATTCCAGAGAGCGGCATCTGTGTCTACCAGTCCTCTGCTCTGGAAAGGGCCGGAGGACCGGCGGATACGGTTGCAACTGATGTCCGTGCAGGATGCGGAGGGGCAGGCGCAGTCCGGCAGTCTGGCGGTCTTTCTTGGTGTTCAGCCCTCCACGGCGCAGCAGGCCGGATGGGGTGCCGTGCGGACATGGAGCCTGCCGACGCAGGGTGTAGGCCACGGGGGCGGCTGCGCCTGCTGTCAGGGAGGCGGGCAGCTGGGGCGCTTTCTGATCAGTCTGATACAGGAGCGGGCTCGAGGGAAATGTGTTTTTTTTCAGACGCTTTGCCTGATTTGTCTCCCGCAGGACAGGACAGGTTTGATGAAGGCGCTCCAGTCTGATCCCCTGGTTTTTTCTCTTTATGGGCTGGAGGCAGTTTCCAGCCGTTTTTCCTGTCTTTGTTGAAAAAATAACACAGGCTGGCGGGATGAAGACCGAGAAACACTTTGAGGTCATCCCCACACCCTGTCATAAGGGCTTTTGTCCGGGAGCTGGCGATCTAAGGCATTCGGACCGCGTATTAAGGTTTTGCCAAAAGGGTTGTTCGTGAACCAGACTGATCATGTGCCTGATGTTTCTGGCCCTTCTTCTGAACCAGGCCATGAGAGTGCCTCCCGCCTGAGCCCAGCTATTATACGCCTGCGTGCGGTTGTTGCCGCTGCGCGCTTCCATGGGCTGGAACTGGATATCCGTGATTTTGCGGCAGAGCCCGGTGAAGAAAGCCCATCACCGGCTACGCTGGTGCGCTGGCTGGAAGATCAGGGTGCGGTCGCCAAGGGGATGCGTATCAAATGGCGTTATCTGGTCAAAATGACCAATTCGCCGCCGATCGTGCTTCTGTTTCGGGATGGTTCCGCTGCAATCATGGTGGGCGCAGACCCGGGTAAGGGTGTTGTCTGGCTGCGGGACCCATTAAAAGATGAAGCTGCGACCCCGGTTCCGGTTGATGAATTGCGCCTGAGCCGTATCTGGACCGGGGATGTTTTGCTGATTAAGCGGCGTCGGGATCAGTCTGAAGCGGACGCGCCAATCAACCTGACCTGGCTGGCCAAGATGGTCCTGCGTGAAAAGCGGTCCCTGCGCGATATCGCTATTGCGTCCATGACGCTCAGTATTCTTCAGATTTTTCCGCCTCTCGTCGTCATGCAGGTCATTGACCGTGTGGTCAATTATAAATCTATGTCCACCCTGATTTCGATCAGTGGGATTATTGCTGTTTTTTCACTTTATGAGGTTTTGCTGTCATATGGGCGGCGCGAACTCTCCATGGTTCTGACGACACGTGTTGATTCTCGTATTTCTCTGCATGTGTTTAGTCGTCTGGTTTCCTTGCCGTTGGAGTATTTTGAGCGTCAGCAGGCAGGGAATGTTCTAGGTCGTGTGATGGCTATTTACAGGGTCCGAGACTTTCTGACTGGCAAACTCATGTCGACCTTCCTGGATCTCTTCACACTGGTCGTAATCCTGCCGTTTCTCTTCTATCTGAGCTCTACCCTTGCCTGGATGACGGTTGCCGCTGCAGGCTGTATTGGTCTGATCGTAGTGATCTTTATGGGTCCGATTGCGCGTGTCATGGGTGAGCAGATGCGGGCCGAACGTGAGAGAGGCGCTATTCTCTACGAAACGGTTGCTGGCATTCGGACCTTGAAGACGCTGGCGTTGGAAAATATGCGCAAGCAGATCTGGGACGAATCAACAGCTCTCGTAATTCGCTGGAAACTGGCGGTCGGCCGAATGTCTAACTGGCCGCAAACCTTGGTGATGCCGCTGGATCTGTTTATCAATCGCGGCATTATCATGATAGGAGCTTATCTGGCGCTGGTCAGTCCATCCTCTGTTGGGGTGGGTGGATTAGTGGCGTTCATGATGCTTGGTAACCGGGTAGCCTCACCGCTCGTTGGGTTTGCAAGGCTTCTGGATGATTTCAATGAAGTCATGACTTCTCTGGGTGAAGCAGCTTCTGTGCTTAATCAGCCGACGGAAACCAAAGCACTGACGACTGGCATGCGGCCTGTGATTAAGGGGGCCTTGTCCTTTGATGGAGTGGATTTTACCTATCCAGGCTCGACCTCCAAAGCTCTGAATGACGTCAATTTTGAAGTGCCTGCCGGGACCATGCTCGGTCTGGTGGGGCGAAGCGGGTCCGGGAAATCCACCATTACCAGGCTGCTACAGGGGGTTAGTCGCTCCTACAGTGGCTACCTGAAGCTGGATGGAATTGATCTGCGTGAAATCAATCTGACGCATCTGCGGCGGTCATTCGGTGTGGTGCTGCAGGATAACTTCCTATTTCGTGGGACCATCCGGGAGAATATTACGGCCGGCCGTCCTGGTTATACGATTGATGATGTCGTACGTGCGGCGCGTATGGCAGGCGCTGAAGAATTCATTGAACGTATGCCTGCTGGCTATGAGACTTTTATTGAAGAAGGATCCACTAATATTTCAGGTGGGCAGCGTCAGCGTCTCGCGATTGCACGTGCTGTGATTACCGATCCTAAGCTAATGATTCTGGATGAAGCCACATCAGCGCTTGATCCGGAAAGTGAAGCTTTGGTGAACGCCAACCTTGAGCGGATCGGCAAGGGACGGACTATGGTCATTGTCTCGCATCGTCTGTCGTCTCTGGTAAATTGTGACCAGATCTGTGTGATGGATCATGGGTCTGTAGCGGACATTGCGCCCCATGATGTCCTGCTGGAACGGTGTGATATCTATCGCACACTCTGGATGCAGCAGAACCGCCATACGGAAGGGAAAGCGAAGCCCGGCTCGTCTTCTCTGGTAGCAGAAGGAGAATAAGCCATGAATGAACAGGATATTGTGCCCTCAGGGCAGACGACAGGTTCTGACGTGAGCATGGAAAGCGGGCCTGATTTTCTGCGTCAGGCGGATGACCAGTATGCACAGGGTGACATGCCACCGGCCCTGCTGGAGTTCCACTCCCCTACGGCAGCTCTGGTCAATATGCCGCCAACCCCTGCAGCGCAGTATATTACTTGGCTTGTCGGTGCGCTCGTTCTTTCATCCGTGACTGTGATGACAGTTTTTCCGTTAGACCGCGTGGTCTCAACACAAGGGCGCCTTGTCTCCACAGAACAGACCTTGCTGGTACAGCCTCTGGATACGTCAATCGTCCGCTCCATTGATGTGCAGGAAGGCGACTTTGTTCATAAGGGGGATGTTCTGGCCCATCTGGATCCAACGTCCTCTGGTGCTGATATTGAGAATATGCAAGCACAGAGTGAGCAGTATCAGGCCGAGGTTGATCGTCTGATTGCAGAGACGCAGGGCCAGATTTACGCTGTAGATCCCAAAAATTCGGCATCTGTTCAGCAGGCTGAAGCGTTTGTCCGGCGCAAGGCTGAATTTAATGCCAAAGTCAGTAATTATGACAAGCAGATTGCCAGCCTGCAAAATGACATCCAGAGCGCGCAGGCGAGTGCCGCCATGTACGCTGCGCGCGCCAAAGTGGCTGCGGATGTTCATAAAATGCGGATGCAACTGCAGAAAGATCAGGTTGGAAGTAAGCTGTCCACCCTCAGTGCACAGAATGAGTTGATGGAAGTGGAGCGCTCCCAGATTGCAGCACAGCAGCAGGCTGGGAGTGTGCGCAACAAGCTGGCAGCTCAGGTTTCTGAGAAAGAAGGCTATATCCAGAACTGGAAGGCTGAAGCGTACCGTGATCTGGTTACAGCGCAGCACCATTTGTCGGAAGCGAAAAGCGCGTATCAAAAAGCGGTGCTGCACAACAGTCTCGTCACGCTGAAAGCGGACGAAGATGCTATTGTGCTGAATATCTCCAAAGTGTCTGTCGGCTCGGTGCTGACGGCGGGTCAAAAGGTGATGACTCTGGTTCCTGTTGGCAAAGGGCTGGAAATCGAAACCGTCATGTCCGGCAAGGATGCCGGGTTTGTGCGGCTTGGCGATAAGGCACTCGTTAAATTTGCGACGTTCCCGTACCAGCAATATGGTGGGGCAGATGCCACTGTGCGGACGATTAGTGCGGACTCCTTTGTTGGGGGGGCTTCGGCTGGTGGTCAGCAAGATAATGAGGTCACGCCTGATAGCAGCAGCAAGGAATTTTATCGGGTTCGTCTGCGTGTTGACCGTTACACATTGCATGGTGTTCCGAGCTTCTTCCATCCCCAGCCCGGTATGCCGGTAACAGCCGATATTCGGGTCGGTAAGCGGACGGTTATGCAGTATCTGCTGAACAGCTTCATGCCGTTGATGACGGATGGCATGCGTGAGCCCTAAGGGGTTTACGGGCGGCTGAGCCGATTCAGGGAAGGAGCGTGTTATGCTACAGAAACTGATTGGTCGGTTCTTTAAGCGGAGTGCTAACGCACCGGTTGATGTCCGACTGACCGAAGCTAAGGATTGGCTGGCGAAGGGAGAGGCCGCCAAGGCTTTTGCTCTCTTCACCGTTCTTGCTCGGGAAGGTATGCCTGAAGCGCAGTATCAGGTTGGGCAAGCTTATCTGAATGCGGAAGGCGCTCCGCCTAACCTGATTGAAGGCGCGCGCTGGACCCGGCGCGCTGCCCTGAAAGGTTGGAGCAGAGCCGCTTTTATTCTGGCAACGCTGTATCTGCACGGCCTTCCCAAAGAGGTTGAAGAAGGGGAGAGTCTTTCTTCCGTTTTTGAAGATTATAAAAAACGCGAAAAACCGCAGCCGGATTATTACAAGGCTGCTCGCTGGGCGAAGCAAGCTGCGGACGCCGGGGATATGGATGCGCAGGCTCTGTATGGTTACATCCTGAGTGCTGGCCCTGACGATCTTCGTAATCAGGCGCAGGCGCTGCAATGGTATCAGAAAGCGGCAGATGCTGGGTGCTTGCAGGGCTACTTGGGCCTAGGGCTTGCGGGGCTAAAGGATGCGCAGACGTACGAGGACTATGCTCAAGCTGCACTTAAACTGCAGAAAGCAGCAAGTGGTGGCTTAGGTACTGCGCTCTACCTGATGGGCGTGATGACTGAGCGTGGCACAGGTGTTCCGCAGGATTATGGTTTGGCAACTGCCTATTTTGGGCGCGCTGCCGAGAAAAATGTCCGTGGTGGGCAGGCAAAATACGGCATTGCCCTTATGGCGGGCAAAGGTATTGAGCGGAACAGAGATCGCGGTGAAAGCTGGCTGCGTAAGGCAGCCCTGGCGGGCGATGCCGAGGCGGCGGCCATTTTGGGTGACTGGTATGGGCGCGGGATAGATTTGCCCCCCAACTATGCAGAAGCTATTTCCTGGTATCGTTTTGCTTCCGAGCTTGGGCATGCGGCTTCAAGCCACACGCTTGGTGCGATTTACATGGCGGGTGTCGGCGTTCCGAAAGATCCGGAAGCGGCTGCCTCCTGGTTCAAACTGGCGGCAGAGCAGGGCAACAAACACGCTACGGCTGATCTGGCCAATCTGGTGCTGGAAGGGGAGGCGCCTAAAGAAGACGGACGGGCTCTCATGGAGTTCTATAAGCATGCCGCCGAAGAAGGTGACATGCTGGCCGCCTTTAACTTTGGGGTCTGTCTGGCGCAGGGTGTCGGGGTTGAGCGTGACGAGGAAGAGGCCCTGCAGTGGCTGCATAAGGCAGCCGAAAAAGTCGTTAATGCCCAGTACTGGTATGGGAAGATGCTGCTTGAAGGACGTGGCGTTACACGCAACCCTGTAGAAGGTCGCGCATGGATCCAGAAAGCGGCAGAGGCGGGTATGGCGGAAGCCGAAACGACCTATGCGGACTTACTGGTGACCGGGGTGGGCGGTCCCAAAGACCATCCGGAGGCACTACGTCTGTACAAACAGGCTGCGGAAAATGGGACGGTCTCGGCGATGTTTTCCGTCGCTGCATTGTATGGCGGTGGTCATGATGTGCCGGAAGACCGGGCGCTGGCGCGCGAATGGTTCCTCAAGGCAGCAGAGCAGGATCATCCTGCGGCCCAGCTTATGATTGCGCGGTACTATGCCAATGGTCTGGGTGGTGAAAAGGATCTGGAACAGGCGCGCGTGTGGTACCGGAAAGCAGAAGCAAAAAATCTGGCGCAGGCCAGTGCAGAGCTGGCTGGTATTGGCACCGGAGGCACAGCCCCTCTGCCAGCAGACAGCTGATACTCTGTCATAAGGAGTACCGAGTGGTGAGCAGAGAGCGGGGCTGCTGATGGCGCAGTCAGATAAGACACAGGGTGCGCTCTCTGGTTTTGTTACTCAGGAAGACCGGGACGCACGGCGGGAGTGGGCCAGTGCACGGGCGCAGGAGACCTTTCAGAAGGGGAATGACGCTTGGCTAGCAGGCCGCGACGCCGAAGCGTGGAACTGGCTGGAGCGTGCCAACAGGCAGGCGCGGGATAACCCGCATGTCATGCTCGCACTCGTGTTGGCGCGTCAGGCCGTCGGGGATGTTGCCGGTGCCATTGATCTTCTGAATGCTCTGCTGGAGCGCTTTGATTTTCGTGAAGGCTGGGTTCTTCTGGCGACATTTCAGCAGGCGCTCGGCAACGGTGGCGCGGCTGTTTCTGCGCTGGGGCGGGTTTTGTCTCAATTTGCCTGCACACCCGATAGTGCAAAACTGGCTGATAAAATCACGCATCTGAATGGCCTTGCAGGATGGTGCGGCTTGCAGGGCGATGGCACGCTTGTTCTGGGTGGTGCTGTTGCCAAACAAACACCGGTTGTGTGGCTGGATGGTCAGCCCGTAAAAGTGGCGCGTAAAAAAGCGGGCTGGCTTTGCCCGTCCGGATGGAAGCTGGCCCGGTCTCTGGACGTTCGCCTTATGGATTTACCGTTTCTGGTGGGTAATCCTATCCAGCCTCATGCTCTTGCGCGGAGTGAGGGGCTGGTGGAAGCGGGGCCGGATGGGCTGAGTGGCTGGGTCTGGCTGCCGCATGATGCGGATCGTGTTCCTGTGGTGCAGATACAGGATGTGCGCACCGGGAAAACTCTTCACACGATAAAAGCAGAGGCTCTCAGTAATTCTGTCAATTCCGATGTGCCTCTGGCCCGTTATCGTGCTTTGGCCTTTCCGGCAGAAGCATTGCCGGATGGCCCTGTGCGGGTGGTGGGGCCAGATGGGCGGGATCTTGCCGGGAGCCCGCTGGATGTCGGGCTGGAACGGCGTTCCGCCAGACAAATCGTGCAGGCTTTGGCCCAAACGTTCTCTGTTGAGAAAAAGAAAAAGGTCAAAACAGGTCAGGATTTTCCGGGTTTTGTCTCTGTTCCCGTGCAGGATGAGGTCACAGCAACGCCGCAGGTCTCTGGCCGGCAGGCGGAAGTGGCGATTGTCATTCCCATCTATCGGGATAAAGCGCGCACGCTGGCTTGCCTTGAATCGGTCAGGCAGACCATCTCTGCTCGCAAAATCCCAGTCGTCATCGTCAATGATGCGGCACCCGACCCGGATCTTGTTCTGGCGGTGGAGGCTCTGGCCGCACAGGCTGGCTTCCGTATTCTGACACATGCACGGAACTGCGGCTTTCCGTCAGCGGTGAATACCGGTTTGAGGGCAGTGGCCGGGCACGATGTTATTCTGCTGAACAGCGATACACTGGTGGCGGAAGGCTGGGTGGAAGAGCTGCGGCGCATTGCCTATGCGTCGGAAGAGACTGGCACCGTCACACCCTTTTCCAATGACGCCAGTATTTTGTCTTATCCCTCACCGGACAAGAAAAACCCTGTGCCGGACCTTGCGCAAACGCAGGATTTTATGGCGCAGGCGCAGGCAGCTAATGCAGGGCAGGCGGCAGAAATCCCGACGGCCAATGGCTTCTGCATGTATATCCGGCATGATTGTCTGGTGCAGACCGGAGTGCTGCGAGACGATGTTTTTGCGCAAGGTTACGGTGAAGAAAACGATTTTTGCATGCGCGCCCGCGCCTTGGGGTGGCGGCATCAGGCCGCTCTGGGCGCGTATGTGGCCCATGTTGGCTCAGCCTCGTTCGGGGGAACACGCACCGGGTTAATGCGGCGCAACGAGGCGATCCTGAACCGCCTGCATCCCGGTTATCATGAGATGATTGCCGCATGGATTGAGAAAGATCCGTTGTTTAAGGCCCGCCGTCGGTTTGACCTTGTGCGCTTCCGGGCCAATGCGCCCCAGAGCGCTACGTCAGCGCCGAAAAACCGGAAGCGACGGGCTACCGTTCTGGTCACGCATGATTATGGTGGCGGGGTTGAGCGTGTAGTGGGTGAGCGGGTGAAAGCCCTGTCTTGTGAAGGACTACGCCCCCTTGTCCTGCGCCCCACCGGTGGCGGTTGCCTGCTGGAAGACGGGAGGGCTGATGCCCACACGTACGCCTCACTGCGCTTCCAGTTGCCTGAAGAATGGACATTACTCACCCGTCTTTTAAAGGCCGAAGGCGCAGAGGGCGTGGAGGTGCATCATATGGCCGGCCATGCTCCGATGCTTTATGACCTGCCTGACGCTCTGGACTGCCCCTATACTGTCCATATTCACGATTATATGTGGTTTTGTCAGAGAATTTCTCTGATGGGGCTGAACGATCGGTATTGTGGCGAGCCAGACGTTGCCGGGTGTGAAACCTGTATTGCCCTGCTGGGCCGGAAGGTTGAAGAAGACGTCCCTGTTGAGTTTTATCGCACACGAGCTGCTAAATTTTTAAAAACAGCGCAGAATGTTTACGCGCCCTCACACGATACCGCCAAGCGCATGCAGAAGCAGTATCCCGGCCTGACCTGCCATGTGCACCGGCTGGAAGATGATGCCGTTCTGTGTGCAGAGGGTGAATCTCTTCAGCTGGCTGCGTTGCCTGTGCCGGAAGAGCGCGTTCCCGGTGTGGCCGTCATGGGGGCAGGCCGGGGTGAGCGCATCCGGGTATGTGTCATTGGCGGGATCGGGAAAGAGAAGGGGTATGATGTATTGCTGGCTGCAGCGCGGGATGCCGCTCTGCGCGCCCTGCCGCTCGAATTTGTGATTGTTGGTCACACACCGGATGATGAGACTCTGGTGCGAACCGGTCACGTTTTTATCACTGGGGAATATCAGGAGGATGAAGCTGTTCCGCTGATTGCCTCCTTGCAGGCGGACTATGCGTTTTTGCCGTCTGTCTGGCCGGAGACCTGGTGTTTTACGCTGGGGCTGGCCTGGAAAGCGGGTCTGAAGGTGGTCGCTTTTGATCTTGGCGCTCCAGCAGAGCGTATTCGGGCAACAAAACAGGGTATTCTCCTGGAGACAGATCTTTTAGAAGAAGGTCTGAATGACGTATTGCTCCAGCTCGGACGCAGCGGTGCGTTGAGGGCCTGAAAGTGTCTGTCTAATAACCTTTTCTTTACCGGCCCATGATTTTTTGATTTACAGTTTATCTGTATCGTCACGATGGAAGAAATTGAATGTCACAGACTACCCAGGCGCCTGCTCCCCAGCGGATTTCTGATCTCAAGGTATCGGGCCATCTGATGACGCTCCAGACGGGCCTGTTCTGCGTGTTTCTGGCACCGGGGCAGCAGCCGCCAACGGCAGCCGGTCTGCCCGGTGTGCGTCTTTCCCAGCCGCCGGTGCGGGATGAGGGCAACATCAGCATCGTGACGTTTGATGAGGATGGCTGGCTGGGTGGCCAGAATGGCGCAGCGCTGATCCGTGTGCAGCAGGGGCCGGCTCAGGTGCTGGTCACCGTCTATCAGGAACTTGGCTCCCCGCATGATGCCCCGCGTCTGCAGGTTGTGCAGCTGAGCCACAACGCCAATGCCGGCCCGGTTGCGCAGCATGCCCCTGTGGCCCCGCCTGCTCAGGCTCCGGCGGCCGCCCCGGTTCAGCCCTCTCCGGCTTCCGCTGCTTCTAATTCGTCTGCAGCAGAAATCGGTGCTCATATTCAGCGACGTGGGGATGTGATGTCCCGCGTTGGCGAATGGATGGGTAAACCCGGCAGCCATGCGTGGATTGAAGGCTTTGGTGTTGCGTCGTCTGAGATGATTGGCGCTGATGACATTGAATATCAGGCTGTTCTTGGAAAAGGCTGGCTGTCTCCGTGGGTTGAAGGCGGCAAATATTGCGGTAGCCGCGGCATGGCGCTGCCTATTCTTGGCCTGTGCATTCGCCTCAAAGGCAAAGCCGCCAAGAAATACATCTGCCGTGTGACGGCAACCTTTACCGATGGCACCCGCGTAGGCCCGGTCGATACGGGTGAGCCGATTGAGACCGCAAGCCTTGCCCCGCTGGAAGCCTTCCTGCTGGAAATTCTCCCGCGTGAAGAAGGCGGCCGGGGCAAAGGGCGTCGTGGTGGCAAGGGCCGGAATGCCGCTGCTGAAGCAGAAGCCGCCGCAGATCTGGCAGCCCTTCTGGAAGAGGAAATTGAAGAAGCTGAAGTTCTCGAAGAGCTTGAAGAACTGGAAGCCGAGGCAGACGACTCTGAAGAATTTGAACTGTTTATAGAAGAAGAGCTGCCCCCGGCTAAGCCTGCGCGTGCGCCGCGTGGTGGTCGTCCGGCAGGCAAGGGGCGGTCCGCTAAAGCTGCGGCTTCTGAGCGTGCACCGGCAAAGCCAGTTGGGCGGCCCCGGAAAGCCGCCGCTGCGCTCAAAGCAGCACCGGCCAAGACGGCCCCGTCCGGCCGTGGTCGTGGACGTAAACCGACGTCCCGGCGTTAAAAGTCTCCCTGGGCCTGGTTTGAAAAAACCGGGCCT
This sequence comes from Acetobacter malorum, assembly GCF_001580615.1. Classification (GTDB taxonomy): domain Bacteria; phylum Pseudomonadota; class Alphaproteobacteria; order Acetobacterales; family Acetobacteraceae; genus Acetobacter; species Acetobacter malorum. Next base: position 88,493 of record NZ_LHZC01000047.1, read on the forward strand.
GTCCGGGAAAGTGGTGGCATAACAATACAGGTAATCCCTTGAAGTATCTTTTTATTCACCAGAACTTCCCCGGACAGTACCTCCATATCGTGCGTCATCTGGTTCAGGTCGGTGGCCACGATATTGTTTTTATCAGCGAAGATAACGCTAATCTCATTCCCGGGGTCCGCCGCGTTATTTACCGTATGCCCCGGCATGCCACCGAGCAGACCCATCCGGGTGCACGGGAATTCGACCTCGGGCTGGTGCGGGCGGATGCTGTGGCAAAAGCGGCTACCACGCTTAAAACGCTTGGGTTTGAGCCCGATATCATCATCGGCCATCATGGCTGGGGTGAACTGCTGAATATTCAGGACGTGTTCCCCGACGCGCCGGTGCTGGGCTATTTTGAATTCTACTATCATACGGGGCCGGGCTTCGATATCGGGTTTGACCCGGAATTCCCCGTAAATCCCGCCATGATGCCGCTGGTGCGGGCCAAGAATGCCATCAACCTGCAGGCGCTGACGTCACCCGGTTACGGGCAAACCCCCACGGAATTCCAGAAGGGTGCGTATCCAGACTGGGCGCAGGACAAAATTACTGTGCTGCGGGAAGGGGTGGATCTGGACCTGTGCTGCCCGGACCCCACGGCGCATCGCCGGAAATTTAGCATCAAGGACGTGCATGTTTCTCCTAAAGAGAAGCTGATTACGTATGTCTCGCGGGATCTGGAGCCGTATCGCGGCTTCCATGTTTTCATGCGGGCCTTGCCGCGCATCCTTAAGGAACAGCCTGATGCCCGCGTGATCATGGTCGGGGGGGATGGCGTCAGCTACGGCGCACGCCTGCCGTCTGGCACATGGCGGGAGAAGATGCTGGCAGAACTGGCCGGGCAGCTTGATCTTTCGCGTGTCCATTTTGTGGGCAAGGTTGCCTATGAGGACTTTCTGCGTCTGCTCCAGCGGTCCGATACACATGTCTATCTGACCTATCCGTTTGTCGCCTCCTGGTCTCTGCGTGAAGCCATGGCGGCCGGGTGCGCCATTGTGGGCAGCGCGACGGCACCGGTTGAAGAATTTCTTGAAGATGGCGTGACCGGGCGTCTGGTGCCGTTTACGGAGCCGGACCGGATTGCCGAGGGTGTTTTGGAACTGCTGAACGACACGCGCACCGCGAAAAAAATGCGGCAGGCAGCGCGGGCTGAGGCCGAGCAGACGCTGTGCATGAAGGCCTATCTGGCAGAGTATGAAGAGCTGATTGCCAGACTGATTGCGGCGCATAAGCCTGCCTCTGTGCAGCAGGCTGCGGCTGTTCAGAGCAAACCGCCCCGTAAAGCCAAAGCCGCCTCCCGTAAGGCAAGCAGTAAGGCCAAAGTCGCTGCCGCTAAGGTGGTGGAGTCTGCACCGGTTAAAAAGGCTGGTCGGCCTGCGGCAAAAGCACGGCAGCCTGAGGCCCGCAAAGTGGCTTCCATAAAAGGCGCTGATGCGAAAAAGTCAGTTCCTGCACAGACCAAAGCGACCCGTGTCAGTAAACGAGCCGCTGAGCGTATCAGTCCAACAGAACAGCGTGCATCAAAGCCCGCTAAAGTAGCTCCTGCCCGTGCAGTGCGCACCGGTGGCCGCAAGAAAAAGGCGGATCTGGTTTCCTCCTGATCCACCGGGTCTCCCTCAGCCTGTTCAGGCGTGAGGCGGGACCGACTGGTTCACATGGTTGGCCAGCTCGATAATCATCTTGCGCATCAGCGCGGCGATGGCGGCGTCAGTGCTGACATCCCCGGTTTCAGACAGATGCACCCGGTCACGGATCAGCGGTTTGTTCGGGTCCTGTGGTAGCACAGCCCAGTTGGCGTCCATTACGGCTGAGCCATTGGCATCCACATCCAGACGCGAAATATTCACCTGCACACGCAGCGTTGCGGCATCGGCCAGCGGTTGGTCGGTAATCAGCTCATTGGGGTGGGAGACGGCAATCTGGTTGGTAATCAGATCCGTAATGCCCAGAGACAGCCGCGTGGCCCAGCGGGATTTGGGGCTGCGCACAATTTCTTCGCCGTTCCGCAGCACGATATCCTGCGAATCCAGATAATCCGGAATGACCGTGCGGCTGATTTCAACCGTGGTGGCGCGGGCGGACAGATGCGGCTGCCGTGCGTCCTGATCAGATGGCATCCCCAGCGTGTAAAGCCGCAGCGGCGGGGAGGCGCAGGAGGTCAGCAGCGCGCAGCCGGAAAGCAGGGCCATGCAGGAAAGGCGACGCAGGGTGAGCATCATGGACGGCGTCCCATCAGCAGGAGTTGCGGGTTGCGTTCAACATCGCTGGAGAACCCGCGCAGAGAGGCCGCAGCCGCGGCAATATCGCGCAGGGCGGCGTCCAGATTGGCGCGGTCAATGGAACGCGGGGAAAGAATGGTCTGGAGCGTATCCAGCGTTTTGGTGGCGGAGACCAGAGTGGTATGCACATCCGCACCCCGGTTGGTCAGCTGCTCCGTGCTGGTTTGCAGCAGCTTGTCCATTTTCAGCAGCGTGACATCCAGCTTGGCCTGAAGGTCCCGAATAGCGTCGGTCGCGGCCTGAACGGTGTCATGCGAGCGGTCCGTGGTGACTTTCACACTGGCAATCAGCGGCGGCAGGTCCGTGTTCATCTTGTCGCTCAGCGTCCTGATGGACAGGAGCGTCGCATCGGCGTGGCTGGCAATGTCCTTTACCGGCAGGTCGCTCAGCGTGTCTTTCAGCTTTTCCATGGTGGACAGGCGGGCGGGAATTTCCAGATCACCCGTAATGCGCGGATGCAGAATGGCGGGCGTGGATTTGTCAAAATCCAGCTCGATATTGGACTGACCGGTTACAAAGCTCTGCAGATTGAGTTCCGCCCGCAGGCCGTTGGCAATCATCTCCTGCATGCTGACCTTGGTGCCGCCCGGCACGTCGCGCACGATATGGATCTGGTCGGGCTCCAGCGTGAGCTCAACCGGGATGTAGGCTTTGCGGTCCAGTGGGTCAAAACGCAGGGTGATGCTTTTGACAGATCCCACCTTAACACCCCGGAAATTGACAGGCGCTCCCACAGCCAGACCGGTAATGGAGTTCTGGAACACCACCACAGCCTCGCGCGAGGGCGCGAAGAAGCGCATGTGCCCAAACAGCATGATCACGGCCAGCGCCAGCGCGCCACCACCCAGAACAAATGCTCCGATCAGGGTTTTACGGTTTGTGCTTTCAGCCATGAACGTTCAGCCCTTCGTCTCATCCGTCGGGGAAATCTCCGCCTGACGGTTCATAAAAGCCATTACTTCCGGAATGGTGCAGTGGTCCCGCAAATCTCGGGGGGCCCCGCGTGCAATGGGTGTGTGGGTTTTGGCATCCAGAAAAATGCCGTCATCTGCAATGGCGAACAGGCTTGGCAGTTCGTGGCTGACAATCACAATAGTCGCCCCCAGCCCGTCCCGCAGGGTCAGGATCAGATCATCCAGCCGGGCGGAGGTAATGGGGTCGAGCCCGGCGGAGGGCTCGTCAAAAAACAGAATATCCGGGTCCAGAGCAATAGCGCGGGCAAGGCCTGCCCGTTTGCGCATGCCGCCGGAAATTTCAGAGGGCATCAGGTCAATCGCCTGTTCCATGCCCACAAAGCCCAGCTTGAGTTCCACCAGACGGCGAATGACATCCGGCGGCAGGGGCGTGAACATTTCCATGGGCAGGGCGACATTTTCGCCCACCGTCATGGAGCTCCACAGGGCTGCACTCTGGAACAGCACGCCAAAGCGATGGTTGATTTCCGTGCGGCGCTTGTCGTTCTGCGCCCAGTAATCTTCCTGCCCGACCAGAATCTGCCCGGCAGTGGGGCGCAAAAGGCCGATCATGCTTTTCAGCAGAGTGCTTTTCCCGCAGCCGGAGCCGCCCATGACGGCAAAGATCGAACCGCGTTTAAGGTCGAACGAGACATTCTGCTGGATGACCTTGGGGCCAAAGGACAGGCCCAGATCCCGCACGGAGATAATGGTGTCTGCTGCGTTCATGTTCAGATCCCCAGCACGGTGGCCATGACGGCGAAGATGGCATCCATGGCGATGACGCCCACAATGCCAATCACCACGGCCCGTGTTGCGGCAATCCCCACATCCGCCGCACTCCGCCCGGCGCGCAGGCCTACCCGGCAGGCGGCCAGCGCAATAAAGCTGGCGAAGAAGAAGGATTTGACGAAGCCGAACACAAATTCCGTCAGGGAAACACCCTCAAAGGTGGTGTTCAGATAGCCGAGGGGAGAGATGTCCATCATGCTGACGGACACGACAAACCCGCCGAAAATCGCAATGAGCGTGCCGTAGATATACAGCAGCGGCATCATCAACCCGAGGGAGAGAATGGAAGGCAGCAGGATGTAGCTGGATACCGGAATGCCAAACACCTGCAGGGCGTCAATTTCCTCATTCCCCAGCATGGTGGAAATACGCGCGGCATAAGCGCCGCCGGTGCGCCCGGCCATGACAATGGCGGTCATGATGGCGGAAATTTCTCGCGCGCAGGCAATGCCCACCAGATTGGCGACATAGATTTCCGCTGCAAAACGCCGCAGTTCCACCAGCCCGACAAACGCCAGAATGGCGCCCACCAGAAAATTCACCACGCCCACAATCAGCAGGGCGGAGGGGCCGGCGTTCCAGATATCGGTGGCCAGATCCTTCAGGCGCATCCCGCTTTTGCCCGTCAGGGTTTTGCACGCACCCTGTGCGGTCTCCAGCGCCAGTTCCGTCACTGTGCCGGTTTCATTCAGCACATTGAGGCTTTTATCGCCCACGCGCTCCAGCAGGGGAGGTTTCTTGCGGTCTGCTGCCTTATTGGGGGCAGGGGCGTCCGGCAGCAGGGCCAGCAGGCGCTGGGCGGAAGCGGGCAGGCCGTAGGGGTCAAACTGCAACCCGGCATGGCTTGCGGCCTGCTTCACATCCCACAGGAACGCAATGAAGGCGGAATCCCACCCGCTCACGCCCTGACTGTCGAATGTCAGGGTACCGTGGCTCTGCGCCTGTGTCAGCCCGTCAGGCGGGAAGGGGGCCATGCCGCCATCCTGCACGCTCCACGAGCCCCGCAGCACAAGGCGGGGGGCAGAGGAGTCCCCTTCCAGCGTCCAGACAGGTTTTTCAGGCGTTTGCGCTGGATGCGGAGGGGCTGCGTGGGGGTGAGGATCAGTCATGATGTGTGGCGACATTAGGGTACGGTCTCCGGGCTGACCAGCCCTGCCCGGGGGTGTGGCGGCCATGTTCTCAGGGAAGAGCTTACACGGGTGTGGTATAAGGCGGCCCGGGGCGCAGCGGGCCAGCCATTGCGGCGGGGCAGCGGGTCCGCTAGATGCAGCCATGCTTTACCGGTGTTCTGGCCGGTTTTCTGAATTTTACGACGGGAGTTCTTCATGCGACGCAGACGCGGCCGCCCGCTGGATGGCTGGCTGGTGATCGACAAGCCTTCCGGTGTGACATCCACCCAGATGGTGGGTCGGGCCAAACGGATTTTTGATGCGCAGAAAGTCGGGCACGGCGGCACGCTGGACCCGCTGGCGACCGGCCTTTTGCCGCTGGCCTTTGGCGCGGCCACCAAAACTGTGCCGTACATTATGGACGGCACCAAAATCTACCGCTTTACGCTCAAACTGGGGGAAGCGCGGGATAGTGACGATGCCGATGGCAACGTGACGGAAGTGTCTGACGTGCGCCCGACCGATGATGAGCTGCGCGCCGCTCTCCCCGCTCTGACGGGGGATATCATGCAGGTGCCGCCCGTGTTCTCCGCACTGAAGGTGGCCGGGGAGCGGTCCTATGACATGGCGCGTGAAGGCCGTGCGCCGGAACTGCCGCCCCGCCCTGCGCGGGTGGACCGGTTTGAGCTTATTGAACGCCCCGATGCGGATACCGCGATCTTTGAGGTCGAATCCGGCAAGGGCGTGTACATGCGCGCGCTGGCGCGTGATGTGGCGCTGGCCTGCGGCACTGTGGGCCATATAACCGCGCTGCGCCGCCTGCGCGTGGGGCCTTTTACAGAGGCTGATGCGATTGTTCTGGACAAAATTGTCCTAAACGACGACAACCCCCATGCCTCACCGGAGCTGCTGCGTCCGGTCTCGACCGCGCTGGCCGACATCCCGGCGGTGGCCCTGACCAAAGACGAAGCAGTGTCCTTGTTGCACGGACAGGCGCTCAGCCTTGTCGATCTGATGGATCGTCTCCCTCAGATTGATAATGAGGACGCACCCATCCGGGCCATGGAAGGGGGGCGCGTACTGGGCCTTTGCCGTCGTGAAGACGGCTTCCTGCGTCCTGTGCGGATTCTCTAGAACCTTCTTTGTACGGAGACAGTGATGTCGATTACCGCAGAACGCCGCACGGCAGTTATCAGTGAATACCAGACGACCCCCACAGACACGGGGTCACCGGAAGTTCAGGTCGCAATTCTGACCGAGCGCATTGTTAACCTGACCGAGCACCTGAAGACCCACGCGAAGGATTTCCATTCGCGCCGTGGTCTGCTGATCCTCGTTGGTCGTCGTCGCAGCCTGCTCGACTACCTGCGTCGTAAGAGCCAGAGCCGCTACGAAACGCTGATCGGTCGTCTCGGCCTGCGTCGCTAAGACCAGAGTTGAAGGCGTGAAGGGTGCGGTTGCCGGGTGATGCCGCAAGCCGCACCCTTTCCCTTTTTCGGGCTATTGTGTGATGATAGTCCTGCGCGCGGAGGCCATGCTGGTCCTCGCGTCTGAATAATAATGGCCACAGGTCTGAGTGCGGGATCATGATCCCGGCGGGCCACGGCGTTTCCGACCACATGGCGCCTGGGTGGTTTTGCCACCAGTCACCATGCCGTCCGAGGCGCTGTCCGCTCCTTCGGTTCTCCCCCCGCCTGTTCGTGTGGCCTTGAGTAAAATGTAAGGCAGAACTGTATGTTCAATTACTACCGTAAAGAAATCGAATGGGGCGGTCGTCCGCTGGTGCTGGAAACGGGCAAGATTGCTCGCCAGGCCGATGGTGCCGTGGTTGTCACCTATGGTGAGACCGTTGTGCTGTGTACCGCTGTCGGTGCAAAATCAGTCAAGCCGGGTCAGGATTTCTTTCCGCTGACCGTCAACTATCAGGAAAAAGCCTACGCTGCGGGTAAAATCCCCGGTGGCTTCTTCAAGCGCGAAGGCCGTCCGTCCGAGAACGAAACCCTCGTATCTCGTCTGATCGACCGCCCGCTGCGTCCGCTGTTCCCGGAAGGGTTCCGCAACGAGGTGCAGGTCATTGCTACCGTGCTGACGCACGATATGGAAAATGATCCGTCCATCCCGGCTCTGATCGGCTGTTCCGCAGCCCTGACGCTGTCCGGCATTCCCTTCTTCGGCCCGGTTGGCGCTGCGCGCGTTGGCTTTAAGGACGGTGCGTTCATCCTGAACCCGACCCTTGAGCAGATGGCTGAAGCTGATCTGGATCTGGTCGTCGCCGGCACGGAAGAAGGCGTGCTGATGGTCGAATCCGAAGCGTCTGAACTGTCTGAAGACGTGATGCTGGATGCCGTGACCTTTGGTCATGCTGCCTTCCAGCCGGTGATCGAAGCCATCATCTCTCTGGCTGAACACGCTGCAAAAGCACCGTGGGATCTGCCGGAAGTCTCCAAGGAAGCGCAGAAGCTCCGCACCCGCATCGACAAAGTGGGTCGCAAGCTGATTGCTGACGCGTACAAGGAAAAGAAGAAGCAGGCACGTTACGAAAAGATCGGTGCCGCCAAGGAAGCGATTCTGGCCAAGCTGGCTGAAGAAGAGCTGGACGTGGACGCCGCCAAGCCGATGCTGAAGGATCTGGAAGCCGACGTGGTTCGTACGTCTGTGCTGAAGACCGGCATGCGTATCGACGGGCGTGATCTGGTCACGGTGCGTCCGATTGTGTCTGAAGTCGGCATTCTGCCGCGTGCACATGGCTCTTCCCTGTTCACGCGTGGTGAAACGCAGGCGCTGGTTGTGACCACGCTGGGCACCGGGCAGGATGAGCAGGTGATTGATGCGCTGCAGGGCGAATATCGCACCAACTTCATGCTGCACTACAACTTCCCTCCCTTCTCTGTGGGTGAGTGCGGTCGTATTGGCTCCCCGGGCCGTCGTGAAATCGGGCATGGCAAGCTGGCATGGCGCGCTATCCACCCGCTGCTGCCCAGCCGTCAGGAATTCCCGTATACGCTGCGCGTGGTGTCTGAAATCACGGAAAGCAACGGCTCTTCCTCCATGGCGACCGTCTGCGGGTCCTCTCTGGCTCTGATGGACGCTGGTGTGCCGCTGAAGCGCCCGGTGGCCGGTATTGCCATGGGTCTGATCAAGGAAGGCGAAGACTTCGCCGTTCTGTCCGACATTCTGGGTGATGAAGATCACCTCGGCGACATGGACTTCAAGGTCGCTGGCACCGAACAGGGCGTGACCGCTCTGCAGATGGACATCAAGATTACGTCCATCACGCCGGAAATCATGAAGATCGCTCTGGGTCAGGCCCGCAATGGCCGCCTGCACATTCTGGGTGAAATGAGCAAGGCGCTGACGGAAGGCCGCACAGACGTGTCCTCCACAGCTCCGAAAATCACCACCCTGACCGTGCCGCGCGAAAAAATCCGCGATGTGATCGGCTCTGGCGGTAAAGTTATTCGTGAGATTGTTGAATACTCCGGTGCGAAGGTCGATATCGGAGATGATGGCACCATCACCATCGCTGCAATGTCTGACGATCAGGCCCAGAAAGCCATTGATCGCATCAACGGCATTGTGGCTGAGCCGGAACTGGGCCGCGTTTACAACGGTAAGGTTGTTAAAACGGCTGACTTCGGCGCGTTCGTGAACTTCATGGGCGCACGTGACGGTCTGGTTCACATTTCCGAACTCACGCAGGGTCGCGTTGGCAAGACGACTGACGTTGTCAAGCAGGGTGACGAAGTGAAGGTGAAAGTGATCGGGTTTGACGACCGCGGCAAAGTTAAGCTGTCCATGCGCGTTGTTGACCAGGAAACCGGTGCTGACATCACGGAAACCGTGGGCGCCAAGCCTGCGCGGGCTCCGCGTCGGGATGCTGAATAAGATCGGCGCTTGCCAGACAACACGATAGGACAGATATGAAGGCGATCAACGCAGTTCGCATGGGGGGCGTGGACGTCCTGCCGCTGGTAGAAGGCGGCAAGGGGGTTTCCGTTTCAACAGGCGTTTCAGCCGGGGCTTGGGCTGCAGCGGGCGGGGCCGGTACGGTCTCCATTGTTAATGCGGACAGTTACGATGCAGCCGGAAACCCGGTCCCGCAGATCTATCACGGCCGGACCCGTCGGGACCGGCATGAAGAGCTGGTGGACTACGCCATTCGTGGCGGCATTGCGCAGGCTCAGATTGCGCATGACATCGCGGGTGGCCGTGGGCGTATCCACGCCAATATTCTGTGGGAAATGGGGTCTGCGGAACGCGTGATCAGAGGCGTTCTGGATGGGGCCAAAGGCCTTATTCAGGGTGTGACCTGTGGCGCGGGTATGCCGTACCGGCTTTCTGACATTGCTGTAGAATATGGGGTTTACTATTACCCCATCGTCTCTTCCGCACGGGCGTTCAATGCTCTGTGGAAGCGCGCCTACAGCAAGACGTCCGACCTGCTGGGCGGTGTGGTGTATGAAGATCCGTGGCGGGCTGGCGGTCATAACGGCCTGTCCAACACGGAAAACCCACTACAGCCGGAAGACCCGTACCCCCGCGTGGCGGCTCTGCGCAAACTCATGCGCAGCTTCGGGCTGGATGAAACCCCCATTATCATGGCGGGTGGCGTCTGGTGTCTGGAAGAATGGGAAGACTGGATTGGGAACCCGGAACTGGGGCCGATTGTGTTCCAGTTCGGCACGCGTCCGCTGCTGACGCAGGAAAGCCCGATCCCGCAGGCGTGGAAAGACCGGCTGCTCACCCTGAAAAAGGGTGACGTCTACCTCAACCGTTTCTCCCCGACCGGCTTTTACTCCTCTGCCGTGAACAACAGCTTCCTGCAGGAACTGCGCGGGCGTTCAGAGCGGCAGGTGGCGTTCTCACCGGAAGCACTGGGTGCCCATACCGCGTCTTATGGCGTGGGCGCGCGTAAGCGCGAAGTGTTTGTGACGGAGGAAGATCTCCAGCGCATTCACGGCTGGGAGGCTCAGGGCTTTACGGAAGCCATGCGTACCCCGGATTCCACGCTGATTTTTGTAACGCCGGACCGGGCGCGGGAAATCATTGCGGATCAGGTTGCGTGCATGGGCTGTCTGTCCGAGTGCAAGTTCTCCAACTGGAGCCAGCGCGCGCCGGATTACAGCAACGGGCACAAGGCGGACCCGCGGTCCTTCTGTATTCAGAAAACGCTTCAGGCTGCGGCACATGCCAGCGGGCCGGATGCGGCAGATGTTCTGGACCATAATCTGATGTTTGGCGGCACCAATGCGTGGCGCTTTGCAACAGACCCGTTCTACGCCAACGGCTTTGTGCCGACGGTGGCACAGCTGATCGAACGGATTATGAGCGGGCGTTAAATCCCGTTTTCCCGGTCCCGAGTGCTTACAAAAAGGCCCGTCAGAGACACACTCTGACGGGCCTTTTTTGTCTTTGGATTTGCCCGAAGGCAGCGTGCGTTACCGGCGGGACCGGGCAATCTTCTGGTCGGTCTTATACTGGCTGAGCGCGTAGACGGACCAGATGGCCGCCGGAATCCAGCCGATAACCGTAATCTGCAGGAACAGGCAGATAATGCCGGCAAAAGGCCGCCCAATGGTGAAGAACTGAAGCCAGGGCAGCAGCAGGGCAAGAAGAAGGCGCATGAAAATCTCCTGTAGGCAGTATAAAAGCCAGTCAAAGGCAGGATGACGGGGCCGCAGGCGGAAAACAAGCCCGGAGCGCGGCCCTAGGTGCCTCGGCCTTTGTGTGCTAGAAGAAAAACACAGGGGAAACAGCCTGTTTGCCCTCAAGTAATTCTAAGGCGTGCCCCGCGTTTGGGCAGGGTGCGCGGCCATGACAAGACGGATGGACCTTGACCGAGATTTCTGACCAGCCGGGATCGCCGGTACCTTCTGACCTTCTCCCCGTCACCATTGAGGAGGAAATGCGTTCCTCCTACCTCGCTTATGCGATGTCGGTGATTGTCAGCCGCGCCTTGCCGGATGTGCGCGATGGTCTGAAACCCGTGCATCGGCGCATTTTGTATGCCATGCACGAAAGCGGCTTTACGCACGATAAAGCCTATCGCAAATCGGCCCGTGCGGTCGGTGAAGTGATGGGTAAATACCATCCGCATGGTGACGCCTCTATTTATGACGCCATGGTGCGTATGGCGCAGTCCTGGTCCATGCGCGTCAAGCTGATTGACGGGCAGGGGAACTTTGGCTCCGTCGACGGGGATAGCCCGGCGGCCATGCGTTATACGGAAGCGCGTCTGGCCAAGGCCGCGACCTTCCTGCTGAATGACATTGACCGCGATACGGTCGATTTCCAGCCGAACTATGATGAAAGTGAGCATGAACCGACGGTTCTGCCCGCCGCTTTCCCTAACCTGCTCATCAACGGTGCCACCGGTATTGCCGTGGGTATGGCCACCAACATTCCGCCGCATAACCCGTCGGAAGTGATTGATGCGACACTCGCGCTGATCGAAAAGCCCGAGATGGAGCTTGAAGAGCTGATGGAGCACGTGCCGGGACCAGACTTCCCGACCGGCGGCATCATTCTGGGGCGCGCCGGGATTCGCAGTGCGTTCGCCACGGGCCGTGGTGCGGTGATTATTCGTGCCCGTGCTGAGGTTGAGGAAATCCGTAAGGACCGCAAAGCCATTGTGGTGACGGAAATCCCGTATCAGGTGAACAAGGCCACCCTGCAGGAGCGCATTGCCGATCTGGTGCGCAACAAGCAGATTGAAGGCATTTCCGACATCCGCGATGAATCTGACCGCTCCGGGATGCGTGTGGTCATTGAAATCAAGCGTGATGCCACGCCGGAAGTGGTGCTGAACCAGCTTTATCGCTTCACCCAGCTTCAGACCTCCTTTGGTGTGAACATGCTGGCGCTGGATGGCGGCAAGCCCCGCCTGATGGGCCTGAAGGATGTTCTTGAGGCGTTTATCGCCTTCCGTGAAGAAGTCATTCTGCGCCGCTCCCGCTTTGAACTGAACAAGGCGCGGGATCGCGGGCATATCCTCGTCGGTCTGGTCATTGCGGTCGCCAATATTGATGCGGTGATTGCACTGATCCGTGCCGCCCCGGATGCCGCCACAGCGCGTGAATCGCTGATGGCAGCAAGCTGGGATGCGGGCGATGTCGCGCCGCTGCTCGCGCTGATCCATGATGACGGCAACCAGATTATTGATGGCAAGGTCCGTCTGACGGAAGCGCAGGCCCGCGGTATTCTGGAGCTGCGCCTGCAGCGCCTGACTGGGCTTGAGCGTGACAAAATTCAGGGCGAACTGTCTGACGTTGCTGTTCGTATCAATGAACTGCTGGAAATCATCGGCAGCCACATCCGCCGTATGGAAGTGCTGCGTGAGGAAATGATGGCGGCTCGTGCCGAGCTGGCCACGCCGCGCGCGACCGAGATTTCCGATTATGCCGGGGATCAGGATGATGAAAGCCTGATCGAACCCGGCCAGATGGTTGTCACCATCACGCGGGAAGGCTTCATCAAGCGCACCCCGCTGGATGTGTATCGCGCCCAGAACCGGGGTGGCCGTGGCCGCACCGGGGCCGGGACGCGTGGTGATGATATTCTGGTCCGCTCCTTCAATGCGCATACGCACCAGTGGGTGATGTTCTTCTCCTCTGGCGGTAAGGCGTATCGGGAAAAGGTCTGGCGTCTGCCGGAAGCCAGCCCGACCGCTAAGGGCCGTGCGCTGGTCAATCTGCTACCGGACCTCGGTTCGGACAGCATTACGGCTGTGCTGCCGCTGCCGCATGATGAGGAGCTGTGGGAATCCCTGCACCTCGTCTTTGCGACGGCAAGCGGTGGCGTGCGCCGTAACCGCCTGAGCGATTTCCGCAACATCCGCTCTTCCGGCCTCATCGCCATGAAGCTGGATGAAGGCGATAGCCTGATTGGTGTTGCTACCTGTCGGGAAGGGCAGGATGTGTTCCTGGCTACCCGTAAAGCGCGCTGCATCCGCTTCCAGATTACGGACGAGACGCTGCGTGTGTTCGCGGGTCGTGGGTCTTCCGGTGTGCGCGGTATCCGTCTGGCGGAAGGGGATGAAGTTATCAGCCTCGCAGTCCTCAACCATGTTGAAGCTACGGTTGAAGAGCGCTCGGCTTACCTGCGGATGGCCAACGCCAAGCGTCGTGCTGAAAGTGCTGCCGAGGGTGAGGATGAGTCTGAAAACGCCGTCGTTGCGACGGATGAGGATGAAGCAGCCTCCGGCACAGAACTGCTGACGCCCGAACGCTTCACCCAGCTCGAAACTGCGGAAGAAATTCTGCTGGTGGTGAGTGATGGCGGGTTTGGTCGCCGGTCTTCCGCGTATGATTATCGCGTGAGCGGACGTGGCGGGCAGGGCATTACCAACATGACTTTCTCTGCCAACAAGCGCGGGACGGAAGTAGCGGCAACCCTGCAGGTGCTGGATGGCACGGACGTCATGCTGGTCACAGACGCAGGCCGCCTGATCCGTGTGCCGGTTGATCAGGTGCGCGTCATGTCCCGTCAGGCCAGCGGTGTCACACTGTTCCGCCTGAATGAGAACGAGCGCGTCACCAGTGTCTTCCCGGTGATGGATGATGAAGAAGAGGGTGACACTGATCCCGCCGTGGGTGCCGCTCCGGCTCCGGTTGCGGGTGAAGCTCCGCAGGCTGGTCCCGCAGAGGAAGGCAGCGCACCCGCCGGTGACGACGCATGACTGAGACCGTATGTGCCGCACCCCGGCGCATAGGGTTTTACGCGGGGACGTTTGACCCCGTGACCACCGGGCATCTGGACGTGATTGAGCGTGCAGCCCGGCTGGTGGATCGTCTGGTGATTGGCGTTGCGAAAAATCCGGGCAAGAATCCGCTCATGCCGCTGGAAGAGCGGGTGGCCTGTGTGGAAGAAGCCCTGCCAGCCATTGCCGAGCGGGTGGGGGGAGACCTGAAAGTGGTCTCCTTCGATTCCCTGCTGGTGGAAGCAGTTAAGGCGCATGGCGCGTCCCTCATTTTCCGGGGCCTGCGGGTGCTGACGGATTTTGACTATGAAATTCAGATGTCCGGCGTAAACCGCCGTCTGGCTCCGGGCATTGAAACCGTTTTTCTCATGGCGTCTGAACGAACACAGTTCATTTCATCACGTCTTGTGAAAGAAATTGCCGGGTATCACGGGGATATTTCCGAATTTGTGACCCCCGGCACCCAAAAACGCCTGCTCGCCCGGCTTAAGGCGCGGGCAGCGGGGTAACAGGGCCTCAGGCGCTGTTACCAAAGTGTTCAAGGAGAAGTTTTATGACTGCCGACACAGATAAAAACGATCTGATTTATATGGATGTCCCCGAAGGCCGCGTGGTCATCCGCCTGCGTCCGGACATTGCTCCTCTGGCGGCTGAGCGTATCCGTACGCTGTCTGCTCAGGGCTTTTACGATAACGTGCCGTTTCACCGCGTTATTTCCGGTTTCATGGCACAGGCTGGTGACCCGACGGGCACGGGCATGGGCGGCAGCGAACTGCCGGACCTGAAGGCTGAGTTCACGCGGGAGGCTAAATTCCAGCGCGGCACGCTGGGTATGGCCCGTACGTCTGACCCGAACAGCGCCAACAGCCAGTTCTTCATCATGTTCGAACCCTCCCCGCATCTGGATGGCCAGTACACCATTGTGGGCGATGTGATTGAAGGCATGGAACATATCGACAAAATCAAGCGCGGTTCCGGTGGCTCCGGCATGGTGAAAGATCCCGATCGGATCAAAAGCATGCGTCCGGCTTCTGCTGAAAACGCCTGATTTCAGAACTCTGTTTCTGATGTCTGAAAAGCGCGGCCTCTTTGGAGGTCGCGTTTTTTTATGTGTTCTTGCGTAGCCGGATGCCCGCACTCAGAGGGCTCTTTTTGCGGCTGTTTCAGGTTGGGCAGCCACCAAAATGGCCCGCGCAGGCATGGCCCTATAGGGTGGTCAGCAGGGCAAAAGCATGGCTTCCGGGGTGGAAATGAGAGGAAAAATCCTATTTTCTTGCCAGAATAGGGTCTCATCGCTTGACACAATAGGAATGATCCGTTTAGACAGCCTCCAGCAAACACGTCCCGCAGCTCAGGCTGGCGCGATAGTTTGTGAACCAATGGTGTGAGCCGGTAGCTCAGTTGGTAGAGCATTCGACTTTTAATCGAATGGTCGAGGGTTCGAGTCCCTCCCGGCTCACCATTGCTTTTTCTTTCCAGAAAATTCTGATTTTCCAAATGCTACAAAGCAGCGTTGCAAAACACGCTTTAGCAGTAGTGTGTTTATCGGCTCAGGGGATTTCCTTATCCCACGGTGGCACCGGGCCATAGTGGGCAGCGAGAAAATCAATCATGGCCCGCACTTTTAGAGGCGTCGTCAGGCCAGGCGCGTAAACCGCGTGCAGTGGCGGCCCGGGCGTTGGGGGCACGTCCAAGGTCAGGGTTTTCAGGCTTCCAGTCTTCAGGGCGTCGGCCACAATAAAGGTGGGCTGATAGACGATCCCCTGGCCCGCAATGGCGGCCTCACGCAGCACATCCCCATTATTGGCGCAGAGCGGGCCGGAAATGGTCACGGCATGTTCGCCCTGCTCTCCAAAATTCCAGCGTGAGGCGCTGGCGGTGGTCTCGCCCAGCGTATAGCCCAGACACGCATGCTGGTTCAGTTCAGCAAGTGTGGCAGGCGTTCCGGCCCGCTCCAGATAAGCCGGGGCGGCACAGACAACCATGCGGATATCGGCCAGCTTGCGCACGCGCAGGCTGCTGGGGGTGAGCGAGCGGATCCGCAGGGTCAGGTCCCACCCTTCTTCAATCAGATCCACCGTGCGATCATTCACGCCAAGCTCAACCGTCACCAGCGGATACAGGCGGCTGAATTCCGGCAGGAGCGGGGCCACATAGCGGATGGCGAAGGAAACCGGTGCATTCAGCCGCAGGCGGCCACGCGGTTCGCGCCGCTGCTCGGTGACGGTTTGCTCGATTTCTTCCAGTTCAGGCAGAATTTTCTGGCAGCCATCCAGAAACAGGCGTCCGGCTTCCGTCAGGGAGAGCTTACGTGTGCTTCTGTGAAAAAGCGTGCTGCCCAGTCGCGTTTCCAGCGCATTGATGTGCTTGGTCACCATGGTCTGGGAGAGGGAGAGGGCGCGGCCTGCTCCGGTAAAGCTGCCGGTTGCAACAACTTTTACAAAAACCTGCATGCTTGTAATGCGGTCCAGCATAAAAACTCACAGGCTAAAGGTCAGCACATTCCCACCCGGTGCGGGGTGTGGTCGGGGTAGTTTTCCCCGGCTGATGCTTCGGCGCAAGCCCCGGGCGAGGGAACAGACCATCGCCCGGATGCTGTTGCGCCTTTAAACGCTGTTAGCGCAGCATGGGGCGCGGCGGCGGCCGATGGTCATGGTCATGGTGGTCCCAGTCCGGGCGCGGGCCGTGGTCGTGGTGATGATGGTAATGCCCGCCCGCGCAGCTTGTGAGCATCAGCGGGGCAATAAGGCAAAGTGCGGAAAAAATACGTTTCATGAAAGCCTCCTGCAAAAAATAGTCAAAGCCAATAAAGGCAACTGTACGGCATTGTCCCTGTTTTTCAGGACGATCCTCTTTGCTCTTTGTCAGGCTGAGGGAATGATGCAAAAAAAGAGCCATGTCACGCCATGCTGGCGGATTATGCAGGGAGTGTTGGAAAGCGCGTGCCGGGAAACAGAAGGATGCGCAGGATTGCCGCCTGCCTTGTACTGACGCAGGGTCTTGCTCCGCAGGCAGGGCTTCTTGCGCCCCGTGCCGTGTTTGCTGCGCCCGGCGGGGTGGATGGTCTGCATGCTGCTCCCGTTCAGCCGGTTTTGCATGACGGGCTGAACCCGCAAGAGGGCGATGCCTCTCATGCCAGTCTGTTTTTACCGTTTGATGCGCAAACTGGTGTTGCCGCGTTCTGGTCCGGTCCGGATTTTGTGGTGGTGGCAGACCGTCCCGTGCCGGCTTTGGCGCATGCTTCCGGCGGCAGTGGCCTCTTTTCCAGTCTGGATGTCACGGTGCTGGATACCGCCACCCTCATCCGTCTGCATTTGCCGTCCCATCCGCAGCTTTCTCTGTCCCACCAGTCTGATGGATGGGTGTTGCAGGGTGACACGTCGGCCCGGTCCGGCTCCTCGTCCGGCATGACCTCCCACGTGGCGCAGGTGTTCAGGCCGGGCGCGGTGCTTTTTCCGCAGAAGCAGCCGGGGCGGATTATTGCATTGCCTGATCCGGCATCCGGTGGCCGCCTGCTGATTGCGCCCTCTCGTGTTGCGAGTGGTGGCATAGCGCAAGGGCGGCAGGGCGTGGGCTATGGCGTGCGGCCTTCGCTGGAAGGCGTGGTGATTGCAGCCGATTCCAGACAGATCACATTGCGCAGCACGGCGGAGGGAGCGGTGCTTGATGCTGTTGCGCTGCATCCGCTGCCCGTGGGGCAAGCGCCTGATACTGCACAAACAGATACTCACGGGCAGGATTGGGACTGGCTTGGCCTCTCTCATGCCGGAAACAGCTCTAAGCCCTCTACACGTCTGGCGGCGGCGCAGGCCGCGTTTGCCGCAGGCCAGCCCTGGCAGGCTTTGAAAAGTCTGGAAGAAGCGTCCCCGCAAGGTGAGGCTGCGGCGGATGAGAAGATACAAACAGCCCAAACATTTCTACAGGCGGCAGCCTCTCTGCTGACGGGCCGCATCTGGCAGGCGCAGGTTCTGAATGGCGCTCAGTTTGGCGATGCTCCGGCCACGCGCATCTGGCGTGGTCTGTATCTGATGCAAACAGGCCAGAACAGCCGGAACACCTCGATTCTGCTTTCAGCCGGATTTGCACAGTTACAGGCTTACCCGGCCCCGGTGCGTGCGCTGATTCTGCCGCAGGTCGCCACCTATGTCGTGCGGTTTGGGGATGTGGCCGCCGTCAACCTACTGGGAACGCTGCCGGATGATACGGCCTATGATCTCGCAAGGGCGTTGCTAGAGGCACGGGCAGGCCAGACCGAAACCGCCCGTGTGGCGCTGGAAAATCTGACGGCGTCATCGTCCAGTCAGATCACCGCTTATGCCCGTGCAGCACTTGTGGCGGTGATGCTGGATAAGGACATGATTGGCCCGAGTATGGCAGCAGAAGCTTACGGCAAATTGCTGGATAATGACGGCCAGCCCGCAGCACTTCCTGCCGGACCCAAAGCCACCATCAGGTTGGGGCAGGCCCATGCTTTGACACTGGCTGGCCAGCCACAGGCTGCATTGGCGGTGCTGGATAGCGTGCGGGCCGGGCCGGATGCCCCGCAGGATGTGCTGGCTGCAGCGTATCAGGCGACCCTCAAGGCTCTGATTTTCCCTGAGGCGGCCTCAAAGGCGGTCACTCCCCAAGTCGCAAACTCCGCACCTTTGAGTGCCACTGCCCGTTTTGCGCTGGTGGCGTCTCATTTGCGGTTTGTGGAGGAGGGGGCCGGAAAGGCAAAGCTGCTGCTTGGATATGGCCGCCAGTTGCTGGAGGCCGGGCAGCCTGATGCCGCGGCCACGGCGTTTGCTCAGGCCGCTGCCATGCTGGCGGACCCGGTTGCGCGGGCCGAGGCGGAAGATCTGCTGGCGCAAGCCGGCTTGCAGGCCCACCGCCCAGCACTTGTGCAAAGGGCGCTTGAGCGTGCCACAGCCCCCGGCATGCCGGATGATCTGGCCACACAGCGCGCCTATGATGCTGCCCGTCTGGCGGCTGAGAGCGGAGACACCGCCAAAGCCCTGACACTGCTGGCGCAGGATGAAACGGATGCCGGGCTGGATCTGCGCGGAAAACTGTATGAGTCCGAAAAGCGCTGGCCGGAGGCGGTGCTGGTCATTGGCCGTCTGGCCACGCGCGGCTTGCCGGAAGAGGGCGTTCTGACGGAACCGCAACGCGCTCTGGCCCTGCGTCTGGCGAGCGATGCCGCTGCGGCGGGGGATTCGGAAACGCTGCTGCGCCTGAAGGGCTGGCTGGCAGGCCGGACCCTGGGCCGGGAGCGGGATGCTTTGCTTGCTATGCAGATACGGAGCATCAAGCCCCATAGCCCTGCGCATTGAGAAGGGCTCGGGCCGTTTTGTGACGGTTTTTAGAAAAAAATAGGATGTGAACGAGATAAAGCTTGTCATGGGGGGCACGAGTCCTTAGTTACTCGCGCTCTTGGCCCAAGGGGGCGATCCCGCCCAACAGGCTATCTACTGGTTTGGGGGTACGTCGATGAACGCACTTGCTCAACTGGGGATGGTCTCGGAACACCCGAGCAATAACCAGGCAATTTC
Organism: Acetobacter malorum; assembly: GCF_001580615.1. GTDB lineage: Bacteria > Pseudomonadota > Alphaproteobacteria > Acetobacterales > Acetobacteraceae > Acetobacter > Acetobacter malorum. Next base: position 107,891 of record NZ_LHZC01000047.1, read on the forward strand.
TGTTCCGGTCTCGTCTGACGATGATCGCAAGGATTACTTCGTCGTAAAAGATGGCGAGAAGTTTGCAGGTACACACCTGCTGGTTGATTTGTGGGATGCCACAAATCTGGACGATCCTGAAAAGATCGACCGCACCCTGTGTGAAGCAGCTCTTGCTGCAGGTGCGACCATTCTGCACAGCCATTTTCACCACTTCACGCCTAATGGTGGCGTGTCTGGCGTGGTTGTGCTGGCCGAAAGCCATATTTCCATCCACACATGGCCGGAGCGTGATTTCGCGGCCGTGGATATCTTCATGTGCGGGGCCTGTGACCCCAATCTGGCGATTCCCGTGATGCAGCGGCTGTTTCAGGCCAAGCGTCTGGAAGTGGATGAACAGCGTCGCGGACGCGTCGCCCTGTAAACACGGCACAGCCCTGTCTGTGTGATGTGTTTTTCCGGCAGGGGCCAGAGCAGACGTTCTGGCCCCTGACCGCTGAATCAGGACTTTAAAAAAATTATGGCCGATCAATGGATTGAAGAAACCCTGTATGACAACTGGGGCCAGCGCTTCCGTGTCAAACAGGAACTTGCCCGCACCACCAGCCCGTTTCAGGACATTGTGGTGTTTGAAAGCGAGTCGCACGGGCGCGTGCTGCTGCTGGATGGGGTCGTGCAGATTACTGAAGGCGATGAATTCGTTTATCAGGAAATGCTCACCCACGTGCCGCTGTTCACGCATGCAGCGCCGCGCAACGTGCTGATTATTGGCGCGGGCGATGGTGGCGTGCTGCGCCGGGTGCTGGAGCATCCGGGTGTGGAAAAAGCCGTGATGGTGGAAATTGATGGCGCCGTCATCGAACTTTCCAAAAAATACCTGCCCAACATTGCCGGTGATGCGTGGAATGACCCGCGTGCTGAGGTGATTGTGGGCGATGGAATCGACTACGTGACCCGTGCGGCGGATGCATCCTTCGATGCCATTATCGTCGATAGCACCGACCCGATTGGCGTGGGCGAAGTCCTGTTTACAGACTCGTTCTATGAACACTGCGCCCGTGTGCTGACGGCCGAAGGGCTGATCGTCAACCAGTGTGGCGTGCCCTTCATGCAGGCGGATGAACTGCATGAAACCAGCCTGCGTCGCGCGAAATTCTTCCCGCATGTGTCGGCTTATGTGGCGGCTGTGCCGACTTACGTTGGCGGATTCATGACGCTGGGCATCGCCTCCAAGGGCAAAAGCCCCGCAGGGCAGGATGTGGCCGCTGTGCGCGTCCGTGCTGAAGCTGCCGGTATTTTGGGAAAAACCCAGTACTGGACGCCGGAAATCCACGTCGGTGCGTTCAATCTGCCGCCCTATATCGCAAAGCACCTGCCTGCGGATAAGGCGTAAAACATTACCAGAGACTCACGGGAACCTTGATTGACTTGCTAACGCAATGATGTCACGGTTCTAACCGCGCAGAGGGAGAGACCGGTCCTGTACCGGCGCCGAAGGAGCAACCGCCCCGGAAACTCTCAGGCAAAAGGACCCTGCGCGGTTAACTTCTGGAGAGAGGCGCCTGTGCGTCCGCCGACGGGATAGCGATCTCAGGCAAAAAAACAGAAGGGGCAGACGGATTATCCTGGTCCGGGGCCCTTATGTTGTCTTGCGTCGTTGGTCTTTTTGCAGCGTATGAAAACCGGCCCGGTCCTCTTACAGAAGGCTGCGGCCATGAGCGCTGAGACTCTCCTTCACACTCCCCTCTTTACTCTGCATGAAGAAGCTGGCGGCAAGATGGTGCCGTTTGCTGGCTATGCCATGCCGCTGAATTATGCCGATGGCATTATGGCGGAGCACCGGCATGTGCGTGAGCATGCCGGCCTGTTTGATGTCTCCCACATGGGGCAGGTCCGTTTGCGCGGCCGCTCTGGTGATGGAGAGGCCGCAGCCCACGCGCTGGAGCGCCTCGTGCCCGCCGATATTGTCGCTCTTAAAACCGGGCGGCAGCGTTATACACAGTTCACCAATGAAAAAGGCGGCATTCTGGATGACCTGATGGTCGCCCGCATGGGGGATTCCCTGCTGCTGGTCATCAACGCCGCCTGTAAGGATGCTGATATCGCGCATCTGCAGGATGAGCTGGCTGATTGTCTGGTGGAAGTGCTGGAAGACCGCGCGCTCCTCGCCCTGCAGGGGCCGGAAGCCGAAGACGCACTGGCCGCACTGGCCCCCGCCGTGCGGGACATGAAGTTTATGGATGTGCGCGACGTGGATGTGGACGGCGCGCTCTGCACCATCTCCCGCTCCGGGTATACGGGTGAAGACGGGTTTGAAATCTCGCTCCCCGCTATGGATGCCTCCCGCGTGGCCCGCAAACTGCTGGAACAGCCTGCTGTGAAACTGATCGGCCTTGGCGCGCGTGACAGCCTGCGTCTGGAAGCCGGGATGTGCCTGTATGGCTCCGATATTGATGAAACGACGACCCCGGTTGAAGCGGCCCTTGAATGGTCCATTCAGAAAAGCCGCCGCCGTGGTGGCGCGCGGGAAGGGGGCTTCCCCGGTGCTGATGTAATTCTGGCGCAGCTGGAAGAGGGCGTCTCCCGCCGCCGTGTTGGCGTGTTGCCGGAAGGCCGCGCCCCCGTGCGTGGCGGTGCGCCGCTGTATGCCGACGTTGAATTTGCAACGCCGCTTGGCAAAGTCACGTCCGGCGCCTTTGGCCCCACGGTGGAAGCCCCTGTTGCCATGGCCTATGTTGCCACGGAGTACGCAGCCCCGCAGACGCCGATTGTCGCGGAACTGCGTGGCCGTGCCGTGCCGGCTACCGTTCACGTCCTGCCGTTTGTTCCCGCCCGTTTCAAACGGTAAGGCCAACGTTTTTCCCTAAGTTTTTTAATTTATCCGTTTTTATGGAGTGCTGACCCAATGACCCTGTATTTCACCAAAGAACATGAATGGCTCCGCGTAGAGGGTGAGACCGCCATTGTTGGCATCACCAAACATGCCGCCGAAGAGCTGGGTGAACTGGTGTTTGTTGAAGCTCGTGACGCCGGCACCGTGGTGCAGGCTGGTGAGTCCATCGCTGTGGTGGAATCCGTTAAGGCCGCGTCTGACATTTACGCGCCGGTGGACGGGGAAGTGCTGGATAACAACCCGCAGCTTTCTGATGACCCGGCACGCGTCAGCTCCGACCCGGAAGGGGAAGGCTGGATTGTCAAATTCCGTCTGTCCAACCCGGACCAGCTGGAGTCCCTGATGGATGCAGACGCCTACGCCGCCTTTATCGCCTGATAAGGCGGCCTCGGGAAACGTCATTACTACTGCTTAGCTTTTTCAGGATACCCCCGCATGTTTTCCATTGCTTCCGGTCCGGGCCGCGCGACTGGTCCTTCTGTTGACACTCTGCCGGCCTTCGCGGGCCTTCAGCCGGAGGCAGGGTCCTTCGTTGGCCGCCATATTGGCCCCACAGAGGCTGATCTGGCTGTCATGCTCAAAACCGTGGGGGCAGCCTCTCTGGAGGCTCTGACGGAGGAAACCATTCCCTCCGCCATCCGCGCCACAAAGCCCATGGGCATTGGCGCGGGCTGGAGCGAAAGCGCTGTTCTGGCCCGCCTGCGGGAACTGGCCGGGCAGAATCAGGTCATGACGTCTCTCATCGGGCAGGGCTATTACGGCACCATCCTGCCCGCCGTTATCCAGCGGAATATTCTGGAAAACCCGGCATGGTATACGGCATATACGCCGTATCAGCCGGAAATCAGTCAGGGCCGTCTGGAAGCACTGCTGAACTTCCAGACTATGATTACGGAACTGACGGGTCTGGATATTGCCAACGCCTCACTGCTGGATGAAGCCACGGCAGCGGCGGAAGCCATGGCGCTGGCGCGGCGTGTTGCAAAATCCAAAGCCACAGCCTTTTTTGTAGATGCAGATTGCCACCCGCAGACCATTGCTGTTCTGAAAACCCGTGCCCTGCCCATGGGCATTACGCTGGTTTACGGCAACCCGCTCACGGATCTGGTGCCCGCGGAGGTGTTCGGTGCGCTGTTCCAGTATCCCGGCACGTCCGGCACGGTGGCGGACCCGCGCAGTGTGATTGAAGCGCTGCATGCGGCCTCCGGCATTGCCGTGATGGCGGCTGACCCGCTGGCGCTGACCCTGCTGACCTCTCCGGGGGAACTAGGGGCGGATATCGCCATTGGTTCAACCCAGCGTTTCGGCATTCCCATGGGCTTTGGTGGCCCGCACGCGGCTTACATGGCGGTGCGCGATGCGTGGAAGCGCAGCATGCCGGGTCGTCTGGTGGGTGTGTCCGTCGATAGCGCGGGCCGTCCGGCCTATCGTCTGGCGCTCCAGACGCGTGAGCAGCATATCCGGCGTGAAAAAGCGACCTCCAATATCTGCACCGCACAGGTTCTGCTGGCCGTTATTGCCGGGATGTATGCGGTCTATCACGGGCCGGAAGGTCTGCGCGCCATTGCCCGCCGCATTAACGGCCTGACCGCCACGCTGGCTGCTGGCCTGCGGGCGCTGGGTGTGACTGTGGAAACCGACGCCTTCTTTGATACCATCACGGTGCAGGCCGGTGCAGGCGTGCAGGACATTCTGGCCCGTGCCCGCTCTGCTGGCATCAACCTGCGGGATGCAGGCCATGGCCGGATTGGCATCAGTCTGGATGAAACCAGCTCTGCGCAGACAGTCGCCTCTGTCTGGTCCGCCTTCTGTGCGGAACAGGGCCGGGTTGACCAGATGATGGCGGCACTGGCTCCGGCTGGCAGCGTGATCCCGGAAGCGCTGGTTCGCAAAAGCGCGTTCCTAACGCAGCCGATTTTCAGTGCATGCAGTTCCGAGACGGATATGCTGCGCTATCTGCGCCGCCTGTCTGATAAGGATCTGGCGCTGGACCGCACCATGATCCCACTCGGCTCCTGCACCATGAAGCTGAACGCCACGGTGGAGATGCTCCCCATCACATGGCCGGGCTTCTGTGACATTCATCCGTTTGCACCCAAAGACCAGACGGAGGGGTATCAAACCCTGTTTGATGATCTGGAAAAATGGCTGTGCGCCATTAGCGGGTATGATGCTGTGTCTTTCCAGCCGAATTCCGGCGCGCAGGGTGAATATGCCGGTCTGCTGGCCATCAGCGCTTATCACCGCGCTCAGGGGGATGCGCATCGCACGGTCTGCCTGATTCCGGCATCTGCTCACGGCACCAACCCGGCGTCCGCCCAGATGGCGGGCATGAAGGTGGTTGTGGTGAAGTGTGATGCTGGCGGCAATATCGACCTTGAAGATATGCAGGCCAAGGTGAAAGCGCACGCAGCAGATCTGGCTGCGGTGATGATCACCTATCCTTCCACACACGGCGTGTTTGAAGAAAGCATGCGCGAAATCTGTGATCTGGTGCATGAAGCCGGTGGTCAGGTTTACGTGGATGGCGCAAACATGAACGCGCAGGTCGGTCTGGCGCGCCCGGCGGATTACGGCGGCGATGTCAGCCACTTTAACCTGCACAAAACCTTCTGCATTCCGCATGGCGGCGGTGGCCCCGGTATGGGGCCGATTGGTGTGCGCGCGCACCTGACACCGTTCCTGCCCGGCAACCCGGCGGACGCGAATACCGAACTGGCCGTGAGTGCGGCGCCGTTTGGGTCCGCGTCTATCCTGCCGATCTCATGGGCCTATATCCGCCTGATGGGAGATGAAGGGCTCCAGCGCGCCACGCAATTTGCTATCCTGAACGCCAACTACATCGTCAGCCGTCTGGTTGATGCCTATCCGGTGCTGTATCGCGGGGCCAAGGGCCGGGTTGCACATGAGTGCATTCTGGACCTGCGCCCTCTGAAAGATATAGCTGGCGTCACGGTGGATGACATGGCTAAGCGTCTGGTGGATTATGGCTTCCACGCCCCGACGGTCAGCTTCCCGGTGGCAGGCACGTTCATGATCGAGCCGACGGAATCTGAAAGCAAAGCGGAACTGGACCGCTTCTGTGATGCCATGCTGGCGATCCGTGAGGAAGTCCGGGCGATTGAAGCCGGTAAGATTACGGCGGAAGAGTCTGCTCTGCGTCACGCCCCTCACACGGCCAGCGTTGTAACGGCAGAACCCTGGGCGCATGCCTATGCCCGTCAGGACGCCTGCTTCCCGCCGGGTGTGAAGGCCGCCACCAAATATTGGCCGCCCGTGGGCCGTATTGATAACGTCCACGGGGACAAAAATCTGATCTGCTCCTGCCCCGATATTGCAGAGTGGATGGAATAAACCCTGCTCCACAAAACAGTTCTGAAAAAGGCGGCGCCTAGGGGTGCCGCCTTTTTTATGTTTGGGTATTGGGGCCAGAGTGTCAGGTTTTCGCCAGAAGCCGTCGCACACCGTCTGTCACATCCCGCTTCGCTCTGTCCGTCAGCGGGGAAGCAAGCATGTCGAAACCATGCACTGCGCGGGCATAGACGATGAGGTCCGTTGGCACCGCTGCTTGCCACAAGCGATGTGCAAACGTGACATCCTCATCCCGGAAAAGATCAAGCGACCCTGTTGTGATGATAGTGGGCGGCAGGCCGGAAAGATCCTGCATGAAGGCGGGGGATAAATAGCCAAACATGGGGTCATTATCAGCAAGGTTTCCGCGCACAGCAGCCCATGCGTGCCGGTTTTGCGCACGGGTCCAGACAAACTCTCCGGTTGTCGGATCATCAGAGGGGGCGTCTGGTCCGCCAGTGCGCAGGTCCAGCATGGGGTAAATCAAAAACTGACCACAGAGCGGGATTTCCCCCCGATCCCGCGCGAGCAGAGCCGTTGCAGCAGCAAGGCAGCCGCCGCCACTATCACCCATGACCATAATGCGGGAGGCGTCCACGCCCAGTGTGCTGGCCTGATGATGCAGCCAGACGAGCGCTGCATAGACGTCTTCCAACCCGCCGGGGAAGGGAACTTCCGGGGCAAGCCGATAGTCTACAGAAACAATCAGCGCTCCGGTTTCCTGCGCCAGCTGGCTGAGTGTTCCGGCCTGCATCTCTGGCGTGCCCGCAATCATCCCGCCACCATGAATATAGAGAATGGCTGGAACTGGCAGCTCAGTTTCCGAAGGGCGGAACAGAAGAACACGCACATCAGGAGCGTCTTTCGGCCCTGCTATATGGCGTTCCTCATAAGACACCGCATCAGAGTTCAGGAGGCTGGTCGTGCCTTCCGCCAGCATGCGGCGAAAGTCCATCAGGTCATCATGGTCCGGATCGAAAGCCGGGAAGGACCCCACTCTGTCACGTTGCGCGGCGTCAACCAGATGAAGGGTTGTCATGCGGACCTCTCTTTGTGTCATTTAATTATTATTTCTATAAATTTCTGAAGGAATACATTCAAGAAACCAAGAAATCCCTCCCATTGTAAGCGCTAAAACGGAGGACTAAGTGTCACAAATCTGTGTCTCGGGGCGGATGCATGATCTGCTATTCTGACAAAATCAGAAAAATGATTGGCTTCATAAGGTAACGTGCAATGGCAAATCGTCCGCGTAAGGAGGCTCCCAGTTCTGGAAAATGGTTTGCTGCCAAACGGTATGGTTATGGGGCAGGGCTTCCCATTGTCTGGCAAGGATGGGTCGCGCTCGCCATGTTCCTGAGCGTCACCCTTGGAACGACGTTCGGGATGCTCTTTCTGCGGCCAGACAAACCGCTTCTGCTCTTGTCTGGGGTGACTCTTATCAATGCGATTGCAGTCGCTCTTTTCCTCTGGATCTGTAAATCCCGAACAGAAGGCGGATGGCGGTGGAGATGGGGAGATAAAGATTGAAAAAAGTGGTCAGATCATAAATTTTCATGAAATTACGATGATGCAGGGCTGTGAAGCGTGGCGGCTAGCAATGAAACCAATGCCATGTGGGTAATAGCGATTTCGTGCCGATAATAACGAATTCGTTTTGAGTTTTGGGCGTAATCATTGCCTGATGCTGTTTTGCAGACAGAGGATTTAAGACGTGATGATGACGCCCCCCGAGGCTCCGCAGGCCGTGCAAACTTTTGGCTTTCAGCAGGTGGATGTGTTTTCCGCTGTTCCGTTGCGTGGCAACCCTCTGGCGGTGGTCGAAAACGCGGATACGCTGCCTGATGCCAAAATGGCGGCACTTGCGCACTGGACCAACCTGAGCGACGACCTTTCTCCTGAACCCCAGTCAGCCCGATGCGGATTACCGCGTCCGTATTTTTACGCCCTATAGTGAACTTCCTTTTGCAGGCCATCCGACTCTTGGAAGTTGCCATGTCTGGCTTTCTTCCAGAGTGTTGCCAGAGGGCAGGGATATTCTGCAGGAGTGTGGGGCAGGGCTGGTCAGAATTCGTCGGGATGGCAATCGGCTGGCTTTTGCCGCTCCCGACCTTTTGCGGAAAGGTGCTGTGGAGCCGGACCTTCTGGCGAAAATCAGAAAAGGCCTCAATCTTTCCGAAAAAGATGTTGTTGCCGCAGAATGGGTTGATAACGGCCCCGGATGGCTGGCGCTGCTCCTGAAAGATCGGAACGCCGTTCTGGCGCTAAAACCTGATTTTGCAGAAATTGCAGGCATCCGGGTGGGCGTTGTTGCCCCCACATCCGGGGAGGATGAAGCCGATTTTGAGGTGCGTGCCTTCTCGGCTGCCGGATTTGAAGATCCTGTTACCGGTAGCCTGAACGCCGGGATTGCGCAGTGGTTAACAGGCACCGGCATTGCAGCACCCGCCTATGTGGCAAGACAAGGCACGGTTCTGGGCCGCGCGGGCAAGGTTTACGTGACACGCTCAGACAAAGATGTCTGGATTGGCGGGGATGTTGTGACCTGCGTGAAAGGCCAGATTTCTTTGTAGGTCTTCCGCATAGTTCTGGAGTTCGCGTAGATGGATGTCTGTGCGTTACTCCCGGCCATGCACAGACCTTTCTTTACCAAAAGCGGTTTTCAGGATTGCGCCGGCGCTGCCCGCAGGCAGAAACGCGTAATTTCCGGTGGGCAGAAAAGGCGCAGGGCAAAGCCGGGCCATAAGCCTGTGCCGTTGCTGACATAGAGCGTCATGCTGCCCACGCTGTAGCGGCCAGAAACGAAACCGTTATTGCCACGCGCCACCATGCGGGCGAGGCCCGGAAGCATCCCGCCATGCGTATGGCCTGACAGTTGCAGAGCCACACCTTGATCAGCAGCATTCTGTGCGGTGCGGGGCTGGTGATCCATCAGCACGACGGGCGCATTGCTCGGGCGGCCAGCAAGGGCTGCTGCCAGATCCGGGCCGGTCTGGCCATGGGCCGGGGCGGAGAGGTCAGTCACACCGGCAAGTACCAGATGCGCGTCGTTGCGGGTCAGAACCGTATGGGCGTTGAGCAGCATGGTCATCCCAAGGCCGGAGAGGTGCTGCATCCATTCGGAATAGTCGAAAAAATATTCGTGGTTGCCGGGAATCGCAAACACACCATCCGGCGCATGCAGGTTTTTCAGCGGGGCAATATCAGCCCGGCGCATGGCTACGGAGCCATCAATAAAATCCCCGGTCACAAGGATCAGGTCGGCTCCGGCGGCATTGGCGCGGTCCACAACGGCTTGCGTCCAGCGCGTCGGGAAGAGGCGGCTGATGTGCAGATCAGTCAGCTGGAGCAGGCGATAGCCTTCAAAAGCAGGAGGCAGGCCGGGAATGGTAACCGTGACATCCCGCACCGGCGGCACCCGAATCGCTCCGGCAACCGCAATGGCTGCCAGCACGCCAGCGACACCCGCTGCCGCAAGGCGCACGGAATCGGGGATGGCGGCAAAGTGCCAGCGCATCAGGGCGTCGACCAGCGCGCCCAGATCCAGCACAATTTGCAAAAGCGCTAAAAACAGGAGGGCCCCAAAAGCCCAGTTGAACAGGATAATCAGCGGGCGCGAGAATTCCGGCACAAACACGGAGCCGGAGGAAAGCTTGCTCCAGTAAAGATACTGGGATGCCCCCAGCATGAGGAGTGCCAGAGGGATTTTGAGCGCCAGAGGCAGAGAGAGCGGCCAGAGCCAGTTCAGGATCACAATCAGGCACGGCAAAGAGGCAGTCAGCAGCAAGGCGATTGGTGTCCTTAACAGGCGTGGCAACAGAGCAGGGGATTATCCTCCGCTTTTGCCCGGCTGTCTGCCTTTCATCTCATCCAGAACCCGATCAAACACATCCGGCCTCCCAAGCGCACGGGCCAGCACAATCGCGCCCTGAATACCCGCGACAATCTGCTCGGCTTGTTCCCGCGCCGCCTGTTCCGTCTGGTGGGTGCGCTGCAATGCGGTGGTCAGGGCCTGAACCCAGCGGGCAAAGTAGTCCCGGATGGCCTCGGCAAACCGGTCCCGACTGTCACTCAGCCCCAGCAGCCCAACCAGACAAACCCTTTGGCCGGAGGCAAAATAGACGCGTACGGCTACAAACATGGCTTCAATCGCCGCTGCGGGGGCGGCGGAGGTGAGCAAAGGCTGAAAAATTTCCGTTTCAAACCAGTGGTCGATACTGGCCAGAACGGCGGTCATCATCTCCTCTTTACCCTTGGGGAAGAAGTGATACAGGCTTCCTTTACCCAGCCCGGTAGCCTGAGAAATCAGGCTCAGGCTCGCTCCTTCATAGCCATGTTCCCGAAAGACTTCCGCCAGAAGCGGAAGAATATCGGCTTTTTCCGTAACCGTGCGCGCCATGGGTCTTAAAGGCCCAGTTCGGTCAGGGAGGGAAAATCATCCGGGCGGCGTGCGCCGGTCCAGAGCAGTTTACGGTCTGTCTGAAGGATCGGCAGGTCATTGATGGAGGCAACGCGCCTGCGCATCAGGCCGTTCTCCTCAAATTCCCACAGTTCATTCCCATAGGAGCGGAACCACTGGCCTGTGCTGTCATGCCATTCATAGGAAAAGCGCACGGCCATCCGATTCAGCCGGAAGCCCCAGAGTTCTTTGACCAGCCGGTAATCCTGTTCCTGCTGCCATTTGCGGGTGAGGAAGGCGATAATCTCTTCGCGTCCCTGAATAAAATCGGTCCGGTTGCGCCAGAAACAGTCCGGCGTATAGGCCTGCGCAACATGCGCGGGGTCCTGACTGTTCCAGGCATCTTCCGCTGCGCGGACCTTCTGGGGGGCTGTCTGTTCGGTGAAGGGGGGAAGGGGAGGTTTGATCATGCGTGTGACTCTGTACCGTTTGGTTAAGAGTTTACCTATCAGTACAAATCATGCTTATGCAAGCGTCATGCAGGCATAAAAAAACCGCCGCCGGATGAACCGGGGCGGTTTCAGAGGATGCGCGGTAAGGAAAGGCCTTACTGCTGGCCATCAAACGTAATGGAGTTGTCCTGCGCACCGCTGGTGATGGGGTGCGCATTTTCCGGGGCTTGCGCCAGCTGGGTTTCGCCGCCCTGCATCTGGGTCTTCTTGGCCCATGCCGTCATGACATCGTTGCGGGGGTTGCTGTTGCGGCGCTCACCGGGGGAGCGTGCATAAATAAAGCCGTAGGTCGGGTAGATGGACCCGTAGGTGCCGGAGCGGTTGTTCAGGGCAACGCGGACGGCGGACCAGTCATTGTTCGGGGAGACGTCAATCACCGGCACGTTGCGGCTGATGCCAGCCTGCGCCCAGTGAGACTGATCAATGATGATCGTGCGGCTGTTCACAACATTCCGCACCACAGCCACATGGCCCAGCGGCATGCGGCGAATGCCACGGAAGTTCAGCACGCTGCCTTCTTCCGGTGCGTTGCCGCGTTCATAAACGCCAGCGGCATTGTGCCACCAGTCCCGTGCATTGCCATGCAGGACGACTTCAGAGGCAGACTTGGCGTAAGCAACACACTGAATGACGTGACCGCCGCCATACCCGCGGTGAGACACAAACTGGCGGCCTGCTGCCGGGTGCCAGCGGCCACCGGCATAACGGCCTGCCGCGTGGTAGGATGCGGTGGAAAAGGTGATTTTATGAACGGAACCATTTCGGTGCCCGTTGCTTACAGTATGACGAGCCTTTGCAGAGGCAGGCTGTATGAAGGCGGATAACGACAGAAGAGAAACAACGGCCATCGCGAGGTTGAGTTTTCCGGGCCGTCTCTGTCGCATTTCAGCGTGCCTTCCCTGCATCACGGTTCAGTCAATGTGGACTTCAGGTATAAACATCTGCGCAAGTCAGGCAAGCGCTCATTGCGGGGCAAATTCGCATGAGGTTGGGTTTGCTGAATCCATGGGTCTAAAAATAGGAAAATAGGAATAAAATCCTATTACCTGCCACGATATTGCCTGATTTGCTTTAATTTTTGGCAGAGTGAAGAAAAGTTGCTGATCTGTTCCAGCCCCATGGATTCGACCCTGCTGTGGCATAGATGCCACGCCGGGCCGTCCCCCACGGAGCCGGAAAAGGCAGGCTTATTTGGTTGTCACAACCATGATTTCGACCAGGATGCGCGGGTTCGTCATCACGGCCTGTACGCAGGCGCGGGCCGGGGCAGCATTTTCCGGCAGCCATGCGCTCCACACCTTGTTCAGGGCGTCACGGTCGTTGATGTCTTTCAGCCAGATCTGGGCCTGCAGCAGGCGGGTGTTGTCCGTGCCGTGCTGTTCCAGCAGGGTGTCCAGCTGTTCCAGAATGTCACGGGTCTGGCCTTCCGCATCGGCGTCCAGATTACGGGCTACAACGCCCTGCGTGAAAATAAAGCCGTGATACTCAACCGCAGCAGAGAGAATCGGGCTGGGGTTCGTGCGCAGAATTTTGCTCATAAGGATCTCTTCAGGTTTTCAGCGCATGCGCTGGCCGGCTCCGTGCCGGCAGACCCTCAGTTTTCAGGGCACGGGCGCATGTGGTCAACCGGGGGCCTGTGCAGAACGTGCATAGGCGGCCAGTCGTTCCGGCGTGTCAAAATCCACAAGCTCCTCCGGGCGGGCCAGAACGCGCTGCACGGCAGGGCTAAGAGTGCGCAGAATCTCCCGGCCTCCCCGGTCGCCCTGCACGGCGGCAAGGGCTGCAAATTGTGTGGCATCCCACACAACCGGGTTGCCGGGTTTGCCATCCCCCCGGTCTGGCGCTGTGGCTGGAGGTTTAAACCGGGCATGGTCCCGCAGCAGTGCGTTCAGCAACGCCACGGAAACCAGCGGCATATCACCCAGACACACCAGCAGGGCAGGCGCATGCTCCGCCCGTGCCACCTGCACCCCGACTCGCAGGGAGGCGGAAAGCCCGTCCTGTGCGTCCTGCGCAATCCGCGTTTCAAGCCGGGGCGTGTCGGGAAAGGCGTTACTTATAAGAGAAGAGAGGTCGGGTCGATCGGGCGGAAGAATGACCACCACCTTGCTCACCGCACTCGCCAGAACAGTGGCCGTTGTACGCACCAGCATCGGCACGCCCTGCGCATCCCGGGCCAGCAGCTTATGATCGGGTGCCGTGCGGGAGGAGCGCCCCGCCGCCAGAACAATAGCGAGGGCGGCGGAGTGCGGAGGCGTTACCACCCCGGATTGTTCGCAAGGGCTGCCTTGCGCCGCACCGCGACAATCTGGGCCAGAATGGACAGCGCGATTTCCTCAGCGCCAATTGCGCCGATTGCCAGCCCGACGGGGCCGTGGATTCGGCTGGTTTCCTGCTCGGAAAACCCGATTTCTCGCAAACGCTCAACCCGGCTGGCCTGTGTCGTGCGGGAACCCAGTGCCCCAACATAAAAAGCAGGACTCCGCAGAGCGACTTCCAGCGTTGGGTCATCTAGCTTGGCGTCATGCGTCAGGGTGACAATGGCGGTCATGTTGTCCACGCCAAGTTCTCCCAACGCGTCATCCGGCCATTCCGTCAGTAGCGTTTCCCCCAGAATAAAGCCGGGGAAGCGTTCCGGGGTGGCCAGAGCTGTGCGCGGGTCAATGACCACGGGGGAAAAGCCTGTCATCCGGGCCATAAGGGCGAGGTGCTGGGCAATATGCACAGCGCCCACAATCAGCAGGCGCGGCGGCGGGGTCAGCGGTTGCAAAAACCAGTCCATCCCCTGTGCATCCGGCTCATTTCTGCACCGGCCAGAGTTGAGACACGCCAGAGCAGCGGGAATCAGCTCCGCCGGAAAGCCGGGGGGCGTGGATTCTGTGGTTAGATCAGAGATTAAAAGATGTTTTACACCGTCCAGCGTGCGGGCCAGCAGCGCACCGGTTCGGGCGGTCTGTTTGGCACAGGCTTCGGCCAGCAATGCTTCAGGCAGCGTGCCGGAGGGACAGGCGGGGGAGTGCACAGCTTCCACCAGCACATCCAGCTTGCCGCCACAGGCCAGCCCGACTTCCCACGCACGGGCGCTGCTTACGCCGTAAGACAGAACTTCCGGCGGTGCCCCCGCCATAATGGCCTGTGCGGCTGTAATTACGTCGGTTTCCACGCAACCGCCGCTCACGGAGCCTTCCACCCGGCCTGTGTCACTAATGGCCATCAGGCTGCCTGCCGGGCGCGGGGAACTGCCCCATGTGCCCACCACGGTAGCGAGGGCCACAGCATGGCCTTCCCGCGCCCATAAAAGAGCGTGGTCCAGTGGAGTGAGTGGCTGGGGTGCGGAAAGAGGGACAGTCATAAAATCCAGTCTATACCAGCCCTTGCAGGCTGTGCCCACGGAAGGAACGTGGGGTCAGGCCTGTCTTTGTGGCAGGTTTCCGTAGGGGCGGGGTCTTGATAGGCAGATGAACAACGCCCATGTCATAACATGAGTGCTATTATAGAGACTGAGGAGTGATTTCATGATTGAATCAAGAGACGGACGCGTCATTTACGTTGTGGCTGATGGCGGGAAAGTCCGTTTCCTGCATGATGGCGAAGGCAAAATGCATGATGTGCAGGACTTCGACAGCGAAAAGCATGAAGCCACTCCGGGCAAGATGCCCACGGGTGCTACGCCGAAAGACGCTGCTAAAGACGGCTTTGCCCGCGTTGTGGCTGACCGCCTGAACGCGCTGGTCAACAGCGGTGAGAAGATTGACGGCTTCGTGCTGGCCGCTCCGGCCCCGGTGCTGCATGAAATCCGCCAGCATCTGAGCAAGCCCGCTGCAGCTAAGCTGATCAAGACCTTTGACAAGGACTTCACCAACATTCCGGCACACGATCTGCGCAAGCATTTTGATATCCCGGCAACGGGTTGGGTCCTGCCGTCCTGATTTCTTAAGTCAGGATTAAGGTCTGAAAAAACTGCCCATGCTCTGCATGCGGCAGTTTTTTTATGGAAAAACCATCTTAAAGTAAGGGGAGAGGCTGCGTGCAAACCGGTCATGGTCCCCACGTAGGCGCATATTTACAGGAAGGAGCCTGACGTCTTGCATCTAGTGTATCCCGACATGCAATTGCAGGTTCTGCCTGTCACCCCATTCCGCCAGAACTGTTCTCTGTTGTGGGATGAAAACACCCGCCACGCGCTGGTGGTGGACCCCGGAGGGGATGCGGACTTCCTGATGGAGGTCATCCGCAAGCGGGGGCTGACGGTGGATGCGATTCTCATCACCCACGGCCATCTGGATCATGCGGGTGGCGTCGCCCCCTTGTACCGCGCTCTGGCAAAGGAGCAGGGGAAAGCGCCAACAGTCATTGGGCCGGACAAGCAGGATCAATTCCTGTTGTCTTCCATTGTGGATCAGGCACGCCATTTCGGTCTGCCCGGTCTGGAAAACGCAACAGTGGACCAGTACACGCAGGACGGAGACCGTCTGGAACTGCTGGGCCGCACTTTTTTAGTCCGCCATATTCCCGGTCACACCCCCGGCCATGTGGTGTTTGTTGATGAAAAAGCCCGTTTTGCTTTTGCGGGAGATACCTTGTTTCGTGGTACAATTGGTCGCACGGACTTCCCTTATGGAAATAGTTCCCTCTTAATATGCAACCTAAAGGAGAAATTACTTCCACTTGGGGACGATATCGTCATTATGCCCGGGCACGGTGGCTCAACCTCGTTGGGAGAGGAACGCGTGAACAATCCGTTCCTCCGTGCTGGCTAACAGGAGTTTGTGAGTGAAACAGGGTATTTGCGGTATGCTGGCCGCCTGCCTGACAGCGGGTGTGCTCTTAGGGGCCAGTCCGGTCAGGGCCGAAGATATGGGGGAGCCGACCCAGGCTCAGGCAACGCTGCCGAAAGAAAACCTCACAATCGCCTCGGCGAATGGTCGTCACGTCTTTTCGGTAGAACTGGCCAAAACGCCGCGCCAGCAGCAGGTGGGGGAAATGTTTCGCACCACCCTGCCTGCGGATAACGGCATGCTGTTCCTGTGGGCAACCCCGCAGCAGAGCGACATGTGGATGGAAAATACGCTGGTCCCGCTGGATATCGTCTTTATCGGGACGGACCACCGGATTCAGGCCATTGCGGAAAATGCCGTGCCACGCAGTCTGGCTCACATCAGCAGCCACGGTCCCGTGGGTGCAACGCTGGAACTGGCAGGTGGGGTGACCGCCAAACTGGGTATTACTGTGGGCGATAAGGTGGAAGCACCGTCTCTGGAGAAAAAATCCTGACGCAGAGCGTTCTGTCCGGGGGGTGCGCACAGCCCCGGCAGCTTGGGTGTAACGGGGCAGTAACGTGACGTTTTTAGTAACCGGAGCAGCCGGGTTTGTTGGCTACCATGTCAGCCAGGCGCTTCTGGAAAGAGGGGAGCGGGTTATCGGCATCGATAACCTCAACTCATATTATAGCCCCGCTCTCAAGCAGGCCCGTCTCGGGCGGCTTGGGCAGGCGCCGGGATTCGTATTTAATCAGCTTGATCTGACACAGCCTGACGCGCTGGACACTCTGGCCGCGCAGGAACCCGATATTCGGGGGATCTTCCATTTCGCGGCACAGGCCGGCGTGCGCTATTCCATGCGGGACCCGTATGTGTTTGCGGACAGTAATGTGCTGGGCCATGTGGCAGTGCTGGAATTTGCCCGCAAACTGAAGCGGCTGGACCATCTGGTCTACGCGTCGTCTTCATCCGTCTATGGGCGGAACACCAGCATGCCGTTTAAGGAAACAGACCGGGTGGATGAGCCCGGCTCCTTCTATGCTGTGACCAAACGGGCCGGAGAGCTGGCCTCTTCCACTTACAGTCATCTGTATGGCCTGCCGCAAACCGGGCTGCGCTTCTTTACGGTCTATGGGCCGTGGGGGCGTCCGGATATGGCCTATTACAGCTTTGCCCGTGCCATTGCGCGGGGGGAAGACGTCACGCTCTATGAGGGTGAGGGGCTGGCGCGGGACTTCACTTATATAGCGGACGTGGTGGCAGGCGTTCTGGCGGTGTATGAAAAACCGCCAGCCGCAGGTGAGGCGCGGGTGCTGAATATCGGCAACCACAGGCCGGAATCCGTGCGTTACCTTGTCTCTCTGCTGGAAACGGAACTGGGCCGGAAAGCAAACCTGCGTCTGTTGCCGCGCCCGCAGGCAGATGTGGAGAAGACGTGGGCGTCCATTGACGCCATTCAGTCTTTAACCGGCTGGCACCCTACAACCGTGCTGGAAGAAGGCGTGCAGCGCTTTGTCTCCTGGTTCCGCACCTATGAGAAACTCACGATAAACGCCTGAATCCTTAAGATGGATTTTCTTTAATGATTAAAAGGGGCCCCATAAGGGGTCTCCCCGGTGGGGTAAAAACCGATTCAGCCCCGGTTTCCCGCCATTTTGAATAAAGTTTCAAAGCGTGTTGACAGGGTCGGCTCAATCCCTTAGAAACCGCTTCACCGGACGAGATCACGGTTGGCAGCTTCCTCTGGA
>NZ_LHZC01000050.1 GCF_001580615.1 Acetobacter malorum
TAAGGCTAAGGCTAAGGCTAAACAGCAAACCCAAGGGAGCATGACGCTCCAACAAAAAAGCGCCTGTGCGGGTTACCCTCGCACAGGCGCTTTTTTATGTCTGTCAGGCTGCAAGAGGATATCCTGCAGCCCGGACCAGAACTTAACGGGGTGCGAGCACCATGATCATCTGCCGGTTTTCAAGGCGCGGCATCTGCTCAACTTTAGCCTGCTCATCCATCTCGGTCCGGATACGCTCCAGAACCTTAATGCCCAGTTCCTGATGCGCCATTTCACGGCCACGGAAACGCAGGGTGACTTTCACCTTGTCGCCATCACCCAGGAAGCTTTTCACAGAGCGCATTTTAACCTGGTAGTCATTTTCGTCGATATTCGGACGAACCTTGACTTCCTTGATCTCAATGACCTTCTGCTTTTTCCGGGCTTCGTTGCGCTTTTTCTGCTGCTCGTACTTGAACTTGCCGTAGTCAAGAATCTTGGCAACGGGCGGTTCTGCGTTCGGGCTAATCTCAAGAAGATCAAGCCCGACGCCATACGCGCGAGCCAGTGCATCGCGGGTCGACATGACACCCGCCATCTCGCCTTCTTCGTCAATCAGACGAACCTGCGGTACGCGGATCTCTTCGTTAACACGTGGTCCCTCGCGGGTGGGCGGCGCGGGAATAGGGGGTCTGGCTATGGTCAGCTCCTGTCATGGATAAAAAAACTAAACAGAAGCACCTCCCGGTGCCTCCGCTTACAGTGTTATTATGTGCGCAATTCTTAGCCGTTTATCAAGCATATCCGGTCAGAAAACAGACTCATTCCAGCCCTGCCAAAAACAAGCAGCCGAGTCTCACGCCTTTTTGCGCAGATCAGGCGGCGTTGCTTCCTCGGCAATGCGGGTCACAACCTCATCAAACCCAAAGGTTTCCTGATCTTTGCCGCCGAGCCGGCGCATGGCAACGGTCCGTTCTTCCGCTTCCCGGCGGCCGACCACCAGAATAAGCGGCACACGGGCTACGCTATGCTCGCGAATCTTGGAATTGATCTTGTCATTCCGCACATCGGCTTCCGCAGCCAGACCGGCTGCGCGCAGGGCGGCCGCCACTTCTTCCGCATAAGCCCCGGCATCACTGACGATAGACGCCACCACAACCTGTACCGGCGCAAGCCAGAGCGGGAAGCGGCCAGCATGCTGCTCGATCAGGATCCCGAGGAAGCGCTCAAAGGAGCCGAGAATCGCGCGGTGCAGCATAACCGGGCGATGACGGGCAGAATCTTCGCCAATATAGCTGGCATCGAGTCGTTCCGGCAGCACAAGGTCAACCTGCAGGGTGCCGCACTGCCAGTCCCGCCCAATGGCGTCACGCAGCACAAACTCCAGCTTCGGCCCGTAGAACGCGCCCTCACCCGGATTATACTCATACGTCACACCGGCAACTTCACACGCTTCCTTCAGCGCGCTTTCGGCCTTGTCCCATGTTTCATCGCTGCCCGCCCGCTGTTCCGGCCGGTCTGCAAATTTCACACGGACATGCTCAAAGCCCAGATCCTTGTAGACGTCATGCAGCATACGCACGAACTGCACGGTCTCATCGGCAATCTGATCTTCTGTACAGAAAATATGCGCATCATCCTGCGTAAAGCCACGCACACGCATCAGCCCATGCAGCGCGCCAGACGGCTCATACCGATGGCATGCACCGAATTCGGCCATACGGATCGGCAGTTCACGGTAGGACCGCAGACCGTGGCGGAAAATCTGCACATGGCACGGGCAGTTCATGGGTTTGAGGGCGAGAGTCTTATCCTCATCCTCAACCGTCGCCACAAACATGTGGTGGCGATATTTGTCCCAGTGGCCAGAGGCTTCCCACAGCCCACGGTCCAGAAGCTGCGGCGTGCGCACTTCCTGATACCCGCCACGGGTCTGCGCCCGACGCATATAGTCCTGCAGCGCGCAATACAGACGCCAGCCTTTATGGTGCCAGAAGATCTGCCCCACTGCTTCTTCCTGAAAATGGAACAGGTCCATTTCCCGGCCAATACGGCGGTGGTCGCGGCGTTCGGCTTCTTCCAGCTGGTGCAGGTGGGCGTCCAGCTCTTTCTGGTCGCGCCAGGCCGTGCCGTAAATACGGGTCAGCATGGGGTTGCGATGGTCACCGCGCCAGTAAGCGCCAGCCACCTTCATCAGTTTGAAGGCCGTGCCGACATCCTTGGTGTTGCGCAGATGCGGGCCACGGCACAGATCCATCCATTCGCCCTGACGGTAGATGGAAATATCCTCATCTTCCGGCAGATCACGGATCAGTTCAGCCTTAAAGCGCTCACCTTTTTCTTCAAAGAAGGCGATGGCTTTATCCCGCGGCCAGACTTCCCGCACGAACGGCTCGGCATTGGCCACAATTTCCTTCATCCGCGCTTCAATGGCGGCGAAGTCTTCGGGTGAGAACGGCTCGTTCCGGTAGAAATCGTAATAAAAGCCGTTTTCAATGGACGGCCCGATGGTGACCTGCGTGCCGGGAAAGAGAGACTGCACAGCTTCGGCCAGCACATGGGCGGCGTCATGCCGGATCATCTCCAGAGACTCCGGGTCCTTCCGGGTAATGAAGCGGACGGCGGCATCTTCGGCCACAGAGCGACCAATATCCTGCAGTGCGCCATTGACCTCCATGGCCAGTGCCGCTTTGGCCAGCCCCGGCCCGATGGCTTCGGCAATGGCCGTGCCCGTGACCGGCCCGTCAAAACTGCGAACGGATCCGTCAGGCAAGGTGATGGCAGGCATGGAAGAACTCCGGAGATCAGATGGTTGTAAAGGCTTTTAATGGCGGCAGGAGAGCGCGGCTGCAACCCTGTTGACGGAAAGTGTCGCCAGATCCCGCACAGAAAGCACACAAACCTGCTCCGGCACGCGCCCGACGGGGGCTGTCAGGGCCGGATTACTGTCCGCTGAGAACAGGACCACGCTGGGGCAGCCCATGATGGCGGCAAGATGCATCGGCCCGGTATCATTCCCCACAGCAACCTGCGCCCGGGCCGCCACACCGGCCAGTTCTTGCAGAGTGGTCTGACCTGTCAGATCCAGCGCCTGCGGGCAGACTTGCCGGATCGCCTCTGCCAGCGGTTTATCGGCCCCACTCCCCACAACCACCGGGCGCAGTCCGCGGCTTTCAAAGCACGTTGCCAGTTCCGCATACCGGCGCACAGGCCAACGTTTAGCAGGCCGATGCGGGGACGCTCCGGGCACGATCAACCCATAGGGTGCATCAAGACGCAGCCCCCGCCCTGCCAGCCACGAGACATCAGGCAGAGGCACGTCCGCAATCCCCGCCCGCTGCAACTGGTCACGCTGACGGGCGCGGGTATGCATGTCATTCCGCCGGGGATTGGCATGTACCAAAGGCGAGTGCCCGACATGCCCGCACCACGTCTTCGGGCATCCGGCCAGCACATAATAGCGGGCCGTGCGGCTGGAGGTCTGGAGATCGTACACCCGGTCATAACCGCGCAGCTGTTTCCGCAACGCCAGCAAGGCCGGAAGATTGCCCCATGATGGACGCTGATCGACCTCTACCGCATCAAACCACGGAGAAAGACGAGCGAGTTCCACAAAGGGTGACGTGGTCAGTAAGGTAATGTGGGCTGTGGGATGAGCCGCCCGGATAGCCTGAAACGGCCCGAAGCTCTGCACAAAATCCCCCAGCGCACCCAGCCGGATGACCAGAATACGGCGCAAACTCTGGAGTTGTGTCACGGCGAATCCGGGTCAGCAGCCAGAACGGCCAGATCCTGCCGCGCCAGATCGGCCTCATGACTATCAGGAGAGAGGTCCAGCACATGCTGCCAGTCAGCCTGTGCGCCGGTGGCATCCCCCACCTGTTCGCGAATAATCCCCCGCTCCAGCAGAGCCGCGGCATTGTCCGGCATCCGCTGCAACGCCAGTGAAATATGCTGGGTGGCTTTATCCAGTTGTCCCAGCCGTCGCTCGGCTGAGGCCAGTAGCACGAACGCCTCAGGCGGTGCGTCTGCACCTCGCGCCACCAGCGCAGTCAGATCCGTCACCACTGCTCCGGTATTGCCCTGCTCAAGCAGGGCCCGCGCTTTGGCGAGCCGCAAATTGGTATCCTCGGGACGAATGGACAGGCCATACTCAACGATACTCAACGCGCCCGGCGGATTACCTGCTGAGAGCCAGGCTTCTGCGGCCTCTTCCGCCATCACAGCCCGCAGACTGGCGGAACTTTCCGGGCCGGAAGGTGGCGCTTTGCGTACCAGATCATCCAGCTCCTGCGCAGCGTCCAGTTCATCCCCCAGTTCCAGCAGGGCCAGAGCGTGGCAATGCCGGGCTTCCCGGTCGCCGCCGTGCTTCATCCAGTCCTGTGCGTAGTCCCGCGCGCCAAAGGGGTCTTCTTCCACCATACTCATGCAATCGGCCAGAGCCCATGTCTGCGGTGTCTCTTTGCCGTCATGGCCTGAGGTCGTTCCGGTGCCAGCCTGCCCCACCGGAGGATGGGAGCGGATAGTGGCCGCGCAGGCCGGAACACCGGCCAGCAGCAAGCCCACTCCGAGTGTCGCGGCAAAGGGTGCGCAGCGCGCCGGAACAGACCGGGCAGAGAAGGACAAATGCGTCATCTCTCTTTCCATAGCGCGGATACCAGCCGGGTGGTCAAGTCAGGCCAGAGGAGCGGAGGTTCGCGGAAGAGTGTCTGTTGCCAGAAAACCATGCTAACAGCCCTAACATGACGATACCGCCACATTCCCCCGTCATCCTGCAAATTCTGCCCGCTCTGGAACAGGGTGGTGTCGAACGGGGCACGCTGGAAATGGCTGAGGCCATAACACAGGCAGGCGGCACCGCACTGGTGATGAGCGCAGGCGGCAGGCTGGTTCCCGCGCTGGAACGGCTGGGGGCGCAGCACCACACCCTGCCCCGTTGTGGCAGCAAAAACCCGCTTTCCATTCTGCGCAATGCGGGCACGCTGGCGCGCTTTATCCGGCAGAAAAATGTGGCCCTCGTCCATGCCCGCTCCCGCGCCCCGGCATGGGTGGCACGGCTGGCCTGCAACCGCACCGGCACCCCTTTTGTCACCACATGGCACGGGGTGCATGCCAACAATTTTCCCGGCAAAAAGCGCTATAACGCCGTTCTCGCCTCTGGTGACCGGGTGATTGCCATCAGCCAGCATATCGGCCAGCGGCTGACGCAGGAGTATCACGTCGGGCCGGACCGCCTGCGGATCATCCCGCGTGGCGCGGATATCACGCAGTTCAGCCCGAACGCTGTCAGCGGGCAGCGGGTGCACCGGCTGGGGGAAAGCTGGGACGTGCCCGCTGGCGTGCCGGTTCTTCTCATGCCCGGCCGCCTGACGGAGTGGAAAGGCCAGCGCTTCCTGCTGGATGCGCTCGCACGGGTTAAACAGACTGCCCCCATGACACCCTGGGTCTGCGTGTTTGCAGGGTCCTGCCCGCCCGGTCATGCGTATGGGGAAGCCCTTGTGGCGCATGCCCGCACGCTCGGCCTGACGGAACAGGTTCGGTTTGCAGGACATTGTCAGGATATGCCGGCCGCCATGACCTTAGCGGCTCTCGTAGTTATCCCATCCCTCCGGCCAGAACCGTTTGGACGTGTGGTGGTGGAAGCACAGGCCATGTCACGCCCTGTAATTGTGACGGCCCATGGCGCAGCGCTGGAAACGGTTCAGCATGGCCTGACCGGCCTGAGCGTTCCCCCCGGTGATGTTCAGGCACTGGCAGAGGCCATTACCAGCGTCCTGCATGCCCCGCCCGATGCCCTGCACGCCATGGGGGGGGCCGCCCGCGCCACTGTGCTGGCCCACTACACCACCCACGCCATGCAGCAGGCGACCCTGAGCGTTTATGATGAGTTGCTGGGCACTCACCTCCACAAAAATGAGCCTGCCCCCTTTCAGGATCAGTCCGTTGCAGGATAAGGGATGCGGCCTGCCCGCCCGCTTTTTCCGACACCGGCCCGCTATGGGGTGCCTGCCATGACCAGCTCTCCACTTCCCTCCGCTGCCCCCTCACCGGGGCTGACCAAAGTGCCGGAACGTATTGCCTTTATGGCCGCCCCGACGGAGGTCGCCCGGCATGAGTTTGACCGCCTGACCCACCAGTATGGCAACTGCCATCCGGGGGAAGCCGATGTTGTTGTCTGCCTTGGGGGCGACGGCTTCATGCTGGAAACGCTGCGCGTTGTGCTGGAACAAAACCTCACCGCGCCCGTGTACGGCATGAACTGCGGCTCCGTCGGGTTTCTGATGAACCCGATGCTGGAAGACAACCTGCCCAAACGCCTGACCACCACACAGGCCGCCACCCTGCACCCACTGCGTATGACGGCCCGCACCATGCAGGGCGACACGCACGAGGCTCTGGCCCTGAACGATGTCTTCCTGTTCCGCCAGACCCGTCAGGCCGCCAAGCTCCGGGTGGATGTGGATGGTCTGGTGCGCATGCCGGAGCTGATCTGCGATGGTGCCTTAGTCGCCACCCCCGCCGGGTCCACCGCCTATAATCTGTCTGCCCATGGTCCGATTGTTCCGCTTTCGGGCAATCTGCTCCCACTGACCCCCATCTGCCCGTTCCGCCCCCGGCGCTGGCGCGGGGCGCTCCTGCCCTCTACGGCACAGGTGGGCTTCACCATTCTGGAAGCTGAAAAACGCCCGGTCGCGGCGGTGGCTGATTCGATTGAAATCCGCGATGTCGTCTCCGTGCATATTCATGAGGACCGCAATCTGGCCGTGACCGTGCTGTTTGACCCCGGTCAAACCCTGTCCGAACGCATTACCGCAGAGCAGTTTTCCGCCTGATGCCCTACATTCGCCCCGTTAGGCGCATAAAAGATCACTCTGAAGGGTGTTCTGCCATTTCACCCCGCCCCTCTTCTGGTTTAGTCTTGCCCGCAATGCACAACTCTCATCTCCGACCGCGCCGTCTGACAGGATTGTGCGCCCTCCTCCTGCTGCCGACCTCGCTCGCGCATGCGCAGGTTGTCACCAATACGCAGGCGCTGGACGAGCTGGCCAGCAAGCAGCCCGCCCCGGCTCATACCGCCCCGCATGCGGCTGCGCACAAGACGGCCCCTGCGCCCAAACGAGTAGCACCGAAGCCGGTCACCAAACCGCCGCTGACACACCCGGTTACGCCCGCGCCCGCAAATTCCGGAACGCCTGCACCTGCCCCGCAGAGTGCGCCTGCCGCAGCTACGGCTGCACCGCAGACCACACCGGCCCCTGCGAGCAGCACGACAGCGCCTGCCAGCAACACCAAACCGGCCACACCCGCCCATCCGGCTGTTCCGGCCACCATTCCGCTTGCACCGCCGCCGGTGCCGCAACTCACGCCAGCGCCGCCTGATGTGGAACTCCACCCGTTCCCCATGCCCGCCCAGCCTGCCATTGATGAAAAAGCCACCGGAACGGTGTCCACCATTCCGGGCGGCGTTCGGGTTACCTTTGCTGCCGGAGCAGCCACGCTGAACCCGGAGACGCATCAGGCTCTGCTGGCTTTTGCGCAGTCTCTCACAGACAAGCCCCATGTGCGGGCCCTGATTGATGCCTACAGTTCCGGCGCTGTGGATGATCCCTCCATGCCACGCCGCATTTCCCTCTCCCGCGGGCTGGCGGCACGGAGTGTGCTGATGAATAGCGGCATTCCCTCCACCCGCATTTATCTGCGCGTGATCGGCCTGCCTAAAGCCCCTGCCGCAAATGGCGGGCAGGATTATATCGATATTTACCAGTCAGATTCTGTACCCTGACGCCCTTCCTCTTCTAACCGGACCGGAACCAGATGACGCGCCCCACACAGTATCTTTTCAGAATGATCGGGTTTCTCGTGTGTGTGGCGCTTGTCGCTGCAACATTGTGGCGGCCCCTGCGGGATGCGTTCTTCAGCAACCCGCTGCTTGATGGTCTGATTCTGGGCATTCTGGCCATCGGCATTCTGTGGAACGTCCTGATGGTCCGCCGCCTGTTGCCGGAAGTGAGCTGGGTGGATGCCATTCGTCAGTCCCGTTCCGGTTTAGCTGCTCTGCCGCCGCCGCGTATGCTGGCCCCTCTAGCCACAGCCCTTGGCACACGCCCGGACCAGCGCGGCAACCCTGCCGCCCTTTCCACCCCCGCTATGCAGGCCGTGCTGGATTCGATTTCCGGCCGGCTGGATGAAGGGCGGGAAGTCTCCCGTTATCTGACGGGCCTGCTGATTTTTCTGGGTCTGCTGGGCACCTTCTACGGCCTGCTGCTGACAGTCGCCGCCATTGCAGATGTTATTAGCAATATGTCCGTTGGCGGGGGTGATCTGGACGCCATGTTCGGGCAGCTCAAAACCGGTCTGGCCAAGCCGCTGCATGGCATGAGCACCGCGTTTTCCGGCTCTCTGTTTGGTCTGGCCAGTGCGCTGGTTCTGGGCTTTCTGGACCTGACCGCCGGGCAGGCGCAGAACCGCTTCTTCAATGAACTGGAAGAATGGCTGGCGGAACAGACCCGCTTTGGCGCGCCCTCCGGCTCTGGCGTGGAAAGCACGACCTCCGTCCCCGCCTATATTCAGGCACTGCTGGAACAGACGGCAGAAAATCTGGAATCCCTGCAAAATCTGGTCCGCACCAGTGAGGCCCGCCGGGAGCGGGAAAGCGCTGTGCTGAGCAAGCTCTCCGACCGGCTGGAATCCACCGCAGGTCAGACCGAAGCCCTGCATAATATTGAACGCCTGCTGCACACACTGGTGCAGAACAATGAGGAAGGCCGCACCCGTATGACCACGGACCTGCGGAACGACCTGCGTCTGCTGGCCCGCACCATTGCCGCCACTGCCGAGACTGCACCCTCCGACCGGAAAGCACCCTGAGCATGGCCCGCCGCCGCAGAAAGCTGCACGCCGGGCTTGATGCCTGGCCCGGCTATGTGGATGCGCTTTCCACGTTGCTGATGGTTGTTATTTTTGTGCTGCTGGTGTTTGTCATGGGGCAAACCCTGCTCTCCGCAGCGCTGAACCGGCGCGAGCATGTGCTGGAAAAGCTGGAAGGCCAGACAGCAGAACTCTCCCGCCAGCTTGATACGGAACACGCCCGCAACCATGCGCTGGAAGACAGCGTAACCGGCCTGCAGGCCCAGCACACACACGATACTGCGGCGCTTTCTGCCGAGACCACCGAGGCCGAAGCCGCCCGCAACGCCGCACAGGCCGCCAGTGCTCTGAGCGTTGCCGACCAGACGCGGGTCACGCAACTGAATGATGAGCTGACAGACCTGAACGCCCGGCTGGCTGCTCTGGCGCAGGCGCTCGATGTCTCGCAGAAAACCGTGCAGAGCAAGGACGCCACCATTGGTGACCTTTCTGCCAAACTGAATACCGCTCTGGCGGACAAGGTCGGTCAGCTCAGCCGCTATCGCTCCGAATTTTTCGGCCGCCTGCGGGATATCCTGCACAACCAGAAGGGCGTGCATGTGGTGGGCGACCGCTTTGTATTCCAGAGCGAAGTGCTGTTCCCGGTGGGCAGTGCCGACCTCTCGAAGGAAGGCCAGTCAGAAATCCATACGCTGGCCCAGACCCTTAAAAGCGTGACCAGCCATATCCCCGCCGATATTCCGTGGATTTTGCGCGTCGATGGCCATGCGGATCGTCAGCCCATTCACACCGCCTTCCCCAGCAACTGGGAACTCTCCAGCGCCCGCGCCATTACGGTGGTCAAACTACTGGTGGCAGAAGGGATCAACCCGCATCATCTCGCCGCAACCGGCTTTGCGGACTATCAGCCGCTGGATACGGAAAGCAATGCCGCCGCCTACGCCCGTAACCGCCGCATTGAATTCCGCCTGACGGACCGCTGATATCCATTCCCTGCCGGGAGGCCTTTGTGCCCCTTAACCCGGCAGCGTGAGAGTTTTGTCCCACACCAGCAGGATATGCCCGTCCACCGGCTCAACCCTGCTGGCCGGGCCAAAACGGGTTTGAGCCTGAGCCGCCTGAGCAGGTGTGTCACACAGGAAAAAAGTGCCGCCTTGGGTGTACCAATCCCGTTTTGACAGGAAGTGAAACGGTTTGATGTCCGCCCCAAATTCCACGGGTGCAATCCGCACCGGGTTGGGCAGGCTGTTTACTGCCGCACTCCAGTAAGGCGCAAAACCTTGCGTCAAACCAAGGCGCGTCAGTTCCATGTTGATGGGGAAATTCCGGTTTGTCTGCCAGAGATGCAGGGCCGGCGCAGGCACACTCAGCCCCGCATAGACTGCCGCTCCCGCCACCCCCAGCGCACGACCAGTTGCAGGCAGAACCGTATGCCGTGCCAGCAGGAGCGCCATCATCACATACGGGAACACCAGATAGCGGGTTGAGGCGTCATCAATCGGTAACTGACTGAACGTAAACGCCCCGACCATAATGCCCATACACAGCAACGCGGCGTAATCAAACAGATCAAGCCGGAGTGTCTTGCTCCTCGCAATCCGCACGACACCCCACAGAGCCAGCAGAAACACTGCCAGATGCACCAACTCTGTCCCGGAGCCGAGGAGGGAAAACTCTTTCCCGAAAAAATACGCTCCGAAGAAGTGCAGCACTCCGGAAACAAGCACGGACAGATTATACCCAATCCGCTCCTGCCCGGCGAAGGACATGGTCCACAACCCCGGCACATGGAACGCGCCGTTATGCGCCAAAACGGTTTTCAGCGCATGCGCCAACCCCAGAGACACCAGCAGGCACAGCACAAGCCAGCCGTGTTCCAGCCGACGCTTTTGCCCGCTCAGAACACCAGCGGCCCCCAGAACGGGAAAAACAAAGCAATATTTTACAATATCATCACTGGCGAGGCACAGAATCAGAAGCGCGGTAAACGCGCTCCATACTGCCACCCTGCCCCGCTGGTTCTGCGCAAAAATCAGCAGCCAGCAGACCAGCACCCCCACATAAGCCCCCATATGGATACAGGGGATGAGCATCACCTGAACACCAAAGGCGGTAGGGGCTGCCACCAGAGCCAGAAAAAACCATGCCCCCCTCGGCGCCATAACCCGGCACAGCCGGAAAGCCAGCAACACCATGGCGGCCATCAGCATGGCTGGCACCAGATAGTAAAAAGACAGGTGCCAGCCCGCCAGACCAACCACAACAACGTACGGAAGAATTTCCGTCACATAATAAGGCTCTGTCGAAAGATCCCACCCATGAAGCAAAACATTCCCATGCAGAATGTCCTGTGCTTCCAGCACAGCCGAAACGCTGTCCGAATTGAGCGGCACTGTTGCAGCCAGAGACATGTAAAAGCCGGACAGAACCACAAAAGCCACGAGGTAACCAAGCCAGGATGTGCTGATCTTTTTAAGGAAGACAGGCAAGACGTAACCTCTTGAAAAACCGGTGCCAAAAGGTTTCCGGAAATAAGCCCCCTACGTCAATCCGCCGGGACGAAAGACCATCCGCCCGAAGACCGGACTGAAGGCCTGTCTGCAATCCCATGCTTTGGCGTGTTAACGCTGGAGCCGCAGCAGTTTCTCATACCGCGCAACCACACGCTTACGCCGCAGGCTGGACAGCCGCTGAATCCAAAAGATCCCGTTCAGTTGATCAATTTCGTGCTGATGGCAGGCAGCCCGCAGGCCCTCCGCCTCTTCCACCTGAGTAACGCCGTCCAGATCCTGATACTGCACGCGCACTTTGGCGGCCCGATCAATCAAATCCGTCACGCCGGGCATGGAGACGCTGCCCTCTTCCTGCCGGATGGTTTCTTCTGACATCCAGATGATTTCCGGGTTCACATACGTCTGCGGCTGCGGAACATCGGGGAGTTCCAGCACCACCACACGTTGCACTACGCCAATGTGCGGGCCGGTCATGCCAATACCCGGTGCAGACCGCATGCTCTCCAGAATATCCTGCGCGAGAAGAGAGAGGCTCTCATCAAAAAGCGTCACAGGAGCAGCCACCTGCCGCAAACGCTGGTCCGGAAAACGGACAATTGGGCAAATCGTCATAGCGTGGAGCTGTCAGGCATGCGTCAGGAGATCAAGCAGTTGAGGAAACTGTTCGTGCCCCTCACGCCCCAGAAAATGCCCACCGCCGGGCACTTCCAGCGTTGTGGTGTGCAGAGACGCGGCCAAAGCCTGCGACTGGCGCGGGTCCACAATCTGGTCATTGTCAGAAAAGACAGACGCCCGAAACGCACTCCGGCGCTGCAAGTCTTCATAATCCAGAGGAGTGTCCGTAAAGGCATTCAGTGCCGGCAGAGTCTGAAGATGTTGGTCGAACCCGGAAACAAGAACATAGCCCCCAACCGTTTCCCCTTTGGGGCGGGACATCAGGTGACGCAGGAGGGTCACGCAGCCAAGGCTGTGGCCAATCAGAACCGTCTGGTTGTTCAGGTGCGGCAAAAGCGTATCCAGCGCCTCGGCCCAGGCGTCAGGCTCCGGGGCCTGAGAAGAGGGCAGAGCGGGTACCGTCACCGTAGCTCCACGCTGCTCCAACTGTTCTTTAAACCATGGAAACCAGTGCGCATCAGGACTGGCCAGATAACCGTGGACAATCACATACTGTCTTGAGGACAAATCAGGCATCTTCTGCTCCGGCCAGCGCGGCGCTCAGCTCGCGGTTTTCATCGCCTCTTCAACGGTTTTCCGGGCTTCCGTGGCGAGTTCATCCACGCGCTCATTTTCCGGCACGCCGGAATGGCCCTTCACCCAGTGCCATGAGACATCATGCTGTTTGGCCGCATCCAGCAGCCGCCGCCACAAATCCATATTAGCGACCGGGTCACCCGAGGCATTCCGCCAGTTGCGCCGCACCCAGCCAGTATGCCAGCGGGTAATACCATTGCGCACATATTCACTGTCGGTATGCAGCCGCACCGTACAGGGACGCTTGAGGGCTTCCAGCGCTTCTGCTGCCGCCGTCAGTTCCATACGGTTATTGGTGGTGGCTTCTTCCCCACCGGAAAGCTCACGCTCCACACCCTTAAAGCGTAGCAGCACCCCCCAGCCACCGGGGCCGGGGTTGGGGCGGCATCCGCCATCTGTCCAGACTTCCACAACCTGCGGAGAAGGCTGTTCCGCCGACTGCTCAGCAGGGGCGCTCATTTCAAAATCCGTAGCCATCAACCGTCTCCGTTGCCAGATGGAAGCGCAGGCGCTTGAGGTAATCCAGCGGGTCTTTAGGGGTTACCAGTGCATCTGCCGGCGTGTTGATCCAGTCATACAGCCGCGTCAGCAGGAAGCGCATGGCGGCACCCCGGGCCAGAACCGGCAGCGCCTGCCGTTCTGCAGCACTCAGCGGGCGCACAGACTCATAGCCCTGCACCAACTGGCGGCCGAATGTGACGTTAAATGACCCATCGCCTTCAAAACACCAGGCATTGAGGCAGATGGCGATGTCATAGGCCAGAAAATCCGTGCAGGCGAAATAGAAATCAATCAGCCCGGAGACGGTTTTTCGCAGGAAGAAAACATTATCGGGGAACAGATCCGCATGGATCTGCCCATGAGGGAGCGTAGGATTTGCACCCTGCCCCGGCCAGTGCGGCAGAATGTGCGTAAAGGCCGCGTCCAGTTCCGCCAGCAGGCCGGGATGCACCGCATCCGCCCCCGCCCGGCAGGAGTCCAGCAGCGGCTGCCATGCATCCGGCCCCAGAGCGTTGGGGCGCACAGGCGTATAGCTCCGCCCGGCCTCATGCAGCTGAGCCAGCGCCTGCCCAAGCGGGCGGCAATGTTCCTGCCGGATTTTACGCGGCCATACACCGGGGAGAAACGTTGTAATGGCCGCAGGCCGCCCTGCGAGTGTACCGAGCGTCTGCCCGGCTGTGCTGGCTACCGGCTGCGGGCAGGAAACGCCCTGCCCCGCCAGATGCTGCATCAGGCCCAGAAACCACGGGAGTTCCTGCGCATTCACCCGCTTTTCATACAGCGTGAGGATAAAATCCCCCTGCGTGGTGCGCAGCTGAAAATTGCTGTTTTCCACACCCTCGGCAATGCCGCGAAACGCCACCAGATTCCCAATGGCGTAATCGCTCAGAAAAGCCTCAAGGGCTTCATCGCTCACATCTGTATAAACGGCCATCCTTCTGCGCTGCCCTCAGCCCAGAGGAGCAGGCAGGCGGAAGATCACGCTTTCTTCCTTCACCGTGCGCTCATCAATGCACAGGGTGTAACGCTTGGCCATTTCGGCCACCATTTCCTGCACCAGTGCTTCCGGAGCAGAGGCACCCGCCGTAATGCCCAGCGTGTTCACGCCTTCCAGCACGGACCAGTCCAGCGCATCCAGACGCTGCACCAGCAGAGCACGCGGTGCGCCGGAGCGCTCGGCCACTTCCCGCAGGCGCTGGGAGTTGGAGGAGTTGGGGGAGCCGATCACAATCACCAGATCGCATTCCGGCGCAATGGCCTTCACGGCTTCCTGACGGTTGGTGGTGGCGTAGCAAATATCCTCGCGCTTCGGCCCTTCAATCAACGGGAAGCGTTCGCGCAGGATGTCCACGATCTCAGCCGTATCATCTACGGAGAGCGTGGTCTGCGTGATAAAGGCCAGACGGGAGGGGTCAGCCGGCTGCACGGTGCGGGCTTCTTCCGCATCGTTAATCAGCGTAACCGCACCGACGGGCAGCTGGCCCATGGTGCCCACCACTTCCGGATGCCCGGCATGGCCGATCATCAGGATATGGCGGCTTTCCGGGCCACCGCCGGCAAAATGACGCTCGGCCTCGCGGTGCACTTTGGACACCAGCGGGCAGGTTGCATCCAGATACAGCAGGTTGCGGCGTTCCGCCTCAGCCGGGACCGTTTTGGGCACACCATGGGCAGAGAATACGACGTGGCCATCAGGCGGAACCTCATCCAGTTCCTCGACAAAAATGGCACCCTGCGCTTCCAGAGCTTCCACAACCGTACGGTTGTGGACAATTTCATGACGCACATAAACAGGTGCGCCGTAGCGACGGATGGCTTCTTCCACCACGCGGATTGCGCGGTCTACCCCGGCGCAGAACCCACGCGGACCAGCGAGAAGAACCTTAAGAGACTTGCCATGCGGGGCCTGTGCGGGCTCCTGTGTGGCGGCGGGAGTTTGATCGGGCATGGTGTTCCCCAAACTTGCGGCGGACGGTATAGAAAAAACAGCTATAAGAAGCATAAGTAAGGTAGGCTATGCCCGAAACCCTGAGCAGGTCGCGGTCACCGTGGCCATGGCCTACGCAAAGCGAGGTGGTGATGCAACCCGTTTTCCGGCATTGTGGCCTGCACAACCCTGCTTGATGTCTATGTTTTGCTCGTTTTTTATCTGTTCAACCCCCTCTAACCGATAATTCCGGATTTGCACATGTCCCAAGACCTTTCTCATCCACGCCGCCTGCTGCCCCGCTTTGCGGTGTCAGGTCTTGCGGCTCTTGGCCTGCTGACCACCCTTGGTGGCTGCGGGGATGAGGAAAATGCCTCCATTGCCTTCGCCCCCTCCTGCCCGCTCACGCATATCCCGCCGGAAGCTGCGGATTACTATCTGTATGACGGCAAGACCGCGACCTTCCCGCACCTGATCACGCGAGCAAGCATCCTGAAACTGCAGGGGGATTGTCTGGGTGCCGGGCCGAAGGATCTGAAAACCCGAATCGCATTGCGTTTTGTGGTCAACCACGGGCCGGCAGCGGCTGGCAGCACCGTCACGCTACCCTGGTTTATTGCCGTGCTGCATGGGGACCGGATTGTGAACAAGCATGTGTTCAAACACACGTTCCAGTTCCCGGCCAACCTCTCCAGCATTACGAGCGACAGCAAGGTCGTGACGGTCGATCTGCCCATTCCGCCCAAGAATATAGACTCGGATTATCGGTTTGAAGTGGGCTTCCAGCTCACCAAAGAGCAGCTGGATTATAACGAAAAACATCTGAAAAAAGTGGATTATCAGGCTTACTGAAGCCTGAAACGGCAGCCTTCCCGCCCGACACGTGTGCCGGTGCGGATGGCTGCCAGCCTGCTCTGCTACCCCTTAAAGGGGAAACCGCAGAGCAGGCTTACAGGACTAACCCGGACAGAGCAGTTAGCTGGCAGACGTTGCCGGAAAGCGCGCAGCCTCAACGGCAGCTTTCTGGCGGGCAGCCAAGGCTGCTTCATCAAAGTCCTGCACGATCTCATGAAAGAGCTCGTACCAGTTCATCTTCACCTTCAGACGCATGAAGACTGAGCCCAGCCCCACGGCGGAACGGTCCACCAGCACAAATTCCCGCGGCAGGCGCACGCCGCCTGTGCGTTGCAGGCCTTCATGCACTTTGGACAGGATTTCACGCCCCAGAGCGGGATTGTTGCCTTCCTGAATATACCGCACGCGGTTGTCCATCAGCGGTTCATACAGGAACCCGGCCCACTCGTTCAGAACGTCGATCTTTTCCGGGGTCAGGTCCGTAAAGCCCCACGCGGCATAAGCCTGCGTGGCCAGTTCCTTATCCTTGGTCTGCAAGGCCCGGTAGAGGTCGAGATTCCCTTTGATGAAGGACGGATTGAAAATCCGGATCGCGCCAAAGTCCAGCAGGTTCAGCCCGTAATCATCCCGCACGGTGAAGTTCCCCATATGGGGGTCTCCATGCACCACTCCATACTGATACAGCGGCACATACCAGGCGCGGAACAGTGTGCGGGCAATCTTCTGCTTCTGCTCTTCCGTCAGGCCTTCCTGAATAACTGCGTTCAGACCGCGCCCGTTGACCCACTCCATAGTCAGCAGGCGGCGGGTGCAGAGTTCATCAATCGGAGCCGGCACCGTCACTTCCGGGCAGTCAGCCAGAGCGGTCCGATACAGCCGCATGTTGGCGGCTTCACGCAGATAATCCAGCTCTTCACGCAGGCGCTCAGCAAGTTCCTCCACCACGTCATCCTGACGGATGGCGTTATCAAGCCGGTGATAAACCCCAATCGCCATACGGAACTGGCGCAGGTCGGCTTCCACCGCCGCATTCATGTCCGGGTATTGCAGCTTGCACGCCACCTGCCGGCCATCGGCCAGCACGGCTTTATGTACCTGCCCAAGACTGGCCGCGGCTGCGGCTTCCCGCCCAAAGGAGCGGAAATTCCGTTCCCAGCCAGCCCCCAACTCCGCCGTCATACGGCGGCGCACAAAGTTCCAGCCCATAGGCGGCGCGTTGGCCTGCAACTGGGCCAGTTCTTCCGCATATTCATCCGGCAGCGCGCCGGGGATGGTGGAAAGAAGCTGAGCGGCCTTCATCAGCGGCCCTTTCAGGCCACCGAGAATGGATTTCAGATCTTCCGCATGCGAGGCCCCGCCTGAGCGAATCCCGATTTTGTGCCCGGCAAGGCGGGCGGCAATGCCACCCACGGTGCCGGTTGTCTGGACCATGCGGCGCAATTCACCAAAAACGCCGCTATTGTCCATATCCCGTTCGGCCATGTTACGCCTGCTCCAGCTGATCGATAAAGCCAGAGATCACATCCAGCCCCTTGCGCCAGAAGCCCGGGTCGGACGCATCCAGCCCGAACGGTGCCAGCAGTTCCTTGTGGCGTTTGGTGCCACCCGCTTCCAGCATGGCAATATATTTGTCCTGGAAGCCCGGTGCGCCCTCACTGAACACGCCATACAGCGCATTCACCAGACAATCGCCAAACGCGTACGCATAAACATAGAACGGTGAATGGATGAAGTGCGGGATATACGCCCAGAAGACGTCATATTCGGGCGTGAAATTGAAGATCGGCCCGAGGCTTTCCGTCTGCACCTGCAACCAGATTTCACCAATCCGTTCCGGCAGGAGCTCACCGGATTTACGCTCATCATGCACACGGGTTTCAAACTCGTAGAACGCAATCTGGCGCACTACGGTGTTGAGCATATCCTCCACCTTACCTGCCAGCAGCGTACGCTTGCGGGCCGGGTCAGTTTCCGCATCCAGCAGAGACTGGAAGGTCAGCATTTCCCCAAACACACTGGCCGTTTCCGCAAGCGTCAGCGGAGTATTGGACTGGAAGTACCCCTGCTTTGCCGCCAGAACCTGATGCACGCCATGGCCCAGCTCATGCGCCAGCGTCATCACATCCCGCGTGCGGCCATGATAGTTCAGCAGGATAAACGGATGCGCAGACGGCACGGTGGGGTGGGCAAACGCGCCCGGAGACTTGCCGGGAGCAGGCGGCACATCAATCCACGGATGCGTCAGGAAGGTGTTGATCACCTTGCCCATGCGCGGGTCAAAGCCATCATAGGCTTTCTGCACAATCTGCTTAGCTTCATCCCACGGGATTTTACGGTCTTCACAGCCGGGCAGCGGCGCGTTGCGGTCCCAATGCTCCAGCTTATCCAGCCCCATCCATTTCGCCTTCAGGGCGTAATAGCGGTGTGCAAGGCGCGGATAATCTTCCCGCACGGCGGAGACCAGCGCATCCACCACTTCGTCCTCAACCATGTTGGACAGGTTGCGGGAGGATGTGGGACGGGCGTAATGGCGCAGGCCGTCAGAAATAGCTTTATCCTTGGCCAGCGTGTTGGTGATGAGGGCGAACAGCCGCACATTCTCACCAAACACCTTGCCCACAGCTTTGCCGGCCTTCTCACGCACAGACCGATCCGAATCGGACAGGCAGTTCAGCGCATCGCCCACCGGCATTTCCTTGCCATCCAGTGTGACGCGCAGGGCGGCAATCGTCTCATCAAACAGGCGGCACCAGGACTGCGCACCCGTTACGGATTTTTCCAGCAGAACTTTCTCGACCTCATCAGAAAGCTGATGCGGGCGGAACAGGCGCGTATCATCCAGAAACGGCTTCCAGTGCGCCAGAGCCGGGTCCTGCATTTTCTGCGCCAGATCGGCATCATCCAGCCGGTTGAGTTCCAGCGTAAAGAACAGCAGATGCGTGGAAATATCCGTCAGTTTTTCACTGATGGACTGGCTGAAACGGCTGATTTCCGGATCGGACGAATTCGCGGCAAACAGCAGCGAGGCATAGGACCCTGCCTTGCCCAGTATCTCCTCAATCGCCTCACAGGTGTGGATGGCTTCCGCCACCTCAGCACCGGACAGACCTGCCAGCTTGCCCTGATAACGGGAGGCAAACTCTTTGGCCTGCTGTTCAGCCTGAGTCAGATCCTGCTTGATCGCCGGATCTTCCATACTGTTATAGAGAGCCGAAAGGTCCCAGCGCGGAAGGGTGGAAGCCTCCTGCCCCGGCGCGGCACTGGTTGCGGCCACAGCCCCGGCTTCCGCAGCAAAGGCCGGAAGCTGAGACGAACGGTGAGAATGCGCTGTATGTTTCATAGGCGGCATCCTATCGCGCAATTTAGCATGAGGCGAGTACATGTGAACGCAATCGGGGTTCACATACGGCGCAGGTCAAACTGCGCACTCAGCACGGCCCGAAAGACCTCTCTGCCTTACGCGCTCATAAGGCAGAAACAGATCTTTCGGGACCATCCTCTTTGTCAGGCAAAAGCCTGATCAGGCAGACTTGGCCAGCTCTGCTTCCGGCAGGCTAAAGCCGATGATGCGCGCATAGTCTTTTGGCACAATCTGCCAGAAGCGCGGCAGGACATCGTTCCATTTATGCAGCAAGTTTGTTGCATAAGGGGAGCCGGTTTCTTCCACATGCCGCTCAACAAGACGCCGCAGTTCCTCCGCCCAGCGCTCGTCCGTCACCCGTGTCCAGAACAGGGATTCCGGATTAACGCGCTTTTCAAAGGTGGTGCTATCATCCAGCACAAACGCCATGCCGCCGGTAAAGCCTGCGCCAAAATTGTCGCCAATTTCGCCCAGCACAACCACGGTGCCGCCCGTCATATACTCACAGGCGTTGGACCCGCAGCCTTCCACCACGGCCACCGCACCAGAGTTACGCACGGCAAAGCGTTCACCCGCCTGCCCGGAGGCATAAAGCTCCCCTGCCGTCGCGCCATACAGCACCGTGTTGCCAATAATGGCGTTCTGGTTGCTGACAAGACGGGAAGACGGAGAAGGCCGCACGGTGATGGTCGCGCCGGAAAGCCCTTTGCCGACATAGTCGTTGGCATCGCCCAGCACTTCCAGCTTCAGCCCCTGCACGGCAAACGCCCCCAGAGACTGCCCGGCAGACCCGCGCAGACGCACCGTCAGATGGCCCGGCGCCAGTGTCGTCATGCCAAACTTACGCACAATGAGAGACGACATGCGGGTGCCAATGGCACGCTGCGTGTTCTGCACGTTGTAGTGCAGCTGCATTTTCTCACCGTGGTCGAACAGCGGTTTTGCATCGCTGATCATCTGCGCATCCAGCGTATCCGGCACCTCGTTGCGGCCTTCCAGCGTGCAATAGCGCGCAAACGGGCCGGGATCTGCCTGTGAGAGCAGGGAGTTGAGGTCCAGATCATCCAGATAATCTGCGCCACGAGAAACCTGACGCAGCAGATCGGTCCGGCCGATCACTTCGTTCAGGCTGCGGAAGCCCAGAGACGCCAGAATATTGCGCACATCTTCAGCAATGAAGGAGAACAGGTTGATAACCTTCTCCGGCGTACCTTCAAACTTCTGGCGCATCGCCTCATCCTGCGAGCACACGCCCACCGGACAGGTGTTAGAGTGGCACTGGCGCACCATGATGCAGCCCATGGCCACAAGGCTGGCCGTGCCAATACCGAACTCTTCCGCACCCAGCATGGCGGCAATCACCACATCACGCCCGGTCTTGATGCCACCATCCGTGCGCAGCTTTACGCGGTGCCGCAGACGGTTGAGCATCAGCACCTGATGCGCTTCTGCCAGACCCAGCTCCCACGGCAGACCGGCATATTTCACGGAGGTCAGCGGGCTGGCCCCTGTGCCACCGGAATGGCCGGAAATCAGAATAGCATCGGCCTTCGCCTTCGCCACACCCGCTGCAATGGTACCAATGCCGGAACGCGCCACCAGCTTGACGGTTACCGTCGCATCCGGGTTGATCTGCTTCAGATCATAAATGAGCTGAGCCAGATCTTCGATCGAGTAAATATCGTGATGCGGCGGCGGAGAAATAAGAGTTACACCCGGTGTGGCATGACGCAGCTTGGCAATCAGCCCCGTGACCTTAAAGCCCGGCAGCTGACCACCTTCACCCGGTTTAGCACCTTGTGCGACCTTAATTTCCAGTTCACGGCAGTCATTCAGATACTGCGCCGTCACACCAAAGCGACCGGACGCCACCTGCTTGATGGCGGAAGAGGCATTATCGCCATTTGGGCGCGGTTTTGCGCGTTCCGGATCTTCCCCGCCCTCACCAGAATCAGATTTCGCACCAATCCGGTTCATGGCAATGGAGAGCGTCTCATGCGCTTCCGGGCTCAGTGCCCCCAAAGAAATAGCTGGTGAGATCAGGCGTTTGCGCAACTGCGTAATGCTTTCCACTTCCTCTACCGGAATGGGCGTGCGCCCTTCCCTAAAGTCCAGCAGATCACGCAGCGCCACCGGCGGTTGTGCCCGCACGGCGTCCGCATACCGCTTGTAGATAGTAAAGCTGTCACTCGCCACAGCGGTCTGGAGCATGTGGATCAGCGTACCATCAAACGCATGCTGCTCGCCCTTGCGACGCAGTTTATAAAAACCACCGACAGGGAGGGCAAGAGACGCAGAATCCCATGCTTCCTGATGGAAGGTCAGCACATTGCGGGCAATACCGGGTAGACCAATACCGGAAATGCGGGAGGGCATGCCGGGGAAGAATTCCGCCGTCAGCGCGCGGGAAAGACCTACGGCCTCAAAGTTACAGCCACCGCGATAAGACGCCACGATCGAAATGCCCATTTTGGACATGATCTTGAGCAGGCCTTTATCCACGGCCTTACGGTAACGCTCCATGCACTCACGCAGAGAGAGCTTACCAAACAGCCCGCGGCGATGCCGGTCCGCAATACATTCCTGAGCCAGATACGGGTTAACCGTGGTCGCGCCAACCCCGATGGTCACCGCAATGGAATGCACATCCAGCGTGGTGGACGCCCGCACGTTCAGAGACGTGAAGGTGCGCAGGGAGTTACGGACAAGATGCGTATGAACCGCTGCCGTCGCCAGAATCATCGGGATATAGGCCCGGTCCGGAGACTGGTTTTCATCCGTCAGGAACACATGCGTGCAGCCACCGCGCACGCTTTCTTCTGCCTCACGCCGGATGCGGGCAATGGCTTCACGCAGGCCAGCCTCACCTTCCTTCGCCGGGAAGGAGCAGTCAATCAGGCAGCCGGACGTGCCGCAGAAATTACGCAGCGCTTCATACTCACCCGATGTCAGAACCGGGCTGGGCAGTTGCAGCATTTCACACTGCTCTGCGGACTGATCCAGAATATTCCCCAGATTTCCCAGACGTGTGGCAAGGCTCATCACGCGGGATTCACGCAGGGAATCAATCGGCGGATTGGTCACCTGGCTAAAGCCCTGCCGGAAATAATGCGACAGACCACGGAAACGCGGAGACAGCACGGCCAGAGGCGTATCATCGCCCATGGAGCCAATGGCTTCTGTCCCGGTTTCCACCATCGGGTGCAGGATGGCTTCCAGCTCTTCCAGCGTGGTGCCCACAGCCAGCTGGCGGCGGCGCAGTTCATCACCCTGATAGAGAACAGGCTCTTTCACATCTGAGCGGACAATACAGCCAATTTTCTGAATACCGCCGACCCATGAGGAGAAGTCCTGACGCGAGGCCAGAAGATCCAGCAGCTCCTCATTGCCATACAGACGCGCTTCCTGCAGATCGACGCCGATCACATCGCCCGGGCCAAGCCGCCCGCGTTTGGCAACATTGCTTTCAGGCACACGCACCATGCCGGTTTCAGACCCGACAATCAGCAGATTATCGTCTGTCACCGTATAGCGCAGCGGCCGTAGACCGGACCGATCCAGACCAGCAATCACCCAGCGGCCATCCGTGGCGCACAGGGCGGCCGGGCCGTCCCATGGTTCCATCACGGCATTGCAATAGGCAAACATGTCACGGTGGGACTGCTTCATCAGAGAATTCCCGCCCACGCTGGCGGGAATCATCAGCGCCTTGGCGGCAGGCGCATCACGCCCGGCAAAAGTCAGCAGTTCAAACACGTTATCCAGCGTCGCTGTATCGGACCCACCCGCCTGCACCAGCGGCTTGATGTCCTTCATCCACGGGTCCAGATCCGGGTGAGACAGCCGCGTTTCGTGGCTTTTCATCCAGTTGATGTTGCCGGAAATGGTGTTGATTTCACCATTATGCGCCAGACGACGGAACGGCTGTGCCAGCTTCCATGTGGGGAAGGTGTTGGTGGAATAACGCTGATGATAAATAGCAAAGCGGCTGACAAAGCGCTCATCCAGCAGATCCGGATAGAACTCGGTCAGATGCTCGGCCAGGAACATGCCTTTATAGATGATCGAGCGGCAGGACAGAGAGCAGATATACAGATCCACCTGCGCTGCAATTGCCGCTTTTTCAATCCGCCGACGGATAACGTACAGATCCCGCTCAAACGCTTCCTCTGCCGTACCCGGCAGGTTGCGGATCATGATCTGTTCAATTTCCGGGCGTGTTGCGTTGGCTTTTTCACCAATACAGGCCGTATCAATCGGCACCTGACGCCAGCCGTAAATGCCGTAGCCGAAAGCCAGAATTTCTGTCTCGATAATCTGACGGCACTGTTCCTGCGCGACCAGATCCGTTTTGGGCAGAAACACCTGCCCAACGGCGATGATCGCACCTTCTACCGGCTGATCACCCGTGCTGGTGATCGCATCAGCAAAGAAATTCTGCGGGATTTCCACATGGATGCCGGCACCATCACCGGTTTTTCCATCGGCATCCACCGCACCGCGATGCCAGATGGCTTTCAGGGCAGCAATACCAGCTTCCACCACGTCACGACGCTGCTTGCCGTCTAATGCGGCAACCAAACCAACGCCACAGGAATCCCGTTCATCAGCCGGGTCATACAGGCCGTCCAGAGCGGCAACATTGTTGTCCCACGCTTCAAAAAACTCTTTGGCGCTTTCACCATGCGTGGTGTCAGGATGCTTCTGCATGCCCATTATCCCTGCTCCGCCACGGTCTGCGCCGTTGCGTGTGTTTCAATCCATTGATGAATGCGTTCCGCCGCATCCCGACCATCGCGAATAGCCCACACCACCAGACTGGCCCCGCGCACAATATCGCCTGCGGCAAACACACCCGGCAGAGTGGTCATAAAGTTGTCATGCCCCACCTTGAGCGTGCCCCAGCGGGAGACGGCAAGGTCCGGCTGGCCCCACAACTGCGGCAGCGGTTCCGGGTCAAACCCCAGAGCGGTAATCACCAGATCCGCGTCCAGCGTGAAGGAGCTGCCTTCCAGCGGCTCGACGGACTGGCGGCCTGTGCCATCCGGCAGGCCCAGCTTCATGCGCGTAGCGCGCACGCCGGTCACATGGTCATCGCCCAGAAACGCTTCCGGTGCGGAGAGCCAGACAAATTCAACGCCTTCTTCTTCCGCGTTTTTCACTTCCCGCGCGGACCCCGGCATGTTGGCCTTGTCACGCCGGTACAGACATTTGACGGATTTGGCACCCTGACGAATGGCCGTGCGCACGCAGTCCATGGCGGTATCGCCACCACCCAGCACCACGACATTCTTGCCTTTGGCATCCAGCGCCTGCGCATCGTCCGGCAATGTATCGCCCAGAGAGCGACGGTTAGAGGCGGTCAGGTAATCCAGAGCGCGCTCAATGCCAGCCAGCCCGGCACCGGGGCCGCCAATCTCGCGGGATTTGTAAACCCCGGTGGCGATCAGAACGGCCTGATGGCGGCTGCGCAGCTCAGCAAAGGACAGATCACCCTCACCACTGCCAACCCCCTGCCCCAGATGGAACGTCACGCCGCTTTCTTCCAGCAGCGCATGACGGCGCGCGACAATCTCTTTTTCCAACTTAAATCCGGGGATACCGTAAACCAGCAGGCC
Source organism: Acetobacter malorum (assembly GCF_001580615.1). Taxonomy (GTDB): domain Bacteria; phylum Pseudomonadota; class Alphaproteobacteria; order Acetobacterales; family Acetobacteraceae; genus Acetobacter; species Acetobacter malorum. The sequence goes on from NZ_LHZC01000050.1 coordinate 24,874, forward strand.
GCCCACGCGGTCATACCGGTCATACACATGCACCTGATACCCTGAAGCCCGCAGACGCTCAGCTGCAGCCAGACCAGCAGGCCCAGCTCCAACAATCCCGACGGATTCCGTGCGTTCCCGCACAGGGCGGGTGGGTTTGACCCAGTTATTCTCAAAGGCCGTATCGGTAATATAGCGCTCGACCGCACCAATGGTGACGCTCTCAAACCCGGGCTCGATCACGCAGTTGCCTTCACACAGGCGGTCCTGCGGGCAGATGCGGCCACAAATTTCGGGGAACGTATTGGTCGCGGAAGAGACTTCATAGGCTTCTTCCAGCCGCCCTTCCGCCGTCAGCATCAGCCAGTCCGGGATATTGTTGCCCAGCGGGCAATGCACGGAACAGAACGGCACGCCGCACTGGGAGCACCGACTGGCCTGCTCACCAGCCGCAGCGGGAGAAAAATCTTCGTAAATCTCCGCAAAATCCGCCCGTCGCGCCTGCGCTGTGCGCTTATCAGGCTGCTTTTGAGCGACAGAGACAAATTTCAGCATGGGTGTGGTCATAAGGCGTTCCCCGGAGACAGGGCGCGCGTCAGACAGACCTCGCCCCAAACAAGCAGGACTGAGGTAGCGCCTTACCTACTATTCTGAAAAGACAGCATTGCTGCCCTTTCTTTATTTTTCTTGTTTTTGAAAGAGATTCAGCCTCAAAAACCTTTTTATATAGGTTTCATATCGGACCCTTTTATCTCTAACCCCTTATTCTACAAGGCGAACCCCTGAACGGCCACCACCCGCCCGATAACGGGTCAGATAAAACGGCACGATGGCCTCTATGCTCTGCGGAGTCAGCCCGAGCTTTTCAAAACCCGACTGACCCGGCGGCACAACATTGTCCTGAGACAGCATCAGCAACTGGTCACGCGTCAGGATATGTCCCGGCAAACGCTCGAAAATCCCTGCCTGAATGCGTGCCAGAGCCCGCGGCACCTCGTAAAGCATGCGAGAGCGCTGCGTGGTGCGTAAAACCCACTGATAAATCTGCTTCATGGTCAGAACATCCGGCCCGCCCAGCTCCCACACCTGCCCTGCCAGCGAGGGATCTTCCGCCAACCGCGCCACAACCTGCGCCACATCCCCTACATACACAGGCTGAAGGCGCACCTTTGCACCATAAACAGGCAGAACCGGCAGATACCGCGCCAGCGTGGCGAACATATTGAAGAAGTGATCCTCCGGCCCAAAGATAACGGACGGTCGAACAATAGAAGCCTGCGGCATGGCAGCCCGTACAGCATCTTCCCCCGCAGCCCGACTCCGCCCGTAAGCAGACGGTGCTGAGTGAGACGCCCCCAATGCGGACATGTGCACAAACGCCGGCACGCCAACCTGCGCGGACAGACGCGCCACCCGGCCTGCCCCCTGAACATTCACGGCCTCAAGCCTCTGCCCCGATGCATCCCCAAGCACGGCGGCCAGATTGATGACAACAGATGCGCCTTCGACCACACAGGCTACTGAGGCATCATCCAGCACAGAGGCATAAAACGGTGCGATCTGCCCCAGCTTTCCCAGAACCCGCAGGGATGCAGCCTTATCCGGCCTCCGGCAGGCAATCCGCACGGTATATCCTGCCTCCGCCAAGCGCTGGACAACATACCGCCCCACAAAGCCACCACCACCAAACACTGTCGCAATCTTCAGCTCATTCATGGTGTTCTTTCTGCTCCTGTTTGCTCTGGCCTGCCTTCTGGGGTGGCCTGCCCATAGTCTACGCCTCTTTTTGGAACGTCCGGTGAGCACAAATAGTTCAGCATCCTCCCTGAACACCTGCCCGGCGTTAGGAACACAGGCAGCACACCCTGAAAAACTGCTGTTTTTTGGGAATTTTAAGACGCGGCTGGACGCCAGATAACAAAAAGAAACAAATCCTGAGAAAAATGCATTTTTCCCGTTGACGAGGTTACGGGGCCGAGCTAAATACCCCTTCACCAGCCGGGGTGACCCGGTTGTCATCTGAGCCCAGATGGCGGAATTGGTAGACGCGCAGGTTTCAGGTATCTGTGGCCGCAAGGTCGTGGAAGTTCGAGTCTTCTTCTGGGCACCAAAAAAAAACCGCAGTTCGCTGCGGTTTTTTTGTATCTACTGCTCTTCATCCCCTCATGCTTTTTGCATGACGGGGGATGAGAGTGGATTTCCCCTCCCTCATTGCTTTCATCAGCGACATACACGCTCTGACGAGATCCTACGCACTTTTTCAACTTGAGCTTATTCGGCTCACTGTTGACCTCTTCTCCTAGCCACATCGCATGTCTTGTCACGCGCAGTCTTTTCGGATGCACGTGCCTCATTATCCTTCCTCATGATCTTCCATCCGAAGCTCTGCGCACTTATCCCCAGAATCTGAGGATGCCTGCGGGGGTAAGCCTGTGGATAACGGGTACATCTTGCCGGGATTATGTCAGCATTCCTAACACCCTGATAGCTCATGATTTTTAATAACCTGAGCCAAAAAGCGTCCAGAATCAAAAAAAGAAGCCCGGCACCCCCTGCGTAAGCAGAAAGAGCCGGGCTTCTTTGGCAAAACATGATTATCAGAAATTATCTGGGCTTTTTGATTGCCCTGAACAGCATAATCAGGAAACCAGCCACAGCAGCACTGACAGCAACAATAATGCGAGAGACGGGTTTCTGACGGTCTTTGAAATCTTCAGACAGTTTTTCCACGGCAGTGTCCTCCTTGTTTTGAGTGAAAACGTTCTGCAGGCGGCACTGTTCCCAGTGCTTTGCCCTACAGGGCAATCAATCGCGTTTTTTTTCACGTGCCAGACGATTACACGCAGCGATTAATGGCCCGCCAGCGGTGGCAGTAATTTTATCGCCCAAACAAATCATTCTGGCTTTTCTTCCAGGACAGCAAAGCCGCAAGACCAGATCCCAGCAGCACAGTGCTCAAACTGCCTAAGATCAGGCCGCACTCAAAGCCTGTCATTGCGCCGCCAGCACGGAGAGTGCTGTTGCCTCCTGCTCATCTGTAACGCTTGGCAGACTGATTCCCAGAACGCCCTCAAATGCATCGATCACGGTCCGCAACGCATTAAAGATGGTGATAGCCATATTGATCACGCTGTTGGTCACAGTCTGCTGCGCTGCGACCAACCCGGCACGGATTGCCACGGCAACATTATTAAGATCCACCAACAGCGTATCAATGCGCGTTTTGGCATTCGTGTTGTCGTAGCTGACTGTCAGACTACCCTTCGTCTCGGCCGCCAACGCAGAGAGTGCGGTGGACAAAGCGCCACCTGCGGCCTCAATAACGGCCACAGCCGGAGCCCCCATAGCAGTAGATACGGCCGTGATGCTGAGAATAGTTGTGACAGCATTGATACCAGCCTGTGCGTAGGCCTTAACCTTGGTCGTGTTAAGCGTAAGCGTGGTCGTTTTCCCGGTTGTCGTCACCGTGCAAGCGGTGAGTGTCCCGGCCGCGGCCACAAGGCTAGTGGAGCGAAGGAAAGTGCGACGGGACTGCATCATGGTTGCTTGTCCTGTGGAGTGAGGGAGGCCTGCGCAACCACGCTTTGAGATGCGTCGACCCGCGCTCCAATGTGATTGACGGCCCAGCCGATGTTGAGGCCGATGGCGGAAACGACCTGATAGGGGATTTTCCATTTGCTCCCGGCTTGCGGAGGCTGGATTGCTGCGGTGACAGCCCCGCAGATGATGATCACCCCGGAGATAACTGAACTCCACGGTTCTGGAATTGCTGAAAACAAAAGGGGCACCACCGTAGTGATGCCCCCAATTTTAGCCGCATTGACCGCAAAGGCGTTTTTCGTGGTGCCTGTCACATCCCATCTCCTTTCAGGCCAACACGATAAAATGCGTGATGACCAATAGTGCATTTATAAAAGCGACCTTGCGCCCAATAGGGCCGCTGGCCGCGCCAGTCGTAATAATGATCCGCTCCGCCAGTCAGGTCCGGCAGACAGCCGTTAACCAGGCGACTGACTAAATCCAGAGCCTCACAAAACTGCTTGTCTGAGTCACTGACTGTCAGAAGTTTCATGCGGTTGGGGTCATTCGTATCCCAACAGGAAAACTGGGCATGTGCCTGACACACACCGGCAATATCACGCCCCCACCAGCCCGGGTGGGTTGCCCGGTTACCGATGACGTTCAGGACCGCTTGCAGCCCCCGCGTTCCCTCCCCCCGCGCCTCACCCCATGCCGTACGAGCTGCCGCCTGCACCGGGTCGGTGATTGGTAGTTTAAGTGTCATGATTTTTCCCAATTCCGGGGAGCAAGTGCATAGACAGAGTCTTGCGGTTGAGGCTGCGGCGCAGGGGCTGGAATATGGTGGCGGTGCAGGAAACTAACGTTGCCGAACAGGTAGTCATCCCAGGTTTGGCTGGAAAGGATCGTGCCGCCCGCTGCCGCAGCAATGGTGCAAATAATCCCGACAATGACTGATCGTGTTCGCCAGCGCCGTAGATTTTCTTCAGCAAGCCGGTTCTGGTTTTCCTGCGCGCCTGTGAGTTTTGCGAGCTGGGTTACCAGATCAAAAACCCGCACTTCCAGACGGCTTATTCCTGCTGTCGTCGCCACAGTACGCGCATTTTCTTCTGCCCGCATGGTCGCGAGGTCCTTGCTGATCCCGTCCAGCTTTCCATCAGTCGCGTCCTGCCGCCGCTCAACGGCAGCGAGACGAATCTCATGACCACCAACAATTTCGCGCAGGTCACCATCAGCCGCGACGATGAGGCCACTCTGTTCTTCAGTCATAGATTTTCCGGATACAAAAAACCGCCCACACGGCGGTATGTTTTATGCGTATGGGCGGTCAGTTTGTTAGCCGCTATAACCCCACTGCGCATCGATCCACGCAATACGCGTTGCCGCGTACTGCATGATATACGCAACTGACCATTTCCCCCCCGCCTGCATTGAGGCAGGCGCGCCGGTCGCAATATCAAGCGGCCAGTTTGCAATATCCTGCACCATTGAAGCCGGGTCGATCAGATCAACCTGACGCTTGATCGCTGCGTTGATGTTCTGTGAGGAGATAATTCCAGCATCCCGCAATTCACGCCAGCGCGCGCGTAGTTCCGGCAGGAACACGGTATGTGCCAGGTTAAAAAAGCCGGGATCCTGATCAGCCTTGCCACCCTTTTTGGTCACCCACCCAATTTGACCTGCATCGGATTGGACGCCCGTGAGGAAGAAAACCAGCCCCCACGTTTCATCCTCATCATACGGCCAGAAATACCAGAGCCCGGTGGATGCTGTTGCGTCCCAGCTGCCAAGCTCAAAGTTGTTCTGCATGCTATCAAACGAGCCTGACAGCTCGCAGATCAGCACATAATCCAGGAACGAGGTCAGATCGAGATACTGCCTATACGTGGCTCTGGCGTCAGTCGTGCCGTTGTTGCATGCTCCCATCCAACCAATAATCCGCTGGCAGGCTGCATTGATATCCGGTGAAGATGTCGAGATATCGTCCTGATCATTATAGCCACTGATTGCAGGGGACTGCACCGACCATTCTTTGGAGTTAAACGTGCCGCTCCAGAGGCTGGTCGCGTGCTGCGGCTGGATCAGAATGTGCTGGTTATTGCCGTCATCCATCAGGTAGTCATTAACGTCAGCTGGAGTGCGAATAACATAGAGCCCTAGAAACGCGCCATTCTGCCAGACTTCAACCGGGAAGCCTGCCGTGCTGAACAGAGCAGACGTATGCGTTCCGAAATCTGTATCATCCCAATAACGATAGGCTGACTGAGGGGCGAGAAGACCGGCAGGATAGCTGTGCATCTGACGCCAGATATCCGGGGTCAGGCTGTCACGCACCAATGTTCTGTCGGTCCCGTAGGCTTTCAGCGTGACGCTGCTCATCGGGAACCAGTCACCGATTTTGACAGACAATTTATTGCCAGTCACTGCGTTGCGCAGCTTCAGCTTCCAGTTTTTTTTATCCGCGTTGGCGGTACTTTGCCCCTGCACCTGCCATGTGCCTGATGCTGAAAACAGCGGCACAGTACCCTCAAACACAGATACCGAGACAGACGGCGTTGTCGCCAATGTCGGCAGGTCACCCTCAATCAGAATACGCCAAGGCCGCGACGGAACGGGAACCGTAACGTAATCCCATTGATCGGCAATGTTGTTGACACCAAGCTGCACCTGTACACCATCCTTGGTATATCCGGTTGTCGGCATCGGATAGGATTTAGCCAAAGATCCGTCTCCCATAATAGTGGTTGTCGCCGTCAAACATTATTTCGGCACACATCACAGCGCCCGAGCGACTATCTACAAACGGCACACCATCGGGCCAGATGACATTGGAAGGCCACGTGACCACAGAGTTACCTGCTGGAGACTGTATGATCAGGATACGCATGATCTGAATCTGCCCAGGCTGACCACCAGTGAGCGTCAGAGAGCAATCAGTATCTGGCATGATGCGGTAACCGTTATCACCACATGTCACATAGGACAGGGCACAATTAGCGCCGGGATTGACAATGGTTGTCAGGGGCGTGCCACCGGTAATGACATCCACGATTTGCCCCCCGGAGAGCGTGTTACCACGCCCCCCGGTTGCAACCGCTGCCGAGAAATCAAGCAGGGTAGACATTAAGCACCTGCCTTGGCTTCAAGAGCCGCAACACGGGCGGTCAGAGCCTGCATTTCCGCTTCGCCTGCCGCAGTCAGCAACATGCTCAGTTCGTCGTAGCGTAGAGACTGCCGGTAAACCTGCTGCCCCTTGTCATCCAGAACTGGCTTCGTTTCAATGTCCGTAAGTGCCCCTTTTGCGTCGCGCACTTCAACCTGCTGCGTCAGTGCATCCTGACCCCAGATACCAAATGCAGCCGGATCAAGTCCCTCGGCACTCAGGGCCGCGTAAACCTGTTGGGCGATAGCCCCTACATGCCGGCGCGAACCACCATCCCGGAAAGTGAAAACAGTGATCGCCTTGCGGATGGCTTGTCCCGCCTTAATCAGCTTTGCACTATCTGCGTAGACGGCGTCCCCCAGCACCCCAACAACTGCTTTCATGTTGGCGTCTGATGTCTGAATGGCACCAGTGCCTGCAAAAAGCTGAGAAAAGCGGTTGGAGGCACTCCCTAGTGGGATAGTATTATCCATGCCTGGAACAAACGCTTTACCCTTAAAAGACGCTGTGCCGTCATTAGTTCCTGTACCACCCTGGAAGAGAAAAACGACACCTGTCGCGCTATCTGCGTCGGTAGACGTGGTCGTACCGCAAAAAGCTTTTAGAATACACAAATTCGTTTTAGACGGACTACCTAATGCAATCTGTGCCGTGCCATTGTTGTTATTGGGATTAACAAACAATGTATTGCCCGATGTACTATACTGCGGGACACCTCCAGGGGCCTGCAAAAACGTTTTTGGAATAGCGGCGTTCGCCGTAGTCTGTGCCGCAGATGCAGCAGCAGATGCAGAAGATGCTGTCGTCGTTGCTGTTGTTGCGGCCACCTTGGCCGCAGAGGCATCCGATGAAGCTGTCTGGACCGTAGTAGATAATGTGCTGACATTCTGATTAACTGTTACAAGCGCCGCCGTATTTTGCCCGACAGCACCACTGAGTTCTGCCAGTGTCTGGGAAGTTTTACCTCCATCCGCAGAAAGGGTGCATGCAGAAAGATCAAGATTCGTTGGTGCGCCATAAGTCATGAAAAATCACTCCGAAGCGGCGCACAGAACGCCGACATTATTGATTGTATTGGGGTAGTAGGTGGTGCCGTCCGTCAGGATTACGCCCGTCGTGGGGTGAACTGACAGACCGGCAGGCAGCGTGGCCGAACCGGCCATATAGACGCCTCCGTTAAGAGTGACGTCCGCAGGAAGCGTGCCAACCGTATCGGCCATCAGCACAGCACCACTCTGGTCGATGAAATACGTTCCTGTCGGCAACTGGGCATCAGTGGCCAGAAAGGCCGACGAAGTGTTGCCACTTGTGGATTGTGCGTCTTGCATTGTTTTGTCCGGAAAAAAGAAAAGCCACCCCGAAGAGTGGCTTTGTAAAAACGGATCAAAAGAGAAATTCTCTTATCCCCGATGTTATCCAGACTTAAGCATGACCACGCGGGGCGGCAATTACAGATCTGTGGTGAATGAAAATTTGAAGGTTCTGGGCAGTCCCTGCAGCAAATACCCATTAAAAGCAGAAGCCCAGTAACGTGTGTTAGCAATGTTATCGACGCCAAAACGCAAAGTCAGAGGTTTGTGCGCAACCGCAAATGTATAGCGCGCCCCCAGATCAAACCGTGTCCAGACAGGCAGGTGTTTCGTATTCGCTATATTCACCCACTGCTTGCCGGTATTTTCCACTCGTCCAACCAACGTTGCGCCACGCAGGAACGGTAGATCATATTCCAGATTTCCGTTGATGGTATAATTGGGAATCCCGATAGCCGTATGGCCGTTATTTAGCCCCTGTGCCGTACGGCGCAAATCAGCATCAATCAGCGTGGCACCGCCGTTAAAGCGCAGACCGGGCAGGATCTGGCCGTTAACACTCAGCTCTGCGCCCCGGTTGCGCTGCAACCCATTTTCCCGAAAGATGAAGGATCCACTATTGCCATACGGTTCCGTGTAGGAATTGGGCTGGGAGATCTGATAAAACGCCAGTGTGGTTGTAAAACGTCCGGTATCGTATTTAGCCCCGACTTCATACTGAACACTTTTGAAGGGCGGAAAAATCTGGCCGAGATTAACCAGATTGGTGCCACTCGCCGTCGGCCCCTGCGACAACCCTTCAATCCGGTTAAAGTAAATGGATGTGCGGCGCGTTGGATGAACCACAAGACCGACAACCGGAGTAATCGCACCCTCACTGTAATGCGCAGTCCGTGCGCCATCGCCATACGCATTATATCCGTTAATCAGCATGTTCTGATAACGAAAACCGGCAGTCAGCGCGACACGCCCCTGCCAGAAGGACATCGTGTCTGAAAAGAACAGACTATAGAGCTGCGTTCTGCTGGTTGGCAGTGGGTTGTCCAGATTGCCGCCTGTCCAGTTTTCTACCGGGGCCTGAACTGCCGCCGTATTATAAAGATTTGTATCGAAGGGGCTGAGCGCCATGGAATAAGCCGTGCGGCTTTCTTCCCACAAAGCAGACCCCCCGGCATTTATTTCATGTTTGACAGGCCCGGTGTCAAAATGGGCGCGGACACCGCCGCGCGTGCTTTCATTTGTCTGCGCATAGGGCACATACATGGCCCCTGCAGTGGCGGCCCCGGTTTGAGAATTATGGACCGTCAATGTGGAGTAATTGCCTTTTTCGTCACTCCCAAGACCACCAAAAGCGCCATAGAGCGTGACATGTTTTGACAAATCACGCTCGATATTGAGCATGCCGAAAATGTAATTCAGATCATTGTATGTCCAGCGCTGACCGTAATTGTGAGAAGCATTGGGCACGCGCGGCACGCCCGTCGCATCTGCACCGAGAAACACACCCGGACGGCCGCCATTTACGCCCTGATTTTGGTAATTCATGTCCAGAGAAATGCGTGTTTTGTCATCATGCCAGTCAAAATCCGCCCCCAGAGCAACGGAGTGGCGGCGTTCATGATCAATAGAGGTCTGCCCAGACAGACCTGCGACATTCAACCGCAGACCATACGCTTTGTCCTGCCCAAAACGCCGCCCTACATCCAGACTGCCACCGCCAACGCCCTGGTTGGCGTAATCTCCCGTCAGACGAGTAATGGGCGTATTCTGGGCGTGTTTGAACATCAGGTTAATGTTCCCGCCAATGGCCGTCCCGCTGGGAGCAGCCCCATTCAGGAACGCGCTCGCACCATTGAGCACCTGAACCTGATCATAAAGCTGTGGAGACACAAGCTGCCGAGGCGTGATGCCGTAAAGGCCGTTAATCGCGACGTCATCCCCATACACAGGAAAACCCCGGATAACGAAAATTTCCGAGAAGTTGCCATAGCCATATGTGGTGCGGACTGAGGGATCATTCTCCAGAACCTCGCCCAGCGTCTGGGATTGCTGGTTGAGGATCAGGCTGGACGTATAGCTCCGGATGTTAAACGGCACATCCAGCCCCTTCTTGGTCCCCAATGCCCCAAGCTGGCCACCACTGATGACTTCCATCTGATTACGGCGGCGGGCCGTGACCAACAGGTTTTCATCTTTCTGTGACTCTGCTGCCGGCGTCTGCGCTTGTTGGGCTTTTTTAACAGGCGCGGCCTTATCTGCTGCCGTTTTCTGTGGCGCAGTCACTTCCTGTTGTGCAGCAAAAGCAGCACCATTGAAGACCGCAACTGTTGCCAGCAAGAACGCAACCCGCCCTACACTGTGCAGTGAAAGAAGGACCGGCAGGCGACCACGCATCATCATGATTAATCCAAAATTAAAGACTGACCGCGCCTCCATAAGCGCAATTAAGAGACATTCGCAATATTATTTTATGATTTCCTCATCTGTCCGGGGTTTACAGCGGTCGCGTGACTACTTAGCAACATGAGAATGAGTCGCACAAAAACCCCGGGCATAACTCTACCTTCCGCCCAGCCTGTCACCAGGAAAAACCAGAAGCGTCAGGCCGTTTTCCGGCGGCTTGGTTTGCTGGCTGTTGTCTGTGCGCTCTCCTTTCTGACAGCCCATCTGATCATGCTGGATACCCAGCGCCTCCCGTTTGAAGACATGCGACTGAAAACGGATCTGGGCGGTATGGTGATCGCAGCGCTTTTCCCTCTTCTTGTTCTGGCTGGATTTGCCGGACGCCGCCACTGGTGGGGGCTGATCCTTGGCCTCGTGGCCTGTGGCTCCGCAGTCCTTGCCGGTCTTCTTCCGTTGTGATGAAAAAGACGACGCATGCGTGAAACACTACGGGTGCATATGGGGTGGCTCCATAGCTGGGTTGGCTTTCTGGCCGGGCTGCTACTGGCCTGTGTTTTTGCGTCCGGTACGCTGGCTGTATTTGATACGGAAATCACCCAGTGGATGCAGCCCGAAGTCTCACTGACACAGGAAACCTCCCTTACCCCCACCGCCCTGCAGGCCGCTGCGCAGACAATTCAGGCTGAAGAGGGGAAAGGGCTTTCCGCGTTCCTCACCCTGCCCTCACACCGAGACCCCGTTCTGCGGGTTCTCCATTATGATGGGTATGAGTTTGTCGGCACCGCGCTGAATTCAGAAACCGGAGCAGTCTTCCCGGCCCGCGAGACGGCTGGCGGCCAGTTTTTCTATAATTTCCATTTCTCGCTGCGGGGCGGCAATCAGCCCGGCGTGCAGATTGTCACCTTTCTGGGGCTTTGCCTTATGGTGGCTATTGGCTCCGGGCTTGTCATCCACATCAAGGCGCTTTGGCCCGACCTCATCCTGTTCCGCCCGTTTGGGGCACGCCCACGCGCCTGGGTCGATGCTCATCTGATTGCAGGCGTGCTGTTCCTGCCGTTTATTGCTTTCATGGGCTATACGGGCACTGCAATCCATGCGCGGGTGCTTCTCCCCGCAGAGCCATTTTTCCGCTCGCACACGGCAGCGCCGCACAAAAAGGAAAAGACCGCCCCCAAAGGGCGCGTGTTGCAGGCAGGCCCGTTGCCTCCGCCGCTTGCTCCTTTAATTGCACAGGCACGGGATATTCTGCGGAGCCCTGACGGTAATCTCGTTTTGTTTACACCGGACGAAGTGCATATTTTCAAAAGCGATGCGTTCGGCCCGTTTCTGACAAGAGACCATGTGGATTTCAGCCGCAAAGACGGACACCTCCTGCGCTCTGTAACGCAAAGCCCTCCGGCTGTTGCGACCATGCAGCTTGTGCGTGGGCTCCATTATGCCCGTTATGCGCCTCTCCCTTTGCGCTGGCTGTATTTCCTCTCCGGGTTAGCGGCAACCGCTCTGGCAGCAAGCGGATTGGTCGTGTTTCTCATGAAACGTCGACGTTCATCGGGTGAGCAGTTTTTCTTCCGAGTGGCAGAAGCCCTGACCATGACGACAGTTGTGGGCTTTCCTACCGCAACACTCGGGGTTTTCTGGGCCAACCGTTGCCTGCCAACTGCACTCTCCGGCCGCGCGATGATGGAAATTGATCTCTTCTTTATCGTGTGGGGCCTGTGCGCTGCGCATGCTCTGCTTCTCTCTTTGACGCGCCTTGCTGCCTCCGGCTGGCGTCAGCAACTCGGGGTGCTTGCTGGAGCCGGATGCGGGCTTCCGGTGCTGGATCTGGCCTCGCGTTCGCATGCATGGGGGCAAGGCGCTAGCGTCTTCATGGCAGCGGATGCGCTGGCATTTCTCACGGGACTTATCGCGCTCTGCGCACTGCTGAAATTACGGGAACCTGCTGCATGACTTTCCTGCTCGTGCTCGCACTGTGGAGCGCTGCCTTCTGGTGCCACGAATGTTTGCAGCCCAGAACACGTACCGCTTTCCCCCGGCAAACCGGCGCTGTGTCTGTTAACCAGATTGTCCGGGCGCTGACCCCCTGCCTCGCGCTAACCCTCTGCCTGTTTGAGGATCCGGCTCTTGGCATTTTTTACTGGCTAGGCCTAGGCTCTACGGCAGGACTTGGGACCAGTGTGCTTATGGCTGTTCTTAAACAAAAACGGGGTCTTGCCCGGATGAGCAAGACCCCGCTTTAAAAGCCGAGACAAGCACAGGAATTTTCCTGCACCCAGCCCCACATTTTCTTATTACTTTGCTGCCGGAGCCGGAGCGCCGTGCGTCTGCGTGATAAACTTTGCGACGTTATCATGCAGCTGCGTCAGAGATTTCTCATTCGCATAGACCATGTGCCCGGATTCATACTGCACAATCTGAATATTATTGCTTAGCTCACGCGAAATGGGCAGATGCTTCATTTCATAAATACCCTCGAAATACGGGGTCCCGAGGTCATAATAGCCCTGATTAAGCATCACTTTCAGACCAGGATTATGCTTCATGGCTGAGGCCAGATCCGGCAACACATTGACCGCACCGTGGATCGGGAAATCCGTATTGGGCTGTTTGTGTGAGAAATCCCATTTCATGATGGCATCAGAGAAGAATTTGTATTCCTGATACCCATCCCCAAAGGCTGGGGAATTGCCATAATGCAGCGTGTTGCGGGCATAATCATTAAAGGCCGCGATATAGGCAGAAGACATGGCGGAAGACTGCGGATCGTAATAGGAGAACTGGGACAGCTTATCCATGGTCGGACCAGAGAAGCGGCTGTCCAGACGGCCTGTATCCAGATCCTTATCGCCCTGCAGGGTTTTTTCAAACTCCCCGCCATTAATCCGCAGGTCGGCCTTCTTAATGTAATCTACCGGAAGGCCCGTATAGTCGTGCAGCTTCAGGGCTGTCGCATCACGCTGCGCGTCAGAAATGGCGTTGCCTTCCTGCAGGGCCGCTGTGTAGTCAGTCAGCGCAAAATGCTCGACTTCTTTCAGAAACGCCTTGAGGTCCGGATGCTCGGCAGGAAGACGCTTGTGATACCACGCCGTTGCGGCGTAGCTCGGCAGGGCCAGCACATAAGGCTGATCGATTGACGGGTTCATGGCGACCCCATCAATGTCATTGTCGTAGTTCATGATCTGCGAAAGCAGAATCACGCCGTTCAGATCAATGCCTTTATCGTCAGCCAGCTTGTTCGCCACAATTGCGGAACGCGTTGTGCCGTAGCTTTCCCCAAACAGATATTTGGGAGAGTTGTAACGCCCGAAACGAGAGAGGAACTGGGCGATGAAGTCGGTAAACGCGCCGGCATCCGGGTCCGTACCCCAGAACGCCTTTTCTTTATCCTTGCCGATCAGACGGCCGTAACCGGTGCCGGGAGCATCGATAAACACCAGATCAGACACATCCAGCAGGCTGTCATTATTATTTACAATGGCGTAGGGCGCGGCGGGGGTATGGCTATCGTCCGCTGTCACCACCCGTTTCGGGCCAAAGGCGCCCATATGCAGCCATACGCTGGAGGAACCGGGGCCACCATTATAAACAAACGTGATGGGCCGGTTTTCCGGGCGCACACCCTTCTTGAAATAGGCCACGTAATAGATAGATGCGGCGGCCTCCGGCTGCTTTTTGTCTTTGTCCGCATCCGGGCCTTCGGAATCATCCCAGCCGCCCTTATGGACGATCAGGGTGCCGGACACGGCTTCATAATCAATATGCGCCCCATGCACGGTCACGGACCCGCTGGAGGTCACGCTCTGCGGTTTACCCAGAAAATCTTCTACGCTGACTTTCTGTTTTGCTGCATCAGCCGCCTGATGGGTATCTTCCGCCAAAGCAATCGGCTGAACGGCTACACCGGCACCCGCTGCCAGCACAGAAACCGTGGCCAGCAACCCGGCCAGCTTCAAACCTGTCTGTTTTTTCCGCACGAGAGATCATCCTGTCAGACTATGTTATAATATAGCTTGAATATCAGGAAGTGTGGCGTTCGGCCAGTCTGTTTACATTTAGCAACAAACCCCATTACGGGCGGCCCTGCCTTACCCTGCCAGCCCGACTCCGGCCGCAGCGAAATAGCGATTAACGGCGGTGCACATCGCCCCTGCTACCATAGCCCGGTGTCCGGCCTGCCTCAGGGCGGCTTCATCCAGCCGGTTGGACATAAAGCCCATTTCCACCAGAACTGACGGGATCTGCGCCGATTTCAGCACTGCAAACGCGGCGTGCCGGTGGGGATGCGACAACAGATTGATGCGAGACTGAAAAGACGCCACGACAGCGCTGGCCATATGGGCAGACCCGCGCCGGGCCTCTTCTGTCACCAGACTGGCCAGAATCTGCTGCACTTCCGGTGATGTGCCCTGCACGAGAGGACCACCATACCGGTCCGCGCTGTTTTCTGTTTTTGCAAGATCCGCCGTCTGACTGTCCGACGCCCCATGGGAGTGCGTATAGACACTGGCCCCGCGCACCCCGGCATTATGCAGAGCATCTGCATGCATAGAGATAAAGAGCGATGCCCCGTGCTCCTGCGCCAGTTCCACACGCCCATCCAGCGGTACAAAATGGTCAGTAGTACGCGTCATGGCTACGCGATAACGGCCGGTGGCCAGAAGCTGCTGACGCAATTCTGTGGCCGCAGCTTCCGCCACATGTTTTTCATACGTCCCGGTATAGCCAATAGCACCGGGATCTTTCCCCCCATGGCCGGGGTCCAGCATAACCAGCGGCAACGCTGGCCGGGCTTTACCAACAATGGCTGGGGCGTGAAGTGTTTGCCCGGTTGCATGACGCGCCGTGCCTGCGGCCTGCGCCTGCGTGGTGAGCAAACCAGTCGTCAGCAGCCCGGCACCCGTTATCAGAAGTCCGCGCCGGTTGAGGGAATTTTGTGCGGGATGTGGAGCATGTAGCCCGGCAGTGCGGGCGGACCGCTCGGCCATCAGAAAAAAACCGGCTGTTTTTTCGGATTCTGACGTCATGACGAGGCTCACACTTCTCTAATTGGGGCGATCCTGCACACAGATAATGTCGAAACCGTGTCAAGGCCAGAGAGATGCAAAACAGTGTTGCTGAATGGCTTGCGGTTTGTTGCTGTTTAGGTCATGGTCGGCAAGCATGGCTCAAGGCAGGATTGCCCGTCATGCATCCTGTTTCCGCTCCTTTAGAGTTTAAAGGCGCGGCTGGCGTTTAACCGCCGCCCAGCGCAGATGGGAGCAGGAAACATTGGTTGAAGGATACATGACTATCGTCAGGGCCACGATCTTGGAGTGCATGACCAGACCGGAGACAGCATCCTGTTTCCGCGCCTCTGCTGTCACCTCAGCGCCTGGCCTGACATCCGCCTCTCATTTTCTCACACGTACAGACCTATGCCTGTCGGAAGCGTCCCCCTCCCGTGTCCAGCCGTCCAGACGGCTCCACCGGATAGGCCGGCCACCGGCACGCCGGAGTTTTTCTTTTTATGTCAAAGCGTATGCTGATCGATGCGACGCACGCGGAAGAAACGCGCGTTGTCGTTATGGATGGAAACAGACTTGAAGATTACGATGTTGAAGCTGCCTCCAAAAAGCAGCTCAAAGGGAACATCTATCTTGCCCGCGTTGTTCGCGTAGAGCCCAGCCTTCAGGCAGCTTTTGTTGAATATGGCGGCAACCGCCACGGGTTTCTGGCCTTCAGCGAAATCCACCCTGACTACTACCAGATTCCGGTTGCTGACCGGGAGAAACTTCTCGCCCTGCAGGCTGAAGAAGAAAACCTGATTGACGCAGGCGAATCCGAGTCCGACGAAGACGAGACCGACGCGCAGGCTTCCACCGCTGAAGATGAGGACGCCAGCTCTGATGCTGACGAGTCCGCCAGCGAAGACGAAGGCCGCCGCCCCTCCCGCCGGAATGATACGCCTGACTATGTTGGTGGAGAAACCGACACGGGTGAAGAAGCGCTGATCCAGAAGCGCATTGCCCGCTTCCTGCGCAACTACCGCATTCAGGAAGTCATCCGCCGCCGGCAGGTTCTGCTGGTGCAGGTCGTCAAGGAAGAACGTGGCAACAAGGGCGCAGCCCTGACGACCTACGTCTCCCTCGCTGGCCGTTACTGTGTGCTGATGCCCAACGCCCTGCGGGGTGGTGGTGTGTCCCGCAAAATTACGTCTGTGCCTGACCGCCGCCGCCTGCGTGACATCATCTCCGGCCTTAACCTGCCGCGTGGCATGGCCATGATTGTCCGCACCGCTGGCGCGCAGCGTCCGGGGCCGGAAATTACGCGAGACTGCGAATATCTGCTCCATCTGTGGGACGATATCCGGGACCTGACGATGCAGTCCGTCGCGCCGGCTCTGATTTACGAGGAAGCAAGCCTCGTCAAACGCGCCATCCGCGATGTGTACACGCGTGAAGTCAGTGAAATTCTGGTGGATGGCGAGCATGGCTGGAAAGCCGCGCGCGACTTCATGCGGATGCTTATGCCGCAGCACGCAGAAAAAGTCCGACTGTGGAACAAGGAAAGCCAGCCGCTCTTCACACATTACCATGTGGAAGGGCATCTGGACGCCATGCTCTCCCCGGTCGTGTCTCTGCGCTCCGGTGGCTATCTGGTTATCAACCAGACCGAAGCTCTGGTCGCCATTGACGTGAACTCCGGCAAAGCGACCAGCCAGCGCAATATTGAAGAAACTGCTTTCCGCACCAATCAGGAAGCAGCGGATGAAGTGGCCCGCCAGCTGCGGCTGCGTGATCTGGCTGGGTTGATTGTCATTGACTTTATTGACATGGAATCCCGCCGCCACAACAGCGCGATTGAACGCCGCCTGAAAGATGCGCTGCGCCATGACCGTGCGCGCATCCAGATGGGTTCGATCTCTCACTTCGGTCTGCTGGAAATGTCGCGCCAGCGGCTGCGGCCTTCAGTGGCGGAAGCCGCGTTTACACCCTGCCCGCACTGCCAGGGCACGGGTATGGTCCGTGGCATTGAAAGCTCTGCACTGCATGTGCTGCGTGCGGTGGAAGAAGAAGGCGCACGCCGTCGTGCTTCCGCCATTACCGTGCATGTTGCCGCAGAAATTGCGTTCTATGTGCTGAACAACAAGCGCGACTGGCTGGCTGAAATTGAGCAGCGGCATCAGATGGAAATTCTGTTTGAAGCCGACGCCACGCTGCCTGTGCCGGAAATTCGCATTGAGCGCCGCCAGCCGCCCAAAGCGAACCGCAACTACGCGCCGCTGCCGCCGGTAGAAAACGCCGTGGTGGACGTCACACCGGAAGAAGCAACACCGGTTGTGGCAGAACAGGACACGACGCCCCGCGCCGAAGTTCCGGCTGCTGCCGTTGAAGCTAGCGCTGGGGAAGACGAACCGCGCCGCCGCCGTCGCCGCCGTCGCCGTCGTGGCAACGGGAACCGTGAAGAGAACGGGGCAGCCGCTCAGACGCCTGCAACGGAAGAGCAGGTTGCTGCCGCAGCACCTGCTGAGGCTGAAGGTAATCTGATCCCCGGCCGTCGTCGCACCCGCCATTCCCGCGTGCGCCCGACGGAAACGGACGCACCGGAAATCCGGGTTGCTATTGAGGAAGGTCCGGCTCCGCAGCCGCGCCGCCCGACATGGCAGGGTCCGACACCGGCGAACCCGTTTGGTGGCAGCCTGGACATTTTCGATCTGATCGAAAATTCCACCATGGAAGCCGCGGAAGCGGAAAAAGCGAAGGCCTCCAAAGCAGTAGCAAAGCCGGAACCTGCCAAAGCAGTTCCAGTGGCGGCACCTGCGGCAGCAGAAGAGCCGAAAGAGGTTGAAGCCCCGGCTGACGAGGCTCCGACAGCTGAAGCAAAACCGGCCCGTAAACGCCCGGGACGTCGTCGCAAAGCTGCGCCTGTAGCGGAAGAGGCTCCGGTTGTTGCTGACGCTGAGCAGGCAGCCCCTGCTCCGGCAGAGACTGTGGTGGAAGCCGCGCCAACTGCTGACGCCCCGGTTGCCGAGGAAGAGGCTCCCAAACCGCGCCGCCGCCGTGCTACGCGGAAAAAGGCTGAAGCAACGGCTGACGTTGAAGCGCCCGCTGAGGACGCAGAGGCTCCGGAAGAAAAATCCAAGCCTCGCACACGCCGCCGCGCAACCACGCGCCGGAAAACTGCGACGGCAACGGACGACGCTTCAACAGCGGCACCGCAGGATGAAACAGCGGACCCCGCTGCGGAAAAACCTGCACCGCGCCGCCGTCGGGCGGCAGCGAAAAGTGCTGCTGCAACCAGCAAAAGCGCCCCGGCTGAGGCTCAGGACGCCAGTGCTGACAAGACGCCAGCCACGGAGGACGCACCGGACGCGTCCATCGTGCAGCCGATTGTCATTGATGACGAGAAGCCCGCCCCCAAGCGCCGCACGGGCTGGTGGCGCCGCTAAAGCAGGACTGAGGATAGGGGGCATGGTCTTTGGGCCTGCCCCCTAACTGCTTCCTGCCTCTTTTGGCCATCGGCCACGTATGGTAGGTAAGGCCTTCTTAAAACAGACCTGCCCGCCCCACCGGAGTTTTCATGACCGTGCCCCAGCCAGATCTTCAGCCCGAGCGTTCTTCCGGAGCGCAGGACCGGGGCCCTCTGGTTCTGGCCCTGCCTAAAGGGCGGATCCTGAAAGCCGTCACACCGCTCCTTGATGAAGCGGGGATGGCACCCTCCCCCGATTGTCTGGGCGATGACAGCCGTAAGCTGCGCTTCCCGACCCAGAATCCCAATCTGGATGTTGTTCGCGTCCGCTCGTTTGATGTAGCCACTTTTGTCGCCTCCGGCGGCGCGCATGTTGGCATCTGCGGCGCAGATGTGCTGATGGAATTTGACTACCCGGAAATTTATGCCCCGCTGGATCTAGGCATTGGTGGCTGTCGCGTGTCCGTTGCGCAGCCTTCCAGCCTGCCGCATGACCCGCAGGAATGGGCGCGGTGGTCCGAGGTCCGCGTTGCGACCAAATACCCCGCCATAACCCGTCGCTTTTTTGCAGCGCGCGGCATTAACGCCAATATCGTGCATTTGCATGGCGCGATGGAACTGGCCCCCATGCTGGGGCTTTCCCGCCTGATTGTGGATCTGGTGGATACCGGCTCCACCCTCCGTGCCAACGGGCTGCGGGAAGTGGAAACGATCACGCACATCACCAGTCGACTGATTGTAAACCGTACGGCCCTGAAAACCCGCCCAGAAGAAATCAGCGCGATTATCAACGGCTTTCGCAGCGCGATGGAAGCCGCTCCTTCCGCCGCCCAAAAGATCAAGGCAGAGCAGTCTTCATGAAACGGCTAGACACACGTGACCCCGGTTTTGAGGCTGATTTCGCCTCGCTTCTGACAGCCCGTGAAGAACAGGGGCAGGAAGTTCATAAACCTGTTGCGGAGATTCTGGCCTCAGTGCGCCGGGATGGGGATGCCACCCTGTGCGCCCTGACCGAGAAGTTTGACCGCCTGCCGCTTACGCCTGCCCAGCTGGCTTTTAAAGCAGACGAGATTGCCAAAGCCTGCACACAGGTCAGCCCGGAGCTAATGGCGGCTCTGGATGTTGCCGCTACGCGCATTGAATCCTTCCACAGAGCCCAGATGCCGTCGAATGTTCGCTATACGGACGATGTCGGTATGACGCTGGGCATGCGCTGGATCGCGCTGGATGCGGTCGGACTGTATGTGCCCGGCGGGAAAGCGGCCTACCCCTCCTCCGTGCTGATGAACGCCATTCCGGCGCGTGTGGCAGGTGTGCAGCGGCTTGCCATGTGCGTGCCCACACCGGACGGCGTGATCAACCCGCTGGTGCTGGCAGCAGCGCATCGGGCTGGCGTGACGGAAATCTACCGCATTGGCGGCGCGCAGGCTGTGGGTGCCATGGCGTTTGGCACACAGACCATTCGCCCTGTGGACCGCATTGTCGGCCCGGGCAACGCCTTTGTGGCGGAAGCCAAGCGGCAGGTGTTTGGCCATGTGGGTATCGACAGCATTGCCGGTCCGTCCGATGTGGTGGTGATTGCCGATTCGGCCACAGACCCACGCCTGATTGCGCTGGATCTGCTGGCACAGGCCGAGCATGATGAACTGGCTCAGGCAACGCTCATCACGCCGGATGCAGCCTTTGCCGATAAAGTGACGCAAGCCGTCACAACCGAGCTGAAGACGCTGACCCGCACCGCCATTGCCGGCGCCAGCTGGGAGCGGAACGGCGCGGTTCTGGTCGTCAAAGATCTGGACGAAGCGGTGGCTCTGGCCAACCGTCTGGCCCCGGAACATCTGGAACTGATGGTGGATGATCCGGAAGCCCTGTTTGCCAAGGTACGGCACGCGGGCGCGGTTTTCCTTGGCCGGTTCTGCCCGGAAGCTGTGGGCGATTATGTAGGCGGCCCGAACCATGTGCTGCCCACCTCCCGCACCGCGCGCTTTGCGTCCGGCCTGTCTGTTTTTGACTTCATGAAACGGACAACCTTCCTGGCCGGCGGCCCCGACGCCCTGCGCCGTATTGGCCCGGCAGGGGTCGCTCTGGCACAGGCCGAAGGGCTAGAAGCGCATGCGCTGAGCATCTCTGCCCGGCTTGATGCGTTAGACCAAACCACGCCTAACGCTTG
This sequence comes from Acetobacter malorum, assembly GCF_001580615.1. Lineage (GTDB taxonomy): Bacteria > Pseudomonadota > Alphaproteobacteria > Acetobacterales > Acetobacteraceae > Acetobacter > Acetobacter malorum. Next base: position 45,866 of record NZ_LHZC01000050.1, read on the forward strand.
ACCGAACCGGCTCCCTCACCCATATCTGCACATCCAACCATAACGAGGCTTAAAAATGAACGAAGGACGCCATGTCTAAAGAAGACATGATTGAATTCAGCGGCACGGTTACAGAACTGCTGCCCAACGCGATGTTCCGGGTGAAACTCGACAACGAACATATGATTCTGGCCCATACCAGCGGCAAAATGCGCAAGAACCGTATTCGTGTTCTGGCTGGTGACCGGGTGAATGTCGAAATGACACCGTATGACCTGTCCAAAGGTCGTATTACCTTCCGCTTCAAGTAAGACGATGGCAGCATCCGGGCCGGATGGCACGGAGAACGGAGGCCGCCCTCACTTTGTGCTGGCGTCCGCATCGCCCCGCAGGCTTGACCTTTTGCGTCAGGTCGGGCTGGTGCCAGACCGCGTTCTCCCGGCTGATATTGATGAAACCCCAGCCCGGACAGAACTGCCGCGCCCCTACGTGCGCCGCATGGCCATGGAAAAAGCGAACGTGGTTGCTGCCAGCCTGAGCGAACCGGCTCTGGTGCTGGGAGCGGACACGGTTGTTGCTCTTGGGCGACGCATCCTGCCCAAAGCAGAAAACCGTGAGACCGCACGCGCCTGCCTGGAACAGCTTTCCGGCCGCCGCCATACGGTGCTGACCGCCCTTTCCGTTATTCCCTCTGCTGGCTGGCCGGAAGGCCACCGGGCCGAACGGGTTGTGGAAACGGCCGTCACATTCTCCCGCATGACTTCCCATCAGATTGAAAGCCTGCTGGATCAGGGCGACTGGCAAGGCAAGGCGGGTGGCTATGCGTTGCAGGGCCATGCTGCGGCTTTTATCCGTTTTGTCTGCGGCAGCGCCTCCGCCGTTATTGGCCTGCCCTTGTTTGAAACGGCCCAGCTTTTGCGTGGCCAGCCGGGCCACTGGCTGGCGTGAGCGTGTATCTGCGCCTCGCCACCTATCCCGGCGAACTGCGCATTGCCGTTACCCAGGACGACACTCTGCTTGATTACGCACTGTGGCGTCCTGCCGCACCAGATGGTGTGGATGATGTCTATCTGGGCCGCATCAGCGCGCATGCCCCCGGCATGGGCGGGGCCTTTGTGGATCTCGGAGGGGGCGTAAGTGGCTTCCTGCCTGACCAAAAGGGCTCAGATGCTCTCACGGAAGGGCAAACCCTCACCGTGCGCGTGGTGCGGGCTGCGCAGGGCGGCAAAGGGGTTCGGCTAAAACCGGAAAAAGCTCCCGCGACTCTGCCCGCTAAACCGGGCCTGATCAGCCGCGGCCCCACGCCACTGGACCGTCTGGCCGCCCGGTGGCCGGATGCGAGGATTGTTGTCGATTCCCCGGCTGCGGCGGCTTGCCTCCCGGTCGCTTTGCGCCCGCGCCGCCAGCAGGAACTCCAGCCGTTCCCGGAAGAGATTGCCCACGCCTGCACGGCACTCGAAGAACCGCTTATCAGCCTGCCCGGCGGCATGCAGGCCAGCATTACGCCCACGCCCGCTCTGGTGGCCATTGATATGGACGCGTCCCCGGCCAAAACGGGCTGGCCTAAACAAACCGCACAGTTTGCCGCCAACCGGGATGCCCTTCCGGCTCTGATGCGCCAGATTCGCCTGCGCAATCTCTCTGGCGCGATTCTGATTGATCCTGCCGGACTGGCCACACGCAAGCGGCAGGCGCTTCTGGAGCCTGTAAAAGCGGCTCTGCAGGATGATCCGCTCCGCCCCCGCTGCCTTGGCATTACCGCGCTGGGGCTGGTTGAGCTGGTACGGGCACGGATTCACCCATCTCTGCCAGAACTTCTCTCATCTGCGCATGGGCAGGCGCTGGCTGCGCTGCGCCACCTTGTCACGCAGGAAACGGAAGCGACCGTTCTGCGGGGCGGTCTTGGCCTCATCACCGCACTGGAACAGGACCCGCAGGCTCTGGCAGACTGTATCTCTCAACGTGGCAAACCTTTGAGCCTCCAGCTTGACCCCGCCCTGCCTGATTTTTTCTGGACGACACACGCATGAGCAAAAACAGCACCTGCCCCGTCTGTGGCGCGCCAACCCAGGCCGCCACCCGCCCCTTCTGCTCCCAGCGCTGCGCGGATATTGACCTCGGACGCTGGTTTTCCGGGCAGTATCGCATCCCCGGTCCGCCGGCTGATGAAGAGAATCTTGAAAAACCTGAGATAAATGACGAAAGGTGACTTGATCTCCCTCCCCTCCTGCGATACATGCTCTCTCACGCCGCAAGGCTGCGGTGCCCAAGTAGCTCAGTTGGTAGAGCATGCGACTGAAAATCGCAGTGTCACTGGTTCGATCCCGGTCTTGGGCACCATTTTTCCCCTAAAAATTTAAACGCTATTTCTGGTTTGGTTTAGACCGCCTCAGATTGCGTATGCTGTATGAGGCTGATGCTCTTTGAGCACTCGGCCCCTTCTGCATGCGGTCGTGCTGCCGCACCCTATTGGCCTGAAAACACATCCTTTTTCCATTTTATTCTGCCTGCTTTTTCCGCTTTTGCACTTATCCCCAGATTCTGCGGATGGCTGCGGGGGTAAGCTTGTGGATAAGCAGTACAGGCTGTGTCGATAACCCTCAGGCCAGCGTTACCTTACAAGATTGTCTCAAAAATAATGCATCTCAGATACCGTTTACGTTGGAAAACGGACCTGCGTTGCGTTCCTGGACGAGGATTAAACCGATAGCTGTAAGTGAGGGTGTCAGAAACGATGCTCAGACAACGACAAGCTGTTTGCCGCTTCGGTTTTTAACCGGACGAATATCCCCTAGTCTTACAGGTAGGTGCCGAGATCGCAGGACTTGTTGAGAATGCGCACACCAACAAGGTCGCTGCCGGGTTTTTTATCAAATAAAAAACCAGTTGGGTTCGTGCTCCAGCTTTGCGGGCACGAACCTTCTGTATGGCTTCTCAGCGATAAATCAGGGTTCTGAAAAGGCTGACCAGCACCGGCTGCACCACATACTGGATACCCAGCAGCACAACCATGGGGCTGAAATCCACGCCCCCCAGTGAGGGCAGAATACGGCGCACAGGTTCGAGAACCGGCTCTGTCATCCGGTTGAGGAAAAGGCCCACTTTCCAGACCAGCGGTTTCCGGCTGTCCAGAATGCCAAACAGGCAGAGATTAATGAAAATGCAGGACAGGATCAGGATCCAGCAATAAATCTCTAACAGGCGCATCAACACTGAAAAAAGAACAAACAGCAAGAACACTTCTCCACAACACAGGGGGTAAGAGCTGGCTTTACCAGACCTCAGGCCGCTACAATACAGCTTGACACCGTCTTGATAAGCCCTTTAGATCCCAGACTTATACAGGCGGGGCTATAGCTCAGATGGGAGAGCGCCTCGTTCGCAATGAGGAGGTCAGGGGTTCGATTCCCCTTAGCTCCACCACCCGCCTTTATAATCCCCTGATTTTATTCATTAAATTTCCTGAGACTGTAAACTTCGCTCTGCAAGTTTACACCTCCATGCTCTACGCCGGCCATGAGCACCTGCTGTTTCAGGCGACACTTCCCCGAATTGCGAACTAGTCCCTATAGTCGCAAGGGATAGAAGCCTGAGGAGGATCATCTGATGAAAATTAGCGCACGTAACCAGATTACCGGTAAGATTGTCGCCATTCAGCCGGGGGCCACAACCTCCCATATCAGTCTGGAACTGCCGGGCGGCACGGTCATGATGGCATCCATCACCAATGAAGCCGTGGCCGATCTCGGCCTAAAAATTGGCCAGCAGGCAACAGCACTCATCAAGGCGTCTGATGTCATGATCGGTGTTGAATAAACAGCTGACCATTTTTTGACGTCTATCAGCGGCATGTCCCTTCAGGGTCTGCCGCTTTTTTCTGCCTTTTCATTGGCCTTTTAAAATCTTGTTTTCAAAGTTTCCTGAAAGACCATCCCGGATTGCACCGACCAGCAGGCGCCAGCGGCGTATCATTTTGACGGGATGCTGGATGTGATACAGAGCACTGCGCGGCGTGCGGCACAGGACTTTTATAAACAGAAACAAAGCCATATTGAGATTATAAATCAACTTACAGTTTATGCTGTTTTGCTCAATAAAAACGCGGTTCCGTAAAGCGAAATAGGGGCGAATTATGCCCTGCTCACTCTGTAACCATGGATGAAGGCAGGAAGGGGTCTGGGTCCAGGATTGCTCAAGGTCCTTCAGAACGCTATCGCGGCACATCCACAGCGCCCCTCCGTTGCGGGTCATGCGTAATGTATAGTCATAGTCATCAAAATAGAGAAAAAAGCGCGCATCCGGCAGACCGATACGCTGCACCCACTCTTTATGAAACCATAAGCCACCATACGCCGCCATTTCCATGGAGCGGCATTCCAGCCCATTCTGCTTCCAGATTACGACCCTTTTTTTCTGGAAAGGGGCCTGAACGGAAAAACCAAAAAAGGAATTTTTCTGAATGGCATTGGGCTTATTGTTTTTAACCAGCTTGACGTAGGTGCGCTTGTCCTGACGAAAGCTGGCCAGACAGCAGGAGGATTTTTCCCCCATAAGCCGCCATGTGCGGGCAAGGGCTGTGAGCGCGTCAGGATCGGGAACGGTGTCATCATCCAGCGCCCAGATATGTCGGGTTTGGGCTCTTTGGGCCGCGGCAGAAAATCCTGCGGCAAACCCTTCCGCCGACCCTCCATTGCGCTCCAGCCGAATAGTCGTCACCCGCTCTGCGCCCCATAATGCCACAACGGTTTTCAGGTTTTCTGCAACAGCGGGAGCTGTTCCGTTATCCACCAGAACCACATGCCCGACACCTACCTGAAACGCCGCATGCAGAACCTGTTCAACAAAGGCAACACGGTTAGCGTAGGTCACAATCACAGCGCAGGTTCCGTGCAGGATTGCCTGTTCTGTGAGGGTTTCTGAATGTGTCACGCTTTTTCCATCGAAGTTGATTGGGGGCGCATTACAATAATGCTTTCGTCAGACTAGGCCCCTCATGCCCCAATGGCGCGGTTAACTCAGGGCCACCTCCTGACAGAAGATCTGGGAGCGCCAGAATGCGGCCTCGGCATCGCATAAGGTCCGTATCAGCCTGATGCCGCAGTGGTGCCCAGCGCAAATCCTGCTCGCTCAGGTGCAGGTCGGCACAACGGATTGCCCCCGAACTGACCAGTGTGCGATGCCAGTGCGTGAAGTTGGCCCCACTTCCCAAGACCCCGCGCCGGATAAGCCAGTAACGAAGAGGCCGGAGCCCCAGAGCGTCCACTCCCTGCTGCAACCGGGACATAACCGTCTGACGCCGTGGCAAAGGAAACAGCCAGACTGGCGCACAGCTACGCCACGCTTCTGCCAGCATGGATGCACTATCGGCGGTCACCACAAATCGGTTGCCAGTTTTCAGGAAGCTGCCGAACAAGTCTTCATCTGACTGGAAAAGATGCAGGATAGCGCCGCATATCTTCATCTGTTCCTGCATCCACGCCACCGCTTCAGGAGGCGTGCGAGGACTGGTGATTATGTGCAAAGGTTCCTGATTGGCGTGTGCCAGCGCACGGGCAAAAGTTAACAGGCGGCGGGTTTCCGCAAGCCCCATCCGAAAGTGGCGGGACGGGCCGCCATACATCACAATGGTGCCTGCATGGCGCTGATGTTCCGTGTTCTCTGGTTTTGGTGTGAGCCTAGCCCCGTTCAACGGCCAGGCGACTTTCAGAACATTCGGCCCCGGGGGATAATCATCCTGCGGCAACGGAATAATCAGATCCAGATCCTTAGCGGGAATATGGCTAGGCCGGCCGATATGCACCACTAATGGCCTTATCTGGCAGGACTCCCGTAACGCACAGGCTGCCTGCACTGCATTCCCAAAAGACAGAATGAGACGCAGCCCGGTCGTCTCTGGCCACTGGGCTGGCGGTGCAAAATCTGGGCCTAGCGGCACTGTCCGGAAGGGCAGTCCCAACGCCCGGACCAGCGTCCGACACTGTGCCTGCTCTCCGACGCGCCCTGTATCCAGAATCCAGACTGGCTCGGATAAAACTAATCGGTTCAGGTCACACCTCCCGCTTGCGCGCTCTGGCCCCCGAACAGGTCTCAGGCTTCGGGTTTGCCCTCAAATGATTTATTTCGGTTCATAATAAGATAAGGACCGAGACGTGTCAGAAGAATAGCTAGTTCGCTTAAGAGGGTTGCAAATCCCGCACCTGTCATCCCCCATGCACGGGCCAGCACATAAAGCAGCGGCAGGGAGAAACACATCGTCACCATGCGGCCGATCATAATCTGATGCGCCTTGTTCAGAGACACCAGAAGCGGCTCAAGCGGCACGTCCCACAGGTCCAGAATAGCGGTTATGGTCATCAGCAACAGCAGGGTGCGGGTGCCTGTCCACGGGACTGTCAGCAACAGATGCAGCAGCCACGGCCCGACGAACGTAGCCACAACCAGCACCACAGCGGAAAAAATAGCCAGCGCCTGCAAAATACGGTTGGTGACCTGACGGATGGAAGCCCAGTCCCGTTTATCCCGTAGTGCCACCAGTTCCGGATACAGAGCAGGGGTGAGCATTTGCGCCGGGCGCGCCATGCCATCGGAAATCTGCCATGTCACATTATAAATGGCGGCGTTCTCCGGCCCTAAAACCGCGCCGACAATCAGAACCGTCAGGCGGGAACCCAGACGCCCAAGCGCCTGATCCAGACTGGTGGAAAAGGTAAACCGCCAGATGCCTTTAATGGGGCTGAGCCAGGACACATTGACCAGCCGAAACCCTTTCAGTTTGTCCGAACGAGCCATGACCCAGAAGGCCAGTCCATAATCCAGCACGAACGCCACGGCGGTGGAACAGTACCAAAGCAGCAGAAAATCCGGCAGAGTCCAGTGCAGGAAAAACCCCGTCACGCACCCTACGAATTTGACCACAGAGCCGGCGGTATCCGCCAGAACCGCCAGTTCATACCGGTTAGCAAGCCGCAGGACGCCCATGGCGCAGCCGGTGTTCATAAACAGGATGACGGTCATGTACCATAGCGGGATATGCCCGTAGGCGGCCGCCCAGCCGGAAAGATGTGCCAGCCAGATGCTGGAGAAAAGTGCTACGGCCAGCCCCATGAGCGCGCCGAGCGCATCCAGCATGGAGCAATGGCGGAAAAGGGTCTGGAACGGTTTTTTCTCGGCAGCTTTGTAAAGAGACGTGCCGTATTGCAGCAAAGGCTGCCAGGCCTGAAAGCGTGTCGCCACCGCGCAGGACATGACGAAGGAGCTCATCAGCAGCAGGATGCCGTAATCCTCCAGCCCCAGTGTGCGGACGGCCAGAGCGGTGCTGGCCAGCGCAAGCACAGCCATGGCGCCTCTGCCAGTCAGCAGATAGCCCGTGTTCCGAAACACCCGTCTGAATAACGCTTTGATCTGACTATTCATCAGCCTTCACGCTTCCTTCTCCCGCCTGAAATAGCCTGTGCACGGCACATTATGCCGGGCCGTGTTTAGAAGCCATGCGGCAGAAATAGCAAATCGTCCTGTTTTGGTGCGCGGTCTGTTCTGAAAGGTTACCCGTTCACACTCCCGTGAAAAGGATGAAAAAGACCTCATATTTCTGTGTGCAGGGTTGCACCCTTCGGGCTTTTGCTCACACTCGTTTGTGCGCGGCCAGCCTCCCTCTGGCTCTTTTGCCAGAACAGGAGGCCGCCTGATACATGACCCATTAACGGAGAGTTCTCATGGCTTGGACCACACCGAAAATCACCGAAATCCCGCTTGGCGCAGAAATCAACAGCTACGTTTGCGGCCAGAAGAAATAAGCCTTTCTGCCGCCAGCGCGACCTGCATCAGGTTCGCGCTGGCGGCATTTTTGTTTTAAAAAGCCGCTTATGCTTGATCTTCTTGTTCTAGGCGCTGCCGCAGGTGGCGGCTTTCCTCAGTGGAACTCCAACGCGCCCGGTTGCCAGCGCGCCCGCGCCGGAGACCCAAACGCCCCGGCCCGCACACAGGCGTCTCTCGCCGTCAGCGGGGATGGTGAACACTGGTTTATCCTTAATGCCTCGCCCGATCTGCGCGCGCAGATCAATCAGACCCCAGCCCTGCACCCCAAAGAGGGTTTGCGTTCCACCCCCATTTCCGGTGTGGTGCTGACCAGTGGCGAAATTGACGCCATTACCGGGTTGCTGACCATGCGGGAACGGCAGGCTTACGGACTGTATGCCACGGCCTCTGTTCTGGCCCAGTTGGATGCCAACCCGATTTTTGATGCGCTGGACCGCACATTGGTGCCCCGCCAGACTATGGTGCTTGACGAGCCCCTCTCTCTGATGCCCGGCAATCTGCGCATCACGCCGTTTTCCGTCCCCGGCAAAGTGCCGCTTTATGCGGAGCGTGGGGAAAACCCGGCTGAGATCATGAATAACGGGGAAACCATCGGGCTGGACATTACGGATGGCCAGCATCGTGCCCTCTTCATCCCCGGCTGTGCCATGATGACGGACGCTCTGCGCGACCGCCTGAACGGGGCCGATGTGATGTTTTTTGACGGCACGCTCTGGACGGATGATGAGATGGTCCGCGCCGGCCTTGGAGCCAAGACAGGCCGCCGCATGGGCCATATGTCCATTGCGGATGAGCCGGATGGTACGATTGCCGCCTTCCGCCAGCTGAACGTGAGCCGCAAGGTGCTCATCCACATCAACAATTCCAACCCCATTCTGTTAGCCGACACGCCTGAACGCAGGCAGGTTGAAGAGGCAGGCTGGGATGTCGCCTATGATGGCATGAGGATAACACTATGACAGACCGGCTGCTTTCCCCCGACGAACTGGAAGCTGCCTTAAGGGCTATTGGTGCGGAACGGTACCACAACCTGCACCCCTTCCACCGTGCCTTGCATGATGGAAAGCTGAACAAGGGGCAGGTACAGGCCTGGGCTCTGAACCGCTATTATTATCAGGCCAGCATCCCAGCCAAGGACGCCACACTGCTTGCCCGCCTGCCCACAGCAGAGCTACGGCGGGAATGGAGGCGGCGGCTGATTGACCATGACGGCACGGAACCCGGCACAGGCGGCGTGGCACGCTGGCTGAAGCTGACCGATGGTCTGGGGCTGGACCGCGCCTATGTGGAATCGCTGGACGGCCTGCTCCCCGGCACACGCTTTGCCGTGGAAGCCTATGTGCATTTTGTGCGAGACCGCTCCATTCTGGAGGCCATTGCGTCCTCTTTGACAGAGCTGTTCTCTCCCACCATCATCAGTGAACGTGTCTCCGGCATGCTGCGGAACTATGCGTTTATTACGGAAGAAACACTGGCCTACTTCGCCCCGCGCCTGACGCAGGCTCCGCAGGATTCGGCCTTTGCGCTGGCTTATGTGAAGGAGCATGCCCGCACGGTGGCTGAACAGGAGGCGGTGCTTGGCGCGCTTAAGTTCAAATGTGGCGTGCTGTGGTCGATGCTGGATGCGCTGGATTACGCCTATGTCACGCCCGCCCGTATTCCGCCGGGGGCATTCCGTCCGGCTGAGGATGCAGCATGACAGCCGCCACCCTTCTGGCGGAAACCTGTGTGCCGCGCTTTGCCCGCGGCACACGGCTGCAATATGACCGCGTACGGGAGCAGTGGTTTGTGCAGGCTCCGGAACGGGCGTTTCTGGCTGATGCCGTTGCGGCAGAAATTCTGCAACTGGTGAACGGAAAGCGCTCTCTGGCGAAAATTATTGACCAGCTTGCAGAAAAGTTTTCTGCCCCGCGTGACGTCATTGCACAGGATGTTTTGAGCATGACACAGGAACTGGCCGACAAGCAGGTCCTGCTGCTGGCATGACCCGTTCTGCCATGACCAAAGCCCCGCCCCCCATGAGCCTGCTGGCAGAGCTGACGCATCGCTGCCCGTTGCAATGCCCCTATTGCTCCAACCCGCTCCGGCTGGACCCGCGCGCAGGCGAACTGGACACCGCAACATGGATGCGTGTGCTGGATGAAGCGGCCGCCATGGGCGTGTTGCAGGTGCATTTTTCCGGGGGTGAACCCATGGCCCGGCCTGATCTGGCTGATCTGGTCCGTCATGCGGTGTCTCTGGGGCTTTATACCAATCTGATTACCTCCGGCGTGCTGCTGAACCGTGACAGTCTGAAGGTACTGTCTGACGCCGGGCTGGACCACATCCAGCTCTCCTTTCAGGATGCCGACGCGCAGGAAGGCGAGCGGATTGGCGGCATGGCAGGCGCTCAGGCCAAAAAACTGGAAGCGGCTCGCCTGATTGTAGAAGACGGCCTACCGCTGACCCTGAATTTTGTGATCCATCGGCAAAATGCGGAACGCGTTCCGGCCATGCTGGATCTGGCCGAGCAGTTGGGCGCTCGCCGGGTGGAAATTGCGCATACGCAGTATTATGGCTGGGGCCTGCTCAACCGGGACGCCTTGCTGCCAGACCGCGCACAGTTAGAAGCGACGGAACAGGCTGTTGCTGCTGCACGCACGCGGTTTGGCAACCGGCTTGCCATTGATTTTGTGACCCCGGATTATTACGCCGAACGGCCCAAGCCCTGCATGGGCGGCTGGGGGCAGCGCTTCCTCAATATTTCGCCTTCCGGCAAGGTGCTGCCGTGCCATGCGGCAGAAAGTATTCCGGGGCTGACTTTCCCGTCCGTTACGGAAGAGTCGCTTGAGGCCATCTGGCAGGACTCGCCGCTGTTCAACCTGTATCGTGGCACGGACTGGATGCCCCAGCCGTGCCAGAGTTGTGCCTTTAAAGAAGATGACTGGGGCGGTTGCCGCTGTCAGGCTCTGGCGCTGGCGGGACAAGCCGACGCGACGGACCCGGTCTGCCACCGTGCCCCGGCGCATGACCGGATTGCGCAGGCCATCGCGGAGCGCCCTGCAACACCACCTGCGTTCCGTTACCGCCGGTATAGCAATACGGTTTAACAGCCGTTTCCTTTATCCGTATCCTGAGAGCCTGACCGACTCCTTTAAGGAGCCAAAGGCCAGAGTGGCTTTCCCCTCAGGCATGGATTGTCTATGCGCGGGTCGGAAACAGGCTGTATGATTTAGGGTGTTTCTACACCGCGAGGCGGCTCTTTATGCGTAGACATGGCTTTTTCTGGCTTCTGGCGACCTGTTGTCTGGCTCCTTTGCCTCCGGCCCACGCCGCGACGTCGCAGCCTGAAGCCATAGAAGTGCATGCGGCCCGGCCGGTAACAGTGCAGAGCTATCAGGCTGTGGCACGGGTTTTCCGGCGCTTTAACGCCTTCCCTGAGCAGGACCGCGCCAATCTTTCCCTGCATGTGCTGGGTCGGCTCCAGCCAGAGGATGCGCCTCTGAAAGCCTCCGGGTTGCACCTGCAAACCAAAAGTGGCCCAATCCCGCTGTTTAATGCAGACAATGATGAACTAACCGTGCCGCTGACAAAGGCTCTGTGGGAAGAAAATCCGCCTTTGATGGCCAACCTGACATCAGATGAGTTTATCGTTTTCACCTTCCAGGTTGCCGTCGCCACGCCCCAGCCGGACCACTTTACCGATGCCGAAGCGCGCCACTGGCTGCGGCAACTCAATAACTGCATGGAAGATGTGGTGGGGGTAATTGTTGCTTTCATGCTGCCGGATGCGCATCGACTAATTGTCTCCGTAGCCCCGCATAGCCGACTGGAGGCAATCAAAAATGACCAGCCCCAGCTTCTTCTGGATAACCAGAGCGATACACCGCAAACGTTCGTGTTCAGACCGCAGGACTACCCACGCGATACGCTCTTCCGTAGCACCAAGGCGTTCAATCAGGTCCTCATAAAAATCCCGCTTGATCCCCATGCAAGCATGAAGCGGAAATCACATTAAATTCTGTTTTTTTGAATGAATGCTCTTTATCATAAAAAGACAGTAAGAACACATTAGAAAAGCCACCATCACAATTGATACTTTTACGCATTTCGTCAAAATATCCTCGTCGCTTTGAAAAAATGCAAGCTCGTGCATTTTGGCTAAGCACAAGAGCGGCGTGAAGATCGTTGAGAAGCAGCCAATATATAAAGATGTCGATATGAATTTATCGACATTAAATGTGTCTATGGCATATTTCATGCCATCAAATGGCAATGATTTTATTTTTATCCACAAAAACAAAGAATAATAAAGAAAGAATATAAAAAGTACCAAAGAAACAGATATTACCCGTATCAGATCTTCTTTCTGTTCATTCATAGAAAACGTTGTAAATGAAAGCACCAGCATTCCAACAAAATTCATAAATGCACAAAAAGAAGAAACAGGAATGACCTACTTCAAAAGCTTTGTCTGATTTTCCCTTAGTAAAAAAATATAGGGCTTTTGCGTCCTGCTTAATTGCGGAGAAAGAGAAAAGGCACAGGCTTTACCGCTCCTGAATATCGCCACTCACCCTCTCCTGAATGCCATAAAATTTTATGGCGATTAATCCTGCTGAAATCCCTCTAAATTATATTAATATCGAAACAATATTGGTAGAATAAAATACTGACGCGTATTCAATTGGTTATCAGTGAAAATTTGAGCGCTGCGTCTGTCACGCTCTGATGGTGTGCGGGAAGGAGTACTCCCCCTGCCCGCACAAACCTTAATCAGTGCCGGTTGGCGCGCACCAGCCCGGAGACAAACTGCCACCCGCGCCCGACATCACGAATGACGCGTGCAATGGCCGGAGCCGTGGTGGGACGCAGCAGGCGCGGGTCATAGCCCGCAAAGCGCCTGTCATCTTCTTCCAGACACAGATCCATAAATTCCGGCAGGTTCAGATCAACGTTGGCAATGTCTTTTGCACCGGTGACCGTGAAGTTGTTGTCCTGCGTATGGACCTCACCCTTATCATCCACAGAGGTGGCAAGGCTCATGCGTTCATAGGCAAGAAATGCCCAGACCGCCCAGACTTTCATCTCAAAGAACGGACGACGCCACCAAGGCATGACTGCCCGATACCAGGCCAGCCAGTTGGCAAACAGCAGAATGTGGCGACATTCTTCCTGCATCACCGGCTCGAACGTATCAATCAGCTCGGGCGGGAAGAAACCGGAACGCTGTGCCAGTTCAAACAGGCCAAAAGCGAAGAAGCTGTCCACGCACTCAGAAAAACCGGTGACGAGATAGGCCCATTCGACGTCTTTCGGCTCAATATACGGCGGTTCCGGCGCCATTTTGATGTCGTAGGCCTCAACCAGCTTGGACAGAACTTCCTTATGCCGGTTTTCTTCCCACGCATTGCGGGAAATGGCGTCCTTGATGTCCGGATCTGTTACCAGACGGGCGTAAGCTGCCATACGCAGGCGGGCCTTGCCCTCGGTCTGCACGGCAATGTCCCAGATCGGCAGAGACGTAATGCGATGCAGCGTTTCCGGGTCCAGCTTCGGCCAGTCAATGACGGAAGGCCGATAGGGGTTGAAGGTTTCGCGGAACATAGCCGCAATCGCCTTCTTATGCGCGTCAGAGCCCGGCTTCAGCGGGCCTTTGACAGGGCTGAACCAGTGCCGGGCTTTATAATCGGCCTCAACCACAGCCTCATGATCGGGCGGCGGGGGCAGATCATCCACACTGTCTGGCAGGCGGGAATAGATATCGCTGAGAGAACCCATGGCAGGAACCCGTTTACTGGGGGCGCTGCGCCACCCGCCCCTGCCAAAACAGAAGCGGGCCACGCAGGGCCCGGGACAACAAACTGACTCCTCCCCCTCCGCAGAAGGAGAGGAGCGCGGGTCTTCCGTTTAGTGAATGTCGGAAAGCTTCGAAATGATCTTTGTCACTAGACCATAGTCAATTGCTTCTTTCGCGGACATCCAGTGGTTGCGGTCTGTGTCCTTGACGATTTTTTCGTACGTCTGGCCGGTTTCCCGTGCGAACAGGCGGTTCAGACGCTCACGCATCTTGATGATTTCGCGTGCTTCGATGTCGATATCGGTTGCCGGACCACGCACGCCGCCCATCGGCTGATGCAGCAGGAAGCGCGTATTGGGCAGGCAGAAACGACGATCTTTCTGGCCAGCAGCAAAAATCAGCGCACCGGCAGAAGCAACCCAGCCCGTGCCGATCATGTTGACCGGAGCAACCGAATCGACAAAGCGGATCATGTCATGGATGGTGTCACCACTTTCCACGTGTCCGCCGGGAGAGTTCACATACACATCAATCGGCTTGTCCGACTCACCGGCCAGCGCCAGCAGACGCGCCGTGACGTCCCGCGCCACCTTGTCGTTAATCCCGCCAAAAATCAGCACTTTGCGCTGTTTGAACAGCTTGTTCTCCAGCTCCCCTTCCGGGGCAGCCGGGGTTTTGGCGTCTTCTTTTTCCGGTGCGTCCGGGGACTCCGGGTTCTCATCATCCAGCCGGATAGGATCGCAGGGGGAAATGCCCGTCATGCCAGTCTCCGCATGTTCTGTGTCTCTGTTCATGTCTCTTATCCTGCTCTGCCTGCGCGCCCCTGCCAAGGGGCAATCATGCGAGGGTGATCCCCTATCTCGCCACAACGGCCTGAAGAGGGTAGAGTGCCCCCTGTTTTTCACCCTGCCAGCGGAGCAACCATCACGTCATGCAGCAAGCGTGCCCAGACCAGGACCGGCCTTTCCGGCACCGTGTTTCCATGGCTTTTCAGTCCGGCAGCCCGTTTCGGTCCGGGCTACTGGTCGCAACAGGCGTGCTCTGCCTGACAGGATGCAGCCATAAGGACGCCGTGGATACGACGTTTGAGTGGATGCAGCATATGCGCGGCGGGGTTATTGCCGCACAGCGGCCACCACCACCCGGCATTTATGACCCCTACCCGCATGTGGGCCTGACGCCGACGACAACGCCGGAGGTCCCCTCCCCTCAGGCCCGGTCCCTGATCACGCAACAGCTCATCCGTGACCGTAACCTGATGTACCGCACGGTGGCCGCAAACGGCACCCTGATGCCTGAAATCCCGCCACCGCCCGGTGCCGCTGCATCAACCGCACCCAAAGCGGGCACGGCCTCACAGACCGGGAACGGCACCGCGCAGCCTGCTACGCTCCCCGAGGGCACGGCCGGGGCCATTATGGATGCAGCAGAGGCCCCGCCCCAGCAGGCCGCCGCCACGGCTGCCTCTGCCGGGAAAAACGCTCAATCCGCAGTTCCATCTGCCCCCTCGTCTGACTCCGGCACTCTGACCAAAACCGGGAAAAAGACCGAAGCTGGCAAGCAGGACGCCGAAGTCGCCATGCCGGAAGTCGGGATGCCGGAGGTGAAAGCCACCGCGCAGACCCCGCCCACCCCGGCCAGCGCCATTCCGCAGATCCCGGCAGGGCCACCCGCGCCGCCATCCTTCCCCGGGTTTGATGTTCCGTCAGACGCCTATCTGCCGGATGCGGTTCGCCCTAATTATGATCTGTCTGATGCCAAGGGCACGGCAATTCATTGCATCCCGCAGTCCGACCAGATTTCCTCCGGGCAGGATGATGCGTTTGCAAAACTGGTCGCCAAAACACCGCATGGGCCATTCTATGTGCGGGGCTTTGGGTCTGCCGCCTCACTTGATGCGCAGGATCAGGCTGACGCCGTGCAGCTTGGGCTGCTGCGCGCCCAGAATATTGCCAAAAAGCTGATCAGCCTGAACGTGCCTTCCTCCGCCATTCACATTCGCGGGGACGCGTTTGGCATGGGCGCACGCATTGCCACGACGCCCTGATACGCCTCTCCGCCCTGCCCGTGGGATAATCTTAGAGTTGAGAACAGATTATCCCATTGGGGCGGTTGCCTGTTCCATTTCTGCCATTACTATGTTTTTCCCCCGTAATCGTGCGGGGTCTGACCCCTTTCCTAACAAGGGCATTTGAAGTCCATGACCGAAGAATTCCATCGCATCCGTCGCCTGCCGCCTTATGTTTTTGCCTCTGTCAATCAGGCCAAAGCGGCAGCCCGAGCGCGGGGCGAGGATATTATTGACCTCGGCATGGGCAACCCGGACAGCCCCACGCCGCCGCATATTGTGCAGAAGCTGGTTGAAACTGTGCAGAACCCGCGGGCGCACGGCTATTCCGTCAGTAAAGGTATCCCGGGCCTGCGTAAGGCTCTTGCCGGATATTACGAGCGCCGCTTTAACGTGAAGCTCAACCCGGATACGGAAGTCATCGCCACACTGGGCTCCAAGGAAGGGCTGGCCAATCTGGCCTCCGCCATTACCAGCCCGGGGGACACCATTCTGGTGCCTAACCCGTCCTACCCCATTCATCAGTTTGGCTTTATTATTGCCGGGGCTTCTGTACGCTCCATTCCCGCCACGCCGGATGATACCATGCTGCGGGCGCTGGAACGCGCTGTGCGCCATTCCGTCCCCAAGCCGACGGCGCTGATTGTCAACTTCCCATCCAACCCCACGGCCTATCTGGCGGATCTGGATTTCTACAAGGAACTGGTGGCGTTCGCCCGGCGGGAAGAAATCTTCATCCTGTCTGACCTCGCCTATGCGGAAATCTATTTTGGGGATCTCGTGCCGCCCTCCATTCTGGCGGTGCCGGGGGCGAAGGATATTGCGGTCGAGTTCACCTCGCTCTCCAAAACCTACTGCATGGCAGGCTGGCGTATGGGGTTTGCGGCAGGCAATGAGCGGCTGATTGCGGCCCTCACCCGCATTAAATCCTATCTGGATTATGGGGCCTTTACCCCCATTCAGGTCGCTGCCGTGGCTGCTCTGAACGGCCCGCAGGATTGCGTGGCCGATATCCGCGCCCTGTATAAAGAGCGCCGGGACGTGCTGATCCGTGGCCTGCATGCCGGTGGCTGGGACGTGCCCTCACCGGAAGGTTCCATGTTTGCATGGGCCCCTATCCCCGAACCCTTCCGGGAAATGGGCAGCGTTGAATTTTCCAAACTTCTGCTGAAAGAAGCTGGTGTGGCCGTAGCCCCCGGCCTTGGGTTTGGCGAGCATGGGGAAGGCTTTGTGCGGATTGGGCTGGTGGAAAATACCCAGCGTCTGCGTCAGGCCACCCGTGCCATTCGTGGTTTTCTTTCAGCCCATGGCGTAAAAGCGCCTCCTTCTTCTGCCAGCAAGCCGGAGCCTGTTGAATCGTGACGTCTTCTCCCTCCACTTCCCCCCTTCGTCTTGGTCTCGCTGGTCTCGGCACCGTCGGCGCTGGTGTTATCCGGCTGCTGAACACCAATGCGGATCTGGTCACCGCCCGTGCGGGCCGC
The DNA here is from genome assembly GCF_001580615.1 of Acetobacter malorum. Lineage (GTDB taxonomy): Bacteria > Pseudomonadota > Alphaproteobacteria > Acetobacterales > Acetobacteraceae > Acetobacter > Acetobacter malorum. The sequence continues at coordinate 62,988 of NZ_LHZC01000050.1, forward strand.
CCGCTGAAAGTCACCGCCGTCAGCGCCCGCGACCGCACGCGGGACCGCGGGGTCGATCTGTCCGGCATGCGCTGGTACGATAACGCCCCTGATCTGGTCGCTGACCCGGACGTGGATGTTGTGGTTGAACTGATTGGTGGCTCAGAAGGCACGGCCCGCGCCGTGGTGGAAGCCGCCCTTGCCGCCGGAAAACCGGTGGTGACTGCCAATAAGGCTCTCCTTGCCATTCATGGCCCGGCTCTTGCCCGGCTGAGTGCTGAAAAATCAGCACCGCTGCTGTTTGAAGCCGCCGTTGCGGGCGGCATTCCCGCCATCAAAATGGTGCGTGAAGGTCTGGCCGCAGACCGTCTGTTGCGGATTGGCGGCATTCTGAACGGCACCTGCAACTATATCCTGACCGTGATGCGGGAAACCGGGAAGGACTTCGGCACCGTTCTGGCTGACGCCCAGCAGCTGGGCTACGCGGAAGCTGATCCCTCCACTGATATTGACGGACTGGATGCCGCCCACAAGCTGACCATTCTGGCCGGTCTGGCCTTTGGGCAGCCAGTGGCGTTTGAATCCCTGCATGTAGAAGGTATCCGCCGCATTGGCGCGCTGGACCTCACCTTTGCCCGCACACTTGGCTATCGCATCAAACTGCTGGGCATGGCCCGTATGGGCGAGACCGGGCTTGAAGCCCGCGTAACCCCCTGCCTTGTGCCGGAAAATGCCCCCATCGCACAGGTGGATGGCGTGTTTAACGCCGTAGTGGCGGAAGGCGCTTTTGCTGGCCGGCTGATGATTGAAGGCCGTGGCGCAGGGGCTGGCCCCACCGCAAGTGCTGTTGCGGCTGACCTTATCGATATCGCCCGTGGGCATACCATTCCTGTTTGGGGCGTGCAGGCCACAGATACGCCTCCTTTGCAGGCTAACCCGGTTTCTGCAGGCACTGGCGCGTTCTATCTGCGTTTACTCGTGGAAGATCGTCCCGGTGTGATTGCGGACATCACGGCTGTCCTGCGTGATTGCGGCGTTTCTCTCCGCAGCATGTTGCAGCACACGCCAGAGCAGAATGATGCCGATCCTTATGTGCCGCTGGTACTGGTGACGCATCAGACGTCTGAAGCCGCCATGCAGGATGCTGTCGCGCGGATTGATGGTCTGGATGTGGTGACGGATACGCCGGTGATGATCCGGATTGAAACGGACTGAGCGTCTTATAAAAGCCCAGCCCTGGCCTTAAACAGAGAGGATTATCTCTAGAATGTCTGACGCGATTGAGCCGATTCCGAGTTTTGTGGTTTCTGACCGCAATCTGGCCCTTGAACTGGTCCGTGTAACAGAAGCTGCTGCTCTGGCCTCTGCCCACTGGACAGGCCGTGGCAAGAAGAACGACGCCGATGGTGCTGCTGTTGAAGCCATGCGCACGGCGTTTGACACCGTGGCCATTGATGGCACCGTGGTAATCGGTGAAGGCGAGATGGACGAAGCACCGATGCTGTATATCGGTGAGAAAGTCGGCTCTGGTGGCCCGGCCATGGATATTGCCGTGGACCCGCTGGAAGGCACCAATCTTTGCGCCAAGGACATGCCCAACGCTATTACCGTTGTGGCACTGGCCGAAAAAGGCAACTTCCTGCACGCACCCGATGTGTACATGGATAAGATCATCGTCGGCCCCGGTCTGCCCGAAGGCGTGGTGGACCTTGATTCCTCCATTGAAAACAATCTGCGCAATCTGGCCAAAGCCAAGGGCAAGGCTGTGCGTGACCTCGTTCTCTGCACGCTGGACCGTGAACGGCATGAAGAACTGATTGCCAAAGCTCGGGAAGCTGGCGCTCGCGTCCGCCTGCTGACCGACGGGGATGTGGCCGGGGCGATTGCCGCGTGTCTGGATACCAGCCAGGTTGATATTTACGCAGGTTCTGGCGGCGCGCCGGAAGGCGTTCTGGCTGCTGCGGCGATCCGCTGCGTCAACGGCCAGATGCAGAGCCGCCTGCTGTTTGAAGATGACAGCCAGCGCGAACGCGCCCAGAAAATGAACCCCGGCAAGAACCCGGACCGCAAGCTCGGCCTGCATGATCTGGCTGCTGGCTCCGTGCTGTTCTCTGCCACGGGTGTAACGTCTGGGACGCTGCTGAAGGGCATCCATCAGTATCCGAACCATGCCGTCACGCATTCTCTGGTCATGCGCTCCAAGTCCGGCACGGTGCGGTTTATTGAAGGCTATCACAACTTCAAAACTAAAACCTGGACCCCGCAATAAGGCGCTCACACACCAGAATGAACGTTTTATTGACTGAGAAAATGGACACACTCTCCCCCATGCCAGAGGCCCGCGCGGCCCTTGGCGTGGAAAGCAGCCTGACAGGCCGCCGATGGGTATGGCGGGACGGGGCGGAAGACCCCGCCCTGCTCCGCATGGGGGCGGCCATTGCCCAGCGGGCAGGCCTTCCGGAAGTCGTCGGGCGGCTTTTAGCCCTGCGTGGCATTCCTCTGGAACAGGCTGCCCATTTTCTCGACCCGAAACTCCGCGCCCTGCTCCCCAATCCGTCCAGCCTGCAGGATATGGATAAGGCCGCTGCCCGCATGGCGCAGGCGGTCCAGCAGGGTGAGACCATTGGGATTTTCGGGGATTATGACGTGGATGGTGCCTGTGCATCCGCCATCCTCGCCTCGTTTTTTGAAGAACTCGGCTGCACTGTTCACACACATATTCCAGACCGCATGACGGAGGGCTACGGCCCGAACGTGCCGGCTCTGGAAGGGCTTGTGGCGCAGGGCGCGTCCCTTGTTATTTGCGTGGACTGCGGCACGGCTGCCGGTTCTGTTCTGGGTGAACTGGCTGGTAAGGCCGACCTGATTGTTCTCGACCACCATAAATCAGAAGATGCCCTGCCCCCCATTCTGGCGACGGTAAACCCGAACCGGCCAGACTGCACCTCCGGCCTTGGCCATGTCTGCGCTGCGGCTCTGGCCTTTCTGGCAGCAGTTGCCACCACCCGGGACCTCCGCGCTGCCGGATGGTTTCATGACGCCCAGCCCGCGCCGGATCTGCTGCGCCAGCTTGATCTGGTGGCCCTTGCCACCGTGTGCGACGTGATGCCGCTGCATGGGCTGAACCGTGCGTTTGTGACGCAGGGCCTGAAAATCATGGCGCGTCGCCAGCGCACTGGCCTGAACGCGCTGATGGACATTGCCGGTGTCACCAAAGCGCCGGATGCCTTTACCTGTGGATTTGCACTCGGGCCGCGCATTAATGCAGGCGGCCGTATTGCGGAAGCCGGACTAGGGCTGACCCTGCTCCGCAGCACGGACGCCCATGACGCCCGCACCATGGCTGAGCGTCTGGATGCGGTGAACCGCCGCCGACAAGGCGTGGAAGCTGAAATTCTGGACCGCGCCATGGCACAGGCTGCCGAACAGCGCGAAGCGGGCCACCCGGTTATTCTGCTGACTGGCAAAGACTGGCACCCCGGCGTGGTCGGCATTGTCGCTGGCCGCATCAAGGAACAGTTTAACCGCCCTGCACTAGTGGGTGCGGAGCAGGAAGACGGCTCCATTAAAGGCTCCGGGCGCTCTGTGCCGGGGCTGGATCTGGGCACCGTGATTATTGCAGCGCGTCAGGCCGGTGTGCTGACCAGCGGTGGCGGGCACGCCATGGCAGCCGGTTTCTCTCTGCCTGCGGAAAACATTGAGCGCTTCCATACATTTCTGGATGAGCGACTGGCCGATGCGGCTGTTTTGCCGGATACGGTGGATGTTGCGCTTGATATCGCTTTGTCTGTCTCCGGTGCCACAGTTGAGCTTGCGGAAAATCTCGCCATGCTGGCCCCGTTTGGCGCCGGCAATGCTGAGCCGCTCATTGCGGTTTCCAATGCGCAGATTATCCGGTCTGACCGAATTGGTCGGGATGGCAACACCCTACGCCTGCTTTTGAAAGGGCAGGATGGTGGCCGCCTGAAAGCCTTGCTTTTCCGTGCGAATGACAATCCGCTGGCTATTGGGCTGGAAGACAGCACGCGTCCCCCGGTTCATCTGGCGGGCTATCTCCGTTCGGAAACATGGAATGGGCGAACAGACGCGACCTTCTTCATTCAGGATGCGGCCCGCGCCTGATGGGCGAGCGTCCTGCCTGATGATTGTTCAGGTTCGCTGATATTTTTCTGTCAGACACCAGTGCAGATGGTTCCGCACGGCGGGCCATTCTGCGGCGGTCACGCTATACACACAGGTATCGCGCAGGGAGCCATCGGGCATCCGCTGATGGCAGCGTAAAATACCATCCAGTCTGGCCCCTAGCCGCTCAATAGCCCGGCGGCTGCGCTGGTTGAGGTAATGCGTGCGAAACTCCACAGCCAGACAGTCCAGCGTTTCAAACGCGTAGGAGAGCAGAAGCATCTTGGCTTCCGTATTGACGGCGGTTCTCTGCACACAGGCTGCATACCATGTGGAGCCAATTTCCACACGCGGCCCGGCCTTATCGATATTCATGAAGGTCGTCATACCGACAATGCGGTTATCTGGCAGGCTGACGACCGTATAAGGCAGCATGGTGCCACGCTGCAGCAAAGCCAGACGGCGCTCAACCTCAGCCTGCATGGCCTCGGGTTTGGGCACCGACGTGCACCAGACTTTCCATTGCGCTCCATCCTCCACAGCATGCTGCAAGCCCTCCACATGAGCGGGGGACAGCGGCACAAGCTGAACGTGCTGGCCGGTCAGGCCAACAGGAGCATCGGGGAAGGCACGTCGTGTCGTCATAGGAACTCAGGAGGGCCTTAGCCCTCCTTTGCTGCTCCGCGACGGGCTTCGACTTCTTTCTTCATCGCGGCCTGAACTTTTTCAAAAGCCCGGACTTCAATCTGGCGCACGCGCTCGCGCGAGATGCCATACTGATGTGCCAGATCTTCCAGCGTGGACGGCTCGTCCGTCAGACGACGTTCGGTAAAGATGTGCCGCTCACGCTCGTTCAGAGAACTCATGGCATTGGCAAGCAGGGCTTTACGGCCAGAGAGCTCTTCGTTTTCCGCGTAGGTTTCTTCCTGATTGACCTGATCATCCACCAGACGATCCTGCCACTCATTATCCTGATCAGCCCGCATCGGGGCGTTCAGGCTGTGGTCGGGTGCGGCCATGCGGCGGTTCATGCTCACCACGTCCTGCTCGGACACACCAAGCGTGGTGGCAATCTTGTTCACCTGTTCGGGCTGAAGGTCCCCATCATCAATCGCCTGCATCTGCCCTTTCAGGCGGCGCAGGTTGAAGAACAGTTTCTTCTGAGCGGCAGTGGTACCCATTTTAACCAGAGACCAGCTATGCAGGATGTATTCCTGAATGGCCGCACGGATCCACCACATGGCGTAGGTTGCCAGACGGAAGCCCTTATCCGGGTCAAACCGGCGCACGGCCTGCATCATGCCGATATTGCCCTCACTGATGAGTTCATTCACCGGCAGGCCATAGCCGCGGTAACCCATAGCGATTTTTGCAACCAGCCGCAGGTGAGATGTCACCAGTTTGTGCGCGGCCTTTACATCGCCCTTGTCCTTCCACAAATGGGAAAGACGGAGTTCTTCTTCCGGGGTGAGAAGGGGATATTTGCGGATATCCTGAAGATATCTTGAAAGATTATTTTCAGGACCAACATTGATGACAGATGAGACCATCGACTGAGCACTCCTCTTAACTGGAAAGCTCCCTGCAGCGCCTCAGGTTCCGTGAAAATCTGATAAGCGTTGCGTAGAGTTAGGCAAGTTTCCGGTTAACAAGCGGATAAAAATTATGTCCTCTTCCATCGCCCCCCGAATGGGCAGCGCGAAGGAAAAAACACCCGGTCCGACGGCCCTCTGGGCATGTCGGAATGGACGTTGACGGTGCGCCGGAATTAGTTTTCTGTCAAGAAAATCCCCGCAAACCCGCAGTTTGCTTAGGGCATGACTGCTTTCTGCCTTTCAGGCGAAGAGGCAGACTCGGAACCGGACGGAAAGGACTGGCATAGTCTTTGTGACGCACGAGGGTCCGGAAAGTTCCTCGCCCAGTTTTCAAACACATATCCGGTTTGATAAAGTCAGACGATCACAGCTTTCTTCGGATTAAGCCCCAGCGCCTCACCCAGCGCCAGCATGTCTTCGGGCATCGGGGCGTCAAACAGCATCTGTTCACCCGTGCGCGGGTGGGTAAAACCCAGACGCGCCGCATGCAGGGCCTGACGGGGGAAATCCAGCGCTGCCGCCCGCGCCGTGGCGGAAAGGCCTTTGGCCGCTGCCGGAATACGCCGCAGATAAACCGGGTCACCCATCAGGGGATGGCCATTGGCGGAAAAATGCACCCGGATCTGATGCGTGCGGCCTGTTGCCAGACGGCACTGCACTAAGGCCGCGCCCATCTCAAAGGCCTGCAAGGTGCGATAGCGGGTGAGCGCCCATTTGCCACCGTGGGTAACAATGGTCATGCGTTTGCGGTCCCGCTTATCCCGACCAATGTCACCCTCATACTCCCCTTCCGCTGGCTGCGGGCAACCCCAGCAAAAGGCCAAATAGGCCCGGTCTATCCTTCGGGCGGCAAAATCAGCTGAAAGGGCAAGGTGCGCCTGTTCCGTTTTGGCCGCCACCATCAGGCCGGATGTATCCTTGTCCAGCCGGTGCACAATGCCGGGCCGCCGCTCCCCGCCAATACCTTTCAGGCTTTCCCCGCAATGGGCAATCAGGCCATTCACCAGCGTGCCGGTCTCATTCCCCGGGGCGGGATGCACCACGAGGCCTGCCGGCTTGTTGAGCACAATCAGATCCGCATCTTCATACAGAACATCAAAGTCCACGCGCTCGCCTTGCGGCACAGCAGGTGTGGCGGGGGGTATGGTCAGAACGTAGGTGATGCCCGCCCGCACGGTCTCGGCAGGTTCTGTAATCGGAGCCGCGTTGCCGACCAGATGCCCCTCTTCAATCAACACTTTGACGCGTGAGCGGGACAGCGAGCCGGATTGTGCGGCCACAAAGCGATCCGCACGATCTCCGGCATGCTCCTCGGCAGCGATAAAAACCAGAGAGGTGCCAGAAGGACTCCCGGCAGGCGTTGAGTCGGGCTGAGGCGTGCCGGTTTGCGTCAAAACTGTTCTACTTCTTTCAGGCGGGGCGGAAAGCGCGAGTAAAAGCCTTTTATCCTCTGTGGCGTCAAGAACGCAGCAAAACAGCTCGTGCAGTGCCTATGGTTTTATCATGCCGCAACGGGTGCTACGCAGGTGGCATGACACCCCTCCGCCCTTCCGGCCCCTCTCAGCCTTCCGGCACGCCGTCTCTGGTGCAGATCAGAGCCGCCTATCAGGCGTTGCTGGCCCGGCGGCTGAGTATTCTGGCCATTCTGGGGGGCGCTATTGTCCTTTCCGTGCTGCTGGATTTCTCTCTGGGGCCAGCCGGGCTTTCCCCTGCACAGCTTATCCATACGCTCCTGCACCCATCCACTGTGCCCGCCAGCCAGCGGATTATCGTCTGGCAGATCCGTCTGCCTTACGCGCTGATGGCGGTGTGTGTAGGGGCAGCCCTCGGGCTTTCGGGGGCTGAGATGCAGACCATTCTGGCCAATCCGCTGGCTAGTCCGTTTACTCTGGGGGTTTCTGCCGCAGCCGCTTTCGGGGCATCTCTTGCCCTCGTATTAGGCCTGCATCTTCCGGGCCTGCCCGATACCTGGCTGATTGCTGGCAATGCGTTTGTTTGCGCCCTTGGCTCGGTCTTTCTGCTCGATGTGGTCGGGCATCTGCGCCATGCGCGCACCAGCACTGTGGTGCTGTTTGGCATCGCGCTGGTCTTCACCTTTCAGGCGCTGGTGTCCCTCATGCAATTTATGGCCAGTGAGGACGCGTTGCAGGACCTAGTGTTCTGGACCATGGGCAGCCTGACGCGCACCACATGGCCCAAACTTGGCTTGCTGGCAGCCATGGGCGCTCTTGTTATGCCATTCTCTTTCCGGGCGGCGTGGAGCCTGACGACCCTGCGCATGGGGGAAGAACGCGCTGCCAGTCTGGGTGTGAATGTGCCCCGCGTGCGTCGGGGGGCGCTGCTGCGGGTCAGCCTGTTGTCCGCTCTTGCGGTCTCATTTGTTGGCATTATCGGATTTGTCGGGCTGGTGGCACCGCATATTGCCCGGAGGTTGCTGGGAGAAGATCACCGCTTTTATCTGCCGGGCAGCATGCTGGCGGGGGCGCTGATTCTCTCGCTGTCCTCTGTGACGGCCCGTATGCTGATCCCGGGTGTGATTATCCCCACCGGGATTGTCACGGCACTGGTGGGGATTCCCTTTTTCCTGAGCATCGTGCTGCGGGAGCGTGGTTTGTCATGACCTCACCACCCTCCGCCCAGACCGGTCTGAGTGCCACGCATGTCACGGTGCAGTATGGCAGACGCACCGTGTTGCAGGACGTGACCGCTGGTCCTTTTAGACCCGGCACCGTTTGCGCGCTGCTGGGGCCAAATGGTGGCGGAAAATCCACCCTCATGCGGGCCATGGCAGGGCTGGTGCCGTCCTCAGCCTGCGTCACCCTGAATGGTGTCGAGCTCTCCCGTATGAGCCTGACAGACCGCACTGCGCGATGCCTGTATCTGCCGCAGGCGTTGCCTGCTGCGGTGCATTTGCCAGTTTTGGAAGCGCTGATAGCGGCCCGTCATACAACTGGCCGCGCCCGCGTTCTTTCGGCCTCAGGCGCGCCGGAAGAAGACGCCATTCAGTCTGCGCTGGAAAGCCTCACCCTCTTCGGCATTCCACATTTGGCCATGCAAGCCATGGACGAACTTTCCGGCGGCCAGCGGCAACTGGTCGGGCTGGCGCAGGCACTCAGCCGCAAGCCGGACGCTTTGCTTCTGGATGAACCGCTCAGCGCGCTGGACCTGCACCACCAGTTTGCCGTGATGGAAATTCTGCGTCGGGAAAGCGCTGCCCATCAGCTTGTCACAGTGCTGGTGCTGCATGACCTGAACATTGCCCTGAACATGACGGACTTTGTGACGGTGCTGCATGACGGCCAGATGGTTGCCTCCGGCCCACCTGCTGCGGTGCTGACCCCGGACCTGCTGCGCGAGGTTTATCGCGTCCACGCCCGTGTGGAAGAAGGCGCGGACGGCAGGAAGTTTGTCAGCGTGGATGGCATTGCGTGAGGTCTTCGCCTCAGGTTCCGCAAAATGTATGGCGCACCCGCTCACTGGCCTGTGCCGGGCGGGCATAGGCTTCTTTGCCGGGCTGGTCGTCATACGGGCGGGTGCAAACGGCAAGCAAGTCTTCAAACAGCGAGAAATCACTCTCCTCCACTGCCGCCTTGATCATGGCTTCCACCAGATGGTTCCGGGGGATAAAGGCTGGGTTCACCTGCTTCATGGCGTTTATGCGGGTTGAGACGGAGACGCCCCCCTCCTGCGCCAGACGCTGCCGCCAGCGTTCAAGCCAAGCTTCAAACCCGGCGAGAGGCTCGGGCACTCCCTGCCCGCTTATCGCGCCCTCGGAGCTAAGGGCGCGGAAGGTTTGCGTAAAGTCCGCCTCTTCCGCCTGCATCGTCTCCAGCAAGCTGCGCAGCAGGCCGGCATCCTCCGGTTGCACCGTGTTCAGCCCCAGCTTGGCCCGCAGACCAGCCAGATAGGTTTGCTGAAAACGTCCTTCAAACGTCGCCAGAGCCTGCTGCGCCACAGGAACGGCCTGTTCTTCATCCTCTGCCAGTAACGGCAAGAGCGCTTCTGCCAGACGGGTCAGGTTCCACAGGGCCATACTGGGCTGATTGCCATACGCGTAGCGGCCGCGTTCATCAATGAAGCTGAACACCGTGGCCGTGTCATACTGCTCCATAAAGGCGCAGGGGCCGTAATCAATCGTCTCGCCAGAGATTGCCATATTATCGGTATTCATCACGCCATGAATGAAGCCTTTGAGCATCCACTGAGCGACCAGATCAGCCTGTGCGGCAATCACCTGTTCCAGCAAGGCCAGATAGGGAACGGGAGCCTGTGCGGCATCAGGGTAATGGCGGGCTATGGCGTAGTCAGCCAGCAGCCGCAGGCCTGCAAGATCCTGACGGGCTGCAAAAAACTGGAACGTTCCCACTCGTATGTGGCTGGCGGCCACGCGGGTAATCACAGCCCCCGGCAGAGGGGTTTCACGCATCACACGCTCGCCAGTCACCACAGCGGCCAGAGAGCGGGTTGTGGGGATCCCCATCGCCGCCATGGCCTCGCTCACCACATATTCCCGCAGCACGGGGCCAAGTGCGGCGCGCCCGTCACCCCGGCGCGAATAGGCGGTGCGGCCTGAGCCTTTCAGCTGAATTTCGCGCACGTGCCCTCTGGCGTCCGTCACATCCCCCAGCAGAAGCGCCCGACCATCCCCCAGCTGCGGCACGAAATGCCCGAACTGATGCCCGGCATAAGCCAGCGCAAGCGGCTGCACCCCCTCTGGCATATGAGAGCCGGAGAGCATGGCGACCCCCTCCGGCCCGGAAAGCCAGACCGGATCCAGCCCCAGAGATTTGGCCAGAGGCACATTCAGTTTGATCAGCTGCGGTGCCGCAACGGGCGAGAGCGCTGCAGAGGCATAAAAATGGTCAGGCAACTGGCTGTAGGTTTGCCGCAGAGAAAAGGAGGTCATGCAAAGGCCCTTCATGGTCACAGCCAGTGGGGAAAAATCCGGGTCTGGCGCGCAGGAAACAGCCAGACCGCAAGCGTGAAGCTGATATGGGGACGATGGCCCTGCTCTGGCAACACACTTATGATCATGTTATTTAACCGCCACCATCGCAACAAACCCTGTCAATGCAGGCACAGACACACTGCACAGCAGGCCGCGGAGACGCCAGACGTTATGAGCACCCCTACCAAGACCGCTTTCCAGATTACGCCAAAAGCCGACCGGGTCTCCCCGGAAGAGCGGGCCGCCCTGCTTGCCAACCCCGGTTTTGGCCGCGTCTTTTCCGAACATATGGCCGTTGTCACCTACACGGAAGGCAAGGGCTGGCACACACCGCAGATCCTGCCGCGCGGGCCGCTGACGCTGGACCCGGCTGCCTCTGTCCTGCACTACGCGCAGGAAATTTTTGAAGGCATGAAGGCTTACCGCGCCCCCAATGGTGACGCCCTGCTGTTCCGCCCGGATGCCAATGCCCGCCGCTTCCGCCATTCTGCGGAACGCATGGCAATGGCGCAGCTGCCGGAAGAGCTGTTTCTGGATGCCGTGACGCAGCTCGTCACCATCGACAAGGACTGGATCCCGGCGGCTGACGTTGGCACGCTGTATATCCGCCCCTTTATGATTGCGACGGAAGCTGCTCTGGGTGTGAAGCCTGCTGCGGAATTCAAGTTTTTGGTCATTGCCTGCGCAGCCGGGGAATATTTCTCCAAGGATGCTGGCCCGGTGAGCGTGTGGGTGGAAGAACGCACGGTGCGCGCCTCCCGCGGCGGCACGGGTGAAGCCAAATGCGGTGGCAACTATGCAGCCAGCCTCACGGCCCAGATGGAAGCCAAGGACCATGGCTGCCATCAGGTGCTGTTCCTGGATGCGGTTGAGCGCAAATGGATTGAGGAAATGGGCGGCATGAACATCGTGATGGTGTTTGATGACGGCACCATCCTGACCCCCCCGCTGGAAGGCACCATTCTGCGCGGCATTACCCGGGATTCCCTGCTGACGCTGGCACGCGATAAAGGCCTGACGGTGCGTGAAGAACCCTATGCGATTGACCAGCTTTACGCCGATGCCAAATCCGGCCACCTGAAAGAAGTGTTTGCCTGCGGCACGGCTGCGGTTGTGACCCCCATCGGCACGCTGAAAAGCGCTGAAGGCACCTGCGTAATCAACGAGGGCAAAACCGGAGACATCACCACGGCCCTGCGCAAAGCCCTGTGTGACATCCAGTATGGCCGCGCGAATGATGAGCATGACTGGGTAAAGCGAGTTTCCTAACCTCCTTCCTGCTTTTTCCGCACTTTTTAATCCCGCCCGGAACAGTGTTTCCCGGCGGGATTTTTTTATGCCGAAAGTGGGCAGGATCTTTTTATAAACCACTACCTTGCAATAAATGGTTCTGGTTTGTATTGAATAGCTATCGACAGCCACCAGCGAGTCGTCTGCTTCTGCCAAATGCAGGCAGCAGGCCCCTCCGGAACAGGAAAAACCGTGGAACCCAACCTTGTTCAGTTCAAGAAAGGCGTGCTGGAGCTGTGTGTGCTTGCCCTTCTCTCCCGGACAGATTCATACGGTTATGACATTGCCAGCCGCTTGTCTGAGGCCATTGATATGGGGGAAGGCACCATCTATCCGCTCATGCGGCGGATGCAGAAAGATGGTCTTGTCTCAACCTATTTTGTGGAATCATCCTCAGGGCCGCCCCGCAAATATTATGCGCTGACAGAGCATGGCCGCCAGAGCCTGAACAGCCAGCGCACGGCATGGACCGCCTTTACAAAAGCCGTCCACGCCATTCTGGGGTCTGACGATACAGCACCCGCCGCCGCTTCCACCGAACCCTCTCCTACCCCCACCACTCTGACGGTGCAGAAAACCGTAAGGAACACAAAGGCATGAACAGCAGACAGATGTTCCTGGACCAGTTGCGCGCAGGGTTAAAAGGTCTGCCGCGTTCTGTTGTTGAGGATATTCTTGCCGAATATACCGCGCATTTTGACGAAGGTCGTGCTGCTGGCCGTTCTGACGGTGAGATTGCCGCCGCTCTGGGCGACCCGGGCCGGCTGGCGCGGGAAGTGCGGGCCGAAACCGGTGTGCGTCGGTGGGAAGATGAACGGAGCCTGAGCAACGCGCTGGGCGCGATTGTGGGCATTCTTGGGCTTGCGGCGCTGGACCTTCTGGTCGTGCTGCCTGTGCTGATGACGGTGGGCTCCGTGGACCTCGCGTTCTTCATTGCCGGGGCCTGCATCTGTCTGGCAGGCAGCCTGATGCTGCCATTTGCGTTGATCAACATGCTGCCGGGGTTCGATGGAGACTGGCTTCAGGGCCTGCTGATCAGCCTTGGCATGGCCAGTGGCGGGGCTTCGATTGTGGCGATGTGTGCCCTCTTTACCATCGGTACGCTTAACCTGCTCATTCGCTATGGCCGCGCCCATTACCGCCTGATTGCCAAAGCCAACCCCTCCTGATCCGCCTGTCCTTCAAGGAATTTCATCATGATCCGTGGCATTACAATGATCGCGCTGGGCGGCGCTGCCCTTTCCGCTCTTTGCTTTGGGACGGCAGCATCCCGTGGGCCTGTCCTCTTCCCGGCCACAAAATGGACAGTTGACTGGACGGGTACCGAAGCCGCAGGCCCAACCCAGACGCGCACGCTGGACTGGCAGGGCAGCAACGCTCTGACCCTCAATCTGCCCGCACAGATTATCTATAAGCAGGGGGACAAACCGAGCATAACCGTAAGGGGTTCGGAAAAGCTGGTAGAGCGTGTCAGCCTGAAAAATAACACGCTGGATATTTCAGAAAGCAAAAGCCACCATATCTTTTGGCGAAACAGTTCACTGACCATCATCATCACGGCCCCGGCACTCAATACGCTCACGCTGAATGGCTTTGGCTCTCTTGATCTGCAGAATTACCAGCAGCCGCATCTGGACCTCACCATCAACGGCGCTGCCAGCGTGAAAGCCCATGGCCATACGGACAGCCTTAAACTGGCCATTGATGGCGCAGCCTCTGTCAATCTGTCCGACCTGACACTCTCTGACCTTGATCTGTCTATGGATGGAGCCGGGTCTGTCAAAGCCGGACCGACGGGGCGGGTTAAAGTGTCCATAGATGGGGCGGGGTCCGTCAAACTCACCAACACGCCGCAGTCTCTGGCACAGCGGATCGACGGCATTGGCTCGGTCTCACTCCCGCACGACACAGCAAAACCTGCGCCCAAAACCGCTCCGCAGTCTGACAAAGACAGTGACGGCGAGGAGAATGAGGATTTGTCCTTCTAAAAACAGAAGGCATCGTGCTTCACCGCGCAACAGGCTGGCACCGGGTGTCAGCCTGTTTTTTCATGGCCTGTGGGTTCAGACAGACTTTGAGAGCAGGTTGATCACCAGCACCCCGGCCATAATCAGCGCAATGCCCGCAAGGGCTGGCAGGTCCAGTGACTGTCTGAAAACCGTCGCACCAATGAGCGACACAAGCACAATCCCCACACCGGACCAGATGGCATAAACCACCCCGACCGGAATGGTCTTGATGGGGAGGGACAGGAAGTAGAAAGCCACCCCATAGCCCAGCAGGCTAATGACACCGGGCAGGCGTTTTTCAAAACCATGAGACGCGGTCAGGCAGGAGGTTGCAAACACCTCGGCGAGGATGGCCACCGCCAGATAGAGATAGGGTTTACCGGGCACGCGTGACCTCACCAGACAGAAAACAAAAAGCGCCGCACGCGCCGCGCAGACCCTGCCAGACAGCAGGGAAAACAGGCAAGAGCATGACCTGAAAGGAATGCACCCCTCACGGCGTGTTCAGCTTCCTGTCAGGTTCAGGCTCTATGCAGGTGCTCATCCTCATCTGGCGTGTGCCATGCCAGAGGGAGCAACCATGTTCAGACCCGGGTGTATGGTATTTGATGAAGCCCTCTCGCTGTTGCTTAGTTCTGCTGATGGCACTCAGCCTTCCGTATCCGGCCCATGCACAGAGTGTTTCCGCTTCACTCAACGTGGATGCCTCCCCTCGTGAGCGCCTCTCCTTCCCCGAGGCCCTTGCCCTGGCATGGGCGCAGGACCCGCTCCGCTCGGAACTGGGCACCAACCGCCGCTCTGCCGAAGCCCGGGCCAGAGCTGCCGGAAGCTGGTTTGCTGGTGGCCCGTCCCTCTCCGGCTCTTATTTTGATGATCACGCCATAGGCTCCAACCTTGGCTACACCACCTATCAAGGCGGCGTGAGTGTGCCACTCTGGCTGCCGGGGCAAGGCAACGCCACCCGCAAGCTGGCCCGCGCAGATGCGGAAACCGCTGCTGAACGCAGCAGTGCTGAGCATATGGCCCTCGCCGTCCGCCTGCTGGACGCTTCCGCCGCCGTCCTGCTGGCGCGTAAGCGCGTGGCCACCACGCTGGCGCTATCCAGCGCTGCCGCCCGCCTGCGCACCAATGTTGCCCGTGCAGCCCACACGGGGGAGATGACGCAGGCCGACCAGCAGATGGCGGAAGCCGCACTCGCCTCAGCTCAAACCGATGCCGCCATGGCGCAGGAGGAAGCCCAGACGGCTACCGCCGGACTGGTGACATTGCTGGGCTCTCCGGTTGTGCCGGACCTTCTGGCGTTTTCCGCACCGCAAAGTGCTGAGCAAAAACTTGTGGCTCACACGGTGGAAGAGAATGACCCGCGCGTGCGGACGGCGCAAAAAGAAACCGCCGCAGCCCGTGCGGATCTGGTTCTGGCCCGTCGCTCCTTCATGCCCAACCCGGAAATTGGCGTAGGAGCGCTTCATGAAAAACAATATGGCAGCCCGTGGGATAGCCGCGTGGGCGTGAACTTCACCATGCCTCTGCCCAGTGCCGTGCATAATGCGCCCCTGCTTGCAGAAGCCCGCAACCGCGTGGCGGCAGCAGAAACGCAGGAAACACTGGCCCGCCGCATGGTGCGGCAGGAGCTGGTGCAAATCCGCGCCCGTCTGGCCTCGGCCTCTGCCGCTCTGAAGAGTGCTCAGACTGCCGCCCAGCAACTGGACCGCCGGACGGACCTGATGGAACGCTCCTGGAAACTCCAGGAAAACTCGCTGGATGATGCGCTCCGGGCCAGACAGGCCGCCTATACGGCTGATCTGGTAAGAGATCGCGCGGAAATCCTCTGGCATAGCGCCATTCTGCGCGCCCTGATTGCCGCAGGAGCAATACCGGGGCTGGAGCAGGCACCCATCGCACGGCCTCAGCAGGCCGCAACACTGGTTGTGCCCGTAACAGCAGAGACCGACCATATGAACGACGACGCCCCTCCGCATACACGGCAACCGGGGGAAGCGCTCCGTATCCCGGACATGGTCTCTGCCCCACGCAGTAGCGGGGCACCCATGCCATGATTATGCGCCCCCCTGCCCCACACACCACACTCTCTGCCAGCAGAACGGCGTTGCTTTACAACCACTCATTTTTTCAAAAACTGAAATTTTCACGCATGAAATCTCTAGCCGCGGTTTTGTTTGGCCTGACAGCTCTCCCTATGCCGGCTCTGGCGGAGGGGACGCCTTTGCCACCTCTCACACTCTCCGCTGAGGCCATTCGGAATGAGGGGGTTCATGTCGTTCCTGTCACGCAAGGCACACTGGCGCATATGCTGCCGGCCATGGCCCGCGTGCTGCCGGATACAACGCGCACCGTCACGCTCCATACGGCGGGCGATGGGAAAGTGCTTTCTGTGCTTGTTTTGCCGGGGCAGACCGTAAAAACGGGCCAGCCTTTGCTGACGTATCAGAACCACACGCTGCATCTGGCCCGCCTGCAGGACGCCCAGACACGGGCCGCCCTTGCCGCCGCCAGCGCAGACCGCGCCAATGCGGCTGCTGCGTATGAACGGGCTCGCGCACTGGCAGGCACGACCGTCTCGATTGGGGAAACACGCCGCCGGCTGGCTGTGCTGAAAGACACCCAGAATACCGTAGCAACCCATGAGGCAGAACTGGGCGTGCTGGCCCATCGCCTGCAGGAAGAATATACCTCCCCCACGGAAACACATGGTGAGGATGAAACCTCGACCATCATTTCCCCCATGGATGGAACCGTCACACAGGTTGAAACAGCAGTAGCGGCAGACGTCTCCCCACCTGTGCCTCTTCTGACCGTCAGTGACACCGCCCATGTCTGGGTTGTTTCAGACGTGCCGCCACAGGATGCGCAACGGCTTGTGCCGGGCGGCAGGCAGGAGAGCTTTTTTGCATCCACGGGTGACACACCCCCGTCCCCGCCCCTGCACTCCACCATTGAAACCATTGATACTGCGGCCGACCCGACAACAGGGCTGGTGCATGTCCTCAGCCGTGTTGCCAATCCGGCCGGACAGTTGCGCCCCGGCACAATGCTGAACAGCCTTTTGCAAACCGCACAGACAGGGTCCGGCCTTATTGTACCGGCGCAGGCCGTTCAGACTCTTGGTGATCAGACTGTCGTTTTTGTGCAAACCGCACCAGACCATTTCCAGCCAACCCCGGTCCGTATCGGGATGGAGGAGAATGACAAAACCCTTGTTCTGTCAGGCCTGAAAAATGGTGATCAGGTTGTGAGTGATGGGAGTCTGGCGCTGAAAGCCATGGTCATTCTGCCCGGTATGGATGCGGACTAAGCCCGTGCAGACATTTTTTGAAAAACTCAATCAGGCCCGCTTTCTGCTGCTCTCCTTTCTGGTTCTGCTTATGGTCGGGGGCTGTGTGGTTCTGTCCGGCCTGCCGGTGGAGGCTGTACCTGACATCTCCCCCCAGCAGGTTCTGGTATCCGCCGTAGCGCCCGGTCTGGCGACGGAAGAAGTGGAAAAACTGATTACCTTTCCAGTGGAAAGCAGCATGGCGGGTATTCCGGGCGTGACAGATTTGCGCTCTGTTTCCCGCTCCGGGGTTTCGGTTGTCTATATCCAGTTTGAAGATAATTCGGACATCAATCTGGACCGCACCCGTGTGAACGAACGCATGGCACAGGCCCGCACCCTGCTCAGCGTCCCCGGGGTCAGCCTGAACATGGGACCACTGACCACCGGCATGGGGGAGATTTTCCAGTTCCAGCTCAAAGGCCCCGGCCTGTCGCTCATGGCGCTTAACCGCCTGATGAACTGGACCGTGGCCCCGCAGCTCAAGCTGGTGCCGGGTGTTGCGGAAGTTAATATTGGCGGGGGGGCAGAAGAAACATGGGAGGTCACGCTCGACCCCAACCGCCTGCTGGCCTACGGCCTCTCCGTAGGTGATGTGTATCGCACCATAGACACCAGCAATGCGGCATCCGGGGGCGGCTGGATTGAACACCATGCCGAACAGCAGGTTATAGCCGGGCGCGGGCTTTTACGCTCCCTTGCGGATTTCGGGGCGATGACCATCAAAACCGGACCCGGGGGCACCGCCATCCGCCTGCGGGATCTGGGCCGCATCAGCACAGGCCCCCGCACCCGTCTGGGGGCCGTCACCCGCGATGGAAAAGGGGAAATTGTCACCGGCGTGGTGATGATGGAAAAAGGTGCCAGCTCCAACGCCACACTGGCAGGTATCCGCGCAGCCCTGCCCGCCATTACGCAATCCCTGCCAGCAGGTGTCACACTGGCCCCCTATTATGATCGCGCCATGCTTACCAACCGCACCATTGCCACGGTGCGGGAAAATCTGCTGATTGGCGCAGCCCTTGTTGTCGCCGTTCTGCTGGCGGTGATTGGCAATCTGCGTGCATCCCTTCTGATTGCGTCCGTCATTCCCTTCGCGCTGGTGTGCGCCATGACGGGCATGCGGGTGTTTGGTATTTCCGCCAACCTGCTCAGTCTGGGCGCCATTGATTTCGGCATGATTGTGGATAGTTCTCTGGTGGTGGTAGAGCATGTGCTCAGCCGTCGGCTCAAAGAACCTGATGTGCCGTTTGGCACGCTGGTCCGCTCCTCCGCACAACAGATTGTCCGGCCAGTCAGTTTCGCCATTCTGGTCATCATCATGGTCTATCTGCCAGTGCTGACGCTGGAAGGGATTGAAGGCCGGATGTTCCGCCCCATGGCGCAAACCGTCATCATGGCTCTGGCGGCGTCCCTGATTTACTGTCTGGTGTGGGTGCCCATTCTGTGTGTTTCCGTTCTGCGCACAACACGGGTGCCGCAGGAAACACGACTGATGGCATGGTTACGCAGGCATTATCAGCCACTGTTCTCACGCTGTGCCCGCAGGCCCCGGCTGCTTGTTGGGGGAAGCCTTGGCATGTGTGTTCTAGCCGCGGCCCTGACCCTCACACTGGGCAGCGAATTTGTGCCGCAACTGGAAGAAGGTGCGCTGGCACTGCACACCATGCGCCTGCCGTCTGCGTCTCTGAACACAGTCCTGCATTCTGTCCAGCAACAGGAGCGTCTGATCAAAATTTTTCCAGAAGTAGAAACAGTGGTCAGCAACACCGGCACCGGAGCTATCCCGACAGACCCGATGGGGCAGAACGAGACCGATAGCTTCATCCTGCTCAAAGAGCCTCGCACCGGACGCTCTCAGGCGGAACTGGTTGCCGCCATGGGCAAGGCCTTGCAGGAGAACCTGCCTGACGCCCTCTATTCCTGGAGCCAGCCGGTGCAGATGCGGATGGATGATCTGCTGTCGGGCGTGCGCACCCCGATTGCCGTTTCCATTTACGGGGATGACCTGCCAACCCTCACCCGTCTGGGCAACCAGATTGTTAAAACCCTCAATAACGTGCGGGGGGCGGCTGATGTGATGGCAGAAGATGAGGGCACGGTGCCGTTTGTGCATATCGACGTGAACCGGGAAAATGCAGGCCGCCTGAATGTGCGCGTGCAGGATATTCTGGATATGGTGGAAGCCATTGGTGGCCATATCGGGCGCCCTGTAACGGCACAGAATGCCATTATCGCAACGCAGGCTCAGCTTGACCCGGCACGAACACACTCACTCGCCGCAATTGGTGCGCTGCGGGTGCCACAGGCAGATGGACGCGGGACTGTCCTGCTCTCTCAGGTCGCTGATATTAGGCAGCAGGATGGTCCGCCCCGCATCAGCCGCGACGGCATCCGGCGGCGGGTTGTCATTCAGGCCAATGTGCGCGGGCGGGATCTGGCGTCCTACGTCGCCGAGGCCCAGAAGGCGGTGCAACGCACCATCACACTCCCGCACGGCTATACTATCCGCTGGGATGGGCAGTTCCGAAACCTTCAGTCTGCCTCAAAAAGGCTGGCCATTGTTGTGCCCGTAGCGCTGACACTTATCTTCCTGCTCCTGATTGCCGCCCTCGGCACAGCACGGCTCGCACTTCTGGTGTTCTGCAATCTGCCACTGGCTGCCTCTGGCGGGATTTTTGCGCTGGTGCTGCGTGGGCTTCCCTTTAGTATTTCCGCAGGGATCGGGTTTATTGCACTGTTTGGTGTCGCGGTGCTGAATGGCGTGGTGCTGGTCAGCACCGCTGAGCAGATCCGCCGCCGGGGTGTGGGTGCCGCACGCGCTGGGTTTACTGCGGCCAGAGAACGCTTCCGCCCCGTAATGGCCACAGCCCTCGTCGCCAGTCTGGGATTTTTCCCCATGGCGTTTTCCGCCTCTGCCGGGGCGGAAGTGGAGCGCCCGCTGGCAAGTGTGGTGATTGGCGGGCTGGTCACCTCCACCCTGCTCACATTGTTTGTTTTGCCTCTGCTCTATGCGCGTTTTATGAAACAGAAGACCCGCCAGACAGAGGATACTAAGCCCGCATGCGCATCCTGATTATGGAAGATGAACCCCATCTGGGCGCAGCCGTGCAGGAACGGGTGCGGCAGGCGGGGCATACGGTGGACTGGTTCACCACGCTGGAAGATGGCCGGGCCGCTCTGGCCACGGTCCATTATGACGTGCTGTTACTGGATCTTGGCCTTCCCGATGGCAGCGGCCGCACCCTGCTGCGGGAAATCCGCCAGACCAGTTCCCCGCTGGCGGTGCTGATTACCACGGCGGAAGATCAGGTGAGTGACCGCATTGCCGGCTTATCTGAAGGCGCGGATGATTATCTGGCCAAGCCGTATGATCTGGATGAACTGGTGGCCAGGATTGCCGCCGTGGGCCGCCGCTACCGCCCGCTGGTCGATAACCGGTTAAAAGTGGGCGATATCGACATTGATCTGGAACGCTCCCGCCTGACGCGGGACGGACAGGTGATTGACCTGACAGCACGGGAATGGGCGCTGGTGGAACTGCTGGCCCGCAGGCCCGGTGCAATCTGCTCACGAGAGCGGATAGAAGATGCGCTTTATAGTCTGGAAGAAGAAGTTGGCAGTAATACCATAGAGGTCTTCGTCAGCCGGGTACGCAAAAAGCTCGGCGCAGACATTATCCGCACCGTGCGCGGGCGTGGCTACTGCCTTGAACAGCCCGCAACCTCATGACCCCCTCCGCCGAAAAATCTGCACGCCCCTGGCGGCTGGCAACGCGGCTGATCCGGGGTGTGACGGGGGTCGTGATTGGCTGTCTTGCAATTGTCGCGCTGATGACAGCCGGTTTCACAAAATACGAGATTACGGAACGGCTGGATGACTCCCTGCAGGAAGTGGGCGAGCGACTGCAATTTGCCGTTCTGGCCCTCAACCAGCAAGGGCCGGGCCATGATGTGGCGCATCTGTCCGACATCAAACCCACATCGCTGGCCTATCAGATTACCGATACCGCAGGGCATGTTCTGCTGCGGTCCTCCAATGCGCCCGCAACCCGTTTTACCGTGCCGCTCTCCAGCGGATTTTACATGCTGCCGCAGTTCCGCGTGTATGTAACACCTGCAGCACAGGTGGACCGGTTTATTCTGGTAGGTGAACCCCGCCTGCACCGCACACAGGCCACCCATAAAGCCATTCTGATTGCCGTGCTGCCCATTATCGGCTCGGTGCCGTGCATCTGGCTTCTGGTCATCTGGATTGTACGCCGGGGGCTGCGCCCGCTGGTGCGCTTGCAGGATGAAATCCGGGAACGTGGCAGCGGCAACCTCAAGCCGGTGCCGGAACTGGCTTTGCCAGTTGAACTCTCAACCATTCAGGTCGCTGTCAATTCTCTTTTAGAGCGTTTGCAAAAAGCACTTTCTGCAGAACGCGCTTTTGCCGCCAATGCCGCGCATGAACTCCGCAACCCCATTGCCGCCCTGCTGGCACAGGCGCAGATGCTGCGTTCCATAGCCCTCCGCAAAGCCTCTGACGCAGTTACTCCGAAACCAGAAAATGACACTGCTCAGGAGACTGCAAACATCCCACAACGGCTGGATGCACTCATCAGCCAGATCCATCGCCTAAGTAGGACGGTGGAAAAACTGCTGCAACTGTCACGCGCCGTAGCAGGCACGGCCTTGCGGCGGGATCGGTTTGATCTGCTGCCTGTGCTGCATGTGGTGGCGGATGAGCTGGACCGGCCCGACCACGCCTCCCCACGTATTGTGATTGAAACTGGCGACCTGACTCATCTGGATGTTCTGGGAGATCTGGATGCGGCAGGCATCCTGTTCCGCAATCTGCTGGAAAATGCCCTACGCCATAGTCCGCAGGGGTCTGCCGTGCAGGTGCATGTCTCGACCAATGCTGCGGTTCCCCCTTGCTGCGTTGCAGAGGCCCCTGCTGCGGCTGGTCAGGCACAGGCGGTGGAACAGAGCACCTGTGTGACGATCCAAAATACCTGCCCGCCGCTTGCGCCGGATTTGCTCACCCGTCTGACTGACCCGTTTGTACGCGGCAATGCCAGCACGGAGGGCAGCGGGCTGGGGCTGGCCATTGCACGGACAATCGCCCGGCAAATGGCCATTCGGATGGATCTTTTCTCCCCCATCCCCGGACAGGACGACGGGTTTATGGTGCAGCTGACATTCCAGAAAGCACCACCCCGCGCCTGACAGAACGGCTGTTAGCCGATCCGTTCGAGACCGCCCATGTAGGGCCGCAGAACTTCTGGCACCGTGATGGAGCCATCTTCATTCTGGCCGTTTTCCATCACCGCAATCAGCGTGCGGCCTACAGCCAGACCGGAGCCGTTCAGTGTGTGCACAAACACCGGAGCGCCACCACCCTGCGGGCGGAAACGGGCATTCATGCGGCGCGCCTGAAAGTCCCGCGTATTGGAGCAGGAAGAAATTTCACGCCATGCTGCCTGACCCGGCAGCCATGCTTCCAGATCAAACGTCTTGGCAGCGCCAAAACCGGTATCACCCGCGCACAGCAGAACCCGGCGATACGGCACTTCCAGCTTTTCCAGAATTTTTTCAGCACAGCGCGTCATGCGCTCATGCTCTGCTTCACTCTCTTCCGGAGTGGTGACGGACACCATTTCCACTTTTTCAAACTGATGCTGACGCAGCATCCCCCGCACATCCCGCCCGGCAGACCCGGCCTCACTGCGGAAGCACTGGCTCAGCGCCGTCATACGGCGGGGCAGTGTGCTGGCATCCAGAATATCACCTGCGACAGACGCCGTCAGCGGGACTTCCGCCGTCGGGATCAGCCAGCGGCCATCTTCCGTGCGGAAGGACTGGTCCGCAAATTTGGGCAGCTTGTCCGTGCCATACATGGCGGCATCATTCACCAGCACCGGCACCTGAGTTTCCTCGTAGCCGTTCTCATCCGTGTGCTGATCCAGCATGAACTGCCCCAGTGCGCGGGCCATACGAGCCAGCGCGCCACGCAGCACCACAAACCGTGCACCGGAGAGTTTGGAGGCCGTGGCGAAGTCCATCAGGCCCAGCGCTTCACCAAGTTCAAAATGCTGGCGCGCGGCAAAGCTGAACTCACGCGGCGTGCCCCACACATGCTGGACCACATTGGCTGTCTCGTCCGGGCCATCCGGCACGGAAGCGTCAAGCCGGTTGGGCAGGCTGGCCAGAATCTCAGCACTCTGGCCTTCCAAATCGGCCACACGCCGTTCCAGTATTTCCATCTCAGCGCGGATTTCAATACCTTCGGCTTCCAGCGCACTGCTGTCTCCACCGGTGCGCTTCATGCCGCCGATTTCACGCGCCAGAGCCTTCCGGCGGGCCTGTTTTTCCTGCAGGGCTGTCTGAGCCTGACGCCGTTCTTCATCCCATGAGACAAGCTTCTGCGCGACGGGGTCGATCCCGCGGCGGGCGAGATCGGCATCAAAAGCGGCAGGGTCTGCGCGCAGAGCGCGGATATCATGCATGGATCAGGAAGCCTCTTCCTCTGGAGTGGTTTCTTCGGACAGCGGGTCCGGCTTAGTCTTAGGTTCAACAAGCCGGGCTGCCACAATGGAAATTTCGTAAAGAAGGACAAGCGGCACCGCCAGCCCTACCTGGGTAATCACATCCGGCGGCATCAGAATGGCGGCGATGACAAACGCCCCCACAATGGCATACCGACGGAAGCGCTTGAGCATATCGGCGGTGACAATCCCCACCCGCGCCAGCAGGGTGAGCACCACCGGCAATTCAAACGCGACCCCAAACGCCATAATCAGCTTCATGACCAGCGAGAGATATTCAGACACCTTGGCCTGAAGTTCAATCTGCACGCCGCCAGAGCTGCCCGGTGTCTGGAAGGACAGGAAGAACCGCCATGCGATGGGGAAAATGAAGTAATAGGCCAGCGCCGCACCCAGCAGGAACAGGATGGGCGTTGCAATCAGAAACGGAGCAAAAGCCCGCTTTTCCGACCGGTACAAACCGGGTGCGATAAAAATCCACGCCTGAATGGCAATAATGGGGAAGGACATAAATGCCGCCCCGAAAAATGCCACGCGGATATAGGTGAAAAAGGCCTCATACAGCGCCGTATAGATCAGATGCGGCTGCTCACCCTGCTGCCGCATGATCTCACCCAGAGGCCGGGCCAGAAAGAGATAGATGTCACCTGCAAAATGGTAACACAGCGCAAAACACACCAGAAAGGCCGCGCCGGACCATAAAAGGCGGCGGCGCAGTTCAAGCAGATGGTCAATCAGCGGCATGGGCTGATCGTGAATGGGATCATCCTGCAGAGGTTCGTTCTCCTTCATAGCCCGCGCCCGGCCTCCATGCCGTCAGCCGCTTGCGCAGGATATTCGCCTGTTGACTGGCCCGGCACTGCTGGCCCCGGTGCCACCCGGCGCTGCCCGTGTATCAGCCGCACCGGCGGCAGAATGGCAGGCGGGAAAAGCCGCGTGCGTTCCTTAACAATCCGCCGCACGTGGTTGGGCGGCAGTTCCGGCGGGGCATCCACCACTTCATCTTCTACCAGTGGGTTGAGATCATCCAGCCCAGCACCGCTTGCCGCAGAAGGAGGCAAGCTCGGCAGACCGACGCTGCGTTCTTCCAGCATGGCAGTCGAAGCACCGGTCGTGCCAGCAACAGCGGTGGGGCGCGGCGGCGCATCCAGTCCGCGCGGGCCTGCGGGGCGAACGCCCGGCGGTTCATCGAAAGACCGTGCCAGCGTGCCATCACCATCGATAGCTTTCATGATGCGGCCCCGCACATTCAGGTTCCGCAGATCCCGCACATGGTCGCGCACTTCCGTCAGGTCCGCCTCGCGCACCATTTCATCCACGTGCGACTGAAACTCACTCGCCAGCTTGCGTGCTTTTTTGACAAACCCGGCCAGCCCCCGGATGGCCACAGGCAGATCCTTCGGACCAATGACGACCAGCGCCACCGCTCCTATCAGCGCAATTTCCGACCAGGCAAAATCAAACATCCGCAGGACCACCCATCAGCATGAAGCGGGAGAACGGGCCTCTCCCCCCATGCGTCTCTCTTGCACGCGCAGCCCCGCCCCTTAGCAGTATGCCGGAGAAGGCAGGATTTACGCGCAGACGCCGCAGATCTATCACGACCGCCCCGGCTCGGAAACAGTTGGCGCTCCGGCATCTGCTTCCGGCTCAGCAGATACGTCCTCAGGCAGAGTTTCCGCGTCCGGTTCCAGTTCCGGCTGAACGGGGGCAATCTCCCCCTCAGCAGGGGTTAAGTCAGGGTCCGTTTCAACCGCATCGCCTTCTGCATCGCCTGCGGGGAGAACAGTTTCCTCGGCATTACCCAAATGCTCTTCAGGCGCTTCCGGCTCTGAAGTGATATGCTCTGCAGCCTTTGTTGAAGCGCTATGGACCGTCGTTTCCCCATCTAGAGACAGGACCGTGCCTGACAAAACGATGCTGTGGCTATCATGCGCCTCATCCGGCCCACTTTCCTGCGGCTCCGCTGATCCATCGTGTGCGGACTTTCTGCCAGAGGTCAGCGTATCCGGCACATCCACCAGAAGCTCCTCGCGCCGGGGGAGGTCCGACAGAGCACGCAGGCCGAAATGCCGCAGGAAATCGGGCGTTGTGCCCCACAGCACCGGGCGACCCGGCACTTCCTTGCGTCCGCGCGGGGCAACCAGAGAGGCCTCGATCAACGTATCCAGCACATTCTGGCCGAGGCTGACGCCGCGAATTTCTTCAATTTCCACGCGGGTACAGGGCTGGTGATAGGCAATAATCGCCAGCGTCTCCATAACCGCACGCGGCAGCCGACGGGGTTTTTCCAGCACACGGGTCAAAGCCGGAGCCAGATCTGGCGCCGTGCGGAACTGCCAGCCGCCAGCCACTTCCACCGGCAGGACGCCGCGTCCTTCATACCGCGCCACCAGCGCCCCCATGACAGCTGCCACGAAAGCCCCGAGGTCTTCCACGCCCTCTGGCACCAGTTGCCGGAGTTCCAGCAATTCCGCCAGACGCCGAAGGCTGACCGGTTCGGTGCCCGCAAAAATCAGAGCTTCCGCCAGACGCACGGCATCATCCGGCACGGCAAACGCAGCATCTGTCCCTTGCGGTTCAGCACCAGACAGAGCGGCTATGATTTCCGGCGCACCCGCCGCCGCCTGTGAGGGCGATGCCTGCGAAGCGTGCGGGATCGTCTCAGATTTTTCGCTCATGGGGTCTCCCTGCCTGTGCGCCGCGTCTTGCGTCCGGGCCTGTCATCATCCGCGACTGGCGTAGCACTTCCCTGCGCTGCTTCAACGTCCTTTGGCTGCGTGCTGGCCCTTGCGGCATCATTCACATAGTCAGCATCCTCGTCCGGCGGAACGTCCTGCTCCTCATGCGGGCGCAGCATGATTTTGCCGAAGGTTTCATCCTGCCGCAGTTCCAGCCGACCGCTTTTGGCCAGTTCTAATCCCGCAATCAGGGTGCCTGCCACGGCAGCCCGACGCTGGCGCATGGCTTCTTCCCCCACGCCTTCTTCCGGTAACTGCTCCGGCAAAAAAGCATCCAGACTGTTCCAGCCCGGTGGAGTTTTGCCCAGCAGGCGCGTCAGGCGGGCAAGTGCATCCTGCACCGTCCAGAACCGGATGGTGCGGGGCGCGTAAATACGCTTCCGGGCGTTACGCCGCATGGCCGCCATATAGGCGCGCATGAGTTGCGGCATATCCAGCGCCAGACCCGAGCGGTCAATTTCAATCAGGGTTTCGCTTTCACCTCGGGCAAAGACATCACGCCCAAGCCGAGGCCGGACCTCCAGCCAGCGGGCCAGCTCCGTCATGCAGGCCAGCTCAATCAGCCGTTCCTGCAACAGCTCGGCGGCATCTTCCCCCTCCGCAGCCAGTTCATCTTCTGCTGGCAGCAGCAGGCGGGATTTTAGCCAGGCCAGCCAGGCTGCCATAACCAGCCAGTCCGCCGCCAGTTCCAGTCGCACTTTGCGGGCAGATTCCACAACCGCGAGATATTGTTCCACCAGTTGCAGGATGGAAATGCGGGACAGATCAACCTTCTGCGCCCGCGCCAGATCCAGCAACAGATCCAGCGGGCCTTCAAACCCGTCCAGTGACAGCAGGGGCACACGCGGCACACCGCCATCCCCGCCAGCGTCCGCGCCTACCGCAACAGCAGCGCCAGAAGCCTCTGCCGGGTCTGGCAGAGGCTCTGATGTTTCCAGCTCTGGCACGCTCTCAGGCGGCTGCGCGGCATCCATTCTGTCTGCCCTTAATGGACCTGTGTGCAGCCCAGCCCGCGTTCCCGCACGGCACTACAGAAGCTGCGCGTTTCCGCCACAGAGGCAAAGCCCCCCACCCGCAGGCGATAGAATACAGCGTTATCCCGCTGTACTTTTTCGATCACCGGTGAGCGGTCTGCAAACAGGGTCGGGTAGCGCGTTTTCAGGCGGCTCCATTCCTGCTGTGCCTGAGCTTCGTTCTGGAGTGCCGCCAGCTGAACGCGGAACTTCCCACCGGTGCCTGCACTGGCCGCCGGGGCGGCCTCTTCCGTTTTACGGGCGGCTTCAGTGTCCTCCGCAGGCGCAACCTTTTTCGGTGCGGGTTTGGGAGCTACCTTGCTGGGCACGGGAGCAGCGGGGGGTGCTGCCGGTGCGTTGGCTGCGGCATCCCCGGAAGCGGAATCATCCGCAACACCTGTGCCCGTTTCAGGCAGGCTTTCAGGCTGCTGAGGAGCATCGGTTTGTGCAGACGTGCCCGCAGGAGCAGACGCGTCACCTTCCGGCGCAGCCCCATCCGCTCCGGCGGGGGGAGCTTTGGCCTGATCGGCAGATGCTACGTCACCGGGGGCGGAACCTTCCGTGGCTGCCGTTTTGGCTGCCTGCTGGCCATATTGTGCGGCCAGCGCCCCCGGATTAGGCTTTTCCGGCGCGGGAACCGGATGCGCCTGCCCATCATCAGCCTCCGGTGTGCTCAGGCCATCAACCTGCATCCCGCCCGGATCAACCGGTTTGGTCTTCATGGCAACCGGCGGCGGTCCGAGAACGGGCACACCACTCTGGTGGTGGCCCATCAGCGCCCAGCCCCCAATGCCCAGCACCAGCAGGCCACCCAGCCCGGCAGCCCCGTAAACCAGCCTGCGGGTTCCGGTATCGCTGCTCAGAAACTGAGAAATCACGCCTGCCCCTACGCCGCCTGCAGGGGCAGCCGGGCGGCGCGGAGGCGGCGCATCATAATCCGTGCTCATGCGTTCCCGCGCACGGTTGATCCGCTCGTCAAAAGAACCTTTGTTGTCTTCGCTCATTAACGCATCTCCTCCACAGGCTCTACGCCCATGACAGCCAACCCGGACCGGATAACAGTTGCGGTTGCTGCAACCAGTGCCAGCCGCGCCCGCGTGGCATCAGGCGCATCGGGCTGGAGAAAGCGCAGAGACGCATCATCCCGCCCACGGTTCCACAGCGCGTGGAAGTCACCCGCCAGCTCCGCCAGATAGAAGGCCACGCGATGCGGTTCCCGCGCAAGTGCCGCTGCTTCCACCAGACGCGGCCATTCTGCCATACGGCGCACCAGTGCCATTTCTGCATCGGAATTCAGGCAATCCAGCGGCACGGCAGCCAGAGCGTCCGGCGTGATGGCCCCATAAGAGCCTTCTTCCTGCGCGGCCCGCAGCACGGAGCGGCAACGCGCATGGGCATACTGCACGTAAAAGACCGGGTTATCGCGCTTTTGCGCCACAACCAGATCCAGATCAAACTCCATCTGCGCATCGCTTTTGCGGGTGAGCATGGTGAAGCGCACGGCATCCTTGCCCACTTCATCAATCAGATCCCGCAGCGTGACGAAGGTGCCTGCCCGCTTGGACATTTTCACCGGCTGGCCGTCACGCAGGATATGCACAATCTGGCACAGCACTACTTCCAGCGGCACAGCATCATTCGTCACAGCGCGCACGGCGGCCTTCATGCGTTTGACGTAACCGCCATGGTCCGCCCCCCACACATCCACCATCATCTGCGCCCCACGGGCCACCTTGTCCGCATGATAGCCAATGTCATTAGCGAAGTAGGTGTTGGTGCCGTCCGACTTACGCATCGGGCGATCCACGTCATCACCAAACTGGGTGGAACGGAAGAGAAGCTGCTCGCGCTCTTCCCAGTCATCCGGCAGCTTGCCTTTGGGGGGCTCAAGCACGCCCTCGTACAGCAGGCCCTGTTTTTCCAGCTTATCAATGGCGGCATCTGTCACGCCATCACGCAGCACCTGTGCCTCAGACGTAAAGACATTCTGGTGCACACCAAGGGCTGCCAGATCATCTTTGATGACCAGCAGCATCTGCGCCACGGCAAAGTCACGCACCGTATCCAGCCAGGTCAGTTCCGGGGCCGGATTTGCGCCGGGTTCCGCCAGATTATCGCCATACTGGGCAACCAGCGCTTCCCCCACCGGGATCAGATACTCACCACGATACTGCAGGCCGGTCGGGGTCAGAGCGTCAAACGCCTCTTCCGTCACGGTGGTGCCCAGAGCCTGCAGGTAGCGCCAGTAAACTGCCCATGCCAGCGCCTTAACCTGCGCGCCGGCATCGTTGATGTAGAATTCCTTGGTGACGTCAAAGCCTGCCTTGGCCATCAGGTTGGCCAGCGCATCACCCACCACGGCGCCACGGCAATGGCCCACATGCATCGGGCCGGTGGGGTTGGCGGACACATATTCCACATTTACCCGCACACCGGCACCAGACTGCGACTCGCCGTAGGCTTCCTCTGCCTTCAGCACGGCAGGCAGGGTAGCGCGCAGCACGTCCGGGGTGAGCGTGATGTTTACAAAGCCCGGACCGGCAGCGGCCACGCGGGCAACGCCTTCAACCTTTTCCAGCTCGGCAACAAGGTCCGTTGCAATGTCGGCAGGCTTGCGGCGCGCCGGTTTGGCCAGCAGCAGGGCCGCATTGGTTGCCATATCCCCATGCGAGGGGTCACGCGCCGGGGTGACTTCCACACGGGCCAGCGTTTCTTCCGACACATCAGGCAGCATCGCCCGAACGGCGGCCAGAACGTGGTGACGATAACGCTGGAACAAACAGTCTGACATTACACTCAAGATCCCAAAGAAAGCGGTAGAACCGCGTTTTCAGCCTGCTATGGACAGATCAGTCAACCGGCGATGTTCTTCCATCGCGTAGCGATCCGTCATGGAGGCGACATAATCGGCCACTGTACGCCGCAATCCGGCCTCGTCTCCCGCCAGAGCGGGCTCGCGCCAGCCATCGGGCAGCAATTGGGGCGACTCCACCAGAATGGTAAACAGTTCGGACGTCACATGCTTGGCCTTGTAGGTCATGCGGTTGACGCGCCAGTGGCGGTAAAGCTTGGCAAACAGGAACTTCCTGATGCTCTTGTTGGCCTCTGCCATCTCCGGGCTGAAGGCCACAACGGGTTCCGATGCCGCCCGAATCTCTTCCACGCTCTGCGGGGCCAGATCGGCCAGCCGCTTACGGGTGCAAACCAGCACATCGGTTGTCAGGGCATGAATCACACGCCGGACCATTTCGTGCCGGATGCGCTGCTTTATGTGCGGGGTGTCCTTCGGTAAATTGGCGGCCAGCTTGCGGGCATCCCGCAGAGCATCCCCTACCAGCGGCACATCCACCAGATCATCCAGTGAAAGCAGGCCGGATTTTACGCCGTCATCCAGATCATGCCCGTGATAGGCAATGTCATCCGCAAGAGCGGCCACCTGCGCCTCAGCCGACGCATACGTCCCCAGATCCAGCGACCACTGTGCATCAATCTCCCGCAAACGGGCGGAGGGATTCCTTACCGGGCCATTATGTTTGGCCAGCCCTTCCAGTGTTTCCCAAGTCAGATTCAGGCCATCAAACGCCAGATAGCGCCGCTCCAGCAGGGTCACCTGCCGCAGGGCCTGCGTATTATGGTCAAACCCGCCCCATGGCTGCATCTGGGCGGCAAGAGCTTCTTCCCCCGCATGACCAAACGGCGTGTGGCCCAGATCATGCGCCAGAGCCACAGCTTCCGTCAGGTCCTCATCCAGCCGCAGATACCGCGCCATGGAGCGCGCCACCTGTGCGACTTCCAGAGAATGGGTCAGTCGAGTGCGAAAAAAATCGCCTTCATGGTTGATGAAGACCTGCGTCTTGTATTGCAGGCGACGAAAGCCGGAGGAATGCACCACACGGTCCCGGTCACGCTGCCAGGGGGAGCGGGTGAGTGAGTCCTCTTCCGCATGCAAGCGGCGCCCCCGCTCTGGTGCCATATGCACGGCGTAGGGTGCGAGAGACATCTGTGCGGCAGCCTGTAATCCCATAAGTCTTCCGGTCCTGCTTGCTCTGGTGTGGGCGGTTTTACTCCCGCGTCCACAGAAGAGGCACACTAGGCCATTGCGTGAAAATTGACCATGCACGCCCTCACTGCCCCTTCAAACCAGAGCCCGCGCACGCTATCTACAAAGACATGACCCAGCCCCAGCCCTTTTCCGTCTCCGATGCCGCAGCCGCGCGCATTGCCCGCGTGATTGCATCACGCACCGCTTCTGCTTCCGCAGAGGGGAAAGCCCCGCCTGCCGCCCTGCGCGTGGCGGTGGAAGCCGGGGGCTGTAATGGCTTCCAGTATCAGTTCAAACTGATTGGCCCGGATGATATTGAGCCGGATGACATCAGACTGGACAAGGGCGAGGCTCTGGTGGTGGTGGACCCTGTCAGCCTCGACCTGCTGGCCGGTGCGCAGCTGGACTTTGCGGACAAGCTGATGGGCGCGCATTTCACCGTGAACAACCCGAATGCAGCCTCCTCCTGCGGGTGCGGCACGAGCTTTTCCGTCGCATGAAAATCGCCAGCTGGAACGTCAATTCTGTCCGTCAACGGCAAGACCTGATTCTGGACTGGCTAAAACGCCACGAACCAGATGTGCTGATGATGCAGGAAATCAAATGCGAAACCGCGCAGTTTCCTGCCGAAATCTTTCAGGATGCTGGCTATAAATGCGCCGTTGTGGGCCAGAAATCCTACAATGGCGTAGCGACACTGGTGCGGGGTGAGTTTGAAACCACGACCGACCACCTGCCGGGGTTTGAAAACCCCGCCGCCCGCTATGTTGAAGTGCGCACACAGGGCGTGACACTGGGCAACCTCTACCTCCCCAATGGCAATTCCGGTGGGGAAGAAGGCTATGCAACCAAACTGGCGTTTTTCGATGCCCTCGCCAGCCGCGCCCAAAGCTTCATGCAGTCTGAAACCGATTTTGTGCTGGCTGGAGATTATAACGTCTGCCCAACTGCTGAAGACTGCGCCCCCGGCGCTCTGGGACCAGACGATGCACTGGTGCGGCCTGAAAGCCGTGCCGCATGGCGGCGTCTGGTCTGGCTGGGGCTGACCGATGCTCTGCGTGCCGTCCACCCCACCGGCACCGCGTATACATTCTGGGATTATCAGGCTGGCGCATGGCAGCGTGACTGCGGCCTGCGTATTGACCACGCCCTGCTCTCCCCCCGCGTGGCGGAGCGGCTGATTGATGCACAGCCCGACAAGGAAGAGCGCGCCATGGAGCGCCCGTCCGACCATGTCCCGCTGATTGTAACGCTGAAAGACCCGGCTCCCACAGCCTGATCGCACACCCTGGATTAAGTCGCCCCGCCTGACGCGGGGCGCAAGACGGAGTTTGTCTGCATGAGCACTGCCCCTCAGTCCCTTCTTTCTATGGCAGAGGCTCTGGCAGACGGCAGGCTGCGCAGTCGGGATCTGGTGGAACAGGCGCTGGACCGCATTGCGGACCCACAGGGTGAGGGTTCCCGCACGTTTGTCGCCGTGCATGCCGCTGCCGCTGCCGCTCGCGCTGCGGCGGATGAGAGTGACCGCCTGCGCAAGCTGGGCGGTCCCCTTCCCGCTCTTTCGGGCCTCCCGGTCTCAGTCAAAGATCTGTTTGATGAAGCCGGGTCCGTGACCAAAGCAGGCTCCCGCATTCTGGAAGACGCCGCTCCCGCCACACAGGACGCTCCCGCTATTGCTAATGTGCGCAAAGCAGGGCTGATTTCCATTGGCCGCACCAGCATGACCGAATTTGCGTTCTCGGGCGTGGGCATCAATCCGCATACAGGCACTCCCGCCAATCCGTGGGACAGAGCAAACCGTCGCATTCCGGGGGGCTCTTCCTCGGGGGCGGCCATTTCGGTCACAGATGGGATGGCTGCGATCGGCATTGGCAGTGATACAGGCGGCTCCTGCCGTATCCCCGCAGCCCTGACCGGACTTGTTGGTTACAAGCCCACCGCCTCCCGCATTTCCACAGCAGGCACAGTTCCGTTGTCTTTTACGCTGGATTCCATCGGCAGTCTGGGGCGCACCGTGTCCTGCTGCTGGGCGGCGGACCGCGCCTTGTCCGGGCAGAGCATCAACCCGACCGATGCGCCTGTGGCAGACACCGTCAGCGCCCCGCGTCTGGGGGTGCTGCGTAACTACGTGACTGCGGGTGTGGATGACACTGTGGCCCGTACCTATGAGCAGGCGCTCCAAAGGCTTGAGCAGGCTGGCGCTATTCTGACGGATGTGACCTTCCCAGAGCTGGGCACCCTGCCGGAGATTAACGCGCTGGGCGGTTTTCCCGCACCCGAATCTCTCACATGGCATGCAAAACTAATTGAAGACCACGGGGATCTTTATGATCCCTTTGTTTTAAAGCGCATTTTGCGTGGCAAAGAACAGACTGCCGTAGACTACATTACACTCCGGCTGCGTCGCCGCTCCTTGATTGCCAAAGCTGCCGAGGCACTGGACGCGTATGACGCCATCCTGATGCCCACAGTGCCTATCATTGCTCCCCGCATTGATGACCTGCAGGATGACGCCGTGTACGCCGCCACCAACCTGCTGCTTCTGCGTAACCCGACAATCACCAATTTTCTGGACCGCTGCGCCATCAGCCTGCCCTGCCATGAGCAAGGCTCCGCGCCGGTTGGGATCATGGCGATGGGGCATCATATGCGCGATGACCATTTGTTTAGTGTTGCTGCGTGGATGGAGCAGGTTTTGGGACAAACTCCTTCTTAAATTAGCCCCGCTCCCCTTATGATTCTCAAAAGAACTTTTACAAAATTCTGTTTTTAAAAAGATCAGAAACGCCTGCTCCCGAAAGGAAAAACTCAATCATGAGATGGTTCAGGTCACGCCTCATTTGTCACCTTCTTGGACATCAATGGTCTCCGTGGGTGCTCCAGCGTTCATGGGATGGGAAGCAGGATTTTCTCCATCGCCACTGCACGCGGCAGGGATGCCTGGCAACCGAGAAAAAAGCCCCTTGATCCTGAGCAGAACGAAGACGTTTCCAGCTTCGCTCCATCCGGCTATCGTCTTCCCAATCGCGCAGGAGGCGAATTTGAAAAGAATTATTCCGGCAACACTCACATTTTTTTTGGCGGCATGCGCAACGCAGGAAAAGCCCCTGGCACCTGCGGACGATATGAGCACGTCTCAGCCTGTCCCGACTGCACCGGCTTCTCCAGAACCGACGGCACAGAACAACGCGGAAGCCACCGTTGTGATGAAAGCCGACATCAGCAAAGACGGCCACAACGTAAACTGTCGAATTGTTTCAAGCGAAAAACCTGATCTTGACGATATCTCTCTGGATTATTGCCGTAATGAGAAATATCGCCGCCCCATCAAAAACGGTGTTCCTGTGATCGAGCATGACCATCTGGTGACCGTTAAATATCACGTGGACAACTGACTAAGGGACCGCCGTCTGACTACGCGGCACGTCTAATTCCTCAGGAAGCAGGCTTGCTGCCATCATTTGCGTAAGCATAAGCCCCACCACGATGCAAGGCGCGTTGATAAGCCGGACGGGCATGGATACGGCTCAGGAACGCTTTCACATGAGGCCGACCGTCCGTTGCCTCGGCGCGGGCGGCGGCGGCTTCAAGGGGGAAGCTCATCTGGATATCCGCCGCGGTAAAATCATTACTGGCGAACCATGCGCTGTCGGACAGGCTGCGTTCCCAATAATCCATATGCAGTTTAACCTGCGGATTGATAAATTTTGTCTGTGCTCCTTTTGCAATCAGGAAAGCAAAAGGACGGAAAGGCAAAGGAGCCTTTTCGGGCAGCATCCCGAATATCAGTTTGAGCAGAAGCGGCGGCATAGCCGACCCTTCTGCATAATGCAGCCAGTAGATGAAGCGGATATACTCGGGTGTATCGCGCGCAGGTGCCAATCGGCCGTTGCCGTACTGATTAATAAGATATTCGATAATCGCCCCGCTTTCTGCCAGCGTCACATTACCATCAGTATTTGTGATGACGGGAGCCTTGCCCAGAGGATGAACGGCCAACAGAGATTTTGGGGCCATCATGGTTTTGGGGTCGCGCTTATAAAACTTAATGTCATAGGGCAATTCCAGTTCCTCCAGCAGCCAGAGGATCCGCTGGGAACGTGAATTATCCAGATGATGCACGGTAATCATGATAAGCGATCCTTCCTGTTGGTATGAGGCCTCGACCGCCCTCTCGCCCGTCATTCCGGACCAGATTGTAATGTTGATGTGGACCTGAGCGTCGCCCCAGACAGTGTCTATAAGGACCCGATCATGACTTTGGTTCCGTGCATCGGGTGCGGCATGCGCATCTATGGTCTATTCCAGAACACGTGTTTAAGAAGATGCGCGCCGCGATGAGCTTTTGACTCCCCCACCCCGTCCCGTACGGCTAACGTCTCCTGTATTGTAATGGGAGGCGAATTTGAAAAAACTTATGGTCATTACCGTCGGGCTTCTTGCCTTTTGCGCTGAGGCCAAAGCTGACGGCACAGCCCAACTCCAACAGGTCAGTCATCAGGCTCTCTCTCACAACCCAATACGCATGAGCCCGTCTGAGTTAAAAAAATGGCAGGATAGCGCCGTTACCATTTACGCAGATATCAGCGAAGACGGGCGTGCAATAAATTGCAGAATAACACCAAACCCTAATCCCGATTTCAATGCTGAAGCACTAAAATACTGCCAAACCGCCAGATACAAGCCTGCTATGAAAAATGGCGTTCCTGTCGTCGAGCATAACCGAAAAATCGTTCTAAGATTTCACCCTGATGATTAATCGCGTTGCCTGATCTTATTGGAGCAGTCCGATTGAAGGTCCTTCATTCTGGCTGCGCTGGCACGCCCACTTATTAACAGACCCAAGCTATACGTTAGCTTTGCTTATCCACAGGGAAAGGTTCCTTCTAACCGGCAGCCACATACTCCGGCGTTCTTTTTAAGCGTAAAAGAGCTAGCGCAGGAGCACTACCGACAAGGTCGATGGAGCTATCAACCACTGTTTGTAAGCTAGTTATTTTTATTTGGGATTTTGTGGCTGACGGAGAGAGAGAGACAATCAATAATTTTAAATAATTATATGATTTACATAAATCATATATAGCGACATTCCGATGGAATACCCCTTTCTATACCCCAACATTCACGTTGCTGCATAACATAGTAGTCAGATGGTTACGGGGACACGCAAGCGCCGATACCGACAATTACTGACATTTTCAGTATAGGTGCATAGATCACTCAAACGCACCATGGATGCAAATGGAGGATTCGAAAAAAGCAGTGGTTTTTGGCCCTTTTTTGTGACTCCATTCCTCATAGGGAGAGTGAGGGAATGGCTGCATGAAGCAACTAGATTTCTTTGATGTTGAAGAGGGACTTGCTGGGCTGAGCGGGCTTAGTGATCAGCTCGAAGCATTTTCCCGGACTGTGGATTTCGAAGCATTTCGTCCTGACCTAGATAAAGCTCTGGCCTATGCAGACGGTAGTAGAGGCGATCGTCCACCGTTTGATCCGGTGCTGATGTTCAAAATCCTAGTGATCCAGACGCTGAACAATCTGTCCGACGAACGGACGGAATACCTGATCAATGAGCGTCTCTCCTTCATGCGCTTTTTAGGGCCAATCGACATTTAGGATCCCCATCACCCTCTCCTCCTATCAACACGGAGACCTATGAAGCAGCGATTAGCCTATTTGGGAATCCTGAATGTCGATTAGCCATAGCGGGCTTAAACGGTAACCCGGCTTATTTATTCTTGTATTTATATGTAATAAGACCAAAAACAGACGCAACAACCATAAAAATAATCGGAAAATAATGTAGATACCAGTGGGTATTGCCGGGGTCAAAAACAGACAATCTTGGCCACGCCACATTAACAAGTAGAAGAGCCCCAATAACAACAGCAACAAAATTAATGATAAGCCCTTTACTCCGTCCCAAATAAAAATACTCCATACCCCCTGAGACAGGGTTAACACCCTTGATGCGTAAAATAAGCATAGGGAGGGTAACCAACAAATAAGCAAAATAAATTGTAACAGTCGTAACAGAACACAAAGCACTAAAAATAGCGGAGTCACCGTAAGACAGCCACAACAGTGCTATAGCCAGCACAGTTACTACGAGTGTTGCAACCCAAGGTGTTCCGGTTCTGACTGATACGCGTGTCAAAAAAGGAGACAGAGGCAACGCACCATCGCGCGCCATCGAAAACATAACTCTTGCTGCCGCGTTTTGAATGGCAAGAGTGGCAGAGAGAATGGAAATTGCGACCATTGCAAACAGTACGTGCCCTGCAAAACCACCTGTTACAGCAGCCAAAACATAGGAAACAC
The DNA here is from genome assembly GCF_001580615.1 of Acetobacter malorum. Lineage (GTDB taxonomy): Bacteria > Pseudomonadota > Alphaproteobacteria > Acetobacterales > Acetobacteraceae > Acetobacter > Acetobacter malorum. The sequence continues at coordinate 100,911 of NZ_LHZC01000050.1, forward strand.
CATCTTTGGCCAAATTGCCGTCTGTTAACGATGGCGCGGCCATAAGAGCCCCCATGACCATAAGAGCCCCGCCAAAAAATGAAACCATAAGACACTGAATAATAGCTTTGGGCGTGGTGCGTCGTGGGTCATTGGTTTCTTCTGAGAGCTCTGCTGCGCTATCAAACCCATACATGACATAGGCCGCCATTAAGGTAGATGACAAAAAACTCCAGAATGTGGGTGATTGCACTCCGCCGCCCAGCACAACAGACGGGCCACGACTGGTATGGGTAAACAAAACAACAAGCAGGATAATCAAACCGATTATTTCACAATACACACCGATTGCTGTTGCCGTAGCTGCTGCCCGCACCCCTAGGGAAGAGATTAGGGAGCAAATAGCAATGGCCACTGTTCCTAAAATAACAGCATTGGCCGCCCCTGTTGGCGAACCCAAGGCTGTATCACCCCCAAGAACCTGAAAGCCAATCCAGACACTTGGCAACACAGATTGCATGGCAATAGCAATGGCCGCCACACTCATAATATAGCCAAGCAGCATAAACCAGCCCGCAGACCAGCCTATGCTGTCATTGGATAAACGCCGAGACCATTGGTACACCGCTCCGGCCACAGGATAAGAAGCAGCAAGTTCTGCAAAGCAGAGCGCAGTAGAAAACTGGCCGATAAAAACGATCGGCCATGTCCAGAAAAAAAGCGGACCACCAAAGCCATAACCCGTAGCAAAAAGTTCGAAAATTGTCGATAAAATAGATACAAATGAAAAACCAGATGCAAAAGATGCAAATGGCCCTAATTCTCTGCGCAATTCCTGACCATAGCCAAACTGCGCAAGATCTTCCGCCCCAGAGAGCTCAGATACAGCTTTAACAGAAGACATTTTTTGAGAACATGACATCAGTTTACCCTCGACAAGCAATCATAACAACACTGAACATGGGAGCAGACCTAAAAGAACAAAGAGCATCATGCAGAAACTAACTATACCAAACATTTTGCAGGAAGAATGATACAACGGGGTAAAAAACCACCACTTTTACACACGTCAAAAAAGGATGGTTTTCTACAATGTAATTCCTGCCTGCTCCAAAATATGACGTGCAGGCATTAAATCTTCCTCATGCTGCTTCCAACGTTCTAAAGCATCTCGGTAAAGTGGACGGCGCACCTGAGCCGCGCTCGGTGTAGACACTGCGGCATTGTTCTTATGAAAAGAAAGGCAGGCATCGTTCCAGCTTAAACCGCAATGTTCGAGAATACTCCTCGTGATGTTTTCTTGGTCTAGAACAATATTTTCATACTGCACCTCCAAGATACGCTCCGGTATTTCCTGTTGCCAAAAACGCATTAATCTATCAAAACGCACGTAATATCTGGCAATATCCTCTATGCTATAGCTGTAGTCGTAATAACGTGATGTTGTAGCAAATAGGTTTTTGAAATTACTTAAAACGGTATCCATCGGATGTCTGCGCAGGCAAATAATACGTGCAGAGGGCAGCGCTCTGGCGATAAGCCCTGCATACATAAAGTTGCCGGGAAATTTGTCGCTAAACCGCATGCCTTGTGCTGGCAAATGTGAGCGTGCACGCGCAATATAGTCGCGCCCTATCATACCAAGGTTTTTATCTGCAGCTTTCGCAATTGTCTCCACATCCAGAACCAATCTGGTTCTGACACCAGAGGCGGCTTTGACTGCGATGGGAAAAGCCTGAAGTTCACCAGCGCTCACCATATCTGGATGAGAGGAAATAATACGATCCACCAAGGTTGTACCTGTTCGTGGCATACCTATAATAAAAACCGGTTCCTCTACAGGCGCATTATTGACGGGCGCTTGAGCATAAAGCGGCCAATTTTGTTCTATAGCATCAAAAATTTTTTCATCCTGCTCAATGCTATACGCCAACTGCTTTTTATGTGCTTTGTTGGCATCAAACAAAAACTGAAAAGACTCCTTTGCCTGCCCAATTTCTTCGAGTTCTTTTGACAGCGCATAACCCAGCAGTAAACGCGCTTCTGGGTCTTCTGCCCGAGCTAGTGTTGCGCGTAAACGGGGCACATGGTTACGCTCTGCAGTTTGCCGCCGCAACCCACTCAAACCGTGGTGAGCCCGTGCATTATCAGGAGCACGGGCTATAAGGGCCTCAAAAGCCTTATCCGCCTCATCTATCCGCCCAACAAAGCTTAAAGCTACTGCCCAATTATAAAAAAATGCTGTATTACTTGGCGCACCACGGGTTGCCGCTTCAAAATGTGCGAGAGATGCCGCGTGCATACCTAAACGCGAATAGGCACAGCCTATTGTATCGCGCGTTATAGCATCAGATTCTTTGCCAGTGTTTAAGCAAGCTTCGGCTTCCTGCAACGCAGCTAAGGCATCTGCATCGCGCCGCAATAGTAAAAAAACACGTGCTAGCTGGGCGCAACCTTCCACAGAGGGTTCAAAACCAACAGATGTTTCTAAAAGATCTTTTCCTGAACGTATGTTTCCCCTTGTCATTTCACAAACACCGAGCAGAAAATATGCAGCGGCTGAACGAGCATCTTGCGCCAAGACGGCCATGGCAAGAGATTGTGTTTTTGGCACGTTGCCCTGTTCAAGCGCGCTACGAGCCTGCTTAAGGTTGCTGAGAAGAAAATTCGGCATCATGACAGCCTATTCTTGCAGCATACTGATATTCCTGCGCTCTTTACCCTAAAAGGGGCATTATGAGCGACGGGCAATGTCGGCATCTATTTTATACTCCCTTAAGTGATAGCTACGTGAAGGAAAAGACTTATTCTATTTTGTTAGTCAATAGATTTTTATAATATTGATCTGTCCTCACTTAGTCATTGTTGCCATAGCAATAGCTGCGGCTGATGTTCTGTTTTCAATACCAAGTTTAACAAAGATCTGCTCAAGATGTTTGTTGACCGTGCGTGGGCTGATGTTCAAGATAATACTCACGTCTCTGTTAGACTTACCCTTGCTGATCCAGAGCAATACTTGTGCCTCACGCACCGTAAGCCCAAGGCGTGTTTCAAGCAAACGCTCCTCGTCACCTGGGCGTTTTAATAAAAGCGATATTGCGTTTATGCTGTCATCCATTGTCCCCATCAACACACACTCTATCACCCCACCAGCAACCTCTATTGTTTGCCGCATCGCAAGGGAGCGCTGCTGGAGGAGGTTGATGATGACGGCACGCAGTGGCTCTGGCAGAGGCTGATTAATGGCCCAACCGGGAAAAGCACTAGTTAAAACAACAGCGGACTGTGGGGTGTGCCACAACAAGATGCCCTGATTATCGACACCAACGGTTGGGCGGTGACCAAAATCGAGTGCCTGCGTAACAGCCTGCCCTGTTCTGGCATTGTGCAAATGTACATGTACACGTGCCACCAGTTCGTTCACATCAACCGGCTTACGAATATAATCAACGCCCCCCGCTTTAAGGCCCTGCACAACGTGCTCAGTTCCGGTCAGGCCTGTCATAAAAATAACCGGCACATGAGTAAACGTTGGATCGGCCCGTAGCCGCCGCGTAACCTCAAAACCATCTAGACCCGGCATTAACCCATCCATCATAATAATATTGGGCACCACCTTCTTAAGAAGGTCCAGTGCCGCAAAACCATCACGAGCTATAAGCACGGTCATGCCTGCTTCCTCCAGTGCAGCTGTCACAAAATGCAGTGACTGAGGCATATCATCGACAACCAGAACACATGGCTGTGCTCTTTCTGTCAGTTGATCATAATTCGGCATCGTTAATTGCTCTGGTTATTGCTGCCAGGTCAAAGTCACGCACATACCGTTTTATTATCGCAATAAATATTCTATCAGATTCCGTTTCGATTGCGAGAGAATTCAGCACGTTTTCCACGCCTCGAACATGCCCCAGCTCTGATGCTTGGCGAATTTTGTGGAAAGACTGTCGAATTTTCGATGAAAGACCCGAAAAATAATCGTTAGAAAAATCAGGTATGTCGATTTCCACCTCATCGTCATTCACGTAAATCCACTCTAGGTGTAGTACGTGGCCGATAGTGGTGAGTAAGGTGTTACTATCAACGGGTTTTGTAACAAAAGCATCATAATCTGCGGCTCTGTCTGCATCTGCATTTAGTTCGGCATTGCAGGCAGAAACTATAATGATAGCTGGTTTGCGTGGGTGTTCTGAGCGTATTTTAGCCGCCGTTACCAGATCGTTTTCACCGGGCATTTTCACGCTCAGCAGCACCATATCTGGGTGGAATTGCGCCACGGCGTGAAGGCCTGAAAGGCCGTCATACGCTTGATGCACACCAAAGCCTAGCGGCACCAACAAGGCCTCCAGAAAGTCACGCTGGAGCGCATCATTATCGACCACCAGCACGGAAAGCGGTTTGCCTCTATACCCTACAATCTGACCTTTAGAGGGCGCGGGTTCTGCTGTGTCGGACAGGTTATGAACGATGGGCAGCATAATTCTGAGGCAAAATGTGCTCCCAACACCCACCTGACTGTCTACTGTGATCTCGCCTCCCAACATCTGCGTAAGCACTCGTGTTATGGCAAGGCCAAGTCCTATGCCGGGCTTGCCCCGAATTTGCGCACCGCAACCACGTTCAAAAGGTTCAAACACACGCTCCAGATCATCTGTGGCAATGCCTGCCCCTGTGTCATTCACGTCAATCCGCGCCACCTCATTTCGATAGTGCACGGAAAGCGTTACGCAGCCTTCATCTGTATATTTAATGGCGTTTGAAAGGAGGTTTACGAGAATTTGGCGAAGCCGTTTTTCATCTGTCCTGATCGTGGTTGGTAATGGATCATGTGCAATGAAGTCTAGTTTAAGACCTCTTGCTTGTGCTTGTACCCGAAACATCATGATAACATGTTCAAGCAAGTCTCGTATTGAAACAACGTCTGACTGGACTTCTACATGTTTGCTTTCTATTTTTGAAACTTCCAGCAGGGCCTCGACAAGGCTTGTTAGATACTCGGTTGATTGACGAATAACAGCCCCAGCTTCTTTGGGGGGAAACGGGTTGCCACGCTCTAACAGTTGGGCATAGCCATAAATGGTATTTAGTGGTGAGCGAACATCATGACTGACAGAGACCAGATAACGTGTTTTTGCTTCATTAGCGGCAAGAGCGGCATCGTGCGCTCTACGTAGGGCCGTCTGCGCTCTGGTGCTCTCATCAAGCTCTGCTTTTAACGCATTGAAGCGGTTTTGCGCCTCTACCTCTGCTGTGCGGTGGCGTTTTTCTTGTAACACCAACTGCCATATACCAACCCCTGCCTGCAGGCAGAGGCAAAGAATAACACTCACACTATACCAGATGAGTGTAGCCCACCCCACCAAAACCACACCACACCAAAACACGGCCCCAAACAAAACAACAGCAAGAAAACACGCAGTAAGTAGCATTGTCGCAATAAGCAACCAATGCTGTTTCTCCCACATTTTTTTGCGTATCTTCATGCCATTACCTGCCTTGTATGCACGCTATTACAATACTTACCTAACGTAGCTCCCCACGCCAATGATAAAGGCTATTGCAGACCCATTTTTAAGACTATTCAATGAATCATTACTTCATTGGAAATGGAGCCGAACCCGCCTCGCTTTATGAAGCGCGTGACTTCAGCCATGCACGCCACCCCCCCCAACTGGTAATTTCCTGTGCGTCGGCAAGGGCATAGCCATCACAGACAAAGCCTGTCTCCCATGAGCCATCTGCCAGTTCCACTTTACCAAGGGCTAATGGGGCTGGAATGTTGGTTAAGAAAGACCCAAGCTCTGCTGAGGGCACTTCCCACACTTCTACTTCAATGGCCTGCCCGCCTTCGCTAGCGCGTACCATGGCAGGGCGCATAGGCGGCCCACCCGGCAAGGCATATAGGCGGTAATGCGCAGAGGTTGTGGTGGCAGAGACCAAACGCCCCTGCCGCTCACGCAGTTGCCAGTTAAGCGGCAAACCTTCCAGATGGGCACCGCAAACAACAACGCGAGCTCTGTCATTACTTGCCCGGCGCATTTTACCTACAGAATCCGGCAGTGTGTTGCCGCCCACCAGCGCTAACTTGGTAGTATGCTGGAATTTGTTGGCAACAGACAGAAGGTACTGATCTGTAAATACCCGCCCAAACAACGTAATGCCCCATGGTAGGCCATTGGTCATAAAACTGGCAGGCACGGCTACAGCAGCGTAGTCCAGCAGGTTCATGAAGTTGGTGTACCAGCCCAATTTTGAATTGGCCGCAACAGGTTCCCTATACAAGTCATTAAGGGTAACCGGGTGGGGCATGGAAGGGGTTATTACAAAGTCGAGGTCAGCCATCAGGGCATCACACACCATTTTTAGGTGTTGCAGCCGGTATAAGGCCTTGAAGTGATCGAGTGCTGAATAATGCGGTGCTTTTTCAAGAACATCATGAATAACCGGCAAAACGGCTTCTGGGGTTTTTGTTATTAATGGACCCGCAACCAGGTAACGCTCTGCCACCCATGGCCCTTCATACAGTAAGCGGGCGGCTTCCAAAAATGGAGAAAAATCTAAGGAGACTTCTGTTCCACCCATGTTTTTGAGTTTGGCGATAGAGGCGGCAAAGAGTGCTGCGCTTTCATCATCACCAAAAAATTCTGTTACTTTTGGCACACCAAACCGAAAACCCGGTTCAATGTCACCAAAGGCTGTTGCATCGTTCCATGCCGGGTTGTGGCGGCTAAAATCATCACGGGGGTCGTGCCGGGCAACCAACCCCAGTAAGCGGCTGGCTTCTGCCGCCGTAGCGGTAAAAAGGGTCGTGCAATCAAGCGTGCGACAGGCAGGCACAACACCAGCTGTTGAAATAAGTCCTTTACTGGCTTTAAGGCCAACCAGATTATTATACGCCGCAGGAATACGCCCACTACCGGCTGTATCTGTACCCAAAGAGAAACTGGCCACACCCAACGCAACCGCCAATGCAGAGCCCGCACTTGACCCGCCTGAAGGATACTCCGGCAGAACACTGTTTTTGCAGATACCGTAGGGGGAGCGTGTGCCGTTAAGCCCTGTTGCAAATTGATCCAGATTGGCTTTTCCTACAGGTAAAGCCCCTAATTCAATTAGCTGTTCAACAATGGTCGCACTTTCCTTAGGCATATAGGCAAAAGCCGGGCACGCGGCTGTGGTTGCAACACCTTTTAGGTCAATATTATCTTTTATAACAAACGGAATACCATAAAGCGGTTTGGTTTTGGCTGCCGGATTTTCAAGTCTTTCCAGATAAGGCTCGAGTTCTGCTTCATCTAGAATATGTATAAATAGATTAAATTCTGCATTCAGTTTTGTCGCACGGCGTTTCAGCTGTGCCATCAGGTCGCGCGGGGTTATGTCGCCGCGAGTATAAGCTGCGGAAAGACTATCAATATGTAAATTAGGAAAATCGTTTTTCATGAGTTCAGTCTTCCTTGATTACAATGACGCATTGTCCGGATCTGACTGGAGCGCCAGGTTGAATGCGAATTTCCATAACTGTGCCAGAACAGGGTGCAACAAGAGATATTTCCATTTTCATGGATTCCAGAACAACAACAACCTGACCTACTTCAACTCTGTCGTTCAGGCTAACAAGTACCTGCCATAGGTTGCCGGCAATGCCGCTTTCAACGGCCTGCAGACCGTTGGCTAACGGTACATCTTCCCCTTCCCCTAGGGCTACATCGTTACTTTCAAAATTAGCCGTACCATTTTCTATCCAGCGTTGGCGTTCTGCATCAAAAGCGGCCTGCTGGCATTTTTGGAACGTGGAAATTGCCTCATGATGCTGCTCAAGAAACGCATGATAATCTGAAAGAGCGATTTCTGTTTGTTCAATTTTGATATCATAACGGCCCAACGGAAAGTCTCGGCGGATAACTTCAAGCTCTTCGGCTGAAACCGGATAAAAACGGATCTGGTCAAAAAAGCGCAAGAGCCATGATTTACCCTGAAACGCTTCTGGCAAGCGATACCGCATCCACATTTGCAAGGTACGGCCTACAAACTGATAGCCCCCCGGACCTTCCATACCGTAAACGCACAGGTAAGCCCCGCCGATGCCAACCGAGTTTTCCGCTGTCCAGGTGCGGGCTGGGTTATATTTTGTGGTTACCAACCTATGACGCGGGTCTAGCGGCGTTGCGACTGGAGCGCCCAGATAGACATCTCCCAGCCCCATAACCACGTAGCTGGCGTTAAAGACAATGTTGTACACGTCATCAATGCTGCCAAGGTCATTAATACGGCGGATAAATTCTAAATTACTGGGGCACCATGGTGCATCTTTACGCACGGTGGTCATGTATTTACGAATGGCCAACTGGCAAGCGGGGTCGTCCCATGAGAGAGGGAGGTGCACAATACGAGACGGAACACGTAGATTGGTTTTTTTTAAAACATCTGCCCACAGTTGCTTAATGATGCTGAGCAACTGCCCAGAAGTGATTAGATTGGATGCATAATGAATCTGTAAGGAACGAATGCCGGGCGTTAGATCAATAATGCCGTTGAGATTTTCTGCCTCCATTGCGCGCATGAGCGCATGCGCCCTAAACCTGAGTGTCAGATCAAGTTCGGGATCGCCAATTTCAAGCAGAAGGTTTGCATCACCAGAGAGCCGGGCCACAAGGCGTGTGCTGCCCTCCCCTTCGGTCATGACAATAGGGGAGGAAAGCTGTGCGCGCTCCCACGATGGGCTTTGCTCTTGCAGTGTCTGGACTTCAGCTTCATCCGAACGGGCCAAGCTGTGCGCCGTGGGGAGGTCAACCGGTACAAAGCGCACCAGATCACCTGCCCGTAGCTGCCCCAGTTTCCATAGGTCCGCGCTTATAACGGTTACAGGACACACAAACCCACCTAGGCTAGGGCCGTCTGGCCCCAGAATAACCGGCATATCTCCCGTAAAATCGACTGCCCCAATGGCATATGGATTGTCATGAATATTGGAGGGGTGAAGGCCTGCTTCTCCACCACTTTCACGCACCCATTCCGGCTTGGGGCCAATAAGGCGAATGCCCGTGCGACTGGAGTTAAAATGGATTTCCCACTTTGTAGCGAAAAATGTTTCCATATAAGCGGGTGTGAAATATTCCGGTGCGGCATGGGGGCCATAGATCACACGCACGGTCTGCACATCGGGCAGTGTTGGGGTAAGCGATACAGGCAGCACAGCACCATCGGTTAGGCTCTGTGACGGCGGGAGATGCAATACATCACCTACACGCAACGCGCGCCCCGCATGCCCGCCAAACTGACCCAGAATAAACGTGCTGCAACTGCCCAGATAAGAGGGAACAACAATCCCGCCGCGAAGGGCCAGATAACTACGTGCCCCTTTTCTGACGATACTACCCAGCTTTAAAACAGACCCTGCACAAACACGGAATACGGTGTTCATTGAGCAAGCCTGCCCATCAAGCTCAATAACAATTTCGGCACCGGTAACGGCAACAACAGCGTCTGTGTTAAAACGCAGAGTTGGGCCATTCATGGTTATTTCAAGACCAGGCGTTCCTGCGGCATTACCCAAAAGCCTGTTAGCCAACTGGAAGGATCGGTTATCCATAGGGCCAGAGGGGGGAATACCAACAGCCCAGTACCCCAACCTGCCGGGAAAATCTTGCACGGTGGTTTGTGTGCCAGCGACAAGAACTTCAAACGTATTGGCTTTATAGGTTAAGCCCTCAAGGCATCTTGTCCATGGGTTGCTTTCTACAAACGGTTGATAGGCTAGAATTTGCCTAAGATAGGCACAATTAGTTTCAACCCCGTAAATCTCTGTTTTGGCGAGTGCTTCATCCAGCCGGGCAACGGCTGCTTGCCGCGTGCTATCATGCGCAATAACCTTAGCCACCATGGGGTCAAAAAACGCAGGGATTTCTGCGCCAGCTTCTATCCATGTATCTATACGCAGAGCTTTTCCGTCTGCTGGTGGAAAGTGAACATGCGTGACAAGGCCAGGAGAGGGCTGAAAATTACGGCCGGGGTCTTCAGCATACAGTCTGGCTTGAATGGCATGCCCCTGCGGCGTTAAGCCAGCCATGAGCATGCTGAGCGGGGGCAGTGTGCCTGCCGCCAGTTCAACCATCCACCGAACCAGATCTACACCCCAGACCTGCTCCGTTACCCCGTGCTCAACCTGTAGCCGTGTATTAACTTCTAGAAAGTAAAATTGCTTGACATCACTATCATAAACAAACTCTACAGTGCCAGCACTGCGGTAGTGCGTGGCTTTACCGAGCCGAATTGCAGCTTCACACAAGGCTTCAGCTATGCCATCGGGCAGGCCAGGGGCTGGGGTTTCTTCTATAACTTTCTGGTTTCGGCGTTGTATTGAACAGTCGCGCACTCCAAGGGCAATAACTCCACCTTCTCCATCACCAAATATCTGAACTTCAAGATGCCGTGCATGCTCAATATATTTTTCAATAAATACTCCTCCATCAGAGAAGTTGTTAAGGCCTAACTGACGAACTTTATCAAAGGCCTCTATCAATTCTTCTTCAGAGTAACAGACACGCATGCCTATGCCGCCACCGCCGGCCGTACTTTTGAGCATGACCGGGTACCCGATCTGGGTAGCGGCATCTGTTGCGTCTTGCGCTGTATTGAGCAAAGGGGTGCCACGCAGCATAGGCACGCCTTGTGCGGCGGCCAGATCTCGCGCGGTATGTTTTAAACCAAAAGTACGAAGCTGCTCCGGTGTAGGTCCAACAAACGCAAAACCTTGACTCTCACACTTTTCAGCAAAAGCGGCATTTTCAGACAAAAACCCGTAACCAGGATGAATAGCCTGAGCCCCCGCCTGCCGAGCTGCGGCCAGAATTTTATCTATTCTCAGATATGTCTCGGCTGCAGCGCCTTCTCCAAGCGAAATAGCCTGATCCGCATTGCGTACATGAAGACTGCAAAGGTCTGCTTCCGAATAGACAGCCACCGAACCAACATGCAGGTCTTGTAAAGTCCGCTCAATACGGGCTGCAATGGCACCACGGTTAGCTATGAGTAATTTTTCAAACATTACAATTTCATTCAGAAGAAAGTGGCTACCCACTACGGGAAAAAGATTCGCCTGGCTCTACAACCCACCTAAAAACAGCCAAAGTGGCTGTTTTTAATTCCAGACTAGCACTTCAGCAGGTGTGGGATTCCACCCATTGCAGGGATTGTTCAATTGCGGACAATTAGAAATAAGAACCATAACATTTTGTTCGGCACGCATTTCAACATATTTTCCGGCGGCGGAAATACCATCTTCAAACGTAAGCCCACCATCTGGTGTAACAGGCACGTTCATGAAAAAGTTGATATTGGCACCAATATCACGCTTGTCTAATCTGCCATCATGCAGACAGGCACACAAGAAATTGTCACGGCAACTATGCATAAACCGGCGGTCGTGCGCGTAGCGAACGGTATTGCTCTCTTGCGCGCAAGCGCCACCCAAAGTGTCATGCCTACCGCATGTATCTGCCACAATTGTCAACATAGGATTACCCATATTGGAATACAGCACTGTGCCACACGTAAGGTAAACGCTATTTTGGCGCCGTATTGTACGCTGGGGGTCGTAACGCTCCCGTGGCGCTTGAGCGTTATAAAATAAAGTATCTATGGCCTGATTACCTTCCAGATCGAGAAGGCGCAGTGTTTGACCAGCTTTTATTTCAAAAAGAAACGGTTCACCTGCGGGAATCACATGGCGGAAAAACGCTGTTTCGGGTGATAGAGCACTTGGCGTCAATTTCATGTCCGTTTTCCTTACACGCAATAAAGAGCTGTATTGAAAAAAGCGCGCCCATTTTCTGGCCGAGAGGTGTGACAACCAAAAGAAATACCGTCTTCCGCAACATCATGTACTGAAAAAGAGATAGGTTTTGGGTTGTACTGCGGTGAAGGGTCCATGGGGTGCTGCAACGCAGTCAGAATAATCAGCACATCCATCGGAGCGTACAAGTCGATATAATCACCCGCAGAAGAGTTGCCCTCCACAAAGGAAAACTGACCCGTTTCATCAGCTATGACTTTACTGAAAAAATTAACAACCATCAGGAGGTCTTGAATATTAAGGTTCCACTTTCCCATTTCTACAAGAAGGTTATCGTGTCCATTGCGATGGAATTTATTGCGCAGCTCCTGATAGCGGCCAGGGCCGTATTTTTCTTCTACTTCCTGCGCGTTCAGTACGCCGCCAAAAGAGTCGTGCCAGCCACAGCTATCCTCTGATATAGCGAGTAAAACGCGTCCCATATCAGAATACAGACAGTGCCCCGCAGTCAGTTTTGCAGTATGCTGCCCCTTTAGGGTATCTGGTAGGTTAAAACGCTCACTTTTCTGATCTGCATTGAGAAAAGTGGCACTTACATTTGCACCGCCCTCTATATCTTTAATGCGCAAAACACGCCCACGCTTAAGGATAAAAGACGTATGCCCCCCACCAGGGACAAGTTCTTCGTAAAGACACGGACGTAACGTCGACATATCATTTTTCATTATAGACTCTCAGCTCCTGGAGGGTGGAAAGCGCAACAGCGTGAACAAGCACGCGCAGCAGCAGGAACAGAAAACTCAGGCCTACAAGATTGTGTAAGCGAGAGTCCTATCTCATTGATAAATAAGGCGGAAGGAGAGAAATGCATTTTAAAGACCTCCGGTTAACACGACGACAAACAGAGCAGCGCGACACAAAAAGTGTGCTGTCTCCCGGGCTTTTGTCCCGCCGTGTAACCTCAACCAGAGGTCGTTCGCTCTCGGACCAGGCACCTGCATAAACAGGTCGGAACCCTAGCGAACCATTGCATATTGTTACAGTCTAACTAAGACTGCATAACGCTTTGATAGCAGAGTCTCTGACATTGAATCAATACCGTAATGGATTTTTTGGAAGAAACATTTATTTTACCGGAGCGAAGCTTGCCTATACGCCATAAAGAACATGGTTAACGTATTGTATTGTAAGTGTTTTTTATCTAAAATTAAGGGGTGCTTTCAACTAAGGTCAAAAGCACCCATTTTTCTTTTTTGACGTAAAGATGACAGCTTAAATCCGCATAAGATGGGGAAGATTAATCCTCCAACAAACCGAAAATATCATCACCCTCAACAACGGTGGAATATGTTTTGAGCGGAACAGTACACGGCGGAGAAACAGCCTTACCCGTACAAACATCAAAACCACCACCGTGCAATGGGCAGTAAATGGTGGTTCCCTCCAGATCACCCTCCCTAAGAGCTACTTTACCATGGGTGCAAAGGGCGTCTGTCGCATAAACCTTACCCTTAACCTTATAAACCACCAGTGAGGCATCTATTCCCGCAACGGCCACCTGGCGCATAGCGCTCTCTTTAAGCTCGCTGTTACGGCACAAAAAAACTTTTTCGACCATTGCTTTCTCCAGCATACATTTTTGTAAATTTGTAGACCGTTTCGATCTGAGAATTGAAGCTGACATAGGTTGCCTAGTTTTACAATCACCATGCCCTCCCTATGCCACAAAAAATATTTTACCAAACCAGATTATGCCTACAGCACGCTTAGTACGTGTCGTTATAGCACCGCACAGAAACCGCAGGATATATTGTATTTTTTATTATTTTATCATTATTTTTTATAATTATATAAATTAGGAAAATCGCTGTTTTGCATTTGATATGCCTTACCATATCTCAATGATAACGATCATTTAATGCACTTCATTTTTGAAAACCAACGCTTTTTTGATGACAAACACCTTTAATTACGTCAAACGACATATATCGGTTACGAAATGATTGATCTACGCTCCACATGAATTTGTTTAGCAACTTTCGTCTTAGTTGCTCAAACTGGCAACTGAGATACTCACCAAAGTGAAAACAGGAGTAATGTATGCAGGATTGTCCGGCTAAAAGAAGGGCATATCTGTTTTGCGCCACCATGTTGATTAGTGGCGCTCCCTTTGCTCTCGCTGCCTCTGCTCATGCAGCCTCGTCTGACCAGAAGAATGGCCCAGTGGCAGAAAAGAAGACACGCTCTGGCGCATCAGCAAAGCAGCAACCTGCAACAACGAAAGCCGCAGCTGTTAAGCCTGTTCAGCAGAAAGTGCGCGCTGCCCAAGAAGAGCAGATTATGGTTACGGCAACACGGCGTTCAACCAAGCTGGAAGACTCGCCCATTAATATTTCTGTCGTTGATCAGAAGCTGATGAAGAATGAGCGGATCACTGACATTCGCCAGTTGAGCTCTTTTGTGCCGGGTTTGACCATTACCGATAACGGCCCGGGCAATACCGGTAACATTATTATGCGCGGCCTCTCTTCTGGCTCAACGTCAACAACCGGGAACTTCACCAACAACTCGGTTGGTGTCTATCTGGGTGAAGTGCCGCTTTATACAGACTTCAAAATGGTCGATATAGATCGCCTTGAAGTACTACAGGGGCCACAGGGCACCCTATACGGTTTAGGCACCTTGGCCGGTGCTATTCGTTATATGCCCCACCGCCCTGTTCTGAACCACTGGTCTGCAGATGTGACCGGCAAGACCTTTGGGGAATCGCACAGTGGCTCCCCCGGTGGTGAAACAACAGGCACGTTTAATATCCCACTCATCAAAGACCATCTGGCGTTCAGAACGGTTGTGGGGTACTATAATGACCCCGGCTTTATGGACTACAATTACCTGCTGAAGACACCAGGAGTTTCTAACCCGCAGCCGGGTGCTAACTCTTTGGGTACAGTTGAACAGCGCGCCCAGAATTTTTACCGCCGTAAAGATCTGAATTACGACCACACCTTTACAACCCGTAACCAGCTCTTGGTGCAGGTTAATCCTAACATTAAGGGCTACCTGACCTATATGCACCAGGAAACCCGTACAGGCGGCCAGCAGGCCAATGCTGCGGGCGTGCTCGGGACTGGCCATTATGATGCACCGTGGCGTTATCAGGAGCCAGTAAACCGCAAATCAGACCTTTATAGCGGGGAATTCTATTTCAACATTTTCAACTTTGCTCAGTTGGTCAACACAACGGCTTATACACACCAGACCATAGACTCAGTTGAAGATAATACGGATCTTCTGCTTGATCTTGATTATGGGTACCAAGCCTTCCCAAACTTCTCTTCCTATGCAGAGAATCACAGAAAATACACACAGTTCAACGAAGAGCTGCGCCTTGTTTCTACCCATAAGGGGCCGATAAGCTGGGTTATTGGTGGTTTTTACAACGACCAGAAAACAGATACCAACCGCCACGAGTATGTCCCTGGGTATACATCTTGGGCGGATATCGATCGGCCTGATGAACTTGAATATGCCTCACGCGTGCACACCAAAACGCAGGAGCGCGCAGTGTATGGCGAGCTTACCTACCATATCTTGAAAAATCTTCAGATTACAGGTGGTTTCCGGTACTTTGATTATGACTCTTCGGTAGATGGTGGCACTGCATTGCCGCTCTTCCAAACCTACCCGAATGTAAACTATAGCTCACAACAGGGTTCTACCGGTGCCAATGGCACCATGTGGAAAGCGAACATTTCCTACCGTATTAACCCGAATATCATGACCTACTTCACTTACAGCACTGGTTATCGTGTGGGTGGGGTAAACAAAGTGGCCCCCTGCTCCATGCCATTGGACACAAGCGTCCAGCATGCTTGCGCCCTACCAAATGAAGTCAGTTATAAACCAGATAAAACACGCAATGCTGAACTTGGTATCCGTGGGAATTTTTTCCACCGTCGGTTAATATTTACATTGGCTGGCTACAATATTGACTGGACAAACATACAGGTTCCCGGCCAGACTCAATATGGGAATGTTGGAATTACGAAAAATGGCGCGGCTGCGGTCTCAAGAGGCTTCGATGCGTCTGTAAATGTAAAGGTTCTGCCAAACTTTACGATTTCAGCGACCTATTCTTATGTTGATGCACACTTGACAAAATACTCTCCAGGATTAGTCACCAACGTACTAGGCTCCTATGCAGGAAAGCCAGGAGACCGTTTACCCGGCTCGACCAAGAATTCGGGCAGTATTATTGCAAACTACACCCTGCCCCTAGATGAAGACCGAAATATCCAGTTTAATTGGGCAACGACTTATCAAGGCAGCATCTTCTCTCGTGTGGGGCTAGAAGGCTATGGCTACCGCATGCCCAGTTATGTAACGCACCGAGCGTCTATTACATACAACACAAGGAAATGGAGTGTTGATCTTTTTGTCAATAACCTGACTGATCAGTATGCTGTAACTGCAGTCAGTAATGATATGAGCTCCATTCGTTCCCGTGATGGCATTGCTGAACGCTATTATGCCTATAGCGTTTTAACACCACGCACCTTTGGGCTGGAAGCAAGCGCACATTTCTAAAAATTGCGTCTGACTGATACAATAAAAAAAGACCCATCTATGTGAAACATATTTTCCATACGAGGGTCTTTCTATTATTTTGGTGTGCACCTCGTGTCGGTGCACATATCAACTCAAAAACTACCATAAGCAAGGAAATTTCTGATGGAAATAACACAAAAAGTCATTATGGTTTCAGGCGCAGCAAGAGGCATGGGGGCTGCAATTGCCAAAAAATTTTACAATGAAGGCTGGTGTGTTAGCCTTGGTATGCGCAGATCCCAAATACCAGCATGGGCAACAGACAAAGAGCGCGTTTTGATTGGCCACTACGATGCCTTAGACACAACAACAGAAGCCAGTTGGGTTGATAGCACAATAAGCCATTTTGGGCATATTAATGCGGTTGTTGCAAATGCCGGCATTGGCATTTGGAAAAACATTATAGATATCAATGAAGATGAGATGGATGATCTTCTGGACGTCCATATTAAAAGCCCCCGCCGCCTAGTAAAAGCTGCATGGGAACAACTTGTTGCCTGTGGCAGCGGCCGAGTTGTTATGATTGGCTCCCTGTCGAGCAAACGTGTTTATGATTCAGATTCTGGCCCTTATGCCGTGTCCAAATTTGCAACGCTTGCTTTGGCGCACTCCATTCGTCACACTGGGTTTGAATATGGCATTAGAGCCACGGTTATCTGCCCCGGCTTTGTAAAGACCGACATGGTTGAAGGCATGATGCCAGAACTGAACATGACCCCACCAGAAGAAATTGCCCGCGTTGCGCATTTCCTTGTCACGTCGCCCAATGAGGTTAGTATTTCGGAAATTCCCGTAAATTGCAGGGCAGAAGAAAGCTACTAAGGTCGGCTTTAAAATAAACTTGAAAAGCAAGGCTGAGTTCACAAGAACTTTGCCTTGGCCATTCCAATAACCCTGACAGACGCTTTGGGTGGAACTATTTTTACTCGCTTTACTTTCTCTCCTCGTCCTTGAGACTATTAGGTGACAAACGCACAAATGCCTTCTCTTTTTGTTAGCAACGCTGACAACGTTTTGAATCCTCTTTTACAACCCCACTTCTTGGGAGGGGGCAGCACACAAGCTAGATACTAATGCTATGGCCGATGCAGTAGATACATTTTATGATTTTCCCCAGATATTTGTAACATGGAGTCGTGCTGACACACCTGTGCCAGTTGAATGGTGCCGGGGTGTTAGCCCAGCGCACAATACAGGTTACGCCATTTGGGCAAAAATCCTCGTTCCTAGCAGGTCTAAAACGTGTTGCGGAAGAAAGCCAATCGAGCAGACTGTTCCCCACAGGCACCGGCCGTGGCCCGGCCCTACATAATGCTTTTGGGTCCCATTGCGCTGTGGTCACTGAAGCAGTGGTAACGGATAAAAAATCTATTGCTATAAAAAAATTTCCGCCGTTGTGGATTGCAGAATAACTGTTAATACAGATGCACTTATAGCACAAATGGAAGGTGGGCTCCTTTTTGGGTTTAGCACCGCGCTTTATGAAGAAATAAACATAAAAGATGGGCGCATAGAACAAAGTAATTTTCATAACTACCCGATTATGTGCATTAATGACGCACCGCCCATTGATGTGCATATCACCAAAATTACCGAAAACCCCGGCAGTATTGGAGAGGTCAGTACGACTGCGGCGTTTCCGTCACTTGGCAATGCACTTTTTAATGCTATAGGCAAAAGATGTAAGCGCTATCCGTTCTCTCCCCATTTTTTAATGGAAATTGTTTCTCGTTTTTGAAAAGCTCACCCAATAAGAGGATGAGCTTTATCAGAGGGTTCTTTTTATGCTCGCCTCTATATTGGCAAAGTTAGGCAAGCAGAGCTTACCTTGTCGCTACTTTTATAAAATGAGACACTACCCGACACGCGCGAAGCAGCTGCCACGCCATAAGATAACTTTCTTCAGCTTTTTAATTCCCGATATTTTCCGGGTTTGCCCACCATGCCAGAACATGAATATCGTGAGATGTTGTCCAAATACCTTCTGGGGTGTACCGCAAGGCGCCACTGCCCGTTTGTGCACCAACTCGTGCACGAATGGCCAGAGTTTGGGGGTCAATGACAACAAATGTTTGATGGTCTGTGGTACGCAGCCAGATCTTACCACCCCCAGCATCAATATCCCCATACATTAATGAATTATCGACTTTTACCCGACCAGAAACCTCTCCTGTTTCTGGGGAGACACGAGCAACTGTTCCGTCACCCTGCTCTTGCACCCAAACAGCCCCTTCCCCCGCAGCAAGAAAGCCAGGAGCACGTCCAAGAACGGTTTTTTTGACGACGGTGTTAGTTTGCGGATCGATTTTTTGAAGCGTGTTATGGGTAGCGCTTACACCCCATAGGGCACCATAACCGAATGCAAGATAATAGGTTTCAGAATCGACCGGGATAGATGCAATGACCTTGTTTGTAAGTGGGTCAACACGGGCAACTTTCCCGCTGCCATCACTAGCTACCCAGATAGAGCCGTCACCACTGACAACATTCAGCTCGCCTCTGGGGTTTGCTATACCTGTTTGAATAACAACGTTTTTTTGCGTAGTTTTGATATTTATTCGGTTTAGGCTATTCGCTTTGCAATCAGCAACCCAAAGGGAGCCAAACGTTACTGACATAGCACCACAAGGATGGCCCAGCTTAACTTCTGCCAGTTTCCCCGACACAGACCAGTGCTCTACACGCCCTCTGTTCATAACCCAAACTGAGGCACCATCAACGGCAAGAAAATCTGGTGAACCCGGTACATGGATAACCTGCTGTGTGGACCCTGTTGCCGCAAATGCATGAGGGAGACAGGTAACCGGTGAAAACACCGCTAACATTAGAGCATTTTTTAGTATTTTTTTAATACGCACACCGCAACCTTTTCTAATGTCTCAGAAAATTAATACTCAGACAAATATCTTCTAAAAAGAGACTTTACGGACAAAGCCTCGCTAATCCTGCCGACAACGTATAAGACCGAAAAGATACCGGCAAAAACGTAAGCCGCTACAGGAGAGAGTTTTTTCTTGCCCTGTTTCTCGTCGTCTTTATCTGTTTTCTTTTCTGGCGCGGGCACCCCCAAAGCTTTGTCTATCGGGCTTTGAATAAGATATCTGGCCTCTTCCTCTTTTTCCTTCTCGGCTAAAGATTGTGACAATTCGGTTGATGGTTTTTGGAGGTGTTTAACCACAATTGTAAGTTCTGCCATTGCCAGAAAGAAAAACGGTGCCAGAAAACAAAAAAGGAGTGTTTTACTTCTTAAGTCATACTGTAAGACAGAACCTTCTTTTTTGCTCTCTATGCTCAAAACACCATCATCAAATGCGGCCATCTTATCTTGAGAAGGTTGATTTTTTTTAGTAAAAACCAGACTCTCACTTTTCAATTCATGCGTTGTCCCAAATTCCTGAAACAAAGGATCTATTTTACAAAAGACTTCGCTGCTGGTTTGTTGCGCGGGAATTGAAAGACACCCTCTTATATGCCATATCCAGTCAATAAGATGCCAGTTCACTTTTGTGTCCCTTCTCTTTAACCATTTTAATTGGTCAAACCTATTCAATAGTAGTGAAACAATGTTTTAGGGCTTATTGCCGCGCTTTTGCTCCAAACCATTGCTTGGTCACTTTTTTGACTTTCCTCTTATAGTAGCGCCAACCATTCGTGAACGGGTACGTCATTTGTTCACTAATTGTAAGACGACGCCCCCCTTCTGTTCCAAGCAGTTCTGCTTCGCCGTCAACGCAAGTACCGAACATTCTATCTATAAAAATATAAACGCTCGCATAGTTGCTACATGTTGCTTCGTAATCCTGTGCATGATGCAAACTATGATGCTCCGTAGTATTAAACAAATATCTCCACCAACGCGGTGTGTTAAACCTTACGTTAATATGCTGATATTCCCCAATTGCCATAGATATGGCTCCAGCTAACAAAACAGCTCGTGGCAAAAAATCAAAAAAGCCACCCAAACCAAGCCCAATAAGAAACAACTCCGTTGGATTGCCTACTGCACCTTTATTAATATTCAACTGGGTAACATAATGATGAACCGAGTGCGGTAACCACAAAGGATACCATGTATGCATACCGCGATGCATCCAATACTGACCAAAATCAAAAATAAATGAAATAATAAATGCCTGCACCAAAAGAGGGAGAACAAGAAACCACATGACTTTATCAAAATGAAAATAATTCTGGATGAAATCAATCACCGCATCGCTACCAATATAACTATTTACAATACGTAAAAAAGTATAACCCACGCCGACATAAAAAAGGTCCGTGACCAGCTCTTTCCAAGTCAAACGCCAACTTTCATAACGTGGATTTACCCATTCGAGGGCCATCAAGAGAACCCGAAAGCCTACACCTATCCAGATGGATGTCGTGGCCGTCGCTATTGAATTGGGAGCGTAATACCAAAAAACAATCAAGGCGAGGAGCATAGCCGGCTGAAAATAGGTGAAGACAAATTTCTTAACCTTACCCCCCTCCACTTTTGGTATATTATCCCAGCCAATCGTGACGGGAGCTTGCGAACCGATCACTCTGTTTCCAACGCGAGTTCCGCTCATCTCCACCTCCAAAAATTCATTGGTTTGAATTTACCTCATTCTCCATCAGAGTTTCATACGTCATTCGACGCAGCCCGAAGGGTTTCTGGCTGGCTTTTCCGTTCTTGAAACGCAACAATTCTCTTTTAAGCTCTTTTTATGGTTATATGCACTATAAATTTTTAGTATTTTTAAAATTCTAGCTTACAAAAAATGACGAGATATTTATGCTTTACAGAGCGAAATATTGATAATTTTTAATATGAGAACCAAGCGATCCTGCGTAAGAAGTTCCTGTACGTCCTGCCCGCTGATTAAAATAGTGCATTCCACTCGCCAATCACGAACAACTCTCAAGTTATTCATTTCGAATGGCAAACATGATTTTTTCTTATTCCGACGTAATTTTTAATATATTCCCTCTCTTGTGAGAGAAAAATTTATCTGACATAGGGGTAAAGTATTATTTTTTTCTTGTATACACATTAACAAGTAAGTGAGAGTCGAGAGTGAAAGAAAAAATGGTTGTCATTGTAGGGGCTGGCATAGCAGGCGTATCTGCCGCCCAAGCCCTGCGGGAAAATGGCTTTAAAGGGCAGATTATCTTGTTAAGCCGTGAAAATAGAATGCCTTATGACAGGCCACCGCTCTCTAAAGATGCTCTGCATACAAGCACACCGCCCACCACTTTCTTGCTCCGTGACGAAGCTTTTTACAAGACAAACCAGATAGACCTAAGGCTAGGTGCTGAAGCGACCGCCATTGATGCTGCTGCCCATTTTGTAACGCTCTCTGACGGGACAGAACTACCTTACAGTACGCTCCTTTTGACCACAGGCTCACGCCCCCGCACGCTGCCTCTTTTTCCTTACGGTGCACCCTTTATCCATTATTTGCGCACGTCGTCTGATGCGCAAAGACTAAGACAGGACATGCAAAGCCTACCCAAAGGGGCCAGTATGGTTATTGTGGGTGCAGGCATTATTGGCCTTGAAGTGGCTGCCTCAGCAACGACGCAAGGCTTTCATGTTACTATTATTGAGGCTGGGGAAAGGCCGCTGGGGCGCTCTGGCAGCCCGTTACTAGCCAACTTTCTTGCGGCAGAACACACTAAACACGGTGTAGATATTCGGTGCAAAACCCATATTATAGATGTAGAAAAAAGCGAGTCTGGCTATTCTCTCACCCTCTCTGACAAGAGCACTCTCCCCGCAGATTTGATTGTTGTTGGCATTGGCGTGTGTCCTGAACACGAACTTGGCAGCCTTGCTGGGATTGAGGCTGCAGCTGGTGGCATTTCTGTTGATGCACAAGGCAAAACCAGCATTAAAGACATTTATGCTGCGGGAGAGGTCGCCTTTCATCACAACGTACATTATGGCACGCAACGCCGGGATGAAACATGGCAGCATGCAGCGAGCCATGGCGAGCACGTAGCCAAAGCGATTCTTGGTGTACCTGATGACTACTCATCACCTGGGTCATACTGGACAGACCAGTATACCTTTAACATTCAAGTTGTAGGCAACCCGCTTGGAACCAGCGAAGTTGTGCGTGGTAACCCAAGTGATGGAGTTTTTGTTATTTTCCACCTCATTGGGTCAGTTATCTGCGGGATAACGGCTGTTAACGCCACGCGCGAGTTACGCAAACTACGGCGCTTAGTGAGAAATTCCAGCGCAGTACCACCGCATATTCTAGAAGACACCACAATAGACCCAACACATTACTAAATGTAAATTTCCTTTACTACCATTTTATGGACTGGACTTTTCCTCAATGGAACGGTCTGTTCCGGTATAAGGAAAAATGAAGAACCGTTCATTGAAGATACTCGATGGTCTAGTTCCGGCTGAGCAAAATATGCTGATGCCTTGCGCAGGATCTCATTAGTCTTCCGCAGTTCGCAGTTTTCGCGCTCTCCAGTTGCCAGATCTTCTCCCCCATTAGACAACTCACTCACCGTAGGTACATGCGCACGTTCATGCAGATGGGTCCATTTTGATAGCGTGTTGGGATGATGAATATCCAGCTTTGGCGCGATCATCATTACTGTAGGCTAGCGCGAGGAATGGTGCTTCTCTTCCTCCAGAACCATGCGAACCGCGCACTCACGAAATTTAGGCGAAAAACGCTTCGATTTGTTACTCATGACTATACTTTTTACCTCACGGGCCTTCCTGTCTTCACAAAACCCAAGGCACTTCACCAGCACAGGCTCTACCGTGGTTCTTTGAGAAAAAGGCCACAGACGCCCCATTTGTTCATCCATCAGCCAAAACAGGTCGCTCATCTCCAGTCTCCTCACAGAACCTGAATCAGCTTTCCACAATCAAATTAATGCGTCCTGAGCCTAAGGTCTCGTATCGATAAATACAGCCTGTTTGTGAAGATGGTTCAAAGGCTGCAGGTTCTATCGCAATAGTTTCCGGAGTCATTTGACCTCGACGCGTGAATACGTACGGGTTGAGATGGAAAGTTTTTTGTTTTCCAATAGGGCTTATGAAGCGCGGGATGGTGCTCCTGCCTGCATAGGAAACGGCAGAGAGATAGCTTTTCTACGGAGGCATATGGACCCAGTGACCGCCTTCGGCACAGATTGTTCTCTGTGGCGATGCGGTTATCTTCCTTCAACAAAGCGAAGGGTTTCCGTAATTTTTGGGTTTAAATGATAAATTAAGAATACCTATTTCTTATGTATTTTATAGAAATTTCTATGCAGCAAAGATCCTTCGATATATTCTAATGTCGTGCCGGCTGTTTCAGGGACATATTTCCAGATAAAAAGAAACGCAGCGACGTTAACAAGCCCAAATAGCCAGAAGGTTCCTGTCGTACCTAATGTTTCAACTAGAGAAAGTGTAATCAGAGATACGATGGTGTCTGAAAACCAGACTGTTGCACTTGCCAGCCCCATTGCTTTGCTGCGTATAATAAGAGGGAATACCTCAGACGCAACCAGCCATACTGCAACGGACAGCGAGCCAAAATTAAAGAAAATATATCCCAATAAAGAAATTATCATCAGTGTCAGACGCATCCCGGTGAGTGGCGCGGAACTGATGAAAATAGCACCCAGTACAAACAGGGAGAGCGCAGCCAGCGGAAGCATAACCAGCATCATGCGGCGTCTCCCCACTCTGTCAATCAGGGCGATCCCCATGGCTGTTGTGATGGTAGATGTGACGCCAACGGACACAGATGTCAGTAATGCTGCGGAATGTCCGAGCCCTGCCTGCGACAGGATGATGGGAGCATAATAGACAATAACATTAGGCCCGGACAGTTGGGAAAAAGCAGCTATTCCTAAAGCGGCGATAAGTGCCGGCCTTACCCACTTCTGCGTCAGGCTTTTCCAATCAGATCCATTGTGTTCTTCAGCTCTGACAACAAGTGCCTCATCGAGCTCATCGCGTACTACGTCCTTATGGCCACGAAGCCGATAAAGTACAGAGACAGCATGATGTTCCTGTTCGTTATGCAGCAGCCAGCGCGGGCTCTCGGGTAAGAAAAGCATGCCAAACGCAAGAAGCAAGGCGGGCACGGCACCAAGCATGAACATGGCCCGCCATGATTCCGCCCTGCCGGATAGTTCGTAACCGACAAAAAATGCCAGAAGCAGTCCTAAGGAAAACACAAGCTGGAACAGGGATACCAGCCCGCCCCGGCGAGACGCAGGGGCCAATTCCGCCACATAGACTGGCACGATCTGCGTAGTGGCGCCAATGGCAACTCCCAGACCAAGCCGGGCCACGATCAATACCGCTACATCAGGAGCCAGTCCGCATCCGATTGAGGCCACGATAAAGACTGCCGCTGCCGCCATAATGGCAGGGCGTCTGCCCCAGCGGTCCGAAACCGGACCGCTTAACACTGCGCCGAAAATCGCACCGATGTTTAACGAAGCAGCAACCCATTCCTGTCCTATGGTGGAAAGAGAAAACGTTTGCGTTACGAAAATCAGTGCGGATGCGATGATGCCGGTATCATAGCCAAAAAGGAGCCCACCAACCGCAGCGACAGCGGCAGCAATGGAAACATACCGACGTGCAGACTGTCTTTGATCCTCTTCATGAGCCTGAGCATCAAAGGCAGATATGGCACGCTTATGCATTAAGGACGTGGCTTTGTCGTAGGTGTCTGACGCGGGAGTCATAACGGCGCCTCCATTTGCTGTGATCAGGTGCAGTGCCCGGACTTCAGTCTGCATCAGATGTATTGAATATGTCGCTCAACGTACGCTTCATAACGGTCGCATCAAGCGTCTTGCCCAGCCATAGCTCCACCCCGATTACGCCCTGATTGACCAGCATTCCAAGTCCTTCAAGTGGCGTGCAGCCCCGTTTTTTTGCTTCACGCAGGAAGCGCGTTGTCGGTGGGTTGGGGATAACGTCAGCGACTACCTGGCCCTTTTCAAATGTGTCGACATCGACTGCCGCCATTGCCTCTGCGTCACCAAAGCCCACTGAGGTTGCATTGATCACGATATCGGTACCAGCCGGGATGCGTGCGTCGCCTTCCCATAATTGGGCAGTCGCTTCGCATTTGGTATTGTCACGCACAAGAGCAGCAATGGTGTCAGCGTGTGATTTTTCCACATTGACGACGGTTATATGTGCGGCACCAGCCAGACCAAGCTCAACGGCAATTGCCCGTGCGGCTCCCCCGGCACCAAGAAGAAAAACCTTCTTGTCTGCCGGATCAATCACGGTCCTGAGTGAGGCGAGAAAGCCCTTGCCATCCGTGTTATCACCTATCAGTTTACCATTCCGAATGCTGACGCAGTTGACTGCACCGATAATCCGGGCAGCTTCGGCCATGTCATCAAGATACTCTATAACCGCGACTTTATGCGGCAGGGAGCAATTGAAGCCAGCCCATTCCATGGCCAGAGCGCCGCGGACTGCCTCGCCGAGGTGCGCAGGCTTCACGTCACAGTTGATATAGCGTGCGTCCAGTCCTGCGTGCTGAAAGCCAGCTTCGATCATCGCGACGGTAGGGTTGTCTGCGCACGGGGTCGAGAACGAACCGGTGAGAATGCTACGGAAATTGCGGTCCATCGTGTTGCGTCCCTTTTTGGTTGCTGTGGAGCTTTCATGCATAGCTATGCAATGAAGACCATTTTTGCCGGGAAGTGCAACCCCCAACCCCTTATTTACTCGTGCGCGTGCTGCCGCGTTCGATCAACTGCGCGTTAATGGTGCGGGTTTGGGAAAAGGGATGATCGACGGTTTGAAGGGCCTCATTCAGCAGATCCATAGCGACCGTCACCATTTGATCCGTCCGTTGGTCGAAAGAAGTCAGATCATAGCCATGCCATGCTGCCTGAGGGATATTGTCATAACCCAACACGATCACATCATTAGGGCACCGCAGATCTCCACACTCACGCAGGGCGTCGAGTACACCACAGGCCATCATATCGTTACTGGAAAAAATACCATCGGGACGTGCCCCCCGCTGCAATAGGCGACAAATGGCATTATAGCCACTTTGATAGGTATCATCGCCGCGAAGCCGAATCAGTTTGTCAAAACGGTCAGATGCTTTTTCAAGGGTATCGCAAAAGCCGTCTGCTCGTGCACGGGAGGCGGCATTTTTTGCCGGGCCTGCCAGCCACACGGGATGTATAACGCCTTGTTTGAGAAAAATTTCTGCTGCGGTCTGGCCCGCTCCATAATTGTTAGATGTGACCGTAGATATCCATGGACCCACAAAAGATGAATTAAAACAGATCACGGGGGTCTGAAGCTCGGAGAATGCATGAGCAACGGATTGCGAGCCCACAGCCAATGAAGTGACCACTGCATCAATTCTGTAACTGGCCAATTGGTCAAGTGCGGAATCCAAAGTCAGCGCATCGTCAACCTGAACCAGGAGAACCTGCAGTCCTGCCTGACGCAGGGCAATTGCAAGCCGCTCGAGTGCGGAAGCATAAAATGGATTATCTAGCCCCCCGATAACGACACCAACCATATGGGATCGTCCGGAAAGCATGATGCCTGGTATCCGATTGGGGCGGTACCCGAGCGTGGCAGCCGCAGCCATTACCCTTTCCTTCGTCTTGGCGGAAATACTCGCGTTTGAAGAAAAGGCACGGGAGACAGCCGACTGTGAGACACCCGCCAATTTAGCAACATCGATCGACGTAACGGAGCGAATGGTTTTGGTCTCCTTTGGCTGATGTGGCGTGCCGTAACGACTGAAGAAGGCACCCTGCAGTTATCTACTATGGGTCAGTAATTGCTGCCAACCTCTAATATTTTTCCTAAGCACGCTCCGAAAAATACTCAAGTGCGTTAGGTTCAAAAAGCATTTTTTGAGATAGAAGATGAAGCTTGCCGCAAGGTGGATTGCAGACATGGATGTACGGTCGGACCGCTCATGCCTGATTACTACATGTGGCCATTCTTTAAGTCATAAAAAAATTTTTTATAAATTTGTTCTTTTTATAAAGGTGCCAATTGTAAGGTGACCCTGGTTTTCTACTCTTCTTCGGCTGAATGCAGGCGATGATATTTTTCCATAAAAGCCTGTCTAACCCGCTTACTATCATTACCTGGGTCACCGATGGCTCCCTCCCTGCTATCGGGAGTGCCTGCGAGCAGCACATCAGGGCCTTTGAAGGCACTGACCGGCTGGCCGTCACACGCGGCATGCAGCTTTGAGTTAAACCTGCCTTTTGTGCGCCTTATACGGCGGAGGGAAAGCCTCTTTTTGAGCAGAGAGTTGCTGTCCAATGCAACATGAAGTGTGCGCATCAATCATCAGATGCGTCGCACGGCCAGACTGCTCTGTTAGCGCAACGAAGATCTAGTCAAAGGCATACCGGTGGCTCCGCCGGATGAACAGGTCTTGCATCCTAGAGGCTTAGTCTCAAAAACAACACAAGAAGAAACAAATTTCCTTATCGGCAAGAGGTCAGTTGACATTACGTTACGCACAAGGAATATTTATAATCGATTCGATTTAGCAAAGTTTTTGTCGGGGGGGGTACGTCAAGCAATCCACGGGCTGACGTGCCTCGATGACCAAGAGGATCAGTCCAGTATGACCATTTCGTTTATTACTGTTAGCGACTGGTCCTCGTCGCTGACTTATATGGTAAGAAAAAATATGCGTCGCACGTTGGGGCTTCTCGTAATTTTATCTTCTGGCATATCTTCGTCTGCGGCCTTCTCTCAATCCATTGACGCATCTCAAGCGGATAGGGATCCAGCCGATTGGCTTGAGACAGAAGTGGGAATTCCGGTAACCGATCCTCTGACCAAAGAAAAATGTGGCGCCTGCCATACCGCAGACAGCAAAGAAGATCTGTCTCGCATTTCATGGACCAGAGCTACACCAGAAGGCTGGGCGCAAACTCTTAAGCGTATGGTGAAGCTAAACGGCTTGTCCATCACGCCAGATGAGGCGCGTTCAATTGTAAGGTACCTTTCAACATCACATGGCCTTGCTCCCGATGAAGCAAAGCCTGTCATGTATTTTGCCGAACACCGCATTTTGGATGAAACAATCATTCCGAATGATACGTTGCATCAAACCTGTGCAAGTTGCCATGCTTTTGCTCAGGTCATGTCGTCACGTCGCAGTTATCGAGAATGGGCGCTTTTGCAGAATATGCATAAAGGACTCTACCCCACTGCGCAGCATGCTTATGATACACTGGTCGACACCCGGCCTGCTCACGCAGGAGAGGGAAGTGACCCAAAGAAGCAGGTGCCACAGTCTCTGGTTGCTCTTGAGTGGCTGAAAAAGAATGCGCAGTTGCATACCCCCGAATGGGCCGCCTGGAGCCCATCCATACAGATACCAGCCCTATCCGGTAAGTGGTTTGTTAAAGCTAATTTTGTTGGTCATGGGCCACTTATTGGGGAGATGACAGTCACACCAACAGCACCGGGGAATGCAACATTCACCACAGAGACTACGTTACGCTTACTTGATGGTCACCAAGCCTTTAGCCGTAAGGGTACGGGGCTTGTGTATGCAGGGTATTCATGGCGTGGCACCTCCCGTAGTGGTGCTCAGACAACAAGCCCTGATGATATGGCTGCCCCAATGCGGGAGACCATGTGGTTTGCACCGGACCAAACCAAAGGAACGGGTCGTTGGTATTGGGGAGAATATCACGAGTTCGGTCTGGATGTCATGCTTACGCGTGAAACCGGCACACCAATTCTTGCACTGGTTTCACCTGCAGCGCTGCAGTCGTCAGCCCAACAAATACAGATCCATCTTTATGGTGATGCGCTGCCAACGTCATTCTCTCTTCAGGACATTGATATGGGTGGCGGGGTTACAGTGCGAAAAATTGTTTCCGCTACACCCCATGAAATCGTCCTTACCGTTGACGTCGCAGCAAATGCAACTCCTGGAGCACGTAATGTTGCCATGCGGGGCACGGTGTTGCCTCAGGGTTTGACTATTTATTCCCACATTGACTATTTGAAAGTTACGCCACAGACCTCTTTGGCGCATCTGGGTGGTATAAAATACGGGAAGGGCTACCAGCAGTTTTCAGCTGAAGGATGGTCAAACGGGCCGGATGGGAAATCAGGGACGTCGGATGATTTCCTGATCAAACCTGTGCCTGCAACTTGGTCCCTGGCAGAGTTTTCAACAGTTGCCTACGACGATGATGTACAGTTTGTCGGGGCGATCAATCCTGTCACGGGTCTGTTTACACCCAATGTCGAAGGCCCAAACACCAAGCGGCGTTTTATGCGCAATAATTACGGTGAAGTATGGGTGGTTGGCACTGCAAAAACGGAAAAAGATGCCAACGGTACCCCGCTTGTTGGGCGCAGCTATCTTGTAACAACAGTACCGGCATACAAACGCTGGGATCAGCCGGAGGTATCACAATGAATGTTTTACATCGTCGGGACACCTCCCTTGCAGTCAGGCCGTATTATCACCGCAGTGAACTGCATGAGTTCAGTGCTGACGGCCATGAATTCATTTATGTTGTAGCAGCAGGAGCAATTTTTGCACTTGATGATGCCGCCAGCGCGGTTCTGGAGCAGCTTAAAAATAAACCAATGGAGCATGCGGAACTTATTGCAGCTCTTGTACAGCAAGGTCACTCCAAGAAAGATGCAGAAGATCTGATTCGTGAACTCTTGTTGGTACAAGTCATTGTAACAGAAAATTTCGTACCTGAAAAACCCGAAGCACCTCCGTCAGATTTTCCTCTGCAGGCTTTGGTCTTAAACATTACCAACCAGTGTAACCTAGCATGTACATACTGCTATGAATTTGGATCTGATAAAATTGCAACGCCGCAAGGCAAGAAAAAATTTATGACACTGGAGACAGCAAAGCAGTCTGTTGACTTTTTGCTAGAGAAATCTGCTCAACGTAAAGCTGTTCACATCACTTTTTTTGGTGGTGAAACACTTATGAATTTCCGTTTATTGCGCGATGTTGTTCTATTTTCTGAAGAACGCGCTGCACAAAGTGGGAAGGCAATTACGTTTAGCCTGACAACAAACGCAACGCTCTTGTCTGATGAGATTATAGAGTTTCTGTCAGAACACCAGGTTGGGGTTACCGTTAGTATAGATGGACCATCAGATTTACAGAATAAAAACCGTGTTTTTAAAAACGGAAAAGGTTCATATGATGTAATTGCACCCCGTCTGCGCAAATTGATAGAGAAGCATAAAAGCCGCGCCATCACCGCTCGCGTTACTCTGACCGATGGCGTAACCGATGTCACTCGTATTTATCGTCATCTTAAAGACGACATTGGATTTCACGAGATTGGGTTTGCTCCGGTAACAAGTTCAGAAAAACAGTCCTATAGTATCAATGATACGGATATGGGTGATGTTTTGCAGGAATTTCGTAATTTAGCTAAAGAATGGCTAAGTTTTGCTCTACGTAATCAGATGCACGGTTTTTCCAATGTTTCGGAAACCATAGGCGAACTAACAAAAGGCATAAACAAATCACATCCTTGTGGTGCAGGTCTTGGTCTGCTGGGCGTCAGCCCATCAGGTGATCTTTCTCCTTGTCATCGTTTTACAGATGCCGATAGCCATACTCTGGGAAATATTAATACCGGTATCGATTCTGAAAAACGCAGTGATTTTCTTTCTCGTGGTCATATTGGAACCAAATATGACTGCCATACGTGCTGGGCTCGCCCCCTCTGTGCTGGTGGCTGTCACCACGAAGCTTTTGTACGCTATGGCGATACAGGACATGCCAATTTGCATTATTGCGACTGGATCCGTGAGTGGACAGATGCTTGTCTTAAAATATATGGGGTACTTGCGTTGAAAAACCCTGGATTTCTTGAAAAATTTTCTGAGCGGAAAGCTTTATCATGAAACATCTGAAAGCTCTCAACAACAAAGCCCGACGGATTGAAGATGTGGCAGATCAGTCAGACCAGGATTTTGTGGCGCTTCAACAAACAACGCCTCCTCCTCGGCCACATGTGCCGATGGGCTGCACTCTTTCCTTCTCTCCTGGGTGGGAGGTTGATGCGGGTGGGGGTACTGCAGGTCTCTGCCAACCAGTAGAACGCGATATTTATGATTGTTACGTGACTTGCTTCTGGCCTGTGCAAGTCCCTGATCATGTCAATTATTCTCCCGATTGGGCCAGTAACTGTGCTTCCGCTACAAAAGACTGGCGTAATCTGGATATTGTCTTTCCGTAAAACGCACTATCATCCATCTCTGGGTTTGAAACCTTATTGCTGAATTCCTCCCCAAGGAAAACCTCACGTCATGAAAATTACTGGTTTTAGATCAGCTTTTTGCGCGCTAGCTACAACAGTATCTGTTCAAGCAAATGCAGCAACTATTGTTCTGGGGGGGTATCCAGACCAGCTACAATTTGTTGACGATACAAATGGTCATGTTACTCAAAAAGTAACTATGGAAACTGGACTGCCTTCAAATATTCAGCTTTCGGCTGACGGCAAGAAAATTTATGTCATGACGTTGACAGCCGCTGGACTAGAGGTTGTTGATGCCTATAGTCACAAGGTGTTGACGAAATTTTCTTTGAATACTCCGATAGATAAATACCGCTTTCTCGGCGGTGTACCGGATGCTTCAGGTCATTACTTCTATGCTATCGGTTGGCATATGAATAAACTTCTGGACCGTTACCGTATAGGTAAACCGCAATATCTTGTTATAGACATCCAAGAAAAGAAAGTAGTTCGTTCAGCCGATATTGATGATGATGACAAGGTTAGTAACGGCCGTCCTTCTTTTGCTGTCTCACCTAATGGTAAGACCTTCTATGTTTTTAGTAAAAAAGTTCTCATTGTCGATACCCATGACCTGAAAGTGACGCGTCGCATTGATTTAGCAATGCCTGACTCTTCATTGAATCGGGACGTGAATATGGGCGGTATCATTCATGCTCAGAGAGACCCTAATCATTATATTTCACTGTTTCAGTCCCAAGACCCCTATATCCATAACAAAACATTTGGTGTGGCTCGATTTGACCTGACATCCGGCACATTCAATTATACCCCTATTGGCGCGGCTCCACACACTGTGGAGGGACTTGAAATAAGTCCAGATGGGAAAGACGGTTATGCTATTGAACAAAATGGCGAATATGGAAGTCAGCGTTGCGAAGTGTGGCATTTCGATATTAAGAATAATATCGCGGTAGATCACGCAGAATTCCCCTGCCGCCGCAGGTTTTACTTCAGTATGTCATACGATGGAAAAAAACTTTATATCTATGGTGCTGGCTACGATATCGCTGTCTATAACGCCAAAACGTTAAAACAGGAAACAGATTGGGAACTGCGTAACGACATTACTATGGCGGGTATTATTAACTTACCTCAATAACATAGAAAGATATCACTCTTGAGCAAGCAGCCAGATCTGATCGCGATATTAGGAGACGGGATTTCTGCTCGTTGCTGTACACGGCTGCTGGAGCGAAGTGGTATTAGGGTGAGTGTCGATACGCGCCAACGTTCTGGTAACCCTGCTGTTATGCTCAGCGAGGCCACTCTTAATCTTCTAAACGATTGTCTGGGTGAGCGCCTCCCTACAGACCAATACCACCCAATCACGCGTAGAATCGTGGCCTGGGGTGATAATGATGCCGTAAGTATAAAACATTCCGGTATTGCGCTTGGTGCGCATCAACTTAATAAACTTCTGCCCCAACCAGTTTCAGACATAGGGGCTGACACTGCCGCTGATTTTCGGGTTTTTGCAGCAACGCCCTTTCCGGAAAGCAGTCACCAGTCTTTTGGTAAACGAATAGGCTCCGCGGCAGAGGTGGTGCTTTTATGTAAGGAAGAAAGTAATGCCTGCTGGATTGAATCACTTGATAGTGGATGGATTTTTTTAATTCCCACAGCCCACGGGCAAGGGTGGCTTCTAGGAGTTGGAGCTGAACTTGACACCCTTCTCTCCCGCAGCAGGTATCTTCAACGTCGTGTCGTTGTGGCTAAGCCAGCCCGCGCCATATTTGAAACAGCACCCCGCATGTTAAACCGGCTTTCAGGTCCAAATTGGCTTGCTTGTGGCACGCAAGCCATTGCGTTTGACCCTATTTGCGGTGATGGAACAGGCCAGGCCGCACGGGAGGCTATTCTTGCGGCTGCTGTTATTCAAGCACTGGCAGACAGAGACTGTGCAGAAACGTCCTGTGATAAGATTCTTACGCATTATCATTCTCTCCTGTTGGCTTCTATGCGCCGCCATCTAAGGCTTTGTGCACAGTTTTATACATCAGGCGGATGTACACCATGGTGGCAACAGCAGGTTTCAGATCTTATTAAGGGGTTTGAATGGTGTAGTGCGCAGCTTGAAAAACTACCTGAGCCAAAATATGAGCTTCATAATTTTCGTTTAATTCCTAGGTGAACTGCGGCATGAGCACATTCTCTTCTCCTGCACCGTGGCGTAGCTACAGTTTATTGCTGCCATTCATGAAGCCTTACCTGCGTCCATTAGTTTTTGTTATCGTGATTAGCCTTTTAGCAACAGCTCTGGGCCTGTCACAACCTTGGTTATCACGGCAAATGATAGATGTTGCGCTTATGCCATGTAACTTAACGGCGCTGATCGAAATTGCTATAGCGATGGTTCTTATCGCAATTGGAGGATACGCTCTGAATATCCTTT
This sequence comes from Acetobacter malorum, assembly GCF_001580615.1. Classification (GTDB taxonomy): domain Bacteria; phylum Pseudomonadota; class Alphaproteobacteria; order Acetobacterales; family Acetobacteraceae; genus Acetobacter; species Acetobacter malorum. The sequence continues at coordinate 134,972 of NZ_LHZC01000050.1, forward strand.
CAAGCTACCTGTATGTTTCTGCTTCATCATCTATGCTATTTGACATGCGAGGGGCTCTTTTGCGGCATTTGCAAACACTCTCCCCACGTTTTTATGCGCGCTTTCGTCTTGGTGACCTGATGTCGCGTATTAATAGTGATATCAGTGACATTCAGCGCGCCACGGCTGATACTCTCCTTTCAGTAGTTAGCAATGTGCTGACTCTTGGTGGGTGCATAGCGCTTATGCTCTGGCTTGACTGGCGGATGGCTCTATTCAGCGTTGTTCTTATTCCAGTCTGTATGTTTATTTTCATGCACTATCAGAAAAAACTGACAGATCTTACGCGTCAGATGCGTGAACGTGGAGCTGATCTGGGGAGCATGCTTGTCGAAACCATCATGGGCATGCGTGTCATTACCGCTTTAAATGCCGGAGAAAACGAAATCGCCAGGTTTAAGGCTGGTAATAACGCGTTTGTTTCTGCCATGATGCGCATGCAATTTACCTCTTTTCTGGCGGGGGCTGTGCCGGGTACAGTGTTAACCCTCACTTCTTCCTGCATTGTTTTATATGGGGGCATACAAGTCATACATGGTCATATGACGATTGGCACTCTTGTTGCTTTCATGAGTTATCAGGCACGTCTTTTTGGTCCGGTGCAGGTGCTTATGGGATTAGCGTCTGGATTAAGTTCAGCTCGTGTTTCATTGGCTCGAATTATTGAATTGTTTGAGACACAACCAGAAGTGCGCGAACGTCCAGATGCTCGTACATTTACGGGTCTTCCCATGACTATTCGTTTTAAGAATGTGTCTTTACGTCATGGCGCACGTGATGTGCTACGTGAGGTTAGCTTTGATATTCCACATGGATGCTTATGCACGGTGCTCGGACACAGTGGCGTTGGAAAATCAAGTCTTGCTGATTTGATTGTTCGGAATATAGATCCGGATCAGGGATGTATAACCGTTGGTGATGTTGACCTAAAAGAATTTCAGTTAGGTGACCTGAGAAAAAGAATTCTTTTGATTGATCAATCACCGTATTTATTTAATGATACGATTGCTGCCAACATAAGATTTGGTATTCCAAAAACAACACCCAAAGATATTGCACGAGCAGTGCGGCTTGCTGGGTTAGAAGGCCTTATTGCTCGTCTACCTGATGGGTTAGAAACACAAACGGGCGAGAGGGGACTGTCCCTTTCAGCCGGGGAGCGCCAACGTATTGCCTTTGCCCGTGCATTGTTACGCAATCCGGATATCTTGATATTGGATGAACCCACCGCAGCTCTTGATTCTACGACAGAGCAAATCATTACCTCTGGTTTAAGAGAAGCATTTCCGGCGGCAACACTTATTGTCATTACACATCGTCCTGAACTGTCAAAACTGGCAGATCAGATTATTACCCTTAAAGAAGACGGGATACATGTCAGCACTTCGAGGAAGAATATGTATGCCTGAGCTCTCACAACCTCCTTTGCCGCGGCCGCTTGATCCTCCACCTTGTCTCTCTAGTTACTCGGGAGACGGCGTGCGGATTGCCGTCATAGATAGCGGAGTTAATCCACGCCACCCCCACATTGATGCAAGCCGTCTATTACCGGGAATCGCGATTTATCCGGGTCAAAGAAAAGAATATGGTGAAGATGCAACCATGGACCGTTTAGGGCATGGTACAGCTGTTATGGCCGCGATTCAGGAAAAGGCTCCAGCAGCCCTTTATGTGCCCATTCAGGTTTTTAATGACAGCCTTAAAACAAGTAAAAATGCACTTGTTCAGGCTATTGAATGGGCAATTACACAGCGAGTTCACTTGATTAACCTTAGTCTGGGTTCAACAAACCCAGCCCATGCTGAGGCACTGATTACAGCTATCGGCAGTGCCAGACAGGCCGGCGCAACACTTATTGCAGCACAAGATGTAGGCGGGAGTATCTGCTATCCCGGTATCTTGCCAGATGTTGTTGGTGTGACACTAGACTGGGACATACCCTGCACAAGCTACCAGGTACTGTCAGAAAACGAAAAGCTGACACTTTCTGCTTCAGGTTACCCTCGAGCGATCCCTGGCGTGCCGCAACGCCGGAACCTTTATGGAGTTAGTTTTTCTGTCGCACAAATAACAGGTTCATCCGCGTGCTTTCTGCAAGAAATTAGAGAGAGGGGGCTTTCATCCACTCTGGAAGATGTTTTGCGACAGAAAGCTGATGCCTCTTCAGCGCATGTTAGCCGATCTCTCACCTGACAGGAGGGCCTAATGTCGTCAGTTTTTGTTCACAACGCCAACAATGCCTTAGGTTCGGTGTCTCGCCGTCATTTTTTGGCTGGAGGTGGATTGCTACTGGCATTTGCACAAGCACCCCGCGTACATGCTGAGGCAGCGCGTTCTGCTTTATCTAATTCTCTAAAGCCGGACACTCCGACAACGCTAGGTGGACTAGTCAGGATTGGGACGGATAACCAGATTTCTCTTATTGTTCCAAATATAGAAATGGGGCAAGGTATTTATACGACCGAAGCTATGATGATAGCAGAGGAGCTTGAGGTCGCGCTTGAGGCTATAACGGTTCTTACGGCGTTACCACAAGAAGTCAGTGATATTTCGCCTGCGTTTCTGAAATCTCTCTCTACTGGCGGGTCTAAATCTGTGAGGAAAGGGTGGATTCCGCTTAGACAAGCTGCCGCATCAGCAAGGCTTATGCTGCTAGCGGCCGCTGCTGAAAAATGGAACCTGCCCCAACAAAGCCTTTATGCAGAAAACGGAATTATATCTGATGTATCAGGGCGTTATCATGCACCTTATGGCGATTTCGCCCTCGATGCGGGCCGACAGCATGTGCCTGAACACATTCCTCTTAAGCCTCCGGCAGAATGGAAACTCATAGGTCATTCTTGTCCACGTGTTGATATTCCTGCAAAAGTAACAGGTAAGGCTATATTTGGTATTGATGTGCGTGTGCCAGGCATGGTT
>NZ_LHZC01000043.1 GCF_001580615.1 Acetobacter malorum
CCCCGCCGCGGGAAGAGTGCCTTCCCGCGGGGGGGCCAGTGTGGCTCCGGCTGCTTCAGCCAGAGCCTGCCCGTCAAACGGACCGGACCGTGTAAAAAACCGGGGGTCAGCAGGCCCCGAAGACGCTTTGGTGCTGGTCATCCTTACTTATGCGCTGCCGGAGCGGCGGCAGGTGCCGCAGGAGCGACTGCCGGAGCCGGACCCGTTGCAGGCGTTTCCTGATCCGCATCCGCCGTCGTCGGCATCTTGCCGGATTTTGCCAGCACTTCCGGGTCCACATTGGCGTCCGGAATAAACACGGACGGCAGCACACCATTCAGCTGCTTGGCCACTTCGTTGGTAATGTCCTGCCCGTCCACATGCAGAGCAACCTGCTCGCTATGCAGCACGAGGTTCATCCCGTGAGAGCCTGCAACCTTCTGGATAACCTGAACCAGCTCACGCTCGATCTGGCCCAGAGACACCTGAGCGGCTTCCTGAATGATGCGGTTACGATTACGGAAATCGCGCTGCGCCTTCATCACGCGGCTTTGCAGGCTACGTTCACGGTTCTGAATCTGGTCAGACGTCATGGACTTGGCCTGAGCCTGCAGGGTCTGCTGCTCATCCCGCCAGCCAGCCTGCTCTTTCTGCAGGTCCTGTGCCAGCGCATCACGACGGCCACCCAGTGTGCGTTCCACCTGCATAGCCGCGCTGGACTGACGCATGACGCCGGAAACGCTGATCACGCCAATAACGGTCGGCGGGGGCGCAACACTCTTGGGCAGATCCTGCATGGAGGGAATGGGCGGCAGCGGCAGGACCGGCGGCGTCTGCTGCTGGTCTGCTTCGCTGCTGTCAGCCGGGGCGGCAGGCAGCGGAACCGGAGAAGGTGCCCGGCGCTGGGTATGCGCCGCCGGAGGCGCAGGCTGCTGGGCGGCCTTGGGCACAAACCAGCCACCGCCCCCAGCGTTCTGAGCCATGGCAGACGGTGCCAGCGCAACGGAAATTGACAGGAGAGCCGCGGAAAGAGCAGCTGTTCTGTTAAACTTGGGCATCATTACCTCAGAATTGCTGGCCGAAGCCAAAGCGAAGGAGCTGTGTCCGGTCATTGTGACTGCGCATGACAGGCACACCCAGATCGATATTCAGCAAGCCGAACGGACTTTTCCAGGAGAAGCCCGCACCCGCACTCACACGCGGCCGCAGCGTATTACCGCTCACCCGCGTATAATCAGGCTGGTCAGTAACCGGGTTGGTCAGGTTACGGCGCACACGCAGACCGGCAACACTGCCGGAGTCCACAAACGCACGTCCCTTCACACCCATGTCGGACAGGAACGGAATGGGGAAGTTAAGCTGGGCAGACGCCGAGTACATGAAGCGACCACCAAGCAGATCTTCGGACGAATGCCCGTAATACCCGACACTTCGCGGCCCTGCACCACCGTCAAGGAAGCCGCGCAGGTTGTTACCACCGAGATAGAAGTTATCGATGATATCGTGGCGACCGCCGCCCCAGTCCGTCATGTAGCCCATGCCGGCACGGAAAGAGGCCGTCCATTCATGGCTGTTTGTCAGGTCATCCAGCGGGATGTAGTAGGCCGCGTTGACCTTGCCACGCAGATACCGTTCGTTCCCGCCCAGACCGGCGAAATCACCACCTACGGAGACCATGTAGCCGCTATGCGGTGCCATGTGGTTGTCTCGCGTATCATACACCAGATTGGTGCTGAGCTGAGACAGCGTGGAATGGCCTTTCTGATCCAGCACATACCAGGACGACTGATCCCAGGTGTTCCCAACGCCACGGCGGATAAGGCTGTAGCTCCAGGACTGTGACAGATAGCGGTTATAGGCATAACCCATACGCAGGGTCAGACCATACCGGCTTTCAGAATAGTTCTGATAGGTCTGGTATTTGTTCTCAATCCCGAACAGATCGATCCCGGCCACCATGTTGCGGCTCAGGAAGGCCGGATCAGTCACTGAGAAGTCAGCCTGTTTCTGCCACATGGACATGGTGCCAGACAGACCGGCATCCACACCCGTGCCCAGCAGGTTATGCTGTTTGAGGCCAATATTCCCCAGCACGCCAACGTCGGTCGAGTAACCACCACCGAGCGAGAATTCACCCGTCGGCTTTTCCGTCACGTTGACGGAAACGTTGGTGCGGTCCTGTGCGGACCCCTGATTTTCATCAAGAGACACGCTTTTGAAGAACCCGAGATCTTCCAGGCTCTGCTTGGCGTATTTCTTGTAGCTCGGGGTGTACGGGTCCCCTTCTGCAAACGGCAACTGGCGACGGATCACGTTGTCCTGCGTGACGGTGTTCCCGTTCACGTCAATCCGCTCAATATACCGGCGTGGGCCTTCGCTCACATCAAACAGCAGATTGACGGTGTGCTTTTCCGGGTTACGCGCAATTTCCGGACGCACCATAGCGAACGGATGGCCCTGAGCCTGAAGGATTTCCTCCATGTCCGTGGCGTTATCCTGCACGGCCTTGCCGTCGTACCACTGGTGGGCAAACAGCTCGACATACTTACGCAGGGACTTCGCCGGGACGTGCCGCAGGCTGGAGCGGATATCCACTTTACCCAGACGGTAGCGAATCCCTTCGTTCATCGTGAAGGTCACGTAGAAGGATTTGCGGTCCGGAGAGAGTTCGCCCGTGGCGTTCTTGATCTCAAAATCCACATAGCCGTTGGCCAGATAGAAACGACGCAGCAGCTCGGCGTCATATTTCAGACGATCGGGGTTGTACTCATCGGAGGATGAGAAGAACCGATACCAGGCAGTTTCCTTGGAGGAGACCACGCTGGCCAGACGCGCTTCAGAATACGCCTTGTTGCCAACAAAGCTGATCTTACGGATCAGCGTCTGCGGGCCTTCATTGATCTGGAAGACAACGTCCACACGGTTATGCGCCAGACGGACAATCTGCGGCGTCACAACGGCTGCGTAGCGGGCTTTCTGGGCGTAGACGTCCAGAATCTTCTGCCGGTCATCCGCTGTTGTTTCTGCCGAGAACACGGCACGCGGACGCAGGGCGATGACCTTGCGCAGGTCTTCATCCTTCGCAGCGTGATTGCCTTCAAACACAATGCGGTTGACAATCGGATTTTCGACCAGACGCACGTGGAGGATTCCCCCCTCGCGCCGCATGGTCACATCCTTGAACAGCCCTGTGGCGTAGAGCGTCTTCAAAGAGCGGTCCAGATCGTCCTGACTGAACGAATCTCCCGGACGCACCACCATGTAGGACAGCACGGTATTGGTCTCGATACGGGTATTCCCGGAGACCGTAATATCTTCAATCACGCCGCCGGAATGACCGGCAAGCGTGGATGTGGATGCCGAGAGTCTGGCCTGCCGGGCAGGAGATACGGACGCTGGTGACTGCGCACCATGATCCGCTGCTGCAGCCCGCGCGCCTTTTCCTTCCGTCAGGAAGAAAGGGAGCACGCAGACAGAAACAAAGAGGGCTGAACGCTTACCCGTCAAGATTTGCCATCCTCCATCGGGGGCGTTCCCATTTCAGGAGACCGTCCCCTGTTGCTCTGTCGCCCGCAGGGGGACGTATCCGATATAACCCTTGTCACGCAAGTTCTTCCGTTCCAACCCTGCTGTAATTCAGCTTACGAGCGATGCAATCCACTTAAACAGTCCAAAACCAGACAGGTCATTAAATGTCGAAAACAAGAACAGACCTGCAAGAAGCGCGAAGCCAGCCTGAAAGCTGATTTCCTGTATCCGTTTTGAAACCGGACGCCCCCGTACAGCCTCTATGGCATAAAAAACGAGGCGTCCGCCATCAAGAAGCGGCACCGGGAACAAATTTATTAGCCCCAGATTGACGGAAAGCAAAGCCATGAAGGAAAGCAGGCTGGCAAAACCATACTGAGCCACCTGCCCGGAAAGCTGCGCAATCTTGAGCGGGCCGCCCAGATCCTTGGCTGTATGGCGGCCGGTCAGAATTTGCCACACCCCGTCCAGCGTCTGCACGGTCGTTGTCCATGTGGCTTTTACCCCCGCCACCACAGCGCCAGGGACGGAAAGCGGCTTACCGGCTTCTGTCGCAAACATCACGCCAAGCTGGCCATGCGGCGTGGAGGAGGACGACTCCGTGGCCGTCCCGATGGTGACAGGCAGATCCACATCCTGCCCGCCGCGCCGGACGGTCAGTGTGGTCTTTGCACCGGCCTCACCCAGAATGGTGGCCTGCGCATCCTGCACATTCGCCACATCATGCGTGCCGATTCTGCGGATCACATCACCAGCCTGCACCCCGGCAGCCGCCGCAGCCCCGCCCGGCTGCACAGCCGCAATCTCGTTCCGCACGACGGGCTGGCCCACGGAAGCGAAAATGATGGTGAACAGCAGGATGGCCAGCAGGAAGTTGAATACCGGCCCGGCGACAATCACGATCGCCCGGGACCAGACGGATTTATCATGAAAGGTGCGGCCCGGAAGCCACGCGGCCTTCTGCTCCGGCGTGGCGTCTTCCGGGTCTTCAAACCCATGCGGGCGGACGTATCCACCCAGCGGGATGGGGCAGATGCGCCATTCCGTGCCGCTGCGGTCATGCCAGCGGAACAGAGCGGGGCCAAAGCCCAGAGAGAACACTTCCACATGCACCCCCCGCCAGCGCGCCGCCAGATAGTGCCCCAGCTCGTGAATGCTCACGAGCACGCCAAGCACAAAGGCGAAGGAGATGAGTGTACGGAGGTATTCGTGTATCATGATAATCCGAATATCGGCTCAGAGAGCTGTTTTCTCAAGCGGCCAGGGCAAGAGTATGGCTACGGGCCGCCTTGCGGGCTTCGGCATCCCAGTGCAGCACAGCTTCAAGCGTGTCTGCCGGGGGCGCACCCAGAGCCGTCATGGTCTGCTCGACCACGCGGGCAATGTCCAGAAAGCCAATCTGTTCCTTCAGGAAGGCCTCAACCGCAATTTCATTGGCAGCAGACAAAATGGCCGGAGCAGCGCCGCCGCTGCGCAGAGCCTCACGCGCCAGACGCAGCGCCGGGAACCGCACCATATCCGGCGCACTGAATTCCAGCGTTGCGAACGCGGCCAGATCCAGATGGCTGGAGGTCGTGCTCATACGCTTCGGCCAGGCCAGCGTGTGCGCAATGGGGATGCGCATGTCAGCAGAGCCCATCTGGGCAATCAGGCTGCCATCCGTGTATTGCACCAGCCCGTGCACCACGGACTGCGGGTGCACCAGCACGTCAATGCGGTCTTCCGTCAGGCCGAAAATACGGGCGGCTTCAATGACTTCCAGACCCTTGTTGAACATGGTCGCGGAATCGATGCTGATTTTGGCACCCATGCTCCACGTCGGGTGCTTCAACGCCTGTGCGGGCGTTGCGGCTTCCATTTCTTCCAAGCTGGATTTACGGAACGGACCGCCAGAGGCCGTCAGGATGATTTTAGCAACCTGATCCGCCTGCTTGTCGGCCATGGCCTGCGCTACGGCATTATGCTCGGAATCGACCGGCAGCAGCGTGGCCCCGGCGTCTGCCACGGCGCGCAGCATGACATCACCCGCACAGACCAGCGCTTCCTTGTTCGCCAGCGCGATAGATTTGCCGTTTTTGACTGCGGCCAATGTGGGCTCCAGCCCGGCAGCGCCGGTAATGGCCGCCATGGTCCAGTCTGCCGGCAGGCCAGCGGCAGCAATCACAGCCTCACGCCCGCACGCAACTTCGGTGCCGCTTCCGGCCAGCAGGGTGCGGAGTTCTTCAAACGCTTTTTCGTCCGCCACAACGGCCAGTTCGGCTTTCAGGCTTTTGGCCTGCTCTGCCAGCTTTGCCGCATTGGTGCCGCCCACCAGCGCCCGTACCCGGAACTGGTCACGCGCCTGCTCCAGCAGATCCACGGTTGAACAGCCAATGCTGCCTGTGCTTCCCAGAACGGTAACGGTTCTCATTGCGCTTTCTTTCAAACCAGACGAAGGCGGTCTGCCCCCACAGGGCCGTGCCGCATGTTGAGACTCACCCCGGCAGTTTTCCTGCCAGAAACGCGAAAACAGCGTGTGCGCCTGCCGTCCAGAACGGTGCCGGAGCCGCCACACACAAAGACACCAGAGCCGCCGCAGGTGCTGCGACAACCAGACCATCAAACCGGTCCAGCAGCCCGCCATGCCCCGGCAGCAGGGTGCCGGAATCCTTCACGCCCAGCGCGCGCTTCATAGCGCTTTCCGCCAGATCACCCGCCTGCGCTACAACGCCCAGAACAGCGCCCCAAAACGCAGCCGTTGCCACACCACCCTGTCCGGAGAGGGCGGCTATCAGGCAGCCGCACAGCACAGCGCCCACAAGCCCACCCAATGAGCCGGACCATGTTTTTCCGGGAGAAATACGCGGGGCCAGCTTGGGGCCGCCAAACAACCGGCCTGTCAGGTAAGCCGTGCTGTCACTCGCCACCACAACCGCGACCACAAACAGCACCGGCCACACACTCTCCAGCCGCAGCCAGACAAGGGCCGTGCCCGCAAGCACAATCACGCACATGACGGCACATAACTGCGCACCGAAGACAAAAGAACTCAGGCAGAAAAGTGGGAAGGCTTCCCACCGGCCCGTAACGGCCGCCAGCCCGGCCCCAATGGCCCACAGCACATAAATGCTGCCGCGCCATGATTTGGGAGACAAACCAAACAGAATGGCCGCTTCCGCCGCCATACCGCCCATCACGCCAAGAATGAGGATGTCATACAGCAGGCCGCCCATGCCAATGCACAGCCCGGCCACCAGAACCAGCACACAGGCGGACATCAGGCGGGTGCGCAGGTCTCTCCAGGCTGAAGCGTCGGGTTGCGTCATGATGCAGAAGGCCTTGTGCCAAACCGGCGTTCCCGGCGGGCATAGGCCTCCAGCACGGTCGCAAAATGCCCTTCATTGAAGTCGGGCCAAAAAATATCCAGAAAAACGAGTTCCGCGTAGGCGCTCTGCCACAGCAGGAAGTTGGACAGCCGGAATTCCCCACTGGTCCGCACCACCACATCCGGGTCTGGCACGCCAGCGGTCCACAGCTTGTCCGCAAACAGGGTTTCGTTAATTTCTTCGGGCTTCAGATCGCCCTGCTGCACGGACTGCGCCAGACGACGCGCCGCCTGCACAATATCCCCACGGCCGCCGTAAGAGAGGGCCAGCAGCAAGGTTAGGCGACCATTGTTCCGCGTGAGCGTTTCCGCCCGCACCAGCTCATCCCGCAGACTGGCATCAAAGCGCGCCAGATCGCCAATAAAGCGAATGCGCACACCCTCGCGGTGCAGTTCCGCCACCTTATGCCGCAGGTAATAGCGCAGCAGGCTGGTCAGATCCGCAACCTCGGCGGGCTCACGGGACCAGTTTTCGGAAGAAAACGCATACAGCGTCAGATACTTCACGCCGCGATTCATGGCCGCACGCAGGCAGCGGGAGACAGCTTCCGCCCCCGCTTTATGCCCGGCCAGACGCGGCAGACCTCTCTCCAGCGCCCAGCGCCCGTTGCCATCCATAATGACGGCAACATGCGCGGGGACGACAGATTTCCTGTCTACAGTCCCGGATGATTTTGTTGGCACGGCTTCACCACCACGGGCCAGAGAGAGGAATCCCGACGCCACTGGCGTCAGACCTGCTTAATCTCGCGGTCTTTGTCAGCCAGCATGTCATCAATTTTTTTCACATACTGGTCCGTGAGCTTCTGAATGGCGTCAGACCACGTCTTGACGTCATCCTGACTGATCTCACTCTTCTTCTCAAACCCCTTGGCCTTGTCCATGCCATCCCGACGCACGCCACGGGCGGCAATCTTTGCCCCTTCGGCATAGCGGGCCGCAGCCTTGGCCAGTTCATGGCGGCGCTCTTCCGTCAGCTGCGGAATCGGCACGCGGATCAGCTGCCCGTCGGACGCCGGGTTCAGGCCCAGCCCGGAATCACGAATAGCGCGCTCAACAGCACCCACCAGCACGCGGTCCCACACCTGCACGGTAATCATCCGGGCTTCGGGCACGGCAATGGAGCCAACCTGCGTCAGCGGCACTTCACCACCATAGGCTTCCACGCGCACCGGCTCCAGCAGGGCCGGGCTGGCGCGGCCAGAGCGCAGGCCAGCAAAGTCACGACGCAGGCTTTCCAGAGCGCCATCCATGCGGCGCGTCAGGTCTTCCAGAAGGGCATTCAGATCAGACACGGTCTCTCTCCCGTTTCCCGACGGACCCGCACAGGTCCGTCTCATCACTCTCAACAACAGGGTCCGGCGGCAGCACGCCGCGGACACAATAGTCCGTTGGTTTTACGCGGTTTCGATAATCCGCGTGTAAGGGCCTTCTTCACGCATCACGCGCGGGAAAGACCCCGGCTCACCAATGTTGAACACAACAATCGGCAGACGATTTTCACGCGCCAGACTGATCGCTGCGGCATCCATCACGTTCAGCTGCTTGGACAGCACATCCATATAGGTCAGCTGTTCATACCGCACGGCGGACGGGTCACGCTTGGGGTCAGCCGAATACACGCCGTCCACCTGCGTGCCTTTAAGCAGCACATCACATTCCATTTCCGCAGCGCGCAGAGCGGCGGCGGTATCGGTCGTGAAGAACGGGTTGCCGGTGCCGGCAGCAAAAATCACCACCCGGCCCTTTTCCATATGCCGCACGGCGCGACGGCGAATATAGGGTTCGGCAATAGCGGACATCGCAATGGCGGACATCACCCGTGTGGGGAGTTCCTGGCCTTCCAGCGCGTTCTGCAACAGCAGAGCGTTAATCACGGTCGCCAGCATCCCGGCATAGTCACCCTGGGCGCGGTCCATGCCTTTGGCCGCTGCGGCCAGACCGCGGAAGATGTTGCCACCGCCCACAACCAGGCAGACTTCCCACCCGCTGCGCACAACCTCGGCAACATCAGCGGCAATACGCTCAACCGTCTGCTGATCGACGCCATAAGCGCCTGACCCCATCAGGGCCTCGCCGGAAACTTTGAGCAATACGCGTTTACGGGGTGGCATCTCGCCAGTGGAAGCAGTCATTGGCCCTCAATCACGCAGATCGTCTGAAAAAGGCCCTGCCCCCATGCAGGGGCAGGACAAGTCGCCCCTCTCTTATCCTTCATGACGCAAGGCCACAAGCGGTGAGGACCGCCTTATGGCACATCATCCAGACCAATGGCCCGCAGGCGGGCGCGCTCTTCATCCCAGCCGGAGCGCTCTTTTACATTCAGAAACAGGTGGCACGGGCGCTCCAGCAGACCGGAAAGCTGCTTGCGCGCACGCTCGCCAATCTGGCGGATTTTCTGCCCGCGCTCCCCAATCAGAATCGCCTTGTGCCCTGTGCGTCCAACATAAATGGTGGCGTCAATCCGCACGGAACCATCCGGCCGTTCCTTGTAGCTTTCCGTCTCCACCGTCGTGCCATACGGCACTTCTTCATGCGTTTGCAGGAAGATCTGCTCACGCACCAGTTCGGCTGCCAGCAGACGGTCGGGCAGATCGGTCAGATCATCTTCCGGGTAGAGATACGGGCCTTCCGGCAGGCTGGCGGCCAGACGGTCCAGCAGATCTTCCACCCCGCTGCCGGAGCGGGCACTGACCATGAAGACATGCTCCACCGTCAGCTTTTTGGTGATGTCCTGCGTGAGCGGCAGCAGCCGTTCTGGGGAGACCAGATCAGTCTTATTCAGCACCAGCCAGACCTTGCGGCCTGTGGTCGCCAGACGCTCGATAATGCTGCTGACCGCATCCGTCAGGCCGGAGCGCGCATCCACCAGCAGCAGCGTGATATCCGCATCTTCCGCACCACTCCATGCCGCGGCCACCATCGCGCGGTCCAGCATGCGGCGCGGCTGGAAAATTCCGGGCGTGTCCACCAGCAGAATCTGCGTAGTGCCACGCATCAGAATCCCCAGCACACGGGCGCGGGTTGTCTGCGCCTTGGGGCTGACAATGGAGAGCTTAGCCCCCGCCATTTTGTTCAGCAGCGTGGATTTACCGGCGTTCGGTGCCCCCACCAGAGCGGCAAACCCGCAGCGTGTCGTCTCACCCATGTTGCGGGCCTCCAAGTTGTTCAAGCAGATCCGCTGCTGCGGCACTCTCGGCGGCCCGCTTGTTTCCGGCCCGCCCTTCTCCACTCCGGCCACCAGCGGTAACCTGCACCACAAACAAGGGCGCGTGAGAGGGGCCATCGGCCCCGATTGTCTTATACACCGGCAGGCTCTGCCCGCGGCCCAGAACCCATTCCTGCAAGGCCGTTTTCGGGTCCTTGGGCGGGCGGGCCTGCGCATCCAGCAGCGGCTTCCATGCCGTGCGGACAATATTCCGAGCCGGGGCCAGCCCGCCATCCAGAAACACTGCACCCAGCACGGCTTCCAGCGCATCAGCCACCACATTGGCAGTGCTCTGCACGCCAACGCGGGCTTCATGCGTTGCAACAGCCAGACTGGCGGGCAGATCAATCCGCTCGGCAATTTCAGCCAGCGTGGTGCGGGAGACCAGATGCGCCAGACGGGAGCCAAGCGCACCTTCCTGCTCTGCCGGATAGCGTTCGAGCAGCCATTCCGCCATCAGCAGGCCCAGTACACGATCCCCGATAAATTCCAGACGCTCATTGGAGCCCATGCCCCGCGCCTTTTGCGGTCGACGCCGGCCGCCTGCGTTCTGATGCGCGGCAGAGCGATGCGTCAGGGCCTCATGCAGCAGAGCCGGGTTAGCAAACTGATAGTCCAGCCGATCCTGCAGGGCCGTTACGGCTGAGGCTTCTCCGGCGAAGAGTGCGGGGCGCTTCACGTGATGCTCCGGAAAAGACGAGCCCAGCGAATTTCCACCGGCCAGTACCAGATCTGCCAGACCGGATGCGCGGACTCTACAGAGAAGAACACCCGGGACGCATGGCCAACCAGATTTTCCATCGGCACAAAACCAAGGTCTTTCGGGCCATCGCCCATAAAGCGGCTATCGGCACTATCATCCCGGTTATCGCCCATGGCGAAGAAGTAGCCCGGCGGCACGACGTAATCTGGCGTATTGTTCTGCGCGCCATCATCCATCAGCTTGAGCACCTGATGCGCCACAACGCCCTTGCCACTACTGGCGGGCAGCTGTTCCTCACAGGCCTCCCCTTCCATCGGCACGCGGGATTCATCCTGCGCGGTGTAAGGATGCGGGCCGAGGCAGGGCACAAGCTGGTCATTCAGATACAGATGGCCTTCCGTCACGCGGATATGGTCACCCGGCAGGCCGATAATCCGTTTGACGTAATCAAGCGACGTATCCTTGGTGAAGCGGAACACAGCCACATCCCCCCGATGCGGTTCCGCCCCCCACACGCGCCCCTGAAACAGATTGGGTGAGAACGGAAAGGAGAAACGGGAATACCCGTAGCTGTATTTGGACACCATGATGTAGTCCCCTACCTGCAGGGTCGGGATCATGGAGCCGGACGGAATGACAAAGCTTTCAAACAGGAAGGTGCGGAACAGCGTAACCACCAGCACCACGCCGATGATGGTTCTCGCATAGTCCAGCACGAGCTGCCCGATGGTTGCCGGCCCCCCTGCGCCTGATGCCGTGGGAGTCTGGTTCGGGTTGGTCATGTCCTGCACCGCCTGTCTGCGTCGTTAGGTAAGAAAAGAAAAATCGGCGGGATCAAGCCGCGCACCCCAGGGGATGTCAAGCGGGGCGCCCCGAGATAATGACCTCAGCAAAAGCATACGGATGCTCGTCCGTCATGCTCAGCACCAGATGCGGCACCTGCCCTGCTGGCATGATCTGCTGCAACCGCAGCAGGGCCGCGCCAGTGAGCACCAGTGTCGGCTGGCCGGAGGGGAGATTGGCCACCCCGATCTGGCTCTGCGCCACACCTTGCGCAAACCCGGTGCCCAGCGCCTTGGCGCAAGCCTCCTTGGCGGCCCAGCGTTTAGCATAGGCCCCAATCCGGGCCTGACCGCTCCGGCGGTCCGCCCGCGCACGCTCCGTCGGGGTGAAAACCCGGTTGAGGAAACGGTCCCCGAACTGTTCGATCACACGCTCAATGCGGCGCATGTCGCACAAATCCACTCCGGCGGCGATGACACTCACGCGCGTGCCCTGTCAGCCTGAGAGATGCCCTGCGCAGCCCGAAGTGCGGCGATCACGGAGGACAAATGCCGCAGGTCCCGCACTTCCACATCCACAAGGATTTCCATGAAGTCGAGCTGCCGATGCACAATCTTCAGGTTCACCACCGACGCATCCGCTTTGGACACCGTATTGGTAATGGCGGCCAGCACGGCAGATTCGTTCTCGGCCACAATGGTAATGCGCCCCACCCGCAGTTCTCCGCTGCCGGAGCGAGACATGGCGTCATAATCCCAGTCCACGTCCAGAAAACGCTCTGGTGTAGCGGCAAAACTTTCCAGCGTTGGGCAGGTGCGGGTGTGAATGGTCACGCCCTTACCGGTGGCAACCACACCCACAATCCGGTCCCCCGGCAGCGCGTGGCAGCAGGCGGCAAAATGCACCGCCACACCGGGACCAAGCCCCACCAGAGGAATAGCGCCGCCAGACCGGCCACTGCTGGCCCCGCTTGTCGCGCGCGGGCGCGGCCCGGCGGTGCCCAGAACACCCGGCAGGCCAGCCACCATGCGCGGCACACGCGGCGCGCGGCGCAGTTCCGGGTAAGCCGCATGGACAACATCCCGCGCCCCGAGATTGTTGTTACCCACCGACACATACAGATCCTGAAGCGAATTCTGCTTCAGTGTCTTCAGTGTGGTTTCAATAACCTTTTCGGAGCCATCGACCCCTTCCTGACGGAAGGCCTTGGCCAGAGCCGCGCGCCCGCTATCCAGATAGGTCTGGCGCTGCTGCGCGGCCACATAACGGCGGATACGCGCCCGTGCCTTGCCGGTGACCACAAACCGTTCCCACGACGGCGACGGTGCGCCCCCGCGAGCGGTCATGATCTCGACCTGATCCCCATTCTGCAGCTCATGCCGCAGCGGCATCAGACGGCCATTGATCTTGGCCCCCACGCAGGAATCGCCAATCTGGCTATGCACGGCATAAGCAAAATCAACCGAGGTCGCCCCACGCGGCAGCGAGATCAGCTGGCCTTTGGGAGAGAAGCAGAAAACCTGATCCTGATAGAGTTCAAGCTTGGTGTTTTCCAGAAACTCATCCGGCGCGGAGGAGGCTTCCAGAATTTCCAGCAAATCCTGCACCCAGCGCGGCCGACGGAAACCCGCAATCCCGCCACCTTCACTCTCGGCATCACCTTCTTTATAGGCCCAGTGTGCCGCCACGCCGTTTTCGGCAATGTCGTGCATGGCCTCGGTGCGGATCTGCACTTCAATCTTCTGGTTACGCGGGGAACGCAGCGTCACCCCGGTATGGAGGCTCTGATATCCGTTGGCCTTGGGGGTGGAGATGTAGTCCTTGAAGCGCCCGGCAATAACCGGATAGGCGGCATGCACAGCCCCCAGCGCCATATAGCAATCCTCGCGCGTATCCACGACAACACGGAACGCCATGATGTCGGACAACTGCTCGAACGCCACATTGCGGCGCTGCATCTTCTCCCAGATGGAATACGGCGACTTTTCCCGGCCAGAGACGTGAACGTTTTTCAGTCCGGCTTCTTCACACAGGCGCAGCAGTTCCCGCCGCACCTCTTCAATCACGTCAGCCCCCTGCCCGCGCAGATAGTTCAGGCGGGCGCGGATGGTAGCGTCGGCTTCCGGCTCAAGCTGGGCAAAGGAGAGGTTCTGCAGTTCGGTCTTGACCCGATCCATACCGATACGTTCGGCAAGGGGGGCGTAGATATCGAGCGTTTCCCGCGCAATGCGCTGGCGGCGGTCCACCCGCTCCACAAAATGCAGCGTGCGCATGTTGTGCAGGCGGTCGGCCAGCTTGACCAGCAGAACGCGGATGTCCTTCGACATCGCCAGCACAAGTTTGCGGAAGTTTTCGGCTTGCTTGGTGCGGTCGGACTGGAGTTCCAGCCGGGTCAGCTTGGTGACGCCATCCACCAGATCCGCCACGGTCGGGCCGAACTGCGCCCGCAGGTCTTCCTGCGTGATGCCGGTATCTTCAATGGTGTCGTGCAGCAGAGCCGTGAGGATGGACGGCACATCCAGCCGGAAACCAGCCAGAATCATCGCAACCGCCAGCGGGTGCGTTATGTACGGGTCACCATTATCACGAAGCTGGCTCTCATGAGCCTTTTTCGCCACGTCAAACGCGCGGCGAATACTCTCCAGATCAGCATTGGGCGCGTAACCGCGCACAATATTGACCAGCCGGTCACACGTAATCTCTCCACGCCCGGAAGGCTCAGGAGAAACCGGCACGGGGGTGGAGTCCCCCGTTACAGCAGGCAGAAGCGTAGAACCGGCTGAGGAGCCTGCCTCAGACACCAAAGTCCCGGTTCTGTTGTCGCCCCCCGCCTGCGTCACACGCTCTTACCGCCGTGCGCGCCCGCTGAGAGCGGCTTCAATCGCACCGGCATCATCAGAAGCTTCTTCTTCCGGAGAGACTTCCTGCAGACCAAAGATATTCTGTTCGGTCGGCACCAGATCCTGCACTTCTTCATCCACAGGCTCGGGCTCGGGCTCACGGGCCTGAGAGCGGATCAGATCATTGCGCAGGTCGGGCAGTTTGACAGTTTCGTCCGCGATTTCGCGCAGGGCGACAACCGGATTCTTGTCATTATCCCGGTCAATGGTAAGCTCTTCCCCGCGGGAGATGTTGCGGGCGCGCTGCGCCGCATACAGCACCAGCTCAAAGCGGTTCGGGACTTTCTCAACGCAGTCTTCGACAGTGACGCGTGCCATTACGAAGAGCCTCCAGGTAATTCAGATAAAAAATTCAGAAAGAGCATTGTAACGCATCCCCCCACCCCTAGGAAGTCCTTATTCCTGAATCCGGCGGATTTCCTGATCTGCGACATCAGGCAGCAGGTCCGCCAGCGTTTTCCCGCTAGAAGGATGAACCCACTCGGGTGCTACCTCCTGCAGGGGGAGCAGAACAAAAGCCCGCTCATGCGCCCGCGGATGTGGCAGAGTGAGATGCGAATCATTCTGACAAAGGGAGCCGTATGTGATAAGATCAAGATCTAACGTACGGGCTGCATTTGGTATGGAACGCTCACGCCCGAAGCGTGTTTCTATAGTTTGAAGCGCTTCCAGCAGAGCCTCAGGCCCAAGACTGGCAACCCCCCGAACCACGCCGTTGATATAAGGAGGCTGACCGGAAGGTGGGACCGGAGCACTTTCATACCAGGCTGAGACAGCCTTTATCCGCAGCCCCGGCACGTCCCGTAGGGCTGCAACAACCCGCTGGCATGTCTCACGCGCTGCCTGCCCCGCGTAAGGCAGATTTGCCCCTATCGCGATCAGGACGGTTTCCGCCTCATTCGGGGTTTTTGTCAGACCTGATATAAATGCCATTGCTGATGTATCTTTTTTTCTGAACACGGGTATAATTCGCCCCCCTTACCCTTAAATCCCTGAATGAGCTAGATTTTTAACCAACATTCAAAACACCTTATCATGTAATTTAGAGGAAAAACTCCAATGAATCTCAAAAAAGAAGAGAGGACCTGCCTCTTCATTGATGGCTCCAGCCTTTATTCAACATCCCGTGGTCTGGGGTTTGATGTCGACTATAAAAAGCTGCTGGATTTCTTCACATCCAAAACACACATCATTCGCGCTTATTATTACGCCGCCATTCTGGACACGGAAGATTATTCACCGCTTAAACCGCTGACGGACTGGCTATCCTACAACGGCTATTTTCTGGTGACCAAACCCGCCCGCGAATTTACCGATTCCACCGGCAAACGCCGCGTGAAGGGCAATATGGAAATCGAAATTGCCGTGGATATGATGGAAATGGCACCGCATATCGACCACGCCATTCTCTTCACTGGCGACTCCGACTTCCGCCGCGTGGTGGAAGCCGTGCAGCGTCAGGGCACCCGCGTTTCTGTGGTCTCCTCCATGCGCTCCTCCCCGCCGCTGATTGGGGATGATCTGCGTCGTCAGGCCGACAACTTCATGGAACTGGCAACCATTGCCAACAACTTCACACGTCGCCAGCAGGCAGAAACCCAGCGCCCCCGCGTTGGCACCCCCTCCCCCATCCGCCACCCGGCGGACCAGATGAGTGAGCCGGATCTGGATGACGACGAGACCGATATCCTCTGATCTCCCCTCTCTGCCGTGCGGGACCGTCTCTCTATAACCCGCCCACATGACTAAGACGTTTTAAGACAATACCCCTGTTTCAGCCGGCCCTTTCCGGGCCACGCTGGCAGGGGTATTTTTTACCGGGCTGTGCCGTCGCCCAATTTCCTGTAAAAAAAATTTCAGACTGACGGAAAAAAACCCGGTGCCATGCGTTCTATTCAACTCTATCATGCAGAGCAGAGGCCTCTGGCCACGACCGACGCCTGCACCCTTCTGAGTATTTTTTGGAGAAGCCTATGCCTACTTGTTCTGAAGCCCGAGCCGGCCTCCTTTCCCTGCTACGTGGCGTTGAACACTTCAACACTGAGGTTTTCCCGGCCAAGCAGAACCTTTTTGCCGCTCTGGCAGATGGTCAGTCTCCGAACGCCCTGTTTATTGCCTGCGCAGATAGCCGCATTAACCCCAGCATGATTACCCAGACGGAACCGGGCGACCTGTTCATTCTGCGCAACATTGGCAACATTGTTCCGGCCTATGGCGAAATGCTGGGCGGCGTGTCCTCCGCTGTGGAATATGCTGTAGCTGGCCTGGGCGTGTCCGCCATTATTGTCTGCGGCCATTCCGATTGCGGCGCGATGAAAGCCCTGCTGGCCCCTGAAAAGAGCGGTCTGGACAAAATGCCGACCGTCCGTAAATGGCTGCGCAATGCCGAGGCCGCGCGTGCTGCACTGGGCGACCTGAAAGCTGAAGACGCTGGCCCGGCCAATGTCCGCAACCTGTCTGAACAGAACGTGCTACTGCAGCTTTCTCACCTGAAAACCCACCCGGCTGTGGTGGCGGGCATGGCGCGTGGCACCCTGTTCCTGCAAGGCTGGTTTTATGACATCGGGACCGGTGAAATTACCATTCTTGATGAAACGACTCGTAAAACCACGACCATTCCGGAAGCCATCGCGCAGCTGGAAGCCGAGCCTGCATAAAAGGCCCGGCACTTTGCTTTCACACTCGAACAAGACCGGCGGAGCGCATGCTTCGCCGGTTTTTCTTTGCATGGCACGCTTTGCCCACTCCCTGACGCTCTCAGGCGCAGTGCTCCTTCTGGCAACGACTGTGTCCGGCACATTCACACAACGCGCCCTTGCGAGCCAAACTGCTGAACACGAGCTTATCGCACCCATACCCAAGCCAGAAGACGCCTCTTCAGTCCCGACAACCACTACTCCCGGCCGCCCCCTCAAACTGGCAACATGGAATATGGAATGGCTGATAGCGGAAGATGGGCCACTGGCAGCGACGGCCCCACCTGACCGCCCGCATCGCACCGCCGCCGATTTTGAAAAACTGGCAGCCTACGCGCAGCATCTGGATGCTGACATCATCGGGCTACAGGAAGTGGACGCGAACGCTACGGCAGAGCGGATTTTCCCTGCCCGCACCTATCAGATCTTCATGACGGATGATGCCCTTCTCCAGCATCCGGCACTAGCAATCCGCAAACCGCTCCGCGCCCACAAAAATCCGGATCTGGTGGAACTGGACGTCGCCCTTCCCACCGCCGCACATCAACTACGCCGTGGGCTGGATGTGACGGTAGAGGCCGGCACGTCGCCTCTACGCATTCTGGTGCTGCACCTGAAAACAGGCTGCTGGGACAATCCGGTTGCAGAAAGACAGCATAACTGTCCCACTCTCCTGCAACAGTTTGGTGTGCTGCAAAACTGGATCAGCGCGCGGGCTGCGGCCCATGAAGCCTTTGTGATTATGGGTGATTTCAACCGGCGCATGACGGTTTATGATCCGTTTTTCCTGCTGCTAAATCACGCAGCCCCGCTGAGCCTGACAACCGCAGGATGGGCCAGCCCGTGTGAAAACGGCTCCTACTTCATTGACCATATTCTGCTGGGTGGTGCCGCACAAAGCTGGCTGCAACCGCACTCTTTACGGGTCATGACCTATCGGCCAGACACCCAACCCGCCACACTTTCTGACCATTGCGCCGTTTCTGTGCGGCTGGGCCCACAAACGCCCGCACCCTCTCCAGCACCCACCCCAACGGCTCTCCCGTCCGACACTCTGCCATAAAAAAAGCCGCTGAGGATTGCTCCCCAGCGGCTTTTTTACACGCGCCATAACCCCCGAAGGGATCAGGGTAACTCTTAGAAGGAGCGGCCACGGCCAGACGATGCGCCGCCACCAGAGCGACCACCGCCACCCGGACGACCACCGCCACCATTGCCACCACGCGGCGGGCCACCACGGCCACGACCACCGCCGCCGCCATTCCCGCCACGCGGCGGACCACCGCGACCACGGCCACCGCCACCCAGCACGGGCGGACGCATGGTAGAGGCCTCAGCACTTTCGGAATGCCAGGGATGGTCACGCACCACCGGGATGGGCTTGCCAATGGTTTTTTCAATATCACGCAGCCAGGCGCGCTGTTCCGGGTCACAGAAGGACACGGCCCAGCCATCACGCCCTGCACGCGCCGTCCGGCCAATGCGGTGCACGTAGCTTTCCGGCACGTTCGGCAGATCGTAGTTGAAGACGTGGCTCACATCGTCCACGTCAATGCCACGTGCTGCAATGTCGGTCGCCACCAGCACTTTAACGCTGCCAGCACGGAAACCGCTCATGGCCCGCTCACGCGCACCCTGAGACTTATTGCCGTGAATAGCTTCCGCCACCACGTTGTTTTTGTTCAGGAATTCCGCAACCTTGTTGGCCTCATGCTTCATGAGGGTAAACACCACGGCGCGGGCAACCTTGGGGGATTCAACCAGTGTCAGCAGGGCATCGCGCTTGTCGGTGCCTTCCACAAACATCACAGCCTGCTGGATGCGGTCCACCGTGCTGGACGGCGGGGTGACTTCCACCTTGGCCGGATCATGCAGCAGAGAGTTGGCCAGATCCGCAATGCTGCGCGGCATGGTGGCAGAGAACAGCAGCGTCTGCCGCTTTGCGGGCAGATAGGTCATGATGCGGCGGATATCGCGCACAAAACCCATGTCCAGCATGCGGTCGGCTTCATCCAGCACCAGCACTTCAAGGCCGGAGAGGTCAATATAACCCTGGCCAATGAGGTCCAGCAGGCGGCCGGGGGCTGCAACCAGCACATCCACGCCACGGCGCATGGCTTCAACCTGACGCCCCTGCCCCACGCCACCGAACACAACGGCCTGCGTGAATTTCATGTGGCGGGCGTAGGCCTTAAAGCTTTCGCTGATCTGGGAAACCAGCTCACGCGTGGGAGCCAGCACCAGAACGCGCGGCTTTTTGGGGCCGGCAACCTTGGGGTGCGCATTAAGGTGGTTCAGGATAGGCAGAGCAAACGCTGCGGTTTTCCCGGTGCCTGTCTGGGCCAGACCCAGCAGATCACGGCCTTGCAGCAAATGCGGGATGGACTGGGCCTGAATGGGGGTCGGGGTTTCATACCCCTGCTCAGCCAGCGCCTTCAACAGAGGGGGGGCAAGATTCAGTTCAGAAAACGTAGTCATCAGGGCAAACCTTTTCGTGCAGCCTGAAAAGCGAGACGAGACCACCCTTTTTCAGTTACGCACCATATCGTGTCAGGACGGAGTGAAAACGGCACACCCTGTGCACGACCCTTCACCCGCATTCATGAACATTTTTTAACAATGCTGGCAGCGTCACGTCTTTTCAGAAAAGTCAGTCTGAAAACCCTGCCTTGAGAGTGTATATAAGTGGAGTTTTCCTACCCCGCAAGCCTTCCGTACCATATTGGTCCTAAAAGAAAGCCGCCATATAATCGTCACAGTCTGTTCACCGATCAGGCTCCAACGCGCGGACGCAAGGAAACAAAAGCCATGGCTGCTCAATTTTAAAGGAAGTTTTAAAAAACAGAACAGGCGCTTTCTTTTCTTAAGAGAGCATCCGGTTCCGTTGCGAACTAACCAAAGTTTTAGAAGAAATATTCACAAGCAGTTCAAAACAGCCATTTCAGCCTTCAAAACGACCAGCGAAAACAACGCGCCTCCGCTTGCGGTCAGCTTTCCTCTGACGGCGGCGGGCACTCCCCTTCGCGCCGCAGCAGGAACAAAGCCTGCTCACCAAACAGGTTAGCCATCCGGATGGAACGCCGCCATGGTGCGCGCTCGCCCTCTTCATCCACCGCCATCCATTGCTGCACGCAATACCCCTCTTCCGCGCACAGCGCGATGAAGTCCCGGATAGTACAGGGGTGAATATTGGGCGTTTCATACCACGGGGTATGCCAGACAGCCGTCATGGGCATCCGCCCGCTCAGCAGCAGTTTCAGCCGCAGCTGCCAGTGGCCAAAGTTGGGAAAAGAGACAATGGCGTGCCGCCCGATGCGCAGCATTTGCCGCAGCACTTCCCGCGGGCGTTCCACGGCCTGAAGCGTGCGCTGTAGCACCACATAGTCAAACGCATCATTAGGGTAATGCGCCAGATCGTGGTCAGCATCCCCATGCACCACGGGCAGACCATGGGCGACAGAGCGGGTCACTTCCCGCATATCAATTTCAATGCCCCGGGCATCACAGCCGCGCAGGCGGAACAGATGGTCAATCAGCGCGCCGTCACCACTGCCTACGTCCAGAACCCGGGTGCCGGGTTCAATCATCTGAGCAATCAGCCGTTGATCAAGACGCATCAGGCGAGCCCTGCATGATCTGCCACACCGCACAGGAAGCCCCGCACGGTTCTGTCAAAATCCGGTTCATCCAGCAGAAAGGCGTCATGCCCCTTGTCCGTTTCAATCTCCACAAAGGAGACGTTGGCCGCAGCCTGATTAAGCGCGCGCACCAGATAGCGGGAGCTGGATGTGGGGAACAGCCAGTCGGACGAGAACGACACCACGCAGAACCGCACCGGCGTGCCGGCAAAGGCCGCAGGCAGTTCGCCATCATGCTCAGCGGCAAGGTCGAACCAGTCCATGGCACGGGTGATGGTCAGGTAGGAATTGGCATCAAACCGCCGCACAAAAGCAGACCCCTGATAACGCAGGTAGGATTCCACCTCGAACACATCCCCGAACATAGCCAGAGAGGCTTCCGGGGCCTGCGCATCTTTGGGTTCCTGCCGCACCCGGCGGCCGAACTTGCGCGTGAGCGCTTCTTCCGAAAGGTAGGTGATGTGCGCCATCATGCGCGCCACGGCCAGTCCACGGGCGGGAACGACGTTATGTTCCCAGTAGCGGCCGCCATACCAGTCCGGGTCGGCAAAAATAGCCTGACGCCCGACCTCGTTAAACGCAATATTCTGGGCAGAGTGGAACGGCGCTGTGGCAATGGGCATGGCCGCCAGCATCATGTGCGGATACGTAACCGCCCATTCCAGCACCTGCATGCCGCCCATGGAGCCACCGACAACGGCAAACAGCCGCTCAATCCCTAAAGAGCGCACCAGTTTATACTGGGCACGCACCATGTCGCGGATGGTGATGGGCGGGAAATCTGTGCCCCAACGCTCAACCTTGCCTTCCGCACAGGCAGGCTTGAGGGAGCGCGGGCCGGTGCTGCCCATGCAGCCGCCCAGCACGTTCATGCAGATAATAAAAAAGCGGTTCGTATCAATAGGCCGCCCCGGCCCCACCATGCGCGCCCACCAGCCGGGCTTGCCGGTTTGCGGGTGCGTTTCCGCCACATACTGGTCCCCCGTAAAGGCGTGGCAGATGACAATGGCGTTGTCCCGCTTAGGGGAAAGCTGGCCGTAGGTGCGATAGGCCACATCAAGGGATGGCAGATGCACACCGCATTCCAGATCCAGCCCATCGGGGAACGTGGCGTGCTGATGGTCGCCGACATCAAGAGGCGCTGTGCTGTTCATGAAGGTGATACCAACTCCGGCTGGAAGACCTCCGACATAGGAGCGAAAACAGGACGGATCAAGTCCGCCTTAACGCTGCCGCAGGCCTGCCATGCCAGTGTTAGCCATCCATTTTCAGAGCGGCGAGGAAGGCGCTCTGCGGAATTTCCACTTTCCCGAACTGCCGCATGCGCTTTTTACCCTCTTTCTGCTTTTCAAGCAGCTTGCGCTTACGGGAGATATCACCGCCATAACATTTGGCCGTCACATCCTTGGAAAGAGCACCAATGGTCTCACGCGCAATCACCTTGCTGCCAATGGCCGCCTGAATGGCGATTTTGAACAGCTGGCGGGGGATGAGGTCCTTCAGGCGGGCGCAAATAGCGCGCCCACGGGTTTCCGCTGCAGAGCGATGCGCAATGAAGGACAGAGCATCCACCGGCTCCTGATTCACCAGAATGGAAATGCGCACGAGGTCACTCTCCTCATACCCATCCATCTGGTAGTCAAAGCTGGCGTACCCGCGTGTGAGGGACTTCAGGCGGTCATAGAAGTCAAACACCACCTCGTTCAGCGGCAGGCGATAGACGGCCATGGCGCGGTTGCCCACGTAGGTCAGGTCGACCTGCACGCCACGGCGTTCCGTGCACAGGGTCAGCACCGCGCCCAGATATTCATCCGGCACCATGATGGTGGCCTTGATCCACGGCTCGTCAATTGTCTCAATCTGGGAGAGGTCCGGCATATCGGCCGGATTGTGCAGCTCTTCTTTCTGCCCGTTGGTCAGCATGATGTGGTACACCACGGACGGCGCGGTGGCGATCAGATCAAGATCGAACTCGCGGGACAGGCGTTCCTGAATAATTTCCAGATGCAGCAGACCAAGGAAGCCGCAACGGAAGCCAAAGCCCAGTGCAGCAGACGTCTCGGCCTCATAATGGAACGAGGCATCGTTCAGGCGCAGTTTGGAAAGGCTGTCACGCAGCTTTTCAAAGTCATCCGCCACAATGGGGAACAGACCACACCAGACCACCGGAATGGAGGGCTTGAAGCCTGCCAGAGCCTTCTCCGCCGGGCGGCGGTCATCGGTAATGGTGTCACCCACGTTACAGTCGGCCACGGTTTTGATAGCGGCGTTGATGTAGCCCATCTCACCCGGACCGAGGCTTTCCACCACCGTCATGCGTGGGGCGAACACACCGACCTGATCGATCTGATGCACAGCACCGCTGGACATCATGCGCATTTTCATGCCGCGCTGCAGGCGGCCTTCCTTGACGCGCACGAGCACGATGACACCCAGATACGGGTCGTACCAGCTATCCACCAGCATGGCCTGCAGCGGCTTGTCCGCATCGCCCACCGGCGGCGGCAGGCGGGTCACAACGGCTTCCAGCACGCCTTCAATATTCAGGCCGGTCTTGGCGGAAATTTCCACCGCATCATCTGCGGGGATACCAATCACTTCCTCAATCTGCGCCTTAACGCGCTCGACGTCGGCTGCGGGCAGATCGACCTTGTTCAGCACCGGCACAATTTCATGGTTGGCATCAATGGCCTGATACACGTTGGCCAGTGTCTGCGCTTCCACCCCCTGCGAGGCATCCACCACCAGCAGCGAGCCTTCACACGCGGCCAGTGAGCGGCTGACTTCATACGCAAAGTCAACGTGTCCGGGCGTGTCCATCAGGTTCAGGACATAAGTCTTGCCATCCTTGGCCGGGTAGGTCAGCCGGACAGTCTGGGCCTTGATGGTGATGCCACGCTCACGCTCAAGATCCATATTATCGAGCACCTGATTCGTCATCTCGCGGGCGGTCAACGCCCCGCAAGCCTGAATCATGCGGTCGGCCAGTGTCGATTTCCCATGGTCAATATGGGCGATAATCGAGAAATTGCGGATGAGCGAAAGGGGTGTGTCGGTCATGCTGCTCCCTTTAAGCGATACGGAGAGACTTGTCAGCCAGTTCCGCACCGCCGGGGGCTGTTTCCCTGAAAAATTTTACCGGCCTGACGCCCAACCCCTTAGAGAGCCGTCAGGCCAGCCAGCAACCCTACATACTTATACAGCCGCCAAGATCTGGTGAGGGACACCAGAGAGACGAGTCTTCATCGCCTCCCCGCTCCTGCTGATAACCAAGAGACAGGCCTTCCTGTGAAAGCCTAACGCCTCGATTAGAACTCAGCAGAGACCGTGCCGAAATATTCGCGTGGGGCTGCCTGATAGAGAATGGCGTTATTATCACCAGACATGGCCGCCGTTCCGTAAAGCCCACCGAAATAATTCTGATTGAACAGGTTGTTCACCGAGAAGCTGACTTTCAGATCCTGCAAGGAATGACCAATTTTTCCAAAATTGTAGGAGGCCATTAAAGACGAGGTCCAGTAAGATGGCACCTTCACGTCATTCGTATATGTCATCGCCATAGCGCTGCTGTAGGTCGTATTGAAGTTAAACGATGCACGGCGATAGGTATAATTCACGTTCGCTTTATACATGAACTTTGGATAGAAAACCTGATGCTTTCCCTTAATGCTGACAGTGCCGCCATTATAGGGGATAACGCTTGATTTATACTGCGCATCATTCCAGCTAAAGCTGTTAGTAATTTCCAGACCATGGAACGGGCGAATAGTGCCAAGAACATCGGCTCCGTTCATGGTTTCACGCCCCACGTTCAGATAGGCGCTGTAGGTATTGTTGACAGGGCCGGACGTGATACCTGCCAGACGGTTGTAATAATCCGTATGATAAAAATCGACAGCACCCGAGAACAAAGCTGAGTTGTAGCGGTAGCCCACAACATAGTTCCATGTTCTCTCCGGCTTCAGCTTGCTTTTGTTTTCATTAAAAACCTGCTGAGCCGGATTGCCTGCATTACCAAGGCCACCCCAGGGTGTGCCACCATTTGTCTGGGTTGCGTAATCATACGTGCGCATGTTTTCCGCAATGTCCCAGTAGAATTCATGCTTATCGAGAAAATGGTAGTCAAAGGCAAAGTGCGGCAGGAATGCATTAGACGAGGTCATGCTCCCGGACACTGGATGTGCGTAATACGTTCCCCAGGTGGACGCGAGTGCGGCCGTATTGTCCACGGTTGTGCCGCCATGTGTTGTCTGCGTCAGAGAGCGGAAGCCGCCTTCCAGCGTCATGCCCGGGATAATATGCCACACGTCTTTCAGGTAAAACTGAAATGTATTGCTGTTAAAAGAGTCCGCCCACCATGTGGTGCCGGTGCCTTTTTTAAAACCGCTGAGCGTTGCGTGCGCGCCGTTCACACCATCCTCATACAACCGTGTGGGATAATTGAAGCTATTATTTTGATACCAGACGCCGCTTTGAATATCGTTATTATGCAGTTTCAACGTAAAGCTTTGCGTAAAGCCAATACGCCTGACATCCGGGTGCCCCATCTGCTGCACCATGGGAATACCGGAGGTGGGAGAGGTCAGAAAGTTGTTAGTCCCGCCATAATCCCCGTTTGAAACATGCCCGTAAAGAACCGTATCGGATTTGAGATTACTGAGAATTTGATACTCGTTGACCAGCGCGCTGAGATAGTTTCTCTGCACCTGTGAGCCATCCCAGAAAATATTGGAGGCTTCATCGGCTGAAAGCACACCCTGCACTTCTGTTGGGACCGTGCCGGCCTGCGCATTAGCCGCCCATCGAACGGCTTTTGCATAGTCAGGCTTGAGCATGGCAACCTGACCGTAGTTCTGCCACATGTTTTTCGTCATGGTCAGGAAGTTGTATTGTGTAAAACCAGAATAATCGAAAATTGCTGTCAGCTTCCCGCGGCCGTTCAGGTAAGGCTGCACAAGTTTGAAGTTGGCCTGATTTTCCCTCTGGTCTCCATACCCTTTCCACAAATTCTGCGCTGTCCGAGCATAGGACGCGTAAAATTTTGTCCCGGTCTCATTCAGAATACCGCTGTCTACACGGGCAAAAGTTCGAAAGCCATTATAGCTGCCAAAGCTCTGGCTAATCTTGCCACCAGCCTTGTCTTTCGGGTCAGAAGACTGAAACGTCAGCGCGCCGCCCAGCGTCTGACCGGAAGGCATATCGACCGCACCTGCCCCCTGAGAGACAGACATGGACTGGATATTATCCTGAATTTCAATCTGGTCGATATTCAAACCATACCAGTTATGAAACCCGAACCCGCCCATTGGGATCCCATCAATCGTGCCGCCCAACTGAGACTGGTTAAAGCCACGCACATAAAAAGTACTGGCAGCCGTATCCATCCCCAACGCATCGGATGACCCAAAGCTGACCCCCGGTGCCGTAGCGGCCAGAACCTGAAGCGGACTGGACCCAGAGGTAAAGTGATCAATCACGGCACGGGAAATAACAACCTTTGCACCGACTGAATGGGCATGATTAGAGGTAACCTGCACTTCCTCCCCGGCAGCAGAACGAACAGCACGCGGCGTACGCGGAACAGAGGGAGAATGATGCCCCGCAGAGACACTCTTTTTAGAAGACGGCACCACAGAATGGCGCTGTTTTGCGACAGCCTTGCTCGGCCGGGGTAATGAGGCATCGGCCCGGGCCTGCTCCGCGCCCCCAACTGAGCACAACACGAGGGCTGTGCAGGTTAAGAAATACGAACGCCCTCGCAAACCATAAAGCAACGCCATCATTATATTCACCCGTGCCGCATATATTATACGATTTCACGGTATGGGATTCCGATGCTGATTCGAAATGGATTCTCTAATGTTTGCATTCACATTCCCGTGTACTTTCACCGCGCACGGGAATTCATAAATTTATTTCTGAAATGAACTTTATTCATGCAATTTTTTATAAAAATAACTGTAATTCTGTCTTTCTTAAAACGTTCCCATTACAATCCGATGCAGCCACACGCCGCCCTTTCCCTCCGGCACAGGCACTGCACGATCAGTTGCATCACCCTGCGTATGCACGACGCCGCCTTGTTCCGAGTGTTGATAAGGCAATACTGCCCAGCGTGTTCCCCCGCCTGAGCGAGAAGGCGTTTCCCCCTTGTCTGTCTGAAAGGGAACCGAGGCAGGTGCCGCGCATACCCGATTATCTTGGGGGAACGCGTTTTCCACCAGAATACCCAAAACCGGCTCCACACCAGACCGCCAGAGCAACACTCGGTCAGAACGCCGGGGCGGCATATCGGGCATGAGCACCAGTGAGCTACCTTCGCGCAGCAGCGGTTCCATAGCGTCTGTATCCACGCGAATAGCGTAGGCATCACCAGTGACGGCACAGGGGAGTGTGACTTCCTCCCACAACACGCCGGTCGGGTGGCCTGCGCTATCAAACAGGCCGCTGCCCCGCAGGCGGGAGAGAGGCAGCCCGCGAATGCGACGTGCCGTAGAGGCACCATGCCCTCGCCCTGCGCCTTCCAGCCGCTGGATAAAATCTGCCAGGGAGATTTTCAGAACATCCAGCGCCCGCAGCAGAGTGGGTAATGCCATCCACCGCATGTCCCCATGCGGGCTGATCCTGCGAGACGGATTAAAGGTCGTCGGATCCAGCCCTGCCGCACGAGCAAGACCGGAGGGGGTCAGCCCCTTCTCCAGCGCCAGAGCATCCAGCGCCTCCCACAGATCATCCGGGCGAATCATTCATGCCGTGCAGACGGTGGTTTGAGCCCGCCCGCTCCTTTCAGCACTTCCCTCGTATGGCGGGCCTCGCCTTCATCGGTGACAAAAAAGCGACCCTGTCCGTCATCCCGCACAAAGCCCATGCCTTCCATCCGCACCAGACACGGATCATCCCGCTGCCCAGCGGGACGCCCCACCGCTCCCGCCAGACACAAACGGTGCAGGGCAGAGCGACAACAGGTTTCCAGATACGGTTCATTCCACATTTCAGGAGAATCACTAATCACCAGAGGGAATGCAAGCGGCTTCTCTGCTCAGGCCGCATTCGGTGTCAAAACCTGCTGAAAATAAGTCTTCAGATCGGTCTTACCCTTTAAAGGACTGGCAGGCACATCGTAGGCCTGTGTGACAAAAATCTCTGTCATATGCGCGTAAGACTGCGCGGCATTTTCTGAAAACCCATTGCGACGATACGCTGCCAGCCACTCGGTTTTGGGAAGGGACGCTACGCGCACCGGCTGGTTCAAAACCTCTCCCAGCACCTCCGCCACATCCTCTGGACTATACCGCGCCGGGCCTTCCACCGCATATACGCCGGTTTCAGAGGCAGGCGCACGCAGCAACTGTGCCGCCACCGCCCCAACATCCTGCGGGGCTACCATTGGCACTTTTTGCGAGGCAGGCAGAAAGGTTTCCAGAACGCCGGATGCACGCACGGCGTCCAAGCCAGACGACCAGTTGCTCATGTAATACGCGGCCCGCACGACACAGAGCGGGGTGCCCAACTGGCGCGCCCCTTCCTCAAAGTCATACAAAACACCCAGATCCCCACAGTGCGCGCCGGGCTGAGCGCCGTAGGTTGACTGAAGCACAATCTTTTCCAGCCCAGCGCCCTGCAAGGCTTTCAAAATAGCCTGCACCGTCCTGCGTTCTTCCACATCCGTATTCAGGGCCGGGCTGGCTGGCGGGTTCAGAACAAAAGCGCGTCTGGCTTTTTGAAACACGGCAGCCAGAGCTGATGTGTCCTGCACATCCAGCACCGCTGCCTTCGCCCCTTTCTGCCGCCATGCTTCGGCCTTTGCCTTGCTGCGGGTCACGACCGTTACAGCCTCCCCCGCCGCCAGCAACGCCCGCGCCACACTGCCCCCAACATGGCCCGTGGCCCCCATCACGACATACATCTGCGCCCCTTTTCTCACCCGCATTCCGGCAGGCCATGTCTGGAAACACGCTGGCTCTGAGGCCTGCGCTTACAAAGCCCCTTCCTGTCAGAAAAACAGGCGTTTCTCTACCCCGGCAAGCCACGGGCATAATCTCAGTCTGCTCATAAAAAAGGGGCGAACCCGTTTCCCGGTTCGCCCCTTTCCTTTCGTCATGCCGGAAGATCATCCGGCACCGTTTGATCAGATCAGTGCTTTTCAGCACCATCCGGCAGTGCATAGGCCACAATATAGTCGCCCAGCTTGGTGCCGAAGGAGCCGTGGCCACCATCAGCTGTCACCACAAACTGGCGACCATTGGCTTCATACGTCATCGGTGTGGACTGCCCACCTGCCGGCAGACGGTCCTGCCAGAGCTGGCGACCAGTCGTGACGTCATACGCCCGGATGTAATAATCAGCCGTGGAGGTCAGGAACGCCACACCACCAGCGGTGGTCAGCGGGCCACCCAGAGACGGAATACCTACCTTGAAAGGCAGCGGCAGCGGAGAGCTGTCCCGCACGGTGCCGTTACGGTGCATCCACATGATCTTGTTGGTCTTCAGATCAATCCCGGCCACGTAGCCCCAGCCCGGCTGTTTGCACGGAATGCCCAGCGGGGAAAGGAACGCATGCAGGTCCACACCATACGGCGTGCCATATTGCGGCTGCACACCACTTTCTGAACCAGAAGGGCCGGCCTTCGGGTCAGGCTGTGCCGGGTTTTTCGGTCCGCGCGGGACAAGGGTAGAGACAAACGGAATGGCAATCGGGTTGGCAAACGCCACCTGACGCACAGGGTCCACAGCCAGACCGCCCCATTCAAACATGCCCAGGTTCCCCGGGAACACCAGCGTGCCCTGCAGAGACGGCGGCGTGAACGGGCCTTCATACCGCAGCTTTTTGAACATGATGCGGCAGACCATCTGGTCCAGCATCGTGCCGCCCCACATGTCCGCATCCGTCAGCTTGGTCTTCGGGCGGAAAGTGAGTTCGGAATAAGGCTGGGTGGGGGCCACATGGTCACCGGGGGCAGCACCCTGCGGCACCGGCGTTTCCGGAGCCGGGACAATCAGGTGCCCGTTGCGGCGGTCCAGCACAAAGATGTTGCCAGTTTTAGCCGGAGCATACAGCGCGGGAACCACCGTGCCGTCTGCCTGACGAATATCGACAAGGCTGGGCTGGGCTGGAATATCCATATCCCACAAATCATGATGCACCGTCTGGTAGAACCAGACTTTCTCACCCGTATCCGCGTTCAGCGCCAGAATGCCGGACGCATAGCGTTCCTGATCCGCAGAGCGATGACCGCCCCAGATATCCGGCGTGGCCACACCCGTGGGGATGTAGATCATGTTCAACCGGGCATCGTAGGACGACGTAATCCAGGAATTGGGGGAGTTCGCCACATATTTATGGGTGTCGGACGGCAGTTCGTTCGGGTTGGGGTTCCCCGCATCAAATGCCCAGACCAGACGACCCGTATACAGGTCATACGCACGCGTCACGCCGGAGGGTTCATGCGTGGAATAGTTATCCGTCACCGCGCCGGAGACAATCACGACCTTCTGCGTCACAACCGGCGGAGAGGTCGGTTCATAGAACCCGGCCTCATGCATCGGCATGCCGCCCTTCAGGTCCAGTTCGCCATCCTGACCAAAGCCGTGGCAGCGTTCACCCGTTTCCGCATCCAGCGCAAACAGGCGGCCATCATTGGTCGGCAGGAATACGCGGCGGCTGCACTCGGTAGGCGCCGGCGTGCCCTCACTCGTCACATCACCGGGGTGCATCTCAGAATAAGACACGCCACGGCACGTCATGTGCTGGAAGGTCGGGTTGTACTGAAGCTTCGGATCGAACTTCCACCGCTCCTTACCCGTTGCGGCATCCAGCGCAAACAGGATCTGGTGCGGGGAGCAGAGATACAGCGTGTCACGCACCTTGATGGGCGTGACTTCATCCGTAAATTCACCCGGATCATTCGGGGTTTTGAGGTCATGCGTGCGGAACACCCATGCTACTTTCAGACCGGACACATTGGCCGGGGTAATCTGCTTGAGCGGAGAATAACGGTCACCAAACTGGGTACGGCCGTAAGCGGGCCAGTCGGCATCCGCCGCATCCTGTGCATCACCCGGCACAATGGCAGCCTGCGGCCCTGCGGAGGGCAGCACACCCGCAACATCCTGCGGGTCCTGCGTCAGCGCAAAGCCATACACTGCCAGACCAGCCACCACGCCCAACGCCAGCGGCGCACGCCCCAGACGGGACTGCGGATAGAGGTCTCTGGTCACAAACGGCAGGAGCATCCACAGGCCGAGCGGCAGCAGCACGTCCCCCCGCGGGGCCAGCGCCCAGAAGTCAAACCCGACTTCCCCCACGGACCAGAGGAGCGTTGCAAAAACCAGAGCGGCATACAGCCACAGGGCTTCCTGCCGGCGCCGCCAGAGCAGCCCGGCGGTGACCAGCAGGACCAGCCCGCACAGCACATAAAAGAGAGAGCCGCCCAGAGAAGCGAGCCATGCGCCGCCTCCCGTCAGGAACAGGCCCAGCACTGCCACAAGGACAGTCGTAATCACTAACGGCATACCGGGCCGCGAAGATGGTGGCGTCATTCAGGTCAACCAATGTTGTCAGAAATGTAAGAAAGGACGACAACCGTATAAGATAAATTCATTTTTTTCCAGAAAAATTCTGAAACGGCTTCATGCCTGACAGAAAAGAGAGCAACTGTTTTCTACATCGCGCCACAAGGTGGGCTTCTTATCTTTCATCGAGACAGAACACAGGCTCTCACTCCTGAAAAAACTGATATTTCTTCAAGAAGTCCCAAGAGAATTTTCTTTTTTTATCAAATTAATTCTAAAAATGATCTGGAGAACGCCCATCCAAATTAACAAAGATGCAGACAGACACTGCCCTGCCTGCGCCGCGTGCATGAACTTTCATGCCCTCACACCGTTATTGGGCAGTATACGCCAACGCGGCGTACGGGCATTTGTTCCGGTCAGTCTCCATGAACGGTTTCACAGCATGACTTCACGCTTAGTTCCCCCTGCCGCCCCACGCGGCCTCCTGGCGCGCCTCTCCCGCTCCGCAACGCTGGGAATGGCGGCCTTAGCAGCACTCCTCCCGCCTCTGTCCCATGCTGCCCCGGCCGGCGCGTTTGAAGCGGAACCGTTTGGGACACTGGCAGACGGGCAGAAGGTCTCCCGCTATACGCTGCGCAACAAAGCAGGCCTCACCGTACAGTTTCTCTCCTATGGCGGGGTGATTACGGCCATTTCCACACCGGATAAAACCGGAAAGCAGGCCAATATCGTCCTCGGCTTCCCCACGCTGGAGGGCTACACACGGGATAGTGCAGAAGGCAGTCTGTTTTTTGGTGCACTGGTAGGCCGCTATGCCAACCGCATTGCCGGTGCCTCATTTGATCTGGACGGCACGACTTATCACCTCCCGGCCACTGAGCCACCGAACACCCTGCATGGTGGCCGTAACGGGTTTGATAAAAAGATATGGTCTGTCAAAAAACTTTCCGACCTGACCAACGCCACGGGTGCAGAACTCACACTGGTCAGCCCGGATGGGGATGAAGGTTTTCCCGGCACGCTGACGGTGCGCGTGTCCTACATTCTGGATGACAGCAACCGCCTGAGCATCCGCTACCGCGCCAGCACGGACCGCCCCACCGTTCTGAACCTGACAAACCACAGCTATTTCAATCTGAGTGGTGAAGGCTCCGGCACGGTGGAAAACCACGTCCTCACCCTGAACGCGGAGCATTACACCCCGACAGATGATGCCTCGATCCCCACGGGGGATATTGCCAAAGTTGAGAACACGCCACTGGATTTCCGCACCCCCACCCGAATTGGCGAGCGGCTGCGCAGCACCTTCGGGCAAATGCGCCATGCTCACGGCTATGATCATAACTGGGTTCTCAGCCCACCGACCGGCCCGGCCCCGCGTCTGGCCGCCACGCTGACGGACCCGGCCAGCGGCCGCACCCTGTCTGTTTTCACCACGCAACCCGGCATTCAGGTCTACACCGGCAACAGTCTGGATGGCCGTTATGCCGGCCCGTCCGGCCAGACCTACCGACAAACGGACGGCATTGCGCTGGAAACCCAGTTCTTCCCGGACTCCCCGCACCACGCCAACTTCCCCTCAACCGTGCTCAGACCGGGTGAAGAGTTTGACCACACCACAGTCTTTGCGTTTGGGGTTGAGCCGTAAAAGGGCCTGACGGCCTGCCTTTACAGAGCCGCAGTATGACGCAGCAAAAACGCATCAAGCCTTTCAAGCTGGTGCGTCAGAGCTTCATCATTCAGGAAAGAACCAAGAAAACTGTTCCGAGCCAGCGTCGCAACATCCCGGTTTGACAGTTTCCCTGCATCGACAAGCGCGCGGTAATTCTCCGCAACATAGCCACCAAAATAAGCCGGATCATCCGAGTTCAGGGTCGCCCGCAGCCCCTTCTCCAGCATGATATCAATGGGGTGGTTCCGCAGATCCTCCACCACACAGAGCTTGAGGTTGGAGAGCGGGCAGACCGTCAGTGTCATGGCGTCCCGCGCCAGACGGCTGATCAGAAAAGGATCTTCCAGTGATCGGTTGCCGTGGTCCAGCCGGTCTACCCGCAGGATATCAAGGGCTTCATACACATAGGCGGGCGGCCCTTCCTCCCCGGCATGCGCAACACGTTTCAACCCGGCATCGGCTGCGGCGGCAAAGACTTTTGCAAACTTTGATGGTGGATGCCCGACTTCTGAAGAATCCAGCCCGACACCACTAATCTGACCAAACCATTTTTCAGCCGAGCGGAACGTTGCAAACGCTGAGTCTTCATCCAGATGGCGCAGAAAACACAGGATCAGCAGAACACTCATCCCATGCCTGCGCCGGGCGTCCTCCACCCCTGCAAGCAGCCCTTCCATCACCACGTCAAACGGCACACCTCGCAGCGTATGCGTCTGGGGATCAAAAAAGATCTCGGCATGCGTTACGCCATCTGCCGCTGCACGATCAAAATAGGCAACGGCGAGATCCCGAAAATCCTCCGCCGTCAGCAGCACATCAGCCCCGGCGTAGTAGATATCCAGAAAATCCTGCAACTTTGTAAACTGATACGCCTGACGCACATCCTCTATAGAAGAAAACGGGATGGAAACCCGGTTGCGCCGCGCCAGCGCAAACATCAGTTCCGGCTCCAGACTGCCTTCAATATGCAGATGCAGCTCAGCTTTCGGAATTTCCGTAATAAAATCCTGCCTGTGCATTGGCGCTCCTTCTGGCTAAACGATCATGTAGAAATAAGACCAGTTAAGGACAAAACGGCACCATAACGCAAATTTATCCGCTTATTTCCTGCCGTGCCTTGTCGTGAGGAACGTATCTTCTATAAATAGAAACCGTATTTTTAGAGATTTCAGGCGAATTTTATTATGGATGTTACTCTTCTGATCACGCG
The DNA here is from genome assembly GCF_001580615.1 of Acetobacter malorum. Classification (GTDB taxonomy): domain Bacteria; phylum Pseudomonadota; class Alphaproteobacteria; order Acetobacterales; family Acetobacteraceae; genus Acetobacter; species Acetobacter malorum. The sequence continues at coordinate 34,197 of NZ_LHZC01000043.1, forward strand.
GGAGCCTTTCGCACTGCAGGACAAGACACGCCCTGCCCTGCGCATCATGCCGGATGCTGTGTATGCATTGGTGGTAACAGACCCTTCGCTCGATTTTGAAGAAAGCGCCTCAGACCCGGGTTACGGAACCATTCTGCATAAAAGCCCGGACTCTTCTGGCAGTCCGCAGGTTCACAGATTTTCCTTCACCAAAGACGGTATTCGCAGCACCAATGCGGACGCCCCCCTTGTTCTCAAACTTCTCGACCTTGCCAAAAAGCTGAAAGCCCATGTTCTGAGCGACCATGGTGCCCTCTATTTCAAAGATGCCAGCGGTTTACTGAATATTACCGAGGATCTGGACGCAAAAAGTTATATTACGGGAGACAAAGGCACACGCTACGCCGTCACTCCCACAGGTGCTCTGGCGGACGCTGCACGCCTGCCCGACTATCTTGCAGAAAATGACTATTCTTTTCTGCAAGACAAGCCAGACACGACGCAGAGAAAAACCAACGCGCCAGCACCCGCTCTTTTAAAAGGACTGGGCACCTTTAAGTGCTCACTTTTCAGCACGGTTTACCAAAAAAACGTCACGCTTTCCATTCACGCTTACTATTTCTGGTGCCTGAGTTTTCTCAGCGGCATGAACTTTGCCTATCAGGATAGCCCGGAGAAAAATGTTACATATCAGACCTCAAATCCTGTCGTGAATGTGGATATTGCGTTTTTATACGCCTACTGCACACGCAATCCTGATGACATGTTCGTTTCAGCCTGTCTGGCTCTCCGCACTATGCGACTGGACCGCCAGTGACCATCCTTCCCTTTTTTAAAACCCACTTCTCAATAAGAAGAATTTTTATAAATCACAGAAAGAATAAATAATGTCTTTTACAGTGAACATCACACGTGAAGCAGGCTGCTGGGATGACGAAGTTGCAGGTCGTCCCCTTCTGCAATTCCAGCCCCACATTGTCCATGCCGTTATTGATGCCGACCCAACTCTGGCGTTTGAGCCTGATAAAAAAGATCCTCGCTATGGCGTAGTGATTTATGTCGGGAACCCGGTGCGGGAGGAGTATGAAAACGGCGAAAGTGCGATCTGGTTCGAGCCATGGGGTTTTACCGCACAAAGGCCGAGCGACACCCTGATGGAAAAAATGCTCGAACTGTCGATCAAATTGAACGCCTACATGATAGACGATCATGACCAGACCTATTTCCTGAACAAGGAGGGCAAACTTGATGCGTATTTTGAACTCAGGGATGATCTCTTCATCATAGGAGATAAGGGAACACACTATGAAGTTCATAATAGTGGCGAACTCAAAAATCTGAATTTAATTCCAGACTATATGAGTGAAAATTTCACCTCCTTTTCCGAAGCTGTCAGAAAAAAATTCCTGAAAACAGAACCTCTTCCTGCAGGTCAGGTCCGGCTCTACGGGCCAGTCTCCTCGCCCTGTTCAGAATTTGTAAAATTCTATGAAAAGAACAATCGTCAGCTCGTCGTTGTGTATTACGAGGCCTTTCTGGGCCTGATAAGCGGCTGGAATTTTGCAAATCAAGACAATCCCGAAAAGCTCATTCCCATTCCTGAAGAGAATGACTCAACAACCAACGAGGATATTGTCTTCCTTTACGGATATTGCAGAAGCTTTCCGCGCAACAAATTTGTTCTGGCCTGCTGCGCACTGATGAGTATGCGGGCAGGTAAAACTCTTAAAACTCCCAAATTCATCTAGTCCGATCAGGCCAAAAGACGCCGGAAGCTTGCCGCCATCCTAAAAATCAAATTAAAACCGCTCCCTGCCCTGTGCCCGTCAAAACTCGGCAGACACAGCACAGGAAGCGGTTTTTCAAAAAAGCCTCAGGGTTGGGCAGGCAGCGCCGGCGGGGTAATACGCACCAGAATATACGGGCGTTCCTGCATATCCTTGCCATTATGGAAGTCCGGCAGGCGCGCCCACTGGCCGACTGTCAGCAGGAGAGTGTTTCCGTCAAACGCCATGCTGTCCGGTGCAATCAGGCGGGCATCCTGCGCAACGAGGGACAGGCTGCCATCCGGCGCGCGACGCACCACGGCATGGCGCTCAATATCCGTCACATACAGGCTGCCATCGGGGGCGGTGATCATGCCGTCCATAATCCCCACTTCCCCTTCATCCTTCACGGCAGCTTCCAGCGTGGCTTCCGTGGCGTTGGGGTCGGCCAGCACAGCGGTCGGAGCGCTGTAGAGCCGGCGGGAGGACAGAGGAGACCAGTAAAGGCGTGAGGAATCCGCACTCAGCGCCACACCGTCCACGCCACCCTGCGGCACGGTGGGGTGCTCGGCATCATACCGGCCGAGGCGACCATCCGCTTCCATCACAAAACCCGGCACCGGGCTGACGGAGACGGTTTCTTCCAGAATACGCCGCACCTTACCGCTGGCCAGATCCACCACCAGCAGAGCGGGGTGCGTTGTCTGTGACGTATCACTGACAAACGCCGTGCCTGCGCTGCCGTGGGTGAGGTCAACGCGCACATCATTCACGTGGCTGTCAGGCCGCACGGCGGGTGCGCCAAATGCGTAGCGACGGATAATCCTGTTCGTCTTCGGGTCAATATGCAGCAGGGCGGGTTTGGCTTTGGCCTTACTGCCCGCCCGCACACCTTCATCCAGCAGCCAGAGCTGGCCGTTGGCGTCCACTGTCATGCCCAGTGGGGAGATCATCTTGCTCTGCGCGGCTTTGCTGGGGAACGGCGTCAGTTGCCCCTGCGTCCATGTAGCCAGCACCGGGCCTTTATGCCGCTGGGCACTGGTGGGGAGAGAGAGCACAATCCGCCCATCCGGCAGCCGCGCAATGCCGGACGCCTGCACATCCGGGAAGCGATCAGCCACCGTCACATTCCCGCTGGTGGTCCAGTTATGCACCGTGCTGTCTTCCGCCAGCGCCGTGCCGGACACGGATGCGCAGAGCAGGCCCATCAGCATGCCAGACCGCACCAGCGCCTTAAACGTGCGGCGCACCGGCTGGCGCTGTGTGGACTGTGTTTCGGGGCGTTGCGTGACCATACGGGAAAACCTTTCTCAAAGACGTCTCAAACTGTCTTGTCACTCTAACGCATGGCGTAAAAAAGGCCATTGCCACAGGAACAGTGTTCCGTCGCAATGGCCTTGTAGCACGCGCCCTGTGGGGGATCAGTAATTCAGCGTAAAGCCACCATATCCGGCACGGCCCGGCTGGAGGTAGCCAACCGGATTTTCATACTGGCGGTTGAGCAGATTATCCGCCCGCGCAAACACCGAGATATAGCGGTTGATTTTGTAATGTGCGGTCAGATCAATCGTGAAGTATCCATGCCCTTTAGCACAGGTGGCGCAGTAGTTTTCGCCCACCAAAGGATAATCCCGCCAGCCGCTGGTGTAGAGAATATTGCCAGACAGCGTGAAGTCCTTAACCGGAGACCATGTAGTGTTGAAATTGAACTTATGCTGCGGGCGGCGCTGGAGCAGCGCATCGTTTTCCGTATCCCGCGCGTGGGTCCAGGTGTAGTTCAGCGCGAAGCTGAGCGTATCCAGCGCCTTCCAGTCCAGGAACGCTTCCACACCATACATCCGCGCATGGCCAACGTTGCCGTAGGAATAGATGTAATCGCCCCATGCACTCCCAGCCGACGGCAGCACATATGAGGAAGACTGGATGAGATTCCGCACCTTGTTGTCATACCATGTGGCGCCAAAATGCAGTTTGTCATGCAGCAGCTTCTGCTCGACACCCACATCGTAGCCAATCATGGTTTCGGCTTTCAGGTTCGGGTTACCCTCTTCCGCCCAGCCTGCGCCACGCTGATTGACAAACAGCTGATACAGTGACGGCGCATGGAAGCCAGAGCCGGCACTGGCTTTGATAATGGTACCGGTGTTTGGCACATGGATGGCCGGAGCCACACGCCACGTGACATGGTTGCCATAGCGGGAATTGGCATCATACCGCACATTGGCCGCACCATAGAGAATGCGGTTCCAATTGCCTTCATACTGCCCGTAGCCCGCTGTTGTATCCATGCCTGCGCTGGTGTGAACCGGGGCCGTTGGGTCATCCGTAGAGACATTGATATTATCGTGAAAATGCTCGGCACCCACAAGAACCGTGCCGAATTTCCGCAGGTCAACCGTGCCATGCCAGTCCACCTTCAGGCGGGTGGAGCGGTAGTAATCCGGGTCCGTCATGGCGGGCTCACCATCCGCGTAAGACCCATCCTGCATGTAGCGGCGGCGGTTGGTCATGTAACCAAGACCCAGAATCTGATCAAACCGCCCACCGAAGGAGGAAAGATGCGCCGTGCCGCGCACAACGGCCTCATTCTGCGTATTCTGGTCGCGGATCAGCTGGTCACCGTTGTATGGCGTGAACATCTGATCATATGATGTGAAGGTATGATAATTGGCCTGTATCAGCCGCGCTGTCAGACCAAGGTCAAAATTATGCGTGACGTCATAACCCAGTTTGACGTTTGCACTGCGGTTATCATTCCGGTCCCCCGCGCGGCGCTGGGCACGATTGGCCTCATTATACCGCTCAATATAACGCGGGATTTCATGAAAACCGTCGCTCCGGTAATGGGACAGAACAACATTATAATGGAAGCGCCCGGTGCTGCCTGAAGCCCCGAATGCCTGATTGAACGTGCCGTAGGAGCCGCCTTCAATCCGCACAAAAGGTTTGAAGCGCCCTTCGCCCTGTTTGGTGTTGATATCAATCACCCCGGCCATGGCGTCCGCACCATACAGGCCACTCTGCGGGCCACGCAGGATTTCAATGGAGCCAATGCCGTCTGTCACAAACTGCCCGGCATCAAACGCATTGCTGGCGGAGCTGCCATCATTGATGTCCATGCCATCAATACGCACCTTCACGTCATTGGGGTTGGCCCCACGCATGAAAATGGACGTTGTGCCGCCAAAGCCGCCAGACCGCACCACATTCAGCCCCGGCTGACGCGCCAGAATATCGGGCAAGGTGCGGCGCTGCTGGGTGGCAATCTGCTCATCCGTGACCACGGTGACACTGGACCCGACATCATCCGCCCGCACAGGCCTGCGCAGCGCACTGACCGTAACCACTTCCGGTAATCCCTGTGACGGGCTGAGTGAGACCCGCGTTTGCCCCGCCGGTGCCATGCCGACTGGCTGCTGAGCGGCCATAGGTGAGACGCCGTTTCCGCTGGCAACCTGCCCGACATTCCCCTGCGCTGCTTGCGGCGCCGCGCCGGTCTGCGACGGTGCAGAAACACCGCGTGCACTGGTGCGAGACACTCCGGCCCGACCTTTCACCGTCTTGCCAGAAGAGGCGGCTTTATGCGCCAGCTGTTTGCCTGAAGGCGTCTGCGCGTCAGAAAGGGTGGCGGCCTGCGCGCCTGCCAGACCAAAGCCGGACACAGCCAGAATGGTGGAGGTTGTCAGCACACAACGAAAAAGGCTCATGGTTACTCGTATCCCGTGGTCAGCCGTTGCCACAGGACAGCGTTTCTGGCCTGCCCCATGCGGCAGACGCCGGAGCAACACTCAGTTACGCACGCCAACTCACCCCGACTGGCGTTTCCTGATCGCAACCACTTGCTGGATGGCAGGTCTCCTGGCTTACGGCATCTCACCTGCGCACCCCTTCCCGGAAAAACACCTTCTCCAGTGGGCCGAGCGTCAGGCGCTCGGGCGTACTCAGGCATACCGCTTACAGTTGCGGGGGCAGCCCGGGATTAACGCAGGCATGGCCTGCACCCGGTTCCCTTTTCATTCCCCTGTGTGGGGGAAAACCATCACAAGAGGGTGTCTTATCGCTTCGTTCTGCCGAGTCAATTACCGCGCGCTCCAGTGCTGCCCGCAGGCAACACACAACCCCCAAACAGCAAAAGCGTATCAGCCTCCCTCCGGGCCAACGCCCGGACGGCAGGCACAAAAAAACGCGGCCCTCCGAAGAAGGCCGCGTTCCTGATCGACTGAACCTCTAAAGGAGAGGGATCAGACGGAGTAGTACATTTCGAATTCAACCGGGTGCGGGGTGTGTTCGAAGCGATACACGTCTTCCCACTTCACCGTCAGGTAGCTTTCGATCTGGTCTTTGGTGAACACGCCACCAGCCAGCAGGAACTCATGGTCAGCAGCCAGAGCTTCCAGCGCTTCACGCAGGGAGCCAGCAACCGTCGGGATCTGCTTCAGTTCTTCCGGCGGCAGGTCATACAGATCCTTGTCCATGGCATCGCCCGGGTGGATCTTGTTCTTGATGCCGTCGATACCAGCCATCAGCATGGCGGAGAACGCCAGATACGGGTTGGCCGTCGGGTCCGGGAAGCGGACTTCAACGCGCTTGGCTTTCGGGTTGGTGGCATACGGAATACGGCAGGACGCAGAGCGGTTGCGCGCAGAGTAAGCCAGCAGCACCGGAGCTTCAAAACCCGGGATCAGGCGCTTGTAGGAGTTGGTGGACGGGTTGGTGAAGGCGTTCAGCGCCTTGGCATGTTTGATGATGCCACCGATGTAATACAGGGCGGTGTCGGACAGGTCCGCATAGCCATTGCCTGCAAAGGTCGGTTTGCCGTCTTTCCAGATGGACTGGTGAACATGCATGCCGGAGCCGTTATCGCCATAGATCGGCTTGGGCATGAACGTGGCGGTCTTGCCGTAGGAATGGGCCACGTTGTGCACGCAGTATTTGTAGATCTGCATGAAGTCGGCAGAGCGGACCAGCGTGTCGAACTTGGTGCCCAGCTCGTGCTGAGACTGTGCGACTTCGTGGTGCTGCTTTTCAATCGGCAGACCCATCTCACCCATGGTGGCGAGCATTTCGGCGCGCAGGTCGTTTTCGCTATCCACCGGCGGTACGGGGAAGTAGCCACCCTTCACACCCGGACGATGGCCCATGTTGCCTTCCGGATAGTCCTTCAGGGACGCGCCGGGTCCTTCGATGCTGTCGAGCTGATATTTGCCGAAGTTCGGGCCCGTGCCAAAGCGCACGTTGTCGAAAATGAAGAATTCAGCTTCCGGACCGAAGAAGGCGGTATCACCCAGACCGGAGGACTTCAGATACTGCTCAGCCAGCTTGGCGGTGGAGCGCGGGTCACGGTTATAGGGCTGACCTGTGGACGGCTCGATGATGTCACAGAACAGGATCAGCTGCGGGCGGGCCGTAAACGGGTCCATCACGGCTGTTTCCGGGTCCGGCAGCAGAACCATGTCACTTTCGTTAATGGCTTTCCATCCGGCAATGGAGGAACCATCGAACATGAAGCCCTCGGTAAAGGTGTCTTCTTCAATCGTGGTGACATACTGCGTGGTGTGGTGCCACTTGCCGCGCGGATCCGTGAAACGCAGATCGACAAACTCGACCGAGTTTTCCTGGATCAGGTCAAAAACCTTAGCAATCGCTGCGGCTTTGCTGTCACCCGCAGTGGTCGTTTTCTTCACCATATGTCTTCACCTACAACCTGTTGCGCACCACACTCTTGCGGCACGTCTAGGATTATAAAACTCGCGTCCGCTCTCGGGGCGCCCCGGGCCGGGCTGCCTCAGATAGCATCTTCCCCTCGTTCCCCCGTGCGGATTCGCACCACGTCTTCCACCGGGAGAATAAAGATTTTGCCGTCGCCGATTCGTCCGGTACGCGCTGCGGCCGAGATCGCCTCCACCGCGCGTTCCACCAGATTTGCGGGACAGACAACCTCAATTTTCATCTTGGGCAGAAAATCGACAATATATTCCGCGCCACGATAGAGTTCCGTGTGCCCTTTCTGCCGGCCGAAACCCTTGGCTTCGATCACGGTAATGCCTTGCAGGCCGAGTTCGTGAAGGGCTTCCTTCACCTCGTCCAGCTTGAACGGCTTGATTATGGCCTCGATCTTTCTCATGTCACGTCATCAATATATCTGGTGCTGCACTGAACAAGAGGGGGTCCTTCCTGCGCGAACCTGCCCATAGGGCATGAAGGCTCAGGCCGAACAGCCCCAAACTTGCACGGGTTGGCCGCGCGGGCAATCGGCCTTGTGCGAAATATAACGATCCGGCATCAATCTCCCCTCTTTTCTCCCCTTGCCAGCCCGTGGCAGTCTGCCCGCCACTTTGTGCTTTTCCACTGCGTCTTTCCCCCGGCAGCCTTCAGGACATACGGCCATGACAAAACCGCTCAACCGGCAGATTGCCGCCCTGCCCACCACCATTTTCACCGTGATGTCGGAACTGGCCCGCGCGCATGACGCCATTAATCTGGGGCAGGGCTTCCCGGATACGGAAGGCCCGCACGACATGGTGCAGGCAGCAGCGGATGCCCTGCTGGATGGCCGCAACCAGTATGCGCCGCTAACCGGCCTGCCGGAGCTGCGCCGCGCGGTGGCAGACTCCAACGCCCGCTTTCAGGGACTGGAGATTGATCCGGAGTCGGAAGTGATCGTCACCTCCGGGGCGACAGAAGCCCTCGCCGCCTCGCTCATGGCGCTGATCGAACCTGGTGATGAAGTGGTGCTGATTGAACCGCTGTATGACACCTACCTGCCCATGGTCCGCCAGCTTGGCGGCGTGCCAAAACTGGTGCGGCTGGAAGAACCGGGCTGGACGCTCCCGCGTGCGGCGCTGGCGGCCGCCTTTTCCGCCCGCACCAAGGCCATTCTGCTCAACACCCCCATGAACCCCACCGGCAAGGTGTTCTCCACGGAAGAACTGGACTTCATCGCCGGCTTGCTGATTCAGCACGACGCCTATGCCGTATGTGATGAGGTGTATGAACATCTCACTTTCGACACGCCGCATGTCTCGCTGATGAGCCGCCCCGCCATGCGGGAACGCTGCCTGCGCATTGGCAGCGCAGGCAAGAGCTTCTCGCTCACCGGCTGGAAAGTGGGCTACGTCACCGCCCCGGCTCCGCTGGCCGCCGTGGTGGCCAAGGCGCACCAGAATCTGGTGTTTGCCACCGCCCCCAACCTGCAACGTGCCGTGGCGTTCGGCCTGAATAAGGATGAGCAGTATTTCCGCGATCTGGCCGGGGACATGGCCCGTAAGCGCGACATCCTCTCCGCTGGCCTGCGCGGCGTAGGGCTGGATGTGCTCCCGTGTGACGGCAGTTACTTTGTGATGGCGGACATCACCCCCTTGGCCAACGGGCTGGATGATGTCGCCTTCGCCCGGATGCTAACGGAAGAAGCTGGCGTGACGACCATCCCCGCCTCCGCCTTTTATGACCCGTCCAACGGTGCCCCGCCCACGCATCTGGTTCGCTTTGCCTTCTGTAAGCAGGAAAGCGTGTTGCAGGAGGCTGTGGCCTGCATCGAACGCTGGGCCAGCCAGCGAGGCTAACCCCTCCCCTGACCTCCTGACCTCTGGCGGCCTGCAAACAGAGCCGGGACCGCCAGAGCGCCGCCCCGCGCCTGCGTAAAAGCGGGCGGCGGAATTTTTTGCCTCTTCGCCGCATCTCGGTCTTGACGGGCCAGCTCCGTTTCTCTACATGAGCGCTTGCTGTGTGGCGGATGTAGCTCAGCTGGTAGAGCGCCGGTTTGTGGTACCGGTTGTCGCGGGTTCGAGCCCCGTCATTCGCCCCAGCATTTTTCTCCTAAAAATTGATAATAGCTGAAGCAAAGCATCCTAGGTGCTTTCGTTGCGCGTCCGGATTTGGTGGACCTATCCAGACACGGCAGTAAGGCGGGATTTTCCTACATGGCAAATGTTGCAACCTGTGGAGGCCTGCTTCCCGCAAGTTGCCGCTAAATACGCCTGTGCATCCACCAGGCTATCAAAACAATGCTTTGAATACACTGTGGTACGCCCAGTATGCCGACTCACTGTCCGGCAGTTTGATTTATGGGCAACGAGATAGTTAGGATTGAGCTTCCCCGGCATAGAATTAACGAATACGCCGTCCGGGTGATTACGTTGCCATTCCTGAAAACCGCTCTCGTTCTCGCTGAAATCTGCATGCGTCATGTTGGTGATCCCTTCTTAAATAAGACTCACCATAGATGCACATTTAGCCACAGTTTTCCCCATACATTTCCCGCATCACCATAATGCAGAAAACTGCGCAGGCACGCCCATTTTCCCGGCGAAACACTGCCCAACTGTATTATTCTGGCATCAGTCAGATGATTATATTCGTCCGTATATAGGTTTATGTCTGATCGTATATAGACAACGCCCGGCAAGCTCGGCAAAAGCGGCTCACTTGTTGTTCATTCCTATTCCGGACCTGCCAGAGCCATGCACGATCGTTTTCCCCGCCTTTTCGCCACAGGGACATTTGGCGCACTCCTGCTGACGAGCTCTGCTCTGGCCTCCACGCCCGCACCCGTCCCCGCCTCAGCCCCGCAGGCCACAACAGATAAACAGGCCGCCGTCAAAGCAGCACCCGCCCAAAAGGTTGCTCTTAAAACCCCTGCAGCTGCGGTGCCTGCAAAGCGCACCTCTACCCCCATTGCCGGGATTCTTGACGGCTCCAACGGGGAAACGATCAACGTCCACGGCCACCACGCCGCCGACGGCACCGCCGCCAAATATATGAACAAGGTTGTGTATCTCGGCCCGCTGGGCAACCGCGATACGCTGGACACGCCCTACTCCGTCATGGGTGTGACGCATGACGTTGTGGTCAACCAGCAGATCCGCAGCATTAATGACATGGCGCAGTATCTGCCCTCCGTGCAGTTGGAAATCCGTGGTGACCCCAACACGTCCCGCCCGCAGTCTCGCGGGTTTGAGTCCGATGTTGTCGCCAACTCCCGTCTGGACGGGCTGAACGTGGTTTCCACCACCCCGTATCCGGCGGAATGGGTGGATAACCTTCAGGTGCTCAATGGTCTGGCAGGGGCCATGTATGGGCCGGAAAACCCGGCTGGCGTGTTTGAATACACACTCAAACGCCCGACCGACCGCCGCACGGAACGGCTTTCCGTTGGCGTGGATTCCATCGGCACCCCGACCGTGAATGGTGATATTTCTGGCCGTCTGGGCCGCAACGGCTGGTTCGGCTACCGCCTGAACATGCTGCATGCCGATGGCACGGCCTATACGCAGGGCAGCTCCATGCGCCGTGAAATGGTCAGCGGTGATTTCGATTTCCATCTGGATGACAAGACAGTTATCGAAATTGACGCTAGCCACTACACCTATGACCAGCGCGGCGGTGCGCCCGGCTTTGGTATTCTGGCCACCGGCGTGGGAGGCGACAAACTCCCGGAAGCTCCGGATCTGAGCAAGCGTCTGGCTCCGGAATGGAGCGGCTACCATATGGAAACCAACACCTTCCTCGGAAAAATCAAGCATCAGTTTAACGAAAACTGGAGCTTCACACTCGGTGGTTTGTATCAGGATGCCGCGCGTCAGGCTTTTGGTGTAGCCGATACCCTGTGTGACGGCGGCAAAACCTGCGGCGGCCTGCGCGGGAGTGACGGCTGGTACAGCTCCAGAGCCACCGCCACCACCACCGCGAACGATTTCCGCGTTGGCAGTAACATGGCCTACATCAACGGCCGCGTTTACACCGGCCCCATCCGGCATGATCTGGTGATTGGCACCAACGGCTACATGATGGGCAACTACAACCCGGTTGCCGCCTCAACCGCTGCGCAAAATCTGGGCATCCACAACATGTATGGCGCGAGCCAGAACGGTGGCACGCAGCCTTATTATCATGGGCGCTATAAATCCAGCAGCATCATGAGCCAGTCTTTCATTGTGGGGGATACCCTGCAACTCAACAAACACTGGTCCATCATGGGCACGCTCTCATGGGGCTGGATCCATCAGCGCGGCGCGCTGAACGCCAAAAGCGCTCTGCGGGACACGTTTGAAACATCTGCCGCGTTCAGCCCAACCGCCAGCCTTATGTATAAGCCGACGGACAACCAGACTTTTTACTTCACCTATGGTCGCTCTGTTGAAGCCGGGCCTGTCACGCCAAACAGCGCGAGCTACACCAACACAAACATCGCGCTGCCCGCCGCCCATTCCGAAGAATATGAGGTGGGCTACAAACTGCGTTACAATACCATGCAGTTTAACGTCGCCGGCTTCCGCATGACCTCGCCCTACGCCATGTATGTCGCCGCAGCCAACCCGAACACTGGCTGCGCCGCCATGACCAACTGCCAGACCTACCAGTATGGTGGCACGCAGCGGAACTATGGTGTGGAAGCCCAGATTTCAGGTGAAGTGCTGCCCAACCTTTCCGTTCTGGCCGGCATGACCTGGCTGGATGCGGAACTGGTGCATGCGGCCTCCCCCACGCTGGACCGCAAGGAAATTGTGGGCGCGGCCCCGCTGCAGGCCAACCTGCTGCTGGACTATCGCTTGCCAGCCTCCCTCGGCTCCTTCGCCTCCGGCTGGGCGTTTAATGCCAACATGCATTACATGGGCAACCGCGCGGCCAACGTGACCAACACACTGCACACCGGCTCCTACACCACGCTGGATCTGGGCACGCGCTACGCCTTCCGCGCGACCGAACGCCTGCCGATGGTCCTGCGCTTTGGGGTGAGCAACGCTACCAACGAACGCTACTGGGCCTCCGTCTTCACCGGCGCCCCCAGCGGCACCTCCGGCGCGTCTTCCAGCCTGTATGCCGGCCTGCCGCGCGTGTATCACTTCACCCTGTCTGCTGAATTCTAAGCACACCAGCCCTGCCAGCACCGCGGTGCAACGATCCTCTCCCTCACGTGTTTTAGTTACGCAAAACTAAGAGAGTGGCCGGCTCTCCATGGGTCCGGTCGGAGTGAGGAAGTCTGTCGTTGAAGCTCTATATTTACGAACACTGCCCGTTCTGCTCCCGCGCCCGCATGATGGCGGGTTTGAAAAATATTCCCGTCGAGCTGTGCGTTGTGATGGAAGGCGATAGCGAAACCCCGCTGCGCCTCACCGGTAAAAAGGGTCTGCCCATCCTGCAGAAAGACGACGGCACCTGCATGCCGGAAAGTCTGGATATTGTGCATTATCTGGATGACACCTACCCGCCGCGCCTGCTGACATCCCCCGCCAATGAAGCCCTTATGGTCTGGAGCAAACAGACCTGGTCTCTGGGCCTCAAGCTGATTGTGCCCCGCTTTACCCGTGGCAAATTTGCAGAAGTCGCGACCGATGCCGCCCGACAGGCCTTTATTGCTCGTGAAGAGCAGCATTTTGGCAATCTGGATGCCCTCATGGCGCAGACAGAGACGCTCCTGCCCCCCGTGCAGGCGCAGCTCGATAAGCTGGAACCTCTGCTGGCCAGCCCGCCAGTGCTGACAGAAGCCGACTTCCACCTCTACCCGGTGCTGCGCTCCCTGAGCATTGTCAAAGGCCTGAACTTCGGCCCCAACACCCTGCGCTATATGCAGGACATGGCGCAGAAAAGCCGCGTGCCGCTGCTGGCGGATCAGGCCCAGTAACGGCTGATATTGGACGAACAGGAGACCCTTCATGAAGACACACGCATCCGGCCAGTTTTCAGGCAAGATTGCCGTGGTTACCGGAGCCGCTGGCACCATTGGCCTTGCTGTGGCCGAACATCTGGCCTCTCTGGGGGCGGACATCGCCCTGTTTGATCTGCAACAGGACAAACTGGAGGAAGCCGCCACAAAAGTCCGGCAATACGGCACCATTGTCCGGCCTTATGTGTGTGACGTGACGGATGCAAAGCGCGTTAACAGCACAACAGAGAAAGTTGTTTCCGATTTTGGGAAAATTGATTTCCTGTTCAACAACGCAGGCTTTCAGGGGGCTTTTGCCCCGGTGCAGGATTACCCGGAAGAGGATTTTAACCGCGTTATCCAGATCAATGTCTGTGGCGCGTTTCATGTCCTGCAGGCCGTTGCCCGGCAGATGGTGGAACAGAAATCCGGGGCCATTGTGAACACGGCCAGCATGGCCGGCGTGCAGGGCCCGCCGAACATGGCAGCTTATGGCGCGTCCAAATTTGCCATTGTCGGGCTGACGCAAACGGCCTCCAAAGACCTCGCGCCGCATAATATCCGCGTCAACGCCATTAGCCCCGCCTTTATGGGGCCGGGGCCGATGTGGGACATGCAGGTGGAAAAGCAGGCTAAAGCCAACACGCAGTATTTCTCCACCGATCCTGAGACCGTGGCCAAGCAGATGATTGGCAGCGTGCCCATGCGCCGCTACGGCAATATCTCGGAAATTCCGGGCGTTGTGTCCTTTTTGCTGAGCGATGCCGCCAGCTACATGACTGGCGTTAACCTGCCGATTGCCGGCGGTATTCTGTAAAACCCGCACGGGGCACAGACCGGGCATACCGTTTTTACCCAGAACCTTTTGCAGCACACTGCGTTTGGCCTCCAACTTTTTATTATGGAGACCTGGTGTGAAAACGCTGCCGCCGTGCCCCGCAGATGCCCTTCAAACGCGGCGCAGACACGAACTCTGGACAAAGAGCAGCCTGTTTGCCCGCCCCAACGCAAACGGGGCGGAGGATTTCCCCCCGCCCCGTTCGGAACTTATGCAGACAGGAACGCCGCCGCTTACTCCGCCGCGCCCTGCGCTGCGCGGTGCTGGGCATCCCACCGGCGGGTAAAGGGCAGACACACCACAAACAGCAGCGTGCAGCCAAGGCCCAGCAGGAACAGCATCCGGAACAGGCCCGCATAAACCGGCAGGGTCTGGGCCGGGTCACCCGAGGCCACGGCAGGCCCCACCGCTGCCAGATTGGCCAGCGCGCTGCCCAGATACATCGCCACACCGTTGGAGACGTTGTAACTGCCCATCATGAACCCGCCGACATTGGCGGGCGCATACCGTGCCACAACGGCCAACCCGAGCGCGCTGATCAGCAATTCCCCGATAGACAGCGCCCCATAGGCCCAGAACATCACCCAGGGTGAGACCAGATGGTTGCCGCCCGTCGCCGCACTCCACCACCAGATGAGGAAGGAGAGCGAGACCAGCGAGAAGCCGACAATGAACTTCTCGGCAATGGGGAAATTCCACCCCCGGTCCGCCATGGCTTTATAAACCCAGGACAGAAGCGGACTGGCCAGCATAATCCACACCGGATTGAGCGCCTGAAACTGCCCGGCTGACAGGTGGAACAGCGTGAAACCACCCACCGTAAAGGCGGAATCCACATCCCGCAGCGCGAACAGCGTGAGGGACGTCACCATCTGCTGGTAGAACACAAAATACAGCATGGTCTGCACAATCAGCAGATACGCCAGACGCAGGCCGGGGCGCACGGCGGCGGAGGCTCGGCGATACAGCACCGTCCACACCACAGCCACGCTCAGTGCGGCAACCCACACACAGGCCCGGCCCGCAGCCGGATACCGCAGCAGCCCGACCATAACGGCCAGAACCAGCACCATCCCGCCCAGCACCGCCATCAGGCGGGAGAACACCAGTGGCTCAAAATCCGGGCGGGAGCCAATGCGCGCCAGCCACTTTCGGCACAGCGTGTAACACGCCACCCCAAGCGCCAAGCCGGCGGCACAGACCAGAAATGGCGGAGACCACCCATAGTTTTCCTGCAACCACGGCGTGAGCAGCAGAGAAAGCGTGGAGCCGACATTGATGCTCATATAGTAAATGGTGAAGGCGACATCGATGCGGGCATCGTCCCCTTCATAAACCCGGCGGACCAGATTGGCCGCGTTGGATTTAAACAGCCCATTCCCCAACGCAATGACCGCAAGGGCGACAAACAGCGCCATCTGGCCACCCAGGTCCACGCCCAGCAGGACATATCCCAGCGTCAGCACCACAGCGCCCATCACCATGGTGCGGCGGGCACCAAGCAGGGTGTCCCCTACCCAGCCCCCGACTGCGGGGGCGGCGTAACAGACGGCGGAAAAGGTGCCCCACAGCAGGTTGGCTTGTGTATCGGAAAAGCCAAGCCGCTGGATCATGTAAAGCAGCAGGATACCCTGCATGCCGTAAAAGCCGAACCGTTCCCACAGCTCAATCGCCAGCACGACAGAAAAAGACTGGGTTCGGGACGGCAGAGAAGACGCAGATGCTGTCATGAAGTCCTGACCATATTGTGATGCCCCCTCCTACACCAGTTCCGCCACAAGCACACACCCCGCACAAATCCGGCCTCCAGCGGCACAAAACCGGGGAAAACACCCCACTTAGAGGGAATTTCCTAACCGGAATGTGAAGCGACAGACCGGCCCCGGCCTCTTATCCCGTTCATCCGCCTGCCGCATGATGCTCATACGCCTCATGCGGATTTTTACGGTCCCATGCGGGGACGAGGGAGTATTCACCATGACAAAAATTAAAGTTAAAAATCCCATCGTTGAGATGGATGGTGATGAGATGACGCGCATCATCTGGCACTTTATCCGTGAGCGCCTGATTCTGCCCTATCTCGATATTGACCTGAAATATTATGATCTTGGCATTGAACACCGCGACGCAACGGATGATCAGGTCACCGTCGATGCCGCCGAAGCCACCAAACGCTACGGCGTGGCCGTAAAATGCGCGACCATCACCCCGGATGAAGCCCGCGTGAAGGAATTCGGGCTGAAGCGCATGTATCGCTCACCCAATGGCACCATCCGCAACATTCTGGATGGCACCATTTTCCGTGAGCCCATCATCTGCTCCAACGTGCCGCGCCTTGTGCCGCACTGGACCAAGCCGATTGTGATTGGCCGCCATGCCTATGGTGACATCTATCGCGCGGTGGAAACCCTCGTGCCCGGCCCCGGCACCGTCAAGCTGACCTACACGCCCGAAGGCGGCGGCGAGACCGTGACGCTGGACGTGCATGACTTCAAAGGCCCCGGCGTGGCACTGGGCATGCACAACACCCGTGCGTCCATTGAAGGCTTTGCCCGCGCCTCCCTCTCCTACGGGCGGGACCGCAACATGCCGGTCTATCTCTCCACCAAAAACACCATTCTGAAAGCCTATGACGGCCTGTTTAAAGACGTGTTCCAGGAGATTTATGACAAGGAATTCAAAGCTGACTTTGAAAAGGCCGGTTTGACCTACGAACACCGCCTGATTGATGACATGGTGGCCTGCGCCCTCAAATGGCCGGGCGGGTATGTCTGGGCCTGTAAAAACTACGATGGCGACGTGCAGAGCGACATTGTGGCGCAGGGCTTTGGCAGCCTCGGGCTGATGACCTCTGTGCTGCTCAACCCGACGGGCGAAGTGGTGGAAGCCGAAGCAGCCCATGGCACGGTGACCCGCCACTACCGCGAGCACCAGAAAGGCCGCCCCACCAGCACCAACCCCATTGCATCCATTTTTGCATGGACCCGCGGGCTGGCTTACCGTGGCCGGTTTGATAACACGCCGGACGTTGTCCACTTTGCCGAAACGCTGGAACGCGTGTGTATCGAAACGGTCGAAGGCGGCCAGATGACCAAGGACCTCGCCCTGCTGGTTGGCAAAGACGCCAAATGGCTGAACACGCAGGACTTCCTTGATGTGCTGGATGCTGCGCTGAAAAAGGCTCTTGAAACAGCCTGATGGGAAAGGGGATTGTGCGGATTCGGAAGACAAAAGTCCGCGGCACAGTCCCCCTCTCTCCTCATACCCAGCAGGCAGTCTGTACGTTATTGCACACGCCTGTCTGGGCACCGCCTGCTGTGATATCCTAACGATACCTCCTGATACGGATACGGCACATCAATTAACACCTCATCCATGATAGAACCTTAGCCCGCACAGCCTCTCCCACTTCAAACATATCTTTCAAATGCTGCGGACCTGTTTCAATATCGATCATATCTTCGTATAAATATTTATTCTCATCCTGAACAAAAAGTGGGAATTTGTATTCACATGTCGACTTTAGGTGCCCATTAAGGGTCGGGGAACAGGACACAACTTTTTTTATATTATTAATTTCTTTTTCGTAAAGCGTATTTATTATTCCATAATATTCATTAAATCCTAATTTGTCTTTAACCGGATTATTTAAATTCTTTATCCCTCCTATTTCGACATTTCTGTCAAGTAACGCCTGACCAGAAACATTTCCTGGAGAGTTAGAAAAAATAGAAATCGTGATCACACCCCGGTCTTCAAAGGGGCCATGAGACGTCGGATCTGGATGATAGAATTGATAAGAATTTGGAGATAAATCAGGCCACTTGCTTATCATTCCAAGATAATCTTCTCCACCAGGCTTATTGGACGCAATATAAGTAACCACATAACCCGCAGGAATTCTGAAACATTTTCCGTTTAATCTGTAGTCTTCAAAAGGAGAAGGCTGGTCGTAAAAAGATTTAAAAGCCGCACCAGCTAGTAGTAAGACAAGGCATGCAAGCACCCATTTGCGGCATGTCAATTTTTGAAAAATATTAGACATTTCAATAATACCCTTTGACAATATAATATAAAATTATAACTTTTCCTTCCAATCATGCTTTTTTAAAAAATACGCATCCTTATGACTTCCTGATCCTCACTAAACGGATGACATTGAATTTTGGTCATATAGACTGAGCATCTCAAACTTATATACCCGGTACATTCAGCAATCCAATGCTGAAACGTCCGTCCTCTATGTTCATGTCTAGCATGTTTATACTGCTCGGGAATCCCACTCCCTCTAATAGGGGCATAGAAGGCTCCCGAACCCTGCCCTATTGCGCGGACTGCGGACCTGTCGCAAAAACAACGGCAGATCATACGGCCAGAAGGGGAGATGTACCGCGCCATGACGGATATGCCGATCGAGACTGACGTCGCCATTATCGGCGCTGGCCCCACGGGGCTGTTTGCTGCCTTCCAGTGCGCCATGCTGCGCCTGCGGTGCGTGCTGATTGACGTGCTGCCGGAAATTGGCGGCCAGTGTGTGGCGCTCTACCCTGAAAAGCCGATTTACGACATTCCCGCCTGCCCCGCCGTGGAAGGCGCGCAGCTGATTGCCAATCTGGAACAGCAGATTGCGCCGTTTGATATCCCCCGCCTGCTCAAACACCGGATTGAAAGCCTGAGCGGCCATCGGGGCGCGTTCACGCTGGGCACGGATAAAGGCGCAACCCTTAACGCCAAAGCGGTGATTATTGCCGCCGGTGCAGGCGCATTTGGCCCCAACCGTCCGCCGCTGGACGGGCTGGAAGCGTTTGAAGAAAGTGGCGCTGTGCAATATTACGTGCGCCGCAAAGCTGATTTTGAAAACAAGCGCATTGTGATTGCCGGCGGCGGGGATTCCGCGCTGGACTGGGCGCTGTCTCTTAAGGACAAAGCTGCAAAGCTGTATCTGGTGCATCGTCGGGACCGCTTCCGTGGCGCGCCGGAAAGCCTGCGCCTGCTGGATGAAGCCGTGGCCGCCGGGCAGATTGAAAAGGTCGTGCCCTACCAGCTCCATGCCCTGCACGGAGCCAACGGCGCGCTGGAAAGTGTGGAAGTGGCGGATCTGGACGGCACAACCCGGCATCTGGAAGCCGATACACTGCTGCCCTTCTTCGGGCTGGCGACGGACCTTGGCCCCATTGCCCGCTGGGGCATGGACACCGTCCGCTCCACCATCCCCGTCACGCCGTCCTCCTGCGAGACGAGCATGCCCGGCGTGTTCGCCATTGGCGATGTGGCCACCTACCCCGGCAAGCTCAAGCTGATCCTGCAAGGGTTTAGTGAAGGAGCAATGGCCGCCCATTCCATCTACCCGATCGTCAACCCCGATCAGGCCCTGCACTTCGAATATTCCACCAGTAAGGGTGTTCCTGTAGGCCAAAATTAATAAATTTCTTAATCCGAAGGCTGGCCCACTAGATTTATATTCTATTCTTAACTTAATGGAACGAATTTATAAATTTAGTGGTCCGTGAAATTTAGGTTACAAAATGAAAAGTATATTTGAAAAAAGAAACGATAAAATAAGAAGTTTTGAAATTTCAATACATGGATTTATTTATGAGATAGAAAACAATCATATATTAACCAAAGAGCAAAAAGAATCAATGCTTTCAGAGATTGAAAGAGAAAAAGAAAGAATAAAAGAACTAAGGAGAGAGAACGAAAGCCAAATAAAAAATATTGATGACAGTATTGAAACCTTAAGAAATAGAGAAGAGCAATCAAAAGAAAACTTTGATAAATATTTCAAAAAATGCGAACCTAAATTTAAAGCACTTTCTTGGATTTTATACATCTCAGCATTGAACGTCATTTCAGTTCATTATGCAACAAATATAATCCCAATTCCAACCATACATGAAAATAATTCCAATTTATATAATATACTTAAAACATTCTATATAATATTACATTTTTTATTATTGATTATTTCTTTTTTATGTTTTATGTACCATTCATCTATATTTAATAGGCTTTCTATTTATTATTTAGATTTTAGGCTGACAACTTTATTTAGAAATTATATTGTGATTTTGAAAAAGATACCTTATAATTTCATGGTGAAGCCCTACGTGTTTCTATTGAAAGCTGCAACAAAGCTAAAATATGCTTTCGTTATTATATATATTATCTTAATAAGTACAGCGTATAGTTTTGAAAAGTGATTTATTATTTTTTATTGTAAAATAAATATAGAATTGTATTAGAAAGAAATTTTTATGGATACACAGTGAGCGCTTTGCAAATTTCTCATTTGCAAATGATTATTCAATCCAGCACATAACCTCCCGCCCCCTTCCCGAGAAAAACGCTTAAACGCAATAAGCAACGTGATCTGCCATGATAAGGTCCTTTTAAATCGACTTCGAAATTGTCAAAATTCTCCACATCACCGCGCGAAAAGGAGCAGGCGTGACACATCCCCGACCACCCTGCTTATGCGTCCCATATCGCCCCGGCTCCGCCCCTTCTGCCATGCTGACGCCTGACCGGCAGCCCCGGAACCCGGCCACGAGCCGCCTGCTCACCACGCTCTGCGGTCTGCTCGCTTGCCTACTCCCCATCCCTTTGGCGCACGCTGCCAATATCCCGCTGGCCACGGATATTCTGCCCTCCGGCGTGCCACTCCCCGTGCCTTCACCCACCTTCTCCCCACCGGAGGAAGACGCCAGCACGGAACTGCTCGGCACCATGGGCGGGGCGCGCACATGGCTGGGCAAAAAAGGCGTGCGGATCACCCTGCAGGACGTTGAGGAACTGTGGGGGCTGGCCTCCGGCGGCATGCAGCGCGGGGCGACGTATGATGGCATGACCGCCGCCGCCCTCTCACTGGATACCGGCAAAGCCTTTGGCTGGCAGGGCGGTTTGCTGAATGTCAGCGCGCTGCAAATTCGTGGCCGGTCCTTTACCGGGGAACGGCTGGGCGCGCTGAACACCGTCAGCGGTTATGATGCCGGACGCTCCACCCGCCTGTTTGAACTCTGGTATGGCCAGAGTTTTCTGAACAGCACGCTGGACGTGCGCGTGGGCACGCTGGATCTGGATACGGAATTTCTGGTCAGTCAGAACGCCTCGTTCTTCCTGAACTCAAGCTTCGGCTGGCCGCTTTCCACTTCTAACAATCTCTATTCCGGCGGCCCGTCCTGGCCCTATTCCGCTGTTGGTGGGCGCGTGAAGTGGCGTGCCGCAGCTCCACTGGTGCTCATGGGTGCCATCACGAATGACAACCCGACGCATGGCCCATTTTACAGCACCATCAGTGCAGCCCAGCGCGACCCGTCCGGCACGCTCTTTTCCACCAAAGGCGGCGCGCTGTTTATTGGGGAGGCCCAGCTCTGGCTGGATGCCGCAAAGCAGATTGGCAGCCGTGACGATGTGGCTTTGCCCGGTGTGTGGAAAATTGGCGGGCTGTATGATTCCGGGCGCTTCCCGGACCAGCGTTACGATGCACAGCACGGCCTGCTGGCCAGCCCGGACAGTAGCGGCTCACCGCTCTATCATCAGGGCAACTGGATGGCCTATTTCGTTATAGACCAGATGATCTGGCGTAAGGAAAAAGGCTCAGGCAAGACCATCAACTTTTTTGCCCGGGCCACCCTGAGCAACGGCACCAACAGCCGGTTTTCTTCTGAAATTCAAAGCGGTTTTACATTTGATGAACTGCTGCCTGGCAGACCGGATGACACACTCGGCTTAGCGTGGGGCACCGGCCTGTATGGCCTGCGCGCCAAGGAAAACACGCATGACAGTTTCCGTCTGGGCACCAATACCGCAGGCGCGCTCACGCCGGAACATCATCTGGAATTCACCTATCAGGCGGCAGCTACCCCCTGGCTGATTGTACAGCCGGATTTCCAGTATTTCTGGCACGTTGGCGGCACGTCGCTCAACCCGGATACCGGCAAACATATCCGCAACGGCGTTGTCACTGGCCTGAACGTCACCACCACGTTCTGAGGCTTCTTCAATGTCATCAAAGTTTCAAACCGGTTCCATCCCTCAATCTTTATAGTCCGCGTCGCAGACCATGACCTGCGACGAAAAAGGGATAAGAATGAGCGATCTGGAGAGCCTCTCAGCAGAAGAACGCGAACGCGTACAGAGGCGCCGTGAGATTATTGATGATCTTGACGAGGAATTTGAGCTTTCTCTGGAAGACGATGCCGATGGCATAAGCAGTCTGGACGCTGAAGATCGCGCTTTTCGTCGTGTCTATTTTCGTGAACTGGTGCGCCTGCAGGGCGAACTGATTAAGTTGCAGGACTGGGTGCAGGCCACCGGGCACCGTGTGGTTGTGCTGTTTGAAGGGCGTGACGCCGCAGGCAAGGGCGGGGCCATCAAACGCATTACCCAGCGCCTCAACCCGCGCACCTGCCGCGTTGCCGCCCTGCCCGCCCCCAATGACCGCGAACGCACCCAGTGGTATTTCCAGCGTTACGTAGCGCACCTGCCCGCAGCGGGGGAAATCGTTCTGTTTGACCGGAGTTGGTATAACCGCGCCGGTGTGGAACGCGTGATGGGCTTCTGCACGGACGAGCAGTATGAAGAGTTCTTCCGCTCCGTGCCGGAATTTGAGCGCATGCTCGTCAGCAGCGGGATCCAGATTATCAAATTCTGGTTCTCCATCACGGATGATGAGCAGGAAGCCCGCTTCCGCGCCCGCATGGATGATCCACTCAAGCAGTGGAAACTTTCCCCCATGGATCTGGAAAGCCGCAAACGATGGGAAGCCTACACGCTGGCCAAGGAAGTCATGCTGGAACGCTCCAGCATTCCGGAAGCCCCCTGGTGGGTTGTGCAGGGCGTGGACAAGAAGAAGGCCCGCCTGAACTGCATCAGCCACCTTCTGTCTCTGGTGCCGTATCAGCCCGTCTCCTGCCCCGAGGTAGTCCTGCCCCCGCGCATCTACCACCCGGATTATGAACGGCAACCGACACCCGAATCCATGATTGTGCCGGAACTCTACTAAAACAAACGGCGCGTTCACTGGTCCTTTTGTGAACGCGCCTCAAAGATTTTCAAAAGATTCTGACCAAATAACCCCTTGTCCGATTTAAATACCAGATGAAATTGTCACCTCATGATGCTCCGCACCTGTGCCGCCCATCATCCCCATTTCATGACCGCCGCCACCGTCTCCGCCTCCACCACCACCGCCGCCTTTCCCGCCGCCGTCCTTCTTGCCGTCATCCTTTGCGCGGCCACCACCGGGGGCCTGCACACGTGCTGGCCCTTGGGCTGGCAGCGTGAGGTCTGAAGGCACAGGCTCAAGGTCCAGCGCCTTGCGGATAAAGGTGCGGAGGGAGACAACCAGATCATGCGTATGGACCGGCTGACCGGCCACCAGTTCCCGCGCGGCCCGGTCCGCCAGACGCACATGCTCTTCCGTGCCCAGAAGGATAATGTCGGAAAGTGCTGCCTCCACGGCATCCCGAATACGCCGGGCGCGCTCGGACCCAACCTCGCCGCCTGCCTCAGCAGAGCCCTCCGCCCCCTCGGCCGACACCGCGCCTTCCGCCGTCATACGTAAATCCCGCTTGTGCCGCGGGTCCACGGCCAGATCTCCGGTAAAGGAGCCGCCGAGCGTGCGATATGCGGCAATCAGAGTGCGTAAGCGT
The DNA here is from genome assembly GCF_001580615.1 of Acetobacter malorum. Lineage (GTDB taxonomy): Bacteria > Pseudomonadota > Alphaproteobacteria > Acetobacterales > Acetobacteraceae > Acetobacter > Acetobacter malorum. Next base: position 58,077 of record NZ_LHZC01000043.1, read on the forward strand.
TCATTAATCTGCCGGTTCATCCTCTCCCGTCGCTGCTGGATCACCACCATTGTCAGCAGCCGGATGCCCACCCCCAGCAGCGTGATGAGTGACAACCCGATCAGGGTGACCAGCAGACTGTGCCATGAACTGAAATCAAGAGTACGCACTCAGAAAGCCCTCGCATAAGGAAACAGGCAGATCAGTGAATAATGCCACCCTGCCGAGCAACACGCCACAGAGCCTGCTCTGGCCGGCCAGTTAAATTTCTCTTCCGAGGGAACGTCTCAAACGCTGCTGTGTCTTAAAACTATATCGTCCCTCATGGGCTTTCAGAGAGGAACACTGCAATGCGGATGGGCGTTCGCTACCTTGTAGCCGTCTTCATCTTCAGCCTCACCTGGTCAGTGCTGGTCAGCCTGCACGCCATGGGGCACGGCCCCACGCTCACGCCGCCCTCCGCCATTCTCTATTGTCTGGCCAGAAGCGGGCTGTTCTTTCTGACTTTTGCCTTTCTGGGCGTGCCGATGGGGTGGGTCTGCCTTTTTTTGTATCGCGCCACGCGCCACCACAGCCTGCTCTATTGCCTGTTTCTGGGCATGCTCTGGGGGTGCGGCACCATGGGGCTGCTGGGCGTGTTGCTGACCCTCGGCAGCTTTTCCCTTTCGGCCTCCGGACATGAGGCACTCAACTGGACGCGCGCTCTGACCACAAGCGCTCTGAGCGGTGCGGTTGCGGGCGTGGTGTTCTGGTATTTCACGCCTCTTTCCAGACGCACGGCTGAACTTTGACCGCTGCCGCCCACCGCCACCTTCTGCCCGCATTTTTGCCAGCGTCTGTGAAAAAATGATAAAGACGCCCGTCATAAAGGCAGGAGACGGACCATGGACAGGGAAGGCTGGGAAGGCGGGCGGCTGCTTATCAATCTTGCCGCCATTGCCGAGAATTATGCGCAACTGAGCGCACGCATCAGCCCTGCGGAATGTGGGGCGGCGGTCAAAGCCAATGCGTATGGGCTGGGGCTGCAGGAAGTCGGCCAGACCTTGTATGAGGCCGGGTGCCGCACCTTTTTTGTCGCCCATCTGGCGGAAGGCGCCGCCCTGCGCCCGCTGGTGGGGGGAGACAGCCGCATTTTTGTGCTGCATGGCCCGCCCCCGGGCACCGCTAACGCCTGCCTGACGCATAATCTCCTGCCCGTGCTGAACAGCCTGCAACAGGTGCAGGAATGGCAGGCTCTGGCCCATGCACAGGGTCGCCCTCTGGCCGCTGCCCTGCAGGTGGATAGCGGTATGTCCCGCTTCGGACTGACCGAGGCGGAAGTGGACTCCCTCGCCACCCAGCCACAGGCGCTAGCTGGTATTGAGGTCACACTAGTGATGAGCCATCTGGCCTGCGCCGATACACCCAACCATCCGCTCAACCGCCAGCAGCTCGACACTTTTATCAAACTGAAGCAGCGCCTGCCCGCAGCCCCCGCCAGCCTCGCCGCGTCCTCCGGCATTTTTCTGGGGACAGAGTGGCATTTTGACCTCGTGCGGCCCGGTGCCGCCCTCTACGGCATTGCACCCACTGCAGGGCAGCCAAACCCTATGCACGCCACGCTCCGCCTGCAGGCCCGTGTTATTCAGACCCGGCACGTGCCCACCGGAGCCACTGTCGGCTATGGCGCGGCTTTTACCGCCCAGCAGCCAACGCCGGTCGCCCTGCTGGGCATTGGCTACGGAGACGGCTTTCCCCGCAGGCTGGGGCAAAAAGGATTTGTGATCTGCCCGGAGTGGCCTGACATTAAATTACCAATAATCGGGCGTATCTCCATGGACTCACTGGCCGTGGACCTCTCTCCACTGGTCGCAGCGGGTGTGGCTCTGCCGCCCGCCGGAGCGGTGTTTGACCTGATAGGCCCCCATGCGCCTCTTGATGACGTTGCGCATCTGGCAGACACCATTGCTTACGAACTTCTGACGGACCTCGGGGCCCGCTACCATCGTCTCCATTACGATCCCCGGAAAGGATGAAAGTGTGAAAGTCATCATTCTCGGCGCCGGCGTTATCGGCGTGACCTCAGCCTGGTATCTCAACAGTCTGGGTCACGAAGTCACTGTGGTTGACCGCCAGCCGGAACCGGGGCTGGAGACATCTTTTGCCAATGCCGGGCAGGTTTCTCCGGGTTATTCCACCCCGTGGGCTGCCCCCGGTCTGCCGATCAAAGCCATGAGCTGGATGATGCAGCGGCACAGCCCGCTGGTAATCCGCAAGCGGATCGACTTCGCCATGTTCCGGTGGATCGAGCAGCTTTTAAAAAACTGCAACACACACGCCTATGACATCAATAAAGGCCGCATGCTGCGCGTAGCAGAGTACAGCCGCGACTGTCTGGACGCCCTGCGGGAAGAAACCGGCCTGACGTATGATGACCGGCAGCGCGGGCTGATCCAGCTTTTCCGCACGGAAAAGCAGATCGACAAAGCCCATCATGACATGAAGCTGCTTTCCGACAGCAACATCCCGCATGAACTGCTGAACGTAAACCAGATTCTGGAGCATGAACCCGGCCTGTCCCACGCCCGCGATTTGCTGAAAGCTGGTCTCTACCTGCCGGGGGACCAGTCCGGCGATGCGCACATCTTCACCCAGCGTCTGGCCAAAATGGCCGCAGCTAAGGGCGTGACGTTCCTGTATGACACGACCATCAAGGGGATGGACGCGGCGGCGGATGAGGTCATGTCCATCCGCACCAGCAAGGGCCATCTGCGGGCCGATGCCTATGTGGTGTCCATGGGCAGCTACAGCCCCCTGCTGCTCAAGCCGCTGGGCGTGCATCTGCCGGTTTACCCGGTCAAAGGCTACTCCCTCACCCTGCCATTGACGGATGAAAGCCACGCCCCGCTCTCCACCGTGAATGATGAGACCTACAAAGTCGCCATCACCCGGCTGGGCAACCGCATCCGCGTGGGGGGCACGGCGGAACTGACCGGCTACAACCTGCGCCTCAGCCCGGACCGGCGGGAGACGCTGGAACTCTCCTTCTCTGAACTGTTCGGCGGGGGTGACCTTTCCGCCGCCACCTACTGGACCGGCCTGCGCCCCTGCACACCGGATGGCACGCCGGTAGTTGGCCCTGTGCCGCGCTTTAGCAATCTGTGGCTCAATACCGGCCACGGCACGCTGGGCTGGACCATGGCCTGCGGCTCCGGCCGCCTGCTGGCGGATATGATCCACGGCATCAAGCCGGAAATCCCGGCACTGGACCTGTCCATCAGCCGCTATAGCTGAAACCAGAGACGGGGTTTTTCGCGCGCAGCCTTTCTGGGTTTGATTGACCGCACTTTTATCGTTACAGATTAAGAACGATTGAGCGGTCATACCAACTGGAGGCATTCCCGTGCGGCGCAGACTGATTCTGAAGATGATCCCGGCTGGCGTTCTGGCCGGGCTCCCCACTTTTGCAGGTGCCGCGCGAGCCGCGGGATTAGTCCCGGCCTTTCGGGGGACGCCCCGCATTGCGGTGGGCGGCATTGCATCGGAATGCAGCACGTATAGCCGCATCCGCGCACGGATGGAGGATCTGACGGTGCTGCGCGGGCAGGAGGTGTTTAAAGCGCCGCTCTCTTTGCCACTCCAACGCTATGAGACCCCTTTCCTGCCAACCCTGACAGCCTCAGCCCCTTCCGGCGGCCCGGTGGAACGGCAGACTTATGAAACCCTGAAGGCCGACTATCTGGAGCGTTTGAAAAAGCTCCTGCCGCTGGACGGTGTTTACCTGATGATGCATGGCGCTCTGAGCGTTGAGGGCATGGATGACGCAGAGGGCGACTGGTACGAAGCCACCCGCGCCGTTGTAGGGCCGGACTGTCTGATTTCCGCGTATTACGATCTGCACGGCAATATGAGCCGCCGCGCGGTGGATACGCTGGACGCCATGACGGCCTATCGCACAGCCCCACATGTGGACCGTGTTGAAAATGTGATGCGCGCCACGGACATGCTCAGCCATTGCCTCCGTTACGGCCTGCGACCGGGCATTGTGTGGGCCAGCATTCCAGCCCTCCTGCCGGGAGAGCAGAGCAGCACGGAGTGGGAACCGGGGAGACGGCTGTGGGCGGACCTGAGCGAGTATAATCGCCTGCCGGGTATTCTCGATGTGTCGCAGTTGGTTGGCTACGTGTGGGCAGATGAACCCCGGGCCGCGGCCTCTGTGGTGACAACGGGCACAAATATTGAAGAACAGACCCGCATTGTCACGGAACTGTCCACCCGATACTGGGATGCCCGGCATGACTTCCACTTTGACAGCCCAACAGGGACGATTGAGGAATGCCTCTCCCGCGCAATGGCCTCTGCCACGCATCCCGTCGTGATTTCAGATTCCGGCGATAATCCGGGCGGTGGTGGCAATTCCGACCAGACATTTTTCCTTCAGGCCTTGCTGAAAGCTGGCACGAAAGATGTCCTGCTCGGCGGCATGACCGACCGACCCGCGACGGACGCCTGTTACCGCGCCGGTGTGGGGGCCACACTCCCGCTTTCAATCGGCGCGACGCTTGATCCGCTCATGTGCCGCCCGGTGCATGTGAAGAAAGCAGTGGTGAAGCACCTGACGGCAGTGACGCGCCCTGAAGATGGTGAAGCCGTGGTCGAGTTCGACGGCATTACCGCAACGCTTTCCGCACGCCGACGGCTGTATCATTCTGCTGAATCGTTCCGGGACATGGGCGTGGACCCGGCACAGTTCAAAATTGTCGTCCTGAAATGCGGCTACCTGCACCCGACCATGAAGGTATTAGCCAACCCCGCCCTCATGGCGCTCTCACCCGGAGCCATTAATCAGGACATTCTGCACATCGGCAACCGCCGCCGCCGCCCAACATGGCCGTGGGTCGCTGATCTGGCGTGGACACCGGAACCCTATGTTTCCGCACGTTTCAGGCGGGGGTGAGGTTGGACAACTGCATGAAAATCCCAACCGAAGCCGCTGCTTCATTCAAACAAAACTGACAGGCAACTGTCGCCTTCGTATTAGTCATGTCGGATGGCGGAAGTGTTTCTCGATAGCAGACACGAAATATAAGCGATAAGCTCGTAAAATGCCCAGTAACAGACACCATACCGCCCTTTATTCAGCGGCTGGCGCTTATATGTCACGATGGCATCTGGTTGGTGATGGTTCCCCTGTTCAGACCGCAAGTTCCTACCTGGTGCCCGTCACCCGCGACGGTTTCCCGGCTATGCTGAAAGTCACGTCTGACCCCGATGAACTTCGCGGTAACCATCTTATGACGCTATGGGATGGGCAAGGTGCAGCCGCTGTGATGGAACATGATCAATACGCTCTCCTTCTTGAAAGAGCAGTAAGCGCCAGCACTCTCGCCGATGTTGTTTACGCTGGTTTGGACGATGACGCGACGCGAACGCTCTGCAAGACAGCAGAACGTCTGCACACAGCGTCACTCTTAAACCAAGAAAAAATGCGGCCTCTGAAAAGCTGGTTCACCGCGTTACTTGAATCCTCATCAAGCAGAGCTGTCTGGTTAAAAAACTGCGCCTGTCAGGCTCAGAATTTACTAAACACACCACAAGAGCAGATTGCCCTGCACGGAGACCTCCATCACGGCAACGTTCTGGATTTCGGACCACGAGGGTGGCTCGCAATTGACCCAAAGGGGCTTTACGGAGAACGAACTGCTGATTTCGCAGCCTTATTTCTGAATCCGGATCTTGCAGACCCGCAACGCCCCTACGCTATTTCTCCCAAAAGGTTTGAACAGAGGGTCAGGCTTGTCAGTTCCCACGCGGGAGTTGAACCTGTCAGGCTTTTGCGATGGATACAGGCATGGAGCGGTTTGTCGGCAGTTTGGTTTATCGAAGAGGGAAATGCTCCGGATATTCAGCAGACAGTCGCATATCTGGCCTCAGCCGCCCTCAGCTAACTAAAAGCGGCAGAAGCGCCTCTTCCGTCTTTTTTTCTGACCCCAACCTGCTCTCGACGGCTGTGAAAATTGAGCATAATATTATTGCAGTTTCGATACGAGGTGAGAAAATGGGTTCATGGGGTGCCCTTATTATGGGCTTTTTTGGAGCGCTCTTCGCGTCCATGACCTTATACGCGCAGTGCCACAAAAGTGGCTTGATACTTATGATCCCCTTCATAGGGTTCGGAATCATCGGCCTTCTTGCCGCTTATGTCATACGTCAACCCGGCGAGGGAATTGTGCCCTCAGAACGGGCCAGTAAGGCGATAAGATGGAGTAGCATTGGTGAGGGAGTAGGCCTCTTCCTTGCCTCCAATATCGTCATAAACCTGCACCACCCGGAGTTTCTGATGCCCGCTATGGCATTAGTGGTCGGACTACACTTTCTTCCCATTGCTTACGCCGCACCCTTCTCACCATTCTACGCTTTAGGCGGCGCGCTGATCCTCTTCGGACTGATCGGATTTATTGTCGCAGCCCCGTTGGGCGGCGCTATTTCCGGCTTTGCCTCTGCCGGTGGACTGTGGGTCGCATCAGCATTAGCACTCCGTCGGGACATACACTTCAAACGGGGCAACAGGCCGATCATGTCGGCTTCCGTATAGATACCGCCTGAAACACAACGTCACGTTGCTGCCTTAGCCGCGCAGGCCTTTCACCTTGGATCGTTGCCGCGTAGCGAGGGTCAAGAGCCCGACACTATCGCTATTCAGGGCCATTCAGTTTATAAACACTCATTCCCTTTCAGGAAGGGTCACAGGACGACCTTTCCCCGGGCTGTAGCCGTTTAGCCCCTCCAGCATATTATTCCCCTAAAACTGAACCAGGCCCGTCTGTGGTCCGGCACGTTTTCGAAAAAAGCAGGCATTCTCCGGCTTTGATCGTGATCAGCTGTTTTATCTGAGGATTTCTCCCTGATGACCGACAGCTGCAAGGTCTTGATGATCTTCCCGCTTTTTAACTCAGGTTCGTTCTGGAACTACAAGGAAGCCTGCGATCTGACCGGCGCACGCTATCCGGCGGCCCCTCTTGGGCTGATCACCGTGGCAGCGCTGTTACCTAAGAACTGGGACGTCAGACTGGTCAACCGCAACACGGAAGAACTGACGGAAGAAGATTTCGCCTGGGCCGATATGGTCATGACCGGTGGCATGCTTCCGCAGAGAAACGATGCACTGCATCTCATCGACAAATGCCGCACAAGCGGCAAGCCGGTGGTGGTCGGTGGTCCTGATGTCACGTCCAGTCCCGACATCTACAAAGCCGCCCATTTTCAGGTTCTGGGTGAAGCTGAAGAAATCATGGTCAATTTCATTTCTGCGTGGCGGAACGGTGCTACGGAGGGGGTTTTTGTAGCGCCCATGGGAAAGACGGATGTCACGAAAAGTCCTCTGCCCCGTTTTGACCTGCTAAAGATGGATCAGTATCTGCACGTCGGGATTCAGTTCTCGCGTGGCTGCCCGTTCAGTTGCGAATTCTGCGATATCATTGAGCTGTATGGCCGCGTGCCCCGCACAAAAACAACTACGCAGGTCATGGCAGAGCTGGATGCGCTCTATGCCCTCGGTTATCGCGGCCATGTGGATTTTGTTGACGATAACCTGATCGGCAACAAAAAGGCGCTCAGGAAATTTCTTCCCGATCTGAAGCGCTGGCAGGACGAAAAACGTTTCCCGTTCGAGTTTTCAACCGAAGCGTCGATCAATCTTGCCGATGATGCCGAACTGCTGCGTGACCTTGCCGAGAGCAACTTCTTTGCCGTGTTCGTCGGCATTGAAAGTCCGGACACAGACACGCTGATCATGACGCAGAAAAAGCAGAACACGCGCAGGAGTTTGCAGCAAAGTATCGAGACTATTCATGGAGCCGGGATTTTTGTGAATGCCGGCTTTATTGTCGGTTTTGATAGCGAGAAAGGCAGTGTCGCTCCGGGCATGATCGCCTGTATTGAAGATACGGCAATCCCTGTCTGCATGGTCGGTTTGCTTTACGCCCTGCCCACCACCCAGCTCACACGCCGACTGCTGGCTGAAGGACGCCTCTTCTCTGACGACGGGCAGACAGAATCAGGCGACCAGTGCACCGCGGGACTGAATTTTGAGACCAACCGCCCCCGCCGGGATGTGCTGGACGACTACCGGGCAGTGCTCCGGACCATCTATGAGCCAACCGCTTATTTTGGCCGTGTGCGGCGGCTGGGGCGTATGCTCAAACGCAAGCGCGCTCATCGGATGATTAAGGGAGATCTTAGCAGTTTCATCCGACTGCTGTTTCGCATTCACCGTGCCGGCCCGGGAGCGGCGGGACAATTCTGGCGCATGCTGGTGGATTGCGCCCTGCATAACCCCAAAGCCTTGCCGTATGTGGTCATGACAAGTGCGCTCTATCTGCATCTCGGGCCGTTTGCACGGCAGGTCGTGCGGGAAATTGATCAGGAAATCGTCAATATCGATCAGGGTCACTGGCAGATGCCGTCCCTTCAGCAGACGTCTGTTGAGGAACAAATTCAGCTTGCCTGAGCACGCATCACATTCCCCCATGTGACACCACTAAACTGCCTGATTGCATCCTCATTTGCAGCACGTCCAAAACACTCTGGTGTCAGTATGCTGACGGGAAAATAACCATCTGTTGATGACGACATGCCAAACAAAAAGGGCAGGAGGACTAATCCCCCGGCCCTTTTTGCTGGACACAAGGCCCGAAGGCCCTGTGTCGCTTAACCGTTTTGCGGTCTGATTACTGAGCAGACGTGTCAGAAGCAGCGTCGTCAGAAGAAACAGCTTTTTTGCTCTTCTTGGCGTGGTGCTTCTTACCGTGGTGCTTTTTGCCGTGGTGCTTCTTCTTGGTGCCTTCTTCCTTGGCAGCTTCCGGTGCGGCAGGCGCAGCGGATTCAGCAGAAGGGGCAGCAGGCGCTTCAGCTGCGGGAGCAGCCGGGGTAGCGGGAGCAGAAACAGCCGGTGCGGCAGGAGCAGCAGCTTCCTGAGCGAAGGACGGAGCAGCGGCCCCCATCAGAGCGACGGTGGACAGAGCTGCGAGAAGGCGACGAGAAATCATAATCATGTCTCCAAAAATATCTGAGACGTCAGGGGTCCCGACCAGTACGCCAGAAGTCCGTATGACGAGCTGCATCCGTCTGGCTGGCAGATTTGATAGCATGACAGCTTCTTCACGTCTCGGATTAAAATTCAGATAGACCAGTAGGTTGCCGTGGGTGTGACACCCGGAAACCTTCATCTCGCCACATTGATTTTAAGGCTGGAACCGGAGACTAAAAGCGGCGGAAAAACGCCTGTCCGGCAAGAGGGTCTGCCCCGATGCGTCCACCCCTTCCAGCCGGAACCGGAAGGGGGTGGATCCCTGCCCGCACACCCTTACGGGCAGACCGGCATGGCAGGGATGCACATCTTGCGCAAAATGCAGAAGGATCAGTCTTTGTTGCCTGAGCGTTCGCGCTTCTTGCGTTCGTTGGGGTCAAGGTAACGCTTACGCAGACGGATGGCAGACGGGGTTACTTCCACCAGCTCATCGTCTTCAATGTAGGCAATCGCCTGCTCCAGAGACATCCGGCGCGGCGGCGTCAGCGTCAGGGCTTCGTCCTTACCGGACGCACGCATGTTGGTCAGCTTCTTTTCGCGAACGCCGTTCACTTCAAGATCGTTTTCACGAGAATGCTCACCGATGATCATGCCGACGTAGACTTTTTCGCCAGCATCAACAAACAGCGTGCCACGGTCCTGCAGAGAATACAGGGAGTAGGTGGTGGTGCTGCCATCTTCTGCGGAAATCAGAGACCCGTTGCGGCGGCCTTCAATGGTGCCGGCATGGGGCTCATAGCCGTGGAACAGACGGTTCATGATACCCGTGCCGCGCGTGTCGGTCAGGAATTCACCATGGTAGCCGATCAGCCCGCGAGACGGGATGATGAAGGTCAGACGCACCTTGTCGCCACCGGAGGGACGCATGTCCTGCATCTGGCCTTTACGCAGAGACATCTTCTCCACGACCACGCCGGAATAGGGCTCGTCCACGTCAATGGTGACTTCTTCAAACGGCTCTTCGCGCTCACCGGTTTCCTCGTTGGTGCGATACAGCACGCGGGGACGACCAATGGTCAGCTCAAAGCCTTCACGGCGCATGGTTTCAATCAGCACCCCCAGCTGAAGTTCGCCACGGCCAGCCACTTCAAACGCTTCGCTTTCCGGGCTGTCTGTCACGCGGATAGCAATGTTGCTTTCCGTTTCCTTGAACAGACGGTCACGAATCTGGCGAGACGTCACCTTCTTGCCTTCACGGCCACCCATCGGGCCATCGTTCAGGCGGAACGTCATGGACAGCGTCGGCGGGTCAACCGGAATAGCGTGCAGCGGCTCGGTCACTTCCGGGGAAGCAATCGTGTCAGGAATGGTGGCTTCGGACAGACCAGCAACGGCAACAATGTCACCAGCTTCCACTTCCTCAACGCCCACGCGGTCCAGACCACGGAAGGACAGCAGCTTGGTCAGACGGCCCGTTTCAACCACGGAGCCATCAGCGCGCAGAACCTTAACCGGCATGTTAACGCGTGCACGGCCCTGTTCGACGCGGCCCGTGAGCACGCGGCCCAGGAAGTTGTCGTTCTCAAGGATGGTCGCCGTCATGGCGAACGGCTTTTCCTTGTCCAGGATCGGAGCAGGAACGTGCTTGAGGATCAGGTCAAACATCGGGCTGAGGTCTTTACGCGGACCTTCCAGCTCAACATCGGCCCAGCCCTGACGGCCAGAGGCATACAGCATCGGAAAGTCGAGCTGTTCGTCATTCGCACCGAGGGCTGCGAACAGATCGAACACTTCGTTATGCACTTCATCCGGACGGGCATCGCCACGGTCAATTTTGTTGACCACAACAATCGGCTTCAGGCCACGGGCCAGAGCCTTGCCAACCACAAACTTGGTCTGCGGCAGAGCGCCCTCAGCAGAGTCAACCAGCACCACAGCGCCGTCCACCATGCTCAGAATACGTTCCACTTCCCCGCCAAAGTCGGCGTGTCCGGGGGTGTCGATAATGTTGATGCGCGTGTTTTTCCAGACAACGGACGTGCACTTGGCAAGAATGGTAATACCACGCTCACGTTCCAGATCATTGCTGTCCATGGCGCGTTCAGCAACGTGCTGATGCTCATGGAACGAGCCAGACTGTTTCAGCAGTTCATCAACGAGAGTCGTCTTGCCATGATCGACGTGAGCAATGATGGCGATATTGCGGATATCCATGAAAAGGCCTGATTTTCCCTACGCGCTATGCCGCCGCCGACGGTCTCTTTGTCGGGGCGGTTGGTCGCGGTCTATAATTTCGCTGGCCCGTTGATAATCTCCAGCGCGGAATATTGCACGTAAAATCCTCACAAGGTCTGCAACTCTTCCACGCCACAACCCCTCCGCCCCCTGCTGGCAGAGCGTTTTTACCCCCTTCATCACAGGGGTGTGACATTGGACAGCGGGCATAAATGGAATTAAGGATCACTCTCAACACCACACGTTCCACCCGCCACAGCAGGACAACGCAACCGTGCGCCTGAACGAGCTTCCCCTTGAGTGTCAGGGCATTATCGACCACGTCGCGCCCGCAACCCCGGCAGACCCCATTGCCCGGCGGCTGGAGGAGTTTGGCTTTGTTCCGGGTGAACCTGTGAAAGTTGTGGCCTTTGGTCCTTTTGGGGGAGACCCGATGGCGGTGGAAATCGGCTTTACCCGCTTCGCCCTCCGCCGGTCAGAAGCCGCGCGGGTGGTGATGCAGGCCCCGCAGGACTCCGCAGAGACCCTTAAAATGCTGGACCCGGCTCTGCACACAGCGCCGCCCTCCCCCACGGAGCAGGCATGACCAGCCCCCTGCCACAACGCGTCGCCCTGGTTGGTAACCCCAACTGCGGCAAGACAGCCCTTTTTAATCAGCTCACCGGTAGCCGCCAGAAAGTGGCGAACTATGCGGGTGTCACGGTGGAGCGCAAGGCAGGCCGCCTGACCACCCCCTCTGGCCGCTCCGTACAAATTCTGGACCTGCCGGGCACCTACAGCCTCAACGCCACCAGTCCGGATGAGGCCGTTACCCGTGATGTCTGCCGGGGTGTTTATAAAGGTGAGCCCGCGCCGGACCTGCTGATCAGCGTTCTGGCTGCCACCAACCTGCGCCTGCATCTGCGCTTTGCGCTGGAACTGCGCCAGCTTGGCCGCCCGATGCTGATCGTGCTCAATATGATTGACGCGGTGCGCAAGCAGGGGCTGGAAATTGATGTCCCGCGCCTGCAGGCGGAACTGGGTGTGCCGGTTGTTACCGCCATTGGCGTCAAACGCGGCGGGGCCGCCAGCATTGTGCAGGCCTTGGACGAAGCGGTGCCCCCTCCTCCGGCCCCGTTGCCTGAGGGTGCGGACCTGCACGCGGAAATCCGCCGTCTGATGGCGCTGTGCGTCCGCCGCACCTCCACCCGCCACCCGCAGTTTGATGCCAAGCTGGACCGCTGGGTGCTGCACCCCGTCTGGGGCATGCTCATCCTGCTGGTGCTGCTGTTCATTATGTTTCAGGCGGTGTTCTCGTGGGCGCAGCCCTTCATGGACCTGCTGCAAAGCGGCATGGACCAGTTGGGCGAGTTTGTGGGCACCCTGCTGCCCGAGGGCATTCTGCGCAGCCTGATTGTGGAAGGTGTGATTGCCGGGGCGGGCACGGTGATTGTCTTCCTGCCGCAGATCCTCATCCTGTTCCTGTGGATTCTTGCACTGGAAGAATCCGGCTACCTGCCCCGCGCGGCCTTCATGCTGGATAAGCTGATGGCCTCTGCCGGGCTGAGCGGCCGCTCCTTCATCCCGCTGCTCTCCAGCTTTGCCTGTGCCGTGCCGGGCATCATGTCCACCCGCACCATCCAGAACCCACGCGACCGGATGGTAACCATCCTCATCGCCCCGCTGATGACGTGTTCGGCTCGGCTGCCGGTTTACGCCCTGCTGATTGCAGCCTTTGTGCCCTCCCGCACGGTGCTGGGGCTGCTCAACCTGCATGGGCTGGTGCTGTTCGCGCTCTATGCCGCCGGGGTGCTGAGCGCGCTGGTGGTGGCGCGTGTGCTGAAAAAGCGGGATACGGAAGAGCACCCGCTGCTGATGGAACTGCCCAGCTACCGCGTGCCCGGCCTGCAAAGCCTGTGTATTGAACTCTGGCAGCGTGCGCGCATTTTCCTCTCCCGCGTGGGCACCATCATCGTCACGCTCAGCATTATCATGTGGGCGCTCTCCAGCTTCCCCGCCCCGCCTGCTGGCGCACCTGGCCCGGCCATTGACTGGAGTCTGGCAGGCCGCATTGGCCACCTCATGCTGCCGCTCTTCGCCTTTATCGGCTTCAACTGGCAGATTTGCGTGGCCCTTATCCCCGGTCTGGCCGCGCGAGAAGTGGCTGTGAGCGGGCTGGCGACGGTCTATTCCGTCGGCGCGTCTGAAGGCGATGCCGCAACGCAGCTCGCCCCGCTGCTCTCGGCCCACTGGAGCCTTGCAACGGCGTTCTCTTTGCTGGCATGGTATGTGTATGCGCCGCAGTGCTTCTCAACCCTTGCGGTCATCCGGCGGGAAACCGGGTCCTGGCGTCTGGTGTGGGTCTCTGTGGTCTACCTGTTCGGGCTGGCCTATCTGGCCTCTTTCCTGACCTACCACATCACCCGCTTCTTCACCGGCTAACGCTCCACGGCTGATAACAGGAGGACACCTGTGACACAGATTATCCTCGTTGCTCTGATCGTCGTTTTCAGCGCGGCCTACTGGCTGCAAAAGCTAGCCCCGGCCACCCTTGTGCCCTTCTGGCGCACGCTAGCCGGCCTGCTGCGCAACACCCAACATCTGACCGGCCTGCGCGCCCGTGCCGAACGTCTGGCCACCCCCGGCGGCCTGCGCACCGGCTGCGGCAGTTGCAAGAACTGTGACAGCAGCAAGGGTGGTGGCTGCCACTAAGGCCGCTCCCCAATTCCCAAGCGGACCTTTGCCGACAAAGCCAAACGACCTGCAGGGCGGCAACGCTCCGGCAGCCTCAGACGCAAAACGCAAAAAAGGAAATGCCCGTGTAAGGCATTTCCTTTTTTTATGCGGCAATCCTGTCACCGCACGGGCCTGCCGGGCTTCAGCCCGACAAACCCGCTCTGTAAAAAACCTCAGTAGGTAAAGCTGACTTCACCCAGGAACATTCTCCCGGCAGAGGGTGTTGCACGGTTGGAGAACAGGCTCTGGTAGTTCAGACGGTTGGCAAGGTTGTAGCCGTTCATGGACACTTTCCAGTGCCTGTCGAAACGGTGAGAAATCACCGCGCTGAAGTCCAGATTAGCCGGGGCACGCAGCGTGTTGGCCGTGTTGAGCCAGACATGCTGACGCCACGTGACACCACCGCCAAACGAGATATTATACGGCGTGTGAGCAAACGCATTATAGACTGACCACAGCGTGGCCTGATTATGCGGCACATACTGAACATTCTTGCCACGATTGGCTTTGGTGGCCGAATACGTCGTGTCACTGTCATACAGGGCATAGGTGGCGGTAATGTTCCAGCCCGGCAGAATGATGCCGCCCACGGACAGTTCCAGCCCCTGGTTGCGCTGACGGTCAGATGACCCCTGCACTTCCCCCGTTACCGGGTCGGCATTCATGGTGTTGCCTTTATCCAGCCGGAAGAGAGAGGCCGTTGCGCCAATCCGGTCATGGAACAGGCTGTATTTCGCACCAAGTTCGTAAAGCTGGGATTTTTCCGGGCTGGCAAACGAGTTCGTGCCCGGGCGGATCGGCACAGACCCGTTGGTGACATACATCCCCATCGGCGTGGTGGAGCTTGCCCATGTGAAGTAGTAGGTCTGGTGTTCATCCGGCGTTGCCACAAGGCTGACATTGGGGTTGAACACACCGCTGACATCATGGAAGTGGCTGTCAGGGTTTTTCGCAACATCACCGCCTGTCAGGTTATAGCTTGTCTGCCAGCGGTCCCAGCGGAACCCGCCTTTGACGGAAAGCCACTTTGTCAGCCAGATCTGGTCAAACAGGAACAGGCCGGTATCAAACCCGTAGCCACTGCTGTGATCTTTTGCATGCAGCGCACCCAGAGACACCAGCCCACCCGGATTGCTATCGCCGGGGACAAGGTTGAGGTTCCCCACATAGGGGTTCGGGTTCACAAGGCTGGCATAGGGTTTGGGGTTCAGATAGGTGGACTGTGAGCGCACGTCATTCACGCGCTCAATATCAAACCCGGCCACAAGCTGATGCCGCAGGAAACCGGTGTTGAAGTTGGCCACCATGGATGCAACATTCTGCACGGACCAGCTTTTCTGCTCATAGGGCAGCGGAGCCATATAGGTGCCCGGCCCGGTGCCATTCCCCGCACCAGAAGGGCCGGAGCGCGCAACGAGGGCCGCCGCCGGATCACCGTTGAAATAGTTGTTCACGCAGGTGGTGTCACACGTGGCTTTGGAGGCCGCAAAGGTCCGGTAATACTGGCCGCCGCGCAGATCATCATAAATGGTAATATGGTCGTTCACCTTATAGGTGAAGCGCGCTGTTTCCATATTATCATTCGTAGCGTTCTGGTCGTTATTGGTGCCGTACCAGTTGGTCCGCTTCACGCCATATTCCGTAATAGGCATGCCGTAGGACGCCCCGGGTTTTGTAACAACCGGCACACCAAAATCTGGCACGGAGTTTTCCTGCTGGTGCATATATTGCAGCACCAGCGTGGCGCGCTTGCCCAGACCAAAGGCAATGGAGGGCGCAATGCCCCAGCGGTGCGAATAGATGAAGTCCCGCCCGACAACATTATGCTCGTCACCCATCCCGGTCAGGCGGAAGGCGGTGGAGCTGTCCAGCTTCTGGTTAATATCCAGCGTGCCCCGGTAATAGCTGCCCGAACCACCCGTAAATTCAGAGGAATAATGGTTCTGCAAACCCGGGGTTTTGGTCACCATATTAATGGCGCCCCCCGTGGTGCCGTTCCCGAACACTTCCGAGGACGGCCCCTTGATGACGGACACAGAGTCAAAATTGAAAGAGTCACGGGAATAAACGCCAAAATCCCTTAACCCGTCCTCATAGATATCATTCTGCGCCTGAAAACCACGGATCAGGAACTGATCCCCGTTCATGCCACCTGCGCCTTCCCCAATGGAGGCTGTCACACCGGGCACGTTCCGCAATGCTTCATCCAGAGACTTCACATTTTGCTGGCGCATAAGTGCCTGCGGCACAACGTTGATGTTCTGGGGCGTATGCATCACGTCCTGCGGCATGCGGGACAGGCCGAGGGTGTCGTGCATGGTGTTAAAGCCGTGGCCCGTCACGGTCAGGCGTTCTTCGTCCGTCGCGTCTATACCGGCAACGCGCGTGGCGGGGGTTGCCGCCTGCGCTTCTGCCTTATGGCGTTTATTCTCGCGCTTGGACGCCTTCTTGTTATCTTCAGACAGGATATCAGGCGATGACGCCAACGCATGCGCTGAAAAAAAGAGAACCCCTGCAACAGATACCGGCGTGAGATACGCCTTGTATATCCTTGTCATTCACCTGCCCTTTGGAAGTATGTCAGTCTCGACACCCATAAAGTGCAGATGCGAATAATTCTCAATATATTTTTTACGAATATATCGTCACAGCATGACAGGGTTGTGATTCTCACAGCCCTTTCACGGGAACATCCTCCATGTCCCTCCAACAGAAAAGAGCGTAAAAAGCCTTTTTTCCAACCGTGTCTGGCCTGCTCTTGCCCCATTCTGTTTCTTCTCCCACCCGGTCCCGCCTGCCCGTTCTCTCCCTTGTTTCTGTGGGGCTGATTTTCGGCCTGACCTACGGGCTCAGCACGCCGCTTCTCACCTTTTCTCTGCTGGACCACGGGTACGGCCCCCACACCATTGCGGCTCTGGCCATGATGCACGGCGTGGGTGTGCTGGGCATTGCTCCGTTCCTGCCCCGGCTGGCCGGGTGGGTGGGGCCGCGCACGGTGCTGCTGGTGGCGCTGGCCTGCACGGCGGTTACCCTTGTTCTGTTTCCGGTGGTGCCGTCCATCTGGTTCTGGTTCCCGCTCCGGCTTGCACTGGGCGTGGCGACAGAGAGCATGCTCATCATGTCGGAAAGCTGGCTGAACCAGAGCACGGATGACAGCAACCGCACCCGCACCATGGGGCTTTACAGCGCCATGCTTTCCTCCGGCTTTGCCACTGGCCCGGTGCTGCTCACGCTGGTTGGGCGGCATGGGATCGCCCCATTCGCCATTACCAGTGTTTTTGTGCTGGCGGCTTTTGTGATGGTGAGCATGCCGTGGATGCGCGCACCCAAACCGGAGCGCCCGGCCCATAGCGGCCTGTGGCGCTATATCGGGATGGCCCCCATTGCCATTTGTGTCACGCTGCTCATGGCCATGCTGGAAGCCGCAAGCTCCGCCTTCCTACCGCTCTACGCGCTGCATACGGGCTGGTCGGAACGGCAGGCGACGCTGCTACTCTCCGTCATGCTGCTGGGGGCCATTGTGTTGCAGGCTCCGCTGGGCTGGGTGGCGGACCGGCTGAAAAACCCGCGCGCCATGCTCATCACTCTCGGCACAGCCTCGACACTGGGGGCATGCCTTTGGCCCCTCGCCATTGGCACCCCGGCGCTGGCCTATCCGCTGCTGTTTGTGTGGGATGGATTGTTTGCCGCACTCTATACCGTCGCCATGTCCGTAGTGGGCAGTCGGTTTTCCGGCGGAGACCTTGTCTCTGTTTACGCCGCCACGTCGGTTGCGTGGGGGCTTGGCTCCTTTGCGGGGCCGGGTATGGCAGGCTCCGCCATGGCGTTTTCTCCCACCAGCGGCCTGCCTTTGTTTGTCGCCTGTGCCTGTGGGCTGTTTACGCTGCTGCCGGTTTTTCTGAAGAACCGCGCCTGAAAAATGCCCGTGCCTGCATCTTGCACGCCACTCCAAAAACTATAAAGTCCGCGCGTTTTATAAAAACCAGCACCGCTTAAGAGAAATTCAATGAGAAAACTTCTTTTACCTGTCTTTTTATTTTGTTCTCTCTCGGGCTGCCTCAGCGCACATACAGAAATGCTGGATGAACGCACCGCCATCATTTCCGGCAAAGGCTCTTCTTTTGATGACCTCGCCAAAGTGACACACAAGGTTTTCATGGAAGCCGCCACCACAGGCCAGCAGCGCGGGTTCCAGTATTTTCAGATTCTGGATGACAAGCAGGGATATCGCCCCACTTACGTGCAGAATGCCGCCACCACATCCACCAGTGGTACCATGACCAGAACAGGCCGCCATTCCACGTATTATAACGAGACCACAACCAGCACCCCGGCCTCAGTCACGCGGCTGGACAAGCCCATGAAAGAGACCGTGGTGCGGTTTTACAAAACGGGTGAAATCACCCCCGGCCAGCCCGGCGTCTGGTCTGTGCAGAGCATTCTGGCCGCCAACGGCTCGTAAGCCCCCGAATACCTTCAGGCAGCACCCGCGCCCTGTGTGTTGACCTGAAGGCGGTAGAGGGATTCCCCCGCACACATAAACAGCCAGTTCCGCTTAGGCCCGCCAAAGGTGAGGTTGGACACCCCGTGCGGCAGGCGGATACGGCCAATCAGCTGGCCTTCCGGGTTGAACACAAACACCCCGCACAGGCCCAGCGGCCCGCTGGCCCCGCACCAGAGATTGCCGAAGATATCGACCTTCATCCCATCCGGCCCCATCTGCACGCCCTGAAAATGCATATTGGTAAACAGGCGCGGGTTGGAGAGGGTGTTGTCTTTGAGCACGTCATACACATGCACGGCCTGATCGCCCTCATGCCCATACCCACCCGGCTGCTTGCCGGAGGAAATGACATACAGGCGGGAATGATCGGGCGAGAAGCACAGGCCGTTGGGGTTGGGCAGTTGCTCCTGCGTCAGCACACATTCAATCCGGCCTGAAGGATCAATGCGGAAAGTATGGTCCGCCTGCCGCTTCACGCCGCCAAGCTCACCAATCAGCTCTTCGCCAATCCGCCAGCGAATATGGCCCTCCGGGTTGGCCTCACCGCCCGGTTCATCCGCATGGCCTTCGGTAAAGCCATCGCCATAGCCGGGGTCGGTAAACCAGATGCTGCCGTCCGGATGAGCGATCACATCATTGGGGGAGTTCAGGGCATGGCCTTCATACCGGTCGGCCAGCACGCGCACGGAACCATCATGTTCCCAGCGGATCACGCGGCGCAGGAAGTGCTCGCAGGAAATCTGGCGGCCCTGATAATCAAACGTATTGCCGTTGGAATGGTAGGATTCCGGGCGGAACACAGTAACCTCGCCCGTCTCCCACAAATACCGATACTGGCGGCTGGTCACGGTGTCACTCAGCAGCAGATACCGGCCCTCGGCAGACCAGGCGGGGCCTTCCAGCCAGGTGCCCTGATCCCACACCCGGTGCAGGGTGGCCGCCCCAAACAGCAGGTCACGGAAGGAGCGATCAATCACAATCACATCCGGGTCCGGCGTGTAGGCGGGTGGTGCCCCCGGCCCCCACTGGCGCGGGGGTGTGGTGGTCACATCCGCAGGGCGGGTGGTTTCGGGCTGCGGAGGGGCCGCCGCATGGTCCGCCGCCTGCGCAAGTGAGGAGACTGCAAGCCCTGTGGGAACGCAGGCAAGCCCCTGCAAAACCGTCCGGCGCTGCATAATCCTGTGGCGTGTCGCCTTAGCCATTGTGTCTGACTCCTGCCTCATCAGGCACACCATCGGCGGGTACGCCTTTATTTTCCCTTCCCAGTGTCATCCCTCGGGCGCTGTGTCCACCCGCAGAGCGGACGCAGCACCCACATCCTCAGGGGATTTTAGCGACCCGCAGCGTGTTGGTGGAGCCACTCACCCCAAACGGCACCCCTGCCGCAATCACAATGGAATTGCCGGAGCTGCCTATTCTGGCGCGGTTCACAACGTCCAGCGCAGAGTCCACCATGTCCTCCACGTTTGTCACCTGCTTGCCTTCATTCACAACAGCCCGCACACCCCAGACCAGCGCCATGCGCCGCCCGGCTTCATGCGTGGGGGTAATGCCCAGAATGGGGCAGGATGGCCGCTCCCGCGCAATGCGGAAGGCTGTGGCCCCGCGGTGCGTATAGGCCACAATGGCCGGAGCCTTGAGCGTATCCGCCACCTGCTGGGCTGCCCCGGCAATGGCGTCGGCCACGTAATCTTCCGGAGCCAGACGGGCGCGGGCCATCATGCTCTGCCATTCCGCATCCTGCTCAATGCGCCAGATAATCCGGTTCATGATGCGCACGGCCTCACGCGGATACTGCCCGGCGGCGGATTCAGCAGAGAGCATGACGGCATCCGCGCCATCAAACACCGCTGTCGCCACGTCGGACGCTTCCGCGCGCGTGGGTGTGGGGGATGAGATCATGCTTTCCAGCATCTGCGTCGCCACCACAACCGGCTTACCGAGACGGCGGGCCAGCCGGATGATGCGCTTCTGCACCAGCGGCACGTTCTCGGGCGGCAGTTCCACGCCCAGATCGCCACGGGCGACCATCACGGCGTCCGTCAGTTCCAGAATGGCTTCCAGATTTTCGATCGCCTGCGGTTTTTCCAGTTTGACCAGCAGGTTAGCGCGCTCACCCACCAGAGTGCGGGCCTCGCTCACATCTTCAGGCCGCTGCACGAAGGACAGAGCGATATAATCCACGCCCAGATCCAGCGCGAACGCCAGATCCCGCCGGTCCTTTTCCGTCAGGGCGGGAATAGGCAGCGCCACATCCGGCACGTTCACGCCCTTATGGTTGGAGAGCACGCCGCCCACATCGACCGTGCTTTCCAGCCAGTCCGGGCCGACAGCCTTCACCACCACAGCCAGCTTGCCATCATCCATCAGCAGGCGGCTGCCGGGTTTGGCGACGGCAATAATTTCAGGGTGAGGCAGGCAGACGCGGGTTTCATCCCCCGGTGCGGTGGACAGATCGAACCGGAAAGAGGCTCCGGGTTTGAGCGTCACCTTGCCATCGGCAAAAACGCCAACCCGCAACTTTGGCCCCTGCATGTCGGCCAGAATGCCAATGGGTTCACCCAGTTCGGCTTCCACCCGCCGCACAATGGCGTGGCGGGCGGCGTGGTCCTCATGCGTGCCGTGGGAGAAGTTGAAGCGGAACACATCCGCCCCGGCCACAGCCAGATCCCGGATTGTCTCGTAATCGCTGGATGCCGGGCCAAGAGTTGCAACAATCTTGGTCCGGCAGATAAGCGCGTTTGAGGTGGGCATGATCACTCCTTGTCCTTACTTAACCAGTCCGGGGTTCAGGAAGGAGTGATAGCTTCCTCCGCATCCACGCCCCAGATCGCACGGCGGGGAACCCAGCCGGTGTAATTCTTGACCGAGACCTTGCACCACTCAGACCCGGCTGCACATTCCTTAACAGATCCCACAGCACCGGGTTTCAGAACAGCAACCGCAGGCGCATCGTTGCTAGCCGTACTGTGCATGACAACCGCCCCGGTCACGCTCTTTGCATCAGCAGGCGTGGGCAGCGTGGCCACCACGCGGGTGTCCATGTGGCCGGAAGGCTGTTCTTTATTGCCGTTTTTATCGAGTTTGACTTCCAGCGGCGCTTCATCTCCGGGCGGTTCACCCGGCACAAGGAAGTCCCGCCCGCCGGACAGCGTAGCCTGCTGAATCCAGCCTTTCTGGCCGGTCTCATCTTCCACCAGACGCCAGACATCAAATTCCCGTTCAATCCGCATGGGCATGCCACGGCGGTGATAAACCCAGAGAATGGGGAAGCGGCGGCCCGGCCCCGCGCGCATATTCACCTCATCAGACCGCAGGGCGGCATAACGCGGCAGCGGCAGGCCCGTCACGGTGCCTTTGGGCGGTTCCGGGGGGGCGGCTGCGGCAGGCGGCGTTGCAGGCTGGTCGGCTGCGGCAGCCCCGGCTGCGCCTGCGGCGGCTCCGGCAGCAGCACCGGCGGCGGCCGTTGCGGCTTTATGTTTTACGGGAGCATGGGCGGCCTGCCCCGCAGCGTGGCGGGCTTTGGCGGCCTCATGGTGGCTGCGATGCGCACTCTTGCCTTCCGCCGTAGCGGCCTTTTTGGCAGCGGGTTTGTCTGCTGTCTTTTTCTTGGCAGCAGCGTGGTCCGCTTCGGCATGGTGGGCATGGTGCTTGTGCGCGGCAGGCTTCTTATCAGCAGCAGCCGCGCCGGACAGAGCGACCGCACACCCTGCCAGACAGGACAGCAGTCGGAACCGGAAAGTCAGAGGCAATGTGAACATCATGCCTGCATCCCTGCCAAGAGAGAAACGCGGGGGCAAGCGGTTTTTAGAAAACCGCCACCCGGGCCGCACCCGCCCTGTCCAGAAACGTAGGCAGGCCCACAACCGCCACGCCTTCTTCCAGCGCCTCATCCGTCAGGCCCATGGTCTTCAGCCCGGAGTCGCACACCATTAGCGTTGCATCCATGTCCCGCAGGGCCGTGCGCAGGTCATTCAGCCCCGCCACACCGGCTGCTGTCCGCCAGTCTTCCCGCTGGGAATCTTCCAGCCCGTCCCATTTTGCGCAGAAAGCAGCCACACCGGCCCCCATGCCGAACAGCACGACAGTCTGGCCCAGTGCGCAGGCTGTAGCGGCCAGCATCAAGGCGGCATGCACACGCTCATAGCGGGCTTCCACAATCACCAGCGCCAGATCACACTGCGGGAAGGCGGACGCTCCCACAGCAGCGGAAAAGCCGGTGCGGCCAGAAGGCCCTGCCGCAGGCGCCGAAGAGCCGGCAAACAGCCCGCCGCCAGGTTCACCAGAAAGTTCAGCCATCAGACGTCTCCCGTTTCAGAGTCCCGCAGACCGGGCATGTCGGGTCCCGTTGCAGGGCGATGGTTGTAAACCGTGTACTCAAAGCATCCCACATCAGCAGCCGCCCGGCCAGCGATGTTCCCAGCCCCAGAAGCTCCTTGAGCGCTTCCGTCGCCTGCAGGGTGCCCATCACGCCGGTTACGGCCCCAAACACCCCGGCCTCGCCACAGCTTAGACCCTCCGCCGCGCCGTCGGCTTGCGGGTAGAGGCAATGGTAGCACGGACCACCGCGCACTGGATGAAATGTGGAAAGCTGGCCTTCAAACCGCTGCACGGCAGCAGAAACCAGTGGCCGCCCAGTCCGCACGCAGGCGGCATTCACCAGATAGCGGGTGGTGAAGTTATCGCAGCCATCACACACCAGATCATACCGGCTGACCAGATCCTCCACGTTGTCCGCGCTCAGGCGCATGGGCCATGTTTCCAGCGTCAGCTCCGGGTTCAGCGCTTCCAGCCGGGCGCGGGCGGAGTCCACCTTGGGCGTGCCCACGGCCTGCGTGGTGTGCAGGATCTGGCGTTGCAGGTTGGAGAGTTCCACGGTGTCATCATCCACCAGCCCGATCCGCCCTACCCCCGCGGCAGCCAGATAGAGGGCCGCAGGCGAGCCCAGTCCCCCGGCTCCCACAATCAGCACGGAGGCCGCCTTAAGGGCCGCCTGCCCCGTGCCGCCGACCTCGGGCAGAAGAATATGGCGGGAATATCGCTGAATTTCGGCTTCCGTGAAATCAAACGCCATCTGAGCGCCCTTTTGCTGCGGGCAGAGTATCTCTGCGGATGAAGGTCTGTCTGACTTTGGCGGGGCCAGCAGTGTGGCCTTCTATGCCATGCCGGGGTTTTTTATGCCCCGTTCACTTTTCCGTGATACTATGAATTCATATTAATGAAACTATGCATGGGAGCCATGCGTCTGCTATATGTGAAATGCAATTTTAGCATACGAGGAGTGCAAACAATGACCGCCCTCACCTCAGCCGGACCTTTCGTCCGACGTGCCAGTCTGAATAAGTTACAGGCCGCGCGCAGAGTGTGTATCGGCGCGTCAGCAGCAGCGCTTGGCCTGTATCTGGCCTCTCCGTTTGTCACGCTCTGGAGCATCGGCTCCGCCATTCAGACGCATGACATGACGGCCCTTGGGCAGGTCATCAACTGGTCCGAGCTCGATGCGTCGATCAAGCACCAGACCCTCTCCGGCCTGCATCTGGAACAGGTGTCGAATGATCTGCCGGACTTCGGCTCGTCCTTCGCCACAACGGCTGTGTCCAATGCGGTGGATTTCACCGTCACGCAGGCCAATCTTGGCACGCTGGTTGATCAGGCTGTCCCGGCTGCCATTCCGGCTAACCAGCCCGCGCCGTCTTTTGCCTCACTGGTGGAAAAGGCTTCGGTCCGCTTCACCCGTATTGACCAGTTTGAAGTGGATGTGCCCCTGCCCGGCCACGAGCATGACACGCCGCTGAAAATTGAAATGCGGATTCAAAACTGGCGCTGGAAAGTGACAAAGGTGGAATTCCCCACAGCACGCGCGCCCATCATGCAGGCGTCCGTCGCCCCCTCCAACGCCTGAAGGCCCGAGGGGGAGCAGACCCTTCCGGGTCTCTCCCACTCTGGTTAAGGCCTGAAAGACTGCGGCTTATTTTTCAGCCGGCAGATCTTCTTCCAGAAGAATGATGTTGATGGCGTAGGAGACTTCGCCCTCATCATCATCACGATGAATGGTGCCAATTACTTCACCGTCCACAGCCAGTTCAACCGACATGCCAGAACGCGGCGGCGGGTTAACGGACAGACCCTTGGCACCAAGCAGGCGGCGCAGAGCGGTCTGCAGGCGGGTAATTTCGGAGGGAGAGGGGGACGTGCTGCTCATAGAAAAATCTGATCCTCAAGGGGAAGGGTTACACAGACAGACGCCTTAAAGCTCTGACCAATCCGGCCCGCTATAGGACACCCGCCGCCTCCGCCGCAACCTTTCCGTGGTCCTGCCTTCACCGCGCCATTTTCTGCCTGCCTCTATGGACTTCAGTCAGTCTTATCTGCGGCCCGCCCCTTCTGGTCTGGTCGCCACCTCAGGAAAGGAGACACTTCTTATGCGTATGCCCCGCTTTGTAATCCTTTCCGCTCTGGTTGCCGGCGCGCTGAGCCTGTCCACGTTTTCGCACACCCCGCCCCGGCCTCTGGTGGCGGATATGCGCAGGGCGGCTCTGTCCGAAACTGCGGCCACCAGCCCTGCCAAACCAGCGCAGCCAGTCCCGCCCGCCACGACACCGGTCAGTGCCTCTCTGGCGCGGGCCTTTGCAGCCCCGCAGCAGGCACCGGAGAGCGTCGGCACCCCTGCCCGCACCAGCCCGAACGCGGTGGCACAGTCCCCGGTTCAGACAGCATCCCAGACGGTGGCAAACCAGTCTTCCACGCATATTCTGCACATGCTGGAAAATGACGGACCGGAGCAGACCGCCCGCACCCTGACCAAAAGCCGCAAATGGTCAGACGTGCGGCTGGCTGTCAGCACCGGGCAGCCGGAAGCCGCATCCGTTCTGGCAGCGCTGATGCCCGAGGCTGATCCGGCCACAGCGCTCTCCCTCCGCACGGCCATGCGCCGCGCCCTGCCCACGCACCCGGCCGCCGTTCTGGCCGCCATGGACCAGACGGACGGCCCGCTGTTTGGCGCCCGCGCCGTCTGCTCCCCGCAGGGTATGCCGCGCAGTTGGCAGAGCAACGCACGCAGGGCTGTTGCCAGCGTGCATGAAATCCACCTGGTCACCCGTGCGCGGGACTGTTTGACCCGGCTGGGCGGCCTGCCGCAATCGGGCTGAGCCTGCACTTAAATATTTCGTGTTACACGCAAACGCGAGCTGACATGGCTCGCGTTTAGCTATACCCATAACGCACGTCAGAATAATAAAAAATGCATGGCGAGCCATTTGGCTAAGCCATGACGCAATTAAGGTCGTGCCGTCATGCTGATGCTTTGCTGTCCCCCTTCGGACACCATTTTTCGTCTGCCTCCCCTGCAACCGACCGCCCGGCGGAGAGCGGTACGAGAGCGACTTACGCACTCCCGCTCCCTCTGCGCTCCTGCGTAAGGCCCCCGGCTTTCCCGCCGCACAGCCTTATTGCAGTCCTTCGGTTCCCCTTTTTCAGAGTGTTCTGTCATGAACCATCTGTTTGCTCGCAGCGCAGGCGCGCCTGTTTCACGCCTGTGCTCTGCACGCTTCCGGTTTTCTTTTTCCAGCGGCCTGTCCACCGGGCTACTCTGGCTGGTGCCTGCCGGGGCCCTTCTTGCCGTTCTGGTGCCGCTCGTAGCGGCCCATGCGCAAAGTGCCGCGCAACCCGTGCCCGCTCCGGCACCCGCTCCGGCACCCGCTCCCGCACTGGCACCGGCACCTTCCGTTGTGCGCCAGACGCAGCATGCCCATGACATCAACGTCTCGCATGACACCATGCCTGCCCGTCTGTCAGACGTGATCCGCACCCCGCCCAAAACGCCGGGGCGCGGTGGATTCTGGGATAATATGCTGCTCCCGCCGCTCACCAGCCGACCGGAAGCCTACGGCCAGCCGCAGTCTCTGGAACTCAAGCCGCTGCCAACCTCCCTCATGCATCAGGGGCCGTGGGGCGTGTTCAACGCCAATACCGGGGCTGCTGCCGGGTTTGGTACGGTGGCGTATTACGCTGTCTCCCGCTGGGCGGAAGACTGGTCCAGCCTGCGTGACAAGAGAAACCACATCGACTGGGCAGACCCGCTGAAATACATCCCGCTCAACAACAGTGGCTCAATCTACCTCACGCTGAGCGGCAACTTCCGCCATCACGGGTTTTATGACCAGCGGGCTATGTTCGGCACCGTCAAGAAAGACCCTGCCTACCGCTCCACCCTGCGCTGGAACGCCGGGGCGGACCTGCATCTGGGCGAACATGTGCGCCTTTATGGGGAGCTGATGAGCGCTCAGGCCGGGGGCATCAATTATTACGGTTATGCCGGGGGCCGCTGGCGCAGCAAGCTGGACGCACAGCAGGCGTTTGTGGAAGTCAAAGGCCATATGCTGGGCGCAACAATGGGCGCCATGGTTGGCCGTATGTCCTTTCTGGATGCACCGCCTTACGTGACGGCAGGCAGCGTTTACCCAACCATACCATATTCCTGGAACGGGCTGCGGGGCTATGCCTTCTGGAAGCGCTTCCGTGTGGATCTGTTTGACCTCACTCTGACCAACAACGCACCTACCACCGCGTTTCATGATCAGGTGGGCTGGAGAACACGCCTGTTCGGAGCCTACACCTCCTACGCTATTCCAAATTTCAAATTTATGGAAAGGAACAGCCAGGTCTTCGTGGATACGTTTTATCTGGGCTACACGCTCTCCAGTAACCCTATTGCCAGCACCACCGGCACCATTGCGGGCTCCACACACCGTGACACCCCCGGCACGCGTATCTGGGGTAACGCCGGACCCATCGAATTTTCTCTGGGCGGCATGTGGCAGGGCGGCAATTTCCGCGCGGCCAAAAATGGTCCGCAGCGCGCGGTTTCGGCTTATTCCTTTAACGGCACCGTCTCATGGCGTTTTGCCAAATGGTGGGGCCGCCCGGCTATCGGTATTCAGGCTGACGCCATTTCCGGCGGGGACACCCGCAAAAGCCAGACCAGCAGCTGGGGGAACTTCCTCTCCCCCTTCGTGCCCAGCGCCTACTATCTGGATATGAGCACCTATATCGGCAACTCGAACCTGATTGACGTCGGCCCGCTGGCCACCATTGCCACCAGCCGCAACACCAGCCTGCTGCTAAAGGTGCCGGTCATCTGGCGCAACAGCACGCATGACGCCATTTATGCCAACCCCACGGCGGCCTACAGCTTCCGCCCGCAAGGCGGCTATACCGCCACCATGCCGCAGGCCAGCTTTACCTGGCGTGCCACCCGGCATGTGACTTTCAGCCTTGATGGCGAATACATCTTCGCCTCCCGCGCCATGATTAAAGCCGGGGCGTCCTCCGGCGCGTATGTGCAGAGCAATCTGGAACTGACATTCTAAGCGCCAGACCGCAGTTTTAAGACAGGCCACAAAGTAGCAGCGATGGGGAGTGCTTTCTTCTGAAGCACTCCTCTCGTCTTATGGGGGCTAAGCCTTCCCACCTTACAGCGGGGTTTTCCTTCCGGTCATGCTTTCAAGCACTCCATCCCGCCGGATCAGACCATGGAACAGAGCCGCACCAATATGGGCCAGCACCAGCCCGAACAGGGTAAAGGCCAGAACGGTGTGGACAGACCGCAGCCAGGACCAGACAGCCGGGTTATGCGGCAGGATGGGCGGCAACAGCACCCCGTTCCCCCACAACGGAATAGGATACCCCCCAGCCGAGAGCATGCCCCAACCCACAAGAGGCAGCGCAACCATCAGGGCATAAAGCAGGATATGGGAGCCTTTGGCGGCCAGCTTCAGAACGGCGAGAAGGTCACTGGGCAGAGGGGGCGGAGCATGACGCAGCCGGTATGTCAGCCGAAGAAGGGCGAGCACCAGAATGGCAATCCCTAAAGGACGATGCAGCGAAACCAGCCGGTGGTAACCGGGGCCAAGAGACGAGGCCATGAACACACCGATAAACAGCATGCTGAGAATCATCACCGCCATAAGCCAGTGCAGCACGCGCGCCACAAGTGAAAAAGAGGGTGCGGGCTTCATGATTTTTTCTCACTTTCTGCCGCTGGAGCCTGTGTCATGGCAGGCGTGATAGCGCTTGGCCCGCGCTTCTCCCCCGAACGCAGAGAGAAGGACCGCATATAGGCCCCCGACCGAAGCTGAAGAATGGGGTCATCGGAAGCGACAATGCCGGGAGGCAGAATAAGGGGATCAAAAGTGAGGCCGTTGCAGGGGCCACCGTCCTCGCTCTCAACGGCATTCAGGGTCAGGGTGCCAGCATCAATCGTCCGGTCGTCCTGTGCCCAGATCTGGCTTGGGTCATTAATAGCATCCTGAGGCCCCGCCACCGTCAGCACCATGTGCCATTGCAGAGGGTGGTCATGGATATCTGCAATCAGCCTTTGAAACAGGTAATCACGCCCTCCGGCTTCGGCATCGGCAGGAGCCACTGGCTGCACGGGCACCATGGCCCATCGGACAGCCGTTTTCGTGCCGGTTTCGCCAACAAGCAGGAAGCTGTCGAGGCTGTGGTACGTGTCATCCGCAAAACCTGAGGTGATCACGCGATGCGCGTTTTTCTCCGCTGCGGCCTGAAGCCAAGGATGCGCTGCGCCGAAAGCTTTGGCGCGTGCCGGGTCAGGCTTTCCTGTCGCGGGATCTATGCGTTGAGAGGAAAAGAAGTCTGAAGCATCCTGTGCATCCCGCAAGGGCAGAACGGGTGGGTCATTCATGGCTGCACGCCACTCCGGCGCATCCGCTGGCATGAAGCGGAGCGCCATGCTGCGCACGGTTGCCGGGTTGTCGGTCACATAGGGTTGCCCTGCCCCCAGAGCAAACCGCCCGACCACAGGCACAGACTGTTCATGAAAAATGGCAGCCTTCGACAACGAGGCCGCAGCCCCGCTGGCATCAAACCGCCCCGTGACGCACACACCTTTAGAATGAGCACGCCGGAACCCATGCCCGTAACTGCCCGCGTCATGCAGTTCCCCCATCAGGCGGTTCTGGGTCACGCGGTGGGGGGAAAGCCAGCCACCGGCCCAGAGAAAGCCCAAGGCCAGCGCTGCCGGTGCGGCTGCAACGCCCAGCCAGCGGAGGGCAGAGCCGGAAGACCCTCTCGATTTTGCCGCCATTGAGGCCGCTCCTTTATGTCATCTGAGGGGAAGACGCAGGAGCAGCGGGATCTATTCCCCGACAATTGCACAACTAAGGAACATTTTTACTTTTGCTCGGCACCATTGGGAATAAAGTGGCGCGCTGAGCGTCTCTGTCCTCAGGAGATGAAGCGCATGAGGGGCAGAGCCGGGTTGGACGATGACGAGACCATCAGACTACAGAGCGTTATTCCGGCGTTGAGGCGGTATGCGCGGGTTCTGACGCGTGACCCGCATCACGCCGACGATCTGGTGCAAGACTGTCTGGAACGCGCCCTGACCCGCATGGATCAGGTCCGGGACCGGTCAGATTTACGCCCCTGGCTCTTCACCATCGCCTACCGCCTTAACGTCAGCCGGTGGCGGCGCATCCGGCGTCTGGTGCCCATGGCGGAAACCTCTTTCCCGGAACCATTGCAGGATGCCGGGCAAATTCCCCATCTGGAATGGCAGGACATGACGCAGGCGTTCGGGCGTCTGTCCGATGACCATCGGCAGGTCCTGCTGCTCGTGGGGGTTGAAGGGCTGGAATATCAGGCGGTGGCGGAAATCCTCGGTGTGCCGGTCGGCACCGTAATGTCCCGCCTTTCCCGCGCCCGGTCTGCCCTGCATGATCTGGCAGGCCATGAGAAACGTCCCATCCTGAGGAGGGTGAAATGACGCACCCCGACACCCCTGTGACCGAGGATGATCTTCAGGCCTGGGTCGATGATTTTCTCTCCCCCGAACGCCGCCAGGAGGTGGACATCTGGCTGGAACGCCACCCGGATGCGCGGCAACGTGTGACGGCATGGCGGCAGGAGCGTGATGGCTTGCGGGCAGCGCTGGATACAGACCTCCGCGAACCGATCCCCGCCCGCTTTGATATTAGCCGGCTGAAGGAGCGCAGGGGGCGGCGCTTCAGTCTCCCGCAGATGGCGGCCTCCATTGCCTTTGCGCTTTCCATTGGGCTTGGTGGCGGATGGTTTTTGCGGGACCGACAGGTGCCTGTCGGGCTGGCGTCCGTTGAGCAGGAAGCCGCCATGGTGCAGGCGGCAAGCAAAGGCGGCGCAACCGCAAAAGGCAGCGTGGCGCAACTCGCAGCATGGGGTGGCAGCGTGCTGGGCAGGCCGGTCCAGCCGCCGGATCTGTCCACCGCAGGCTATCAGCTTACAGGCGGCCAGCTTGTCACGACTGATCATGGTCCCGCCTGCCTGTTTTTCTATACCAATGACCGGGGCGTCCGCCTCTCCCTGTTTGTGCGGCCGATGTACCGCGTGGACGTAACGGCGCCCATGCGGCCCATGCGGCATGTTCCGGGTTACCTCTGGGCGCAGGACGGGCTTGGGGTCAGTCTGGTTTCAGATGCACCCATTGCCGGCCTGCACGGGCTGGCTAATCATGCCCGCGATCTGATGGGAGAACCGAGTTGACTCCCGGCTCTGCTCTGGGCTGCTCACTCTTTTCTCCCATCTCATTGCCCCTCCGGTTCATTCAGGGGAGACAAGCGGCATCAGGCAGCGTATCGAAGCGCTTTATAATGTCTGATGCTGCTGCGAGGCTCCGGGTATGACCGCTCCATCCCCCCTGCAAACCCCTTCCGTGCGTGAACTCACTGTGCGCGGGCTGATTCTGGGGGCGCTGATTACCGTCGTCTTCACCGCCTCCAACGTCTATCTGGGCTTGCGGATCGGGCTGACCTTTGCCTCCTCCATTCCGGCGGCTGTTATTTCCATGGCCGTGCTGCGCGCACTGGGCCGCAGCACCCTGCTGGAAAACAATATGGTGCAAAGTCAGGCCTCGGCGGCGGGCACGCTCTCCTGCGTGTTTGCCACCTTCCCCGGCCTGATTATGACCGGCTTCTGGCACAGCTTCCCCTTCTGGCAGACAGCGGGCCTCTCGCTGGCCGGGGGCATTGCGGGCGTGCTGTTTACCATCCCTCTGCGCCGCGCACTGGTGACGGAAAGCGCCCTCCCCTACCCGGAAGGCGTGGCCGCAGCGGAAATCCTGCGTGCCGGGGGGGAGAATGGAAACAGCAAAAGCCTCTCCGCCCTAATAGGCGGCAGCGTTGTGGCCGCCGTGTTCTCCTTTGCCTGTAGCGGTCTGCAACTTCTGGCAGATACTATTAGCGTGACCGGGGTCGCGGGGGCAGCCGTGTTCCGTTTTACCGGCGGCCTGTCTCTCGCCTTGCTCGGTGCGGGCTATCTCTGTAGGCCGCCGTGGGGTTGGCATAAATGGCGTCATGCGTGCTGTTGCGCCAGATGACCGGCACCTTGAGCAGCAGGCTGGTGTTGCGGCTGGTG
>NZ_LHZC01000052.1 GCF_001580615.1 Acetobacter malorum
CCGTAACCATGCGGTGCTGATTACGCTGGAAGAAGGGGCCATTGGCGGGTTTGGCGCGCAGGTTGGCCAGCATCTGGCCAATACCGGCCTGCTGGACCATGTGCGCTTCCGCCCCATGACCCTGCCCGATATCTTCATCGACCATAACACGCAGGACGCCCAGTACGAGCAGGCCGGACTCACCGCCCCCCACATCGTCAAAACCGCTCTCAGCGCGCTGGGCATCGGAGACATGCTTTCAATGAACTTGCCAAACCGTGCTACGGGAACAAAATCATGAGCATGAAAACGATTTCTCTTCGCGCAGGGCTTGTGCTCGGTCTGGGCATGACTCTGCTTCCCGCCGCGGGCGTTACCCCGTTCGTTCCCGTTGCACACGCACAGTCGGCCCCGGCCACTGCTGAAAGTGCCCCTGTTCAGGCGCTGTATGCTGCTCTTGATAAAGCGCAGCATATGCACAGCAGCTTTGCAGAGCGCAGCCAGGTCGTCGGCGCTGGCGTGGATCAGGCGTTTGATCTGGATGCCGTGCTGCATGCCTCCATTGGCGTGCGCTATCAGGCACTCGCTCCGGCAGACAAAACCAAGCTGCTGGCAGCCTTCCGGGACTTCACCATCGCGCGGTATGTCTCCAGCTTCAAACCGGGGACTGATGCCCGATTCACCATGAAGCCGGGTCTTGAAAACTCCCCTGTGGGTGGTAACAAGATCGTGAACACCTATATCGGAGCAGATGACAGCATGCCCGGCACCCCGCTGAGCTACATCATGCACAGCACGCCGTCCGGCTGGAAAATTGTTGATGTTCTGCTGGGCGATTCCCGCATCAGTCAGGCTGCCGCCCAGCGTTCCGACTTCAGCTCCACACTCACCTCCGGTGGCGTTGCGGGCCTGATCAATGTCTTGGAACGTAAAGTTAAAACTTTCTCCAACGACTAAGCAGGATAACGAGCGTGATGCGTAGCGGACATACAAACTGCCCGGTCATGGGCCGCACAGCGGCTGGTTTGTAATGTCCGTTTTCTCCATTCTGGCGCTGGCCAGCAGTGGTCTGGCGGCAGCGGGCTGCCTTCAGTCCATTGCCGGAGCCTCTCTTCTGGCCCGCTTCCGGCGCACGGAGCGCCGGCCTGTTACGCTTAAACCCCTGCCGCCTGTAACCGTTCTCAAACCCCTGTATGGGGATGAGCCGTTACTGGAAGAAGCGCTGGAAAGTTTCTGTACGCAGGACTACCCCGAATTCCAGATTCTGTTTGGTGTGCGGGATCATGATGATCCCGCCATAGACATCGTGCATCGCCTGCAGGCGCGGCACCCGCATCTGGACATGCAGCTGATCGTGGATCCAACCGTCCATGGTATGAACCGCAAGATCAGCAATCTGATGAACATCCTGCCGCATGCCCGGCATGATCTGCTCATCATTTCCGATTCTGACATTCATGTCAGCCCGGATTACATGCTGCATATCGTCAGCGCCCTGCACAAACCCAATACCGGTCTGGTCACCACACTTTATGCGGGCCTGCCTGCGCATAACACCATTGTGCAGATGCTGGCCGCCTGCCAGATCAACCATAATTTTCTGCCCGGTGTGCTGCTCTCCCGCTATCTCGGGCGGCAGGACTGTCTGGGTGCCACCATGGCGCTGCGGCGCGATGTGCTGGAGGCAGTGGGCGGCCTAGAGGCTCTCCTGCCGCATGTGGCGGATGATGCCCTGCTGGGCCGTCTGGTCCGCATGCTGGGCAAAGATATCACCATTGCAGACTGTATGACCTGGACAACCATCGGTGAGCCCAGTTTTGCAGAGCTGCTCTCCCATGAACTGCGCTGGGGCCGGACGGTCTGCACGCTGGCTCCGGCTGGCTATGGGGCGTCTGCCATTCAGCTCCCGCTCTTCTGGGCCACGCTGGCGATCCTGTTTCAGCCTCACGCCCTCTGGCCACTTGTGCTGTTTGCGTGCGTCTGGACCATTCGGGTCATCACGGGGCTGGTCATTAACCGCGCAGTCGGCTCGCGCCCTGTCTGGCCGCTGCTGTTGCTCCCGGTGCGGGACTGGCTTTCCGCCGCTATTATGGTGGGCAGCGCCAGCGGCACACGGGTGGACTGGCGTGGGCAGACCATGCACGTAGCCCCCCACCCGGTCGGGCCTCCTCCGGCCAGCCAATTATCACCTGAAGGCTGAGACGGGTTGTCTCGCCTCTTCCGCAAGAGTAAATCCCTACCCATATTCTTCTGATTAACTCAGATCACATGCCTTTGCAGGACACAGAACAATGATGAGAACCCTCTTTCTCCAGCCTCCGTCCTTTGATGGCTTCGATGGCGGAGCTGGTTCGCGCTATCAGGCAAAGCGCGAAATCAAATCGTTCTGGTATCCGACATGGCTGGCCCAGCCTGCCGCCATGGTGGAAGGCAGCCGCCTGATTGATGCGCCCCCGGCCCGCATGGGCATGGAGCCGATTCTGGAAGACGTGAAGAACCGCGATCTGGTGATTCTGCACACCTCCACCCCGTCCTTCGCCAAGGACGTGCAGGTTGCTCAGATGCTCAAGGACGCCAACCCGAACCTGAAAATCGGGATGGTTGGGGCCAAGGTTGCCGTGCAGCCGGATGAAAGCCTGCTGAAGGGTGCCCCGATCGACTTCGTGGCCCGTAACGAATTTGACTACACCATCAAGGAAATTGCTGAAGGCCGTGACCTGAAGGATGTAGACGGCATTACATGGCGGAACGAGAAGGGTGAGATCATCACCAACCGTGACCGCGCCATGATTGAAGACATGGACAGCCTGCCCTTCGTGACCGAAGTGTACAAGCGTGATCTGAAGATTGAAGATTACTTCATCGGCTATCTGATGCACCCTTACATTTCCATCTATACGGGCCGTGGCTGTAAATCCCGCTGCACGTTCTGCCTGTGGCCGCAGACGGTGGGTGGCCATCGCTACCGCACACGCAGCCCGGAACATGTGGCTGCTGAAATCCGTCTGGCAAAGCAGTATTTCCCGCAGGTCAAAGAATTCTTCTTCGACGATGATACCTTCACCGATGATCTGCCGCGTGCGGAAGCCATTGCGCGTGAGCTGGGCAAGCTGGGTGTAACGTGGTCCTGTAACGCCAAGGCCAATGTGCCGCGTGAGACGCTGAAAGTCCTGCGTGACAACGGCCTGCGCCTGCTGCTGGTTGGCTATGAAAGCGGGAACCAGCAGATCCTGCACAACATCAAAAAGGGCATGCGTGTTGAAGTGGCGCGGGAGTTCACCAAGAACTGCCACGAACTCGGCATCAAGATCCACGGCACGTTCATTCTGGGTCTGCCGGGCGAAACGAAGGAAACCATTCAGGAAACCATCAACTTCGCCAAGGAAATCAACCCGCATACGCTGCAGGTTTCTCTGGCAGCACCGTACCCCGGCACAGCCCTGCACAAGCAGGCGACGGAAAACGGGTGGCTGGACGAAAGCAATGCGGAACTGATTGATGAAAACGGCGTGCAGATGGCTCCGCTGCACTACCCGCATCTGTCCCACACGGAAATCTTCAACAGCGTGGAAGAATTCTACAAGAAATTCTATTTCCGCGCGCCGAAGATTGCCTCCATCGT
The DNA here is from genome assembly GCF_001580615.1 of Acetobacter malorum. Classification (GTDB taxonomy): domain Bacteria; phylum Pseudomonadota; class Alphaproteobacteria; order Acetobacterales; family Acetobacteraceae; genus Acetobacter; species Acetobacter malorum. Next base: position 3,602 of record NZ_LHZC01000052.1, read on the forward strand.
GAGCGAAATGGTCCGCTCCCCGCAGATGATGAAGCGTCGCCTGCGTGAAGGTGTGGAATTCTTCCACTTCCTGCGCGACCGTAACGCCGCCTGATTTCACACATCATGCCCCCGCCCGACTCCGGCTGCGCGGGGGCAGAGTTTTTTAGCCTATGAAGCGCGCCATAATTTCTGCCGATGATTTCGGCTTGTCGGTTGAAGTCAACGAGGCGATTGAAATCGCTCATCGTGATGGCCTGCTTTCCACAGCCAGCCTGATGGTGGCCGGCCCCGCAGCGGACGACGCCATTGAGCGCGCCAAACGCCTGCCCACTCTGGGCGTTGGCCTGCATCTTGTGGTGATTGAGGGCGCCTCCGTGCTCTCGCACCAGCGCCTGCCGCTTGTCACCGGGCCGGATGGCTGGTTTTCCTCCTCACAGCTTGGGCTGGGTGTGGACTATTTCTTCCGCCCGGAAGGCCGCAAGGAACTGGCAGCAGAAATTACCGCACAGTTTGAAGCCTTTGCCCGCACGGGCCTGCGGCTGGACCATGCCAACGCCCACAAGCACATGCATCTGCACCCCACAGTAGGCCGCATGATGATTGATATTGGCCGCCGCTACGGTCTGCGCGCCGTGCGTGTGCCGCTGGAACCGCCAGAGCCGCTTTACGCAGCCGGCACCTATACCGATACACTGGGCGATGCCGCCCTCCGCCGCTGGACAAAGCTGCTCCGCTATCAGGCCCGCTCGGCAGGCATGGCCACCAATGACTGGTGCTTTGGTCTGGCATGGAGCGGCCATATGACGCCGGACCGGGTTGCGGCTTTAGCCGCCCATCTGCCCGAAGGTGTTTCGGAAATCTATTTTCACCCCGCCACACATAAAAATGCTTTGCTGCAAAAACTGATGCCGACCTATGAGCATGAGGCAGAATTTGAAGCCCTGTGTTCCAGCGGGTTCCGCACCGGGCTGGAGCAGGCTCATGCCACACCTTGCGGATGGCAGGATATTTTACCAGCCTGAAGAACCGCTCCTGTTATAACAACTTGTTATAATATGATATATTTACCACAATTTTCGCAATTTACCGCGCGCCTCTCCTCAAGATCCTGTCATATCTTGCAGAGCGCGTTGACCGCCCCCCTGCTTTCTGATTGTAATTCTGACTGACCAGTTAAATAACAATAAAGAAACGGTCTCCTTATCATGTCAGAATGCCTCTTCCCGCATTCGTTCTGCCAAGCGGCATCCTATGCTGCCTTACGGGAAGAACGGATTGAAGGACTGCCCTCTTTTTCTGCCCGCACTCCGGTCGGGCTGATAGCTGGTCTTGCCCGCCGTCAGCTATGGTCTGCAAACGTGGCGTGTGTACACGGGCCTGCCGGGCACGCATTCCCACGCCAGCCATAAGGCAGACGCAGGTTTTAGACCTGCTTGCCTGACGGGCTCAGATGCCGGACGCCCTCGGTTTTTGCCGTCCTTGTCCGGCCCATATCCCCCATAAAAATCAAAAAGACTGACTGCGGATATGATCTCACATAGACCACGCTCCTCTGCAGTGCGCCGTGCCTCACTGCGTGCTCCCTTCTGTTTTACCTCAGCGCTGGTGGGCCTGCTGGGCCTAGAGGCAGGCGGCACTCTGGCGTATGCCGCCCCCCTCGCCAGACAAACGCCGGTATCCCCTGTTTCGGACGTCATCATCAGTCCGGATAGCAAGGCGCGCGCCAATCCGCCGATGTCAGACCGACCCGTGGATGCAGAAGCCATGGGGCCGGAACTCTCGGCCATCCGGCGGCCGCCCAATACACCGATCCCGCCAAGTGGTGTGCCACTGCTCCCAACCCCCAGCTTTGCAACCATGAGCTTCACGCCCCTGATGCCGTCGGAAGACAAGAACTCCGCCCATCAGATTGAACTGGACGCACTCCTGCCGAGCGAAGGCCCCTCAGCCCTGCTCCCGCCTCGCCTCGATGCCCTGCGCGACTCTGACCTCAATGACCCGTACTACGTGCCTACGGCGGGCTCCGGGCACCTGCTGCGCGCCATTGACCCCATGCGGGAATGGTTGCGCAAGCGCGGCTTTACCTTCTCCTTCTCCTACAAAGGGGAAGCGATGGGGCTGATGAGCGGCGGCATAGAAAAAGGCATGAGCTATGTGCATGAACTGACGTTACAGGCCATTTTCGATCTCCAGAAAATGGCGGGGCTGAACGGGTGGTCCGTGCATACGCTGGTCATGGAACGCGCCGGGAAAGCTATCCAGAACGGGCGCGTAGGTGAGTATTATGTCGCTCTGCAGGAGGTCTATAGCCTCTCCGGTAACGTGGCCGCGCATCTGGTGGATTTCTACGCCGAGAAGAAAATGATGCAGAACCGGCTGGACCTCACCTTTGGCCGTATGTCGCTCACCCATGTGTTCGCAACGTCGCCGCTGCTCTGCTCCTTCATGGTCACCTGTTCAGCCCCCGTCGGGCTCAAGCAGAACCCGGCCATGAGCGTGTATCCCAAAGCCACATGGGGTGGCCGCCTGCGCTTCCGCCCTACGCGTGATACCGCCGTGCAGGTGGGGGCCTATTCCGTGAGTGCGCTGACGGACAACCCCAGCGGCTGGTCATGGGGTGCGGAAAACACGACCGGGCTTTCCCTGCCCATCGAATTCACATGGCAACCGTTTTTGACCCGCAACCGGATGCCCGGCCATTACGTGATTGGCTATGCGCACGACACCACGCGCTATGCCGATAAGATCAGCTCGGTTTATCCCGCCAGACTGGCGGATGTCCGCCGAGGCACACGGTCCGCGCCGGCTGATATGGTGTGGATGGAAGCAGACCAGATGGTGTACCGTCTGGGTGGCCGTAACATGATGGCCGGTGGCTATCTGATGGCAGGCTATGTCCACACCACACCCCGCGTTGCGAACATTTCCGATCAGGCTTATGGCGGTTTTTCCATGGTCGGCATGATCCCCGGCCGCCTGACGGACCGGTTTGGCGTGCTCTACTCCTGGTATCATGTCAGCCACCGGCGGCGGCTCAGCCAGCAGCTGGCGCAGGATGCCGGCCTGCCTCTGGGCTCTACCATTCATGGCGTGCAGAACAGTTCACACATTATCGAGGCCTATTACGGCATTGATGCCTTCCCCGGTATCCTGATCCAGCCGGAATTCCAGTACATGATCCACCCCGGTGAAACACGCCGCATCCCCAACGCCGCCATGGCGGGGCTGAAGCTGATCGCCAACCTCTGATGAGCCACAAAGACTAAGACCAGAGGCAGGATGCAGGCCTGATACAGACTGCATCCTGCCGGAAGATGAGTTTGTGCCGGGAATGCCCCGGCAGGACCCTAGGCATGGCAGCATCGCTCTGCTACTCAGCAGGACGAACGTTCATTTCTGCGATCCTGGCATGACTGATACGCCTTCTTCCTCCTCGTCCGGCACCCGACTGTCTCCCAAAGCGGAGACGGCGCGTGCAGAGCGCGCGGCCCGTCAGGCTGCCGCCCTGCGAGCCAACCTGCGCAGACGCAAACAGCAGGCGCGCAGCAGAGAAGAGATGGAAGCCGAGGCCCCCATCAGCCAGCCGGACGCCTCTTCCTCACCTTCCGGGCCGGATGAACGTACGGCCCGACAGACCTCATCCGCTCAAAACGACCCGGATAATGGAGATATGCCACCATGCCAGTGATGCCCGATACATGGATCCGCCGTATGGCGCAGGATCACGGCATGATCGAACCGTTTGTGGAATCCCAGAAGCGCGAAGGCGTGATTTCCTACGGCCTGTCCTCCTACGGCTATGATGCCCGCGTGGCGGATGACTTCCGTATTTTCACGGATGTGAACAACGCCATTGTGGACCCCAAGAACTTCAGCCCCGATGGCTTTGTGTCCCGCAAGGCGGATGAATGCATCATTCCGCCCAACAGCTTTGTGCTGGCCCACACCATTGAATATTTCCGCATCCCGCGGGATGTGCTGGTGGTCTGCCTTGGCAAATCCACCTACGCGCGTTGCGGCATTATTGTGAACGTGACCCCGCTGGAACCGGAATGGGAAGGCCAGGTCACCATCGAGATCAGCAACACCACGCCGCTGCCGGCCCGCATTTATGCGAACGAGGGCATCTGCCAGTTCCTGTTCTTCAAGGGTGAAACCCCGTGTGAGACCAGCTACGCAGACCGCTCCGGCAAATATATGGGCCAGCGTGGCGTTGCCACGCCGCGTATGTAAGCCCATGGATCGGTTTATTATTCGGGGCGGTCGCCCCCTGCATGGCGAAATCACCATCGGTGGCGCGAAAAACGCCGGTCTGAAACTGCTGGTCGCGGGTCTGCTGACCTCCGAGCGGCTGGTGCTGACCAACGTGCCGCATATTGCCGATATCGCCACCATGCAGGCGTTGCTGCGCCAGCACGGTCTGACCGTGGAAACGGTGAATGGTGACAAGACGAAGCTTTCCGTTGGTGGTGACATTACCAGCACGGAAGCGCCTTACGATATCGTCTCCAAAATGCGCGCCTCCATTCTGGTGCTGGGGCCTCTGCTGGCCCGCTGCCGGGAAGCCCGCGTGTCCCTGCCCGGTGGCTGCGCCATTGGCACCCGCCCCGTGGACCTACACCTGAAAGGGCTGGAAACGCTCGGCGCCAAGATCACGCTGGAAAATGGCTACATCAACGCCCGCGCGCCCAACGGCCTGACGGGGGACCGGATTGTGCTGCCGTTTGCCTCCGTGGGGGCCACCGAAAACCTGATGATGGCCGCCACGCTGGCGCATGGCCGCACGGAAATTGTCAACGCGGCGCGTGAGCCGGAGATGGTGGATCTGGCAGACTGCCTGAACGCCATGGGTGCGCGCATTACCGGCGCTGGCACAGGGCACATCATTATTGATGGCGTGGAAGCCCTGCACGGGGCGGAACACCGCATCATGCCGGACCGGATTGAATGCGGCACCTATGCCTGCGCCGCTGCCATTACCGGCGGCGACCTCCGCCTTGTAGGCGGCAGCGTGGACCATCTGGGCGCTGTAGTCCGGGCTTTTGAAGAAGCCGGTGTGGAAGTCACGCAGGAAGGTGATGCCATGCGGGTGCGCCGTACCGGTGCGCTGCGCGGCATTGATATCATGACGGAACCCTATCCGGGCTTCCCGACCGATATGCAGGCCCAGTTCATGGCGCTGCTTTCCGTGGCGGAAGGCGCGTCCATGATTACGGAAACCATTTTTGAAAACCGCTTCATGCATGTGCCGGAACTCAACCGGATGGGCGCACGCATTAACGTTCATGGCTCTTCCGCCATTATTCGTGGTGTGCACAGCCTGTCTGGCGCTCCTGTGATGGCGACGGACCTGCGGGCGTCCTTCTCCCTCATTCTGGCGGGCCTTGCCGCCCATGGGGAAACCATCCTCAGCCGCGTCTATCATCTGGACCGGGGTTATGAGGCTGTAGAACGCAAACTGGCCGCCTGTGGCGCCCAGATTGAACGCGTCAAAGGCTAACTGTTTTTCTGCGGGGCTGGTTGGCATTCTGCCTACAGCCTCGCAGCAGAATATTCCCTTTTCCGGCAAAACACCACCGCACGGGCGTAGGCCACGCATCCTGTTTGTCATAGTGTCAGACAGGACAAGACTACCCAGCCCAGCATATCCGAGGCGCCTTTACACCGCAGGGATAGACCGCCGAGGGTTATCCCTCATCACTCCCCGCCTTTCTGAAACAAAGACCCGACTCCCTCCATCCGGATCTCTGCTCCATGTTTAAAGCCGCTCCCAAACTCCTGCTTGGCGCCCTGCTGCTTTTAACCGGCTGTTATAATATCGGGTCCCGGCGGCTGGATCAGGATCAGAGTGACTATTCCTTCGCGCTTATCACCGCAGGTAAACGCCAGACGCTGCTGAATATTGTGCGGCTACGCTATGCCGACACACCCGGCTTTCTGGACACTACACAGCTTATTTCCGGCTATCAGCTTCAGCGGAGTTTTGCTGTCGGGGTTGGTACAGCAAGCCCTGTGAGGCCGAGCGGCAATGCCGGGATCCAGTTTCAGGAGAGCCCGACCTTTACCTTTCAGCCTGTCACGGGCGATGCCTATGCGCAAAGCTTCCTGCGCCCCATGCCGATTGGCAGCCTGCTTCCGCTGGCCATGGGTGGTTTGCCGATTGATGTGCTGTTCCGGCTGGCAGTGCAGTCGGTTAACCTCATCAGCAATGCCGGGTCCATTGGGGGCGATGTTGGGCGCGGCTCCCCGGAATTTTTTGAACTCATTCATGACCTGCGCGTGTTGCAGGTTGCAGGACTGCTCGGCATTCAGCTTGAGCATAGCGCCGAAATTCCTGGAAAAACGCCGTCTTTTGACCGGGTATTTCTAAACGTTTCCTCTACAGATAACCCCATTCTGGCAGAGACCGTTTACGAAACGCGCCGCTTTTTCCAGATGAAGCCCAAAGATGAGCGTGTGGAAGTGGTCTACGGCGCAGGCCAGCCACGCCCGGGGCAAATCCGTATTCTGACCCGCACCATGCTGGGTGCGCTGGGGCAGATTGCCTATCAGATTGACGTGCCACAGGACGATATTACGTCCGGACGCACACAGCCCAGAATTCAGCTTATCGGGCGTGAGACAAAACCCATTGTGGTTGTGCATGTTGGCAAAACGGTGCCGGACAACACCTTCACCTCTGTCCAATACGATAAGAAATACTACTATATTTATGAAAATGATTTTGATAGCAAACTGGCTTTTACAATGCTGCAAATTCTTCTGGAACTTTCCAAAACAACCAAAAGCCCGGGGACAATTGTCACAATTCCCGTCAATGGGTGAGCAAAACAGCGCACCCCTCCTGCAAAACATAGCATAAAAAAAGCCGGATCAGGGTTCTCCCCAATCCGGCTTTTCTAAGTTCAGGCTGGTGTTATTCCCACCAGACAGACAGGGAGCGCACACCCTGCGCGCCACGGATCAGCACGCCCTGAATATCTGCCGTGGCAGAGGGGCCAGTCATCAGCACACCGTAGTTTGCCGTATGGAATTCCGGCCGCTCGACATAGGCCGTGTGCATATTGGCTGTCAGATTTTTCTCGGACAGAATAACCACAATATGCTGCGTCAGATGCGCCGCGGAATTCAGGCTGTTCAGTTGGGCTTCACTCAAAAAGATAGAGCCCATTTCTGAAATCCCGAACGGGCTGCGCACCACCAGCACATCCGTCGCGGCTGCCTGCTGCGGAGACGTCACATCTTCCAGCCGTATGGTGCCTTCAAAATCCGGCACAGCGGAACAGATGATCTTGGCATCAGGGAAGCGCCGCGCAATGGCCGTAGCCAGCGTGTCGCCTTCCTGCGGCAGCAGAATCTGGCCGCCCAGAAGCTGAAGAGCATCTTCAAAGCGCGCTTTACCGGCATCCATATCCCCCAGCACGGCAACGGGAGGCAGTTCATGCGCAGCAGGGTCCGGGCGGTTGGCCCGGAGCGTTGCCAGAATTGTATCACGGGAACTCATCAGGCTTTCCCTCCCTGTGACTCTTTTTTGTTTTTAAGGCGGTTTTGCTTATACCAGGTATGGAAGGTCTGCTTGACCGGATGCGGCAGTTCGCGGTGCTTGCCCCACGGGTTCAGCCAGTTATACAGCACAAAGCGCGGCAGGGTGCTCAGGGCGACTTCCGTGCCGTTAATAGCCGTGCGGTACAGGGTCGGCTGGCCCATCAGCTTACCGGCCATATGCATGATTTCCCGTTTCACAAACGGCAGTTCATGATGTTCGACCAGCACACGACGCCACTTATAAAGCTGCTCGTGGATGTTGATTTTAACCGGGCAGACGTTTGTACAGCTCCCGTTCATGGTGGAAGCAAACGGCAGCGTGCTGTATTTCCGCTCGTTAAAGGTCGGGTCGATAATCGCGCCAATCGGGCCGGAATAAACAGCCCCGTAGGACAGACCACCGGAACGACGATACACCGGGCAGGTATTCATGCACGCGCCGCAGCGGATGCATTTAAGCGACGTCCAGAACTCTTCCATCCCCAGACGCGCAGACCGCCCGTTATCCACCAGCACGATATGCATTTCGCCGCCCTTCTGCGGGCCACGGAAATGCGTGGTGTACTGTGTGATGGGAGAGCCCAGAGCACTGCGGGACAGCAGACGGATAAACACACCCATATCCGCCATACGGGGCACAATGCGTTCAATCCCCAGAGTAGCAATGTGCAGGTTCGGCACAGTGGCACTCAGGTCCGCATTGCCTTCATTGGTGCAGACAACAAAAGTGCCCGTTTCCGCCACCAGGAAGTTGCCACCCGTCATCCCGGAATCCGCTGTCAGAATAACCGGGCGGGCTGCCATACGCTGTGATTCCGCCAGAGACTGCGGGCTGTCGTCGTTCGGGTCGGTGTTATAATTTTTGGCAAAAATCTTCGCCACGTCCGGCACCAGCTTATGCACGGCGGGCACCACAATATGGCTCGGCATCTGGCCATCAAGCTGCTGAATGCGCTCGCCCAGATCCGTTTCCGTCACGGTCACACCGCGCGGCTCCAGATAAGCGCGCATGTCGCACTCTTCCGTGACCATGGATTTGCTTTTGATCAGCGACTTTGCGCCATGTTTTTCCAGAATCTCACCGACAATGCGGTTATGTTCCGCACCATCCGCCGCCCAGTGAACATGAATACCGTTCTTTTTGGCATTGGCTTCAAACTGCTCCAGATATTCGGGCAGGTTGGCCAGCGTATGCTCTTTAATGGCGGAGGCCCGGCTGCGCAGCTCCTGCCATTCCGGCAGCAGGTGCATCTGCTGGTCGCGCTTCTGGCGCATGTCCCACAGGCGCTCATCATGGAAGGTCAGATGCGGGGCATCGTCCAGAAACTCTTCCGCTGCCTTGGCGTGATTGACGGGTTTGACCTTCATGACCGCGCTCCGTTCAGAATTTCAGCGATATGAATAAAGCGGATAGGCACACCGCCACGTTCTGCACAGCCCTGCTGGTGCATGGTGCAGGAGGTATCCGCCGAGACAATATATTCCGCACCAGCCTGATAATGATCTTTGACCTTATCCAGCCCCATACGAGCAGACACAGCCTCTTCCGTCACCGAGAACGTGCCGCCAAACCCGCAGCATTCATCCGGGCGTTTGGGGGTTGCGAAGGAAATGCCCTTAACCTTGGTGAGCAGATCCATTGGCTTGGAGAAATACGGTTCCCCCAGTTCGGACATGCTGGCCGTACGCAGGGCGCGCAGGGTGCCGCAGCTATTATGCAGGCCGACCTTGTGCGGGAATTCCGCCCAGGGGAATTCTTCAACCTTTAGAATATCGTGCAGAAATTCGACCAGCTCAAACGTGTTTTTGCGAACATGTTTGACCTCTTCCGTCTGGGGGATGGCATCAAAATTATCCCGCACATGGTGCGTGCAGCTGCCAGACGGCATGACAATGGCATCATACTTGGCAAAGTTGCGCACAAAGAGGGCTTCTGCTGCGGCGGCGTCCGAATTACAGCCAGAGTTGGCCATGGGCTGACCACAGCAGGTCTGATCCATCGGGTATTCCACGTCCTGACCCAGCTTTTCCAGCAGTTCCAGCGTGGCGATACCCGCGTTTGGATAAAACGCATCAATATAACACGGAATAAAAAGACCTATTTTCATGCAAACCCCCGACGGTAGAACAGGTTTTCAGCCTGTTGTAATCATGATCTCAACAAGAGAGGGGCCATCGGAAGCCAGCGAAGCCTCAATGGCGGGTGCGATATCAGAGGCGCGTGTCACCCGGCAGGATGGCACACCCATGGATTTCGCCATGGCCTGATAGTCGATACTCGGATTAACAATATCCATAGCCGGATATGTTCCCTCACGTGCAGAAAGGTAATCTTTCTGTTGTCTCATGAAGTTTTTGAGAACGTTATATTCCTGATTGTTCATCACCACGAACGTGACAGGAAGTTTTTCATGCGCGGCGGTCCAGATGGCCTGCGGGGAATAAAGTGCCGCGCCATCCCCCACCAGAGAGACCACGCGGTCCCGCCCTAACCCCAGAGACGCCCCAACAGCTGCGGGCATGCCCCAGCCAAGAGCGCCACCGCGCAAAAAGGAATACTGGCCCGGCCATGCGCTTTCCAGAAACAGCCGGACGTCGGATGAGGTTGCAATGGCCTCATCCACAATCGCCACATCCGGGCCAATGGCCCGCACAGCCTCCCATGCCGCCACACGCGGCGGGATAGCGGCCTCATTGCGCCGGGCTTTGGCTTCCGCCACAGCTTCGGCCCGCTGGGCACGCCGCGCCTGCGCCACCTGCTCGGCCTGTGCAGCATAATCTGCCTGATGCGGCGTTGCGGCTTTCTGCAGCAGCGGCAGCAATGCCTGCAGGGAGGCTTTGATATCCCCCACAACAGAAAGCGGCGTGTTAAAGGTGCGGCCAAGGTCACGCACATCGGAGGACATCTGATACACAGAGCAGCCCGGCGGCAGAGCCGGACCTTCCGTGTAGAGAATGGTGATGAGCGATTTGCCACCCAGAGCGAAAATCGCATCATACGCACTCAGCCGTTCAGCAATGGCTGTGGCCTGCGTGGGCAGATTGCCGCACCACAGCGGATGCGCGGTGGGAAACGGCACGCGAGACGGCCAGGACGACCCAAAAACCGGCGCACCCAGACATTCCGCAACGGCAGCCACTTCTGCTGCGGCATCGGACGCATAGACTTCATCGCCCGCAATCAGAGCAATGCGGCCCGGCGCGATGCTCGTCAGAGCTTTAGCCAGATCGTCCAGCCCGCCCGCTACAGAGGAGCGGTTGATAACGGACGGCGTGCCGATATCAACCCCACTCATTTCTTCCATCACGTCCATCGGCAGAGAGAGGAAGACCGGTCCGGCCGGGGCAGCCATGGAATCGTGAAAGGCGCGACGCAGCAGAACGGGCAACTGGTCCGCATGAGCCACTTCCTGCGCCCATTTTACGGCGGGGCGGGCAATCTGCACCAGATCCCCAAACAGGAGCGGATCGGAAATGGTATGGCGGGAATCCTGCTGCCCAGCGGTGACAACCAGTGGCGTCTGGGAAACACTGGCATTCAGCAGATTGCCCATACCATGCCCCAGCCCACCAGCGGTGTGCAGGTTCAGGAAGCCGGGTTTACGGGCTGCCTGCGCATAGCCATCCGCCATGGCCACAACACTGGCTTCCTGCAAGCCCAGAATATAGGAGACATTCGGGATTTCCAGCAGGGCATCCATCAGGGGCAATTCGGTTGTGCCGGGATTGCCAAAAATATACTCAACACCCTCACTGCGCAGAATTTCGAGCAGCACTGCTGCCCCGCGCCGCATGCCACTCTGCCCGGCTGCATCAAGCGATGAAATCTGCATTCCGATTATCCTTCTGTTGTGCCCTGCAAAGACCTGTCTGCCTGAACTTTCAGGCAGCCTCGCCCTTTATGGCACCCCATCTGTCATCTGGTAACTGCCCCTCAACAGCCGAGGAAACAGCGCAGACTCTCTCTGCCAACGGGCACGCATGCCCAGCCGTCCGGCAAAGATGATGATCTTCCTGCATAATCAGCCCTTAATCTGCATATAGCGCCTTCTGTTATAACAGAAAGCGCCACATTAAAACAGTTAGAAACAGATTTCTGCTCTGAAAGTTATCAGGCTGCTGCGGATGTTTCCCCAAGCTGGGCCAGCGGCTTCATCAGCAGGTGGTTCTGGGAGTAATCAACCGGCACAGCAATCACCACTGGGCCTTCAATATCCATGGCGGCCTTCAGAGCCTTCCCAACGCCATCAGCAGAGGTAACGGTAATCCCCTTGGCGCCACAGGCTTCTGCATACATGGCGAAGTCGATCGGCCCGAACTCCACGCCGGAGCCACGACCGTATTTCTTCTTCTCCTGCATTTCCACCATGTTGTAGGCCTGATCAATCCAGACCATGTGGATCAGGTTACACTTCAGGCGCACAGCGGTTTCAAGCTCCATGCTGGACATCATGAACCCGCCATCACCCGAGATGGAAATCACCTTCTGCGCCGGGTTCACCAGACTTGCGGCAATACCCCACGGCAGGCCAACACCCATGGTCTGCTGACCATTACTGATCAGAACCTGACGGGCACGGAAGGACAGCAGATACCGCGCCAGCCAGATATGGAACGTGCCCATATCAAGGCACAGCGTGACATCCGGAGTGACAATCTGCTCAAGTTCCCGCACAATCTGCAGCGGATGCACAGCCGTGCTGCTCGTGCTGCGGGCATCACGCAGAGCGCCGGAGCGAGCGACCTTGTAGCCTTCCAGAATGGCTTCCAGTTGCGGCGCACGGGCCAGCTTGCCAGCTTGCTGCGCAAGGGCTTTCACCGTCGGGGCAATTTCACCCACCAGTTCGACAACCGGCACGAAAGCGTTATCGAGTTCAGCCGCGACAATATCAATATTGATGATCTTGCGGGCGTCATTCACATTCCACAGCCAGGGATCATATTCCACCGGGTTGTAACCCACGGTCACAACCACATCGGCTTCATGCAGAAGCTGGTCACCATGCTGGTTGCGGAACAGCCCAACGCGGCCACCAAAACGATCCACCAGTTCATGCGAGACCGCACCGGCGGCCTGATAGGTGCCAACAACCGGCACGCCCGTGGTTGCCACAAAAGCACGCACGGCTTCCGCCACATCCGGGCGGCTGGCCAGCAGGCCCAGCAGCACAACCGGGCGCTTTGCGTTTTTCAGCAGTTTTGCGGCTTCTGCAATCGCATCCGCAGCAGCGGTACCGGTTTTTGGCACAGCGCGGTCCGCCAGCACAGGGGCATCAGCCGGCATGGACAGCACATCCATTGGCGTGCTGACAAAAGACGCACCCGGACGGCCACTTTCTGCAAATCGGAAGGCGTTGGCCATGACTTCAGAAATTGCCAGAGGGTTGGTAATTTCCACGCTGTATTTGGTAATCGGCTTAAACAGGCTGACGGTATCCATGGTCTGATGCGTCAGCTTCAGGCGGTCAGCCAGCTTCACCGCACCACCAATCGCCAGAACCGGGTCACCTTCTGAGTTTGCCGTTGCCAGACCTGTCACAAAATTGGAGGCACCCGGGCCGGATGTTGCAATCGCCACACCTGCCTTACCTGTCAGACGGCCAAGGCCACCGGCAATAAAGGCTGCATTCTGCTCGTGCCGGGTCACCACAGTTTCAATGGGGGAATCAACCAGCGCGTCAAACAGGCGGTCAACCTTGGCACCGGGAATCCCGAAAACATGGGTTACGCCATGTGCCACCAGATTTTTGACAATAAGCTCCGCACCGCATTGTGCGGCGTGATCAGAAGGCTTGGTCATTTCTTTAAGTCCTGCAAAAAGACCACTGCACACGGGGCGCAGTGGTCAAAAAAAGCCTCAGCCGCCTTCGGCAATCCGAATGGCTTCACTCAGATGCTCAGGATTAAGGTTTGCTTTTGCAAACTGCTCTGTGCGCGGCAGCTGAATTTCAAGATCGGAGATCACGGCAACCTCAAGCTGGCCACGCACCAGCCGGTATTCTGTCACGTGACCACCGCGTTTCTGGTCTTCCGTCAGGAAGTGCAGATGGTAACCCGCCACGTTCACACCCTGCATATAAACCGGGGTGCGGAAGCCGATCATGGTGCCGGTCACGGATTCCATGGTCAGAGTGGGCTGTTTTTTCACAACGTCCAGCATGTGCGGATAGGGCTTGCACTGGCAGAACACCGTGCGCGTATCGACCCGCTCAAACTGCCCGGTAAACCGCACCGCACCAAACAGGTTGGGGTTACCCACCAGCTGGTCAACCAGAGCCTCAAACGTTTCCTTTGTTTGAGGTGTATCAATATTGAGCGTTTTTTCCGGCTCAAAATATGTCACGCAGGCAAAAGGCGTTTTGAGAGAACCGGGAACTTTGGCAGCCTGCCCTTCTGCGCGGAACTGACGGGCGACACCATCCGTCACAATCATTTCGCCATCCAGCGCGTTGAACGTGCCAAGCCCGAAATTGCCGTGATGCAGCACTTCGTCCAGTGTGGTTTCGCCATCGTACACGGCATCCAGCAGAGCGGCCATGGTGGAGGTCTGGTAAAGACGGTTGGCGACGGGTTTCTTACCCACACCGTTTCCGAGTGCAGAAGACCGAACGTCCATGTCTGCCACCGGGCTGTTCTTCATGCTGCGCACTGTTCCAAACTCATTGTTGCTGATCTCTATGTGCAGACGTTATTACAGCGCGAGCTAGTCTTCCAATATATATTGAACGCATTATCCATATCCTATAAATATGGTACATGGATATCAGACACCTGCGCTACTTTGTCACCGTGGCAGACCACGGCAGTATTACCCGGGCTGCGGAAGAACTGGGGATGGAACAGCCCCCCCTCAGCCAGCAGATCAAGCAGCTGGAGCAAAAACTGGGCGTCGCCCTGTTTGAGCGGCAGACGCGCGGTGTGAAGCTCACCGAAATTGGCGCAACCCTCCTGCCCCGCGCCCGCACCATTCTGGATCTGCAGGCCCAGTTTCTGGTGACCGCCCACGGGCTGGCCCGGGGTGAGCTGGGGCATATCCGGCTGGGGCTGGCCGGGGCCGTGCCGCTCCTGCCGCTTATTCCGCTGGCTATCCGCCGCTTTCGGGAAAGTGCGCCGGATGTGACGCTCTCTCTGGAAGAAAGCAATACGCCTGCTTTATGCGCAGCCCTGCATGACCACAGCACAGATCTGGCCATTATCCGCCCCCCCGTGCCGGACCCGACTCGTCTTTCCGTTTTTCATCTGCTGGATGAGCCCACCGTGATTGCCCTGCCACGCGGGCACCGGCTGGCGCATCAGCCGGTTATCAGTCTGGATATGGTCGCCAAGGACCCGTTGATCATCTTCCCGCGTGAACTGGGTCCCGGGTTTCATGACGCCATTCTCTCCGCCTACCAGCTCGCCGGCGTCACGCCCCCGCTGGGGCAGCAGGCCCCGCAGATTGCTGGCACGGTGCCACTGGTTGCGGCAGGGCTTGGCGTGTCTGTTGTGCCCCGCTCACTCAGCCAGATTCATGCGGGGGGTGTGACATTCCACACGCTGAGTGAACCCGCACCACGCGCCACGCTGGCCGTTGCCATTCGCTCCAGCCAGAACATGCCGCTGGTCTCACGCTTTGTGAAAATTCTGCGCACAGCCTGTCGTAAGTGGGAAAATATGAGCCTTGAAGATCAGTTTCCCGCAGCTGACGTCTAATGTCTCCGGGCCTTGCCGTGGAGCAAAGCCCGGGAAACAGACCTTACAGGCCGACCAGTTTCCGAAGAGCCGGTTCCGCCACAATCATCAGCCCACCCGCCGGGAAGCTGGTGCCTGAAAAAGAGCCGGACACATCGGCCGAGCTGTTGATGAGGGTGTCTTCCTGATCAAAAACCTTCTTGTCAGAAGCAGACAGTTTCTTCTTGTGCCCATTGAGGGCATTCAGCCCGGCTCCGGCCATAACAGCAAGATTATGAGAAGTCGGCACGGCTTCTGAGAGGCCGCGCGCTGTCGCCACCTGCTGAAAGGCAGCATCATTATCCCGCCAGATCTGCATCTGGGCTTTCAGAGCCGGGGCGACGGAATGATCCCCGGCAACATACTGATCAACCAGCATGCTGAACCTCACAGTCTGGAACGGATCGGGTGATGTGACTTCCCCAATTTCATCCAGCGCATTATCACGATGGCTGACATAACGATTCATGACGTAATTGCGCAAAGGCACCGTGGCACTCGCCAGCCACTCCACCGGGTCAGCATTCCCGGGTGAGAGCCGCAGCGCCATCCGGTGCGTGTTAGCCTGCGCCTGCAAGCCGGTAATCTGCAATTCCGTGTTCACGACAGCAAGACGACGATACATATCGTTTACATCCCGCACAGAGACAGGAGACCAGAACCGCTCGGCAATGGCGGCAGCGCGTGGCCAGTAACGGGCGTCCAGCATCTCGTCCGTCACCAGTTCGGACCACAGAGGCGCTTCTCCGCCCAGAATATATTGCTTCTGCTCATCCGTCAGCGGAGCCGGAGCGGGTTCTTTCAGGAAGGCATTGACCAGATCAGGCCGGCCGCCTTTGGCCAGAAGCTTATCCGCCTGCTCCCGCGTGATGCCGTTTGCGGCCGGGTCATACGGGTCCACCAGATAATGCTGGGCGGCAGGCTGAAGCAGATCAAGATAATAGCCAGCCGAGACAATCACCGGATGATGATCAGCCGAAGCGGACGCCAGAAATTTTGAACTTCTCCAGACATCCACAACAACTTCTTTGGGAATAGGCGCTTCACTCACCTCATCCCATCCGACCATGATTTTACCCTGATCGGCCAGAACCTTCTGAACCTCTGCTGTAAAGTGCGCCTGCAAAGCCTGCGGCGTGGCAAAGCCATTATCCTTCATATAGGAAACAATTTTTGGATTTTTCATCCACTCTCTGGGGTCTACTTCATCCCCGCCGGAATGGAAGTAGGCATCCGGGAACAGTTTACCCATTTCCGCATACAGCTTGCGGACAAAGCGCAGGGTGCCGGGTATCGTGGGGTCCAGCGCGGCATTGTTCTTGTTTTTAGGCTCTGGATTAACCGGACTTTGCGCCGCCAGTTCAGGATGCGCCAGCAGGAAGGCCAGGGCATGCCCCGGCACGTCAAATTCCGGCACAATACGAATCCCGCGATCAGCCGCGTAGGCCACAAGATCTTTCAACTCTCGCTGCGTGTAATACTGGCCGTGAGAGCCTTTTTCCGTCAGTTCCGGGAATTTTTTGCTCTCAACCCGGAACCCTGTCCCATCGCTCAGATGCAGATGCAGCACGTTCATCTTGAGCAGTTCCATCGCGTCCAGCTGCCGGTGGAGTGTTGAAACCGCCATGAAATGCCGGGATGTATCAATCATAATGCCGCGCCAGGGGAAACGCGGGCTATCGGTAATCTCGGCAAACGCCAGCTGCGGCCCGTTCTCCCCGCGCGTGACGAGCTGCGCCAGCGTTGCCAGCCCATGCAGAACCCCATCCGGGCCTTCTGCTGTTAGCGTAACGCCGGAAGCATTCACGTGCAGGCTGTAATTTTCCTTGGCGTGAACCGTCAGCGCATCACGGTCTTCACCCACCTGAATATGCACGGGAATACTGGTAGCGGGGCCAGCCAGATCCTTCTGCTGGGGAAGGACGCGTCCGGCAAGCGCATCAATCCGCTGTGTAAAACGGTCCGCAGCACGACTGAGCAGGGCAGACGGCTTCTGGTCCCACAGGATGGTGATGCCACCACTCAGCGGCAATGCTCCTGCGGGTAAAGACACAGATGCGGGAACCGGCATAAGAGAGGGGGGTGCCGTCGCAACACCGGCAGAGACCGCAACCGGCTCCAGACCTTGCGTTGCGGCATAGGCCGGAGCCACCGCCAGTGTCAGAACAGCGGCGCTGCCCAAAAGCACGCGATGAAATTTTGAAGAACTCTGTTTTGTCATGCTGCGTCCTATTCTTTTGAACAACGGCGCTAAGAAAACTGGCCGTGCGTCGATCGTGTTCTGCCTTAAGCCGAGAGAAATGTGCGCAGCTCCGGATCATGCTGCATCTGCCAGAGAATAGCCTCTCGCTGCGTCAGGCGGGAAGCGGCGGCCTCATCCAGCAGCACGAGGCAATGCGGATGGAGTTGCAAAGCAGACCCCGGCACCAGCGCACTGACTGGCCCTTCAATCACCCGCGCCACGATATCGGCCTTTGCAGCCCCCGTGACGACCAGAAGTGCTTCCTGTGAGTCCAGAATAGTGCCGGTTCCCATGGTCAGCGCCCGTGCGGGCACCTGCTCCATGTCGTTATTAAACATTTCGGCATTTTGTTTGAGCGTGGCCTGCGCCAGAGTCACCACATGGGTGCGGCTGTTCAGGGCGGAAAGGGGCTCATTAAACCCGATATGCCCGTTCTCCCCCAGCCCCAGCAGCTGGAGGTCGATGCCTCCTGCCTGAGAAATCCGGCCTTCGTAAGACTGTGCTTCGGCCTCCACATCCGCTGCGGCTCCGTCCGGCACATGTGTGTTAGCCGCCGGAATATTGATCCGCTGAAACAGATGGGTCTGCATATAATAACGGTAGGACTGAGGGTGATCCGCCGTCAGGCCGATATACTCATCCAGATTAAAGGTGATGACACGGCTGAAATCCAGAGCCTGCTGCTGCGCTGTTTCCGCAAGCTGGGCATAAATAGCTTCCATGGTGCGGCCTGTTGCCAGACCCAGCACGGATGTCGGTTTGCTTTTAACCTGTTGTGCAAGAACCTGTGCCGCCAGCCGTCTTGTTTGGGCTGCATCGGAACATATGACGATTTGCATAAAAAATCAGTCTCCAACCGAAGTGATCAATGATTTTGGAGCAGTGGCACCTGTTTTGGCACGCAGGGCAATGGCCCATCCGGCAATAAACAGATACGCCGGAATGACCAGCGCCATGAAGGCATGCAAATTGCCCAGCATGGGGGCGATGTGGACAAAAATCTGCGGCAGCACAGCACCGCCGGAATAGGCCATAACCAGCAAAGCAGTTGCCTTTGCCCCATCCGACCCGGCCTCTGCCAGCACGATGGGAAAAAGGGCTGGCAAAATCATGGCATTGGCAAAACCCAGCAGGGCCACACAGAAAACCGGGATGAGACCGGGTGCCACCAGAGCCACAAGGCAGATAAGAATACCCAGCACACAGCAGGTGAGCATATACGCATCCTGACTGATGAAGCGCGGCACAATAAGCATGCCCGCCAGATAGCCCAGCATCATGGAGGCCAGCGTAAGGGCTGTCAGATATTTGGTAATGTCCAGAGATAACCCAAAAGCATGACCAAACAGGCCAATAGCGTCCCCAGCCATTACCTCGACCCCAACATAGAGGAACATGGCGAACACACCAGTAATTAACCAACCGGGCTGAGCCTTGCGCGCAGGCGCACCCTGCGGACCCTCGGCATCAAGAGTGATCTCCGGCAAGGGTGCGCGCGCTACAAGAATGGCCAACAGCACCAGCAGTCCTGCCATCACCTGATAGGGCACGTGTACCGCGTGCGTAAACTGCGTGAGAACGGCCTCCCGCACCGGGCCTGCGGGCGTGTTGCTGATATTGGCCACCACCTCCCCAACGTCCGGCATGACAATCAGCGCAAACAGAACCGGGGCGACTATCCCGGCAAATTTGTTGGCAATCCCCATAATGGCAATGCGTTGCGCAGCGCGGTCATGGTCACCCAGCAGGCTGACGTAAGGATTAACCGTAATTTGCAGAAGAGAAAGGCCGGCACCGATAACACTCAGCCCACTCAGAGCCCCGGCATACCAGCGTCCATTGACACACTCCCCAAACAGCAAGGTGCCA
This sequence comes from Acetobacter malorum, assembly GCF_001580615.1. Taxonomy (GTDB): domain Bacteria; phylum Pseudomonadota; class Alphaproteobacteria; order Acetobacterales; family Acetobacteraceae; genus Acetobacter; species Acetobacter malorum. Next base: position 22,950 of record NZ_LHZC01000052.1, read on the forward strand.
GCGGCCATAATAGCAAGTGCCACCACCAGACCGCGCCGCAAGCCAATGCGCCGTGCCAGCAGCGTGGCAGGCAATGGGAACACAAGATAGGCCAGATAAAAGCAGACAGGCACCAGAAAGGACGCCACGTCACTCAGATTGAAAGCAATCTGGACAAAGGTGATCAGCGGCCCGTTCAACCAGGTCACAAAACCGATACTGAAAAACAGGGCGGCCATAATCAGCACGGGCCGCCAGCCATACGCACCTGCCGGACTTGCAATCGGAAATCTGAGCACGCCGCACTCCTTCAGCAACGGGCCGGAGAGGAACTCCGGCCCCAATCGACCTGTTTCTCAGGCAAAGCGTTCTGCCCTGCCGCGCCTCTTCAGAACCCGGAAGAGACCGAGACCATAGCGGCAAAAACCCCACCGACATAATAGACCGGCGCACTGCCCGCAGCGACAGCCCCTGTGGACGTCACATGCGGATGCGCATTGGCCGTATAGCTTGAACCGGATCGATAGTGGTTATCACCAATATTGGTCAGATTGAGCTGAATCTGCGGATGTTTCAAATAACTAAATGACTTCATGCGATAACCCAGCGTCAGGTTGGACGTGACATAGGCCGGCATTTTTTCATCATTCATGAAGGTGGTGTACTGGGTATCCACATAGCGCAGATCAAAGTTCCCAAAGAACCGGCCATCATCATAGCTCAGACCAATGGCACCGGTAAATTTAGGCGCCTGCACCGCGGTTTTCCCGGCTGTAGGCAGATAACCACTCCCGGTATTGAAGTTATTATCAAACGTGGAATGCAGGAACTGCCCGGACAGATAGGGGCTGAAGTGATGCCAGCGCGCCAGCCCGAATTCCGCCTGCACACCGCGGGATGTCTGGCCACCAATGTTAATAGGAGACGCCACCATCATGTTGGTGTTGGGAATATAGCCGGTGGACGTTACCTGATGGTTGGTCAGATTGATATTAAACAGAGACATTGAGAAATTATAGAATTTCCCCTGATGCCGATAACCGATTTCCTCACTGATGGAATATTCCGGCTTCAGGCTTTGCGGCTGCATGGTCGCGTGCGCCGCATTGGGATCAAAAATCTGGGAATAGGCCTCGACAGATTCCGGCGCACGGAAAGAGGTCGTGCCGTTGATATAAATCTGATCTTTCGGCGTGATCATGTAGCTCGCAGAAAACTGCGGCAAAGGCTCAAAATAGTTCCCCTGCATTTTATAGGGGTCCGCACCGGGCACGAGGTTTGTGCCCTGACGTGAGACCATGGCAACACGGAAGCCTGCGCTCAGGGTCAGCTTGTCATTCAACAGCTTCTGCGTATCCGCAATAAAGAGCGTATTGACCTGCTGCATGAAGTTCAGGTCATACCCGGTAAGGATTTTGCCCCCCACACGGATGACATCGCCAGACCAGCCGCTGCCATCGGCATAGACCGGGCGGAAATCAGACAGTTCTTCATGCGTGGTATAGGCATACCACCAGCCGAAAGAGAGCGTATTGCTCTTGGACAGGCGCCAGTCGGCTGACACATTCACACCGCCGGTTTTCTGGTTCCACGGGTCACGGCTGGATGTGAGAATGCTGCCGTTAACCGGCGTGCCGACATTCAGATCCCCATATTGCTGCGTGCCAAAATACCCACCGGATGCGGGAATGTTTTCGCCCCCCAGAGACGGGCCAAACTGATGCACATAATAGGGCGAAACATGCAGGTGCAGATTATCCGCCAGCGTAAAGTGCATGGGCAGAACAACAAGCTGCTGATTCAGGTTCTGCTGGTTCAGCTTATAGTATGTGGAATTCCCCGGAGAGAAATGCTTGTCATAGGAAAAACCAACGCCATACTGGTCCCACTGCGCCTTGGTCGGGGAACGCCAGGACGTCGCTGACTGCTTGTTATAAGAAAAGATTGCGGAGATGCTATTCCCATCACCCCACTCTTTTACAAATTTTGAATCCACATGATACCGGAGCAGGCCACCCGGCCCACGCGCCCCGTTGTCATACCCTGTGTGTGAGAAAGAGACATACCCACGCACGCCGGAATTTCCGATATCACCCGTATCCAGACGGATAAATTCTTTATTATAACTGTAAGACCCACCACCAAGATCAACAAACCCACCGGCACGATGTGACGGGTTGAGCGCTGTAGCGGTAATCTGCCCACCCACAGCGTTATAGAACGGTGCGTTCAGATCCGGGGCACCCTGTGAGACGGTAACCGAGCCAAGGTTTTCAGAATCAACCAGCGTTGAGGTGTAGGGAGCGTAGTTGATGGGGTCAGCCAGCGGGGCGCCTTCAAACAGATAGCCCATCTGTGTTTCGTTCAGCCCGCGGACCTGAAGGTGATCCCCCGTCATCCCGAACGGATCCTGACTGGTGACGGTCACCCCCGGCAAATCTGCAACCAGAGACGTAATGTTTGAAGACGGGGCTTGCTTGGCAATAAAATCACGCGTCACACCACTTTGTGAGCGCGGCGCCGTCTGGTGAGGCATCAATCCGCCACCGGGTGTGCGGTTGGTCACACCTGTTGAAGAGACGGAGTGGCTGGTGACAGAAATTTCTTCTGTGCCGCCTGTATATTGCCCCAGAACGGAAGAGCTCAGCCCATTACCCGAAGAGGATTTTTTCCGTGCGGTAGCAGCGGGTTTGGAAACTTTTTTGACCTGACTGCCAGATGACGATGCTGGCACTGACTGTGCATGCGCTGAAGTGGCCAGAAGCCCCGTCAGCGCAACACAGGAGACTGAAAGCTGACGTAGTGAAAGACGCATGGTAACAACCCCCTCCCCGGATCCTGGAAATGCTCACTTCATTCCCAAACAGAAACATAATCCTGCAAACTCCGTTGTTAGTATGCAATGGGGGTTCAAGAAGAACGATTTAATTCATATTGAAAACAAAGCTTTTGCAGCATGTTCCCGGATATCGTTGCATAAATGACACATTCCGCATCCGGTCTGACTGGGTTTCAGACCCCACCATGCCCAAATATGAAGTATCGGGCAGCAAGGCTCGCAGCCCCTCGTGCAAAACTATCTGGCTCAAAATCGCGAAAATTGATCATAGTATGAGCATTTGTGCGATGCAGGATGTGAGATTCGGCTTCATATTGCAGAGCATGCCCGTACACGCCTTCTTTCAAAGCCGGGTCAAGCATCACCACAACATGGCTGGGATCAAGCATCTGAATCAGCTGAGCTGTTGCTATCCCCATGGCGGACCCTGCTCTGTGCAGAATACTCAGAGCGTCTGCGTGCCCCTCCGCCGCCAAACGCGTCAGATCCCGCGTATTGGTTGGCAAACCCGCCTGCCTCGCCGCATTTCCAATAGCGAGAAGTGACGCCACAGTTTCCAGACACCCGCGATTCCCACAACGGCACGGCAAGGCTTTCTGAGCATCCACCGTAATGGGCGCATGGGAAATTTCACCCGCACCGCCTGCATTACCCCATAACAGGCGGCCATTCACAATATGGGCACACCCAATGCCATGACTGACAAAAATCATGCTGAAATCAGGGCTACCTTTAAGCGGGCCAAAAAGCTGCTCCCCAAGAATCAGCGCTTTGGCATCATTTTCCACCCAGACCGGCAGGCCTGTACGCTCCGCCAGCGTTGCCCCTATCTTGATATTGCGCCACCCCAGCGCCGTACACGCCAGACAGGTCTGGCGGTCTCTGGCGACAAAGCCGGGAAGAGCAAGACCAATGCCAGACAGTGTCCCACGCTCTTTACCCAGAGACGCCCGCAGAGTTTTGATTGTTTTGACCAGAAGGGCCACGCAGGCCTCCGGGTCTGCAAGGCGCGGCACTTCAATCCTGTTCAGCGTTGTTCCATGCAGGTCCGTCAGCACAACAACAGCCGGGTCATCCTGCAAGGAAATCCCGATGAACGACGCAGCATTAGCCCGCACGACCAGCGGCACAGAAGGCCGCCCTGCTCCATAAACAGGGTCCTGCTCACTTAAGATATCCTGATCCAGCAGGTCACGCACCAGTGCAGAAATGGCGGCCTTGCTTAACCCCAGTTCCACCGCAAGTTCGGTCCGGCTTTTTGCCCCGCTGCGACTGAGAACGCTGAGAATCTGATAATGGCCTGAAGACAGCATGGTCTGCCCTTTACCTGCAAAAACGAGCGGAAAGATAATTTATGGCATGAAACAAGTCCCGCAAACAGGTGGAATGTTATTTACAAACTCCTTTTGAAACATTAACCCGGAAGACGAGTAGGCTCAACGAGGCGCACTCTTTGCGCATCGTGTTCTCCAGCGCGTCACAATCACGGATGTCCTTATGCTTCTTTGTGCAGACATCGGCGGATCGTTTATCGATTTTGCTCTCGTCCATCCTGATGGCAGACTGGAACAGCGCCATGCCGTGCCAACGCCGACTGACGATGCCGAGGCCTTCATCACCGCTCTGCAAGCGCTCTGCGCGCCTTATCCCGGCGTGCCGCTGCATATCGCCATTGCTGGCGTGGAAAACCCGCAAACCGGCCATGTGCACGCCGCCAATATTCCCGGCATCTGCACCATACCGCTCAGAGAGCAACTCAGCCTGCGCACGCATCGCCCCGTTCGGATCGGGAATGATGCGGACTGTTTCGCTCTGGCCGAAGCACGCTTTGGCGCAGCCAAGGGGCACCGCAATGTCTTCGGCCTTATTCTGGGGACCGGCATTGGGGGCGGTTTTGTGCTGGACGGGCAAATTGTGCCGGGGCTGGGCGGCATAACCGGAGAATTAGGACATGCGCCGGTTGTTATTGCGCCGCCACTCCTGAAAGACCCGGATGAGATCCGCGCAACCGTGCCCCTGTTCCCCTGTGGATGTGGCCAGTCAGGCTGCCTTGATACCATTGCCGGGGCCCGCTCTCTTGAGCGCCTCCATCTCTGGGCGGGGGGACAGGCTGAAACAAGCCATACCATTCTCAAGCTTTGGGAAATGGGGGATGTGCAGGCCTCAAAAACCATGTCTGTCTGGATGACCTATACCAGTGCGGCACTGGCCCATATCCTTAACGTCATTGGCAGCACGGTTGTGCCTGTTGCGGGTGGGCTGAGTAATTCCGCTTTGCTTGTTCAGACGCTGGACCGCGCGGTGCGGGACCGCATTCTCTCCCCTACCACTCAGCCCCTCCTCCGGCGCGCCATTCTTGGAAAAGATGCCGGAATTCTGGGTGCTGCCTGCCTTGGACCGGAGCTTTGTTATGATCCGTGTTGAAATCTGCATAGAAACACCGCAAGGCATTGAAGCCGCCACCTCCGCCGGAGCGGACAGGCTGGAACTCTGCGCCTCGCTGGATGTTGGCGGCCTGACTCCCAGCATGGGCCTGATGCAGTATGCCGCCCAGCGCCCTCTGCCTGCCCTCGCCATGATCCGCCCGCGCGCGGGGACATTCATTTTTGACGCGGATGAAGCCGCCGTCATGCAGGATGATATCCGTGCTGCACGCCAGGCCGGCCTGGCGGGTGTGGTTCTGGGCGCACTGCGGCCTGACCGACATCTGGACCATGAGCTGCTTCTGCGCCTGTCCGACGCATGCGGAGACATGGAGCGCACGCTGCACCGGGCGTTTGATCTGACGCAAGATCCTTTTGCTGAGCTGGAATTTGCAATTTCCGCAGGCTTTACGCGCATTCTGACATCTGGCCAGAAGCCCTCCGCACCGGAAGGAGCAGACTGCCTTGCCCGCCTGCAAAAGCAGGCGCGGGGCCGCATCATCATTCTGGCCGGTAGCGGCGTAAAGGCAGACAATGTCGGCCCCCTGATTAGCCAGACGGGTGTTACGGAAGTGCATGCCTCCTGCCGAAAACCCGCTGCTTCCATCGCAGAGGATGCGGCTTTTGGTTTTGGCTCCCAACCGGTTATCACGGACCCGGACGCCATACGCGCCCTGATTGCCGCAACACGGCAGACTGACCGGAGCCACTCCGTATGAGCTTTCTCGATCTGACTATCATGCTGGCCTATCTGGCAGGGATGCCTCTGCTGGCCGTCATGCTGTCCGGTCGGCAATCCTCCACCACCGCCTATCTGGAAGGGGGGCATGATCTGCCATGGTGGGCGCTTTGCCTGTCTATGGTGGCGACTGAAACCTCAACCCTGACGGTTATCAGCGTGCCCGGCGTCGCGTTTGGCAATGGGATGGTGTTTGTGGGGCTGGCGCTCGGCTATCTGTTGGGCCGGGCGATTGTGGCCTGGAAATTCCTGCCGCTTTACTGCTCGGCCCGCATGCTGAGCGCGTATGACTATCTGGGTCAGCGCTTTGGCTCCCGCATGCAGCGTGTCGCCTCCGCCACCTTTCTGGGCACACGCGTTCTGGCGGAAGCCGTCCGGTTATTTGCTGGTATGCTGCCGCTGACGGCCATGCTCGCTGCCACGCATATGGCCGTGCCACACCTAGTGCTTCTGACAGGCGTTGTCGGCATCACACTGTTTTATACTTTGTGTGGTGGCCTGCGCGCTGTGGTGTGGTCGGACGCTATTCAGTTTTGCCTGTATCTTGGGGGCTCGGCCATCTGTGCGGCCCTGCTGATGCACGGCCTGCCTTCAGGCAGCTTCAGCACCTTACAGCATGCCGGAAAATTTGCGCTGTTTGCCCATGCCAGTTCCCCTTTTAGCAGCGCCTTCACTCCTCTTGCCGCCATTGGGGGTGGGACGCTGATGACTCTGGCCTCCCACGGCACAGACCAGTTGATGGTGCAGCGTGTGCTAGCAGCCCGTAGTTTGAAAGAAGCCCGCATGGCGCTTATGGGCAGCGCCGTTGGTGTCACGGCTCTGTTCTTTTTGCTGTCTGGTGTGGGTATTTTGCTGTGGCTGTATCATGGTCAGGTGCCGCTAAAGGCAACCGGCCTGCCTTCCCCAGACGCCATTTTTCCTGACTATATTGTGCATGGCCTTCCTGCGGGCCTGCGCGGCCTGATGGTTGCGGCTATTTTGGCGGCCACCATGGGATCCCTTTCCTCCACTCTTTCCGCCATGACGGCCGCCACTGTGGGGGATTTCTCTTCTCTTTGTGCGTGGCTGGGCCGAAAGCTTTCCCTGAGCCAGCTGGGGATGGCCCGTGCCTTCACGGTGTTCTGGAGTGTCATTCTTGTCGGCTGCTCCTTACTGTTTGCGCAGGGGAGCCAGTCTGCTGTGCTGCTGGGCTTCTCCATCGCAGCTTGCGGCTACGGCCCTATGCTGGGCACGTTTCTGGCTGGCATGGCGATCCCTTCTGCCCGTGCGACGGAACTCATCCCGGCCTTCTGCCTGACCGTCCCGCTCGTGTTGCTGGCCATGGTCAGCCTGCATCCGGGCGGACACCCTCTGGCTTTTCCTTGGCTGATTCTAACAGGCATTTGTCTGCTGTTTTTCTTTGCGGCCAGCCTGCGTCTGGCGCGCAGTCTCCTGCCCCGTTTTGCACGGAAACCTGACGCATGACCAAACTGCCCCGTCGCACTCTGGCTCGCCAAAGCGGCAAGGCCCTGCTTGGACTTGGTGGCGCCCTGCTTGCCGCCCGCATTCCGGCACAGGCCGCCACCCCGCAGGCAATCACGCCGTGCCAGAAGCCGCCCGCAGGCCACGTTAAGATTGGTTTTGAGAAACTGCGAGACAGTGGCTATGCGCCTCTGCTGGGGCACAAGGTGGGTGTAATTGCCAACGTGGCCAGCGTGGATAACAACCTGACATCCATTGTGGATTGCCTGCATCAGGCTCCTTCCGTGCAGTTGCAGGCCATTTTTGGGCCGGAGCATGGGTTTCGGGGTTCCATGCGGGAAGGCTTTTCAGAACCGGAAATGCAGGACCCGGACACAGGCTGCACGGTGTATGACATCTACACAAAAACCGGAGATGCTCTGAAAAGCATTCTGAAAAAATCAGGCATTACGCTTCTCGTTTTTGATATTCAGGATACCGGGTCCCGTTTCTACACTTATATCTGGACCCTGTTTGACTGCATGATGGCCTGCGCAGAGCTGGGGCTGCCCCTGCTGGTGCTGGACCGCCCCAACCCTATTGCCGGGCTGGACGCATCCGGCCCGGTTCTGGACCCTCGGTTGGCGTCTTTTGTAGGCCGTGCACCTATTGCCCTGCGCCACGGCATGACGGTTGCTGAGCTGGCCCGTCTGTTCAACGCGGTATTTGTGAAGAAACAAACAGGCCGAAAAGCCCTTCTCGACATTATCCCGATGGACGGCTGGCAGCGGGACATGTTTTTTGAAGACACCGGCCTGACATGGTGTCCACCCAGCCCCAATATGCCCACCCCTTTAACGGCATTGGTCTATCCTGGAACCTGCCTGTTTGAAGGCACCAGTTTTTCGGTAGGCCGCGGCACGACCATGCCTTTTCTCTATCTGGGTAGCTCTGCCGTGGATGGTCGGGCCTGGGCAGACGCTGCCACAAAAGCCGGATGCACAGGCACGGCCTTTCGGGATGTGTGGTTCACGTCTCTTGTTGATCCGTTTAAAAACACGCTGCTCCACGGCCTGCACTGCGCAGTGACGGACCGTACCAGCTTTGACCCGATTGCCACCGGCATGACACTCCTCAGCACGGGGCGTCATCTGGCTGGACCGTCTTTCTGGCGAGGCACTGGTAAAACCTTTGACCAGCTCAGCGGGAACACGCAAATCCGCAGCCTGCTGGATAAGGGGGCTGATGCCTCTGTGCTGGCAGCACTGTGGGAGAAAGACCTCGCGTCTTTCCGCGCTCTGCGCCAGACATTCCTTTTGTATTAATCACAGGATTTTTGTTGCATGACCCAGCAGGTTCCATCTTCCGCCGGTGTTCCGGCCAAAACCGAAACATATGATTCCCGGTATGAAGCGCTGGACCTCTGGCCGACCGGTACGCTGCTGGACGCCCTGCTGGAAAGCCAGCTGGGGGCTGTCGCCTCTGTCAAAGCTGCTCTGCCGGGTATGGAAGAGGCCATTACGGCGGCTCTCCCCCGCCTGCAACGCGGCGGCCGTTTGTTTTACGTAGGCGCTGGCACGTCTGGCCGCATTGGCCTGCAGGACGGCGTAGAACTCATCCCAACCTATGGCTGGCCGGAAGACCGGCTGGTTCTGCTACTGGCAGGCGGAGATGCCGCCTTGTTCCAGCCGGTAGAAGGGGCTGAGGATGATGAAGAGGCCGCCCGCACCGCCATCGCAACGCATAAGGCTGGTCCGGATGACGTGGTGATTGGCGTCGCCGCCAGTGGTGGCACGCCTTACACCTGTGCGGCGCTGACCTGTGCGCGTGCTGCTGGCAGCCTGACCATTGGCCTCTCCTGCAGCCCCGACACGCGCCTCCTGCGTGATGCGGAACTGGGCCTGCTGATTGAAACCGGGCCGGAAGTGGTTGCCGGTTCCACACGTATGAAGGCTGGCACTGCGCAGAAAGTAGCGCTCAACATGCTCTCCACCGCGCTGATGATTCGGCTTGGCCATACATGGCGCGGACAGATGGTTGATATGAAGATCGTCAACGCCAAGCTGGTGCGCCGCGCCCACCGCATGGTGCAGCAGTTGACCGACTGCACGGAAGCGGAAGCAAAAGACGCTCTGGAAAAAGCCGAAGGCAGCATCAAACTGGCCGTTCTGGTCTGTTTTGGTTTCGCCCCGGATGAAGGCCGCGCTCTTTTAAAGCAACACGAAGGCAATCTGCGCACTGTGCTGAAAAACCGCTAAACGACGCGTTGAACAGACCGCTTTTTAAGGCCGCCCGGCCCGATGGTACGGGTGGCCTGCGGCAATGGCCTGTGCGCGGTAAATCTGCTCAACCAGCATAATGCGCACCAGCATGTGCGGCCATGTGAGCGTGCCAAAGGTGAGTTTGGCGTCGGCCCGCTGGATGATGGATGCATCCAGCCCCTCCGCGCCCCCGATGACAAAACAGAGCGTGCGCCCCAAAGCGGACCAGTCCGCTATAGCTGCGGAAAATGCCAGACTATCAAAGGCGCGTCCGGCTTCATCCAGCGCCACCAGAAAAGCCTGCTCCGGGCAGGCTGCCAGAATTGCCTGGGCTTCCCGCCGCTTGATCTCGTCAGGGCTGCCGCGGCCATCGGCCAGTTCCACAATATCGAGTTTTGGGCGAAGGCGTTTGAGATAGCGTGCAACAAGCGCCTGTTCGGATTTGTCCTTCATGCGCCCGACAGCAATCAGCTTCATCCCGCACTCTTCCCCTGATGTAAAAAAATTGGGGAAGCAAAACTGCTTCCCCATTGCGTAAGCGCAAATCTTAAACCTGATACGGGATCAGACAGGCGTCACAGCCTCTTCATTCCCGTCATCAAGCTCAGCGCCCCACATTTTTTCCAGACCGTACAGCTCACGCGCTTCCGGTTTGAAAATGTGGACCACGATATCGCCCGTATCCAGCAGCACCCAGTCGGACCCGTTTGCGCCTTCAACCAGAACGCGCTTGATGCCGATATCTTTCAGCTTGCGCTCGATATGCTGGGCCATGGCGGAAATCTGACGGTCGGCCACACCGGTGGCGATCACCATGCGGTCCGCAAAGGAAGCGCGGCCTGTCAGATCGATAACAACGATATTCTCGCCCTTATCATCTTCCAGACTGCTGACGATGATGTCGAGCGACTGTGCGATGATATCCGGAGAGGCGCCCTCACGCTTGACCTTGCCCTTCGGCCCGGCAGCGGCGGCTTTTTTACGGACAGACCCCGTGACCTTGGCGGCCCCGGCCAGAGCCGGTTTGGGGGATGCTGTCTTTTTGGTGGCTGCCGTGGAGGACCTGCTGCGTGCAGATGCTTCGGCGGGTGGCTTGCTGGTTATGATCATTCTCCTGAATTTAACGTATTGGGCACGGTGGCATGGCCCGCACCATCCCCAAAGCCGCCCCGCTGACGAATTGATGTTGCAGATATACCGTTTTGTCGCCCCGGAAGAAAAGTCCATACTGGGGGTGAAAGATCGGGCAGCAGACGTGCCTGCCGCGAGGGCAGGCGATAATGCGCCAGATAATGCGCCGCAGCCCCCCGTAAAGCCTGCATATTCTGCCCCGGCCGGGGCATGACGGCCACTGGCACACGATGCAGCAGACGCTTCCACCCTTTCCATTTTGGCAAGGTGACAAAACCATCCGCCCCGGTCAGCCAGACAAAATGCACGTTTGGGAAGCGCGTTTGCAGCTTACCCAGCGTATCAAACGTGTACCGCGTGCCGAGTCGGGCTTCGATATCTGTGGCAATCAGCCTGCGTCCATCGGCCAGAGTCGCCGCCGATGCCAGTCGTTTGCCAAAAGGCGCCATCCCTGCCGCCGGCTTGAGCGGATTGCCCGGTGAGACCATGAGCCAGACCTGATCCAGCCCCAGTGCCATTAACGCACGGCGCGCAATGGTCTGGTGCCCCAGATGCGCGGGATTAAAAGACCCACCCAGCAGACCAATCCGCGCAAAGCGACGGTCTCCCCAGGTGGGAATCGTGTCCTGACAGACCATGCCGGGTTTCAGGTCCGCACCTGCCCTGTGCCGATCACCTCGTAACGAAAGGTTGTCAACTGCTCCACGCCCACTGGCCCACGGGCATGGAAGCGGCCCGTCGCAATGCCAATTTCCGCACCAAAGCCGAACTCGCCGCCGTCACAGAACTGGGTGGACGCATTCCACATCACCACCGCACTATCCGTCCCATTCAGGAAACGGGTTGCGACGGCTTCATCAGACGTGACGATGGCTTCGGTATGGGAGGAACCGTATTTCTGGATATGGTCCAGCGCCTCATCCACACCATCAACCACGGCGATGTTCAGCACGGCATCCAGCCATTCCGTGGAAAAATCCTGCTCTGTCGCTGCGGGCAGGTCCGGCATAATCGCCCGGGCTTCGGCATCGGCATGGAAGGTACAACCGAATTCAGCCAGATCACTCACAATCTGCGGGAGCAGAGAGGGGGCAATCGCAGCATCAATCAGCAGGGTTTCCGTCGCGCCACAAATGCCCACACGCCGCATTTTGGCGTTCAGGACAATACGGCGCGCCATGCTCGGGTCCGCTGCAGAATGCACATAGGTATGGCAAAGGCCATCCGCGTGAGCCAGAACCGGCACACGGGCTTCCCGCTGCACACGCTCCACAAGAGAACGACCACCACGCGGGATAAGCAGGTCCACCAGACCCGCAGCCCCCAGCATATCCGCCACATGCACACGGTCGGCATCCGGGGCGATCAGCACGGCATCTTCCGGCAGGTCAGCCGCGAGCAGGCCTGCCTGAATGGCTGCGTGAATAGCCCGTGCACTATGCAGGCTTTCCGACCCACCGCGCAGCAGCACGGCATTGCCGGACTTGATGCACAGGCCAGCTGCGTCCGCGCCCACATTGGGGCGGCTTTCATAAATCACACCAATCACGCCAACCGGTGTCGCCACACGGCGGAAGCGCAGGCCGTTGGGGCGCGTCCATTCTTCCAGAATCCGGCCAACAGGGTCCGGCAGGTCCGCCATTTCCTCCAGCCCGACCGCCATGGCCTCCACCCGCTCCGGGGTGAGAGTCAGACGGTCCCGGAACGCATCGCGCGCCGTAGAGGCTTCCAGATCCTTCGCGTTGGCTTCCAGAATAGCCGGGCTGGCTTCACGAATAGCAGCTGCCGCAGCCCACAAAGCCCGGTCCCGCGCGGAGGACGGAGTTTGTGCCAGAGTGCGGGACGCCAGTCTGGCCCGACGCGCCAGGGCTACCATTGGGCCTGGCACAGCCCCGGAAACCGTCTGCTGTGCCACACCCTGTTGCCCGTCTTCCTGCGCCTTCATGATGGCGTCCTTCATCCCCGTTTCTCTGTTGTCCAAAGTGTCTGTGCTGTCTTGCTCAGACGTTAAAGCGGAACAGCAGGACGTCTCCGTCCTTCACCACGTAATCCCGCCCTTCAATCCGCAGGCGACCAGCTTCTTTCGCGCCAGCCTCACCCCCGAACTGAATGTAATCATCATAGGCTACTGTTTCACATGCAATGAAACCGCGTTCAAAATCATTGTGAATGACGGCAGCAGCCTGCGGTGCCTTGGTGCCTTCGGTAATGGTCCAGGCACGCGTTTCTTTCGGCCCTACGGTAAAGTAGGTGCGCAGACCCAGCAGGCCGTAACCCGCTGCAATCACACGGTCCAGACCACTATCGCTCAGGCCGAGACCTTCCAGAAATTCACGGCGTTCTTCATCCGCAAGCTGGCTGACTTCGGCCTCAATCGCGGCGGAAACAATCACCACGGCAGCACCTTCTTCTACCGCCTTGGCCTGTACTTTTTTGGAGAAATCATTCCCGGTGGCTGCGGAGTCTTCATCCACGTTGCACACATACAGAACCGGCTTGGTGGTCATCAGCTGCAGGCGACGCACAGCCTCTTCCGCCCCCGCCGGAATGGCGGTGCGGGCCGGACGACCTTCCTTGAGCGCTTCGATCAGCGGTTCCACCACCTCAACCTGCGCCATGGCTTCGGCATCACGGTTTTTGGCGCGCTTCTGCAGGGCAGGCAGACGCTTTTCCAGCGAATCCAGATCCGCCAGCATCAGTTCCGTTTCAATAATTTCCGCATCACGCACGGGGTCCACGCCGCCCTCAACATGCGTGATGTCATCATCTTCAAAGCAGCGCAGCACATGGATAATGGCGTCAACTTCACGGATATTGGCCAGAAACTGGTTGCCCAGCCCTTCCCCGCGGGACGCGCCACGCACGAGGCCGGCAATATCCACAAACTCCAGACTGGTGGGCACTTCTTTCTGGGATTTGCCGACTTTTGCCAGCTTCCCAAGCCGGGGGTCCGGCACAGCCACGCGGCCCACGTTGGGCTCAATGGTGCAGAACGGATAGTTAGCCGCCTGCGCTGTGGCTGTTGCTGTCAGCGCGTTGAACAGGGTGGACTTGCCCACATTGGGAAGACCGACAATACCGCAATTAAACCCCATCAGCCTTTACTCCCATCTGGCAACGCAACCTGCGTCATGAATTGATCCGACCGGCCTTCAGCCAGCAGAGGCGCTGCATCTGCCATTTTATCCAGCAGAGGCTCAAGCCAGGTCTGTCGGTCCGTGTCTGTAAAATTTCCAAGCACCCAGCCATGCACGCGCTCCTTGATACCGGGATGTCCGATACCAATCCGCACACGCCAGTAGTCCGGAGTGCCAAGCATCTTGTCCATGGAACGCAGGCCGTTATGCCCTGCAGCCCCGCCACCGCGCTTAACCCGCACCTTACCCGGTGCAAGATCCAGCTCGTCATGAAAAGCGGTAATATGGTCGGGCGTAATCTTATAAAACGCCGCGGCTTCCTGCACACTTGTTCCGGAAAGGTTCATGTACGTCATGGGGCGCAGCAGCAGCACGCGGTGCGTGCCAATCCGGCCTTCCGAAACGAGTCCCTTAAAACGGGTCCGCCATGGAGAAAATCCGTAGCGGCTGGCAATGGTTTCCACTGCCATGAAACCGACATTGTGCCTGTGTCGGCTCATCGAAGACTCGGGATTACCGAGTCCGGCCCAGAGCAACATCACTGGTCCTGCATCTTGGTGAGTTGGGGGCACGTGCTGTGCACATGCCCCCGCACTCTAATTTTCAGAACGTCAGTCTGGCGTTCAGGCAGAAGGAGCTTCTGCTTCGCCGTCTTCAGCTTCATCAGCTGCATCAACGCTCGGTGCGGCGATCGTGGCGATCACGAAGTTGGGGATGTGCACCAGCGGGGTCACGTTTTCCGTGCCCTTCAGGTCTTCCCAACGCACGTTGTCGTTGATGTCCAGAGCGGACAGGTCAACCGTGAAGAATTCAGGGATGTGTTCTGCATCCGCTTCAACTTCAACCGTGTGACGCACGATGTTCAGAACGCCGCCGCGCTTGAGGCCCGGAGCTTTTTCTTCACCAGAGAAGTGAACGGAGACTTCAACGGTCACTTTCTGACCAGCTGCCAGACGCAGGAAGTCGATATGTTCCGGAGAGTCTTTCACCGGGTGCAGCTGGATGTCACGAATCAGGGCGCGTTCGGTGCCACCACCGGCAACCTTGATTTCGTAAACGCGTGAGCGCCAGCCGGAAGCCTGAATCCCTTTGATAACAATGCGGGGATCAAGAGCGATCAGAGTCGGTTCTTTTTTACCGCCATAAATCACGCCCGGTACCAGGCCAGCACGTCTCGTTGCACGCGCTGCCCCCTTACCTGCTTTCGCGCGCGCCGAAGCGTCGATAGATGTAATCTTGGACACGTTGAATTCTCCTAAAAACCAAAACATGCAGGCCTCCAGGGGTGCCTGCACGGTGCGGTCGCCATACCGGAAAGGGGGGAGAAACGCAATGCTTCCGACCATTGGAGGGCAGAAAACCCGGCAATAAGGCTATGACGAGCAGGGACGGAAGCGGTATAGAAGCCCCTCCCCGCGCCCGCCAACCCGGACTATGCCGATGTCAGACAAGCCGCAGCAATTTGCCAGTGACAACTATGCGGGCATCTGCCCGGAAGCATTGGAGGCCATCTCCCGCGCTTCCGCCACCGGCTCCGCCCCGGCCTACGGGGATGATGCCTGGACCCGTCTGGCGGCAGACGCCATCTGCACTCTGTTTGGCACGCAGGCCTCGGTCTTTTTTGTTCTGACCGGCACAGCCGCCAATGCGCTGGCGCTGGCCACCCTCTGCCCGCCGTATTGCAGCGTGATTGCCTCTGATATTGCGCATATCGAGACATCGGAACGCGGTGCGCCGGAGTTCTTTTCCGGCGGCAGCAAGCTGCTTACCCCACCCTGCCCGGATGGCAAGCTGACGCCAGAAGCCATCCGCCTGTGCCGCCGCAAGGCCAGCAGTCCCCATGCCTCGGAACCTGCCGTGGTCAGCATCACGCAGCCGACGGAAAACGGCCTGGTTTATACGCTGGAAGAAATCCGTGCGCTGGCGGAAGTCTGCAAGGAATGCGGGCTCAAACTCCATATGGATGGGGCCCGGTTTGCCTGTGCCATTGCAGCACTCGGCTGCACACCTGCGGCCATGACGTGGGAAGCCGGCGTGGATGCGCTGAGCTTTGGCGGCACCAAGAACGGTCTGGCCGTGGGCGATGCCGTCGTGTTTTTTGACCGATCACTGGCCCGCGGCTTTGCCGAGCGCGCCAAGCAGGCCGGGCAACTGGCCTCCAAAATGCGGTTTATCACTGCCCCCTGGCTGAGCATGATTAAAAGCGGCGCGTGGCTGCGCAATGCGGAGCATGCGAATGCCAGCGCCCGCCAGTTCGCGCAGGCCGTAGAAACTATTCCCGGCGTACAACTGGCCTGGCCCGTGCAGTCCAATGCCGTGTTTTTGCTGATGCCCGAGCAGGCCATGAACAGCCTGCGCGCCAGAGGCTGGCGATTCCATACCTTCTTTGGCGCGGCGGCTCGCTTCCTGTTTGCATGGGATGCGCAAAGTGCCGCCATTGAGGCGCTTGCAGCCGATATCCGCGCCTGCATGACACGGCATCCCGCGTCTTTCCCTTGACATCTGCGCGGCTCCCCGGCTTCCTCCCGCGCAGTTATAGAAACACAGGCCCTTAATTTCAGGACGAGAGAATGCACCCTTACCGTACCCATAGCTGTTCGGCTCTTCGCGCACAGGATGCCGGCACCACAGCGCGCCTGTCCGGCTGGGTCCACAGCAAACGGGACCACGGCGGCCTGCTGTTTATCGACCTGCGCGACGAAACCGGCATCACCCAGATTGTGATCCCGGCGGGTGACCCGGCCATGGAACTGGCTGAAAACACCCGTGTTGAAAGCGTGATTACGGTCACGGGTGAGGTGGTCCGCCGTGAGGAAGCCACCCGCAATCCGGATCTGGCCACCGGTGATATTGAAGTGCGCGCCCGTGAGTTTGTGGTGCAGTCCGCCGCTGCCGTCCTGCCGCTGCAGGTCGCTGGCCACGAGAACTATCCGGAAGACCTCCGCCTGCGCTATCGCTACATCGACCTGCGCCGCGAGAGCGTGCACAGCAACATGCTGCTGCGTGCCCGCGTGATCCAGAGCATGCGCAAGCGGATGACGGCTCTGAACTTCATTGAACTTCAGACCCCCATCCTGACCGCATCCTCCCCGGAAGGCGCACGCGACTTTCTCGTTCCGGCACGTATGCACCCCGGCAAGTTCTACGCCCTGCCGCAGGCCCCGCAGCAGTTCAAACAGCTGGCCATGGTTGCCGGGTTTGACCGCTACTTCCAGATTGCCCCCTGCTTCCGTGATGAAGCCTCCCGCGCGGATCGCTCTCCGGGTGAGTTCTACCAGCTCGATTTCGAGATGGCCTTCGCCACGCAGGACGAAGTGTTCGCTACGCTAGAAGACGTGATGTCCGGCCTGTTTACCGAGTTCGGCAATGGCCGCACCGTCAGTCAGGCACCGTTTGAGCGGATCCCCTATGCCCGCGCCATGAAGGTCTATGGCTCCGACAAGCCGGACCTGCGGAACCCGCTGCTGATTTCTGACGTGACGGAAGAGTTCGCTGGTTCCGGCTTTGGCCTGTTTGCCCGCATTGCGGCCGGTGGCGGCGAAATTCGCGCCATTCCGGCTCCCGGTGCCGGAGACAAGCCGCGCGCCTTCTTTGACAAGCTGAACAACTGGGCTCGCGAGTCCGGCGCAGGTGGTCTGGGCTACATCATTTTTGAAGCAGAAGGCGGCAAAGGCCCGATTGCCAAAAATCTGGAAGCGGACCGCGTTGAAGCCATTCGCACCAAGCTGGGCCTGAACGCGGGTGATGCCGTGTTCTTTGCTGCTGGCAAGGGTGATGAAGTGGCCAAGTTCTCCGGTCTGGTCCGCACCCGCATTGCGGAAGAGCTGGACCTGATTGAGAAGAACGCCTTCCGCTTCTGCTGGATTACCGACTTCCCGATGTATGAAATGAACGAGGAAACGGGACGCATCGACTTCTCGCACAACCCGTTCTCCATGCCGCAGGGTGGTCTGGAAGCGCTGAACACCAAAGACCCGCTGGAAATCAACGCTTACCAGTATGACATTGTGTGTAACGGCATTGAGCTGTCCTCCGGCGCGATCCGTAACCATCTGCCGGAAGTCATGATCCGCGCCTTCGAGATTGCCGGTTATCCGGAAAGTGAAGTGGAAGCCCGGTTTGGCGGCATGCTGAACGCCTTCCGTTACGGTGCGCCGCCGCATGGTGGATCTGCGCCGGGCGTGGACCGTATTGTCATGCTGCTGGCGGATGAGCCGAACATTCGTGAAGTCATCCTGTTCCCGCTGAACCAGCAGGGCGAAGACCTGATGATGGGCGCTCCGGCTACCGTGCCGCCGGAACGGCTGAAAGAGCTTTCTCTGGCTCTGGACCTGCCCAAGCCGAAACCGACCGTTAAAAAAGACTGACGCACGTCAGATGCCGCATTCGGGGTGGTTGCGCTTCCGCCCCGGATGCTCTTTTCTCGCAGGCATGACTGCATTCCTCCGCCGCCATGCCCGTCGGGCGTTCAGCCACATGAGCCTGATACCCCGACCAGACGGGGGCCGCCCCTTCCGGGGGTATCTGGCCTCGGCGTTTCTTTTAAGCGCCCTGCCCTCCGCCTGCCTTGCAGCAGCACACCCGTCTTCCCCCACACCGACATCCGCCCCGACGAACGCCACCAGCGCACTGGTTGGCCAGCGGGCGCTCTATGACCTCAGTCTGGCGGAATCCGGCGGCAATACGCTCTCCGCCACAGGCAATATGACCTATGTGGTGCGGGATACGTGCTCGGCATGGTCCACTCAGCAACATCTGGATATTCAGAGCGCGACCCGAAACGGGGGCGCCGTCAACATGGTGTCCGATTACACCACGCTGGAAAGCAAGGATGGGCGGCATCTGGTGTTTCGCACGGTGCAGAAATCCAATGATGCCGTGCTGCAGGTTGTCAGCGGAGAAGCCAATGTCGATGCGCAGGGGCACGGCATTGTGCAGTATGAAAAGCCGATTAAGAAAACGCTGAAGCTGCCGGACGGCACATTGTTCCCCATGGCGCACACCGCCGCCATTCTTGCCGCAGCACAGCGTGGCGCACCGAACATTGCCCCCTTGCTGTTTGACGGCACCGGACCGGATGGCGCGCAGGAGACATACATCACCCTTCTGGGCTGGGGGCCGCCGAAAGACCCGGTCACCTCCCCCGCTCTGGCCAATCAGCCTGCCGGGCGCGTGCATGTGGCGTTTTTCAGCCGCACGCCGGACAGCATCCTGCCAGACTACGAGATTGGCATGCGCTATTTTGCAAATGGCGTTTCCGACATGCTGGATATGGATTTTGGCGATTTCCGCATGCGCGGCACGCTGCACAGCCTGACCCTTCCGCCACGCGCCGCCCATTGCTGAGGCCACGCTCCCTGTAAGACGCGGGAGCACCGCACCACAGAGCCTCGCAACAGGCATGGCTGTATGCCCAAAACAGGCTTGTAAGGGAAAAATATCTCGTTTAATTCCGATTGGACGGAAACAACGAGCAAGAGAAGGTTATGGCACGCCCCAGAACCATCAACCGGGAACGGATCATGGAGTGTGCAGAGCAGCTTGTCCAGAGAGACGGTGCAATCGCTCTGACGCTCGACGCGGTCGCCCGGGAGGCCGGAATTACCAAGGGCGGGTTGCAATACTGCTTTGGCAGTAAGGACGACCTGATTACGGCCCTGATTGACCGCTGGATTACAGCCTTCGATTCAGAAGTGCTGAAACACACGCCCCCAGACGCCAGCCCTGCTGATAAGGCCCGTGCGTATGTTCAGGCCTGTGGCCAGCTTGATGATGCAACCCGCACCCGGATTGCCGGCACGCTCATCACCCTTTTACAATCTCCAGATCATCTCAAAAAAATACGAGACTGGTATGCCAGCTGGCTGACGAACGACGTCTGCCATTCTGATGAAGCACGGCAGATACGCACCATGATTTTTGCCGCAGAAGGTGCTTTTTTTCTTCGCAGTTTTGGTTTTATCACCATGCCAGATGCCGAGTGGCATGCGGCCTTTGCGGATATTCAAAAACTGATGTTGCCAACAGAGGCAGCCAGACCATCAAAAACCTAAATCGTCCAGACAAGATCTTCTATTTTTTGTAGGTGTTTATAGAATGAATATGCCACTATTCAAAAGTATGGGAAACAGCCTGACCCATACTGTCTCTTCCGCCTGTGAGTGGTTGATCAGCCAGCAAAAGCCCGATGGCCACTGGGTTGGGCCGGTTGGGTCCAATGCCTCCATGGAGGCCGAATGGTGTCTGGCATTGTGGTTTCTTGGTCTGGACGACCACCCGTTGCGCCCGCGTCTGGGCAACGCGCTGCTGCAAACGCAGCGGGACGATGGCTCCTGGGGGATTTATCTGGGTGCAGGTAACGGGGATATTAACGCGACGGTTGAAGCCTATGCGGCCTTACGCTCACTCGGCTATCCGGAAGATCATCCCGCTCTGCACAAGGCCAGCGCATGGATTGCGCAAAAAGGCGGCCTGAGAAATATCCGGGTTTTCACGCGCTACTGGCTGGCGCTCATTGGGGAATGGCCGTGGGAGAAAACTCCCAACCTTCCGCCGGAAATTATCTGGTTCCCCAACAAGTTCGTTTTCTCCATCTATAATTTTGCGCAGTGGGCGCGGGCCACACTGGTTCCGCTGGCCGTGATCTCCGCGCGCCGCCCCAGCCGCCCCCTGCGCCCGCAGGACCGCCTGAATGCGCTCTTCCCTGAAGGGCGTGCGAATTTTGACTATACGCTGCCCAAAAAGGAAGGCCGGGATCTCTGGTCAGATTTTTTCCGCACGACGGATAAAGGCCTGCACTGGCTCCAGTCCAAATTTCTCAAACGCAATACACTACGTGAAGCCGCCATTCGCCATATGCTGGAATGGATCATCCGCCATCAGGATGCGGATGGAGGCTGGGGCGGCATTCAGCCACCGTGGGTCTATGGCCTGATGGCCCTGCATGGAGAAGGGTTTCAGTTCCATCACCCCGTTATGGCCAAGGCGCTTGATGCGCTGAATGATCCCGGCTGGCGGCATGATAAAGGCGATGCCTCCTGGATTCAGGCCACCAACAGCCCGGTCTGGGATACCATGCTGGCCATTATGGCTCTGCATGACGCCAAAGCCGAAGAACGCTTTACACCGCAGATGGACAAAGCTCTGGGCTGGCTGCTGGACCGGCAGGTCCGCGTGAAAGGCGACTGGTCCATCAAGCTGCCAGATGTGGAACCCGGTGGCTGGGCCTTTGAATATGCCAATGACTTCTACCCGGATACGGATGATACCGCCGTCGCGCTGATCGCCCTCGCCTCCTGCCGCCACAGGCCGGAATGGAAAGAACGCGGCGTTGAAGAGGCTATTGCACGGGCCGTGCGGTGGCTGGTCGGTATGCAAAGCTCCTGCGGCGGCTGGGGGGCTTTTGATAAGGACAACAACAAGACCCTTCTTTCCAAAATCCCGTTCTGTGACTTTGGAGAAGCGCTTGACCCCCCGTCTGTGGATGTCACTGCGCATATTCTGGAAGCTTTCGGAATTCTGGGCCTCCCGCGTGACCTGCCCTGTATTCAACGCGCGCTGGCGTATGTCCGGGCCGAACAGGACCCGCAGGGACCATGGTTTGGCCGCTGGGGCGTGAACTACGTCTACGGCACCGGGGCGGTTCTGCCTGCTCTGGCCGCCATTGGGGAGAACATGACGCAGCCCTACATCACCAAAGCCTGTGACTGGCTGGTGGCCCACCAGCAGGACGATGGGGGCTGGGGTGAAAGTTGCGCGTCCTACATGGAGGTTTCCGCCATTGGGCGTGGCAAAACCACACCGTCCCAGACTGCATGGGCGCTGATGGGGCTGATTGCCGCTGCCCGCCCCCAGGATTTCGCTGCTATTGAAAAAGGCTGCCGCTATCTGATTGACCGGCAGGAACCAGACGGAAGCTGGACGGAAGAAGAGTATACCGGCACCGGCTTCCCCGGCTACGGTGTGGGCCAGACCATCAAGCTGGATGATCCGGCCTTGTCAAAACGTCTGCTTCAGGGGGCGGAACTCTCAAGGGCGTTCATGCTGCGGTATGACCTGTACCGGCAGTTCTTCCCCATCATGGCGCTTAGCCGGGCAAGCCGCCTGATCACGCCAAACGCCACAGCGGAAAAGGCGATTAACGCTGCCAGAAAAAATCTGGCGGAGACCGTCGCTTAAACTTTTCATAAACAAAAACGGGCAGCATTTTTACAATGCTGCCCGTCTGCAAAACGTAAACGATGGTTTTGCGTCTTACTGCGCCGCAGGCTGATGCTCCGCCCGCAAAACAGTAATCAGCTCCTGCATTTCCTGCGGATTGCTCTTCAGAATTGCAACATTGGCCGCCTCCGGCGTCGGGACACCATTCGTCGCCTGCCCCGGCGGCACGTTCATCAGGCTACCGGTCAGACCCACACAGGTCAGGCTCATGACAAATTCACGCGCCGTAAAACCGTTGGTTTTCAAAATGGGTTCCAGACCGGGCACTTTCCCGACCATAGCAATCTGCTCTTCCAGAGACATGCCAAAGCGCCCCGGCGGCTGGATCTTGGCAGCCTGAATGGATTTAAGCGTAGAGGTCAGACGCGGCACCACATTGGACGCCAGTTTGTAATGCAGCGCCGTCGTCATATCCCGCTGCAGGGTGGTGATCTGCTCCGGGGTCAGGTTGGGGCGAGTTGCCGGTGCGCCCTGCGTCTGGGCGGGTGCCTGAGCCGGTGCAGCGGTTTGCGCCAGAGCAGGCTGCGCCAGCACGCTGCCTGCCATCAGAACTGCGGCCAGAGCGGCCTTCTTCATTCCATTCATAACACTACAATCCTTCTTCACGTCAGGCCGAAATAGCCCATTCACCTTTGCGCATCAGGGGCACAGCGGTCCCGTTTGCATCAATGCCATCGACGTCAATTTCACCAGAGCCGATCATCCAGTCGATATGGATCATGCTGCTATTGGCACCACGCGCGGCAAGTGCTGCTTCATCCTGCCCGGCCGTATCCAGCATGCATTTGGTGTACGCCTGACCCAGTGCGATGTGGCTGGCGGCGTTTTCATCAAACAGCGTGTTCTGGAACAGGATTCCGCTCTGCGAGATGGGCGAGGAATGCGGTACGAGAGCCACTTCACCCAGCCTGCGTGCGCCTTCATCCGTATCCAGCACGCGGGCCAGAACCTCTTCCCCTTTTGCGGCGTGCATCTCGACAATCCTGCCGCCTTCAAACCGCACGCGGATGTCATCAATCAGCGTGCCCTGATGAGAGAGCGGCTTGGTGCTGGACACATGCCCGTCCACCTTCAGGCGGTGCGGGGTGGTGAACACTTCTTCCGTCGGGATATTCGGGTTGCAGATAATGCCATTGCCCGCCTTTTCAGACCCGCCAGCCCAGTCATGCCCATCGGCCAGACCGACCATCAGGTCCGTCCCCGGTCCGGTGAAATGCAGTGCAGCGTAACGGGCGTCATTCAGAAACCTGGCGCGGCGATGCAGGTTGGCGTTATGCTCTGCCCAGTCGGCCACAGGGTCAGCCCCCGTCAGACGAGAGGCCGCAAAAATGGCCTGCCACAGACGCGCCACAGCCTGATCTTCCGGCAAGTCAGGAAACACTACCTTTGCCCATGCGGGCGTGGCGGTTGCAACGATGTTCCAGTTCACATCAAAATTGGTGATGATCTCCATGGCAGGCCGGTTCACGCGGGAGGCGGCCCGGCTGGCGCGGGAAATATGCTCCGGGTTCTGGCCTGCCAGAAGGGCCGGGTTGCTCCCGGTAATGGCCAGACGCGCGGCCCCGGCGCGGAACCCCTCCGTCATGCCACGGGCCATCCAGTCGGCTGCGGTGTCAAACGTGTCTTCATGCCCAAAGCGGTAGCGGGCCAGAGTGGTTTCTTCATCCGCGTAAAAAGTGGTGACGAGCGACGCCCCGGCCTTATAGGCATGTTCTGTCACGCGCCGCACCAGCGGCACGGCATCCAGCGGTGCGGTGATAATCACCTGCTGCCCCGGTGCGACATTCAGGCCGGTGCGCACAGCCACTTCTCCCAGCCGGTCCAGCATGCGGGCCTGCGTGTTCTCTTCCGGTGTGGCGTTCTGCGCCTGTGACGAACCAGTCATTCCAATCCTTCCCCTGCAGGAGCGAGGCGTGCGTCCCCGCCATATTCCCGGCCCCGCCGCAGGGACTGTGCTGCGGCGTGACCCTGTTCTGGCTGATCGGATACTGAAGGCAGGCTTTCGTCAACCGTCTGCGCCGCCACGCAACCCTGATCAGGACGCAGGCAGCAGCACAGGCTTGAGAGCAGCAGGCAGATAAAGCGGATGGCATGGGCGGCCATTGACCCCTACTTTCATGGCATACACAGGAATGCCGTGCTGCTGGAGCGTGCGCACCACGGCTGGACCACGGTCACGCAGGGCCTTGTGCTGGGGGGAGCCGTAGGCAGCAATCACCATGTCCGCCTCACGCGCCATTTGCAGAAGAGCGGCATCATTCTCCGGCCCGACCGGGTCCGGCGTTTCCAGCAGGCGCGTTTGGTCGGTGCAGCGATAGGCAAAGGTGTTGCCTACCAGAATACCGCCATAGCCCCATGCGCGAGCATAACGCTGGCATTTGGCCACAGTGCGGTCATCCCCCACTTCCGTTGCAACGGAGGGGTTCATCATCAGCCACATCACGACAGGACGCGACGCATCCCACACACGTTTAAGCGTGTAACGATAGCACTGGTCCGGGCCGCCATAGGTTGCGGTGCTGACAACATCGTCAGACAAACCAAGCGGGCGGGAATTCCCGACATGATGCGCATTAAAAAGATCCTGCATGTGCAGCCCCGAACAGTGATGAACAACACGCCTTAATTAAAAGACGGATCACCCGGTTTTAAACAGAAAGATCTGTCAGGGAAGATGCAGGAGGCACGGCAGGTCAGCATAAAGGGGGAAAAGGCTGCACGAGGCAGCAAAGTCGGGCTCTGCTCTGGCAGGCGGCCCGCCCCGGACTGACGTCATTCCTCAGGAATGACGGTCCGGACACCTGTGTTCACCTTAGTGGTGTGGCACAGCGCCACAGCAGGCTGACACAGGGAAAACAGACTGAAACGCGTGAAAGCGCTCAGGCTGTGCGGTCAGAAAACGCGGTAGCCAGCATCAGCATGGCAACAATCGGCAGGAAGGCGAGCATCGGAGCCATCGGGGCAACCTGCATGGCGGCGGACATAGCGTCATTAACAACATGAATAAGCATTATTTATTTTCCTCTGGATTTAGCGTGTGGACGGCTAAAACCACACCTCCCTTCACTTGCGCAACAGGAAAATAAAAGCACTCAGATATTCAGAAAATGCAGAGTGAAGCACTCTTCTTGAGACCTGATCTTCCAGTAATCATTCTATAGAATCACTGTATTTTATCAGCATATCCCGATAATATTTGTAGTATAAAAAACAGGCAGTCGTGACCCGGCGGCACCTGAAGCGACGGGAAATGGATCACTTTCAGAGCATTTGATTAAATTTCAGGCATAACGATTTCGTGATAAAAAATTGGCAGTTTTCCGGGATTTTTGCTCTTTTTTGCAAAAAAAATTTGCACCTCCACTCTCTGCGTCCCTCTCACACTTAGGAAAGACGGGGAGTCGCGCCGCAATGCGCGCCCGCGCCGTTCTCTTGCACCCAACACATTTTGCGCCCAAGTAGCAGGCTCAACAGTTGTCTTGCGCCCCTATGGACCAGCGATACCGCATCCCCCCTCTGGCAGCCCTGAATGCCTTTGCCGCCTTTGCCCGCACCGGGGGCATTCGGCGTGCGGCTGCGGAACTGCGCGTGGATCACGCTGCCATCAGCCGGCATGTGCGCGACCTTGAACAGATACTCGGCACACCACTCCGTAATCGCACCACGGGCGGCCTTACACCGGCGGGGCAGACTTATTATAGCCAGATCCTTCCCCATCTGGAGGGATTAGCGCGGGCAACAGCAGAAATCCGGCAGCAAACACCCAGCCTGACCGTTACCTGCGTCCACGGCTTTGCGTATCACTGGCTGCTCCCGCGCCTTGCCGCCTTTCGCCGGACTTATCCGGAAATGGATTTTATACTCCGCCCGATTGATGCCAACACGGCCTTCCACGCCACCGGCATTGCGGCCGAGACTCATGCAGACATTTGCTATGTGCGGGATACCGCCGCAGCCCTCACCCTGCGCGGCCTGTGCAGCGTGGACATTGCGCGGCCTCCGGTTTTTCCGGTGATCTCTCCGGAAGGACTGGCCGCACTCGGCGGGCAGCCGGAAACCGTGGCTGATCTGCTCCACGCGCCTCTGCTGCAGGAAGAAGATGATGCAGAATGGCGTTTGTGGTTTCAGGCCCAGCATGTACCGGCCAAAACCATTCCCAGCGCAGGCCGCCTCTGGCAGGCCCATATTACACTGGCCGCCGCCCGCGCCGGGGAAGGCATTGCCCTGAGCAACCCGTTCCTGCTGGGGGATGATCTGGAAACAGGACGCCTGATCCGCATCCAGCCCACCCGAACACCCATCCACAACACGCCCCTCGGCTCCTACGTGCTGCGCACTACAGACAGAGGCTGGGAAAACCGGGGCCTGAGCTTTTTCCGGGACTGGCTGCTGGAGCAAATCTCAACAGAGAGACTGGCATCCTGAACACGTCGCCAGATGCGGTGACAATTCGTCACCACCTCAGCAAGAAAAAATCGCCTCCCGCGCTGCCTGAAAACCACTTACGAGATTGAAACAATTCTGTCCGGGCTGCCTCTTTCTCGCAGCCTTCTTTTTTCAGGAGCCAGACGGCATGAACACCACCAACAAGGACCTTCTGACGCGCCGGGCCAGTGCAGTGCCCCAAGGCGTGGCCTCCTCCACCCCCATTTTTGCAGACCGTGCGGAAAATGCAGAACTGTGGGACGTGGAAGGTCGCCGTTATATTGATTTTGGCGGCGGCATTGCTGTGCTGAATGTCGGGCACCGCCATCCGAAGGTTATGGCCGCCGTCAAAGCCCAGCTTGAACGCTTCACGCATACGGCTTTTCAGGTTTCTCCCTACGAATCCTATATTGAGCTGGCTGAAAAACTGAACGAACGCGCGCCGTTCTCCGGCCCCGCCAAAACCATTTTCTTCTCCACGGGTGGGGAAGCAACGGAAAACGCCGTAAAAATTGCCCGCGCTGCAACGGGCCGGAATGCCGTTATTGCATTTTGTGGCGGCTTTCATGGCCGCACCCTGCTGGCATCGGCCATGACGGGAAAAGTGCTGCCCTACAAGGCCCCTTTCGGAACACTCCCCGGTCAGGTTTACCACATCCCCTTCCCTGACAGTGATGTGAGTGTGGAAGACAGCCTGAAAATGCTGCACTTCCTGTTTGCAGCCGATATTGCCCCCACGCAGGTCGCAGCCATTATTATTGAGCCTGTGCAGGGTGAAGGCGGGTTCCGTGTCGCCCCCACGGCTTTGCTGCAAGAACTGCGTCGCCTGTGTGATGAACACGGCATCAAGCTGATTGCCGATGAAGTGCAGAGCGGCTTTGCCCGTACCGGTAAGATGTTCGGCATTGAACATTCCGGTGTTGAGCCGGATCTGGTCTCAGTTGCAAAATCTCTTGGGGGTGGCTTGCCTATTTCCGGTGTGATTGGCCGTGCAGACCTGATGGACTCAGTCCCACCCGGCGGCCTTGGGGGCACCTATGCAGGCGCACCGCTGGCCTGTGCCGCAGCCCTTGCCGTGCTGGATGTGATTGAAGAAGAAAAGCTTCTGGACCGCGCCAATGCCATGGGAGAACGCCTGCGCACCCGTATTGAAAGCTGGCACAAGCGCACGGACCTCCTGCCCGTCAGCATGCCTCGCGGTCTGGGAGCGATGGTGGCGTTTGATATTCTGGAAGCCCATGGCAGCGAAGAACAGCGGGCAGGTGCTGCAGGCAAACTCTGTAATCTGGCCTGTGAAAAAGGGCTGATCCTGCTGGCCTGTGGTGTAAAAGGGGCGACCATTCGGATCCTCACCCCTCTGACCGCTTCTGACGCTCTGCTGGATGAAGGTCTGGACCTGATTGAACAGACGCTGGCAGACGCAGCGAAGGCCTAACGGTTCCAAACAGGTTACAAAAAAGGGGATGCGCCAGAGCTGGCTGCATCCCCTTTTTTATCGATATGCGGAAGGTATGCCTGAAGGCCGTTTTGTTCAGGAACGTCCTTCAGCTTTGTGGTTTATGGAAAGCGGAACAGAACTCCGCTCCCCATGCCCATCTGCGCAAGATTTTTAGTTAGTAGGGGCTGCCATAACTCCCGGTCGGATAGCCTTGTTGCACCGGGTAACCGGGGGCAACGGGCACCATCGGAGTTGCTGGCACGACGGGCACGGCCGGTGTGACCGCCATCATGCCTGCATTCACAACACCCGCGATAATACCCGTTGTGAGGGCTGTCAGAAGGAACTGGTTCCCGTAGCGCATCCACTGATACCCGCTCGGCGGTGCCCACAGGCCCGGCTGACGCCGCCAGTCATTCACCATCCAGCGGGATTCACGCGGACCATCATAGCGTTCGCCACGGGACCATCTGCGGTTCATGTCATAAGCCTGCTGCGGACCACCACGGCCATTGCCCATGTTGGGGCCACGGTTTCCGTGCTGACGGCCGCCACCCGGGCCGCCCATACCACCACCGGGGCCACCGGGTCCGCCATGGCCGCCCGGCCCACCCTGACCACGCGGGTCAGCATAGGACTGGGGGGCGGCTACTGCAAAACACCCGAGGGCCAGAGCAAGGATAAATTTTGTCTTCATAAGAGACCTCATCTGTAACGTGATCACTGTTCCGCGGGCGGTATGGCAAAAGTTTGTCCGGACTCCATTCTTTTCATTTTTGAAATAATGAAAAGGCCCTCTTCCCAAACCAAAAATCATCACCTTTATGGAAAAGCATCATACACGCGTGGCCTGTATGAAACGATCCTGACGACAAAGGTTTCCCCATGATCAGACGTTTACATACTGGCCTTACAGTGTTGAGCCTCAGCATGGCAGGCTGTGCTGCGCATAAAGAAAAAACTGCTGAAACAGCTTGCCAGAATACGGCCCCCACTCATCATTCTGCCTTTCATGGCAGGGTAGAAATTGGAAATGCCGCGCGGACAATGCTGCCCGCAGCCTTAGGGGCTATCCCCGGTGCGGGCGCTATGGCGGGAGGATTAGCCGGAATGGGCATGCAACAAGCCATGAATGGCTTTGGCCCCCACCCTCATCAACCTCATGCAGACAAACCCGATCCCGATCAGGAAGAACAGCCAGAGGCAATACGCCCCTCTTTTCCATGTCAGCCGGAAAAAGATATAGTTCCAGACCTGAAAGCTGACGATATTAAAATGGAAGAAACCCGGTAACTGGTCTACCTGCGGGCCGCGGCTTTTTACAAATGCGGCAGCCCCATCCAATGAGGCCGTTTGGCTTCAACCCATGCCAAAGCTTTATTTGTCAGGCGCTGTAAAGGCGGAACATCATCAGACAGCAGCAAAAAGCCGAGCGGCAGCATCCACACCCCAAACACAGGCAGGATAGCCAGACAGCCACCAAGAATAAAAAACGCACCCGCCGGCATACGCACCCAGCGCGCCTGAGGACGCCGCAGCCAGTGAACCGCAGTCTGCATCCGGGCAGGCAAGCGTTTAACCAGCAATTCTATGCGTCGTTCGCGGTTCTCAAGATCCTGAGCGATTTCGTGCTCTATTTGCATGCGTATACTCTCCCATTTTCCAAAAGAGTGAGCTTTTGCATACACACCCTCTGCACTCAAAAAAAACGACCCGCTCTCTTACCTAAGATGTCCTTTAACGCCCGGCAAAGTGCTTCGTTTTCCGGGGCGTCCAAAATCTGAAAACGACTCCTACAATGCTCTGGCCAGAAGGAGGAATGAATTCAAATACTCACCCAGGCACAACCATGTAAGATATTTAATTATTTAGAAATAAACAAAGGCGACCAAAATACAATCCAAAATCATAAAAGTAAATATAGCATAATAGATATATTTTTATTCTCAAGCAGAGCGTTAATCTTCATTATCCGAAACCAAATGGATAGTGTCATGATTAAAGTATTCACATTCTCAGAAAGAATGAAAAATTACAGAACGTATGAAAACATGGTCCGTGCGCGGGCAGATGTTTTTCACACTCGCATGAATTGGGATGTGAAAGTTGAGCATGAAAGAGAAGAAGATGAATATGACCGGGAGTATAACCCGCTTTATATTGTCGTAGAACGTCCTGATGGCTCTCATGCCACATCAATCAGACTGTTGCCGACAACTGGCCCAACAATGCTGCGGAACGTTTTCCATCGCTTCTTCCCCAACTGCCCCGATATCTA
Source organism: Acetobacter malorum (assembly GCF_001580615.1). GTDB lineage: Bacteria > Pseudomonadota > Alphaproteobacteria > Acetobacterales > Acetobacteraceae > Acetobacter > Acetobacter malorum. The sequence goes on from NZ_LHZC01000052.1 coordinate 53,260, forward strand.
TGGCGCAAACATTTGGGAAGTGACGCGGTATTGCGCAACGTATCGGAAAGGAGACCCGGCATCCTATACTGGAGAACTTTTTGTAAAGCTTTCCGAAATCTGCCTTGATGCAGGAATTGATATTGTAACCGGTGTCTTTTTCAAGCCGATGTATCGTATTCTGATGCGTTCAGGATGGGACCCGGTGCCGGTTACAACCTCTGAATGGGACGGCAAACCTATCGTGCTAGGGACTTTTGAGATGTCAGAACCCCGTATGCATGACATCGCGCATCGATACGCCCTCGCCGCCTAATAGACACCCCTCATCTCCCCTCATACAGTATCAGACCCATCCTCTGAATGGTGTCTGTGCTGTATGACGAACTCAGAATTTGACCCGCAGATCATCACAATCAACGATCGTCTTTTTGATGATATAAACGAGTCTGACACACAAAATGATATTTTGAGAATTGTTGAAGAAATAAAGAACTCTTCAGGCATTGAAAACCTGACTTACGCCATGCTTTCTGCCATCCCGCAACAAAGAAAAGCGCCCCCTCTTATTACGACTTATAATGAGATCTGGCAGGAATTATATCTGTCCAAAGGATTTCTAAAAGACGACCCGACCGTTAACAGACTTTTCGAAAGCGCCCTCCCCTTCGAATGGTCTAAAATTGTCTGTCGCACACCCCGTGAACAACTCGTGATGGATTTATCCCGGGAATATGGTGTGGGGGAGTCTGGGCTCACTATTCCCCTGCGGGGGCTGCGGGGAGAACTCGGTATCCTGACCATAACCGGACAGAACGGCTTCGCTCCCCCCCTCAAGAGCTGTTACGCACGGACCTTCAGCCAGGTTGGCCTCTATCTGCATGAATGGCACGCCCGTAAGGCCGGGCTGCGATCAGAACAGGATATCCCACGTTTATCGGCGCGTGAAAAAGATTGCCTTGCCCTCTGCGCAGAAGGCCTGATGGGCCAGAGGATAAGCGAAAAACTCGGTATTTCTGAAGCCGCGATACGCCTTTATCTTTCTTCAGCCCGCACAAAATTACGCAGCCAGACAACCTGCGGGGCCGTCGCCAAAGCAATTCGTTTAGGAATTATATAAAGGCAACACACTGAAATACGGGCGGCAGAACGGAGATTTTCGACCATTTGACGCCTCGCGAACTTATGATCATGCCGCGACAGGCTCACTCGCAAGGTTTCACTCTACATATAAATATAGCATATTGCATAACATGAAGTAACTGCTTATTAATCAACGCCGGACACTAGACAGTCCACGGAATGAAATGTCGTGAAAATGTCGCAGTTTGACCAGTCATCAGAAGCTTGCGCCGTCTGGCAGAAGCTGTCCCGGCAGGCCAATCGGGATTACGCACTTCAGGATATGCAGAAGGCTCAGGCGCTCTATGAAGACGCCATGGCTAAAGCCGTCGGGCTTCTGAATCATTTTCAGGAGAAAGGGCTTCCTCTTTCAGCCCCCAGTGTTTTTGTCGTGTCATGCCATAACCTGGCCGATCTGCTTTTTACACAGGAAGAGCCTGAAAAAGCTGTCCTTTTCCTGCGCCGCGCCTGCACGGAACTGGTGCGCCTTGCCAGCCAGTCTGGCCTCCCCCTGCAGGCCCGACTGGCCTGTGTGGAGCAGTTACGCCCAGCCGTTGTCGCGCTGATGGAGCGTGAGAGTGGAACGCTGCCCGAGTTGCCGGAAACCCGGATGATTGTCGACCGCGCACGGACTGTGGCGCTCTCCGTTTATCAGATTGCCGGCTACGCGGTGCAAACCCGGCTGGAAGACGCCCCGGTAACGGGACGCCCCTCGTAGGCGAGGGTTAAGTTAAACAGAATTGGGGAAAAAATGTTCAAACTTCCTGAGCTTCCTTACGCTCCGGACGCGCTGGCACCTTACATGTCAGCCGAGACGCTCGAGTATCATCATGGCAAGCACCATAAGGCGTATGTTGATAAACTGAATGAGCTGACAGCCAGCGGCCCGTTTCATGGGCTGGACCTGGACGAGGTGATCCGCAAATCTGCACAGGATCCCGCGCAGAAAGTTCTGTTCAATCAGGCAGGCCAGCACTGGAACCATTCCTTTTTCTGGCTCAGCATGAAAGCCAAAGGCGGCGGGGCCATTCCCGGTGCCCTCGAAAAGCAGTTGGTAACGGATTTCGGCTCTCTGGATGCCTTCATGACCGAGTTCAAAAATGCCTGCGTGTCCCAGTTCGGGAGCGGATGGGGCTGGCTGGTGCATGACGGTAAAAAGCTGGCCATTACCAAAACCGCCAATGCCGATACCCCGCTGGTTCACGGTCACACCGCGTTGCTGACGTGTGATGTCTGGGAGCATGCCTATTATATTGATTACCGCAATATGCGCCCAAAATACGTGGAGGCCTTCCTGACGAACCTGGTGGACTGGGACGTCGTCGAGCAGCGTTATCAGGCAGCCCTGTCAGCACGATAAGCCACCCGGGACAAACAAAGACGTGACGGATAGTCTCACACGTCCCTATACGACCCTGCGGCACAGATCAGCCGCAGGGGCACGGGTGGGCGAGATTATCCGCATGCCAGCCAAACGCCTATCAAACCAGTCTTTATCTCATGCAGTTCGACTTCGCGGCTATGATGAAAAGAAGCTCTTGTAATTATGGTACGGTATATTACCATACCTTAAAAGCATAAGGGTTTATGTTCAGGCATGGCGACCACCGATCTTCCTTTCCATCTTGCGTCTGAAAAAGGACTGCACCCCAAAGGGGTGGAGCGCCTGAGAAAGCTCACAGCCTCGGCGACAGAGCTTTTCCTTGAGCATGGTTATGAAGCCACCTCCATGGATATGCTCATCCAGCAGGTCGGTGGATCGCGGCGCAACATCTATGAGCGTTTTGGGGGCAAAGAAGGGCTTTTTTCCGCCGTCATCGCGGAAGAATGCGTGAAACTGGCAGAACCGCTTGAAAGCCTCACGCTGGAAGATGGCTGCGTACGGCAAACACTAGAGAAATTTGGTGCAGAAATCCTGCACATCATCAAACAGCCCCGTGTCCTTGAACTCCACCGCCTGATGATTGCTGAAGGCAAGCGGTTTCCGCAGCTTTCACGAACCATCTGGTCTGCTGGCCATCATAATGCAAAATCGGTCCTTGCCGCATGGATCCGGAGGCAACAGGAACAGGGCACTCTGCGTCCCGCGCTGGACCCATCAGGGCTGGCTTACGCGTTCATTCATATGGTCACGGGAGAAGCCCAGTTGCAGTTGCTCAGTGGTGGCCGCTGCACGACCAAAGAGCAGGACAACAACACCGTGACACTGGCGGTTTCTCTTTTCCTTGCCGCGGCACAGGAGACGGATCATGCGTAACATAACTGCCAGACAGGTTCTGGCTTACGTTCTCGTAGGCTTTTTTATTATCGGTGCGGCCGGAAACCTCGTGGCACCCCCGACCATTGCGGACGAATATGCACGATGGGGCTATCCGCATTGGTTCCATTTTGTAACCGGCGGCTTTGAGCTGGCAGCCGCCCTGCTGATGGCACGATCAGCAAGCCGTATTATCGGTAGCCTTCTGGGCGGCTGCATTATGGCGGCAGCAATCGCCACAGTGGTTTTCCACGGTGAGTATTCTCACGCCATTGCGCCGGTCATCGTGCTCAGTCTCCTGATGCTGTCTGTCTATCTCCACAGAAAATGACGGGCACCGGCCTGCCAGAAAAACAAAGTTTTCTTACTCTTCCACACCTTTGAAAGATTTATGATCATGACCCAAAGTCAACCGATTGCCCTTGTCAGCGGGGCAACCCGTGGTATTGGCCTGGCCATTGCACAGGGCCTCGCCCGCAAGGGCGTCAAAGTCCTGCTGGGTGCCAGAAACCTTCAGTCTGGTCAGAAAATCGCGACGGAAATCAGCACCCCGGACGCACAGGTGGAAGCTGTTGAGCTGGATACAACCAATCAGGCCACGATCGATAATCTGGCAGTGCTGATCAGCGAGAAATACGGTCGTCTTGATATTCTGGTAAACAATGCTGGCATCAGCCTGGACTTTTATCCGGATCTGTCAGTGCGGGAGAAACTCTCGAGAACGCTCGCGACAAACGTTGTCGGCACAGCAGCACTTACCGACGCAATGATCCCGTTGCTTGAAAAATCCGCGCATGGACGGATTGTCAATGTGTCGTCCGTTCTGGCCTCGTTTACGAGCCGGGGCCAGACAGACTGGATTTACAAAGACGTCGCCATGCCGACCTATCAGGCATCCAAGGCTGCTCTGAATTCTCTGACACTCAGCTACGCAAAGCTGCTCGCGGACAAAAACATCAAGGTCAATGCAATCTGCCCCGGCCTGACTGCAACAGATGCCACCAATCATTATGGAGACCGCACGCCTGATCAGGCTGCGAAGATTGCTATCACGTACGCTCTTCTGGAAGATGATGGCCCGACAGGAACTTTTGCCAATGAGGACAGTGCTTTAAGCTGGTAAGCGCAGGGCATCCATTGAGGGAGGCCGCATAGGGTGGCCTCCCTCACACATTCATAGCGCCTCTGCTGCTCTCATCCCGCAGCGGTCATTTAATTCCTTCAGAAAATATCACCTGAAATCAATTTTCGATGCAGGATGCATCCTCTAGGGGTAAGGCGTGCCGCTGCACTCCCCCACCGTGCGGAACATCCGGCAGCCACATATCCCATCAATATCAAGGATGCGCGGATGCTACCGCGATCCATTTTAGGCAGGCCATACGAGCCACTTATCGGAAGAGAAAGAATGAAGTGGCATTGATCCTGTGTAAGATTTTGCGCCCCCAGATAGGACCTCGCGGCCCCGCTTTGGATGGGGAATTTCATGACGTTACTCAAGACCTGCATCCTCTGCTTCAAATCTTTTAGGCACTCAGACTCATGACATCATGGGTCTTCTGCCTGACCACATCGCCTCAGCAGATCACGAAGTTGATTGATAACGGGGAAGACTTCCTGATTATGGTCTCCACCAAGGTCTTTCCACGCAGCCTGCTCCAGCTCAACAATTTCACGATCTTCAAAAAAGACGCGCTCTGTGAACGCGACCAGTATGGGCCACGCCAGATCCAGCAGAAACGGCACTTTCAGTCGTTTGATCGACAACAACCCGAAGACACGGTTGGTCAGTTCCTCGCGGTCCTGAGGAACGTATGAAATCCATAGTTCCATCACAGGCTCTTCAATCCCCTGCGTTTCAATACGCAGAATCTGATAGGGATATTGTGTCCTGATGGTCATAACGTCCCGATAGGCAAAATCCCGGCCATCGGGGCGCCGCTGACCGTAAATCAGAGCCTCGCTCAAAGGCTGCTTGCCCCCTGTTCGTGCAAAAGTATAGCGTGCTTCAACAAAATCATCGCCGTGCTCCATGCCGAGGAACCTCGGCTTCATTTTACCGACAAGCCGACTGTGCAAAACCTGATGATTCATATCCATCAGGTTTTCATGCATGAAACTGTAATGGCAGTTCACCACCTCACCAAAGCGTCGGGTTCGGTAATTTCTGTCTTCCACCTTTGGAAAATCAGGAAACGGGGTTTTATCAGCCAGAGACTGATCCCCCATAAAAACAAAAATCAGCCCACCTTTTTCCCGGCAGGCCCACGTTTTAAGACGCAGACATGGCGCTTTGGCAGAAACATTGGGTGAAACACATTGCCCGTCCCGGTTATATCTCAAACCGTGTCCGCTGCAGCGTATAAGATCACCATGGACACTCCCTTTACCCAGGAGAACCTGCCGATGGGCACAGAGCCCGTCCAACGCATACGGAGCACCATTTTTGGGGCGTACGAGAACGAGATGCCGCCCCGCAAACCGGACATCAATTGCCTTCTCCCGCCCCAATTCACGCGACCATGCCAGGGGATACCAGAAATCAGGATTGATTCTGGTCCGTCTTAAATCGCTCGGTTGAGCGCACTCTGAATGATCTGAAGTTGTGTGACTGTCGTTTTCCATTGCCTCGGCATTTCATCTGGCGCAGCACAAAGCGAAAGGAAACAACACCCCGCATGGAGCGTCTTACTGTCTCTCACATTTTGTCTGAGCAAGCGTAACCCGTTATCAGTACCAGACAAACTCCGCCATTGTCCGATATCTGACCCTGAGGAGGCTGATAGCCCTACACTGTCAGCAGCATGAGGACTTCATCCAGACCATCGATTACAAATGATGCTGGCACAAACCCTTGCTCTGAAAGGATATCATTCCCTGATCCATCAGGAGCGACCAATGCGTGAGGCAGACAGACATTTATTTTCTCCTCCCTTCGGTACACCCGCCCGACGGTTGGTGATTGAACGATGGCAGGTCTCCTGGCTCACGGATCATCGCTAACTGGTTCCAACCTTCCCGCCCCCTATGGGAACAGTGGTCCACGTCTGAGGTGAACGAACCAGCAGCATACCGTCTACAGTTGCGGGAGCAGCCTCCGACTATGCATCTGGACGATCTTTCGCCCAGTGCGTGACGGTGTTCCCTATTAACCCGCTTGCGCGGGACCATCAAAGCATTTGCTTGTGCAATATGCCGCCAAACGCGCACGGCGCGCAAGACTGAACGTCAGGGGCCGGAAAAAGGCAGATATCAATTTTCCACATAGAAATGGCCTGGCTGGCACGCCCTCACTCCATGCATTAGGCAGCATGTTGACCAGCCTCTGATTTTAATACTCTTCCAGAATAGAAATTTTCTCACATAACGAAATGAATGAAATTCATCATTTAATGAAATAAAATCATTTTTATTCAATGATACAGTCAGGCATAAAGTGCCTACCACGCTTAACAGCAAACACGGTGAATCCTACCCCCTGAGAAAATCAGAAAAATCAGGATGCAATACTCCAATGGTTGAAGACTCTACTTTTCATATCAAGCGGATTCGCTTTGATGAAAACTACCATCCGTCAGATAATACGCGCCTCACAACCAACTTTGCCAATCTTGCAAGAGGGGAAAGCCGTCAGGAAAACCTGCGCAATGTCCTAAAAATGATTGATAATCGTTTTAATGCCCTGGCGCACTGGGATAATCCTGAAGGGAACCGCTATTCTGTCGAGATTGAAATCATCTCCTTTGAGATGAATATTGATGTTTCAGGCAGGCGTGAGACTTTTCCTCTAATTGAGGTTCTGAATACGACAATTGTCGATAAAAAAAACAATCAGCGCATTGAAGGTCTCACTGGGAATAATTTTTCCTCTTACGTGCGGGATTATGATTTTAGTGTCTTATTGCAGGAGCATAACAGGCATCAATCCGCATTTAGCACGCCTGATAAATTTGGTGACCTTCATGGAAATCTCTTTAAGAGAGTTGTAAATTCACGAATATACAAGGATAATTTTAAGAAAAATCCTGTCATATGCCTTAGTGTCTCAACCAACAGAACCTATCACCGCACAGCAAACCGCCACCCTGTATTGGGTGTTGAATATCAGCAGCCTGATTTTTCTCTTACTGACCAATATTTTGGAAAAATGGGAATGCAGGTAAGGTATTTTATGCCTCCCAATAGCGTTGCGCCTCTGGCTTTTTATTTTTCTGGTGATCTTCTTTCTGATTACTCCAATCTTGAGCTCATTAGCACCATCAGCACGATGGAGTCTTTTCAGAAAATTTACCGTCCTGAAATTTACAATGCCAACTCTGCGGCAGATGGTTGCTACCAGCCGAGTTTAAACAGCCAGGATTATTCCATCACCCGGATCGTCTATGACCGGGAAGAGAGGAGCCAACTGGCCGTCGCGCAGGGTAAGTTTACAGAAGAGAATTTTATCAAGCCATATCAAGATATTCTTGAACAATGGCTTGCGCGTTCCGCAGCTTGATCAACCAGAAACTCAAGGCTATTTCTCATGACAACACTGCTCCCCACCTCAACCGCCGGCAGCCTGCCCAAACCCTCCTGGCTTGCAAAGCCTGAAACACTCTGGTCGCCCTGGAAATTGCAGGGTGAGGAATTGATTGAAGGCAAACAGGATGCGCTGCGTCTAACGCTGGATGATCAGGATCGCGCAGGGATTGATATCGTCAGCGATGGCGAACAGACCCGTCAGCATTTCGTCACAACATTCATTGAGCACCTTCACGGTGTTGACTTTGAAAATCGCCAGACGGTCAAAATTCGTAACCGTTACGATGCGAGCGTACCGTCAGTTGTAGGTGCAGTAACGCGAGAAAAGCCCGTCTTCGTCAAGGATGCTAAATTTTTACGTGCGTTGACGAAGAAGCCAATCAAATGGGCACTCCCAGGCCCCATGACCATGATCGATACGCTCTATGATGGCCACTACAAAAGCCGCGAAAAACTGGCATGGGAATTCGCCAAAATTCTCAATCAGGAAGCCAAAGAGTTAGAGGCGGCTGGTGTTGATATCATCCAGTTTGATGAGCCCGCATTTAATGTTTTTTTTGATGAAGTGAATGACTGGGGCATCGCCACTCTGGAAAAAGCCATTGAAGGGCTGAAGTGCGAAACAGCTGTCCATATCTGCTATGGCTATGGCATCAAAGCCAATATCGACTGGAAAAATGCTCTTGGGACAGAATGGAGACAATATGAAGAGATTTTTCCTAAACTGCAAAAATCCAATATCGATCTGATTTCACTGGAATGTCAGAATTCCCGCGTTCCGATGGATCTGATTGAACTCATCCGTGGTAAAAAAGTCATGGTTGGGGCTATTGATGTCGCAACCCATACCATTGAAACACCAGAGGAAGTTGCCGACACGTTGCGCAAAGCCCTTCAGTTTGTAGATGCGGATAAGCTTTATCCCTGCACCAACTGCGGCATGGCCCCTTTGCCTCGCTCCGTCGCCAGAGGCAAACTCAATGCTCTAACGGCAGGCGCGGATATCGTGCGCAGAGAACTGGCCGCCCAGACAACCGCCTGATTAAGGGGAGTCCGGATGAAGATTGGCGGGTGCAGGGTACCTGCGCCCGTCAGTCAGTCAGTCAGTCAGTCAGTCAGTCAGTCAGTCAGTGCATGAGGGCTTTTCCGATTTTCATGACGTCACAATGTCTGTCACCTTGAAAAATCCTGAAACATCTCTAAAAAATCAAGATCCATTCAGAAACGGCCTTACCATGTGGCGTAGGAGCAAGGCGAGAACATGGAAAGCCGAGATTATCAGTCGGAGGCGACAAAGAGCAATCCAATGAATTGTAAAAAGGCATCATGATAAGAGTTTATACAATTGAACTGAAATGATACGTTTTCATGGCTATATAAATTTCATGCATTTTTGGGGTGAAGCGTGAGTGTTCTGGATCGCAGTAATCTGAGAATCATTCAGGAAGTCGCGCGCGAGGGCTCCTTGACGGCAGCCGGGCTGCGCCTGAATCTGACGCAGTCAGCCCTCAGCCATGCTATCCGCAAGATTGAAAACCAGCTTGAGGTCAAAATCTGGCGGCGGGAGGGGCGGTCTCTTGTGCTTACTCAGGCGGGTGAATGGCTGTTATCACTGGCGAACCGCCTGCTCCCTCAATTTGAACTGGCAGAAAGCCGACTTCAGCAATTCGCTAATGGCGAGCGCGGCACACTCCGCATCGGTATGGAGTGCCATCCCTGCTACCAGTGGCTCCTGAAAGTGGTCTCTCCCTATCTGGAGAGGTGGCCAAAGGTTGATGTGGATGTGCGGCAGAAATTCCAGTTTGGTGGTATCGGCGCGCTGTTCAGTAACGAAATTGATATTCTGGTCACCCCTGACCCGCTTTATAAACCGGGCCTGAAGTTCAGCCCGGTTTTTGACTATGAACTCGTTCTGGTTGTCGGCCCGGAACATCCGTTGCGGGATGCAAAATTCGTCTTACCGGAACAGCTCGCAGGCGAAACATTGATTACCTACCCTGTCCCGCCCGAAAGGCTTGATATTTACACGCAATTTCTGCAACCCGCAGGCATCGGACCACGACAGCAGAAGCAGATAGAAACTACAGATATCATGCTGGTGATGGTGGCACATGGAAGAGGCGTCGCAGCTCTCCCACGCTGGCTTGTGGAAGAATATGCCTCACGCTTTGAACTTTACCCCGTGAAACTGGGGAAAAAGGGCATTGCAAAAAAGATATTTCTTGGCCACCGTGAAACCGATGAAGAGATTCACTATCTGAGGGATTTTATCGAATTTGCCGCGTCACCTCATTTAGAGAGTTAGCGATTATTCCTGAATTTTTCTCTCAATGTTTCTTTTTACACCGCCGTGTTTATTTTTTTCGATATCACACATGCCATTTACCCGACCAACGGGACAATTCTAGCTATAAAGCCGTCTAAAGCCTGATGCCTTCTAAAAGAACTCCCGGTCTTTTAACGCTTAAATAAACCAAGCCCATGCAGATTTGCGATACTTTTGAAACAAACCAGCGCGCTCGTTTACGAGGCGCAAGCCGTCAAATCCGGATTCATGGGTTTTGATATTTCCTCCGCGTGCATTCATGCGCGATATTGATTGCAAAACTGCAAACCGTAATTACTACAATCCGTACGAACATACGTGCGTGCATAGGCGAGTGCACTGCTGTCAGGTATGGAAATGGAAACTACCACTTCCGATTCCTATTTGCCGCATCGCAATACCCGTTCCACGCAGGCTCAAAAGATGTCCGCATTTCGAAAATGGGCTCATTTTTACCAATGCAAAAACGGTGGCAACCCAAGAAGCATATCGGCCTCGCCAAGCTTTTTGGTCGAGGTATTTCCAACATTAAACACACTCTCATGCCGAGTGGGCGCGCCGTGCATCCAGGCCGAAGCTCTGGTTAAGCTGCATAGCTATTCTTTGGTAGCTTAGCCTGATCTCCTCATCACGAAGGGATATCTGGACGACGAAGCCAAGCCCTCTCTGGGCGACTTCACCCGCCACGGTCATGAAGGTAAGATCAGGCTTACAGAAACAACAGTTCAGGAGTCCCGAGCCATGTAGGTACGCTCGGAAATCAATCCGTGCGTCATGGAGGACTTTCCCCATGTCTCGCACCTACCATCACAGCCGGAAATTCGGCAAAGACCATCGATGGGCTGCAAATCGGCCTGACCGTTCGGGCTATGCCGGCAATCGTCACGCCTCTGAAGCACCGAACTGGCACAGCCATATGTTTGACATTTGCCCAGCACGCCACAAGGACAAGCGCGTCGCGCGACAGATTGTGCAAGGGTTACTGGATCCTGAAGAAGCAATCTTCCCCTTCACAGGCACACGTCGCCCACACGTTTATTACTGGTGAGCTGATTGCGGAGGTGGCTGTATCCAGGAGCCACCTCCGCCCACCACCCTTCTTTTCAGTCTTGAACTGGCCCAATTTATCGTGCTGCGGCTTACCCACGGTGGTTCAGGCTTACAGACTGAAAAAGCCAAAGAACCCCTCTCAAGGAAGCCCCTTTTATGTTTATCCAAACAACACGGGCACTACGTCTGAAAGGAAACAAAAGAAATAAGAGTTTCTTGAAAACTCATAACTCATTGTTTTAGTTTATTTTTTGGAAATTGGCGGAGGGGATGGGATTCGAACCCACGATACAGTTTAACCCGTATAACGATTTAGCAAACCGTCGCCTTCAGCCTCTCGGCCACCCCTCCGCAAGAAGAGTATGAAGTTTACACGACGTTTGCAGGGATGCTTTTAGGGGGTTCTGAGCGTTCCGTCAAACCCCCTAAAAGACTTATTTGCAGGTTATTTTAACGCTCTGCAAAAATTTATGTGCCAGACCGGGGTGGCTTAGGCGTCCAGTTTGGACTTCAGCGCCCCGTTCACCAGAGCGGGGTTTGCTTTGCCCTTGGTTTCCTTCATCACCTGCCCCACAAAGAATCCGAACAGCTTGTCCTTACCGGAGCGATATTCGGCCACTTTGTCTGCATGTTTGGTCATGACAGACTCGATAGCGGCATCAATCACGCCCGTATCGGTCACCTGACGCAGGCCCTTTTTCTCCACAATGGCTTCCGGACCTTCACCCGTTTCCACCATGTCTTCAAACACCTCTTTGGCGATCTTGCCGTTGATGGTGCCATCCGCAATCAGGTCCAGCATCTGGCCCAGCGCTTCCGCGTTGACAGGGCTGGTTTCAATGGTCTTGCCGGTGCGGTTCAGGGCGGCGAACAGGTCACCCGTCACCCAGGAAACCGCCAGCTTGCCATCACGCCCTTTGGCCACAGTTTCATAGAAATCCGCAACAGCCTGCTCGGCGACCAGAACCCCGGCATCATAGAACGGGATGCCGTATTCGGACTGGAAGCGGGCACGTTTGGCGTCCGGCAGTTCCGGCAGAGCAGCCTTCAGCGCATCCACCCACTCCTGCTCAATCACCAGCGGCAGCAGATCCGGGTCGGGGAAGTAGCGGTAATCATGCGCATCTTCCTTGGAGCGCATGGTGCGGGTTTCACCACGAGCGGCGTCAAACAGACGCGTTTCCTGATCAACCTCGCCCCCGTTTTCCCAGATTTCAACCTGACGGGCCGCTTCAACCTCAATCGCCTGCATAACGAAGCGGATGGAGTTGACGTTCTTGATCTCGCAGCGCGTGCGGAACGGCTCACCAGCTTTGCGGACGGAGACGTTCACGTCCGCGCGCATGGAGCCTTCTTCCATGTTACCGTCACAGGTGCCCAGATAGCGCAGGATCTGGCGCAATTTGCGCAGGTAAGCCCCGGCTTCTTCCGGCTCACGGATGTCGGGCTCACTGACAATTTCCATCAGCGCCACGCCGGCCCGGTTCAGGTCCACCATGGATTTGGTGGGGTCCTGATCATGGATCAGCTTACCGGCATCCTGCTCCATATGCAGGCGCGTAATGCCGATTTTCCGGGTTTCCCCGTTGGCCAGCTCAATCTCAATCGTGCCTTCACCCACAATCGGGTGGGCAAACTGGCTGATCTGGTAGCCCTGCGGGAGATCCGCATAGAAATAGTTTTTCCGGTCAAACCGGCTTTCCAGATTGATGCGGGCATTCAGCCCCAGCCCGGTCCGCACGGCCTGCGCCACGCATTCCTTGTTGATCACCGGCAGCATGCCGGGGAATGCGGCGTCAACCAGACTGACCTGAGAGTTCGGCTCAGCCCCAAATGTGGTGGATGCCCCGGAGAACAGCTTGGAGTTGCTGACAACCTGGGCGTGGACTTCCAGCCCCACCACAATTTCCCAACTGCCGGTTTTGCCTTCAATCACGTAGCTCATACGCCTGCCTCCGCATGCAGGGTGGGCTTGTGGGCAAAGCCCGCAGCCGCTTCCAGCGCGCCGCCAACGGACAGCACGGTTTCTTCATCAAAATGTCGGCCAATAATCTGCAACCCAAGCGGCAGACCTTTAGAATCCAGTCCAACCGGCACGGACAGAGCCGGAACCCCGGCCATGCTGGCAGGCACGGTGAAGATGTCATTCAGATACATCTGCACCGGGTCATCCATGTTCTCACCATGCGCAAAGGCGGCACTCGGTGCGGTGGGGGTCAGCAGCACATCGACCTGCTCAAATGCCTGCACAAAATCACGCTTGATGAGCGTGCGGACTTTCTGGGCTTTCAGATAATACGCATCGTAATACCCGGCGGACAGCACATAGGTGCCCATCAGGATACGGTTACGCACTTCCGGGCCGAAGCCTTCTGCGCGGGTGCGTTCATAAATGCCGTCCAGTGAGGCAGCGTCCTTACGCTCACCGAAGCGAATGCCATCATACCGCGCGAGGTTGGAAGAGCATTCTGCCGGGGCGATAATATAGTAGGTGGCCAGACCATACTTGGTGTGCGGCAGAGAGACATCGACCACTTCACACCCGGCTTCACGCAGCCAGGCAATGCCCTGCTCCCACATTTTGGCAATTTCTTCCGGCATGCCGGGAGCGCGATATTCTGCAGGAATACCGACCCGCAGCCCCTTCACGCTCTTGCCAACAGCTTTGGAAAATTCTGGCACGGGGCGGTTGGAACTGGTGCTGTCTTTTTCATCAAAGCCAGCCATCGCTTCCAGCATCAGCCCGGCATCGGCCACGCTGCGCGTCATCGGGCCTGCCTGATCCAGAGAACTTGCAAAGGCAATGGTGCCCCAGCGGCTGCAACGACCGTATGTCGGCTTCAGCCCGACAATTCCGCAGAATGCGGCAGGCTGGCGGATGGAGCCACCCGTATCCGTGCCGGTTGCAGCCAGAGCCAGACCAGCGGCCACAGCCGCAGCAGAACCACCGGAAGAACCACCGGGCACCAGTGCGGCATCATCACCCTGACGTTTCCACGGGTTCAGCACAGAGCCGAACGCGGAGGTGATGTTGGCGGACCCCATGGCAAATTCATCGAGGTTGGTTTTACCCAGAAAGACCGAACCGGCATCCAGCAGGCGCGCCGTCACGCTGCTTTCATACGGCGGCACAAAGTTGGCCAGCATTTTGCTGGCAGCGGTGGTTTTCACACCCTTTGTGCAGAACAGATCCTTCACGCCAACCGGCAGACCGTCCATCAGCCGGGCTTCACCCTTGGTATAGCGGGCGTCCGCAGCATCGGCGGCGGCCAGCACATCCTGCTCGGGCAGAACCGTAATATAGGCGTTCAGCTGCTTATTCAGGCGGCCAATAGCGTCCAGATGCGCCTGAGCAAGCTCACGGGCAGAAAATTTACGGGCTTCAAGCCCAGCACGCGCTTCGGTGAGCGTCAGTCCGGTCAGCATTATTCAACAACCTTGGGTACTGTATAGAAGGGGCCGGATTTTTCCGGCGCGCAGGAGAGGATGGCGTCCCGGCAATTGCCGTCCGTCACCACATCATCACGTTGGCGCAGGGCCTCTGTCTCGGTGCCGACCATGGGGGGCACGCCCTCAACATCCACCTCAGAGAGCTGATCAACCCAGCCCAGGATGCCATCCAGCTTCTGGCGGACGGTTTCAAGCTCCGCATCTTCAAGGCCGATGCGGGCCAGTTTTGCAATACGTCGGGTGGTCGCGAGGTCGAGCGACATGAAAGCAGACTCTCTTCAGCTATGGAGGAAAAAAGCCCTAGCATAATCGGGCGCAAGGCAACATACCGTGCAGACATGGCTCTGTTCAACCTTACCGACCTCGCCGCCACTCTGGCCCGTGAAGCGCGCCTGCTGGGCATTGACCCCGGCCGCAAACAGGTGGGGCTGGCGATGTCCGATGTCTCCCGCATGGTGGCGACCCCGCTGGAGACCGTAAAACGCGGCAAGCTGGGAGCTATGGCGGAGCATATCCGTGCCCTTGCGGTAAAGCACGGCATTGGCGGGATGGTGGTGGGCATCCCCCTCTCACTGGACGGCTCCTTTGGCCCTGCCGCACAGGCCAGCAAGGACTGGGCTACCGCGCTATCTGAGCAGACCGGCCTGCCCGTCTGCCTGTGGGATGAGCGGCTCTCCTCCTCCGCCGTCAACCGGATGCTGATTCAGGAAGCCGACCTTTCCCGCAGCAAACGCAATGAGGTCGTGGACCAACTGGCCGCCGCCTATATTCTGCAAGCCGCTCTGGATTGCCTCCCACGCGATTGAAACCTTCTGGCACTTCAACGCGTTATGGCCCGGGAACTGAACATGAGGTCACGCCATGCTCCGGGCACGGGCTGATCTCACATTTGCCATAAAGCGACGGCAAGACATTTGTAACGTAGCAAAAGACGTATGGAGGCCATTTCAATGACGTTTGCGACATTCCGGATCGCCCTGACCACAATGCTGGGGGCTGCAGCCTTCACGCTCAGCCTGCCCGCCGCTCACGCAGAAGAACAGGGCCCCGTGAATCGCGCGTGGAACAACACGCGTCAGGCCACAGATACGGCATGGGATAAGACCAAGAACGGGTCTGAAAAGGCCTGGGACAAGACCAAAGAAGGCACGAACAACGCCTGGGATAAAACCAAGAACGGCACCGAAAAGACCTGGGATAAGACCAAAGACGGCACCGACCGCGCTTGGGATAAAACCAAAAACGGGTCTGAAAAGGCTTGGGACAAGACCAAAGAAGGCACCAACAACGCCTGGGATAAAACCAAGAACGGGACTGAAAAGACCTGGGATAAGACCAAAGACGGCACCGACCGCGCCTGGGATAAAACCAAAAACGGGTCTGAAAAGGCTTGGGACAAGACCAAAGACGGCACCAGCAACGCCTGGGATAAAACCAAGAGCGGCACCGAAAAGGCCTGGGACAAGACCAAAGAGGGTACTTCTGACGCTGCCAAGTCCACCAAGAACTGGGGCAAGCGGACCGGCAAGGCCATTGGTAACTGGGGTGACAAGGCTGGCAAAGATATCAGCAACACCTTCTCTGGCGACAGCAAATAAAAACGCCTGACGCAGGGGTTCCGGCCCCTGCGCATCAAAAAAAAGCCCCGTCCTCTTTTAGAGGCGGGGCTTTTCCGTATGAGCTAAAACAAACTATCCGCAGCCTATGAACAGGCGCGACGAGCCCTGCGACGCTGCGCTAACCGCTCCCTGACTGACGCGCGCATTTTGCCAGCAATCGCTTTCAAACTAAGCCAGTATGCCCAAAATGCTGTCATGATAGCCTCCTAATACTGTGATTGTTCAAAATAATGGATGATAATGTCTCCGGTATGACGGCTTATTCTCTAAATAGTCACAAATCATTGCCTCTATTATTTCATACAAACGTCACATCCTGACCCATTAAAGGATGTTAGAACGCCGTCAGTTCCGCTCACAAACGGCCAAAGATACTTGCTATGAAACGCTCACTGACACCTGCCGGCACAACGCCCACCAATGAAAAATGGCGCGAAGCCGTGCATGAAACACTCCGCAAAACCTTGCTCTATATCTGGGAACAACCGGACTATACGCCTCTCAAGGCGCGGAGGGATGCGCAAAATGGCAAAAAGCACGCTGGCTCCCCTGCACTTGCTCTGGCTCACCATACCGGACAATAACGCTCCGGAGGCATGGTGGTTTGAGCGAGAGGTTTCACGTGCATCGGAAACTCTTCCGCTCGATCTTCCGGGGAACGATTTTTTCTGATCTGCGCACCTCTTCCCCTTATGGGAACGGAACACCTTTCCAAGCGTCTTTATGCGAACAGGCTTTTGCCTGAACGCATTCTGAGAGAGGAAAGTTTCCAGATGCACCATTTATCCCGCATCACCTTTGCAATCGGCAGCATTATGCTGATGCTTCTGGCGGTGCTTCTGGCGACCTTTGGCATGTCAGGGCTTGTGGAAACCCTCCTGCACTCATGGCAGGACGGCCAGAAGGCTGTGGTGCATGCCATTAGCTATGTCGTGATTTCCATGGCGGTTTTTGATGTCGCCAAATATTTTATGGAAGAAGAGGTCATTCTCTCCCGCGGCAAGCAGACGCTGGGGGAGGCCCGCACCAGTCTGACAAAATTCATCACCTCCATCATTATTGCCGTTTTTGTTGAAGGACTGGTGGGAATTTTTGAAACCAACAAAGAAAATCCGGTCACCATTCTTTACCCGGCATCCTTGTTGCTTGTCGCCACAGGCATCGTGCTTGCTCTTGGCATCTATCAAAGACTGAGCGTGACGGCGGAACGTGAAAAGAAGCAGGAAAATTTAACGGACTGAAAAATCAACTATATTGTAGTATTTGTATTTATTTTTTAGAATTGTCTCAAAAATATTTATTACATATTTGTATTTGATTATTTCAGAATTTTCTTTCTTGAATTGCAATATCAAGTGACGCTTTATGATTTTATGACATTATTTATCGGATAGTACTATGACTGACGATTTTCGCCAAAAATTCAAAACATTCTCCGAGAGAATGGTAAATGTTGCCTCCAGATGCATCAATGAGGAAGCAACGAAGCTCTTCCTCGTGTTGCCGCTCGTAAATTTTCTGGGGTACGACACAATGAACCCAGATGAAGTCTGCCCCGAACATAATGCAGACTTTTCTGACAAATATAAAAACAGGGTCGATTTTGCCATTCTGAAAAATAAGGACCCTGTTATCGCAATTGAATGTAAAGCCTTAGGCGCCCCTCTTAAAGACGACAGAGGGCAATTACGCTCTTATTTTAATGCCGCTCCAACAGTCAAAATGGGCGTCATCACAGATGGGATGGTTTACGAATTCTACGCGGATTCCGACGAACCCAACATGATGGACCCCAATGCTTTTCTTTCCTTCGACTTGCATGACATTGCCAAAGGGAAAATCGAAGATTCAGTTGTCGACGGCTTAAAAAGCCTACAAAAATCAAATTTTGATCCAGAAAATATTGGTGCTGAAGCTAAAAGGAAGCTGGTTTTTCAGAATTTGGTTCAACAAATTGAAGAGTTGGCTCAAAATCCCAGCGAACCTTTTGTTCGCCTGCTTTTACAAAACATTGGTTTAAGTCATGTGCGCTCTAAAGCCATGACTGACTATATTGTGCTGACAAAAAGTGCATTCAGCGAATTTGTGAATCTCAGGATCCTTCAGCGACTAGACCTCCCCACAAAAGACAAAGAACCTGAAAAGCAGCCCCTTGCCGCCGATCTCCCAAAAGCCGATAGCGATCAAATCAAAGAACCTGAAATCGTACCGTCAGAAACAGAAATTTATATTTTTGAATATATCAAAAAAAGATTAGCTTTTCTTTCAGATACAGATGAACTTTTCTCTGCGACAGATTCAATAGAATACAAAGACTACAAAGGAAAATTTGTCGTTTACTACGGCAAAGAACGTGCAGGAAGACTATTTGATTTTTATGAAAGCAAAGAAACAAAATATAAATTTGATTTTGGCCCTGATTTTGGAGGCGAAATCAGCACCGATACTCTCGAAATCATCGACCAGAGCCTTCTGAATGTCTTTAAGACACGCGTTGAAGAAATGACTCCGAAAGGGAAGAAAAAAAAGCCACCACAGTAGGGTAATACAAAACCCACCCTACAAAGCAAGAAATCATAATTTCTTCTTTAATGCGAATTCATTCAAAAAAATTAGCATTAAAGAAGATTTTCTGTTCCTTTACACGGACAATTTAATTACAGAACAAATTCGAACAATAAAGACCGCGCATGCTTTGATGCGTAAACAAACGTCTCAGATGGCATGGATCTGGCACAGATTGAGTTACCAGATAGTTCGCTTTAATGGCTTTTTCTGCTATTTTGCCGAATATTTTTTGGGAAGAGAAACGGTCAAAACCGTAGAAAATCACCGGTCAAAGATGGTGGGCGCAACAGGGATTGAACCTGTGACCCCTACCATGTCAAGGTAGTGCTCTACCGCTGAGCTATGCGCCCATCTTTGACCGTGGGCCGCGTTCTATCGCGCTTGCGTTCAAAGTGCAAGCCCTCAATGATGGTCAGATGAAAAATATTACGCATAGCCTGATTCACCGGGGTCTGGCCCGTGTTTTGCCGGGCATGCCAGCCAGCGTTCCAGAGGGAGCGGACCGCGTGCAGGCTCCCTCTCCTGTGCTGGTGTCTGGCCAGCCTGCAACCCCCGTGGTGCTGGCCTCCCCACATTCCGGGCGCTTTTACCCGGAAGCCTTTGTGCAGGCGAGCCGCCAGCCACTGGCCATTCTGCGCAGTGGGGAAGACAGCTATGTGGAAGAACTGGCCACCGATGCGCACAGCCTGGGGCCAATGCTGGTCCACGCGACCTTCCCCCGCGCTTTTTGTGATGTGAATCGGGCTGCGTGGGATCTGGACCCGCGCATGTTCAACACGCCGATCCCCGCTTTTGTGCGCGCCACGCATCGGGGGCTTGCCGGGCTCGGGTCTGTGCCCCGCATTGTTGCGGATAACCGGCAGATTTATCGGACGCGCATGCCCTTTATGGAAGCCGCTCTGCGAATCCGGGATTACTGGATGCCGTATCACGCAGCTCTGGCGGCTGCCCTGCGTGATACGCACGCGCAACATGGCACGGCCCTGCTGCTAGACCTGCATTCCATGCCGGACGCGCCGGAGGCTGGAAATCCGGACTTTGTTCTGGGTGACGTCCATGGTGCCAGCTGCGCCTCGGGACTGGCTGACAAAGCGGAAGAGATCCTGCAGGATCTGGGTTTTAAAACATCCCGCAACACGCCCTATGCTGGCGGTTACATCACACAGCATTATGGCCGCCCGCGTGAGGGGCTGCATGCCCTGCAGATCGAAATGCGTCGCGGCCTGTATATGGATGAAAAAACACGCGAGAAAAACGGTGAATTTTCGATTCTTAAACAGGCCATTGCTCAGTTTACAGACGGCATAATTGCAACACTGCGCACAAGGAGCAGCCCGTAACCCCTCCCCTTTCCAGACAGTCGTTTTTTAAAACGCTTTCAAAAAACGATCAGGGATTCTGTGCAGGCTGCTTTCCCCTCCGGATTCCACAAGGCTGGCCAGATCAAGATCCGCCAGTGAGGTTTCTGAGCGTGTTGCCTGAAACTTTCTCAGGAAATTGACCATGCTCCGGTCAGGCACCCGATGAGAAACGCCGTGATTCAAAGTGCGGGCACGGGCACTCCATTGCAAAGCACGGGTCACACCAAGGCGCTGGAGAAGGTGCGTCTGATCAGCATATTTCAGGTGGAACATCCATAAGGCCGTGTCCAGCGTGGCGGATTCTTCGCACTCATGGAACCCTGCCGTCCACGTCAGCGGCACAGAAGCGAGTAATGTCTTGCAGGACCAGCTCCGCACCGCACCGTAAGGCCGCTGGGCCAGCACCGGCTTGTCCCATTGCACGGGCGGTAGGTCCGGCGCGTAGTCGATTACATCCACCCCCACGCATCGGATGGCTGTAGGCTGAGCATGGGCCACATAGTCGCGCAGCGACGGATAGCGCGCAGGGTCAGCAACCACGAATTCATCACAATCCGTGAAAAGAACGTAGCGATACGATTGAAGAAGTTTCTTCTGGAACGCTTCAATCTGCGCACAGCGGTCAACTTCGTCCAGCTCATCCCGACGGATCGGAACAATCTGACATCCGGGCAAATCAGGCAGGCTGTCGCTCCCGTGGTCCAGCACAAAAAGATTACCGGCTCCGGCCTGCCTGCGATAATAATTCGCCCACACCGGCAACATGCGATGTTCATTATAGACCATCGTAAACACCGCCAGCGGGTGACGGGTATCACGCGGCTTAAGGCCGAACAGTCGCCTGAAGAGGCGGTCCCCGGTGGCCCGTAATCGTGTCCATCCCGTCATCAGCGTGTCCTTCCCTTCTGGGTTTGCCGGGCACTGTATCATATTGCCTCACGTGTACCTTTGCCCAATGATAGCGTGCCTTACCGGACAGGCCCTTCTGTGGCGTCTTGTTCGCAACCCTCTCGCCTGCTCATGGGGCATGGCGTGACCCAACACCCTCTTGCAGGAGACGACAGGCTTATGCGCGGACCATTCTTCACAGTTCACATGCCTTTCCATGAGAAAACCGCTGGCGTGGCAGCACTCGGCCTTGCCCTGCTGGGTCTGGCCGCATGCCAGCCTGCTCCGGCCCCAGCCACCGCGCAGACAAACAGCTCTGCCCCAACCAGCACCGCGCGCCCCCACGGTCTTACGCCGCACAGCAGCACGCCAGCAGGCACCACAGAAACCCCCTCCGCGACCTCCCCGCAGCGGAGCAAGCTGATTGGCATGGCCAACCCGGCGTCTGTCCATTGTGTGGATGCGGGTGGCAAACTGGAAATCCGCACCGGGTCTTCTGGCGGCCAGTATGGCGTCTGCCACATGCCGGATGGCAGCAGTTGTGAGGAATGGTCCTTCTTCCGCACCGGCCAGTGCAAGGCTGAAACGCTACACAACCGATAATGTTCTGCTCCGGGAGATATTGAAAAATTCTCCCGTTCATCTCATTTCTTAAGGGATGCAGGAGGTGGCGGCATTTGGCCTGAGGGCAAACGCTGCTGCGCTCATGATGCAGTGTCACGCATGAATGCGGGGAAAGAGATGACTGAAACAGCCACGGGCACCACGCCCACACAGGGCAGCGAAACACGGGAATTCAGCGCGGAAGTCGGGCGGCTGCTCGATCTTGTTGTGCATTCGCTCTACTCCGAGCGGGAAATTTTTCTGCGCGAACTGGTGGCCAACGCAGCCGACGCCACGGACCGCCGTCGCTTTGAGGCGCTGACCGATGGCGCGCGCGCCCTGCCGGAAGATGCCAAAATCCGCATCAACCCGGAAAAAGATGCCCGTCTGCTGACCATCAGCGACGATGGCGCGGGCATGAGCAAGGAAGAACTGGTCTCCAATCTGGGCACCATTGCCAAATCCGGCACTCGTGCCTTTGGCCAGAAGCTTGAAGATGCAAAACCGGAAGACCGCCCGAATCTGATTGGCCAGTTTGGCGTGGGCTTTTATGCCGCGTTCATGGTGGCGGATAAGGTTGATGTCGTCTCCCGCCGCGCAGGCTCGGATGACGCATGGCGCTGGACGTCTGACGGCAAAGGCTCCTACACGCTGGAACCCGCCACGCGTGAAAAAGCCGGGACGGACATCACGCTGCATATCAAGGAAGATGCGGACGAGTTCCTTGATAGCTGGCGTCTGGAAGCCATTATCCGCAAATGGTCCGACCATATTGCCTGGCCCGTTACCATCATCAAAGATGGTAAGGAAGAAGCCGCTAACGAGGGCACGGCCCTGTGGCGCAAGCCGCGTAATGAAATTACCGAAGATCAGCTGAACGAGTTCTATCGTCACCTCACCCACAATTTCGATACGCCGTGGGACACGCTGCACTGGCGCGCAGAAGGCACAATTGAATTCTCCGCCCTGCTGTTCATTCCGGGCAGCCGCCCGTTTGAATTTGCCGAGCAGACGCGCGATAGCCGCGTGCGGCTGCATGTCCGCCGCATGTTCATCACGGATGAAGCCGACATTCTGCCGTCATGGCTGCGCTTTGTGCAGGGCGTGGTGGATACGGAAGATCTGCCGCTCAACGTCTCGCGTGAAATGCTGCAGGCCACCCCGGTTCTGGCCCGTATCCGCAAGGCCGTAACCGGCAAAGTGATGGGTGAACTGAAAACCCGCGCCAAGGATGAAGAAGCCTACGCCGGCTTCTGGGAAAACTTCGGCCCCGTGCTGAAGGAAGGCATGTGGGATGACCCGGCACACCGCACGGAAGTGGCGGCCCTCAGCCGGTTCCGCTCCAGCGCTGTGGACGGCCTGACGTCTCTGGACGCATACATCAGCCGCATGAAGCCCGAGCAGGACGCCATTTACTACCTGACGGGTGACAACGCAGAAACGCTGGCAGCCTCCCCGCAGATTGAAGGCTTCAAGGCCCGTGGTGTGGAAGTCCTGCTGCTGTCTGACGCGGTGGATTCCTTCTGGCCGGAACGTCTGGGCACGTATGAAGGCAAAGCGCTGCGCAATGTCGCTCAGGGCCAGACGGACCTCGAAAAGTTTGGCGCTCCGGCAGAAAGCGATGCTGAAAAAGCCGATATGGATACGCTGGTGCCCGCGCTGAAAACCGCTCTGGGGGACACAGTGTCCGATATCCGCGCCACAGACCGTCTGGTCAACAGCGCCATGGTGCTGACCGCACCAGAAGGCGGCCCGGATCTGCAATTGCAGAAGCTGATGCAGCGGAGCGGGCAGAGCCTGCCACCTGTGACACCGGTGCTGGAACTCAACCCGGCCCATCCGATTGTCCACCATCTGGCGGGCCTCGTAAAAGACGGGAAGCCGGTCGATGCGCTGGCTCACATTCTGCTGGACGTCGCCAGCATCCAGAATGGTGAAGCCCCCAAGGATGTTAATGCTTTTTCCCGCAGGCTGATGGACTATCTGGCTGGCGGTGTTGAAACCGGCAGCACGGCAGAACCTGCCAAAGACTGATCAGATTTTCTGATTGAAGCGATCAGGAAACTGGCTCCTTCCACAGAGGGAGCCGGTTTTTTTTGTGTTTTAGGGACTGCGGTTAGCCATCACGCTTTTTCACGCAATTCCAGACCTCATCCAGATAAGACACCGGCTCATCCTGCATGGAGCGGCCCTCTTCCGCCAGACAGGCCTCAACCGCCTGAAAACGCCGGGTAAACTTGTCACACGCCTGCCGCAGACAGGCTTCCGGGTCCAGATCCAGCCGCCGGGCCAGACTGGCGAGCGAGAAAAACACGTCTCCCAGTTCATCCTGCATTTTGGCACGGTCATTTGCCCGCATTTCCACGGCAAATTCTTCCATTTCCTCATGCACTTTAGCCACAACGCCCTGCACATCCGGCCAGTCGAACCCGACACGAGCCGCACGAGAGGCAATTTTTGAGGCCCGGAGCAGTGCTGGCAAAGCAGGCGGAATACCAGTCAGCGCACTGGATTTCTGGCCCGGTGCGGTCAGCTTCTGGCGCTCCTTCTCTTTCAACTGCTCCCACTGCCCCGGCATGGCGGCGGAGGTCGTCTGTCCGGAAGCCGGTGCAGTAGCATCTGCCTGTGTGCCCAGCACCTCCGGCCCGAACGTGACATGCGGGTGGCGGCGGATCATTTTTTCCGTAATCAGACGGGCGACGGTTGCAAAATCAAAATGCCCTTCTTCTTCCGCCAGACGGGCCTGATAGACCACCTGCAACAGCAAATCGCCCAGCTCATCGGGGAAGGCCTGCCAGTCCTGCTTCTGGATGGCGTCCAGAACCTCATAAGCTTCCTCAATGGCATAGGGTGCGATGGTCTCGTGCGTCTGCTCTCTGTCCCACGGGCAGCCATGCTCGGGGTCACGCAGGCGGGCCATCAGCGCTACAAGGCGCGTCAGTTCACGGGCTGCATCCGTCTGGTCGCCCGTTTCGGGCAATGTGGGTGCCGAAGAGGCTGTGTTTTTTGCAACCATAAGATCCCGTGGTCCCTTTCAATCCTTTGTGTTTTCCCTCAGCCGGGCCACAGAGCTATGCTCTGTACGGCATGCAACTGTCCGGGAGGAAAAAATCGCTTCCCCGCATGTCAGCCCTGCACCGGCACGGTGTTTTTCGCGCATCCCCCTTCCGCCACAAGGGACTTACCCCGTATATGCGGAAGCAGAGAGACCGAACAGCCCACGCGCACAGAACCGGGTGCCGGGCGAAGACAGGGAGCCTCCCGTTACCGGGTGGAGTATGAAGGCATGACACAGCAGCCCGTTATTTTTATCGATGGGGAAGCCGGAACCACCGGTCTGGGTATTCGGGACCGCCTGTCTGCCCTACCCGTACGCATCCATTCCGTTGACCCGGCCCACCGCAAGGACCCGGCGGCCCGTAAGGACGCCATGGCAGAGGCGGATCTGGTTGTGCTGTGCCTGCCGGATGATGCCTCGCGCGAGGCAGTCACCATAGCGGAAACGCTCGGCCAGAACGCCCCGCGTCTTCTGGATGCCAGCACGGCGTTCCGCACAGCACCCGGCTGGGTCTACGGTTTTCCGGAACTCTCCCCGGCACAGAGCGAGGCCATTCAGGGTGCGCCCCGCGTTTCCAACCCCGGTTGCTACCCCACAGGGGCCATTGCCCTGCTGCGTCCGCTGATTGATGCGGGCATTATGGAGCCGCATTATCCTGTCTGCATCAATGCCGTCAGTGGGTATTCCGGCGGGGGCCGCGCCATGATTGAAGCGCATACGCGCGATGGCGGGCCGGCCTTTGAACTCTATGGGCTTGGGCTGGAACATAAGCATGTGCCGGAAATCCACCTGCATGCCGGCCTGACACGCCGCCCGGTTTTTGTGCCCTCCGTCGGGCACTTCGCACAGGGTATGATTGTCTCCATCCCGCTGCATCTGGATGATCTGAATGGCGGCGTGACGGGGGATGACCTGCATACCGCGCTGGCTGGCCGCTATGCCGGGCAGGATCGTGTGCATGTGCTGGCCGCAGAACCCAAACTGTCTGCGGAAGCGCTGGCTGGCCGTGACACCATGGAACTGCGTGTGCATGGCAACCCGCATTCCCGACAGGCTGTGCTGACAGCGCGGCTGGATAACCTCGGCAAAGGCGCATCCGGGGCCGCCTTGCAGAATATTGCCCTGATGCTCGGGCTGCCGCAGGCCTGAGCCTTTCTTTATCGTTTTTTCAAACAGGATTTTCTGAGCATGACACAACGCGTAGCACTGGTAACCGGCGGCAGCCGCGGCATTGGCGCGGCCATTGCGGAAACACTGGCCAAAGATGGGTTTGATATTGCTCTGACGTACTCCCGCAATGCAGACGCAGCAGAAGCCGCCGCCGCCAAAGTGCGGGCACTGGGCCGCAAAGCCCTGAGCATTCAGGCTGACGGCACGACGGTTGAAGGCAATCAGGCTGGCATTGCCGCAACGGTTAAAGAATTTGGCCGTCTTGATACGCTGGTCTGTAACGCAGGCACCTTCCCCTTCGGGCCGATTGGCGAGATGAGCGTGGCCCAGATCGAACACGTGCTGAACCTGAATGTGCGCGCTGTGATGGTAGAAACGATGGAAGCCGTGAAGCACATGAAAGAAGGCGGTCGCCTGATTTTCATCGGCTCCGCATTTGGTGCACGCGCACCCTTCCCCGGTATTTCCCTCTACGCCGCCACAAAGGCTGCTCTGCGTGGCTTCGCACAAGGTGTGGCACGGGACCTTGGCCCCAAAGGCATTACCGTGAACGTGGTGGAACCCGGCCCCATTGATACGGACATGAACCCCAACACCGGGGATGTCGCCAAGCTGATCAGCAGTTTTGTGGCAACGGGCAAATATGGCACGGTGCACGACATTGCCAGCATGGTGTCCTTCCTCGCCAGCCCGAAGGCCGGTTACATCACCGGTGCCGCATTGCCTGTGGATGGTGGTCTGGAAGCCTGATTTTTCAGATTACTGTCGTTTGCGAAACCGGAAAACATCGCTTTTCCGGTTTTTATATTCTCATCTTGGAATTTTGATTTATTTTATAGTTATACGCTTATATTTTCTTAACCATCTCTCGTTGTAATTTTTAAAGTATAAGCGCGCTGCCCCCTTCAAAGAAACAATGTCTATCTATCTTTATTATTGAGAAGATAGTTTTTTAAAGTATATTATATTACTGAAAATTACACCGAGTAACAAAATACGATTTTCCAATGTGAAATATTGAGATCTTGTATATCCATCAAAAAAAGAAATACAAAAAATAAGAGTTGCATTGAAAAAAATAAACAAAATTGAAATTTTTGTATTTCTAGACACTTTTAATTCACCTTGCAATTAATGATTAACGCTATTTATTTTATAAATTATCAGCATACTCATTCTAGGCCCAAGAATAAAGAAGGCGAAAAGCCTCTTGAAGAACCACCGATCATTGTCCGCTATGCCTGAAATCAGATAGCGACAACAGAAATTAATGGCTCTTTGACCCTCCACATCACCCGCCTGACGTTCACCTACCGCTCACCACCATTACCCATGCGGACATGGTCTATGTTCTGCGACCTGGCAAAGAATTCTACCCTTATCAACGCCCCCAACCGCAGCAGAACCCTGCTGTGGAAGAGGGCTGAACGGTCTTAGCGGGAGCCTGCCAGCCGGACCAGAATACGGCCTCGAATTGCTCCATCCAGAAGATCAGAGGCTGCTTTTTTGACATCGGAAAGCGTAATCTCCGTAATAATACCGTTCAGTTTTTCCGGGTCAATCAGCTGCGCCAGTTGCTGCCATGCGGCAAGACGCTCCTCTTTCGGGCAACGGACGCTATCAATGCCCACCAGCGTGACGCCCCGCAGAATGAACGGCGCAACCGTTGCAGGGAAGTCCATCCCTGCGGCAAGACCGCAAGCCGTCACCACACCCTGATACTGCATGGATGCACACAGGGCGGCCAGCACAGCACCCCCGGCGACATCCACAGCCCCGGCCCATTGGGCTTTTTCCAGCGGGCGGGTCAGGCGCAGCAAAGCCTGTCGCGGCAGAATGTCTGTTGCTCCCAGCTCCCGCAAAGCGGGCTCTTCTTCCGGGTGGCCGGTAATGGCTGTCACCTGATAGCCCAGACGGCTCAACAGCATCAGCGCAACACTTCCCACGCCGCCGGAAGCACCCGTCACGACTATCGGCCCGCTTTTGGGTGTCACACCTTCACGAATCAGGGCACGCACGCAGAGCATGGCGGTATACCCTGCCGTCCCCAACGCCATGGCCTGCCGCGCACTCAGCGCAGATGGCAGAGGGACCAGCCAGTCTCCCGGCACCCGTGCCCGCTCAGCCAGACCGCCCCAATGGCTTTCCCCCGCTCCCCAGCCATTCAGCACCACATGCTGGCCAACAAACAGGCCGGGGTGAGAAGACGCTTCAATCGTTCCGGCAAAATCAATGCCCGGCACCATAGGGTAGGAGCGGACAATCGGCCCCTTGCCGGTTATGGCCAGCGCATCCTTGTAATTCAGGCTGGACCACTCCACCCGGACCGTCACATCCCCTTCCGGCAGTTGGTCTTCCGCCAGAGAATGCTCGTGGACAATCTGGTCTCCATCGGCATTTTTTTCGATCAGCAAGGCTCGAAACATGGCCAGTCTCCTTCACAACTCTCAACGCCCCTCTTGCGCCGGAGATCATCCCACTACGCGATTTTTGGGAAATAGCTGTTCACAAAGCCGCGGGCAGGCCGGAGCTGGTCGGCCAACTCTGGGAAAATAAATTAGGATTTTAAAAAGGCAGCAGATATAACCTTGTTCAATAAGCTATTTCTTATTGAACTCCGAGCGTGTCTTGATTCTTTTTCTTACCGGTTTTCTCGCCCTCTTTCTGCTGATTGCTTTCAGCATCCTGATTTCTCTCTCCGAGATTTCCTTTGCCGCCGCTCGTGATGTGCGGCTTCGCTCCCGGGCGGAAGCGGGTGACAAACGGGCACAGGCCTTTCTGGCGCTGCGGCGCAATAGTGGTCAGGTTATTACCGTTCTCCAGATCTGCCTGAACGGGGTGGGCATTCTGGGCGGTATTGTGAGCTCAGAAATGCTCTCCCCCCCGTGCGGAGACCTGCTGCGCTACTGGGGCCTGCCGGACGGACTGGCGGAAAAGACCGGCTCGGGCATCAGCTTCATCATGGTCACGGGCCTGTTCGTGCTGTTTGCCGACCTGCTGCCAAAACGCATTGCCATGAACGCGCCGGATAAAGTCGCGCTCTCCATTGGCTGGTTCCCCAAGCTGGCCTTGCAGGTGCTGTATCCGTTTGTGTGGATTTTCTCCAAGGTGTCTGACGCCGTTCTGCGCGCCATGAAAATCCCGGCAGCCTCTGCCGTAGAACCTGTCACGCCGGAAGACCTGCGGGCCATTCTGGCCGCAGGCACGGCCTCTGGCGTCCTGCTGGAGCAGGAACACCAGATGATCCAGAACGTGCTGGGCCTGCAGGACCGCTCGGTCACCTCCGCCATGACCCCGCGTGATGAGATTGTCTATCTGGACGTGCAGGACAATGCGGAAAACAACCATGAGAAGGTACGGGCCAAACCCTATTCCCGCTATCCGCTGTGTGATGGCGGCCTGGACAAGGTCATCGGTTCCATCCGCTCAGAAGACGTTCTGGCGTCAGTGGTAGACCCCACAGGCATTCCCGATGGCGTGCCCCCACGCACCAACCCTATTTTCCGCATGCGGCGGGATGTGCTCTCCGTGCCGGAAACGCTCAACCTGTGGGACACGCTGGCACAGTTTGATACCCACGGCGTGGGCTTTGCCCTGATTGTGAATGAATACGGGCTGGTTGTCGGGCTGATTACCTTCAAGGACATCATGGGTGCGCTCATGGATGGTCTGGCCAACCCGTTTGAAGAGCAGGCCATTGTCCGTCGTGATGAAAATTCCTGGCTGATTGACGGTGCCGCCCCGATTGGTGACGTGATGCGTGAACTGCATCTGATCGAACTGCCGGACAGCGCCCAGTTTGACACCATTGGCGGCTTTGTCATGCACCGCCTGCGCCGCATGGCCCGCAAGGCCGACCGCGTGGATGCCGGTGGTTTCCGGTTTGAAGTGGTGGACGTAGAAGGCTTCCGTATCAACCAGCTTCTGGTTACCCGCCTGACCTGACCTGCCGAAGCATGCCGTCTGTGCTATGCAGCCTCATGCTTCGTATTCGCTTTCTCTCTTGTCTGCTTCTTTCCAGCTGCGTTGCCGGTCTCGCAACGCCCATAGCTGGCCATGCTGAATCCGCCCGACCGGCTTCGGGCTCAGCCCCTTCTGGCGCTGTTCTGGAAAAAGTCCTGCTGGTCTCCCGGCATGGCATCCGCAGCCCGACCAAGCCGCTCGCCTCACTGGAAAAGAAGACGGGCCGCACATGGTCTGGCTGGCCGGTGCCCCCGGGAGAACTGACGGACCATGGCCGGGCCAATCTGGCCCTCATGGGGCAGTTTCTCCAAAGCTGGTACGCTCCCCTTCTCCCACAGGCCTCTACGCCTTGCGCCTCAGCCACAGCGGTTTTTGTCTGGGCTGATTCTGCGGATAACCGCACACGCCAAAGCGGTGATATTCTGAGTCAAGCCTTAACGCGGGGCTGCACCAGCTCGGCGCAGAATTTACCTGCGGGCCAGCATGATCCGTTGTTCAATGCGCTGGCCGCAGGCCAAGCCCATCTTGACCCGCAGCGCGTCATGCCGCCCCTCACCCGGGCGTTCCAACAGGACGCTGCGCCGAACAGCCCGGAAGCGCAGGCGGCTTCTGCCTTGCAGGCCGTGTTTGCACCCAACGGATGCCAGCAGCGGAAAGGACCATGCTTTTCCGCTCCAACTGTCCTTTCCTGGAAGAAAAGCCTGCCACATGCGGAAGGCGGCCTGAACCTGAGCGCCTCCACTGCTGAAAACCTGCTGCTGGAATATGAGCAGGGTTTGCCCTCCACTGTTTTTGGCAGTTCACAGACTGCAACGGACAGCACTGCCGCCAGAACCCGCCAGCTGCTGGCCGCTGTCCTGCCCGCCCATGCCCTGCAAAGTGACAGGCTGAGGCGCCTCCCGGCCCTTGCCGTGCCGCGCGGGCATGTTCTGGCTGAAACACTCCTTGCTGCGCTGGCGGGACAACCTGTCTCACTGCCGGACGGCTCTGGGCTCCCAGCCTCTGCCCGACTGATTCTGTTTGCAGGGCATGACACAACGCTGGACATGCTGGCCACGCTCTTCGGGCTGGACTGGTCCTTCCCTGACCAGCCTGATCGCACCGCACCAGATACCACTCTGGCCTTTGAACTGTGGCGGTTGCCGGATGGACAAAAAGACGTGCGCTTCCGTGTGTTCCACCAGTCTCTTGAGCAGTTGCGGCAGGCGCAGCCCCTAAGCCCTCAGGCCGGGCAAGGCGCGCCCCTCCTGCTCCACAGCCGGTTCTGCCCAAATTCAGCACAGGCGGCCTGCACGCCTGATGACCTGACCCTGAGTGTGAATAAGCTCAAAGAACAGGATTTATGATTTCTTAAAGAAGACGCCATAAAAGCTGCCCAAGGCCTGCGCCATGCGGCCTGTTAATTAAAAGATTTTCGTCCGTTCCAAAAAATGCCAGAATTGGGCGCTTAACAAGTCTCCCATTTTTAACAAGAGTGTTTGTCATGAGCTTCAAAAAAGCGTCTCTCTTCCTTCTCCCGGCGCTTCTGCTGGCAGCCTGCGCAGAAACACCGATGGGCCCGACCGCCATGGTTCTTCCCGGCCCCGGCAAGAATTACGCCACCTTCCAGCAGGAACAGAATTTCTGCCGGTCTCAGGCCGCTGCCGCTGTGCAGGGGCAGGCGGGCAGCCAGAACCGTAAGGCTCTTTATGGCGGTCTGGCGGCCACAGCTCTGGGCGCTGGTCTGGGCGCTGCGGCTGGCGGTGGCGCCGGGGCTGGCATTGGTGCCGGGGCTGGTGCTCTGGGTGGCACGCTGGGTGGGGGTGCCTATTCCAACAGCCAGAACGGCGGCATTCAGACCCAGTACAACAATGCCTATGTTCAGTGCATGGTTGCTTACAAGAACGTCCTGCCCCGCTAAAAACGGCAGGTCGTCGCTTTCCTGTAAGTGTTTAGGTGGCTCGCTTCGGCGGGCCACTTTTTTATGAAAAACACCGGTTTCTCTGCTCAATCCGTGGCGTAAAAGCTCTTGCCTCCATGGGGCAACAGGCAGATGCTCCGCTGCATGAGCGCCTTTCCTTCCCCCCCCCGTATTGCTGCCCTTGTTCTGGCGGGTGGTACCGGCTCCCGCATGGGCGGGTGTGATAAATCCCTTCTCCCCCTTTCCGAGACCCAGACGGTGCTTGATTACGTGCTGACAGCACTCCGTCCCCATTGCGCCGCCCTTGCCATAAGCGCCAATGGTGACGCCTCCCGCTTTGCGGCATGGAACCTGCCCGTTCTGCCCGATACGCAGGCGGATATGGGGCCTCTGGCGGGCATTCTGGAAGGTTTGCGCTGGGCGGAGAGCCAGAACTGCTCTGTTCTGATCACCGTGCCCGGAGATACCCCCTTTATTCCCGCGGACCTGCCGCAGCTCCTGCTCCCGGCTCCCGCTGTCGCGGTGTCGGACAATCGGCAGCATCATCTGGTTGCCAGCTGGCCAACAGCGTGCCGGGCGGCTCTGGAAGAGTGGCTCAAACAGCCCGACCATAAAGACAAACTCCGTATCCGCTGCTTTGCCGCAACGCTGGGTGTGCGGGATGTTGTTTTTCCTGCGCACACCCCCGACCTGTTTTTTAACATCAACACACCTGATGAGTATGCTTATGCCCGCAAGCTGGTTCGTGGAGGCCTGACCCATGTCTGATTTTGTCATGACCCGCTGGCCTGTCGAGCGTTTTACGGAAGAGAGTGCAGAGACAACTACTCTGGCCATTGCTGAAGAAACCCCGATCAGCTTTGTCTATAACAGTGTGCCTTATGCTGTGATGATGGGAACACTTCAGGACCTTGAAGACTATGCTTACGGGTTTTCCATTACGGAACGCCTCGTATCGAACGCAGCCTCCATCCGCGCCGTGCGCACGGAAATTGGGGAGGATGGCGTCACACTCTCGCTTGATATTGCCGGAGAGGATTTTCGCCGCCTGCTTCAGTCCCGCCGCGCCATGACGGGCCGGACAGGCTGTGGCGTCTGTGGCAGCGAGGATCTGAAAAGTCTGCACACCGCCCTGCCCCCGGTGCCAACCATGCCCCCTGTAGCTTTGTCCGCGATACGGCATGCCGTGAATACTCTGGCAAACTATCAAACCCTGAACGCACAGGTGCATATGGTACATGGCGCAGCATGGTGCGGCGCAGATGGCAGTCTTCACATGATACGCGAAGATGTGGGCCGCCATAACGCGCTGGATAAATTGATTGGTGCGGGGCTACGTCAAAATGTCTGCTTTGCAGAAGGGTTTTGCCTGATTACCAGCCGATGCTCGTTCGAAATGGTGCAAAAAGCCATTCTGGCGGGTTTTTCCACACTAGTCGCCATTTCTGCCCCCACCACGCGCGCCTTGCGTCTGGCGCAAGAGGCTGGCCTGACTATTGTGGCGCTGGCACGGCGGTCTTCACAACATCTGTTTACGGGGTCTGTTAGCTAAAACTTCTTAACCAGAAACCTTGTTTTAGCCTGCTTCACACAGAAAAATCTCTCAATGAAAAACCCCTTTCAGACTAATCTGAAGGGGGTTTTTGTTATCCGATCACGAGAACCACCCTGAAAGAGGCCCGGTCGGGCCTCACTCAGCATGCAGACAGAACAGAGCTTAGAAGCCTGCCTGGATACGCGCAGCAACAGAGTTCCCCGTGCGGCCGTAAATGTTGGTTGCCTGCTCGCTACGAGACACAATGAAGTGGCTGTAATCGAGCATGAGGCGGAAGTGACGGTTCGGATACCAGTTCAAACCACCCGTCCAGACCGTCTGCTGGCCGCCACGGATTACGTTCTTGGCGTTTGCATCGTTCAGGCGGCTGTTCAAATCAATCACGCTGTAATGGCCGACAACTTCCAGCGCACCCCAATGGTTGCGAGCGGGGTCAAACTCCTGCGCTTCCGGAACACCCGGTGCGCCAAAGGCCCCTTCTTTTTCGTTATACAAACGCGGGTTACCAAACAGCGTATACGCAGCGGACCCATACCAGCCCTGGAAACTCGCAGACTTCACGCCCGGTGTATCACGCTCGACACCAACGTGATAGTATTCACCTTTCACAATCAGGCGCTTCCAGCGGACACCCAGTTCCGGCCCAGCCGCCCAGACCTGCGCTGCGTTGCTGATACCCCCGGTTGCTGCCAGGTTGGCTTCCCCAATATCAAACTCAGGGCGCTGACCGAAAGAGGTTGAGCGAGAGCAGGACGTTGCTGATGTCGAGTTACACGCCAGACGGAACGCGGAAATACCGGATGCGCCCATGTGGACATCCCAGTCTTTTGTGGCAACCGGACGGCCTGCAACACGCAGTGTCGCACCTGTCTGACTATCCATGGTGGTACCGTTGCCGCCGCCATAATAGGTGCTGCTCATATCAGACGCGTTGCGGTGCCCCCACTCCTGCCCGGTGAAATAACCTGCAATCCACCAGCGTTTTTCATAATGCAGGCCACCAACACTGAAACGGGCATCACCAGCGGCAATATTACGCACCATATCGGTGATGCTCGGACGTTCGAGCGTAAAGAAGTCGTTCGAGCTTTCAGAATCTTCTTCCGTCACACGCGGCTGGAAATAACCGACTGTCAGAATGGTGTTGTGCAGCCCCGTATAGTTCAGGTTGCCTTCATACAGCCCGACATACCCATCATTATGGTTGGCGCCAAAGTCGGGCGTAACAGCCGCAACCCAGTTTTTATAGCGAAAGGTAAACGGAATACGCAGACGGCGCATGTTGGTGGTAAAGCTGTTAAAAGCCCCCCGCGCTTCTCCCGCACGCGGCCCGGCGTTAAAGAAGCCACCGAAATCCTGATGGAAGGCCAGCCCGATGGAGAGACCATAAGCGCCATCCTCAGATGCCACTGTAAAGCGGCCTTTCGGGAAGCCGACAATCATGCCGCCGACATGTACGTTTTCATCACTCTTTGTGGCAGAGCGGAAAGATTTCCAGGACATGACATCGCCACGGTCAGACGTTGGCGTGCCAGAATTCGCCAGATGAATGCGGTTGGCAGATGCCGCTGGTTCATTGAACTGCACGCTCGGATCAACCGGACCCGATGCAATCTCTCTATGGCTGGTGGCGCGGCCGCCATGAGCTGATGCGGTGCTCACACGGTCCTGCCTGCGGGAAACATTTTCGGTCTTGGCCAGACGGCTTTTCAGCGTGGAAATCTGCCCCATCATCTCTTTGCGCATTTGCGCCATTTCAAGACGAAGTGCGCGGATCTGTGCGTCATCTGAGGAAGAGGCCATTGCAACAGGTGCTGCGCCACCCATCAGAAATGACGTAAAAGCCAGAGAGGAAATAACCTGTTTACAGCGCATCATTGCCATTCCAGAGAAAGAAGATGCACGCTGAATATCGCGCCGAACGTCTTTTGTGCGTGATGGTTTCGTGATGCTTTCTTTACAGTTTCATGACAAAAAAAGGCGGGCTGAATGATTCAGCCCGCCTCCTTTATGAAAAGAGTTTTCAAAAATATTGTTTAGAAAATATCTTATATAGTTTCAGTTTTTTATTTCGCACTTTTCCATGCGGAAAGAATACTGGCTTTCACGGACTGCGGCAGAGCCACATAATCCAGCTTCTGCGCCGTGGCATCACCGTTTTCAAACGCCCAGTTGAAGAATGTGCGAACGGCTGCACCATGTGCCGCATTTTTCGGGGCAACCGGTGTGAGCACATAGGTTGCTGATACGATAGGCCATGCGCCTTTACCCTGCGTGTCCAGCAGATTTACTGCAAAATGCGAGGCATGCTGCCAGTCGGCTGCTTCTGCGGCATGGGCAAAGCTGGTCTGGTTTGCGGCAACATCTTCACCCGCACGGTTATGCAGCCTGACAGTCGTCAGATGGTTGCGGCTGGCATAGGCATATTCAACATAGCCAATAGCACCTTCTGTATTCTGCACAGTTGCCGCCACGCCATCATTCCCGCGAGCCCCTAGACCACCGGGCCAGGAAATAGAGGTGCTTGCCCCCAGAGAATCACGCCAGGAAGATGACGCACCGGCCAGATAGGACGTGAACACAAACGTCGTGCCGGACCCATCTGCGCGATGCACCGGGGCCACCGGAATATCCGGCAGAGTAACACCCGGATTCAGTGCCGCAATTTTCGGGTCATTCCATTCCGTAATTTCGCCGGAATAAATACCCGCCAGCACAGCGCCGCTCAGGCGCAGGGTGTCAGCCTTCATACCCGGAATATTGATGACAGGAACAATGCCGCCCATAACCGTTGGGAACTGAAAGAGACCGGCAGAGTCAATTTTTTTTGCATCCATCGGCGCATCGGATGCCCCGAAATCAACCGTTCCTGCCAGAACCTGATTCTGCCCGGCGCTGGAGCCAACGCTCTGATAGTTTACGGTAACACCTGCGGCAGTTTTAGCAGCTTCTCCCCAGGCTTCATAAATCGGGGCGGCAAAGCTGGAACCTGCACCAGTGACGCTTTCGGCCCGGGAGACGCTCGGCAGTGCCGCAGTCAGGCACGTTGCAGCAAGCAGACACAGAGCAGGCCTGAAGGAAAGACGCATTTCGGTTTTATCCCTGGACATCATAAATAACGACGCAACTCGCCACGTCGGGGACAACCCTTAACGGGTTTACGGTTTTCACGGGATGACATGTTGAAGACTGTTTTATGAAGGTTTTATGACACCCGCGGAAGCCGCACACGGCAGCCAGATTTTACAGGTTGTGCCCTTCCCCACAGTGCTTTCCACCACAAAACGCCCCCCATGCCGGGTGACGACATGCTGGACAATAGCCAGCCCCAGCCCGCTCCCCTGCACCGTGGCCGCCGTTTTGGGCACGCGATAAAAATGCTCCGTCAGCCGCGGCAGATGCCGCGCGGCAATCCCCGGCCCGTTATCTGCAACACTCAGCACAACCCCCGGCACAGCAGGCCAGCGAGCATCGGGCGAGGCAGCCGTGCAGGACACCGTAACCTGCAGAGCAGAGGAAGCGCCCTCCGCGTCCGGCAGGGTGCCGTATTTGAAAGCATTTTCGATCAGATTAATCAGAACCTGCACAAGCTGACTGATATCTGCTGCAACACATAAGGCTGGATCTGATACTGACTGGATCGTCAGTTTTGCCTTTTTCAGGCGGAACAACGCCTGAGACTCGGTCTTCAGGCGGGCAAACAAGTCCTGCATCGTCACAGACCCACGCGGGCGCTGATGTTCCACGCGCTGCACACGGGAGAGATAAAGCAAATCATCCAGCAAATGCTGCATCCGCTTGCCCTGCGCAGCCATGATGCCGAGAAACTCCTGCTGGGCTTCCGGATCATCCGCCGCCGGGCCTTGCAGCGTTTCCACAAACCCCATTAGCGCAGCAAGCGGTGTACGCAGTTCGTGGCTGGCATAGGCCACAAAGTCCGTATGCTGGCGCTCGGTATTGTCTGCTTCCGTCTCATCATACAGCGCCACAAAAACCAGCGTGTGCTGGGAGCGATCAGACGAGACACTTCCCCCTCGGGTGCCCACAAACAACGTGGCAGGCAAAACGTGCTTCTGAAAGCGGGCGAGGATTACCCGATGATGAGGGACATCCAATACAATGCGGGCTGTTTTTGAACAGACCGGTGCATCGAAACTTTTTTCACCCAGCCGGTCCAGTGCTGTCTGAAAGGCCGGATGGCGTTTGATGCTTCCCAGATTATCTTCAAAAATCCGGAGTGCTTCCGGCGAGGCATAATGCAGCCGCCGTTCTCCATCCAGCACCATCGTAGCAGCAGGCAAACAGGCCATAACCTGCTCCACCCCTTCCGGCACTGCTGTTCTGGAAGAAACAGGGCTTTCTTCCTGATGATAGCTTGAGGTCTCTGTTTTTTCAGGGCGCACCCGGGCCACCAGCAGGCTGGCTGTCAGCCCGCTACCCACCAGTATGCCCGCAACAGCAATAAGCGCCTCATGCATCATCAGGCACTCCGTCGTGCCAGAACAGTTTCAGTCCTGCGGCATATCAAGTGCATATCCCCGGGCACGGACGGTTCTGATCAGGTCTTTCTCCTCCCCTGCGTTCAGCGTTTGCCGCAGCCGTCTGATATGCACATCCACTGTGCGCAGTTCCACACAGGAGCTACGCTCCCATGCCTGTTCCAGCAGTTCCTCGCGCGAGAAAACCTGCCCCGGATGCGTCATCAGGAATTCCAGCAGACGGTATTCCGTGGGCCCCAGCGGCAGAAGCCGCCCGTTGCGTTCCACCTTATGAGCCACACGATCCAGCACGAGGGCGTCAAACTTCAGCACGTTGCCTGAGGGCGGCAGCCGACGCAGCATGGCCTTAACGCGTGCAAAGAGCGTTTCCATGCCAAAGGGCTTGATCAGATAATCATCCGCGCCAATTTCCAGCCCGCGCACGCTATCAGTCTCCTGCCCACGCGCGCTGAGCATGATGATGGGGATAGATTTTGTTTTTGGCTGTTCTCTCAACTGCCGGCAAACTTCCAGCCCGGAAATGCTCGGCAGCATCCAGTCCAGCAAAACCAGATCAGGGATGCGGCGGCTGATCTGGTCCAGAGCCGTATGGCCGTCTCCTGCCAGACGCACATCATAGCCCTGCTTTTCCAGATTGTAGCAGATCAGACGGGAGAGTGCCGGGTCATCCTCGACAACGAGAATGCTTGCGTTGTGTGTCATAAACACCCCATAGCGATTTGCGGGGAAGGATAAGCAGGAGGCTACAGAAAAAACAACCGGTGTCATAAAAGTTACACACTTTACGACCCTTGTTGGGAAAGCTCCTCTGGCTTGCAAAATCCATCTATGCAAAGGCCAGAATTCTGGATTATGGAGCGCTCAGGAGCTGAGCTGGCAATTGTGCCGGATGCACCTCCAGGAAACGCTCGCATGAGTATTTTTCGCTCTCTTCTGCCCCAAACCTGCAGAAGCTTTCACCACTCCCTGAAAACGCGCTTCCAAACGCTCCAGAGTCAGATCTCCCGTTCCTTTTCCGAACGCGGGCTGCTTGAACTGGGCATGCTGGAAGGGATCTGCACCACGCTGGAAAACAAGGCGCAGAAGGAGCGTATTCGTGCGCTGTATCCTGCCGCCGGTGTTTTTGGCGTGTTTGCCGAAGGCGACACCGCCACGGCCATGCAGCAGAATCCGCTGAGCCGCTAACCCGCACGTTCGGGCCACAGCCCAAAAAATCTCATCTGTGTTCCTCCTGGGATCGTGACCATTTTTACCGAGTGGTCACGCAGGAGGAGACGCGCCTGCATCGCCATCATGCAGCCCGACCGAACAGACGGAGTATAAAAACAAAAAGACCCGCCTTATGGCCCGGAAAGGCTTCCTGAGAAGCTTTCTGAACCATGCAGCGGGTCTCAATGCCGTCTAACGGCTGGTGTTTAATCAGTCTTCAAACGGGTCGCGCATCAGGATGGTGTCATCACGGTCCGGACTGGTGGACAGCAGGGTGACGGGTGCGCCAACCAGCTCTTCAATGCGCCGCACATATTTGATGGCCTGCGCCGGAAGGTCCGCCCAGCGGCGTGCGCCGTGCGTGGTTTCTTTCCAGCCTTCCATGGTTTCAAAAATCGGCTTGATACGAGCCTGTGCCGCCGGAGAGGACGGGAACCGGTCGGTCTTTTCGCCGTCCAGCTCATACCCTACGCAAACGCAGATTTCATCCAGACCGTCCAGCACGTCCAGCTTGGTCAGCGCCAGACCATTGACGCCACCCACGCGCACAGCGTGACGCACCAGAATGGCGTCAAACCAGCCACAGCGGCGCGGGCGACCGGTCACGGTGCCAAATTCATGCCCGCGTTCGCCAATCTTGCGGCCAATATCGTCAAACAGTTCGGTCGGGAACGGCCCCTCACCCACGCGGGTGCAATAGGCTTTGGCAATACCCAGCACGAACCCGGCAGCGTTCGGACCCATGCCAGCACCGGTGCCTGCGTTAGCCGCAACCGTGTTGGAGCTGGTGACGAACGGATACGTCCCGTGGTCCACATCCAGCATGACGGCCTGAGCGCCTTCAAACAGGATACGGCGGCCACCGCGACGGGCATCGTCCAGAATGTCCCATGTCGGGGCCATGAACGGCAGAACCTTGGGGGCGATATCCGTCAGGAAGGCCAGCAGGTCTTCCTTCTTGAACGTGTCCGCACCCAGACCGGCCAGCAGCGTGTTGTGGTGCAGCAGCAGCTCGTCCAGCTTCCAGTCCAGCGTTTCCGGCTCGGCCAGATCACACAGGCGGATAGCGCGGCGGGCCACCTTGTCTTCATACGCAGGGCCGATGCCGCGGCCTGTGGTGCCAATTTTGCGATCGCCACGGGCAGCTTCACGCGCACGGTCCAGCGCGCCATGCACCGGCAGGATCAGGGGAGCGTTTTCTGCAATTTTCAGGGTGTCCGGGGTCACTTTCAGACCCTGTTCCTGAATGCGGCCAATTTCCGCCAGCAGAGCCTGCGGGTCGACCACCACGCCGTTGCCGATAATGCCCAGCTTGCCGCTCACCACGCCAGAGGGCAGCAGAGAAAGCTTGTAAACCTGATTGCCGACAACCAGCGTGTGCCCGGCATTGTGGCCGCCCTGAAAGCGCACAACAATGTCTGCCCGGCTGGCCAGCCAGTCTACAATCTTACCTTTGCCTTCATCGCCCCACTGGGCGCCGATCACCGTGACGTTGGACATAAACGGTCTGCTCCTGGAAAATCTGCCTTAAAACCCTGCCGAGAGGCCAACCCGCCCCTCCGCCGCAAGGGGTCAGTCAAGCTTTGTGCACGTTGCACCGGAAAGAATGTGGCTGCACCCCAAACGCAGCGCCTCGGCCCGGTCATGCTCCGGGCCTGTAAGGTGGGGGGGGCCGGATGGCAGGGCGGCCAGCGTGGCATGCCCTTCGGCCCGCAGACGGGCCGCAACCTGTGCGTCCGCATCGGGGGCAAGATAAATGCGCTGGCGGGCCTGCGCGGGCGGAATGGTGCGGAACAGCACATCCGGCCGGAAGGTCAGGCCACAAGCCGGTTCATTATCACTGGAGAGATAACGGCCACCGCGCCCGAGTTCTTCCGCACGGCCCACGGCAAACACCGTCACGCACACACCGGTATGATATTTCCAACCCCGGAATTCGACCGGATCAACCGTCAGCCGCAGGGCAGGGTTAGCTTTACGCAGGGCCGCGACCGTTGCCGCAAGACGCTCACTAAAGGCGCGGGCCCGTGGCGGCAGGCTGATATGAGCAAGCTGTTCAAGCGCCTGTTCAGCAGGGCCAGCCGCGCGCAGCAGGGCAATCAGCGTGTCAGACAGCGTTCCACCCAGTTCCGCAACAGCCGCCGCATCCTTGCGGTCCAGCGCGCGCATCAGAACGGGACGGACACTGGCGGAAATATTGGCTTCTTCCAGCAGAGCGGGCACCAGCGGCGGCATGGTGAGGTCAAACGAGACCTCCGGCACACCCAGCTGGGCCAGCGCTTCCGCACCCACGGACATCACTTCTGCATCCGCCTGCGGGCTATCCGGGCCGATCAGCTCGATCCCGGCCTGCATGATCTGCCGCCCGCTTTCTTCCGCCGCCGCAGGCATCACCACCACGCACGCCCCGGCATAGGACACGCGCAGGGGCCGCGCCGCAGCGCCAAGCCGAGTCGCCGCCATACGGGCAATCTGGGGGGTGATGTCAGGCCGCAGGACCATCATCTTGCGGGTATCCGGGTCCATTACGCGGAAGCTCTGGTCTGCCAGAGTCGCGCCGGACCCTGCCAGCAATGTGTCTTCAAACTCCATAAGCGGCGGCCGCACACGGTCGTACCCGTGCGAGGCGAACACGCCCATAAGTGTCGCAACCCCTTCTGCCTCAGTCCGGGCATCGGGGGTCAGGAGGTCTACAAAGCCAGCCGGGAGCAAAGCCGGGCTAAAGGGCGGGTCATCCGTCATGCTTCGGCCTATAGCACCGCAGGCCGCGCCCGTCATGCCCGCAAACCTGCACTTTTTTAACGGTTCTCACCCCTGCGGGACACCGGGCAGCGTCTCCCAGCCCGGACCAATGACCGTAATGACCCTCCGGCCCATGCCATCGGCCCGTAGAACGATGATGTTCTGGTCTTCCAGCCATTCCACCAGTCGGCGGGCACGGCCTTGCGAGACGGTGCCATACACACGCGCAATTTCCGCGTCCGATGGGCACGGCAGGCGGCCAATGGCGGCGCGGGCCAGAAACAGGAAAACGGATTGCAGATCTTCCGGCAGGGCGTTGGCCAGCCCCTCCGCCTGCTGCCAGTCGGGGGAGGCTGACATATCCTCACTCACGCCACTCCGGGCCGTGGCCAGAGCGCGATTGAACGCCTTAAGGTCCAGCGCATTACGGCCCAACCCGGCGATACGGCAGCGCACCAGAAAATCCTGATACAGCACGGCAGAGGCGCGGAAGGAGGTTTCATCATCCGTCAGCATATCGCGCAGGATGGCGTTCATGCGGGCTTCACGTTCGGCCTGATCTTCCGGCGGCTCTTCCTGCTGTTGCTCTTCCTGCGAGGCAGCAGCCTGCGCCTCCCCGTGGGCGGCAAGCTGGGTCAGCAGATCGGGCGGCGGCGTGGCAGGCGCTTTTCTGGGACGCGCCACGAAGTCTGAGACCGGCACGGGGGCCAGAATCAAATCATGCACCGGGGCAGAGGGCGGCTCGAACGGCGTCAGCACTGGTCCGGCAGAGCGGCTTTCCGTCTCCACCGTGCCAATCCGCACCGGCGTCGGCCTGCGGCACATGGCCGGGCCAAGGGCTACAAAGGTGCCACGCGCCAGATCGCGAAAGGCTTCGGCCTGTCGGCGCTCCATGCCCAGCAGGTCTGCCGCGCGGGCCATGTCGATATCCAGAAAGGTCCGGCCCATCAGGAAGTTGGAGGCTTCCGCCGCCACGTTTTTGGCCAGCTTGGCCAGACGCTGCGTGGCGATAATACCAGCAAGGCCACGTTTACGGCCACGACACATCAGATTGGTCATGGCCCCCAACGAGGCGCGACGCGCTTCATCCGAGACCTCACCGGCAGCAGCAGGCGCAAACAACTGGGCCTCATCCACCACGACCAGCACGGGATACCAGTATTCTCGTGGGGCCTCGAACATGCCGCCCAGAAAGGCTGCGGCCCACTTCATCTGCTGGTCCGCATCCAGACCTTCCAGATTAAGCACCACAGAGGCCCGGTGCATGCGCATCCGCTCCCCGGCGGCATGCAGGGCCATGTCTGAGCATTCGGCTCCATCAATCACCAGATGACCGAATTTTTCCGCCAGACTGACAAAATCGCCTTCCGGGTCAATAATCGCCTGTTGCA
The DNA here is from genome assembly GCF_001580615.1 of Acetobacter malorum. Taxonomy (GTDB): domain Bacteria; phylum Pseudomonadota; class Alphaproteobacteria; order Acetobacterales; family Acetobacteraceae; genus Acetobacter; species Acetobacter malorum. Next base: position 96,494 of record NZ_LHZC01000052.1, read on the forward strand.
CCATGCGAGCCGACTGCTCCAGCAGACGGCGTAGCAGGTGCGATTTCCCAGACCCGGAATTACCCTGCACCAGAAGCCGGGTGGCCAGAAGTTCGGCAAGGTCCATGCGTGCCGGGCCACCCCCCGGCACATCACCCATCACGATCATGTTGCTGCTCATAGGGGCATCCGATACCGCTCCGGATGGGTGTCCCGCAACCATGCAAGCGCCCCTTCTGCCGCACCGCGTCCGGTTGCAAGGCATGCGTGCAGCAGATAGCCCCCGGTTGGGGCCTCCCAATCCAGCATTTCTCCGGCTACAAAAACACCGGGGAGTGCGCGCAGCATCAGCCGTTCATCACAGGCGCTTTGCTCAATGCCGCCAGCAGTGGAAATGGCGCGGGCCAGCGGTTCCGGCCCTGTCAGCCGCACCGGCAACGCCTTCAACCGAGCCGCCAGAGCAGATGTGGAGGTCGGCACAGGGTCAGCCTCCCGCAACAGGGCGACCGCAACAGGCGGCAGGCGCAGAGCTTTGCGCAGTTTGTTGGACAGGCTCTCCCGCGGGCGCACAGCTAACAGCCGCTTCGTCAATTCTTCAACAGAGAGATCGGGCCGCAGGTCACACAGGAGGTCCGCCGTGCCATGCTGAGCCAGATGCTCCCGCAAGGGCGCAGACAATGCGTAAAGCGCGCCGCCTTCCAGCCCGGTTTCCGTCACGACCAGTTCCCCACGCACGGTTCGGCCCTCAAAAGTCAAAGCCACGGGCTTGAGCGGCGTTCCGGCAAACCGTTCCCTCACAGCCTCTGACCATGCGACCTGAAACCCGCAGTTGGCAGGACGCAGAGCAGACACGGCAACGCCGCGTTGTTCCAGCGGCGAAACCCAGCCACCATCACTTCCCAGACGCGGCCAGCTTGCCCCGCCGAGCGCCAGAATGACGGCATCGGGTTGAGAAAACAGCGGGACATCAGGTTCTTGTAGGGGGCCAGCCTGAGGCGATGCCCCCGATTTTTCCGTGTAGCCCAAACTGGCAGACGTGGACACGCCCTGCGGCGTCTGCGGCCCGGACACTGCCGCCTCGGACTGCGGCTGAACATTGACATGAGACTGCGAAAACGTCAGGTGCCCCGCAGCATCCCACCCCGTCCAGCGGGTGCGGGTGTGCAGAGTGACACCCTGCGCCCGCAACCGGGCCAGCCAGGCTCGCAGCAAAGGCGAGGCCTTCATCGCGCGGGGGAAAATACGGCCTGACGAGCCGACAAAGCTCTCCTGCCCCAGCCCGTCCATCCACTGCCGGATCTGCTCCGTGCTCCATGCCGCCAGAAAAGGCGCAAGCCTGGGCGCGGCCTCTGCATAACGGGTCAGAAATTTTTCCGGGGGTTCGGAATGGGTGATGTTCAGGCCGCCGCGTCCGGCCATCAGAAATTTGCGGCCAAGGCTGGGCATAGCCTCCACAACCTGCACGGCGCAGCCTGCGGCAGAAAGAACCTCGGCGGCGGCCAGTCCTGCTGGGCCGCCGCCGATGATGACAACACGAAACGGGTTGGTCATGCCTGTGGGGCAGAACGCAGAGCAGGATGACGCATCATCCCGCCTTTTTCTCCCCGGCACGCACAGCAGTGGCGAGGTCTTTAATCTGGTTCAGCACACGCGGCAGGGTCTGGTCGGTCGCCTTGCCATCCGCGTCCAGCGTATCCGCCAGCGTGGAGAGCAGCGCGGAGGCCACTACGGCCCCATCTGCAATCCCTGCTGCCGTCGCGGCCTGTTCCGGCGTGCGGATACCAAAGCCAATGGCAACGGGCAAATCCGTTGCAGCGCGGAGGCGCGGAAGGGCTTCCTGCAACGCTTCAGCACTGGCCGTGCGCGTGCCGGTAATACCGGTGATGCTCACGTAATAAACAAAACCGGATGCGTGCGAGAGCACGTAACGCAGACGCTCATCCGACGTGGTGGGGGCCACCAGACGGATGATATCCAGACCGGCATCCTGCGCGGGCTGTTCCAGAATATCCGCTTCTTCCGGCGGCAGATCGACCAGAATCAGGCCGTCCACCCCGGCTTTGGCGGCATCTGTGCAGAAACGGGCATGGCCGTACGCTTCCACAGGGTTGAGATAGCCCATCAGAATGATGGGCGTTTCCTGATCCTGCTCACGGAAGGCGGCTATCATTTTCAGCACACCAGCCACCGTAGCCCCGGCCTTCAGCCCACGACGGGCGGCCAACTGGATGACCGGACCATCGGCGGAGGGATCAGAAAACGGCATGCCGACTTCAATCAGATCCGCCCCGGCGGCAGGCATGGCCTTCAGCAGTGCCAGAGAGGTTTCCAGATCCGGGTCGAACGCTTCCAGATACGGGATGAGCGCACCGCGACCCTGTGTGGCCAGTGTTTTGAAACGGGCGGCAATACGGCTCACAGCTTCACTCCCAGATGCTCAGCGACGGTGAAAATATCTTTATCCCCACGGCCTGAAATATTGACGACCAGCAGAGTCTCTTTCGGCAAGGTGGGCGCAATTTTAGCGGCGTAGGCAATGGCGTGCGCGGATTCCAGCGCGGGAATAATCCCCTCCGTGCGGGTGCAAAGCTGGAAGGCTTTCAGAGCCTCATCATCCGTGGCCCCCACATATTCCGCGCGGCCGATATCGCTCAGCCAGGAATGTTCTGGCCCAACACCCGGATAATCCAGACCGGCGCTGATGGAATGCGCCTCGTCAATCTGGCCATCGGCATTTTGCAGCAGATAGGTGCGGTTGCCATGCAGCACACCGGGGCGACCGCGCTCAATGGACGCTGCCGTCTTGCCGCTATCCAGACCATGACCAGCCGCTTCCACGCCAATCAGCCGCACAGAGGCGTCATCCAGAAACGGATGGAAAATCCCCATGGCGTTGGAGCCGCCGCCAATGGCCGCAACAATCACATCCGGCAGGCGGCCTTCCTGCGCCTGCATCTGCTCTTTGGTTTCCTCGCCAATCACGCTCTGGAAATCACGCACCATGGCTGGATAGGGGTGCGGACCAGCAACCGTACCCACCAGAAAATAGGTATCCGCAATATTGGCTACCCAGTCGCGCATGGCTTCATTCATGGCGTCTTTGAGGGTGCCCGCCCCGGCGGTCACCGGCACAACCTCAGCACCCAGCAGACGCATGCGGAAGACGTTGGGCTTCTGCCGCTCAACATCCGTAGCGCCCATGTAAATCACGCATTGCATGCCAAACAGCGCACAGACCGTGGCTGTCGCCACGCCATGCTGTCCGGCTCCGGTTTCCGCCACAATACGGGTGCGCCCCATACGGCGGGCCAGCAGGATCTGCCCCATGACGTTATTGAGCTTGTGGGAGCCGGTATGATTCAGCTCTTCGCGCTTCATGTAAATTTTCGCGCCGCCCAGTTCTTCCGTCATGCGGCGGGCAAACCAGAGCGGGCTGGGGCGACCAACATAATCACGCAGATAGAAGTCCAGCTCCTTCTGAAAAGCCGGGTCTGCCTTGGCGGCGTCATACGCCGCGTTCAGTTCCAGCAACAGGGGCATGAGGGTTTCCGCCACAAACCGGCCACCGTAACGGCCGCCAAAGTGGCCACGCTCATCTGGTCCGTGCCGAAGAGAATTGGGCTGTGCTGCTGTGCTGTGCTGTTCTGCCGGGTCCGCCATGGGTGGTTCTGCCGCTCCTGATTTTTGCGTGATGTGCCGGGTCGCCCTGCCCTAAAAAGCAGGCATCTGGCTTACCAGAAGCCGAACGCACTTGCACAGAGGGCACGGAGTCTAAATTTCACCCGGTCCGCATCACGCTGGCTGCTTGCATATTCCAGAACACCACGACAAGAATGGAGGGCCTTATTTGAGCTCAAACCCTCCGAATTTCAGCAAAGTGTCCTCATTCCATGCCATATAATCCGCTCAAAACGTCCGGTTTGTTTTTGGCCCGACACCCTTCACGCGCCGTCCTGCCGCTCTGCGTGGCTCTCCTCGCCCTGAGCGCGTGCAAGGAAGAAAAGCACCACAACCAACCCGAACTCATGGTTGCCTCACCGGCTCCGCCACCCAGCCCTGCAGGCGGTGCGGGCTCCGCAGCCACGCAGCAGGCCAGTCTGGCTTACAGCCACAGCATGACGGTTCGGGTGCCGCTGGGATCTTTCGATAAGCATTATGCCGATCTCAGGGATGCCTGCCTGCACGACCAGACGCTGCATTGCCTCCTGCTTTCAGCCCTCATTGAACATGATGGTGCTGACGATCAATCGCCCATAGCGCATGTCGAGGTGAGGCTGCCTCATGATCAGGTGTCCGTCTTCATCGCCCGTGCACTGCACCCGCTGGCGGGCGACAAACCGGGCGATGTGCAGGCTATCCGCCAGTCTACACGGGCAGAGGATCTGTCTCAGCCCGTTGCGGACGCCACCACCCGCAATGCCGAGCTTGAGAATTACCGTACCCGGCTGACAGAACTCAGCAAAAGACCGGACACCAAGGCTGCTGACCTGATCCAGATTGAGCGCGAACTGGCCCACACGCAGGCCGAAATTGACAACACCGCCACCAGCCTGCGCGACATGAATACCCGGATTGATACGGAAAGCCTCTTCATCGCTTTCCAGAGTATCGCGCCGGAGAAGCAGACGAAGCCTGCAAGCCCGATCCGCGATGCACTGGCGCAATCCGGCTCTCTCTTTATTAGCAGCCTTGCTGACGTCATCCGATTTGTATTTGGTGCCTTGCCATGGGTGCCGGTCGTCCTTGGTGGGGCGGCCATTCTTCGCTTTGCGGGGCGACGGTGGAAACGCATACCCTTCCGCTGGCCGTGGGACCGTACGCCGCGCGCTTAAATCACAGCCGGGCGGGAAGGTGGAACGAGGCTTTTCCGCTATTCAGGACTGTCACTTGTCACTGCCCGCCGGTCTGGTCATATTTCCTGCGCCCGTGTGTCAGCGGTTCGCAAGAGTGACAAAACGATACGCCCGAGGAGAATTTCATGTTTCTGGCCCACAAGCCCGGTGCCCCCGCACGGGCGATTGAGAGTGAGGCCGACGCCCACGGCGTAGCATGGATTGACCTGCTGAACCCGACCCCGCAGGAGCAGGACCTTGCCGCCAAAATCTGCGGCCAGCCCCTCCCCACACTGGATGACCTGAACGAGATTGAAAGCTCCTCACGCATCAGCGTACGCAATGGGGCAGCCTTCCTCTCCACTCCTCTGCTCAAAAAAACGGGGCTGGAATTCGAGGCCTTCCCGGTTGGGTTTGTGCTCACGGCGGAACGGCTCGTCACCATTCGCTATCAGCCCTACCCTTCCTTTGAGAATGTGGCGCAGCTTGTGGCCGAGCACACCCTGCCGCCCGCGCCAGCCACCACGCCGGCCCCCAGCATGGTTCTCACGCCGGAGCAGAAAGAAAGCGATGCCGCAGACGCCAGCGGGCAGGCACAGACTCTGGTGCCAGCCCCCATTGGCCCCGGCGAGGTGCTGGTGGCACTTATTGAAACCATTGTGGACCGGCTGGCTGATATTCTGGAAAGTGTCGGCATGTTGCTGGACAAGCTTTCCAAGGACATTTTCAAACGGCGGCAGAACATGCCCAAGGTGCGCAGCGTCGCGGCATGGCAACGCGAATTGCTGGAACGTGTCGGCAGTTCGGGCGACCTCTGCTCCCGCGTGCGGGACTCCCTGCTAGGGCTGGAGCGCATCACCATCTTTCTGAGTGAAAGTAAAAAGGACGCCATGGCCCCGGCCTCTGGCCTGCCCATTACGTCCCGCCGTTTTGAGGCAGGTGTCACCACCATCCCGACCGAAAATGCGCCTTATGCGCTGTCCGGCGCGCTCCGGTCCCGCATGGCAACGGCCAACCGCGATCTCTCCTCCCTGAGTGATTACGTGTCTCAGGCCGCCAGCAAGGTGGAATTTCTGCTGGATGCCACGTTGGGCTTTATCAGTATTGAACAGAATGGCGTGATGAAGGTGCTGACCGTTGTCAGCTTTATCGGCGTGGCCCCCACCCTGATTGCCGGGGTCTATGGCATGAACTTCAAGGATATTCCGGAACTTAACTGGTCCTTTGGCTATTGGTATTCACTGGGGCTTATGGCGGCCTCCGTCGGGTTGCCGCTCCTGTGGTTCTGGCGCAAAGGTTGGCTTGGAGGCATTAAATGATACATCGCACCCTGTTTTCCCGCCTGCGTGGTTTAGTGCCTGCAGGTGCAGCCTGCCTGCTCAGCCTTGCCGCCACCCAGACCGGACACGCCGCCGGGACCAAGACAAATCCGGCCATCAGTCAGGCTGGCTATCAGGCAATCTTCAACCAGCTGATCGCAGAACCGCTGCGCTATGGCGGACTGTCCTCCGCACACACCCGCCGCATTCTGGTCGGCCTGCATCAGACAGGCCCGGGCACCGTAGCGGGTGAAATGATGCGGCTGGATTCCGCCATGCGGCCCGTGGATGCCGGGCCGGTGAGTGGCACCCTCATACCCACCACGTCCGCACAGCTGAGCCATTGCCACCTGAAAGTGACGCTCTCTGACCGGGATATCCTGCTGGATGGCCCCTGCTCCGCCACGCTGCTGTCGGGCGCGCTGACTTCCCGCCCCAAACCGAGCCAGCTCTGGTCTCAGGTGACAAACTTTATCTCGCCCGATACCTCCGTCTCGCAATACTGGCTGAGCCGGGACACATGGCAGGCGGCCATCACACCTGCGCCAGCGCCCTAAGCGCCTGTAAAGTCTGGTTGACGAACCAGACTTGCGGATTTATTCTCCGCCTCCAGAACTGGCTGACTTCACCTGTCCAGTGCTTTCCCTCATGTCAGGATCATCCTGCTATCCGGGCCGCCGTGGCGCACCTCTGCTGTGACACGCCGTGTTTTCGGGCTTTGCGCAAGACTGATCCGGACCTCCCCATTTCTGAACTACTGCCAGTCAGGGCATTCCTAAATGCATCTTGCGGAACTCAAGGCCAAATCTCCGGCCGATCTTCTGGCCTGTGCCGAAGACCTGAATATTGAAAACGCATCATCCCTGCGCAAGCAGGACATGATGTTCGCCATTCTCAAGGCGCTGGCCGATAACGACCAGGCGATCTACGGTGATGGCACACTCGAGATCCTGCATGACGGGTTCGGTTACCTCCGCTCTCCCGAATCAAACTACCTCCCCGGTCCGGATGATATTTATATCTCCCCCGCTCAGGTACGCCGCTTTGCGCTGCGCACGGGTGATACGGTTGAAGGGCAGATCCGCGCCCCGCGGGATGGCGAACGCTATTTCTCGCTTCTGAAAATCAACAGCATCAATTTTGAAGCGCCTGAAGCCGTCCGGCACCGCATCAATTTTGATAACCTTACCCCGCTCTACCCTGAGCGCCGCCTGCAGATGGAAGTGGAAAGCGCTGCCCCGCCGGTGAGCGAGACCAAGGGCAAAAAAGGCAAAAGCACGCAGGATTTCACGCCCCGCGTGATTGATCTGGTAGCCCCCATCGGTATGGGCCAGCGTGCATTGATTGTGGCCCCGCCGCGCACCGGTAAGACGGTCATGCTGCAGAGCATTGCCTCCTCCATTTCCGCCAACCACCCGGAATGCTTCCTGATCGTGCTGCTCATTGATGAGCGCCCGGAAGAAGTGACCGACATGGCCCGCTCGGTGCGCGGTGAAGTGATTTCCTCCACCTTTGATGAACCGGCCCACCGCCACGTGCAGGTGACGGAAATGGTGCTGGAAAAAGCCAAGCGTCTGGTGGAACACAAGCGCGATGTGGTCATCCTGCTGGATTCCATCACCCGTCTGGCCCGCGCCTACAACACCGTTGTGCCGTCATCCGGCAAGGTGCTGACCGGTGGTGTGGACGCCAACGCGCTGCAGCGCCCCAAGCGCTTCTTCGGTGCGGCCCGTAACATTGAAGAAGGCGGCTCTCTGACCATTATCGCCACAGCGCTGATTGATACCGGCAGCCGCATGGATGAAGTGATCTTTGAAGAGTTCAAGGGCACGGGTAACTCCGAGCTGATCCTTGACCGTAAACTGGCTGACAAGCGCACCTTCCCCGCGATTGACATCACCAAGAGCGGCACGCGTAAGGAAGAAATGCTGGTGGACCGCGCCACCCTGTCCAAAATGTGGGTGCTGCGCCGTATTCTGGCCCCCATGGGCACGATGGACGCCATGGACTTCCTGCTGGACAAGCTCAAATACAGCAAATCCAACAACGACTTCTTCGAGGCCATGAACAACTAAGTCTCAGGCCCCGGGACCGTTATCAGACCTCGCATTGGCGGCTGTGTTCAGCCTGCCGGTGTGGGGTCTTTTTTCTGGATCGTCAGCACCACGCTCCCATCTGCTTCCGTCTGCTCGGACAGCACAGAATGCCCAAGTGCGAGCACAGACCGGCGGACATTTTTGTGGGGTTCCTCGCCCTTCAGCCGCACAGCAAGCAGGCCGCCCGGCGGCATAGCGTCCAGCGCGAGGCGGGTGCGCACAAATGTCATCGGGCATTTTTCATGCGTGATATCGAGCATGAGCGTTTCAGGATGAGACGGGTCTGCTGAGTTTTTCATGAAGCGTTCTCCTCGGGGCCACAGCGCTGGTGGCAGAAACCATTTGAAATCAGAGCTTAAAAAACCTCTGCGTGTGTGTAAAATTGGACAACCTCCCCCCTTTTCGGCTACCTGATGTTTCATGAATGCAGGTGGTAACAAGCAGGATTTGCACCCTTGAAATCACAGTCGACAGAATCGCGGATTGCGCAGCTGTGCATCGAACATGGCCTGAAAATGACGGGGCAGCGCCGTGTCATTGCACGCGTTCTGTCGGACGCTGATGACCATCCCGATGTAGAAGAACTCTACCGCCGCGCCTCAGCGCTGGATTCCCGCATTTCCGTGGCCACGGTCTATCGCACCGTGCGCCTTCTGGAAGAAAAAGGCATTCTGGAACGGCGGGACTTTGGCGGCGGACGCGCCCGCTATGAAGCCACCGAACATGGCCGCCACCATTACCATCTGATTGATGTTGATAATGGTAAGGTGATTGAGTTTGAAGACCCTGAGCATGAAGAGCTGATGCGCCGCGTTGCAGAACGGCTGGGGTTTGATTTTGTGTCCATGCGCCTTGAACTGTTTGGCAAAAAGCGCCCGCAGACCCAGCAGGCAGGCAAAACGGCCCAGACCGCAAAACGCAAAGGAGCAGCCTCATGAGCGCGGACCAACTGCCGGCAGGCTCTCTTTCCACGCTGGATCTGGAACGCAAGGGCTTTCCTGAACTCCGGGGCGGCAACCTGAGTGTGCGGATTGCCTCCACCGATGATGAGCGCGATGCCGCCCAGGCCCTGCGTTACCGCGTGTTCTATGAAGAAATGGGCGCGCACCCGGACGCAGAAACCCTGCGCCTGAAGCGCGATATTGATGAGTTTGATGCCGTAGCCGACCACCTGCTGGTGATTGACCACGCCATTGCCTCCGATGCGCGTGGCGTGGTGGGCACCTACCGCCTTGTGCAGGGCGATGCGGCTGCAAAGATCGGTCGGTTCTACTCCGCCAGCGAATACGATATTTCTCCCCTGACAGAATTTCCGGGGCGTCTGCTGGAAGTCGGTCGTTCCTGCGTGGACAAGGACTATCGTGGCCGGGCCGCCATGCAGTTGTTGTGGCGCGGCATTGCGTCCTACATTTTCCTGCATCGCATTGACGTTCTGTTCGGCTGCGCAAGCCTGCCGGGCACAAACCCGGACGCCATTGCGAACGAGCTGACCTATCTCTACCACAACCATCTGGCACCCCCGGCCCTGCGGGTCAAAGCCCTGCCGGAACGGCGCGTGGACATGCTGCGGGTAGATCCGCATTCCATCGACTTCCGTAAGAGTCTGGCGCGCCTGCCGCCGCTCATCAAAGGCTATCTGCGTCTTGGCGGTTATGTGGGTGATGGCGCGGTGATTGATCCCCAGTTCAACACAACAGACGTTGCCGTTCTGGTGAAAAGTGAACTGCTGGCAGATAAATATTACCGCCATTATGAACGCCGCCTGCGCGATGCGCTCGACTGAGCAGCGTTTTCAGCCTGACCCGGCGTTTCCTGCTCTTCTCTTGCCCGGCTCTCCCGCACCGTGCTGAGCCGACTGGCGTTCTGGCGCACCTCTAAAACCCGTGCCTCTGACGAAGCCCTGAAAGAGCGACGGCAAAACCGGATAGCCCGATGGCGTCAGGCTGGCCTGATGCTGGGCATGGGCGTGCTATCGGCACTTGCCCTGCCGCCGGTCCATTTCCTGCCCATTCTGCTCATCACCTTTCCTGCTCTGGGCCGGGTGCTTAATCGGGCTCCACACTGGAAAAACGCCGCCTGGGCTGGTGCTTTGTTCGGGTTCGGCTTCTACGCTGCCAACCTCTACTGGCTGGTCAATGCGGTCATGATCCGCGCAGAAGAGTTCTGGTGGTTTGTGCCATTTCCCTCTCTGGGCTGCGCGCTGATTCTGGCCCCAATGGTTGCTGCCCCGGCGGCGCTGTGCCGTCTGGCCCCGGCGGGCCCCCGTCGCATTCTGGCCTTTGCGGCAAGCTGGACCCTGTTTGATATGGGGCGCGTCTTCCTGTTCAGCGGGTTTACGTGGAATCCACTGGGCAGCAGTCTCGCAATCCCCGGAACAGTGGGGGATGTGTTCATTCAGCCCGCTGCGTGGATTGGCGTGGATGGCCTGACCTTTTTTGTCGTTCTCGGTGCACTGTTTGGCGGCGAAGCGTTGCAGGATGCCTTCCGCGCCCGCGCTGGTCGCCCCTGCCAGCTTTTCCCGCGCCGGGCCGACCGCATCCGGGTCGCAGCCTGTGCGGCCCTTATTATTACCATTAGCCTGACAGCCAGCATGGTGCGCCTGAAAACTGTGCATCCTGCGGGAGAGCCGGGGCCTATTACCGTGCTGGTGCAGGGCAATGTGCCGGAGACGGAAAAAGTCGGGCACCTGAACCCGCGTGATATTTTCATGCGCTACCTACATCTGACGGCAGATGGCGTGCTGCAGGCGCGCGACCAGCGCCCTCACCCCGCTTTTCCTGATGCCATTACCCGCCCAATCGTCTTTTTATGGCCGGAAACCTCCTTCCCCGGTTCCAGTCTGTTGCAGGACAGTCCGCGTGCCCGCCAGATTATTATGGAATGGGCACCGGGTGCGGATGCCGGACTGATTGGCGCTCTGCGTGTAGGGGAAGACGGACGCTACCGGAATTCGGTTCTGGCCCTAACGCCCAATGGCGATATTGCCGCCTTTTATGACAAGGCCCGGCTGGTGCCGTTTGGCGAATACCAGCCACCGTTCATCCCGCTGCAAATTGTCCCGCAAGGCGGCATGGCGGCTGGCCCCGGCGCACAGACATGGCACCTGCCGGGCATCCCCGCCGTGGGGCCACTGGTCTGTTATGAAGTGATTTTCTCCGGCCTGACCATAGACGAACATGACCGCCCCCGCTGGCTGGCCAATGTGACAAACGACGGCTGGTTTGGAGACAGCGCAGGCCCCCGCCAGCATCTTTCATCCGTCCGGCTACGCGCTGTGGAAGAAGGACTCCCCATCGCCCGCGCCGCCAATACCGGTATTTCCATTGCCTATGATGGCTTTGGGCATGAACTCGCGCGCCTTGGCTGGGGGAAAACCGGCACACTGGTTGTACCTCTGCCCGCAGCACTCCCCACTCCCCTGTTCGCACAGTATGGCCGCAGCCTTCCTGCTCTGTTGAGCCTTGCTGCTTTTCTTGCGGCTTTGATCCGCCCACGGCGAAAGCTGAAAATGTAAGTGAGATAAAATAAATATTTCTTTAGCTTTAAGCCAATTTTCAGACAAAATTTCTTTTGCCGTTTGCCTTCATGCGCTAATCATCACTCTGTAAATCCTTTCAAGAACAATGCATTGATGATTGAATTTTCCAAACATACGGCCTGTTATTACTCTTCTGATTTTTTATATTATTCAGTACCAAAAATATATTTTTGAAATTTGACAATGGTTACATGAGCAGCCCTGAAATCTTTAATAAATGGTTTATAAACCGTTACCAACTGGTTTATAAAAAGCTCTCATTTCTTTGGTGAGAAACTGCGTGACAGAAACAGCCTCCCTTTTCCCTGCCCAAAAGACCTCTACCCCACGGGCAGGTTTGGTTGACATGCATGTCGGACGTCGTATCCGGCTGCGACGCACGCTTTTGGGACTATCTCAGGAAAAACTGGGGGAGGCTCTCGGCATTACGTTTCAGCAAGTGCAGAAGTATGAACGCGGCACCAATCGGGTCGGTGCTTCCCGTCTTTATGATCTGGCCGCCGCTCTGGATGTGCCGATCAGCTTTTTTTTTGACGATATGCCTGCGTCTGACCAGCTCCCCGGGCCTAAACCCAAATCCACTTTGCATAGTGGGTTGTCACAAACCCGGAAGCCTTTTGAAACTCCATTCCAGACCGGAACAGACTCTGTTTTCTCAGATCAGGAAGCTTCTCTGTTTTCCCGCAAGGAAACCATTGAACTGATCCGCGCCTATTACCGCATTCCCGACGCCATCGTCCGCAAACGCGTGCTGGAGCTGGTGCGCTCCATGGCTCCAACAACCGGGACCGAAACCGACCCAACATCCTGAACAAAAAAAGGGGCGACCAAAGCCGCCCCCTTTGGGTCAGTCTCAGAACTCCTGATCGCCACCCCAGTCACCACCGCCAGCGTCTCCACCAGCATCGCCGCCCCAGTCATTGCTTCCGGCATCAAAACCCTGATCAGCAGAGGTTCCGGCTCCGGCAAACGGGTCTACCCCGGCACCATCCCCATAATTGTTGTTGATCACGGTCTCGCTCGGCTGGCCTGCGCCCCATCCGCTATCAGCCCCGCCACCATGATGACCACTGAACAGATCTGTCAGCGCGTTGGCTGCCAGCATGCCCCCGGCGACACCCGTTGCGGTTGAAAGTGCGGACCCCAGAAAGCCCGAACCACTGCGGAACATACCCGGCTGCGCCCCATAAGGCAGCGGCTGCGGCTGGTATTGCGGCGGCATGGCAGCAGGACGACCACCCCAGCCCGGAGGTGCGGACTGTTGCGGCTGAGCCTGCGGACCACGCTGACCGCCCCCAAACAGGCCACCCAGAAAACCACCGCCACCAGCAGGTTTCTGCTGCGCCTGAGACTGAGCCTGCTGCAAGGCCTGCTGGGCTTGCTGAAGCTGGAACTGGAGCTGCTGAATACGGTTCTGCGCTTCAACCAGTGCCATTTCCTGCACCACCGCCATCTGCGTAATACGATAGCGGGCTTCCGGGTATTGCTGGAATTCCTGCGCCAGGAATTTATCCGCATCCGGGTCTATCGGCGGCAGATTAGGCTTCGTGCTGGGCACGCTTCCAAAACCGGACTGGGACGCACCGCCCACTCTGGCTACAAATTTCGCAATGAGGTCGCGTTCCTCGTTGGTCATCGTCTCTTTTCCCTGCCTGCGGCATGTGCTGCCAGCCTGATGCACTGGTTTGCATAAGATAGCACTAGTCTGGCTAAGATGTGGCGAGGCGGCAAGAGCGTTGCAAGAGGAGAGCTGCAGGGAGTTGCATGCCTTCTCTTCCTGAATGCGCAGCGCCCCTGTATGGTGTGCCCCGCCGTGCGCGCTCTGCGCACATCCTGACTGTCCTACTGCGGAGTTTCACCCTGACCATGGACCCGGCGTCTCCCCGCCCTACCGAGCGGCCTCTTTCTTTTCAGGACCTGATCCTGACCCTTCACCAGTTCTGGTCAAAGCAGGGGTGCGCCATTCTCCAGCCCTATGACCAGGAAATTGGCGCGGGCACGCTTTCCCCCCACACCACACTGCGGGCGCTGGGCAGCACACCGTGGAAGGCTGCCTATGTGCAGCCCTGCCGTCGGCCGTCCGATGGTCGCTACGGGGAAAACCCCAACCGGCTCCAGCATTATTACCAGTATCAGGTGCTGCTGAAGCCCACGCCGGAAGAAAGCCAGAAACTCCTGCTGGACAGCTACCGCGCCATCGGGATTGACCCGGACCGGCACGATATCCGCTTTGTGGAAGATGACTGGGAAAACCCGACCATCGGCGCATGGGGTCTGGGCTGGGAAGTCTGGTGTGACGGGATGGAAGTCACCCAGTTTACCTACTTCCAGCAGGTAGGCGGTATTCCGGTCGTCCTGCCTTCCACGGAGCTGACCTACGGGCTGGAACGTCTGGCCATGTATGTGCAGGGCGTCGAGAACGTCTATGACCTCGATTACAACGGGACCGGCCTGACCTACGGCGATGTCTTTCTGCGCGCCGAGCAGGACTATTCCCGCCATAACTTTGAGCTGGCGGATACGGAACTGCTGTTCCGCCACTTTGCCGATGCAGAAAAAGAAAGTGCTGCCCTGGCGGAAGCCGGTGTGGCCCAGCCTGCCTATGACCAGTGCCTGAAGGCCAGCCATCTGTTCAACCTGCTGGATGCGCGCGGCGTGATCAGCGTGAGCGAGCGCGCTGCCTATATTGGCCGTGTGCGGACGCTGGCAAAACTGTGCTGTGAGACCTGGCTGGCTGGCGAGGACAAATAAGATCATGCCCGAACTGCTGATAGAACTTTTTTCAGAAGAAATTCCCGCCCGCATGCAGCAGCAGGCTGGCGAGCATCTGCTGCGCCTGCTGTCTGACGCACTGGCCCCGCTGAACCCGAAAGACGCTGTGGCCTATACCGGTCCGCGCCGTATTGCCGCCTCCTGCACGCTGGACGCCAACGTGCCCGGCCGCACAGTGTCTGAACGCGGCCCGCGTGAAAGCGCGCCGGAAAAGGCTCTGCAAGGCTTCACCCGCAAACACGGCGTGACGCAGGATGTCCTGACCCTGCAAAACGGCTTCTGGGTGCTGGAGCGGGAAGAACCCGCCATCAGCGCCAAAGAGCATATTGCCGCCATTATGCCGGACCTGCTGCGCCGCTTCCCATGGCCGAAATCCATGCGCTGGGGCCAGGGGAGCGCGTTTACGTGGGTGCGTCCGCTGCGTCGCATTCTGTGCATTCTGAACGGTGAGACTGTGCCGTTCTCTCTCGCGCAGGGTGACGATAACGGCCACGACCTCCAGTCTGGCAACCAGACAGAAGGCCATCGCTTCCTTTCCCCGGGTGCTGTGACTGTCAGCAGTGCGGCGGAATGGCAGGACACACTCAAGGCCCGCCATGTGCAGGTGCATGCGGCAGACCGTCGGGAAACCATTGTTACAGGCCTCACGGCCCTTGCCTCCTCCGAAGGTCTGGCCCTTGTGCCGGATTCTGGACTGGTGGATGAAGTCGCCGGACTGGTGGAATGGCCGGTGCCGTTCCTTGGCCGGATTGACGAGAAATACATGGATCTGCCCGCCGAGGTGATGCAGGTCTCCATGCGCGTCAACCAGCGCTATTTTGCCCTGCGCAACGGGGATGGGTCCGCTGCCCCGCGCTTTGCCTTTGTGGCCAATATTGTCCCGGCAGATGACGGCACGCTGATTGTGACCGGCAATGAGCGCGTGTTACGCGCCCGTTTTGCAGATGCACGGCACTTCTGGGATCTGGACCGCAAACAGACCCTCGCCTCTCGCCTGAGCGCGCTGGATGCCATTACCTTCCACGCCAAACTTGGCAGCCAGGGTGACCGGACACGCCGCATGGTGCGTCTGGCCGGGCTGATTGCCCCGATGGTTGGCGCGCCTAAAGCTGACTGTGAACGCGCAGCCGAACTGAGCAAAACGGACCTGACCACCGGCATGGTGGGGGAATTCCCGGAACTGCAGGGCGTGATGGGTGGCTATTACGCACAGCATGACGGCGAAACGCCTGCAGTCTGTCAGGCCATTAGCGAGCAGTATATGCCGCGCGGCCCGGGCGACACCGTACCGACCGCTCCGGTTTCTGTCGTGCTGGGACTAGCTGACCGGTTTGACATGGTGGCCGCGTTCTTTGCCGCCGGTGAAAAACCGTCCGGCTCGGGCGACCCCTTTGGTCTGCGCCGCGCGGCTCTGGGCATTATCCGCCTGATCCGTGAGAACGGCCTGCGTCTGGATCTGGTCAAGCTGTTCCTGCTGGCGGCTGAAGCTCTGCCGGAAGCCCTGCGCGATGCGCCGGATCTGGCTCAGCTGCCGCAGTTTATGGCGGAGCGCCTGCGTGTTCAGCTGCGCTCGGAAGGTGCGCGGTATGACTGCCTCGCCGCTATTTCCACCGGCAATACTGATACGGACATCACCCGCCTTCTGGCCCGCGCACAGGCGCTGGAAACCATGCTGGAAACGGAAGACGGCAAAAATCTGCTGGCTGCCACCCGTCGCGCTGCCAACATCCTACGGATTGAAGATCGCAAGGATGGCCCGCATGAAGGCGCGCCGGACCCGGCCCTGTTTACCCAGCCGGAAGAACAGGCTCTGGCCGCCACGCTGGACCGGGTTGAACCCGCTGTTGAAAAGGCGTTTGCAGAAGAACGCTTTACCGACGCTATGCGGGAAGCCGCCAGCCTCCGCGCACCGCTGGATAAGTTCTTTGAGGACGTCACCGTCAACGCACCGGACGCCCCGCTGCGCCTCAACCGCCTGCGGTTGCTCGCACGTCTGGGCCGGATGATGCGCCTGATTGCGGATTTCAGTCAGATTGAAGGGTAAGCGCCCTTCAATCTAAATATGTGCTGAACAGAGAAAGAGAGACGTGGTAGTTGCTGCGTCTCTCTTTTTTTATGAGCCACCGGATGTATCGGTCACGGGGTTCATGGACCATCGAGACTTTATCGCTCGCATGGCTGCGCCCGGCAGATTTTTTAGCGCGGCCTCAACTGAGCCGGGTGCCGTTGGGCACAGGCCTTTCCAGCGCCGCCAGCACGACGCCGTTTTCCGTTTCAAACCCTGAGAGCAAGAACTCGGAACGAAACGGCCCGATCTGCTTTTCAGGAAAATTGATAATCCCGATAATCTGCCGTCCGATAAGGGTTTCCGGCGTGTAGAGGCGCGTGACTTGTGCGCTGGTTTTACGCTCCCCATACGGCCCAAAATCTACCCAGATTTTATAAGCAGGCTTCCGCGCTTCCGGAAACGGCTCTGCACGGAGGATAGTCCCCGCCACAACCATCACCTTTTCAAAATCTGACCAGCTAATCTGTTCCATAGGGTCCTCTTTTGCGCCTGAAAGCCTGAGCTTTTTTAAACAGTCCCGTTAAAGGCAGACCCATAAAAAAAGCGTGTAGCCTGATGGGGCCACACGCTTTTTTATTGTTAATCAGCCACGAAGGCTTTTGGGGATAAGCCCCGTGCTATCTGGGTGTGCGGCCAAAGAAGAAGCTGACCACCAGCAGCACCACAAAAATAAACAGCAGAATTTTAGCAACACCAGCAAAGCTGGACGCGGCACCGCCAAACCCAAACAGGGAGGCAATCAACGCCAATATCAGAAAGGTCAGAACCCACCGTAAAATAGCCATCTCGTCTCTCCTTAAGAACTCCGTAGTTGCTCCGGAAGAGCACCCCGGCTTTACGCTTCCCCCAATCCAACGCAGGAAGACTCAAAAAGTTCTCTCGGTTGAGAAACGAGATATGTATTCAAACGCGCCTGTTAGTGGCCTTCAGACCCCGGAATGATGTCATACCCGGCACTGCCCGGCGCCGGACCCGGCGGGGGCGCATTGCCTACAGCAACTCCAACCATCTGGTTGGAGGCGGGGCCGATTTCCCGCGCGTCAATTGCAACGCCCAGTTCCCCGCTACTACCTGTGCCCACAGCATAAAGCGTCTGACCCGGCTTGAGCCAGGCAGCCAGACGCGTGGCCTCACGCGGGGGGAGATAAATAACGGAATGGTCTTTTAGCACCGCGCCGTTCAACTGGCCGTCCAGATCATAGAGCGGCATCCAGACTTCGCCATGCAGCACCAGATCAGGCCCGGCGATCATCTCGGTAGACTGGCGGGGCATGGCAATAAAAGTGTCCTGCATGCCCCGGCCACGCGGGCTGGTGAGGCCAAAAGCGCGGATAATGGGGAGCGTGCGGCCTTTCAGACCACGGATATCCACCGTATCACCGGGTTTAATCAGACCGGCCAGCGTATGGCCCTGATCCGGGGAGATGAACACCTGCGTGCCATCATGCAGAATGAACCCGACCACACTGCCGTGGGAGGAGGGCAGAAACTGCGCGACCTGCCCGTTAAAATGCGGCAGGCCTGAGAGGTCATAAACCCCGTCAGCTTCCTTTTCCGTCACCGTCTGGTGAGAAGCAAAGCTTGCCGCATTCTGCTGCCCGGCGGGTGCCTTATGGGCAGGGGCCGCGACGGCTACAGAAGAAGCCAAAAGGAAAGCTGGAAGGGAGAACAGATGGCGCATGGATCAACCGACTAGAGAAATCTGGCCTGAGGCTTTACGGACTTCAGGCCAGAATAAGGAAGACTGTGCGCCATTGTTCGTCAGGAACGCGCGTCCGGCAAGAGCCGGAAAAGCGTGTCAGTGGCGGAAATGACGCATACCAGTAAAGACCATGGCAATGCCCGCGGCATCCGCAGCAGCAATCACCTCATCATCGCGGATGGAGCCACCCGGCTGAATCACAGCGGTCGCTCCTGCGGCCACAATGGTTTCCAGCCCGTCTGCAAACGGGAAGAACGCGTCAGACGCAGCCACTGATCCCTGCGTGAGCGGTGCATCCAGCCCAGCAGCCTTGGCGGCTTCCCCGCTTTTGCTGGCGGCGATACGCGCGGAGTCAACACGGCTCATCTGGCCAGCGCCAATCCCAACCGTGGCATCGTTTTTGGCATAGACAATGGCGTTGGACTTCACGTGCTTGGCCACACGGAAGGCAAAGATCAGGTCTTCCATTTCCTGCGCGGACGGAGCGCGTTTTGTCACCACACGCAGGGACTCGGGTTTAATCTGCCCGTTATCCCGCGTCTGCGCCAGGAAACCACCGGCTACAGACCGCACAACCACACCAGAGGCTGCTGCATCCGGCAGGCCGCCCGTCAGCAGCAGGCGCAGGTTTTTCTTGCGGGCCAGAATGGTTTTAGCCTCTTCATCCGCATCCGGAGCGACGATGACCTCAGTGAAAATGCCAGCGATTTTGGTCGCGGTTTCTGCGTCCAGCGTGCGATTGAGGGCAACAATGCCACCAAAGGCCGACACAGGGTCACAGCGCAGCGCGCTGTCCCAGCAGGCAGACAGGGTGTCACCCACAGCCACACCACACGGGTTGGCGTGTTTGACAATAACCACAGCGGGGCGGTCAAACTCGGCCACGGCTTCAAACGCCGCATCGGTATCGTTGATGTTATTGTAGGACAGAGCCTTGCCCTGCACCTGCACAGCCGTCGCCACACCGGGCCGTGTGCTGCCATCTTTGTAGAAGGCAGCCTGCTGATGCGGGTTTTCACCATAACGCAGCACTTCCGCCCGCTGGCCCGCCAGCACAAAGCGTTCCGGCAGCGTGTCCTGCGCCTGTGCAGCAAACCATGCGGCAATGGCGGCATCATAGGCAGCGGTACGGGCGTAAGCAGCACCAGCATAGGCACGGCGCTGTTCAAGCGTGCTGCCACCCTGCTCCAGAGCCCCAATCAGCCCGGCATACTGCGCGGTATCGGTCAGCACCACCACGTGGCCGTGGTTCTTGGCTGCGGCGCGGATGAGCGCGGGGCCACCAATATCAATATTTTCAATGCAATCTTCAGCGCCAGCGCCGGAGGCGACCGTTTTTTCAAACGGGTAGAGATTGACCGCAACCAGATCAATCGGAGCAATCTTGTGCTCTTCCATCTGAGCGACATGAGCGGGCAGATCGCGCCGCCCAAGAATACCACCGTGGATCTGGGGCACGAGCGTTTTCACGCGGCCATCCAGAATTTCCGGGAACCCGGTGTGATCTGACACCTCGGTGACGGGAAGACCAGCTTCACGCAGGGCGCGGGCAGAGCCACCTGTGGAAAGGATTTCCGCACCGTGCGCAACCAGCGCGCGACCGAGGTCAAGAAGCCCCGTTTTGTCGGAAACAGAAATTAACGCGCGGCGCACGGGTTGCGTCGTCTGGCTCATGGTCGGACCTTTCGCACGGCTAAACCTGATTTCAAAGCGGCTCATTAGCCAACAAGCCGCCCAAGAGCAACCTTACGCGCCGCGGAAAAGGTCTTAACGGCGCGTAAAGGTCCAGTAGAGCGGCTGGCGGCCTGCTGCGATGGCTTTCGCTTCGTAACGGGTGGGGAACCAGCCTTCCGGCCGTTCGGAAACGGGCGGCGGGGCTTCAAAAAACGATTGCGCCGCCATGACTTCCTCAACCCATGCCTGATAGGTCGGATCATCACTCGCAACGCGCCACACAGCACCGGGCTTGAGCACGCGGGCCACGAGACTGACGTTTTCCGGATGCATGAAACGCCGCTTGGCATGACGCGCCTTGGGCCACGGGTCCGGGAACATCAGGAACAGTCGGTCCACGGAGGCATCCGGCAGCGCACGCAGCAGCACGCGGGCATCGTCATCCCACAGGCGCAGCATGTCGGGGATGGCAGACGTTGCTTCCTCTCCAACCGGCACAAAGCGGGTCAGCAGGGAGCACAGGCCGTTATCAAAAACTTCAGAGGCAATATAGCCAACATCGGGGTGGGCATTATGCTGCCCGACCACGTGTTCCCCGCCACCAAATCCGACTTCAAACCAGATTTGCTGAGGCGGGCGGCCAAAGGCTGTGGCCGGGTCCGCTGCGCGATCCAGCGGAAAGCGCAGACGGGGCAGCGCCTCATCTAAAAGGCGCTGCTGACGGGGACGCAGCGAATGGCCGCGCGGTCGCCCATAAAGTCGTTCGGGCGACGGCTTAACGTCCGGTGCGCGTACTTCCTCCGTCATCGTGTCGTCAGACCTTAGCGGTTGAAGGCGCCACGCAGGGCATCCACCAGATCGGTGCGCTCCCACGTAAAGTCATCACGCGCATCGTCCGGCGTACGGCCAAAGTGACCATAAGCAGACGTCTGTGCGTAAATCGGGCGGTTCAGACGCAGGTGCTTACGGATACCACGCGGGGAAAGGTCCATGACCTCACGCAGCACGGCACCCAGACGGGCTTCGTCCACATCCTTGCCGGTGCCATCCAGATCCACATACACGGACAGCGGATGAGACACGCCAATGGCGTAGGACACCTGAAGCGTGCAACGCTCTGCCAGCCCAGCGGCCACAACGTTCTTGGCCAGATAGCGGCAGGCATACGCTGCAGAACGGTCAACCTTTGTGGGGTCCTTACCGGAGAATGCGCCGCCGCCATGCGGCGCTGCACCACCATAGGTGTCCACAATGATCTTACGACCCGTCAGACCGCAGTCACCATCCGGACCACCGATGACGAAGATACCCGTCGGGTTGACGTAGAACTCGTCTTCCGGCGGCATCCAGCCTTCCGGCAGCACGTTGCGCACAATGTCACCCAGTTCTTCACGCAGCTTCTGCTGGCTTACGCCTTCATCATGCTGGGTTGAGATCACCACGGACGTGGCGCCAACGGGGCGACCGTTGGAATAGCGCAGTGTGACCTGGCTTTTCGCATCCGGCTGCAGGCCGGCTGCACGCGGGTCACCCGCACGGCGCAGATCACGAATTTCGTGCAGGATGCGGTGTGCATAATAAATGGTGGCCGGCATCAGAGTGTCGGTCTCAGTGGACGCGTGGCCGAACATGATGCCCTGATCGCCAGCGCCTTCATCTTTCTCGCCAGCGCTGTCCACGCCCACTGCAATATCAGCGGACTGAGCATGCAGGTAGTTCGCCGCGTCAGCCGTACGCCAGGAGAACCCTTCCTGATCGTAACCAATGTCCTTCACCGCATCGCGCGCAGCCTGAATCAGGCCTTCGGATGTGATGGAAGAAGGGCCGCGAACCTCGCCAGCCAGGATGATCCGGTTTGTGGTCACCATGGTTTCACAGGCCACGCGGGCTTCCGGGTCCGCTGCAAGATAAGCATCCAGAACAGTATCGCTGATCCGGTCCGCAACCTTGTCGGGATGACCTTCGGAAACAGATTCCGAAGTGAACAGGAAATCGCCGTCTTTACGCATGATGGTGCCGTCTGCCCCACGCACTAGTGAATTAGGAATTGTGACCGCCACCTTAAGAAAAGGCGACGGGATCGTGTGGCGGAATAGTGGCCGATGGTCAAGTGTATTGCGGCTATGCAGCCATCAGGACCATAGTTTTGCTGGCCTGCAGCGGGCATTTTTCCAGTATTTTGCAGACCTTATTCTGCGGCACAGACCGCAGAATTCAGCCCTTTAGAAGCGGATAAAAGAAAAAATCACGATGGGAAATGTAAATAAGGAAGGAACTTAAAAAAAGTGCAATGCCCTCAGCAGGGCGGCAGGCCAAGCACCTCTTCCATGCCGTAATACCCGGCAGGACGGTCCTGCACCCAGAGGGCGGCCCGCACCGCACCGGTGGCAAACACGCGCCGGTCAAACGCCCGATGGGTCAGGGTGATCTGCTCATCCGCAGAGGTAAACAGAACCTCGTGCTCTCCCACAATCTGGCCGCCGCGGAGCGCTGCAAACCCAATGGCACCCGGCTTGCGCGGGCCGGTATGGCCGTCACGCCCGCTCTCCTTCACGTCGACCAGCGCCACGCCACGGCCTTTTGCCACGGCCTCACCAATGGCCAGCGCGGTGCCGGACGGCGCATCGACTTTCTGCCGGTGGTGCATTTCCACAATCTCGGCATCATAAGACTCGGCGGGAAGCGCCTGCCCCATCATCTGCGCCAGCCGACGCACCAGCGTGACGCCAGCGGAGAAATTGGCTGCATGCACAACCCCGATGGTCTCCGCTGCCTTCAGGACAGTCGCCTGTTGCGCCTCGGAAAGCCCGGTGGTGCCCAGCACCCACGCAGTATCATGGTCCGCCAGAGCCTGCGCATGCGGGATAGCAGTGTCTGCATGGGTAAAATCAATCACCACATCACTCACAGCAGCCAGCCCGGCCATGTCCGTAAACAGAGCAAGTCCTTCCGGCAGGCCGGTCGCTTTCGCTTTATCGCGCACGGTGCCACCTGCCAGCACGGCGCCCGCAGCCTGCACCTCTTCCACCAGCAAACGACCCACGCGCCCGGTAATCCCGGCAATGCCGATACGCAGCCCTTGATCTGTCATGCGGAAAAGTCCTTCTTTTTTACAGCCACCATACCAGAAAGCCGGACACATAAAGTGCCCGGCTTTTGGAGAAAACCTTCAGGAAAAATGCAGAGCCTGCATCAGCCCTTATTTTCAAAGAAATCCCGAACGCGTGCAAAGAAGCCCGTATGTTCGGGGCTGCCCTTCACGTTCTCACCGGCTTCTTTTTCAAACTCTTCCAGCAGCTCTTTCTGGCGCTTGTTCAGGTGCTGCGGAGTTTCCACCGTCACCTGAATATACATATCGCCGCGTGCGCTGGAGCGCAGAACAGAGAAGCCTTTGCCGCGCAGGCGGAAATGCGCGCCGGTCTGCGTGCCAGCGGGGATTTTCACCTTGGCGCGGTTGCCATCAATCACCGGCACTTCAATTTCCGTGCCCAGAGCAGCCTGCCCCATACGGAGCGGCACGCGGCAATACACGTTGGCGCCGTCACGCTGGAAAATCCCATGCTCTGAAACAGAGACATGCACATAGAGATCACCCGCAGGCACACCCTGCCCGCCAGACTCGCCCTCGCCCGTAATGCGGATACGCGTGCCGTCTTCCACACCGGCCGGGATCTGCACAGCAAGGGTCCGTTCTTTTTCGACCGTCCCTTCACCATGGCAGACTTTACAGGGGTCTTTCACAACGCGTCCGGCCCCGTGGCAGGTGGGGCAAGGCCGTTCCACCACAAAGAAGCCCTGCTGCGCCCGCACCTTGCCCGCGCCATGGCAGCTCGGGCAGGTTTCCACGCCAGCTTCACCGGCGTTGGAGCCCGTGCCGTGGCAGGAGTCACACGCCACGCGCGTGATAATTTTTACGTCTTTCTTCACGCCGGAGAAGGCTTCTTCCAGCGTGATTTCAACATGTGTCTGGATATCGTTACCCGTGCGGGCACGGCCCCCGCCACGGCGGCCACCCATCATGTCGCCAAACATCTGCTCGAAGATGTCGCCCAGACCACCACCGCCACCAAAGCCGTTGAAGTCAAAGCCGCCGGGGCCACCGCCGCCGCCGTTTTCAAAGGCTGCATGACCAAAGCGGTCATAAGCTGCGCGCTTCTGCTCATCTTTCAGGACGTCATACGCCTGATTGATTTCCTTGAACTTTGCTTCGGCAGCTTCATCCCCGGGGTTACGGTCGGGGTGATATTTCATGGCCAGTTTACGATAAGCCTTCTTGAGTTCATCGGATGAAACCGTCCGGCTAACTTCAAGAATTTCGTAATAATCAATCTTGGTGGCCATGGAAGTCCTCTTGCAGGAAACTGCCTTTTACAAAAGCGCAGCAGATGTCTGAAAATGACAAACGGCGTCCGCCTTCCAGGAAGCGCGGACGCCGGAGAAAAAAGCCGTTACCACCCTGCGTCAAGCAAGGTGGCAGCGGGTTAAAGCGTCCGATCAGGACTTTTTGTCGTTCACGTCTTCAAAGTCCGCATCGACGATTTTTTCGTCGTTCGGCTTGGCGCCAGCAGCACCGGCTTCACCTTCCGGAGCGCCTTCACCAGCCTGACCAGCCTTGTAGACGGCTTCGCCCACCTTCATGGCAGCCTGCGTCAGACGATCGCTGGCTGTTTTGATGGCTTCGGCATCGGTGCCTTCCAGAGCGGTTTTGACAGCGGCAATCGCGCTTTCAGCTTCCGTCTTGTCAGCAGCCGGAACCTTGTCACCAGCTTCCGTCAGAGACTTTTCGACCTGATGCACGAGGCTTTCAGCGTTGTTACGCACTTCAACCTGTTCGCGCTTGGCTTTATCGGCTTCAGCGTTCGCTTCAGCGTCTTTCACCATCTTGTCGATGTCGCTGTCGGACAGACCACCAGAGGCCTGGATCTTGATCTGCTGTTCCTTACCGGTCGCCTTGTCCTTAGCAGACACGGACACAATGCCGTTGGCGTCGATATCGAACGTCACTTCAATCTGCGGCACGCCGCGCGGAGCCGGAGCAATACCCGTCAGGTCGAAGTTCCCCAGCAGCTTGTTATCAGCCGCCATTTCACGTTCGCCCTGATAGACCTTAATGGTCACAGCGTTCTGGTTGTCTTCCGCCGTGGAGAAGGTCTGGCTCTTCTTGGTCGGGATCGTCGTGTTCCGGTCGATCAGACGAGTGAAGACACCACCCAGCGTCTCGATACCCAGAGACAGCGGCGTTACGTCCAGAAGCAGAACGTCTTTCACGTCACCCTTCAGAACGGCACCCTGAATAGCAGCACCAATGGCAACCACTTCATCCGGGTTCACGTTGCGGGCCGGGTCTTTACCGAAGAACTGCTTAACAGCTTCGATCACCTTCGGCATACGGGTCATACCACCGACGAGGATGACTTCATCCACTTCGGAAGCAGAGACGCCAGCATCTTTCAGAGCGGCCTTACAGGGTTCCAGCGTGCGCTGGATCAGGTCATCAACAAGGCTTTCCAGCTTGGCGCGGGTCAGCTTCAGCACCAGATGCTTCGGACCGGAAGCGTCAGCGGTGATGAACGGCAGGTTGATTTCCGTTTCCTTGGAGGAAGACAGTTCGATCTTCGCTTTTTCAGCAGCTTCCTTCAGGCGCTGCAGAGCCAGCTTGTCAGACCGCAGGTCAATGCCCTGCTCACGTTTGAACTCGTCAGCCAGATACCCGATGATGCGGTTATCGAAGTCTTCACCACCCAGGAACGTATCACCGTTCGTGGATTTCACTTCGATCACGCCGTCAGAGATTTCCAGAACGGAAACGTCGAACGTGCCGCCACCAAGGTCATACACAGCTACCGTGCCGCCGCTTTTCTTTTCCATGCCATAGGCAAGGGCAGCAGCCGTCGGTTCGTTGATGATACGCAGGACTTCAAGACCAGCAATACGACCGGCGTCTTTGGTGGCCTGACGCTGGGCATCGTTAAAGTAAGCCGGAACCGTAATAACGGCCTGCGTCACTTTTTCACCAAGGTAAGCCTCGGCGGTTTCTTTCATCTTGCCGAGCACGAAAGCGGAAATCTGGGAGGGGGCATAGCCTTTGCCACGCGCCTCGACCCACGCATCACCGTTGTCACCTTTGACAATGGCGTAGGGGACCATTTCCTTGTCTTTCTGCACGGTCGGATCATCATACCGGCGGCCGATCAGACGCTTGACTGCGTAAAGCGTGTTCGTCGGGTTGGTGACAGCCTGACGTTTTGCAGCCTGCCCGACCAGCATCTCACCACCTTCGGTGAAAGCGACCATGGACGGGGTGGTGCGAGCACCTTCGCTGTTTTCAATAACGCGGTTTTCATTGCCTTCACGCACTGCAACGCAGGAGTTGGTTGTGCCGAGGTCAATACCAATAACTTTACTCATGTCTGCTCCTTTAAGCGACCCGGTCTGGCCCGAAGCACCGGACGGGGTCCTATCTCTTCCGGCCTGCTTTCACGCTGAAAACCGGCCATGAATGTTAAGCCTGATGTATGGTGCCCCAAAACCTCTTTCAAGGTCCAGACACCGGGCGGGGAACAATTTTTTCCATCTTCCGTCCGGTATCCGGGGCACTATCAGCTGGATTTATTCTCCGGCCTTAGCCACCACCACCATGGCCGGCTTCAGCAGGCGGCCATGCAGCGTCCATGTGGGGGTCCAGGCTTGCATGACCGTCCCCGGTGCATGCTCAGCACTGGGCTGTTCCGCCATGGCCTGATGCAGGTTGGCGTCAAACGCCTTGCCGGACGGGTCATCACACTTGATGCCATGCCGTTCCAGAATGGAGACAAAAGACCGTTCGGTGCTTTCAATCCCCTCACGCATTTTGGTGATAACCGTATCTTCCCCATCCTGCGCAGGCGGCAGGCTGGAGAGCGCGCGGCGCATGTTTTCAGCCGCTTCCACCACATCCCGTGCAAATTTCTGCACGGCATACTGGCGGGCGTCATCCACATCGCGCTTGGCGCGGGTGCGTAGGTTCTGGTTTTCAGCCTCAGAACGCAGCCACTTTTCCTTCATCTCAGCAGCTTCCTGCTCGAGCTCGGCAATGCGCTGCTCGACGGGAGACTGCTCGGTGGCCTGTTCTGCCCCGGCTTCGGCGGCATCCTGAGGCGGGGTGACGTGGTCGGACGCAGCCGGTGCGGCCTGCGTCTCAACCTGTGTGGGATCTGTATCTTGGGTCATGCTTCAAGAAGTAAGCAACGTGATGGGACGCGACAAGACCCGCAACGCCTGCCATGCTGATTTTGCAACCAATTTTACAAGCGCGCCGCAACGTGCTCAAAAATTGGACAAACTGGAAACCGTTGCCCATAGCGCACGGGCGAGGATGCGCGTATGCTGACTGGCTTGCGCTGACCGCGAGGAAGGAAAACGCATACCATGGCAGACCGCACCAAGCAGACGATTGCTCTGGTTGATGACGACCGTAATATCCTGACGTCGGTCCAGATGACTCTGGAGGCGGAGGGCTTTCACGTCCGCACCTATACCGATGGCGAATCGGCCTTACAGGGCCTGACAGCGTATCCGGTTGATCTGGCCGTGCTGGACATCAAGATGCCCCGCATGGATGGCATGGAACTGTTGCAGCGCCTGCGGGCCCGCTCCCATCTGCCGGTGATCTTCCTCTCCTCCAAGGATGAGGAAGTTGACCAGCTGATGGGCCTCCGCCTTGGCGCGGATGACTATATTACCAAGCCCTTCTCCCAGCGCCTCCTGCTGGAGCGGATCCGCGCACTGCTGCGCCGGAACGAAGCCAGCCGTGCAGAAGCCAGCGGCGCGCCCGCGGGAGGTGCTCTGGTGCGCGGTGCGCTCTCTCTGGATGAGTTGCGCCATAAATGTACGTGGAACGGGGAAGATGTGCCGCTGACGGTCACGGAATTCCTGCTGGTCAAGACGCTCGCTATGCGTCCCGGCCTCGTTAAATCACGCGATCAGCTGATTGATGCCGCCTATGGTGACACCGTGTATGTGGATGACCGCACCATCGACAGCCACATCAAACGGGTGCGGAAAAAATTCCGGCAGGTGGATGACAATTTCAATCAGATCGAAACGCTATACGGCATTGGCTACCGCTATAAAGAAGACTGAGACCGGTGCATGACAAGCCGGAAACGCATGTCTGTCTCGTCCACCCTGTCCTCCGGGCTACGGCGCATCCGCATCCCCGGTCAGGCACCCCGCAAGGGTGGTGTGGAAGCCACAGCCGCCTATGAGGCCTCCCGCACACGGCTGATCTCCCCGCTCATGCGGCGCATCATGCTGGTTAATGTGCTGCCGCTGGTGCTGCTGGCCATCACCATGCTGTTCCTCAATCAGTTTCGGAACAGTCTGCTGGCAACAGAAGTCACAGGCCTGCGGGAACAGGCCCGCATTTATGCGGGCGCACTGGGCCAGATTGCCGTACGCAGCAATCATACGCACGGTGCCGGACCGGATGGTTTCACCCTTGAATCCGCTCTGGCCCGCCCTCTGCTGCTCCGGCTGACCGAACCCAGCCCGAACGCCCATGCCCGCCTGTTTGGCCCCGATGGCCAGTTACTGGCCGATAATCTGGCCGACCAGCCGGAAGCCCCCCAGCACGCGCCACCACCCGCCCATTCGGACGACCATCAGCCACCACCTTTCCATTCCCGGCACCCGCCACCGGGGGTGTATGAGCGGCTTCTGACGTGGCTCTGGAGCAGTCACAGCTCCAGCATCGTCACGCTGGACACCAATGAAGCGGACATTCCGGCAGATCCGGCGCGCCCAACGGACGCCAACGGTACGTTCTCCCGCCCACCACCAGAGGCTCCGCCCTATATCCGGCGCACGGCGAATAATCGGCTGATTATCACGGTTGCTGAACCGGTGATCCATGAAGGCCGGACAGTTGGGATCATTCAGCTCACCCGCGCCGCCTCTCAGGTGGACCGGGCGCTATTTGCCATCCGCTCTTCCATCCTCTCCCTGTTCCTGATGGTGCTGGTCATTACCGTGCTACTCTCATGGTATCTCTCACTCACTATTGCCCGCCCGCTGCTGCGGCTGGCGGCCTCGGCACAGATCATGCGCGAGTCCTCAGGCCGCACAGGCACGGTACCAGCCCGCCTGCTGGCCCGTCGGGATGAGATTGGGGATCTGGCCCGCGCGCTTCAGGCCAGCGCGCAAGCCTTGTGGAAGCGGATGGACGCCATTGAGCGTTTTGCAGCGGATGTCAGCCACGAGATCAAAAATCCGCTCTCCTCCATCCGCTCGGCTATTGAGACCCTGCTGCGGATTGAAGACCTCAACCAGAAGCGTCGCCTGCTGACCATTATCAATGACGATGTACTGCGTCTGGACCGCCTGATTACCGATATTTCCGACGCCAGCCGACTGGATGCCGAAATGTCGCGTGCGCAGACAGAGGCCATCTCCGTTGTGCCACTGCTGTCTGTTCTGGCGGAAATCCATCAGGCCACCCGTAAGGAGGGTGAGCCGATTATCCTGACGCATAGTGAAGGGGATTCACCCGAACATCCGCTCAGGGTCCTCGCGGTGGAAGATCGTCTGGTGCAGGTACTGCGCAATCTGATCGGGAACGCCATTTCCTTCTCTCCACCCAATGGCCGCATTTTGCTGGAGGCCGTGCCGGTGGGGAATATGGTGGCGCTGTCCGTCTCGGATGAAGGACCGGGCATCCCTCAGGCCAAGCTCGATTCCATTTTCGACCGTTTTTATTCTGAACGCCCGAAGGAAGAGCATTTTGGCCAGCATTCCGGTCTGGGCCTGTCGATCAGCCGCCAGATTGTGGATGCCCTGCATGGCACAATTTCTGTGGAAAACCGGCATGATGCGCAGGGCCATGTTGCCGGTGCGCGCTTTACAGTCCGCCTGCCCCGCGTGGTGGCCAAAACTCAGGCCTGAGGCGGCTCGACACCCAGTTCAAACTCGATCTTGACGTGCGGATTGGAAAATTTCTTTACCCACATCAGCGTCACGGACGGGGAAATGGCTGAAAAAACATGCCGCAGGGTGGGGAAACAGGACGGAAAATCCCGCGTATCAGAGACCAGATAGGTCACCCGCGTCACATCCTGCATGGAATAGCCATAATCGGCCAGTAAGGTAGCTCCTACATCCAGAGCAGTGCGACATTGCTCAGCAATGCTCTCGCCTTCCGGATGCGGCGCACAGAGACCGGAGATCCTGAGTCCTCCGGAAATGCGCTCTACTCTGGCGTGCGACCCAGAGAGGTGATGTGCACTGTTTTGAACGGTATTCCCCATGACCTCAAAGCATACTGCTACGCGCCGATGGACGGCAAATTTCTCTTTCGTAACAAACAAATAATTTAAAATCTGGTAGAGTCCAGCCGTTTTGCTCTGCAACACCTGCCAGCATCCATGCGCTGTTGTGTGTTGCGCAGTCAGGACTGACCGGAGCATAATACGGCCTCGGAAGTCAGGGAAAGGCTTTATTCTGCCCCCTGACGGGACCGAAGGCGTCACGACACTGAAGGGGAAACAGCTGTAATGCGCACGGTGGATGATACCCTTATCCCACGCCGCATCCTGCTGGTCTCTGGCCTGTCTGGTGCCGGAAAATCTTCCATTCTGCGGATTCTGGAAGATCTTGATCACGAGGTGATCGACAACCCCCCACTTGGCATGCTGGACGATATTGTTGCCCGTGCCGAACGCCCCGTTGCCATTGGCGTGGATTCCCGCACGCGTGGATTTGATGCCTCCGCCGTTCTGGAAGCGCTCGCCCGCCTGCGTATGAACCCCAACCTGCGGGTGGAACTGATTTACGCCACGGCGGAAGAAAGTGTTCTGCTCCGCCGCTACACCGCCACGCGCCGCCGCCACCCGCTGGCCCTGCATGGCAGCATTAAAGAAGGCATTGAGGAAGAAACCGCCCTGACCGCCCCGCTCCGTGCGGCGGCTGATCTGGTGATTGATACCTCCGATATGCCCCCGCCTGAGCTGCGCCAGTTTGTGGAAAGCCGCTTCAGCCCGTGGGAAGGCGCTGCGGGTGAAGGGCTGACCGTCGCCCTGATGTCCTTCGCCTACCCGGCGGGCCTCCCGCGTGAGGCGGACATTGTTCTGGATGCACGCTTTTTAAGAAATCCGCATTATGACCCGGCTCTGGCCCCCAAAACCGGGCTGGATGCGGATGTGGCTGCCTACGTAGCCGAAGACAGCGATTATCTGCCGTTCCTCAACCAGATTCACGGCCTGCTTCAGCTCGTCCTCCCGCGTTTTGTGCAGGAAGGCAAAAAATATGCTACCATTGCCATTGGTTGTTCAGGCGGACGCCATCGGTCGGTAACACTGGTGGAAGCTCTGGCTAAACGGCTTTCCGCGCCAGACGGCATGGGAAATTATCAGGGGTCTGGCCAGTGGCCCATCATGATCATGCACCGGGAACTTGCCCGGCTTGGTCTGGGTTCATGGCGGTGGGCACGCAGGCCTGCTGAACCCACTAAAACGGAACCGGCCTCTCCGGTTTCCTGACCCGCCCCGGCGCACCGTGCGCCAGCCTTTGGGGCCGCGTCCCGCAGCATCGGGCACGCACAGCTAAACTCATCCGGTCGTCATGCGTCTTTACCAAAAGGGAAAGCGTGAGACGCTTTCGCGCAGCCAGCCTCCTTCGAGGTCTGGTGCTGCTCATTTTTTATTGAGGATAATTTTTCTCTTTTCATGTCTATTTCAGAAACGGCCCTGACACATGACCCGCTTGCCAGAACGGTTCAGAACCAGTTGACCCCTGCGGTGGCCTTTTTCCGAAGCTGGTTGAGCTGGCTGCCAGCGCCCCTCGTCTCTCTGCTGGTGCTCTTTCTCGTCGGGCTGGTAGCAGCCATGCTGAGCAGGCTGGTGACAGACCGTATTCTGATGCGCATCCCCGGCGCACGACGCGGCGCGTTTGTGCGCTCCCTCACCAAATCTCTACGGCGGCCTGTCCGGCTGACCGTCGTCATCATGGCTATGGGGCTGGCTCTTCCGGCGTGCGGCCTGCATGGCGACCTGCTGGACAGTGTCACCCATCTGCTGCTCATGACGTTTGTGGCGGTGATGGGATACGGCACCATCGTCACGGTCCGGCTGGTCTCCGATGCCTATCTGTCTCGCTTTGCGGAAGCGGATCAGGATGATGATATTCTGGCCCGCAAACACGCCACACAGGTCCGCCTGTTACGGCGGGCGGCTGAAATTCTGATCGGGACGCTGACCGTCAGTGCTGAACTGATCACCTTTGAGCCGGTGCGGGAATATGGGCTGAGTCTGTTTGCCTCGGCTGGGGCAGCCTCTCTGATTGTTGGTCTGGCAGCCCGTCCCATTCTGGCCAACCTGTTTGCAGGTGTGCAGATTGCCATGACGCAGCCCATCCGTATGGGAGACCTCATCGCCTTTCAGGGTGACTGGACATGGGTGGAGGAAATTACGTCCACCTATGTTGTCCTACGCTCCTGGGACTGGCGGCGGCGCATTGTGCCCATCGCCTTCTTTCTGGATACACCGTTTGAAAACTGGACCTACAATTCTGCGGAACTGATTGGTGCAGTCTATCTCTATGTGGATTACCGCACGCCCATGGACCGCCTGCGCACCAAGCTGGAAGACATTGTACGCGCCTGCCCGCAATGGACCGGCAAGGACTTCAGCGCACAGGTGGCGGATTGTAACGACCAGACGATGATGATCCGTGTGACAGCCAGCGCCCGCACCGCCATCCGTAGCTGGGATCTGCGTTGTGAAATTCGGGAAAAAATTATTCAGTGGATGTGTGAGGAATGCCCGGAAGCCCTGCCCCGCAATCGGTTTGCGCTGGCTCCGGTCGGTGTGGGGGAACAGCAGCCGCCTATTCCGGTCTCCCCCATGTCCGCACCCGGCGCTATGCCCTATGGCCCGTTTAACGCGCCCCCGGCTTGGGCCTCCGCAACCGCACCAGCGGGGAGAGCCATGCCGGACATGGCCCCTCCGTCGCCGTCTGCTTTCAGGCCTTTGTAACAGACACAAAAAAACAGGGTTTTGTTAGCCCTGTGAAATCTGGTCGAACACGCCACCTTCGCCAAAATGTTTTTTCTGGACGGCCGCCCAGCCACCCAGACTGGCGATATCGAATGTTTCAACCTTAGGGAAACGCGCAGTATTTTCCGCTGCAACAGCCGCATCGACCGGGCGGAAATAATGCTTTGCGCCAATCCGCTGCCCCTCGGGTGAGAACAGGAAATTCACGTAAGCCTGCGCCTGAGCCTGCGTGCCATGTTTGGCAACATTGCTATCCACCACAGCCACCGGCGGTTCGGCCAGAATGGTGAGTTTGGGCACGACGAGGTCAAACTGATCCGGCCCGATATCCTTTGTGGCCAGCAGGGCTTCATCTTCCCATGCCAGCAGCACATCGCCCAGACCGCGCTGCACAAAGCTGTTTGTCGCCCCACGTGCACCGGTATCCAGCACGGGCACATGGCTGAACAGAGCTTTCAGATAAGCGCGCGCGGTTTCTTCCGACCCACCGGGCTGCTTCAGTGCCCAGCCCCATGCCGCCAGATAATTCCAGCGTGCACCGCCTGAAGTTTTCGGGTTGGGAGTGACGACTTTCACGTCATCCCGCACCAGATCGCTCCAGTCCTGAATTTTCTTGGGATTTCCCTTGCGCACCAGAAACACAATCGTGCTGGTATACGGTGTGGCGTTATGGGGCAGGCGTTTCTGCCAGTCTGCCGCCAGCAAGCCATGCTGCGCGAGGATATCAATATCGTAAGCCAGCCCAAGCGTGACCACATCTGCCGGAGCGCCTTCCAGCACAGACCTCGCCTGCGCGCCTGACCCGCCATTGGAGGTACGGACAAACACGGACTCACCCGGATGCGTTTTGGCCCAGAAGGCCGCAAACGCACGGTTAATTTCGGCATATAGTTCCCGTGTCGGGTCGTAGGACACATTCAGCAACTGCGCGCTTGCTGCGGATGAAGAGGAGGCCCACAGCCCTCCCCCCGCGACAAGCCCGCCCACCAGAGAGGTCGCGCCCAGAAAGGACCGCCGGGACAGAAGGGGGGATTTATGTGTCATTCCAGTCTCTCCGCACTACCAGAGGCCCTGCCTGACCGAAACACTTACACGCGGCAAGGCACCCTCAGATTCCTAATTCACGATATCATGCGCGATAATCTTGCGCACAGCAATATACATTTTATTTCGTTTTTTAAATTTCCCTCTTTCATTTTGTGGCATAGCGGCCATCTGGCACGAAAAATTGAAGACTTTCTTTTCTTTTAAACGAAAGACATACGCCAACACCGCCGCACGTCAGGGGGAAATTTAATACGATATTTTATCGTTTTCTATATTGCGATTTAGATCGTATTATGTTTAATTCACAAAATACGAATTAATTTAGTATTTATCCCCATTCATAATCCCGGCTTTCCGCTTCTTTCTGGAAAATCTCATGGTTCGCCTCCGCTCTCACGCTTCACTCACCGGGAAACCGGGCTTGCATCGCGCACTCCTGCTCGCCTCTGCCGTGGCGTCTTCCGCTCTTTCAATGCCCTGTGCCATGGCTGAACCGGGAGCCGCCACGCAGAAAAAAGTGGGCCAGCCTGGCTCTGTCTATCTGCCGCAGGACCGTGAGCGTATTGTGGTCACACCCTCTGCCAGCCAGCCCCCGCCCCCTTTGCCGCCTGTGGTCCTGTATCCCCACGCTAACCCCGTTGGGCAGCCTGTCCGTACAACAGGTGTGCAGGGGCGTGTCTCCGGGCACCAATATGACTGGGGCGTATTTAACCGTGGCAATGGTGAAGCCGCAGGCTTTGGCCCGGTTGGCGAATATGGTGTTGCCCCTTGGGCGGAAGACTGGAGCCGCCTGCGGGACAAATCCAAACGGAAAGATCCATTTGATCTGATAAAATATATCGCCCTGAATGAAAGTGGTTCAATATGGCTCAGCTTTTCAGGAGAGACGCGCCTGAGAAACTGGTTTGAAAGCCGCCCCAACCTCGGCACACAGCACAATAATGATTCCGGGCGTTTTGCCGTGCGCAACCTGTATGGCGCAGACCTGCATCTGGGGTCTCACGTCCGGCTGTTCGGACAGCTGGTAAACGCCGATGCCGCAGGCTGGAGCGGCTATGGCTACGGCAGCACCTATCGTAAACGCCTTGATGCCCAGCAGGCTTTTATTGAAACCAAATGGTCCATGCTGGGGGCCAAAAGTGGCTTTATGTTTGGGCGGCAGCAGTTTCTGGATGCGCCCTCCTACATGCTGTACAACCGGGAAACGCCCAACGTGCCGCTCTCATGGAACGGTTTTCGGGCTTACATGGTCTGGCCCCGCATCCGTATTGATGGCTGGGATTTTGTGCAGACCAATGACAGCCAGAACAAGATGTTTCACGATACGGAAAACTATAATACCCGCCTGTATGGTTTCAACATGACGTGGGCCCCGCCTGATGGGCGCTTCATGGGGGACAGATATAACTCCTTTCTGGATGTGTTTTACGTTGGCTACAAACTCTCCGGCTCGTCCGGGGCCATTGCCACCGCCAAAGGCAGCCAGAACGGGTCTAACACCCGCAACAATTTTGGTGTGCGCTGGCATGGAATTGCCGGACCATTTGAGTTTTCTCTTGGTGGCATCTGGCAGGGCGGCGTCTTCAAATACGCCAAGACCAATCAGTCCCGGAACGTGAACGCCTTTGCGCTCAATACGCTGGTTGGCTACCGTATTCCGCATGATCGCTTTCATACGTTCGCAGGATTGCAAACGGATGTGTATTCCGGCGGCAATGCCCGCAAAACATCCGGGGCGATCGGCACCTATATCTCGCCCTTCAACCCGCAAACCAACTATCTGGACACCACGACTTATATGACAGGCTCAAACCTGATCAGCGTGGCGCCTCTCATCCGGACGACATTCCTGAAATCTCTTAGTTTTCAGGTCAAATATCCCCTGTTCTGGCGGTACAGCCCGAATGATCCTGTTTACAAATCTTCCGGGTCTTACAGCTTCCCTTATCAGTTCAAGGGCAAGTTTGTCGGCATGGCCCCGCAGGCCTCTCTGGCCTGGCAGATCAACAGGCACCTGTCCTGGACGCAGTATGTCTCGCGCTTCATGACGTCTAATGCACTCAACCGCGCAGGTGGCTCAAGCGGCACCTATTACCAGTCCAACTTCGTCTTCCGCTTTTAAACCAGCCTCAGGCGTGACCGGCGCGCCCGGTCAGCCGAATAGGGTCGATATTGATCGAGGCGAGAGCCTGCCGCCATTTGGCGGCATGGTCATGCCCGAACACAATCTCACGGCTGGCTGGCGCCAGCAGCCAGGCATCATGCTGGAAAATTTCCTCTTCCAGTTGCCCGGCTTCCCAGCTTGCATGCCCCATAGCCAGCAACGCATCCCGCGGGCCTCCGCCCTCGGCAATCTCCCGCAACACATCCAGACTGGCCGTAAGCGTCGCAGCATCCGTGACCGGCATACTGCCCTCGCCTTTCCAGTCGGAAGAATGCAGGACAAAGCCGCGCGTCTCCTCCAGCGGGCCACCGGCACACAGGCCAAGCCGACGCAATGGCGGTGCCGGGGGAATTTCCAACTGTTCAAGCAGGTCTTCAAAGCCCGGTTTGGGCAGACGACGGTTGATGACCAGCCCCATGGCGCCCTCACCCGAGGCATGCGCGCAAAGATATATGACACTTCTGTCAAAAGGAGTTACGCTGAGGGCTGGCGTTGCCACCAGAAGCAGGCCGGTTAACGTCCCGCCGGGGCGGACTGAGCGTTCAAGAAGGGAAACATGCGGAAAAGCCATAGGGTGCATATGTGGTGCCCGTGTTTTTTTAGCAACCTTTTCAGCGTGGGTCTGCCTGATTTCAGGCCCTGACCACGCGGCCTGTGCGGCCCGCCTTATCACCCCCCGCCCTCACACGTAGCTGTGGGCGGGAAAGAGAATGAAGAAGCCTATTTATGAATAAACTCGCCAAATTCCTGCGCGCGCTGGACAGTTATCACGTCACCGATGGGGAAAAATTCGACCTCAGCAAATTCAACCCGGATGATGATGGTAATCTGGGACTGACCAAGGAAGATGGCGCCAAGCTGCTGAAAGACGTAAAGGCGCAGCTGCAGGAATTACAGGACCTGCTCTACGCCAATCAGACCAAATCCATGCTGATTATCCTGCAAGGGATGGACGCTGCCGGAAAAGACGGCACCATCAAACATGTCATGTCCGGCGTGAACCCGCAGGGCGTCACCGTCACCTCCTTCAAGCAGCCCGGCCCGTCGGAACTCCAGCATGGGTTTTTATGGCGCATTCACGCCGCTGCGCCGCAGGTTGGCCGCATCGCGATTTTTAACCGCAGCCAGTATGAAGATGTGCTGGTGACCCGCGTTCATCCGGAAATGCTGGAGCATGAACATCTGCCCGGCCCCATCAACACGCCGGAATTCTGGAAAGGCCGCTACAGCGACATCCGCCATCTGGAACATTACCTGAACCGGCAGGGAACGGTGGTGCTGAAATTCTTCCTGCATATTTCCAAAGAAGAACAACGCGAGCGCCTTCTGGAACGGCTGGACGTGCCGGAAAAACGCTGGAAATTCTCTCCCTCAGACATGCATGAGCGGGAATTCTGGGACGATTACACCAAGGCTTATCAGGACGCCATTAGCGAGACCGCACGCCCGCATGCGCCGTGGATTGTGGTGCCCTCCAACCATAAATGGTATGCCCGGCTTGTGGTGATTGGGGCAATTATCCGCGCCCTGAAGGGGCTGAACCAGACAGCCCCGAAGCCTGATCCGGAAGTCTCCAAATCTCTGGATGACTATCGCGCCCGCCTGATGGCTGAGAAAAAGTAAAAAGGTCCTGTTGCTTATGATGGCATATTCCCGCCTGCTTCCCGCCGCGGCTCTGCTCCTTGCAGGCCTTACAAGCCTGACACACCCGGCAGAGGCCCGCAGCAGGCACGCCGAAAGGGCAGATGTCGCCCAGACTGTGTCCCCCACCTGCGACAATCAGGATTTTCTGTCCAAACAGCTCGCTTTTGAAAATGGCGGGGACAAAGCAGACACGGCTGTGCATATCTGTGGCCGCGTGCTGGCCGTCAGTCCCAAAGCGCAGCGCACCCGCAGCGGCTGGCATGGCTATTTCTACCTTGCCGTAACCCCCACAGTTTCCATCCGCATCGTCTCCGGGCTGGATGAAATGCATGCCCCGGCATGGCCGTGGGTCAACAAAGGGGATCAGGTGGAAGTGGTTGGCCGCTACTATTACGATTCCATCCGCCGGCAGGGCGTGGACTGGACGCATCACGGCACCGGCCGATCCTGGCATGTTCCGGGCTACGTGACTGTGAACGGCACGCGATACGAATAAGCAAAAAAACGGCCCGTCTGACTATCCAGACGGGCCGTTTTCTTTTGTTGCACTCAGAAGCCAGATTAGTCGGCGGCTTCCTCTTCCCGCTCATTGCCGGGCTCATCTTCTTTTGCACTGCCAGACGTTTTGGTCGGCAGGATATCGAACACGAGTGCGTCGTTCTTCAGACCAATCTTCACCGCGCCGCCCTTGGTCAGTTTGCCAAACAGCAGTTCTTCAGCCAGCGGCTTCTTGATGAACTCCTGAATGACACGCCCCAGCGGACGCGCACCATAAAGCCGGTCATACCCACGCTCTGCCAGCCACTCCTTGGCTGCGGAAGAAAGCTCGATGGTCACGTTACGGTCTGCAAGCTGCGCTTCCAGCTGAAGCACAAACTTCTCGACCACGCAGCCCACCGTTTCCGGCGTGAGGTTGGCAAACGGGATAATGGCATCCAGACGGTTGCGGAATTCCGGGGTGAACAGACGTTTGATCGCCTCCTCATCTTCCCCTTCCCGTGCATCCCGGCCAAAGCCGATTGCTTCCTTGCTGAGGTCAGAGGCCCCGGCATTGGTCGTCATAATCAGGATGACATTCCGGAAGTCGACCGTCTTGCCGTTATGGTCCGTCAGTCGGCCATGATCCATCACCTGCAACAGCACGTTATAGAGGTCTGGGTGCGCTTTCTCGATTTCATCAAGCAGCAGAACCGCATGCGGATGCTGGTCAATGGCATCGGTCAGCAAACCACCCTGATCAAACCCGACATACCCCGGAGGCGCACCCAGCAGACGCGAGATAGAGTGCCGCTCCATATATTCGGACATATCAAAGCGGATCAGCTCAATCCCCAGCGTGGTGGACAGCTGGCGCGCTACCTCGGTTTTCCCCACACCCGTGGGGCCGGAGAAGAGATAGTTACCAATCGGCTTTTCAGGGTCACGCAGCCCGGCACGGGACAGCTTGATCGCCGCAGAGAGCGTATCAATGGCCTGATCCTGCCCGAACACCATCCCCTTAAGGTCACGCTCCAGAGACCGCAGCACTTCCTTGTCATCCGCCGAGATGCTCTTGGGCGGAATGCGCGCAATGCGGGCAATGATGTCTTCCACGTCCTTCAGGTTGACGGTTTTCCGCCGCCGCCCTTCCGGCTGAAGCATGCGGGACGCGCCGACCTCATCAATCACGTCAATCGCCTTATCCGGCAGCTTGCGGTCATGAATATATTTGGCCGACAGTTCCACAGCCCCACGAATGGCATCATCCGTGTAACGCACCTTGTGGTGTTTTTCGTAGCTGCTCTTCAGACCGCGCAGAATTTTGACGGCATCATCCACACTCGGTTCCGGCACATCAATCTTCTGGAACCGGCGCACCAGTGCACGGTCCTTTTCAAAGTGCTGCCGGAACTCTTTATAGGTCGTGGAGCCAATGCAGCGCAGCGTGCCCGCAGCCAGTGCGGGTTTGAGCAGGTTGGACGCATCCATCGCCCCGCCAGACGTCGCCCCGGCCCCAATGACCGTGTGAATTTCATCAATAAACAGGATGCCATGCGGGTCCTGATCAAGCTCCGTCACAACAGCTTTCAGGCGTTCTTCAAAATCCCCACGATAACGGGTGCCGGCCAGCAGCGCCCCCATATCAAGAGAATAGATGGTCGCCTTCAGCAGCACCTCCGGCACGTTGCCTTCCACAATGCGGCGGGCAAGCCCTTCGGCAATGGCGGTTTTACCCACACCGGGGTCACCCACATACAGCGGGTTGTTTTTGGTGCGGCGGCACAGGATCTGGATCGTGCGTTCAACTTCCTCATCACGCCCGATCAGCGGATCAACCTTACCCGCTTCCGCCTTGGCGTTAAGGTTGACGCAATAGGTGGACAGCGCATCCTGATTTTTCTGGGTGCGTGCTTCGCCGCGCTCAGAGTCTTCACCCTTTTCAGGGCCGGAAGTGTTGCCGGTGCCTGTTACGGGGCGACGCGTTGAACGGTCCGGTGCCTTGGCAATACCGTGAGAAAGGAAATTGACAGCATCCAGCCGCGTCATGTCCTGCAACTGCAGGAAATACACAGCATGGCTTTCACGCTCGGCAAACAGGGCCACGAGCACATTGGCCCCGGTCACTTCATCCCGCCCGGTGGACTGCACATGGATGGCTGCACGCTGGATCACGCGCTGGAACGCAGCCGTGGGTTTGGGTTCGGTCGGCCGGTCTGAGGCCAGACCAGCCAGATCTTTATCAAGAAAACCTGTCAGATCGGTGCGCAGGCGTTCAAGATCAACACCGCACGCCCGGAACACCGTTACGGCGTCCGCATCATCAACCAGGGCAAGCAGCAGATGCTCCAGCGTGGCATATTCATGATGCCGCTCGCCGGCCAGAATAAGTGCCCGATGTAGCGTCTGCTCAAGATTGCGTGACAACATGACGAGACGCTCCTTTCCCCAGATGCCCGGAATGGCGTGGCTTCACCGCCACCCTGTCCGGAACCTTCACATCATATTTGGCTGCTTTGCGAGGAATTGCGAGTCACAACTGCACAAAAAATGGAGCGAGTGGTTTTTCTTTTGCTCCGCACTCAGTCCTTTTCAAGCGTACATTGCAGCGGATGCTGGTTCTGGCGGGCCAGATCCATCACCTGCGTGACCTTGGTTTCGGCCACCTCATACGTAAAGACACCGCACACGCCCACGCCGCGTTTGTGCACGCTGAGCATGATGGTTGTGGCTTCATCCCGAGTCTTCTGAAAAAACCGCTCAAGCACATGCACGACAAATTCCATTGGCGTGTAATCATCATTGAGCATCAGAACTTTGTACATGGCGGGTTTGCGCGTTTTGGGACGTGCCCGCACCACCACACCAACGTCGTTCTGATCATCACCCGAATCGGCCCCTCCGGCATCACGCCGTGACGGCCCGTTGCCCGCATGCAGGACTGAAAAATGACGCGATACCATCGGGCTAGAACTCCGGGTCCGGTTTCTGACAGAAAAAATCATGAGACATCATATTGGTATTCACCTGAGGGATGGAAGAGGCTTAGGGCCTGAGAAACGTTCCAAAATCAAGACAATACTGGGGAAAATGCCTTATTTGTGCCACATGCGCGGCTGACATTTTCCACAGAACATCACCGCGCCAGAGTCCGGGGTCTCCAGATTTCTTATAGACGCGGTCTTACTATCTGAATTACCACACTTAAATATCCTGAAGAAAAAACCAGGTAGGATCGCGCAGTGCCAGATATTCACGCAGCAGGAGACGGAACAGGCCGCCGCAAACAGGCTGGAACCCCACACAAACGCCGCTCCAGCCTGCGCAAATGGGCAGGCCTGATGGCTGGCGTCGCACTGGGCAGCTTTGTGACGCAGCGTGCCGCTCACGCACAGTATGCCGGGCAGCTCAGCTCCATCGTCATGGACGCCAGAACGGGCGCTGTCCTTTCTCAGGAAGATCCGGACCTGCGCCGCTATCCTGCCAGCCTGACAAAACTGATGACGCTGTATATGGCGTTCTCCGCCCTGCGCGCCGGCAGCATTACGCTGGGTCAGTCTGTGCCTGTGTCCATTCACGCTTCTACTATGGAACCCTCCAAGCTCGGTCTGGTTCCCGGCTCTCACCTGACCGTGGAGCAGGCCATGCTGGCTCTGGTGACCAAATCCGCCAATGATGCCGCCTGCGCTCTGGGTGAACTTCTGGGTGGCGGCAGTGAGCCTCAGTTTGCCGCGATGATGACGCAGCAGGCCCGCGCACTGGGCATGAGCAACACCACCTTCCGCAACGCCTCCGGCCTGCCGGACCCGGACCAGCTGACCACCGCGCGTGATCTGGCTGTTCTGGCCCGCCATATTGTGACGGACTTCCCGGAAGATTATCATTACTTCTCCGTCGCGGCTTTCCGCTTCCATGGGCGGATGATCCCCAACCACAACCCGATGCTGAAAGCCTATGTGGGCGCTGACGGCATGAAGACCGGGTACACGCAGGAAGCAGGTCGTAACCTCGTGACCTCAGCTCTCCGTAATGATGTGCGGCTGGTGGGCGTGGTGATGGGTGCTTCTTCCAACACCCAGCGCACGCTGGCCATGGCGGATCAGCTTGACCGTGGGTTTGACGCCGAGGGCGTGGCACCGGTGGCCCGTCCGCTGGTTCTGGCCCGCAACACTGTTCCCTCCCACCGCACACGCGGTGGCCGTGTGATCATGCTGGCGGCAGCATCCTCACGCCATGCGCCCATGGAAGTGGCGGAAGCCCCGGCAGCCCGCCACACCACCGTGCGCCATGGCCGCCGCTATGTGCTGGCAACCCCGGTTGCCAACGGGCACCATATCCGCCTGATCGGGGCAAAAGTGCGCCCCGCGACCGCCACAACACATCGGGCGCGTGCTGGCCATACCTCACGTAATCATACCTGATTTTTTCTTTAATACCCGCTTCCTTCCCGGAAGCGGGTTGCCTTTGCTGCGCCCTGACTCCATTTTGCACCTCTCTTTAAAACGAGAGCTGTATAAATAAGGGAGTCTCAGTATGGCGGGCAGAAACGGTATTGTTCTGCATAACGAACAGGATTTTGTGGGCCTGCGCGCCGCGGGCCGCCTTGCGGCCGCCACGCTGGACATGATTACCTCTTACGTCAAACCGGGCGTTACCACCGGGGAACTTGACCGCATTATTCATGAATACACGCTGGATCACGGCGCTATTCCGGCCCCGCTGAACTATCGCGGGTTCCCCAAATCCTGCTGCATTTCCATCAATCACGTGGTTTGCCACGGCATTCCGGGTGACAAAGCCCTGCAGGAAGGCGACATCGTCAATATTGATGTCACCTCCATTGTTGATGGCTGGTACGGTGATAACAGCCGGATGTATACCGTCGGCAAAGTGCCGCTGAAGGCCTCCAAGCTGATCAAAACCACCTATGACTGCCTGATGCGCGGCATTGAAGTGGTGCGCCCCGGTGCAACGCTGGGTGACATTGGCCACGCCATTCAGACGCTGGCTGAAAAAAACCGGTATTCCATTGTGGAAGATTTCTGCGGGCACGGCATTGGCCGCACCTTCCACGCAGAACCCACGGTGCTGCATTACGGCAAACCCGGTGAAGGCATGAAGCTGAAAGCCGGAATGGTCTTTACCATTGAGCCGATGCTCAATATCGGCAAAGCTGACGTGAAAATTCTGGATGATGGCTGGACGGCTGTCAC
Source organism: Acetobacter malorum (assembly GCF_001580615.1). Lineage (GTDB taxonomy): Bacteria > Pseudomonadota > Alphaproteobacteria > Acetobacterales > Acetobacteraceae > Acetobacter > Acetobacter malorum. The sequence goes on from NZ_LHZC01000052.1 coordinate 140,047, forward strand.
GCGTGACCGGTCTTTGTCTGCTCAGTTTGAGCACATGCTGGGCGTGACAGAAACCGGCTACGAGATCTTCACCCTCTCTCCCGCTGGCTACACCTGCCCGCCCTACCCGACTGAAAGCTGAGCCTCATGCCTGTTCTGCCTGACCGCACCCTGTCTGCCCTGCGTTCTGCCGCACTGGTTCTGCTGGCCTGCGGTGCAGGCAGTCTGCCCACTCAGTCGTTCGCAGCGGCCCCACAGGCTGCTGACGCGCCAGACCCGCTGGCCTACGGCACCAGTCAACCGGAAGGCCTGCCGCCACTTGCCCCCACACCGGGGCAACATGGCATGGCCGTCTCCGCCCAGAAGCTCGCCTCGCAGGTCGGCGCGCGCATTCTGGCGCAAGGCGGCAACGCCGCTGATGCCGCAGTCGCCATGGGCTACGCTCTGGCTGTTGTCTATCCGGCTGCTGGTAATATTGGCGGCGGTGGCTTCATGCTGCTGCGCGAGCCGGGCAAACAGGCCGTGTTTATCGACTTCCGGGAAAAAGCGCCCGCAGCCGCCCGCGCCGATATGTATCTGGATGCCAAAGGCAATGTGATCCCGGATCTCTCCGTCACCGGCTGGAAGGCCGTTGCCGTGCCCGGCACCGTAGCTGGCCTTGATAGCGTTCACCAAAGATGGGGACACCTCTCTCGCAAAGCCGTCATGGCCCCGGCCATTGCGCTGGCGCGGGATGGTTTTGTGCTGGAAGAAGGGGATGTTGCCCTTCTCAACACCTCAACGGACGCCTTCCGGGCTGATCCGTTTGCACGCTCCATTTTCCTGCGGCCCGATGGCTCGCCCCTGCAGGTTGGGGATCGTCTGGTGCAGAAAGACCTTGCTCGCTCTTTAGAGCAGGTGGAACAGCACGGTCCGGATGCCTTCTACAAAGGCCCGATCATGCAGGCCATTGTGGCAGAATCCAACAAGAATGGCGGTCTGCTGCAGGCCTCGGATTTTGCCCATTACGCACCGCGTGAGCTGACCCCGCTGCGCTGCCAGTATCGTGGCTTTCAGGTTGAAACCGCACCGCCTCCCAGCGGTGGCGGCATCGCTCTGTGTGAAATTCTGGATATCCTGTCCGGCTATGACATGCACGCGCTTGGCCTGCACACCGCCCCCGCTCTGCACTATGAAATTGAAGCCATGCGCCACGCCTATTCCGACCGGCGTGACCTTGGTGACCCGGCCTTTGTGCAAAACCCGGAACACCACCTGCTGGACCCGGCCTATGCGGCAGAGGTGCGCTCCCATATCCCGACAGACATCGCTGTCCCCTCCAGCACGCTGCAAGCGGGTGACAGCACGCCAGAAAAGCATGAGACCACCCAGTTCTCCGTGATTGATAAGAACGGTTTTGCCATTTCCACCACCTACACGCTGAACGGCTGGTTTGGCGCCAAGGTGATGGGCGGCAACACCGGCATCTTCATGAATGACGAAATGGATGACTTTTCTGCCAAACCCGGCTCCGCCAATATGTTTGGCATTGTTGGCAGCGCAGCCAACGCCATTGCGCCGGGCAAGACGCCGCTTTCTTCCATGTCCCCCACCATTCTCTCACGTGATGGCAAGCCGGTGATGGTCATTGGCAGCCCCGGCGGCTCCCGTATTCCGACCATTGTCCTCTCTGTTGTGATGGGCGTGGTGGATTACGGGCTGGATATCCAGCAGGCTATTGACCTGCCGCGCCTGCACCAGCAGTGGCTGCCGGAAGCTGTGGAAGTGGAAAGTGGGGCGGTCTCTCCGGACGTTGAAAAAACGCTGGAACACGAAGGCTACCAGTTCTCACCCCATGCGCCGTGGGGCATGCCGGAAGGCATTCTGGTCGGTGGCCCGCGTCTGGGTGAAAAAGGCACCGCTCGCTATTATGGTGGGTATGACCGCAGACACCCCGGCGGCGGCGCAGTAGGCGAGTAATCTTCTCAAAAGCCTGAAAAGCGGCGTTCCTACCCGGAGCGCCGTTTTTTTATCCCGCTCAATCAGCAGTCTTATAACCGTTGCAGGGTATGCGGCCGCCCCTCCGGGTCCCGCACCTGTAACGCGCCCTCCACATACTCCGGGCCAAGCGGCACCTTGCCGTAACCACCGGGAATATCCAGCACATAGGTGGGCCACGCCAGCCCCGTGACGCGCCCGCGGAGTCCCGCCAGCAGCCGCTGGCCTTCCGCCACCGGCACATGGAAACGCGCCGTGCCGGGAGCCGGGTCGAGCTGATGCAGATAGTAGGGCCGCATCCGCACTTCCACCATGCTGCGGAACAGGTCTTCCAAAGCCTGTTCGCTATCATTCACGCCACGCAGCAACACGGACTGGCCCAGCAACGGCACACCCCGGCGCACAAGGCGCTTCAGGCAGGCCCGCGCCGCCTCTGACATTTCCCGCGCATGGTTGATGTGGACCGCCATCCACAGCGCTTTATCGGTTTCCAGCACGTCCAGCAGCGCATCCGTCACCCGTTCGGGTGCAGCGACCGGCACCCGTGTATGCAGGCGAATAGTGGTGACATGCGGCATGGCAGAGAGGGCCGTGATGATCTGCCCCAGCCGGCGCGGGGACAGCATCAGCGGGTCACCGCCCGTCAAAATCACTTCCCGAATGGCAGGGTGGGACCGCAGCCAGTCGAGCGCCTTTTCCAGCGCGGCATCATCCAGCACGCCGCCATCTGGGCCAACATGCTCGCGCCGGAAACAGAAGCGGCAATAAAGCGGGCACACCAGCAGGGGCTTGAGCAGGGCGCGGTCTGCGTAGCGATGCACAATGCCCGGCACGGGAGAAAGCGCCTCATCCCCAATCGGGTCCGAGCGTTCCTCCGGCGTGACCAGCAGTTCCTCCGGCGAGGGAATAACCTGCACACCAATCGGGTCATCCGGTTGTTCAATCAGGTCCAGAAACGCGGGCGGAATGGCGGTGGCATAGTCCTGCGCCACGGCGTCCAACGCATCCTTTTGCTCAGGCGGGACCAGACCCGCGGCAATCAGATCCTCTGGGGTGCGCAAAAGCCTGCGGGCGGACGGAGGGGGCTTGACCGGATGAGACATGTCACGGCTCTACTCTCACCATGTCCTCTCCTGCAATCCCACAGACCCATTCCACACACGCTGACCCGGACCATATTCGGGATCGCCTGCCCTTCCTGCGCCGTCGCGGGCTGATGACGCGTGGCATCCGCGCCTTTCTGGAAGCACGCGGCCATATGGAAGTGGAAACGCCTTATGCCGTGCCCGTTCCGGGGGAAGAAGTGCATCTGCACCCTTTCCACACCGTGCGGGAAACACCGCAGGGGGAGCAGGACACTCTGTTCCTGCACACAAGCCCGGAATTTGCGATGAAGAGGATTGTCGCCGCCACGGGCCTGCCGGTGTTTCAGTTTGCGCGAGTCTGGCGCAATGGCGAACAGAGTGCCCTGCACGCACCGGAATTTACCATGCTGGAATGGTATCACCCCGGCATCGGGCTGGACGGGCTGATGGATGAGACCGAAGCGCTGATTCGGGCTGTGCTGCCACCCCGGCTGGAGCATACCGGCCCCGGACTGGACCAGACGCTGGATATCCAGTGCCCTTTTGAACGGCTGACCATGGAAGAGGCCTTCCTCCGTCACGCAGGGGTGGATCTGCTGCCCACGGAAGGCGACGCTGCAGCGCTGGCACAGACCGCAGGCTGCACCCTCCGTGCTGGAGAAAACTGGGAAGATCTGTTTTTCCGGCTCCTGCTGGAACGGGTGGAACCCGCCATAGGCCGCAGTCGACCCACCTTTCTCACACACTGGCCCGCCAGTCAGGCCGCCCTTGCCCGGCGTGACCCTATGGACCCGCGCGTGGCGCTGCGGTTTGAGCTGTATGCCGCAGGGATGGAACTGGCCAATGCGTTTGAGGAACTGACAGACGCTGAGGAACAGCGCCGCCGCTTTCACGCCGACCGCACAGCCCGCAAAGCGCTCTACCCCACCCGGCCAGACTGGCCGGTGGATGAAAGCCTGCTGGACGCCCTGCCCCATATGCCCCCCTGTTCCGGGATTGCACTGGGGTTTGACAGGCTGGTCATGTTAAGCTGTGGGGCACGGCGCATACAGGATGTCTTGTGGCTGAGCCGTTAGTCTGCAAGATTTAGCGTATGTGTTTGTTACCCCGCCCCCGGCACTCTGCGCGCATGGTACCGGGGTGGCATGTTTCACCCTGTCTGGATCCTCGTCATGACGCATAGAAAACTTCTTCTTCTGGTGAGCATGCTCTCTCTGGCTGCCTGCCAGGTTCCCACCGCCAAAGAACGCCGCCAACTGGATTCCATGATTGGCAAACAGGCTATTGATGTGGTGCGGACCTACGGGGTTCCCACCCGTGAGTTTGTTTCCGGCAACCATACATTCCTCTCCTACATCAACCAGCAGACTGACTATTCCATGATGCCCATGAGCGGCTGGGGTTACGGCGGCTGGGGCGGTGGCTGGGGTGGCGGCTATGGCGGTTGGGGTGGTGGCTGGGGCGGCCCCGGATGGGGCGGTGGCGGCTGGGGTGGCACAGGCACGGCCTATACCTACACCTGCCAGACCAATTTTGAGCTGGTAAACGGAGTTGTCTCCGCCTGGACAATGCGGGGAGACGGATGCTGACCATGCCCGGCGCAGTCTGCCACACGACTCCACTTGGACTTTTCAGGGCATGATTTTTTGGGAGACGCCCATGTGGCATCGCTGCGCACAGGCACGCATACCGTCAAAACCGACTCTTCTGGCCCCTGCCCTCCTTGCCCTGACATCTCTGGCCGGGTGCCAGAGTCAGGCGCGGCAGGATCCGTACGTTACGCCCACCTCCACCTGTTCCTATATGCTCCCCACCGTCTCCGGTGCGCGGACCTATGCGCCGGGCAAGACGGCGGCTGAAAACCAGAAGGGTATTCCAGACAGCGCCCTTGCGTATGCAGACCCGGAAAGCCCGGCCTTTTGTGACCGCCCGCTCTCCGACACGCTGCCTTCCGCCATTGAGATGGCTGATTATGTGCATGGCCTGAACACCACCGGGCTGTTCAGCACCCTGCAGCAAAGCGGGCCCTATACCGTGTTTGGTATCCCGAACGCAGTGCTGGAGACTTATCAGACTCCGGCAGGCAGTAAGCTGACGGCCCCGGAAAACGCCGCCCTTCTGCGCGACATTCTGGCTTATTCCATTGTGAAGGGCGAATGGTCGGTCGATCAGCTGCGCGTTGCCGCTCAGGCCTCTCCCACTCATTCTGTCGGCCTGCCGACGCTGAGCGGCCGCATTCTGTCTGCATGGATTGATCAGCCAACCGGCCAGATTATTCTGGGCAATGGCGCAGGCATGACCTCCCGCCTGTGGGTTACGGGCATCCCGCAGTCCAACGGCAGGCTGTATTTTACGCAGTCTCTGCTGCTGCCGCCTGCTAACGATCCGCCTCTGGCCGTCGCCAAACGCGTTACCCAGGCTGTACGGGCGGACACGCCCAAAGGTATTCCGGCCCCTGTTGCGGTCACGCCTGTTGTGCCCCAGCCCATCCCCGGCCATCGGGCCACCGAAGGGGCCAATACTCTGGCCACCCCGCCGGTCCTGCAAAACAGCGCCACGCGCTAAGCACAAAAAAAGCCTGCCGGTTGAAAAACCGGCAGGCTTTTTAAATGCGTAAACTCAGCGGATTACAGCAGAGACTGAGCCTTGCTCAGCACCGTGTTACACAGCTTGGTCTTCAGCTGGCCTTTGAGGTTGGCCAGAGAGAACATCTGGTTATCACCCGTCTGCAGCAGACCCTGCTGACCAGCGCTATAACCGCTGGAAGAGGTGACACCCTGCTGCTGGGTCAGGTTGTTCAGCACAGACCCTGCGGAGGTTGCACTCGCACCGGAAAGCACGTTGTTCTGCACGCAGTAGCCCAGAATACCCGTCAGGTTGCTGGTGCTGGCGGAAGACAGGCTGGGGAGCATGTTCCCCACCATGCCAGCGGCACCACTTTTAGCGCTGCTGGTGGCGGCGGAAAGAGCGTTCTGCCCAATGCTGCCAAAGCTCTGCGCCTGTGCGGCAGAGCCTGCACCTGTCAGGCCAGCAACGGCAACCAGCGCCAGAAGAGTTTTCTTGTTCATCATGGGACTACCCTTTTCGAAACGTCCTCAGCCTGTATGCGGCCATAAAAGCCGGTCTTCAAGCCGAAGATCAGGGTGCAGACATGGCAGAGGGACATGGCTGAACTATGGCCAGAGGGACGGGTTTTCCCAGAACGCAGGACCGGGCTGGATGAAGTCCGCGCCCACCTCTTCAAAAGCCGCAATCTGAGCAGGCTCTTCCACTTCCACCACCGCAGGCAGTTCCATCACCAGACACCACCAGCGCACGAGGTCTGTCAGGCTTTCCGGGGCTTCACCTTCCGCCGGCACCACCGGAATGGCGGTAGAAAAGCTGATATAATCAGCCCCGGCCTCACCGGCCCGCATTGCGGCATCACGGCTTCCGCCTACAGACACGCCAAGTTGCAGATCATCCCCAATCTGTTTCCGCACATCCTTGACGGAGGCCTCGGCAAATCCGGTGGACAGATGCACGCCATCACACCCGGTGCGGGCGGCAAGAGCCGGTCTGTCTTCCAGCATCAGGGCAATGTCCTGCGCGTGAACCACAGACTGAATGGTCTGAATGTGTTTGATCAGCTCCGCATCTGGCGCATCGGCCAGCCGGAGCAGAACGGCAGCGGGGGGATGCTGCTGCATTCCCCGCGCCAGATCTGGCAGAAAAGCCTCGACATCCCGCAGAACGGGGGTTGCGAGATAGACATCATACGCCGTCATCCCGGCCCCCTGTCCTGTCGTCACGTCCAGCTGTTTCAGCTTTTGAAGATGGTGATGATCTGGTTGAGCAGATCGAGAGCTTCCGCTTTCGGACGCTGGAAGACGTTACGGCCGATGATGGAGCCGAAGCCACCACCTTCCTGAATGCCCTTAATCGTCGTCAGCAGGTTGTCCGTCCCGGCTTTTTCACCACCGGAGAAGATCACGATGCGGCGACCGGCAAAGGTGGACTGCACCACGTGGCGGATACGGGCCGGCAGCGTGGAGATATCAATGTTGTTCTGCTCATAAGCAGGCTTGTTGGCAGGCAGAGCAACCAGATCCGTCGGCGGCTTCACTTTGATGATGTGGGCGCCACACAGAGCGGCCATATGGGCTGCATAGGCACAGACGTCCACAGCGGTTTCAGCCGGTTTATCCAGCAGCGGGCCACGCGGGTAGCTCCACAGGATAACAGCCAGACCAGCGGCTTTGGCTTCAGCTGCCAGCTCACGGAATTCTTCCATCTGGTCGAAGCAGTATTCAGACCCCGGATAGATGGTAAAGCCAATACCCGCACAGCCCAGACGCAGCGCATCGGCTACGGTGCCGGTCACGGCCTGATCTTTTTCCGTAGCAAGGCTGTTGGAGCTGTTGCATTTGAGGATCAGCGGGATTTCAGCCGCATATTTTGCTGCACCACATTCCAGCATGCCCAGCGGTGCTGCATAGCCGCTCAGCCCTGCTTCAATCGCCAGTTCAAAATGATAGTGGGGGTCATACGCTGCCGGGTTCGCCGCAAAGGAACGGGCCGGGCCATGCTCAAAGCCCTGATCCACCGGCAGAATGACCAGCTTACCCGTGCCACCAAGTTTACCTGCATTCAGGAAACGGGCGAGATTTGTTTTTGTACCGGGATTATCGCTCTCGTACTGATCAAGAATAGCCTTAACCTGGGGGGTAAGCGTCATTGGGAAATCCTTCCTCTTGGCTTTCATCCGGGCCTGTATTTCCCGGAACCATTCACTGGCAATAACTGCGCATGAAATACGCGGCAAGATGCGTTTTTGCAGATAGCGGACCCGTAAGGTCAAATGATGGCGGACGAACCGAAAAAAGGTGCCCGCTACATGTTTGGTACAGAACGCGAACGGCGGCCATACGTTCGGAATCGGTCTGCAAAATGACATTTTTCTGACCAAGCGTGCATGCCATGACCGCATGCCCCACGCTGCTGCCGCAATCCAGAACATGAAAATACTGGCAGCCGCTTTCCTGCTCCAGCTGGCGGATAAGCGCCTGCCACCACGGCACGCCCATAAATCCTGCCGCACCGGGAGCAGAAAGGAACCCGAAGGGGACTCTTGATGTTTGCTGCGTCAGCACCCCTGCACTCTGCGCGGCATGACACACTGCCATACCGCTGGCGTAATCATGAAGTGTAAAGAAGCCGTAGGGCAGAAAAGAAGGCGATAAAATTGGATTGTTTTCCATGACCATGCTTGACGCCGCCGCGTTTGCGGGTGATTCCTTTTGAGAGAAGGGTAGACAAGAATGCAAGATCAGGGTCCCGGACCATCTTTGACAGAATTACACGACCCTGCCGCCTCCGGGCTGGCAGAAACACCCTCACCTGCAGAAATTGATCCGATTGACCGGCTGAACCGCGCCTTGCAGCGTATCTCCTTCGCTCTTGATAAAAGCCGTCAGGCAGAACAGCGCAAGAGCGTGGATACGCAGGAACTCGTTGCCAATGTTGATGTGCTGATCAGCCGCGTGCGCGACGCTCTGGCCCACGCGGACCGACCGGAAGATAAATAACCATGGCGCTTGTTTCAATTCGCATTAATGGCCACAGCTATTCCGTCGGGTGTGAAAACGGCGAGGAACGGCACGTTCAGGCCATGGCCCAGCAGGTTGAACGCCGCGTGCAGCGCGTGCGGGACCTCGGCTTTACCGGGGAAAGCCGCGTGCTCGTGCTGGCCGCCCTGTTCATGGCTGATGAAATTCAGGACCTCTCCAGCCAGCATGTGCCGGAAAGCACAACACAGGCTGTGGAAGAGGCGGAACGCCTGCGCACAGAGCAAATGCTGATGAACAGTCGCCTGACTGACATGGCAGAACATGCGGAAGCTATTGCAGCCAGCCTTGAGGACGCCTACATAGAAGAGGCGGAGCTGCCCGGTGCGTCAGGCGAGTCATTCCCTGGGCCGATAAGCACTTCCTAGGGAGCTGGCTCTGTTGTGGCCCTGGTCACATTATCCGGCGCCCACCTGTACAAGCAGGTCCTGGAGGTTGAAAGACCAACGGCCATGGCGGCTTCGCACTCATCTTTTTTGATTTCAGACCCTCCGGCTGTTGCCGAGGCCAAGCAGGCTCAACGGACACGCTGCCTCACTGTTCTGAAAGCCCGCGACGCAGGCGTGGACACCACCCTCTGCGCACGTCTGGCGGAAACCCTGCTGGCTACAGAGTGCCTGCGCATTGCCTGTGTCTGGCCCCTGCCGCATGAAATTGACCTCCGCCCCCTCTGCCATCAGCTCAGCACTGCCGGACGCAACGTGCTGCTGCCGGATACACCCCCACGCGGGCAACCGCTGACCTTCCGGCTCTGGACACCCCAAACCTCCATGCTGCGCGGGCGCTTTGGCACACAGGTGCCCGAAGGCCCGATTCTGACACCAGACCTTGTGCTGGTCCCCCTGCTGGGGTTTGACCGCACGGGCAACCGGCTGGGATATGGTGGCGGCTATTATGATCGCACACTGGCATCCCTGCCCACTGTGCGCAGCGTTGGCTACGCGCTGGCCGCGCAGGAAGTGGACCAGCTTCCCACAGGACCGTATGACCAACCCCTCTCCTGTCTGGTAACAGAGCGGGAGACCCTGCATTTTGACTGACTGCAAACGAGGAAAGACGACGGCGTGAGAATTCTTTTTCTGGGTGATATTGTTGGCCGGTGTGGCCGTGAGGCCGTTTTGTCCCGCCTGCCAACATTACGGAAAACGCTCGCGCTGGATCTGGTGGTGGTGAACGCTGAAAATGCTAGCCACGGGTTTGGCCTCTCCCCCGCCATCGCTACGGACCTGTTTGAAGGCGGCGTGGATGTCATCACGCTGGGGAACCATAGCTGGGACCGGCGTGACATGATTGGCCATATTGGCACCGCCCCGCGCATTATCCGCCCCATCAATTTCCCGCCCGGCACACCGGGGAACGGCAGCGTGCAGGTTGAACTGGCGGATGGACGCAAGGCGCTCGTAGTTAACGCCATGGGTCGCCTGTTTATGGACCCGCTGGATGATCCCTTCCGCTGCATGAATGAACTGCTGAGCCGCCACCGTCTGGGTGTGACCACACAGGCCATCGTCGTGGATATCCATGCGGAAGCCACCAGTGAAAAATGGGCCTTTGGCAATGTGCTGGATGGCCGGGTCTCTCTGGTGGTGGGCACGCACACCCATACCCCCACGGCAGACCACCGGATTCTGCCTGCCGGAACCGCTTTCCAGACGGATGCGGGCATGTGCGGGGATTATGACAGTGTGATCGGCATGACCAAGGAACCGGCCATGGCCCGCTTCATCCGCAAAATGCCGGGCGAACGCCTGCAACCGGCGGAGGGTGATGCCACCATGTGCGGCATTATGGTGGAAACGGATGACGCCACGGGGCTGGCCCGCCGGATCGCCCCCATTCGGCAGGGTGGCCATCTGGCCCAGACTCTGCCGGATTTCTAAGGGATTTTAGTCAGGCCGTCTGGCGAGAAAACCCCGCCAGACGCTTTAAACACCCTCTAAGCGTTACCAGACCAGACGCGGCAGAGACGCAACCGGGCGCAGGCCCGCAGCTTCGGCCTCTTCGACGGCAAGCTCAGCATTGTCGCCAATCATCTCCTGATGAATGCCGCCCAGAATCCACGCGCCAGCAATCCCGGCAACGGCGGCCCCACGCATATCGGTGGCCAAGGCATCCCCAATCGCCAGAATGCGATCCTGCGGCACATTCAGCATGGAAAATACGGGGGCATAAATGTCCTTGTACGGTTTACCAACCCACCGCACATTGCCGCCTTCCTGCTCATAAAATGATGCCAGCACGCCTGCACAGATCATCCGGCGGCCACCTTTGACCACAACCATATCCGGGTTAGCGCATAGCATCGGCAGCCCACGTTCCAGCCCAGCGCGTAGTTCCGGCAGATATGGATCTACCGAGTCCGCCCCGCGTTCCGCATCCGGCCCGGTATTGAGGATAAACTGCGCCTCTGCCGGGTCTGTCACCCGGTCCAGATCCAGCCCGTCATACAGGCCCAGATCATGCGTGCCGCCCACATGCAGCACCCGTCGCCCCAGCCGGGCAAACCACGGATCATCCCGCTCCCGCAGCAGACGACGCACTTCTTCCCCGCTGGTCATCACACCATCATGCAGGTCCCGGCTGATGCCAAACCCTTCAAGCTGGCGGCAGACGACTTCTGCCGGACGCGGGGCGTTGGAAAGCATGACCACGCGCTTGCCTGCCACCCGCAAGGCTTCCAGACAGGCAACGGCACCGGGATAAGGCTGCACGCCGTCATGCACCGTGCCCCACAGGTCAATAATATAGCCGTCATACTGGTCTGCCAGAGCAGACAGGCCCGTCAGAGTTTGCATCTCAGCCTGTGTTTTCGTCATCTTACAGATCTGCCCCCCGGATATCGGCCAGCGTTTCCACGCCATCCGCGCGCATACGGTCCAGCATTTCCTGCTTCAGGCGGGCGAGAATGGCGGGGCCTTCATAAGAAAACGCCGCATAGAACTGCACGAGATCCGCACCCAGGCGAATACGGTCCAGCACATCCGCGCCGGATTCAATGCCACCGCAGGAAATCAGTGCCATCCGGCCAGCAGAAGCCTCTGCCACCAGACGCAGCATTTCCGTCGCCCGCGTGCGCAGCGGACGGCCAGAAAGACCACCGCTTTCCGTTTTGTTCGGGCTAAGCAGCGTGGCAGGCCGCGCCAGCGTCGTGTTGGTAACAATCAGCCCCTGCGCACCGCCGGCAATGGCAGCTTCCACAATCGGGCCAACCGCATCATTTTCCAGATCCGGAGCTAGTTTAACGAGCAACGGCGGGCGTTCCGGGTGGCGCTCTGCAATGGCGTCCAGAATGCTGCGCAGACGTGCCGAATCCTGCAGGCCGCGCAGGCCCGGCGTGTTGGGGGAAGACACGTTCAGCACAATATAATTCACATACGGCTTAACCCGCGCCACCAGTGCGGGATAATCCCGCTCCGGGTCCGCACCCGTCTTGTTAATGCCGAGGTTTGCGCCAATCGGCACCCCTGCCCCGGCACCCCGCCCGGACGGCAGCGGACGATGCAGGCGCGCCAGCCGGACAGCAAACCGATCAATCCCCTGATTATTAAAGCCCATGCGGTTGATAACGGCGCGGTCTTCCGTCAGGCGGAACAGGCGCGGCTTGGGGTTACCTGCCTGCGGGCGCGGCGTGACCGTCCCCGCCTCCACAAACCCGAACCCCAGTTTGGCCAGCGGACGAATCACACGGGCATTTTTATCAAACCCGGCGGCAATCCCCAGCGGGTTTGAAAAGCGCATCCCCATGGTGCGCGTGGCCAGTGCAGGGTCATCCTTCGGGCGATTAACCGGGACGGACACACCCATTTGCAGGGCATCCAGCGCCAGCTCGTGCGCGGTTTCAGGGTCCATCTTACGAAGGAGCGGAAGGGAGAGAGATGCAAGCAGAGACATGCTTCTGTACTGCCCCAAGCCGCCAGACAAGAAAAGGGAAAAAACCCACCCTGTTTGCGGCGGGAGGCAGCCCCCTGCATTTTTTATCTTGCAAATGAGAATTGTTCTCATTTAAATCAAAACACCACCGCAAAAGAGGACCGAAGGGCTGCCCCCTTCAGGATGATGCCATGACACGCTCACCGGTTTACCTGACAGACCTTGCCTGCAGCGAACGGCTGACTATCTGGACCATTCGCCGCCTGGCCGGCACTGCCTCCTGCTGCCCCCATGCCCGCAACACCACGCCCACCAGTCTGTTCCTGCCATGCTTTAGGCAGGATTTTCTGGCCGTGGCGCATGCGTTTCATGAAACACTGGCCCAGATGGCCGCGCTGGAACTGCCCTCGCTGGACATCCGCTCCGGCAGCGCACTCGCCATCACCCCCACGGAATACAGTCTGCTGCTGGCCACGGAAGCCGCACAGAACGAGCAGGACACCACCGTCCATGCGCTGCTCAAACCGCTGATGTCCTTCCCCAACCTGCTGGGACGCCTGACCAATGCCATCACCACACTGGGGGCCTGTCTGGCCGGGGCCGGATACTGGCTCTCTCACCACACGGGCTGGCCCGGTCCGGTTTCTGCATCCGTTGGTCCGGTGCAACCTGATAGCAAACCTGTTGCCTCAGCGCGTAAACTCCCCACAACAGCCGCAGTCCTTTCCCTGACCCGCTGGCACGATTTTGATATTAGCTCCACGCCCGTCAGCTGGCCGCAGGCGCTAAGGCGCACCTCTGCTGCCTCGGAAGCGATTGCTCTGCCGCACTAAATCTCGCCCCGGCAGAGCGTGCCACTGGACTAACCGGGACACCCACCGGCTTACACACAGCCTTTCGGAGGGAGCGCCTGTTTTTACGGAGCTCCCTCGAACCGATTTCTTCTACCCCATGCCGGACGCAGCGTTTTGCTGTGGTCCGGCTCCCGCTTTTTTCACGCACCCCTTATCCTGCAGTTCAGCAGACCATGCTATTCTGTGTGGAATGATGAAGCCTGTACGCCGGATTATTCACATCGACATGGACGCCTTTTATGCGTCCGTCGAACAACGGGACGCGCCAGAACTGCGCGGGCGGCCTGTAGCCGTCGGGCGGAGTCAGGAACGCGGCGTGGTCGCCGCCGCAAGTTATGAGGCCCGAAAATTTGGCGTGCGCTCGGCCATGCCCTCCGTAGTTGCGCAACGGAAATGCCCGGAACTGATTTTCGTGCCGCCGCGCTTTGAGGTCTATCGGGCGGTCTCAGCCCAGATCCATGCGGTTTTTGCGCGCTATACGCCTCTTATTCAGCCACTCTCGCTGGACGAGGCCTATCTGGATGTCACAGACCCACTTCTGCCGCGCCCTTCCGCCACCGCCATTGCGCAGGAAATTCGGGCCGCCATCCATGCAGAAACCGGTCTGACCGCATCGGCTGGCGTGTCCTACAACAAATTTCTGGCCAAGCTGGCGTCCGACTATCGCAAACCCAATGGTCAGTTTGTCATCCCGCCCGGTGCGGGAGAGGCTTTTGTAGCAGACCTACCCGTCAGCAGTTTTCACGGAATTGGTCCCGCTACAGCAGCCCGCATGAACGCTCTGGGCATTTATACCGGTGCCGATCTGCGAACGCAGACGCTGGACATTCTTGTCCGCCATTTTGGCAAAGCCGCCACGTTTTACTACGGCATTGCCCGCGGGGAAGACCCGCGCCCCGTGGAACCGCACCGCCCCCGCAAATCTATTGGTAAAGAAACGACCTATGAGCGGGATCTGCGCCGCGATGACGAACTCTACCCTGCCCTAACCACTCTGGCGCAAAGCGTCTGGCACGCCTGCTCAAAGCGGCACACCTCCGGACGCACTGTCACACTAAAGCTGCGCTACGTGAACTTCCAGCAACTCACCCGCAGTCATTCCTTTACAGACCCAATCCCCTCGGCCACAGCACTGGAAGAGACGGCGCATTTCCTGCTGCGCCCGCTCCTGCCGCTCTCCCGGCCCGTGCGTCTGCTTGGCACCACCGTCTCATCGCTCACATCCACAGAAGAGTCGCCTGCTACGGAACAACTCTCTCTTCTCTCTCACCTTTAAGTGAAACATTGTAATAACAAAAAGATAACTCTTTTCGTATTTAGGATATTTGAGCCTTTTTACCCAAAATTTTCGCAACAGAGAAAAAAGAAGGCTTCTCTAGAAATTTCCTAAAAAACTGCTCAAGAGATTTGTCATTCTTCATGCACACTCTGGAATGATTTGCTCCTGAGAAGCCCTACACAAACGTCCTTCTCATTTTGCGTCCTGTTTAACAAAAGCCTATGAAACAAATTATTTCGTACCTGCAAGGATGCCTGAATGTCGCCTGACACCACCTCCCGGCCCGACACGCCACCCCCCTCTTCTCTGACGCCCGAAGGCTATCATCGCGGACTTGGTCGGCGACAAATTCAGATGATCTCCATTGGCGGAGCCATCGGGACCGGCCTGTTTCTTGGCGCAGGCTCGCGCTTGCAGCAGGTCGGTCCTTCTCTGGCGCTTGTCTATCTGGTGTGCGGTATCTTCGCCTTCCTGATGCTGCGCGCCCTTGGGGAACTGGTTATGCACCGCCCCACCAGTGGCAGCTTTGTTTCCTACGCGCAGGAATTTCTTGGCCCGAAGGCCTCGTTTGTCGCGGGTGCCATGGCGTTCTTCAACTGGGCCATGACCGGCATTCTCGATATCACCGCCGTAGCCCTCTACATGCATTTCTGGGGCACATTTGCCGCTGTACCCCAATGGGTTTTTGCCCTGATCGCCCTCATCCTCATCGCCGGCATGAACATGATCGGCGTGCGCTGGTTTGGGGAGATGGAATTCTGGTTTTCACTCATTAAAGTCGTCGCCCTCGGCCTGTTTCTCATTATTGGCGTCGCGATCCTCGGCCTGCGCGTGCCTGTTGGCGGGGAAACCACCGGCCTGCATCTCATCACCCAAAATGGGGGCCTATTTCCACATGGTGTGATACCCGCGCTTGTGCTTGTGCAAGGCGTCGTGTTTGCCTATGCCGCCATTGAGCTGATCGGCACAGCCGCCGGTGAGTGCGAAGATGTGCCCGACATTCTGCCCAAAGCCATCAATGCCGTCATCTGGCGGATTGGTCTGTTTTATGTGGGTACCGTCACTTTGCTGGTCCTGCTACTGCCCTGGCAGGCCTACCAGACTGGCGTCAGCCCGTTTGTCACGTTTTTCACCCGGTTGGGCGTGCCGGGCATTGATACCGTCATGAATATTGTGGTGCTGACAGCCGCTCTCTCCAGCCTGAATTCCGGCCTCTATTCTACAGGTCGTGTTCTACGGGCTCTGGCACTTGACGGCTCTGCCCCCAAGTTTCTGACCTATATGAATTCCCGCTCAGTACCCTCCGCCGCCATTCTCCTGACGGTGTCCATTTATCTGGTCGGCGTCGTGCTAAACTATTTTCTGCCCACCCAGATTTTTGAGATTGTGCTGAATCTGGCGTCCCTCGGCGTTCTGAGCACATGGAGCTTCATCGTTCTCTGCCAGATCCGCCTCCGCAAAGCGATCAACCAAGGCGAGTTGCCCGCTACCACCTTCCCCATGCCATGGGCCCCCATCAGCGCATGGCTTACACTGGCCTTTTTTGCCGGTGTCGTCGTCCTCATGGCGTTTGACTACCACAATGGCACATGGACCATCTGCTGCATCCCCATTCTGGCTGTTTTGCTCACCATTGGATGGAAAGTCTTCCGTCGCACGCCCGAGCCCGATTTATCTCTCGGACCGTCAACGATACCATCCATTCTTTTGACGGACGATGTTCTCGAAAACAGTTCTCACGCCCAACCGCGCGACACCTCGCGTTCGCACAAGCCATAAATATCTAGTACGGAAAGACCGGAGGGGCCACCTTCCCTCCGGTCGGCCTGCATGCATTGCGACTACGAGTGCGAGATGTCTTTCAGGCGCGCTCACAACAGCTGATTTTATGGGCCATCACCAGTTACGAAATCCGAAAAGGCTTCCTCAGGAAAGGACAGCCGGACGTTTCCGGACAGAGCTGATATTTTTTGGAATTTTAGCTAAACCAAAAATGATTTTTAGCTATAAATTTGGCAGCGGACTAGGACAATACTGACCGTGCCCGACGACGTGACCGTCAGAAGAAACAAGCTGATTGTAGCCGCTCTGATATAGAATTGGTCATATAGATTTGGAGGAGTTACCGGTGTCTCTGCCTATTTTTGCAAGACAATAACACCGGCACTCTTCTCTCTCTTCAGATTGCGTTCAACGGCCTGTTCGGGTCACTGGCGGCAATAAGCAGAGTGCGTCTCAGCGCAGAGGGCGCTTTTCCTGAAAACCAAAGCAGATGTAGTGAATAAACGGTCCACGCTCAAAGTCGACCACATCCGGGTTGGCTCTCAGATAAGCCTGACTATCAAACAAAGCATTGGGGCTACGTCCTTCCTGAGACCCATGATTCAGGAAATGTTCCAGCGGATCGATCCCGGCTTCCCGCACGTCGGGATACACATCCAGATACCAGCCCCCATCAAAATAAATGACAGACTGAAATTCCTGATTTTCCTGCATGGACGGCTCTACTCCGCTAATTTCATTCTGCAAAGGCACTGTATCCTGTGCTGTGCCCAGCTGCATCTCTTCTGTTTTCGGTGCTTCCGCAATAGGGTCCGGAGTAGACACCACAGATTTTCTGGAGGCTCTCGGCCGACGTGCGACCTTCAGATCCTTTACCAATTTCGGTTTTGTTACCTTGGCCGCCTTGGTTTGGACCTTGTTAGTACGCACACTCATATGCCAACTCACACCGTTAATATATTTGCATTTTTATTAATGATTTTTCTCAGATATTGTCCAGTCAAAATAGATTAAAGCGCGCTTAATTTTCATAACCAGGCATAAAAAAATCATCATGTGCGCGCTAGCGATCACTCATTCAGCGATAGACCACACTCTTTCCAATAAAAAACAGAAACTCGTATTCTACAGTTTTCTTGATATCCTGTACTTAAAAAAAATGCCGCATTGAAATGCGGCATTTAGAAAATAAAGCTCCAAGAACCTTTCTATATTATAAAGCCTTAATATGAGACGCTGCTTTAGGATTCTTTCCTTCATCCAGAATATAATAATGGATGCCTTCAGAAACCCAGTCTTCCCGGAAACCCGCCCGCAGATACACATCCCGGCATGGAGTATTATCCGGCAATTCATGCACAGACGCTGTCACACGCACATTGCCGTGGGCCTTCCGCACAAGTGCCACAGCCTCTGCAACAACAAACTCCTCAACTTCCATCCCCAGCACGCGGCAGCTCATAATATACTGAACAATTTCAGATTTTTTAAGGAACAAGACCCCTACCAATCCATAGTCCGTAAACTTGTCCTGCACCGTAAAGGCCAGAAGCTGGCCGCCTTCCTTCAGGAAATCTGCAACCTCCTTAAAGGCCCACCGCTTACCTGACGTATTGAACTGATTGGTTTTGTTCGTCAGTTCCAGCGCCCGTGCAAATTCGGGTTGGGCGGTATCCGTAATATATTTAAAAGCAACCCGACACTCCAGAGACGCCAGAAACTCCTCCCGGCTCATAGCCGACCGGGTTTCTTCCCGTACAATCTGGCCACGGATCATATCTTCCCGCCGCTCAGATTCTGCCGTCAGTTGTGCAATTTGCGTCTCGGCAGACCACAACAGAATACGCCGCGTCAGATACGGATTGCCGCCCATCACCCGCAGGTCCGGGAACGCCGAAGCAACTGCTGCACGCTCCACAGGGTTATCATCAACAAAAACCACACTCTTGGGCTTAATGTTGAATTCCTTGCAGATCGCCGCAATGTTCTCGGCTTTGGGCTGCCAGTTAATCTTCAGGGACGCAAAGTCCTCCAGAGAGACAAACTTGGGATTAACCACATCATCCCACCTCTGCTTCACAGTCTCGTAGTCATTTTTTGAGCAAATCGCGACCAGAATACCGCGCGCCCGCAGGTAATGAATGGCCTCCCAAACACCCAGTGGCCAGCCATCCGTACGCGGCCAGGGCTGCACATCCGGGCGATAGTGCTCAGCAAGCTGCCCACGCCACAGCGTATTATCCAGATCAAAGATCACGGCCTTGACCTGATCCACCTGATTGACTGTGCGATAAGACGTCACAATCTGGCGGTAAGCGGCATCCAGAAACTCATCCCGCTTGATGGGATAAACCGTTTCCAGCGGCGGAATAGGTTCATTGCGGGCAATGGCCCCGAAATCATCCCAGTCCTGGAACGTCACCCCGCCGTGGGAATAGAAATAGACGACGTCATCCAGAACATAGCGCTTACCAATAGCACTGGCGACAGAATCCACATCCAGCACATAGGCGTTTTTATAGGTTTCAACCCGCTCGTTCAGATAATCATTCAGGTGGTGAACGATCGTCACCAGATCACGACTACCGCCCTTACCCCGCAGGCTGGAAGCACTGCTCATTTGGGGGACAATGAAATTCGATACAAAGGTCAGAAGGCCATGTGATTCATTATAGACCATGGCAGCGGAGAGCATGACATCGAGAAGATTTTTCGCATCTTCAAGAATTTTCTCTGCAAAGCCCGGCTCATTGAAGTGAAACCCCTCAATAACCCGATCGCTCAACAAGGTTCGCAAAGGGATCTGAACATATTGCAGATCATAACTCTCAACCGGCGCGGGCGGCTTGAATGGAAGAACACTGACGAAATTATACGGAATATAATCAAATGCGATTTCAGGCTGGCGAATCTTGAACTGCTCAAAATACAAAGCCGTCAGACAGGAACCGACCAGCAAAATCCGGTTAATCTTTTTTTCTGTTCGCTCCAGATCGGAAGGAAACAGAAACTCTGCGGCAGACATACCCTGCTCTTTTTGTTGCACCATAATCACCCTGTTCCTGTTACGCTCTGATATCTCAACACATTTGTGCAGTGTTTCCTCACCCATTGGACGCGCTGACGCGCTTCCGGTTCACTGCCACATTGCATTAAGAAGGTTTACACTATTTTTCAAAGTAGAGGCAGTAGCAGGAAAGAGAAAATCGGACACGTTGCCCCTTAAAAAGAGACAAGCGTTTTTCTTTTTGCATACTCCAATATCCCTCTGGCAATATTACTCTTTCCAGTCACAGTTCATCATTACACTCTAACTAAAATCTTTACTCAATATTTACCTTCATAACATTTCGATATCGATTTATTTTTCGAAAATCGTAGTGTTATCGAAAAAATTTATAAAAATTTCCATGAAATCTAATATCTAAAAATATTTATCTTTGATCCCTTACTTGTTTTTATTTTTTAGTAATTATTTCCATTCCACAGCACATTCTTAGCTCTAACTTATTTATTTTTTGAATATATATATCCTCATATTTGTAACATAATGCCAAGAAGTTGGCCGTTCTCATGTCTTATTTTTTGCGGTATAGTGATGCGACTTCAAAAGTTAAATGTCGGTACAAACGGGAAATGTGATGGTCGCCTTAACAGCATGGAATAAAAAAGATATAAAAACGATTGTCGATTCAGAGAAATTTGATCTTGATTTTTATCTTGTCGAAAATCCTGATGTGAAACAGTCGGGCCTTGACCCTATTGTCCATTACGTTCTTTACGGCTGGCAGGAAAACAGAAACCCAAACGAAAATTTCAATACTGAAATCTACTACAATCTTTACAAAAACGTCATTGGCCAAGACGAAAACCCGTTTGCACATTACATACGCAATAATGAAAATCTTTATTTCTTTGAAAAAGGCTTACTTCAGGAATATAGTTACGATTCCATCAGTAACGCTCTCAACAGACTGAAAAAATATCCTTTTTTCAGCTCTGATGACTACCTTCGCATGAACGCAGATATTTCTTCTGCCAAAATGTCACCGGCCCGCCACGCCCTGCTTTACGGGATTGGTGAAGGACGAGAGATTTTTTCTAAACGGTCGATTGTCAGCTTTCTTGGGAAAGAATGTAAACACGACATCGATTATAAAATCTCTAAAAAAGACACCAGCAAAGCTCTGCCCAAGACCGTTGGCGTTTTCTACCATTCCGAAGGCAATTCCTTCATCAAGGAACTGGCTGAATGCCTTGATGAGTATCTCAGAAACAGCGGGCTGAATTCCCGTGTCATGACTGAAGATACACCGGAAGAAGACGCTCCCGAACTGTGCATCTTCTGTGCGCCTCATGAATTTTTCTTCCTTTCCGGCAATGAAAACTGGAAAAAAGACGAAATCATCAAGCGGTCTATCATGTTCAATACAGAACAGCCGCAAACTCTGTGGTTCACCCGTGGGATCATCTACATCATGATGTCCGCCGGCGTGATGGACCTGTGTTACCAGAACCTGAAATCCTTCTCCGATGTTGGGTTGAACGTCTTCCACTTTGATCCGCCGGTAAAAATTGAAGCCTGCGAACTCTCAGCGGCTGACAAGAAACACCCGCTGTTCCGTGTGCTGCCTGAGCCTGCGCAGAAGGCCTCTTCCCCGTTCACGCCTATCAATGAGCGGAGCATTGACGTTAGCTTCTTCGGGAACGCGTCCCGCAAGCGAGAAAAATTCTTCTCCAAAGCCGCAGCGTTTCTCGCCGATTATCAGAACTTCCTGTACTATCGGAAAGCTGATGGTCCCATCCCGAGCTCCGGTCTGTACGATATTCTCTCCCGTATGCCGCGCTACGTTTCCGAGAATTCAAAAATTTCTCTTAATGTGCATCGTGACGACAACTGCTTCTTTGAGTGGCATCGTATTGTCAAACAAGGCATGGCATCCGGCTCCATCATCGTGACAGAAGAATGCTTCCCGCATCCTCTTTACAAGAGCGGTGAGCATTATCTGACCGAAACACCGCGCCACATGCCCAATCTGATTGAATGGCTGATCCGTACGGAAGATGGTCAGAAGGAAGCCGCCAGAATCCAGAAGAATATTTTCGAGGTTCTGCAGAACGAAGACATCTTCAATTCTAAAAATCTGGATCTGAAAAACTATATTTCTTCCGTGTGGAGCAACCTGAAATGAGCGTCCTGAAGCCGTGGGCCCCTGCTGGCAACATTGAGTTTTCTTTCAAGAAAAAGAGCAGAAAACCCAAAGACCTGATTACAGTTTGTGTCACCAACTTCAACTATGCCAAGGTTATCTGTGAGTGTCTGGACTCTATTGTTGACCAGACGCACGAGAATATTGACCTTGTGGTGGTAGATGATCTGTCTGAACGCGATGATTCAATCGAAGTCATCACCGAATGGATGGAAGAAAACCAGCAGCGCTTCTACCGGGCTACGCTGATCCAAAACAAGCGCAATCAGGGACCGTCTTTCTCCCGTAACGTCGCGTTTGAAAATGCCCTGGGCGAGGCTGTCTTCATCATGGATGCAGACAATACGATCTACCCCAAAGCGCTGGAAAAAACTTATACGGCGCTCATCAAGGGTCGCTTCCCGGCGGTTTATACCCAGATTGAAGAATTTGGTGACCGCAAGGGTATTGGCCACGCCGATATCTGGGATGCCACCCGGATGAAGAAAAACAACTACGTGGACGTGATGGCCCTCATCCGTAAGGATGCGTGGGAACGCGTTGGCGGGTTCTGCCACATTGAAGAAGGCTGGGAAGATTATGATTTCTGGCTGAAATTCATTGATTGCGACCTCAGCCCCGGCTACCTGCCGGAAATTCTGTGCCGCTATCGGGTTCACAACACATCCCGTACGGCAACCGAAGCGCTGTCTGCTCATTATGACCTTGAACTGGTGATGGAATTCCGTCACCCCTCACCGCAACCAGAAAACTGACTTTTTAACGCCTAAGTGAAACAGGGCCCTATTTTCAGGGCCTGACGGCCTTCTCTCCTCTGTTCTGGCCTTGCAAACAGGGCTTCCTGTTTCCTCAGGCCAGACGGAGAAAGACCAGACCATGCTGACACGCCGCCGCACCGCTGGCCTTTTTGCTGCCGCCACACAGAGCATTCTCAGCCTGTTCACCGCCAAACCCGCTGCCGCAGCAGACCCCACTGAAGGGGGAAGCCCACTGCGCCGGGGCAAGACGGAACCCGAAGCCTCCCATCCAGAACCTGCAGACCGCCCGGGCGGCATTACGCCCACGCCCGGCACCACACTCAGTGATGCGGAATACCGGCCTGCCATCCATTTCTCGCCCCGCATCGGCTTTATGAACGACCCGAACGGTCTGGTTCATGATGGCACGCAATGGCATCTCTATTATCAGTTTGACCCCTTTGCGCCCTATGCCGGCCGCGTCCATTGGGGCCATGCCACCAGCCCGGACCTGTATCACTGGCAGGATCAGCCGGTTGCGATTGATCAGACACCTGCCGGGGAAGCCTTTTCAGGCAGCGCCGTCATGGATGCTCACAACACGTCCGGCTTGTTTCCACAAGGCACCGGAGGACTTGTTGCGCTCTATACCCGCGCAGCACCCGAGCGCCAGAGCCAGTATCTGGCATGGAGCACGGATAGCGGGCTCACCTTCACAGAGTATGCCCACAACCCGGTTCTGGACTTGCAGCTTTCTTCCTTCCGGGACCCGCAGGTCTTTTTCCATGCGCCAACACAACGCTGGATTATGTGCGTCGCCCTCTCCCGCGATCACCAGATTGCATTCTTTGGCTCCAGCAATCTCCTGCAATGGACCGAACTCAGCCGCTTTGGGCCTTCCGGTATTACCGGAGTGGATTATGAATGCCCCAACCTTGTGGAAGTCCCCATAGAAGGTGGCAAGACGGCGTGGGTTCTGTTTGTGTCCATCAACCCCGGCGCACCACAGGGCGGGAGTGCCACGCAGTATTTTGTCGGGACATTTGATGGCACCCGGTTTGTGCCGGAGTCTGACACCACAGAATTTGTCGATTTCGCAAAAGATTTTTATGCACTGCAATTTTTCACCAATGTGCCCTCGGGCAATCCGGTGTCCATTGGCTGGCTGAACAACTGGCAATATTGCCAGGAAACACCCGCCAATTCCTGGCGTGGTGTGATGTCTCTTCCACGCCGGGTCAGTCTGGAACCGGATACAACACAGCGGCTCAAACTGATCCAGCAGCCTGAAGACCTGACCCCACTCCGCGGCACAGCGTCGGACGCAACGCCTCCCTCACGCATGGACGCCGGGAGTAGCTGGGAGACACCCCTGCCCGCCTCTGCCGCGCATGAAGTGCGGATGAGTGTGGAAATTGATGCCCAGCCCGCAGGCCTGCCGCCGGGAGACAAAGGTCGAAGTGGCCGCTTTGTCCTCAATTTCCTCAATAGTAATGAGGAAACGCTCTCCATCGGGTTTGATGCCTTTACTGCCCAGCTCTGGCTGGACCGAGGCAAACTCAAAGGCTTTTCGCACCCGTTTTTTACAAACAGCTTTTCCGCAGCCCTCACGCCGGACCAGCGTAAAATCACGCTGCATATTGTTCTGGATAAATGTTCGGTGGAAGTCTTCGTCAATAACGGTCAGCAAACGGGGTCGGCATTACTCTTTCCCGCCACCCCTCTGGACCGGCTGCGCCTGAGTGCAACGGGGGCCGGAGCAACACTGTCCCATTTTGAACTCTTCCCGCTCAAACAGACCGTCCGGGCGGAAGAAGGCCAAATCTAAAAAAACGCCTCTCTTCAGGATTTTTTTGAAGAGAGGCGTTTCACGCTCTTACCAGGTTGGCGTTGGCCCTTTGACAATCTGGGCCAAATCATCCGGGCGGATCCACTTCCGGAAGGCCGCCTGCACATCTGCCCCGGTCGCTTTGTAATAAACCTGTGCGGCGCGGTCGGTATTATCGAGCGGCAGCCCAAGCTCTTCCAGCCCCAGATACTGCGCGGCAATCCCGCTCAGGCTGGCGCGACGCAGCGGCAGACTGCGCAGCAAAGACGCTTTTGCCAGCGACAGCTCATCCTCCGTAGGGGGAGCTGTCTGCATCGCTTTCAGATCCTGCAAGGCAGCCACACGGGCTTTACCAACCTTATCGGGGTCAGAACCATAATCAATGTTATAGGCGCCACGTGTGCGGCCCCAATCAAAACTGCTGCCCACAGAATAGACATACCCCGTCTTCACCCGCAGATCCCGATATAGACGGGAAGAGAACAGCCCACCACCCAGCACCTCATTACCAAGCTGCAGCAGGAAATGGTCCGGGTGAGACGCCGTTAGCCCCAGCGTTTCCGCCAAAACCACTGTATTCTGCACGCTGCTCTTGTCCGGCACATTAGCGCGGGATGCTTTGCTGAGTGGCACCGTTGGCAGATCCACCACCGGCTTCGGGCCTTCCGCTTTCCAGCCGCCAAAAGCCTGCTCCACCACAGAGCGTGCTTTTTCGGGCGTAATATCCCCGGTCACAACAATGGTGGTCAGGTCAGGCCGCCAGGCTGCCTGATAATATTTGACCACATCATCCCGAGAGACACTCATGATGGATTGCGGCGTTGCGTTCCGCAGTTCTGGATCTTTTTCCGGCAGCAGCGCTGTTTTTACAGCCTTGCCAAACAGGAAGCCGGGAGACACCAGCAGCCCCGCCTGCCCCTGCGCAGCCTGCATCCGCACAATCTGGAACGCTTTTTCCGGGAAGGCCGGATGCAGTTCATTTTCTGCAAGCAGCGCAATGCCTTTTTCAAAATCAGGCGTTAAAACCTGAAGAGAAAAACCACCCCCTGCACTTTCCCATGCCGGAATATCATCCAGCGCTTTCTGGAACCCCAGACGGTCATGCGTTGTGGTGCCGTAGGAGAACAGAGATTCTGTTAAATCTCCTACTCCTTCCTTACCTGCCGGTTCCTGCAACGCCGCATTCTGACGGATTTCACCAGACAGCTGAATGGTGTGGCTCACGTGGGACGGCCAGACAATCAGCTTCAGGCCATTCGGCAGAGTGCTGACAACCGGCTGCGGCGTGGGCTTCGGTTCTTCCAGACGGGACAAGGCTTTTTCCGCCCAGTCCGGCAGCTTTACCGGCTTATCCGGCGTGGAGGCGAAGGATTCTGCGCCGCCAAACCCTTTACCAGCCACAGGCTTGCCAGAGGCTTCCGGCGTCAGAATAGCTGTTACCGCATGGGCCGGGTCCAGCAGGGTTGCCGCCAGACGGTTAACGGCTTCCGGCGTGACAGCCTGATAAGCGGCGACAATATCACCGGGCGCGTCCAGATTATGGAAGGCCAGCGCAGTGGACCACTGCGCCGCCAGACCACTGACGGAGTTGGCAGAGAACTGAAGCTGGGCAATCTCGCGCTTCTTGGCGGCTTCCACCAGTTCTGCCGGGACACCATTTTTCCGGATTTTATCCAGAACATCCCGCACGTCACTGAGGGCTTTTGCGGAATCCCCTCCTTTAGGAAACGCGGCAAGAGCTAGACCAAACCCGGCCTCTTTTTTCGGTGCATATTCAAACCCGGCAAACAGCGCCTTGCCCTGCGGCACCAGATCATACAGCGCCCCGCGCTGGCTGCCGAGCACGTCGGACAGGATATCGGCCACAGCAAAATTGTCCGCCGTGCGCCCCGGCATGGGGTAAGCGAGCGTTGCAAACCCAACCGGATAATCTGTCGGGAACGTCAGCGTTTTAGCCGGCGGCGGCACCGGGGTGACTTTGGGGCGTTCCGGCAGAGTTTTCCGCGGGATAGCGCCAAAGGTTTCGCGCACCTGATCCAGCGCGGTCACCGGGTTTACATCCCCCACAATCACCAGAACGGCATTGTTGGGCGCATACCATTTTTCGTAAAAATCACGCAGGTGGGCAGCATCTGTCTTATCGAAGGACGGACGGGTGCCCAGCGCATCATGCGCATAGGGTGTTCCGGAAAACAGGATGGACTGCAACTGTTGCAGGTAGAGATAAGCCGGGCTGGACAGATCGCGCGAGACTTCCTGCTCAATCGCCCCGCGCTCCTTGCTCCAGTCTGCTTCTGATAGTGTCAGCCCCTTCATGCGCAGGGCTTCAATTTTCAGAAGAACCGGCAGATCCTGCGCCTGTGCTGTATAGAAATATTGTGTGACGTCCTCAGTCGTGTCCGCATTGTAGCTGCCACCCAGACGGGTGCCCACAGCGGCCAACTGGTCTTTATCCAGCCCCGCACTGCCACGGAACATCATATGTTCCAGCGCATGCGCCGTGCCGGGGAAGCCCTCCGGCGCTTCTGCCGAACCCACCAGATAATTGATTTCCGTTGTAACCACCGGAGCCAGACGGTTGGGCACAATCACCACGCGCAAACCATTGGGCAATGTCGCCCGCACAACCTGCGCACTGCTTAGCGCTGCTGGTACCAGAGCAGATGGCATCTGCTGCGCACAGGCCATGGGTGTAAATGCCGCAGAGGAAAGCGCGGTGCCTGCAAGAATAGCGGCACCCAGAACAAGAGGAGATGCTGCCAGAGTCCGCAACATGACCCGTCTGCCAGACTGTTTTTTGCGGAATGTTGTAGAAAAGGGAAAATCCATTCTTAAATCCTTTGTTTTGAACAACTGCACTTACAAAAATCAGGCGCCTCAGCCCGCGAGTCCGGGGAGTGAGAATTTTTTCGCCATGGCGGAAAGCTGGTGCCGCCGCAGTTCAGACCGTGCGCGGGCATCTTCCGTCATGTAATTCAGCTGAATGGTGTAACGCTGGCCCACAAACTGACGGTGGCCGTGCCATGTGGTGGGGCCGTTGGGGAAGATCAGCAATGTGCCCTCCACCGGCGGCACTTCCTTCGCATAATCTTCAATATCGTGCGGGCCGCGCAGCAGACGCACGCAGCCTTCCTGCTTGTGCCAGCTCTCCTGTTCCGCCGGGTTCAGATACAGCAGAACGGTCACACGCTTGGCGAGGGAATCCGTATGAATCCGGCCATCTTTCTCCCGCGTGCGGCCACGAATGGTCAGCATGGTCGGCGCATGATCCAGATCGAGATGGAATTTTTCGGCAATAATCCGCCGCAATTCCGGCCCTTCCATAGCCTGCACCACAGACTGCATCAGCGGGGAGAGTGTGAGGGCCGATGGCGGAAAGGAGCCGCCGGACTGGATATCCGGCAGGCTGGCGAACAGCCGGGGCAGGTCATCCTTGCGAATAAAATGCGGGACAACCACATGCGGGAACGGGTCGGCACAGACAGGGGCTGTGGCCAGAGCCGCGTAATCCGGCTGTATCGAGGTGTCTGACATGGTCATGCGTTCCGTCCAGATTGAACACTTTTGCCAGACGGACGGTAGAAGGGAAGTGCGGCAGGAACAAGCCCTGCCGCAGCCCCTTACTTCCCAACAGCCCGGTAACAGGCGTTCTTCAACGCAAACTCCTTCACCCCGGCGGGCAGCACATTCAGGCGGTCTGTCTGGGCCATCATGGCTCGTCCCTCGGCTGACCAGCTGGCCGGACGCACCTTCGGGCTGCTGAAACTGCCGCTGACACGCACCGGAATATCCAGCGCAAAACGGCCTGTGGTGGAGGCCTGACTGCCAAATGTCAGATCAAACCATTTTCTGTTCAGGTCAAAGCGGGCATTGGCCGCCACAGTGCCATCCCCTGTGCGGATGCGCAGCGGCAGCGCCTGCCCAACGCCCCCGCGGGAACTGACCACCCCCAGCATGCAGGACACCGGGGTCATACCCTTTGGTTTGTTGAACAGCATCCGCAAATCAGCAGAGACAAGGCCAATCACCTTGCGGTCCAGACTACCGTTAGTCATGGACACAGCGGCTGCCACATCGGCCGCATGCACGGCGGCGTTCAGCGTCTTCTGGGTGGCATCGGCCCGCATCTGCATGTCCACGCGGCCTGCAATCGGAACGGGGCCAAAACCCAGTGCCTGACGCAGTTTTTCAATATCCGCACCGGAGACGTTCACGGCAGCCCCGACATGAGCCGCGCCTTTGTCCGCACCCTCAATCTTACCGGATGCCTTCAGGCTGGCCCCCAGATAATCAAGTGCCAGCATATCCACCGCCACCGTACCGGGTTTGACCGAGGCTGCCAGCGTCATGTTGGAGAAACGCAGCACATTATAAGACAGCTGTTTGACCGAGAGATGCGCATCAATCAGCGGGTCCGGCGCGGCATCAACCGTCAGCGGAATATCGGTTTCGGACGGATTAACCTTTTTCTGGTGGCTGAGAAATTCATTCAGATTCAGCTGGCTGAAAGCAATATCCGCCGTCACATGGTCCGGTTTGCCGTGGTCCCCTTCCACAAGCCGCATGAGCGTAATGGTCATGGGGTTATCCTTGACCATCCCCTTCCCCTGCGTGACGCTCCACAGATCGCCCTCATGCTCAAACTGGCCGGACATCTGCATAGCAATATCCTGCTGGGCAGGCAGGCCGGCAATCTGCATCATCGGGCGGGAGGTCGGGCTGTTGAAGGTGACAGCCCCCTTGATGCCATCTGCGTTGATCGGGTCCGTTGCCGTCCCTTTGAACGTGATGGTCATGTCCCCGGACTTCGCTTCCATATCAATCCCGTACGGCGTTTTGGTCTGCCGCAGGATGGAGAAGGGCTGCATGGTGGCTGTCATGGTCACCGGCGTATCATTATACGCACCATCAACCGCCAGATGGACAGGCTTGTCCACCCCATCCGTCTGGAGCGTGACGGTTTTCAGCGTCGTGCGAAATTCCGAGCCATGGGCGGTGCGGTAAATGACCTCACCCTTCTCAACGGCAACATCAAGCGCCGTGGGGTAACTGCTCCGGTCATCCGGCCCGGCTGGCGGGTGGCTGGCCGCAGGCTTTGCTCCGGCCTCAGCCTGCTTGCCGAAACGCCAGTTGGGCAGACGCTGCGGTGTGCGCTCCACCATCACATACACATCAGAAATCGCCACATGCCGCACCAGCATCGGTCCGTGCAGCAGGGATGAAGCTTTGACCTCCGCCGCCAGACGCCCCACCCGCACCATATCCGGCCCGGTGCCGCCGGGAATATTGGCCAGACGCGCATTGGCAATCTCAACCTTCAGCCAGCGGCCGGGTGTGACATGCAGGCTGCCCACCTGCACGGTCCGCCCCAGAGCAGCCGTTGCGCGCCGCGCCACAAAGCCCCCCAGATCAACCTTGTTGAGAAAAATCCAGCCTGCACCGCCGGAAGCCGCAATCAGGGCTACAGCCCCCACGCCGCCCCATAGTGCCCAGAAGCCTGCGCCGCGCCGTGCTTTATGCCCCTCAGAGGTGGCGGGTTTGTCGTTGATCTGATCTGACATCTACGTCCTCAATTGCCCGCACCCTGTTTTCTATAAAAAACGGTGCGCTCTTTTCTGCCCTCTGGCAGTGTCTGACGCTCTTGTAGAAAAAAATGACGCCTCCGTCATGTCCATGATTGGCATGCCCGCAGACCTCCGTTACCTCTACAGCACCCAGACAGGGATGAAACGGACGAAATGACGATAAACACCCCGCCCCCCAGTGATACACCAGCGCGCCAGACTCGCGTCGTTCTGGCGGCCATGACGGCTGTCGGGATGATCCTCTGCTCGCTCTGGGTGGTCCGTCCCTTTCTTCCTGCCACCATCTGGGCCGTGACCATTGGGGTCACCACATGGCCCCTGCTCCTGCATATCCAGAAATTTCTGTGGGGCAGCCGCGGGCTGGCGGTCACCGTGACCAGTCTTGTTGCCATAATGGTCTATGTTCTGCCCTTCTGGCTGGCGACCACCACAGTGCTGACCCACACGGCCGAGCTGAAAACCCTTGCGGATTCCGCTCTGGCCTTCCGCATTCCCTCAGAACCGGAATGGCTGCAGCATCTGCCCTTTATTGGCCCCAAAACAACCGTCTGGTGGCAGCAGATTGAAAATGTCCGCCTGCCGCAGCTGGCCAACCGTATTCTGCCTGATACCGGCAAGATCATTGGGTGGGTTCTGGATTATGCGGGCAGCTTTGGCATGCTGGCGCTACAGTTCCTGCTCACACTGATTATTCTGGCAGCCCTCCACACACGTGGAGAAGCCGCTGCCAATCTGGTGATGAACTTTGGCTCGGCTCTGGCCGGGGAACGCGGGCGGGAAATGGTGCTGCTGGCAGGCCGCACCATCCGGGGCGTCGCCATCGGCGTGACCGTCACGGCTCTGGCTGAAAGTGCAGTCGGCGGTCTTGGTATGTTTCTCACCGGCGTGCCCTGGGCCAGTATTCTGACAGCCATCACCTTTATTGCCTGCCTGCTTCAGGCTGGTCCGGGTGTTACCCTTATTCCCGCAGTAATCTGGATGTTTTTCTTCCACGGCATTGGCTCGGCAGTGGTGTTGCTGGTGTTCACCATCCTCGCCATTGTGATTGATAACCTGCTCCGCCCCTTCCTCATCCGCAAACAGGCCAATGTGCCGCTGGTGCTGATTATGGTGGGCGTAATTGGGGGGCTGGCTGCGTTCGGTCTGGTGGGCATTTTTGTCGGCCCGATGATTTTATCCGTCACCTACACGCTGGTGAAAAGCTGGCTTTCAGACGCAGAACTGCCGTCCTCTACTGAGGATACGCCGCTGCCTTCCCTGCCCCATACGGCGCAGGACGCCCCCCACCCGGCAGAGGCAAAATAGCCTCACGCCTTGCTGCGGCTGCGTCCCCGTTTGGGTTTGGGCTCATACCCGCCACCCCCCGGCCCCAGTGGACGCGGAACCTGCTCTTTTTTCGGTTTGCGACGCGGAGAGGATTTCTGCCCGGCGGTGGACGCCGGTGCAGGGGGCGCATCCAACCCCAGTTGCAGCGCTTCCAGCCGTTTGATTTCATCCCGCAGGCGGCCAGCTGTTTCAAACTCCAGATCCGCCGCAGCTTCACGCATCCGTTTTTCCAGACCGGCAATAGCCGTATCCAGATCCTGCCCGACAAACTCCGCCACACCCGTATCTTCATCCGGGGCCACGGTGACGTAATCCTGCTCAAATACGGAGGAGACAATTGCGCCAATATTCTTGCGCACGCTCTGCGGCGTAATGCCGTGGGCTTCGTTCCACGCCATCTGTTTTTCACGCCGGCGGGCGGTTTCTTCCACGGCGTATTCCAGAGAATCCGTCATCTTGTCGGCATAAAGCAGCACCCGCCCTTCCACATTACGCGCGGCGCGGCCAATGGTCTGGATGAGTGACGTGCGGGAGCGCAGGAAGCCTTCCTTATCCGCATCCAGAATGGCCACCAGCGAACATTCGGGAATATCCAGCCCTTCTCGCAGCAGGTTGATGCCAATCAGCACATCAAACGCGCCAATCCGCAGGTCGCGGATAATTTCAATCCGTTCCAGCGTATCCACATCGGAGTGCAGGTAGCGCACCTTAATGCCGGCTTCATGCAGATAATCAGTCAGATCTTCCGCCATGCGCTTGGTCAGCGTCGTCACCAGCACACGGCCACCTTTGGCAACCGTCGTGCGGCATTCGGCCAGCAGGTCATCCACCTGATGCTCCACCGGGCGAATATCCGTCACAGGGTCAATCAACCCGGTGGGGCGGATCACCTGCTCGGCAAACACACCGCCTGTGCGTTCCATTTCCCACGGACCGGGAGTGGCGCTGACAAAAACACTCTGCGGGCGGAACTTGTCCCACTCGGCAAAGTTCAGCGGGCGGTTATCAAGGCAGGACGGCAGGCGGAAGCCGAACTCGGCCAGAATGGATTTGCGCGCATTATCTCCGCGCTCCATGCCGCCAATCTGCGGCACAGTCACATGGCTTTCATCCACAATCAGCAATGCATCTTCCGGCAGATATTCAAACAGGGTCGGCGGTGGGTCGCCGGGTTTGCGGCCTGACAGATAGCGGGAGTAGTTCTCAATCCCTTTGCACACGCCTGTTGTTTCAATCATTTCCAGATCAAACGTGGTGCGCTGGTCCAACCGCTCGGCTTCCAGCAGCTTGCCTTCCTTGGTGAACTTGTCGAGTTGCTGGCGGAGCTCCTGCTTGATGCCCACAACAGCCTGCTTCAGCGTCGGGCGTGGCGTGACGTAATGGCTGTTGGCATAAATAGTAATTTCCTGAAGATCAGCCGTCTTTTCACCAGTCAGCGGGTCAAACTCAATAATCCCGTCAATCTCATCCCCAAACAGGGAGACGCGCCAGGCGCGGTCTTCATTCTGCACGGGGAAAATATCTACCGTCTCACCCCGCACGCGGAAGGTGCCACGGGTAAAGGCAGCATCATTCCGGCGATATTGTAGTTCGACCAGCCCGCGCACCAGACGGTCCCGGTCAATCTCCCCGCCCAGTTCCAGTTTCACGACCATGCGGGAATAGGTTTCGACCGACCCGATACCGTAAATGCAGGACACGGACGCCACGATAATCACATCGTTCCGTTCCAGCAGCGCCTGCGTTGCCGCATGGCGCATCCGGTCAATCTGCTCGTTAATCTGGCTGTCTTTTTCAATATAGGTATCAGACCGGGGCACATAGGCTTCCGGCTGATAATAGTCATAATAACTGACAAAATATTCGACGGCATTATTAGGGAAAAATTGCTTCATTTCCCCATAAAGCTGTGCCGCCAAGGTCTTGTTGGGGGCCAGAATAAGGGTCGGCTTCTGGGTGGCTTCAATCACCTTGGCCATGGTGAAGGTTTTGCCGGAACCCGTCACACCCAGCAGGACCTGATCCCGCTCGTTCTCTTCTATCCCTTTGAGGAGATCAGCAATTGCCTGTGGCTGGTCACCGGCCGGTTCATATTCCGAAACCACTTCCATCCGCCGCAGCTTGGGGCGAGCGGCCTGACGGTCCGGTTCAAACGTGACAGGGGGCAGGCTGGCAGCCCGCTCACTCAGCGTGCCGCGCTTCTTACCGCGCTTAGCCGCCGGAGCAGAGGGGGAACGAGACGCGGAATCGGGAGCGGTACGTGTGGCCATGGTTTCCAACATGGTGCGCAGCCCTGCGGCCTGCAAGCCTCATTCCCAAAGGCAAACGAGAGAGCGGGGCTTACCTTATCCCTCCATACCTTACTGCATATGAAACAGAAAACGAGACAGGGGCGTATGGGACAGCACAATCACTACCATCCCCAGCAGGATAATCACCCTGCCCCCTACGTAGGCGCAGGCCTGCGAGAGTTCATCCCGGCTGGCCATATCCATGAAGGCATCCCGCCCGGCATAGCCACTGGCGGCGCGCATGCCGCGATAACGGTTTAATGCATCAGAGGACAAGCCAGCCCGGCTGAACATCTCAGCACTATACTGATCAAGATCATCTTTACGGAACTGGGCCACACCACCGGACTGGCGGACCCGCTCCGGTCCGCCGCCCAGCAGCGCCAGCGCCTGCAGCCGGCGCGCTGGCACACCCAGATATTCCGCAGCCTGCGTCCGGTTCAGCACCTGCTGGAGCGGAAACTGGCAGACTGTGGCCTGTTGGGAAGGCCGGTCAGCGTGGGCGGGCGGCTTTTTCATGGGGGTTAAGCTTGCGAAAAAACGCAGCGTTTCGTCAACGCTTCCCCCTGACCGCCTGCCCTGCGGTCACCACAGGTCTTGTAGCCTGCGTCAGCTTCTGGCGGGTGGCGCCATGAATTCCGGGCCGACAGGGTCCGTAATATCGCGAGCCAGAATGGCATCAATGGCCTTCATATCTGCCTCATCCAGCTTCCAGCCAAAGGCCTCATCCACACCACTAATCTGCTCCGGCTTTCTGGCACCCCACAACGCAATGGTCGGCCCACGGTCCAGCACCCAGCGAATGGCGAGAGCCAGCATGCTCTTGCCATGCTTTTCCGCAATAGCCTTCAGCTCTTCAACGGCCTTCAGATACTGGCCAAAGCGCGGCTGCTGGAATTTGGGGTCGCTCTTACGCAGATCATCACCTTCAAACTTACGGTCCGCCGTCATACGGCCAGACAGCAACCCGCGGCACAGTGGCCCGTAGGCCAGCACAACCAGATTGTTCTTGATGGCGTAAGGCAGAACGTCCTGTTCGATCTCGCGCTCAAACAGATTGTAGGGCGGCTGAATGGTGGCCAGCGGTGCAAATTTACGGAACTCATCCATCTGCGCAGGCGAGAAGTTGCTCACGCCCAGTGCCCGCACCTTGCCGTCCTTCACCAGTTTTTCCAGCGCACGGGCGGTTTCTTCCATCGGCGTTTTAGGGTCCGGCCAGTGCACCTGATACAGGTCGATATGATCCGTGCGCAGGCGACGCAGAGAGTCTTCAATTTCCTGCGCAATCCTGGCCGGGCGGCTATCGCGGAACACGTTGCCATCCTGCCAGTTCAGCGCGACTTTGGTCGCCAGAATGACCTTATCCCGCTTGCCTTCCAGCGCGCGGCCAATCACCTCTTCCGAATGCCCCAGACCATAGACCGGCGCTGTATCAATGACGTTGATGCCCAGATCCAGCGCCTTCTCAATGGTTTTGGCGGCATTCACATCATCCGGGCCACCCCACATGGAGCCCCCAATTGCCCATGTCCCCAGAGCAATGCGGGATGCGGGCTTGGCCAGCCCCGGAATGGTAAGGGTTTCTGCCGTCATGATCAGACTCCTGAAACGTCAAAGATAACTGTCCTGCCTCGCCAGTCCCGTTACAGAACCAGCCGGACAGAGTTCACGTAGCTTAAACGCTCCGCGTCCCATGTGTTGCATTCAACCTGCGAAAAGCGGGCATGTTCCTACAGGGATGCACCCGTTCTGCCGCGTAAAATCCGCGCAACACTTGACCATTGCGGGAAAGTTTCTGCATTTTCTGGTTATGACTACTGCAACTCCGTCCTTCATGCCACGTGTCGGCGTTCTGGCTCTTGTCCGGCACGGCCAGAATGTTTTGCTGGTACGCCGGGCCAATGCGCCGGATGCCGGCCTGTGGGGTTTCCCCGGTGGGCGCGTTGAGGCTGGAGAAACACTGTTTCAGGCAGCCGAGCGTGAATTATGGGAAGAAACCGGCCTGACTGCACAAGCACTTCAAACCGTTGATGTTTTTGACAGCCTCCATCACACACCAGATGGAACGCTGGCCTTTCATTATGTGATTGTTGCGGTTTTGTGTGAGGAAAACACCCCACATCCTACTGAACCGCACGCCGCAGATGACGCCCTTGAGGCGCGCTGGCTTTCTTATGATGAAGTCAGCACACTCGGCCCCAAAGCCTGCGCGCGCCTGTTTGAGTTGACGCAGAAAATTATACCTGCCCCACAAACACGCTAAATTTTATCGAAATAATAACGAGTTTTCTTCTGAGAAATCTGAGGAGAAAACTCTACCCGGAGCAGATGCGGGTTTTGTGGAGTGTCATACCGAGCCACCCCACAAAACCTCGCCTGTTTTTAGTCTCGCAACATAAACAGGCTTTTATCAAAAACTGAGAAGAGCTTTGAGCTGTTCCAGATATTTCTGGTGCGAATGATCATCCCGCACCCGCGCCAGTTCATGCTCGCGAATGTTTTCCCAGAGCGCCTTATCTTCATAAAGCCGCACAATGGCATCCGCAAACGCCTGCGGGTCTGTTGTGCTGACACTCAGCATATCCTCACCCGGCGTCCAGCCAACCTGCTCACACAGAATGGACGATGCCACAATGGGAAGACCATGGGCTGCGGCTTCATGAATTTTATACGGAATACCCGCCGCAAAGCGCGTCGGTGCCACAAAAATCCGGTGCCTGTCATAAACAGGGCCAACATCTGGCACGCGCCCCAGAAGATTTACTCGTGGGTTTTTTGCTAAGAGCGAAAGATCTACTTTTGGACTAATGTAACCACAAACTGTGAATTTTACATCATCGGGCAAACGGCCCTTCAGAAGTGGCAGAACCTCACTACTGAACCATGAAAGAGAGTCGACATTAGGAGAATCAATGTCATGCATCGCGCCAAGGAACAGAATGTCACGCCGCGCATCCCATCCCGGAGAATGCGGAAGCGCCTTTTGCATATGCCCCAGAACACCCACGTTCGGGAAGCCGTTCTCTTTGAGGATTTCTGCATCCTTTTTGTTCACGGCAACAATTTTCTCAGCCATGAACAGGTGGCGGAATTCATGCTTGAGCATTTCTTCAACAGATTGCTCAAGATCGCCCTCGCCACGCAGAACACGCTTCTGATGCTCACGTGGGGCGGCCACGGCCTCGGTGTCAATAATCACTGCACGAGACGAAATGGCGTCCGCGCACTGCATCAGCACCGGAGCCAGACGGTCCGCATTATGGGTGCGGGCAATCCAGACAAGATCATAATAACCGGCACGGGATTTGATGAAGTCTTCCAGTTCCGGCAGTTCCCGATCCCAGATGACTTCCGCCCGATCCGGGAAGGAACTGCAAATTTCTTCCATCGGCTCAGTGGGCCGATAAACCGGATATACTGTCACATGATATCCCAGATCAATCATGCTCCGGATGACATCATTGGACCGCGTAAACCCTGACCCAAGGAAGCGATACGGCAGGCGATCTTCAATGAACAGAATCCGCTTCTGCCGTGTGGCGGACGAGCGCGCCCGCACCAGCAAACGCTCGTGGAACAGGTTTTTCTGCCGCAGATAGGCACCGTGCTTTTTGCGGAAGATTTCCTGATTACGCGCAATCATGGACGCACCACTGATAAAACCAGAGGTGCCATATTCATAATGAATGACCACAATGGAGGGGTCATATACCACATCAAACCCGGCCTCATGAATCCGGATACACAGATCCGTTTCCTCAAAGTATGCCGGGGCATAATCCGTATCAAACCCACCCAGCTTTTTCAGCAGATCGGAGCGGACGAGCAAGAACGCACCGGAGCAGAAGTCAACCGAGCGGACAAAATTGGCTTCCGGCACATCAGGGCGCTTGTCACGCAGATAGCCGCACACGGAGCCGTCCCGCCAGACAATGCTTCCGGCTTCCTGCAACATGCCGTTGGTCCGCACCAGCTTGGCGCCGACTGCCCCGGTTTGGGGCTCACTCCGCAGGCGCGCCAGTGCGTTGCCCATGGCGCCGGGCATCAGCTCCAGATCATTATTCAGATACAGCGTGAAGGGACCACGGACTTTCTCAAGGGCTGCATTACAGCCGAGCAGGAACCCGACATTCCCCGGAAAGCGAATAACTTCCAACCCACGCACATGCTGCTCAATGGTACGCATGCCGTCTGTTGAGCCGGAATCCACCACAATAATCTGCATCGGGCCATTATAATTGGCGCGCAGAGACGCCAGTGCGCTCAGCGTCATGGCAAAATGGTTATGCGCAATAATAATAACGGTAAAATCAGGATATTCGTACGTAAAATCCAGTGCCTGATTTAACAGAAGCGGCATCCGGATCCGGCACATTTCGTGATAGATTTTCTTGGAGACATGCTCGCTTTCCTTCTGGAAAGCCGCGTCATCCTCAACCTTGCCGCCATGCGCGATGTAGTGAGCAAAGGCATCCGGATAATCCCCCCGGCTGACTTCCTGCTGCACGGCCGGGTTCCGGAAATAGCCTTCCAGATCTACCGTGGAGAGCGGCTTACGCAGTTCATGCACACCATATTTCAGGAAATGCTCAAAAAAATTGCGAAAATGTTTGCTTTCGACCGCACCGGACACATCGTTATTCACACTGCCGTAAAATTCTTCTGAGAAGTACGGATCAGGGTTGAACAGTGTTGGGGTTTTATTAGCTAGATAATGATGCAGGGCGGATGTCCACTCTTTGGCATCCAGCTCCTTACGCACTTCCGGATAGGTTTCCAGATACCATTCCGGGTCAAAATACCAGGACAGCCTGTGCCCATAGCCTGCCACCGGTGCCGTTGCCCGCACACATTGAGAATACGGCCCCAGTTCGGTTGTGGTCGCCTGGCCGCCTTTCAGATAGGCATTGGGGTCAAAGAACCATGACCCGCTGCTATACTGGAAATCTCCAATATTCAGGTAATGGTCATACCCGTTTCTGAACCCTTGTTCGGCAAGGCTGACGTCGGAAATATCCCGGTGCCGTTTCAGATAATACTCTTCGTCAAACAGCCAGTGGGGGTTATGAGACGCAAAGCCTTTCTGGCAATAATGCTCAAAGCCAGACCGAAACTCCCCCCGGCTGATCTGCTCAGCAACGGCAGGATATTTGCTCAGATACCAGTCTTCATCAAAATAAGGATTGGGAGAGTGCTTAAGACTGACACCGTCATTTTTATAAAATTCCTGAACAGCCTCATCAGTCTCAATCTGTAAGAAGCTCAGGACATCTTTGTATTTCTCTTTATACCAGACACAATCAAATACACTCCAGTCCAGCTTCTTATTCTTATCATATGCCGTCATTGAAATTTCCCAGGGCTGCCTATTTGAGTGTGACTATATATTTCGACGAACGGGACACAAAGCCCGTCTTGCTTACGAAAATATTAGCACAGGATGAAGACAGGGAACAGAACAGCCTAAAGGACGTGCGCCGAAAGCCGCCTGCATGATGCACACAGGCGGCTTCCGGCTATTTGTCTGTTTTAATAAAATATTCTGCGTGCAGTCCGGCTGAGCCGATAGCGCCAGACACCAAATACCCCCAGCACACCCGCCGCATACAGCCCGCCCATGACAGACATGGACACGGGCAAATCTGGGATCAGATAAGTTGGGGAATCACACGGTTTGGAAGGCAAAAGCGGCATGGAAGCCAGCCGTTCTGCCATGGTGGTGCCGGTAATATGGGGGGCATGACACCCCGGCAACGGGCTGGGCCACCATCCCCACTCCACCCCGGCATGGCAGAACGCCAGACCAACCGAGGCCAGCAGGGTCGGCACGCAAAGCCACAGCACAGGTCCACCTGCCGCACCCGGCAGCAGGACATCAACCACGCCAATAACGATCAGAATACGCCAGGGCCAGCGCTCAACCAGACACAACTCACAGGGCATGATGTGCAGAACATGTTCCACCCACCATGCAATACCCAGCGCCAAAGCGCCCGCCAACGCCAGAAAGAGACCCATTTTTCTGGTGGAAAATGCTGATCTCACGCTAAACGGGCCTTCCCAAGAGCCTGAATGAAATCACGGGCCCAGGTTAACGCCGTAACGCGCCAGACGTCCGGCTCTAGGTGATCCCACCGCGCACGCCGCTCTCCATCAGGCATGGTCAGGGCTTTATGCAGGGCGTCCGCAATATCATCTGCATCATGCGGATTGACCATCAGAGCAGCCTCCATGTCCGGGGCGGCACCCGCAAAGTGTGAGAGAATTAACACACCGGGGTTCGCCTTATCCTGCGCTGCCACATATTCCTTGGCGACCAGATTCATGCCGTCCCGCAAAGGTGTAACGAGCGCTGCATCTGCCAGCCGGTAGAAACTGGCAAGCAGGGCACGGGGCACAGGATGTGTCAGATACCGGATGGGCGTCCAGTCAAAGTCACCATAGGTACCATTAATGCGTCCAGCGGCTTCATCCAGTTCCCGCCGCAGGGCCCGATATTCCGGCACATTTCCACGAGAGACGGGTGTGACCTGAAGATACACGACCTTCCCCCGATGCTCAGGATACCGCTCCAGAAAGATCTCATATCCCTTGAGGCGCTCCGGCAGGCCTTTGGAATAATCCAGCCGGTCCACGCCGATAATAAACGGCTTGCCGCGCAGACTTTCCTTCAGACGCTGTACGTCCGGGTTGCTCAACCCCTCTTCCGCCTGTTTTGCAAAGCTGTCCGGATCAATCCCGATCGGGAAAACCTCCGCCTTTGCCTTAACACCAACGATGGAGAACCCGTCATTCATGTTCCGGGCATCGTCCTCGGTCTGCAGACCAATAACGTCGTACGCCTGCATGGCGCGCAGCAA
Organism: Acetobacter malorum; assembly: GCF_001580615.1. GTDB lineage: Bacteria > Pseudomonadota > Alphaproteobacteria > Acetobacterales > Acetobacteraceae > Acetobacter > Acetobacter malorum. The sequence continues at coordinate 180,316 of NZ_LHZC01000052.1, forward strand.
AGCATCCGCTTCCGGCAGAGCCCGCATCAGGCTCCACGGCGGGAACGGAATATGCAGGAAGAACCCGATGGGGGCTGTTACACCCAGATCCCGCAACGCCTGCCCCAGCGGGAACAGATGATAATCATGAATCCAGATCTGATCACCCGGCTGCAAAAGGGGCAGCAATTTGCGGGCAAACAGCTCGTTGACGTTTTGATAGATAACCCGGTCTTTCCGGTCATAATCCATCAGGCCAGCCCGGTAATGGCAGAGCGGCCATAAGATGCCGTTGGAATATTTCTGGTAAAACCCGTCATATTCCGCGTGCGTCAGGTCGATGGTGGCGTAGGTGACATTCTCCACCTTATCGAGGCTGACCTCCGGGTCATGCCCTTCTTTTTCAGAAACCTGCTGGCCGGACCAGCCAAACCACAGGCAACTGCCTTCTTTTAACGCCGCACGCAGGGCAACAGCCAGCCCGCCAGCGGGCTGCAATCGGTCCCGCGGCGCAGGGACACGATTGGAAACAACAACTAAACGCCCCATCGCTTAACCCTTCCCTTCAACCAAAGAAGCAAGCCAGGCACGAAATGCTGTCGGGTTAGGAAAATCCGTGGGAATACGCAGGCCGACGCCGCTCAGGCGCTTTGCTGCGGCCATGCCGTCTTCATCCGTCACATCGTCACCCACAAAAACCGGCTTCCGGCCCGTAAAGGGGAGAGATTTCATCAGCATGCTGACGGCATAGCCTTTATCGACCCCAGCGGGCCGGACTTCCCATGCCATTTTTGCCGTCTGAACTTCAAAGGTGCCATTGGTGCCCTTCACCCAGTTTTCAGCGGCCTCACGCAGGGCTGCTCCGGCTTCCGGCACGGCGCGATAATGCAGAACAAAGCCGCCCGGCTTATGCTCCAGCCGTGCGCCGGGCCACGCTGCAATAAGGTCGCGTGCCTCGGCAAACCATGACTGCGGAACTGAGGGAAGCGCTGCCCGCTCAATCGGGCCTCCGGGGCGATGCCTTACCGCAATGCCATGCTCACCTGCCACGGCAAACGGGATATCCCCCAGGAAATGATCAATCTGATCAATCGACCGGCCAGAAACAATGGCCAGCGCATCACCACAGGCCGCACGCAGGCGGCGCAGGGTTTCCGGCAACCCTTCCGGCACCACCACAGAATCTGGCGTGGGCGCGATATCGACCAGAGTACCGTCAAAATCTAGGAGGAACGCCGCCTGATCCAGAGAGGGAACCTGAAAGCGAAATTCCTGACTGGAAGAAGAACCGATCACGTACACCTCGTCTTGTTTTGCCACAGATCAAGCCAGCCAGACCCTATGCTGACGCCCGATTGCTTCCTGAAACGATGCCTGAGCCTGTCCGGCCCGACAACTCCCTGAAAAGCAAGACAGACCGCACCGTCATGAACGGTCTGGCCCGTCCGGCTTAATATTCCCCGCCGGATTCAGGAGATGCGGGAGCAGCATCTCCCGCAGGTGGCGCGCCGGAACCAGAAGGCGCATGGCTCCCCCCATTGCCGGGCACATCACCCGTGGGCGCAGGCTGGTCACCGGTGGACGGTGTCAGCACGGGCACGGCAGGCGTTGGAAGCGGAGGCACCATGGGGGCAACATCTGCCCCCTCACACCGCACCATCCGCACGTCATACACAGCGCTTTCAAACACACCCAGACCCGGTTCTGCGGCCAGCATCCAGCCCTTGAAGGTTGCCCCATCAGGATGCGTGTCATGCAGCTCCAGCCACCCTGCCGCATCGGGTGAGAGTGTTTTAGGCCGTTCCAGACACCGGCCCGCGCTAATATCCAAACTCTTGTAGTGCGCTGTGGTTCCCGTCGGGACCGAAATCAGCTCCACATGCGCGTCCAGCCGGTCGAGCACCCGCACCACGGCGGTTCCCTTGCCCTGCCATACGCCCTGCCCATAAACGGCGGGGGGAGCCAGAGGCGTGCCCACGGCGTGTGCGCTCGGCGTTGTGACGACCCAGCCACCACCCACTGCCACCATCATGCAGCCCAGAAGGGCCAGACGGGAAAAATGCTTCATGCTCATGCTTTGTTTCCCTGATGCGGAGACTGAAGAGAGGCGACAAGGTCGGTCAGATGCGCGCGCATCCCCTGTTCACTCACCCCCATCAGCACGGCATCCTCAAACGCATCCTGCAGGATCTCCTGCACTTCCTGCCAGTTCTCATCCAGCACACGCAATTTTTCCTGACAGGAGAGGGGCTGCCCATCGTCCTGCAGCCAGAGTTTCGGGCTTTCCATACGGGATCGTCCTCTTCAGACAGCCAGCGTCAGGTCAGAACGGCTCATGGAAGATCGGCCTTACCAGCATCCCCGGCAGCGGGCGCTTTGCTCCCTGCGGCATCCTTGTTCGCACGGGTCAGCGTATCGGTCACTGAGAAGATGAATTTGCTGAGCAGCTGTTCCAGACTGATGGCCCCCTGCGTCTCGCTGATGGTCGCATCAGCCGCCATCATGTGGTCGTCTCCACCGGGAGAAAGGGCGATGTATTTGCCGCCCAGAAGGCTGTCACTGGTGATGATGGCGGCACTGTCCGTCGGCAGCTTGATATCTGGCCGCACGGTAAAGGTGACTTCTGCCTTGAAGGTCTGCGGATTAACGCGCGCGGACACCACCTGCCCTACGGTCACACCGGCAAGCCGCACGTCTGAGCCAACGCCCAGCCCATCAATATGGGAAAAACCGGCATGCAGCCGGTAGCCGCTGGTGTCGGTCTTGCGGCCTTCGCCTACCACAGCGGCAACGAGCATCAGCCCGAGCAGGCCGAGAACAAGAACGCCGGTCAGCAACTCCATAGAGGTGCGCCGGGGTTTTACTGCCGTTACTGAAGCCATGCGTCCTGTCTACTCCCTGTCTGGACACGCACCTTAGCAGGGAATGCGTTTCAGATCACGCCTCAGGAGACCAGGACTCGTAATCTCCTGTCGCGGGCGGATGCTGGCCGGTTTTATAGGGGCTGCCCGCTGGCCGGTAGGCCTGTGCTGTGCCGGTCAGGTTTGGCTGATGCGGCAACTGCCAGGGCTTGCGCTCCTCCTGCGGGATGGGCGCATCCATCGTATGATGCAGCCAGCCCCACCACTCCGGCGGCACGGCGGAAGGGTCTTCCCCCTTCAGATAAATCACCCAGCGTTCGGGCCGGTCCACACCGCCGCCACGCCGTGCGGCCCCTGTGGATTCGTAATAGCATCGACCGTCATCATCCTTGCCAATAAGGCGACCTTTGCGACGGGTATGCAGCCATGTTCCGAAGTTTGCCATAGGTTTGAGGATAAGACTCCACAGCCCCGCTGGTCCATGTTTTTTGGGGGATAATCGATCAACTCCACTCGATCAGATCCGCCGGATTACCAGCAAAACCGGGCGTGTAAAAAGTTATCCCCCATATCCTCGTTATACCGGGCATTGTATACCGCAAATGGCGCTTTGCACGGGTTCCACCGGGGTTTGGGGCACGCGTAAACTCCCTCCCATGACAAGAGCCAGACGCCATTGGAACGGCGTGCTTATGAGCACGCTTCAGGCCGCAGCTGACCCGGATGCGCCCCTTCGCTCCGTGACACTGCCCGCTGAGTGGGATGCAGACGCAGCTTCCGCTCTGGCCCAACTTGTGCCCGGCACCCATGCCGTGGACCTTGCCACCGTCGCCTCCCGCTGGGTGGATGCGCTGACGCAGGATGATGCAACCGCTCGCTCTCTGGTGTGGCTGCTGCTGTTGCGGCAGGCTGCCCCCACGGAACCCGTCTGGTCCTGCGAGTTTGATCGCCCCCCCGGCTTTCTGGTGAATCTGGCCGCCTTTATTTCTCCCGGCGAGGGCTTTGCGGCTGAGACCTTTGTGGCCGCTATCCGCCTGCTCTCCTCTGTTCTGCGCAGTGCGGCCCGCACCACGGCAGACCAGCGGAATGGTGAACTGCCCCTGCCCGACCTGTTTGCGCCGGCCCCGGAAGCGGAAGCCCCGGTCAAACCGGCTGCAAAAGACAGTGATGAACAGCCCGCCCCGCCCGTCATCGCCGGTGACATTATGCTCACCAACCTTGATGCCTGTCTGGCTGGAGTCGGTCTGGATTATGACAGTGAAGATGGCCGCGCCGCCGCCTGCGCCATTGCCACACTGGCGACCCTGACCGCCCATTCCGGAACAGGCCCCGAGTCCCTGCCGCTGCCGCCCGTGCGCACCGTGTTGCCGGGCCTGAGCGAGACGCTGCGCGCCGTCTGGCGGGAAGCCGCAGTGGCGACCGAGACGCCTCTGGCTACGGTGGAAACCGGCTTTTCTACATGCAGCGCGGTAGATGGACTTCTGGGTGTGGAAGCCTGCGGGATGGCCCCGGTCTTCTCCCTGCTCCGACCCGATGGCCGACTGTCGCCCAGCACGCGTAACCGCCTGGACGCCCGCGGCTTTACGACAGAAACAGCACTCGCTGGCGCACTGGCTGGTGAGCCTGTGCTGCCGCTGCCCGGCCCGAACGCCCATATGGCGATGTATCGCGCTCTGACCGGCTTTATTGACCGGATGCCAGCCCGGCCTGACCCGACTGCGCAAACGCTGGTCCGCAAGCTGGAGCGTGGTATGCGCCGCGCCCTGCCCCCACGCCACGGCGGCTTTACCCAGAAAACCAGCATTGGCGGCCACCGGCTGTTCCTGCGCACAGGTGAGTATGAAGACGGCACATTGGGTGAACTGGCACTGAACCCCACGCGGGAAAGCTCCATGGTCAAAGGCCTGATGGAAAGCTTTGGGGAAGCTGTGAGCATTGGCCTGCAATATGGCGCGCCGCTGGAAGCGTATGTCAGCAGCTTTGCCTATTCCTGCTTCGGCCCGTCCGGCACGGTGGAGGGGGACCCTGTGGCCTCTTACGCCACCTCCATGCTGGACTACACATTCCGCGCGTTGTCCGATGCGTATCTGGATAAAAAGCTGCCCGATGGCCCGCATCAGGACAGCCAGATGGACCCGGACCCGCTTCTGCCGCTTGATTTCCCGGCGCAGGAGAGCGACCCTGCTCCCCGCAAACGTGGCAGCCTGCGGCTGGTCAGCTAGCCCGGGCCTGCCAGAACCCTTTGAATTAAGGACTCGCATCTTATGACCACCACGCCTGAAGCCCGCCTGAAAGACCTCGGCATCACCCTGCCCACACCGGCAGCCCCTGTAGCCAACTATGTGGCCTGCGTGCAGACCGGCAATCTGCTTGTTGTCTCCGGTCAGCTTCCGCTGGCTGATGGCAAGCTGTTTGCAACGGGCAAGCTCGGTGGCGCTGTTGCTGTGGATACCGCTGTGGAAGCAGCGCGCTACAGCATGATCAACGTGATCGCACAGGTAAAAGCCGCTGTAGGTGACCTCAGCCGCGTGAAGCGCGTCGTGCGTCTGGGTGGCTTTATTGCCTGCACGCCGGACTTCACGGCACACGCTTCCGTCATGAACGGCGCGTCCGATCTGGCGGTTGAAGTGTTTGGTGATGCCGGTCGCCATGCCCGCTCTACCGTTGGCGTGCCTTCCCTGCCGCTGGATGCCCCGGTTGAAGTTGAAGGCCTGTTTGAAATCGGGTGAATGAAGAGGCACCGTCATGTCTGACTGGTCTGTCTCTCTGCATGACGGCCTGTATGCCATAGATGCCACCGCGTGGGATTCCTGCGCGGGGGCTGACAATCCGTTTGTCAGCTACGCCTTTCTCTCTGCGCTGGAGGACAGCGGGTCTGTTTGCCAGCGCACCGGGTGGCTGCCCCGGCATGTCACCCTGCACGCCCCGGACGGCACTCTGGCTGCCGTCTGCCCGGCCTATCTGAAAGGCCATTCCTGGGGTGAATATGTGTTCGACCAGGGCTGGGCCCGTGCTTTTGAGGCCGCAGGCGGCCAGTATTACCCAAAATTGCAGGTGGCTGTCCCCTTCACACCCGCCCCCGGCCCGCGCCTGCT
>NZ_LHZC01000044.1 GCF_001580615.1 Acetobacter malorum
GTGGTGGTGGCGGTGGTGGCAGAATTCTGGTCTTGATCGGCGGATGCGAAACCGGAACGCTCGCAGACGTCCCCATACCGAACATCAGTCCCATAACCGCCAAGAGATGCAGCAGAATTACAACCAGCAGAGCAACAACACCGACAACAGCTCCTGTTCCGATGACAAAGCGCACCGGACTCTGTTGCTGTTGCGCGTGGTCCTTCATATTTCTACATCCTCCTTCTTCCACGCCAGCCAAAGAAACACTGGCCAGCGCCATCACCTGATCTATGGCATCAAAAACTGATGGCCCTGCACCAACATTTCGTGCCTCAGCACTGGAATAGACTGACAGAGCTGCATGGCTGCCATCTTCCTGACCCTGATTGGGCAATTTGACAGCAAATATGTCAAGAATGTTCTTGATCGAAAATGAACGCTGCCTTGTTTGGTAGCAGAAGGCTCATAAAACAGGCAGTGCGCACAAATCGGCAGAAAAAAGCCACTTTCTGTGAGGATGCCTCGAAAACAGACGCCTCTCTGCCTGTTTTGAGCCCAGTCTTATTTAAAAAAAAATTCTTTGTAACGTTCATGAATCTGTCGTGGTTCCCCATATCCACGCAATATAAAAAAACGGGCCCCGAAGAGGCCCGTTTTTTAACACTTCATAAACGTGCAGTTTATTGCGCGTTGGCACTCGCCTCAGAGCGGGTTGCGCCCACCCGAGCCGCAAGAGCGGCTGCCATAAACGCATCCAGATCCCCATCCAGCACCGCGCTGGGGTTCCCTGTTTCCACGTTGGTGCGCAGATCCTTCACCATCTGGTACGGGGCCAGAACGTAAGAGCGGATCTGGTGCCCCCAGCCAATGTCTGTCTTGGCGGCTTCTGTTGCCGCTGCTGCTGCCTCACGCTTTTGCAGTTCCGCCTCATACATACGCGCCCGCAGCATCTGCATAGCCGTTGCACGGTTACGGTGCTGAGAGCGGTCCGTCTGACACGCCACCACAATCCCGGTAGGAATATGGGTAATACGAATGGCCGAATCGGTCTTGTTGACGTGCTGACCACCCGCACCAGAGGCGCGGAACGTATCCACCTTAAGATCGGAATCGTTCACTTCGATTTCAATCGAATCGTCAATCACCGGATAGACCCAGACGGACGCAAAGGACGTCTGGCGGCGGGCCGCAGCATCAAACGGGGAAATACGCACCAGACGATGCACCCCGGCCTCGGTTTTCATCCAGCCATAGGCATTCGGACCGGAAACCAGAATGGTGGCGGACTTCAGCCCGGCCTGTTCGCCTTCCGAGCTTTCCATCAGCGTGACTTTGTACCCATGAGCTTCCGCCCAGCGGGTGTACATGCGCAGCATCATTTCTGCCCAGTCCTGCGCTTCCGTCCCGCCGGCACCGGCGTTGACTTCCAGATAGCAGTCATTGCTATCCGCTTCACCAGACAACAGGCTTTCAGTTTCACGGCGTTTGGCTTCTTCCGCCAGCGCCTTCAGGGTTGCTGTGGCTTCCGCCACAATGTCCGCATCCCCTTCTGCTTCCGCCAGTTCCACCAGTTCACAGGCATCCTGCACGCTGGTTTCCAGCTTCTGCACGCCTTCCACCTGCCCGGCCAGCAGGGTGCGTTCCCGCATCAGCTTCTGGGCAGCGTCGGAATCATTCCACAAATCCGGGTCTTCTGCCCGGTTATTCAGTTCGGCAAGTCGGGCCTGGGCGACATCCCAGTTAAAGATGCCTCCTCAGCAGTGCCACCGACTGCTTGATCTGGTCATTAAGGGCTTCTGTCTCAGCCGACATCGGGCCGTCTCTCCATCAGGTCTTTATTAAAATTCTTACGTATGAACGGCCTCAATAAAGGCCACCCATGCCAATGTCACCCCCGGACGCAGCAGGGGGTGCTTTTGCTGCACCCGGTGTTGCAGCCTGACCGGGGCTGACTGCCCCTGCGCCAGACTGACCGGCACCGGCCGCCATATCACTTTCCGAATCCGGCATGTTTTCCGCACCCGTATCCGCCGCCGTCAGCTCGTGCGAGGCGCCGTTATCCGCCAGACTGACGCTCACACCCGGGATCTGGCCCGGTTTAAAGGCATCAATCGCCACACCACGGCCCGTATCATATCGCACCAGCGTGACACCCTCCGGCGCTGCGAAGTCCAGCTTCGGGCGTCCTTCAAGTGCTGTTTTCATCACCTTGTTCCAGATCGGCCCGGCAATGGCCCCACCGGTTTCGTTCTTACCCAGTGATGTCGGCGTATCAAACCCGATCCACACTACCGTCACCAGATCAGGCGAATAGCCCGCAAACCATGCGTCGTTAAAATTCTGGCTGGTGCCGGTTTTGCCGGCCACGGGGTTCTCAATCCCCTTCCCGGCCTGCACGCCGGTGCCACGCCGGATGACGTCCTGCAGCATGGTTGTGATCTGGAACGCGCTCTGCTCTGAGGCGACGCGCGGGCGATTATCCTGCACTTCCGGAATTTCATCCTGCCCCGGCATGATGATCTTAACGGCATTATCCTGCACAGGCGCTGCTGCCGGTGCGGAAACCTTGCCTGCGTCCTGCCCTTTGGGCGCATCGGGGAAGATGGCATCAGCATCCGCAGGCTGGCCCGGCGCGGGCGGCGCAGCCTTAGCATCTCCAGCCTGCGCAGAGGCGGACACCAGAGAGATCCCCTCTGGCCGCCAGATCACATGGCCTTCACGGTCCTGCACATCATCAATCAGGGTCGGGGTGACTTTCCGGCCACCCGCCGCCAGCGAGGCATAGGCTCCGGCTTCTTTCAGCACCGTGGTTTCCACCGCCCCCAGCGCTGCGGGCAGCACATGCGGCATGGAATCCACCAGCCCGATTCGGGTCGCCAGATCCGCCACGTTCTTGATGCCGATATGGGCTGCCAGACGGATGGTCACCAGATTGCGGGATTCCCGCAGAGCGTCATGCAGAGAGGTGGGGCCCCAGAAATCCTTCTCGTAGTTGTTCGGGTGCCATGTGCCATAGGACACCGGCGAATCGTCAAACGACTGCGAGGGCGAAATGCCCTGTTCCATAGCCTGCAAATAGACAAACGGCTTGAAGGACGAACCCGGCTGACGCAGCGCCTGCGTAGCACGGTCAAACTGTGACGTCTGGAACGACCAGCCGCCTACCAGCGCCATAACACGCCCGGTGCGGGCATTCAGTGTGACGACGGCACCTTCCACATGCGGCACCTGCATCAAGGCTACGCGGCTGCTTCCGGCCTGCGGTTCGATCATCACCAGATCGCCCGCTTTCAGCAGTCTGAAACGGCGGGTCCAGGCCAGATCACGATCCTGAATTTCGCCCGTCTGCGGTGTGCCGCCCTGCATAGCCGCCCCACGGCGCACAACAGCACCTTCCAGCCAGCCAACACGACCATGTGCCGGGTCCAGCACCACCGCCAGACGCCACTGGTCCAACATGCCCAGCGGCACAGCTTCCGCATTCAGCGCAGCAACCCATTCTTCCTGAGACGAAGAAGCACTGACGGTTTGCAGATGCTTCACCGGGCCGCGCCAGCCACCATGTGCGCGGTCATACGCCATCAGCCCCTGCCGCAGCACGGTCTGCGCTGTCAGCTGAAGGGCGGGGTCCAGACTGGTGTGCACATCCAGCCCGCCCTGCATGGTCATATCCTGACCGTATTTTTCCAGAAGCTGGCGGCGCACTTCCTCAGCAAACCACTCGGAGCCGGGAGCCGGACCGGGGCGCACAAACGTATGCGGGATCAACGGCTCAGCCTCGGCAGCACGCGCTGCTTCATGCGTCAGCGCGCCGGTTTCCGCCATGCGTTCCAGCACCCAGTTCCGGCGGCCACGCGCGGCCTCGGGGAAGCGAACCGGATTGTAATTAGTGGGCGATTTGGGCAGCGCGCCGAGGAAGGCCGCTTCCGCATCATCAAGCTGATCCAGCGGTTTATTGAAGTAGGTCTGCGCAGCAGCCCCAATCCCATAGGCTCCGCTGCCCAGATAAATTTCATTCAGGTAGATTTCGAGAATCTTTTCCTTGGGCAGAACCTGCTCAATCCGCATGGCGAGGAAGGCTTCCTTGGCCTTTCGCTTCATGGAAACAGCATTACTGCCCAGCAGCATGACACGCGCGACCTGCTGCGTGATGGTGGACGCGCCAATCGGCCTGCGTCCCTTGCCGCGCGTCAGATCCGTCAGACCCGCACGGGCAATGGCCATGGGGTCCACGCCCTTGTGGGTCCAGAACTTCTGGTCTTCCGCCGCAATAAAGGCGTTCTTCACGCGGTCCGGGATGGCGCTGGAGGGCACAAACACCCGGCGCTCATCCGCCAGTTCGGCAATCAGCCGGTCATCCGACGCATAAAGGCGGCTCATCACCGGCGGCTGATAGGTGCGCAGCCCTTCAACCGTTGGCAGATCAGCCACAATCCCTTCGTACTGGGTCCAGATGAGGACAACCGCCCCCGTGGTGCCCACCAACGCCAGAGCCGCGACGGTACCAAGCAGCCCCCGCCACTGGCGGAAACGCGGCCTGCGCCATGCGGGCCCATGTTGGGGAGATGAATCTCTTCCCTCATTTTTATTGGAAGAAGACCCGGGTTCACCAGAAGACGGAGTTCTTGTCATGCTGGTCCTTTACCATTCTCATGCGCTGCCGTCTTCAGTCTCGTCGCCCTTCCTGACCAGATGATGGCGAATTTTGCTCTTAACCGAGCATTTCACCTAAAAAACGCGCCGTATAATCCACAACCGGGACAATCCGCCCGTAATTGATGCGTGTGGGGCCAATCACGCCAATCGCGCCGACAATCCTGTTGGCCTCATTCCGGGCCGGGGCCACGACCATGGACATGCCGGTGCCCCCAAACAGCCCGCTTTCCGCACCAATGAAGATACGCACACCCTCTGAATGTTCCGCTAATTCCAGCAGACGCAGCATGGTTTCCTGCCGCTCCAGCCGGTCAAACAACGCCTGAATGGCCAGCAGTCGCTCCTGCCCGTCCACATCCGACAGCAATTTGCCCTGCCCGCGGATAATCAGAGTGCCACCGCGTTCATCTCCGCCGCCACCCCAGATGGCCAGACCGCTTTCCACCACGTCGGCCGTCAGTTGATCCAGCGCACTCCGGTTTTCAGCAATATCCGCCCCCACCCGCTCCCGCAGGTCCGGCAGGGTTGCCCCAATCGTGTGAGCATTCAGATAGTTTGCGGCCTCCACCAGTGCAGAGGGTGGCATGCCGATGGGCGTTTCAATCACCCGGTTTTCCACATGCCCATCCGTGCCGACCAGCACCACCAGCGCCCGGTTTCCGCCCAGCGCCACAAATTCAATATGTTTGACGCCACCCTCACCTTTTGGCGCAATCACCAGCCCGGCTGCATCAGACATGCCCGACAGCAGGGAGGACGCTTCCGTCAGCGTATCCTGCAAGGACCGACCCCGCGCTTCCAGCGACTGCCCAATAGCGCGGCATTCCTCTTCCGAGAGGCTGCCAAACTGCAACAGACCATCCACAAACAGGCGCAGCCCGGCCTCCGTCGGCAGGCGCCCGGCTGAAGTGTGAGGGGAGAACAGCAAGCCTGCTTCGGTCAGAGATGCCATGACATTACGGATGGTGGCCGGAGACAACGGCAACCCAAGCCGACGGGACAGCGTGCGGGAGCCCACAGGCTCCCCACTGGCCACATATTCCTCCACAATTTCACGCAGAATGGTGGCGGACCGGGAATCCAGCCCCGGTGGCAGAACGGGTTTTGCAGGTCGCAGACCACGTTTCATGAGGGTCAGGCTCCTCCTTCACAACAGGACTCTTCTGCTTCTGCGCATCTCCGCCCTGCATGACAAGAAAAACAATGAAACGGCTGCACGGTTTCGCTCCCGCCAAAAGCACTTTATGTGCAGAGAATAATCTTTCTTAAGGAGCTTCCCATGCGCCCCTCCGGCCGCCAGCCCAACCAGATGCGCCCCGTCACCATTGAAACCGGCTTTGCCCGCCACGCGGAAGGCTCGGCGCTGATCCGCGTCGGGGGGACGGAAGTTCTCTGCGTCGCCAGTGTTGAAAACCGGGTTCCGCCCTTCCTGCGCGGCAAAGGCACCGGCTGGGTGACGGCGGAATACGGCATGCTGCCCCGCGCCACCCACACCCGTGGCAACCGTGAAGCCGCCAAGGGCAAGCAGTCCGGCCGCACACAGGAAATCCAGCGCCTTATTGGCCGCTCCCTGCGTTCTGTGGTGGATCTGGCTGCGCTGGGTGAAATGAGCATCACGCTGGACTGTGACGTTCTGAACGCCGATGGCGGCACCCGTTGCGCCTCCATTACCGGCGCATGGGTCGCCCTGCGTCTGGCCCTTGGCCAGCTGGTGGCCAAAAACGTGCTGAGCCACATGCCGCTGCGCGGGCAGGTTGCCGCCGTGTCCTGCGGTCTGACCAAAGCCGGCCCGGTGCTGGATCTGGATTATGAAGAAGATAGCGCCGCCGCTGCCGACACCAACTTTGTGCTGACAGCCGACCGCCGCATTGTGGAAATTCAGGGCACGGCAGAAGACGCGCCTTTCACGGAAGATGCGTTCAACGAGCTGTTTGCTCTGGCCCGCACCGGCGTATCCGTTCTGTTTGACGCTCAGACACTGGCCGTTGAAACGGCGGAGAACCGCTAACATGACGCACGGCAAACTGGAGGCTGGCAGCAAACTGGTTCTGGCCAGCCATAATGCAGGCAAGCTGGCAGAGTTTTCCACGCTACTGGCGGATTTTGGCGTCACGGTGCTTTCTGCCGGGGACCTCAATCTGCCGGAACCGGAAGAAACCGCCACCACGTTTGCCGGCAATGCGGCGCTAAAGGCTCTGGCTGCGGCCAAAGCCACCGGCCTGCCCGCGCTGGCGGATGATTCCGGCCTGTGCGTGAGCGCACTCGGCGGCGCTCCGGGCATTTACTCCGCCCGCTGGGCTGGCCCGAACAAGGACTTCCCTGCCGCCATGGCCCGCATTGAAGACGGCATTGGCTCGGATGAGCGCGATGCGTGGTTTATCTGCGTGCTGTGCCTTGCCTACCCCGACGGCACCACCCGCAGCTTTGAAGGCCGCGTGGATGGCAGCATTACCTGGCCGCCGCGCGGTGAAAAAGGCCATGGCTATGACCCGATTTTTACCCCCACGGGTGAGAACCGGACCTTTGCCGAAATGGAAGAGGCCGAGAAAAACGCCATCAGCCACCGTGCTCATGCGTTTAAGGCTTTCAAAGAAGCCTGTCTGGATTAAGCTGCTTTTCAGATGGGGCCATGTGCCCTGTCTGACCGTTTCCTTTGCTGTGTGGACAACCTTCACCCACACAGCATGACACAGTCCGGAAAAACAGAGTCCTCATGACGACGCATTCTTCCCCCTATTCGACTCTGGACCTTGAAGGTGTCCGGACATTTCTGACCTCCCTTCCCGCCATTGCCGCACGCCTTGGCGGCACACCAGACGAATGGCGCGTCTGGGAAGTCAGTGACGGCAACCTCAATATGGTGTTTGTGGCGGAAGGCCCGGAGGGCGGCGTCTGTCTGAAACAGGCTTTGCCGCATGTGCGCGTTGACCCGGCCTGGAAAATGCCGCTGGACCGCACGTTTTTTGAGGCCGCCTATCTGCGCGCCGTCTTTCCGCATGTGCCGGACCTGACAACTGAATGCCTGCATTTTGACCCTGAGCAGTTCATTCTGATTGTCCCCAGCCTGTCCGGCCACACGGTGATGCGCACCGCCATGATGGCCGGACACTATCACCCGGCTGTTGCTGCTCAGGTCGGTGATTTTGTCGCCCGCAGCACGTTCGCGACATCCCTGCTGGCCGAACCGTTTGAGCGGGTTATGGACCGGCGGATCTGTTTTGCCCGCAACCAGACCCTCACCCGCATTACGGTCGATCTGGTTCTGACGGACCCGTACCATGACCACCCGCGCAACCACTGGGCAGACCCGCAACTCACCCCGATTGTTGCCGCCCTGCGCACCAGCCCGGCGGTGCAGGCGCGTATTGATAGTCTGCGTCTGCGCTTTTTATGCACACCGCAAGCTCTTCTGCATGGAGACCTGCATACAGGCTCCATCATGACGACAGGCACTGATACCCGGATTATTGACGGGGAATTTGCCACCTACGGGCCTATCGGGTTTGATGCCGGGCTGTTTATCGGCAACCTCATCCTCAATCTTTTCGCCACACCAGATCGCGCTGGTCAGGCGGTCCATCTGGATATGATCCAGACATTCTGGACAAGTTTCAAAACCCGCTTCCTTGCCTTGTGGCAGGAAAGAGAATGGGCAGAGGATCGTTCAACCCTCTATTACGCGACTACAGATAAATCGACACAGAATTTTGAAAAGTCTCTTTTTATCCAAAATGTTTTTCAGGATATAGCAGGATTCTGTGCCGCAGAAATCATCCGGCGCAGCATTGGCTACGCGCATGTTGCAGATTTCTCTGTGCTGACAGACCAGTCAACCCGCACAACCCGCCAGAAGGCAGCGCTCCTTTTTGCAAAAGACTGCCTTGAACAGAAAAAACCCCTGAAATCTCTGGCTGATTTCCTGGAACTCCTCTACCTGCATATGTCCGCGCTTTAAGACGCAGAACACAACGGCACGAGAATAGGTTTCTGAAACCCAGAACCACTAAAACTATAAACTGATAAACTTCTCAGAAGATATCAGATTTTCTGTTCCGCATTATACGCCAGAAGCGGCTCAATCGGGAAACGGATCAGGTGGTAGGGCGGCTTTCTTTTGTCCTGCCCACCGTTAAAGCTGGCCAGACGGTTCCACTGCCCCAAGGTGCAATAGATATGCGTTTTGGTGCAGAAAATTCCATCAGGCGAGAGAATACGCGGGTCATGCACCATCAAGTCAAATGAGCCATCCGTATTACGCCGCAAAATACAGTCCTGCTCAAAATTGGTTGTGTAAATCCGCCCCTGTGTGTCGGTCGCCAGTCCGTCGGCTGTGCCTTTTTCCCCTTCATCCTTGACGGCTGCCGCCAGCGCGACCTCGCTCACAGTCGGATCGGCCAACAAAGCGGTGGGCAGGCTATAAAGGCGACGGCTGGTCAAAGGCGCATAAAACAGGCGGTCACTGTTCGGGCTCAGGGTAACGCCATCCGCCCCACCCACCACAAAGCGAGGGGGCTTGCCCGGCGTGTAAACCAGCGGCACCCCTTCCACCACAGCCATGAAGCCCGGCTCAGCCCGAGTGGAGGGATGGGTGGCCAGCACACGGCGCTGACGCCCTGAGGCAATATCCACCACCACCAGCGCAGGACTGTGCCCAAAGGAACTATCGGTCACATAGGCCGTGCCCGCCTTTCCGTGCGTCAGGTCCACGCGCAAATCATTCATATGACTGTCTGGCAGCAGAGCAGGGGTGGTAAGCACAATTTTATGCATCAGCCGGTTGGTTTGCGGATCAAAGCAGACCAGTTTCGCCGCTCCCGGCTGCAAGGGCTGGCCTGCCAGTTTACCATCATCAATCGCCCAGACCCGGCCTTGCGTATCCATCGTCATGCCATGAATGGACATCAACCGGTCGGCCGGGGCAGCCGCTGAGGGGAGACTGAATTCAGCGCTTGGCCAGGGCACAACACGCCCTTGCACCAGTTCCCCCAACGTTGCCCCTTTATGGTTCACCGCATGGCGGGGAAAGCCCACAAAAATACGCCCGGTGTCCGTCACCACCACGCCGGACGGGCCCGGCCCATAAAAATCCGCGACAATTTCAAAGGACCCGGCGGATTCATAACCCTGATCACCATTCACGCCCGTTGTGGGTGTACCGCCCCCATGCTCTCCCTCCTGCGCGGCACGCGCCGCAGATGGTCGGAGCAGGCCTGCCGCAACAGGGAGGGCGCAGCCACCCAGCATCACAGACTGTAAAAGCCGCCTGCGTCTGAGAGTGCGTTCCTTACTCTGTCCCGCCATTTCAGAATCTTCTGCCCGCTCCAACCCCGCGCTCCTTCCACGGCTTTGCCCTCCTCCCACAGCGCTTTGTGCGTCACGCATCACGCTACGGATCGAAGGCACCGAAGGAGAAGAGGAAAGCGAAGGGCCAGAAAACGGGCGAGACGTCATGGAAGCATCACTCCTGCTTGAAGGGTGGTCCACGCTCTCACGCACGCCCCAGCCAGACAACCCCGCCTTCGGCCCACACTCATCACAAACCCGAGGACGAGCACTCCCCGGCAACAGAACACAAAAAAGGCGGCGCCGTTTCCGACACCGCCTTTTTCGAGGCTTGCTTTAACACTTTTCCATCAGGCGAGGCGGTCCAGAAGGCCGCCCCGTCTTCAGGTCCAGAGGTCTTAGCTATCCGTGTTACGACGACGAATTGCCGCACCCAGAATATCACCGAGAGACGCACCGCTGTCGGATGAGCCGTATTCGTTGATAGCCTGCTTGTCTTCTTCAACTTCGCGACCTTTGATGGTCAGCGCGAGCTTACGAGCGGCACGGTCAACAGAGACCACCTTCGCATCAACGCGTTCACCAACCGCAAAGCGTTCCGGACGCTGCTCAGCCTTATCACGGGCCAGTTCAGCACGGCGGATGAAGCCGGTCAGAACGTCGTCAACCTTCACTTCAATCCCGTTGGACTGAACTGCGGTGACGGTGCAGGTCACGATGGCACCTTTCTGAACGCTCGTCAGAACGTCAGCTGCCGGGTCTTCCTGAAGCTGCTTGATACCGAGAGAGATACGCTCTTTCTCGACATCCACGTCCAGAACCTTGGCTTTGACAACCTGGCCCTTTTCGTAGTGCTTCATGGCTTCTTCGCCGGTTTCGTCCCAGGACAGGTCGGACATGTGAACCATGCCGTCGATGTCTGCAGACAGACCAACAAACAGACCGAACTCGGTGATGTTGCGGATTTCGCCTTCTACGGTGGAGCCAATCTTGTGCTCTTCCGCAAACTGCTCCCACGGGTTGCGCTGAACCTGCTTGAGGCCCAGGGAGATGCGGCGCTTCGCGCTGTCCACATCCAGAACCATCACGTCGACTTCCTGAGAAGTAGCAACGATCTTGCCCGGATGGACGTTTTTCTTCGTCCAGGACATTTCGGAAACGTGCACCAGACCTTCAACGCCCGGCTCCAGCTCAACAAATGCGCCGTAATCGGTGATGTTGGTCACGCGGCCCGTGTAACGTGCACCCGGCGGGTACTTCAGGGCAACATTTTCCCACGGATCAGCTTCAAGCTGCTTCATGCCCAGGGAGATGCGCTGCGTATCCGGGTTGAAGCGGATAACCTGCACGCGTACCGGCTGGCCGATCTGCAGAGCTTCGGACGGGTGGTTGATGCGCTTCCATGCGATGTCGGTCACATGCAGCAGGCCGTCAACGCCGCCGAGGTCAACGAACGCACCGTAATCGGTGATGTTCTTCACAACGCCGTCCAGGATCATGCCTTCAGTCAGGCCCTGGATCAGTTCGCTGCGCTGTTCTGCGCGGGTTTCTTCCAGAACGGCACGACGGGACACAACGATGTTGCCACGTGCACGGTCCATTTTCAGGATCTGGAACGGCTGCGGAACACCCATCAGCGGGCTGACGTCACGCACGGGGCGGATATCAACCTGGCTGCCGGGCAGGAACGCCATGGCGCCACCCAGATCAACCGTGAAGCCACCTTTAACGCGGCCATAGATGGTGCCGTTGACGCGCTGGTTTGCTTCGAACGCTTTTTCAAGGTTCGTCCAGGCTTCTTCACGGCGGGCTTTTTCACGAGAGAGCACGATGCTGCCGTCACGGTCTTCGTAACGCTCAACATACAGCTCAACAACGTCACCCGGTTTGACATCGGGTGTGACACCCTGAGGAGCAAATTCGCGCAGGGAAACGCGGCCTTCGCTCTTCAGACCAACATCGACAATCGCGAATTCGTCGGTCAGGCGGACAATGCGCCCACGCACAACGGACCCGTCAAAGCCGGTATCGCGGCCGAGGGTCTCGTCAAGAAGGGAAGCAAAATCTTCGCCACGGAAATGATCCGTGGCCGGGGTTGCGGCTGAAGCCATGTGTAACTGTAAATCCTGCATCGGCCCGAAAAAAGAAGCCGACACTTCCTGCGCACCGCCTGCCGGCAGCACGACTTGCCGCGGAAAAGGGAACGGACCCTCTGGCCCGTCTGGTTCCGGCGACCCTGACTGAAAAGGAAACCTGCTGTAAACAACAGGCATCTGAGGGCAGAGACACCCACCACCGGCGGCTTGTCAACACAATCCGGCGGATTTTGATGGGGGGTGACGGTAAAATTATTGATTTCGCGAGAACTTCTTTAACGCACCCCGCCAGAGCTCAGCTTGCGTGTGTGCCGAGTCGCTCCCGCACAACCCGCAGTGCTTCGGCCAGAACGGCATCCGCGCTGAGTGTGTCGGTCTCAATCACAACCGCATCTGCGGCCACCTGCATGGGGGCCGTCTCGCGCCCGGCGTCTGCGGCGTCCCGCGCCTGCAGGGCTGCTGTCATCTCGGCAAGACGCGCCGTAGCACCGTCTGCCTTTGGGTCTTCCCCCAACTGCACAAAGCGGCGGAGCGCCCGCGTGGCCGGAGAGGCCGTGATGAACAGTTTGACGTCCGCATCCGGGAAAATGGCCGTGCCAATATCCCGGCCATCCAGCACCCCGCCCCGGGCCTGCGCAAACCGCCGCTGCGTTTCCACCAGCGCGCTGCGCACTGCGGGCTGGGACGCGACCTGACTGGCGGCGCGGGCCACTTCCTGCGTGCGCAGATCTTTGCGCTGGGTATCTTCCACCTTCAGCGTGCGGGCAAACTTTTCCGCCGGAGCCGCCGGGTCCTGCCCGGCATCAAGCACCAGACGCCCCACAGCCCGGTAGAGCAGGCCTGTATCCAGATAAGGCAGGTTCAGTTCTGCTGCCAGACGCTTGGCCAGCGTGCCTTTGCCTGCCGCCGCCGGGCCATCAACAGCAAGAACCGGGCCGCCGCGCATCATGCTGAAAACCCTGCACCAAGGCTGTTCATCAGCGTGAAATAGCCGGGGAAGCTGGTATCAATAAACGCGGTATCATCAATATCCACCGGCTTTTCCGTCACCAGCCCCAGCACGGATGCGCTCATGGCCAGACGATGGTCCATATGGGTTTCCACCAGGCCGCCGCCGGGAATATGGCCGCCAGTGCCATGGATAATCAGGTCATCGCCATCAATGCGGGTGCGCACGCCGTTATTTTCCAGCAGCGCTACGGTAGAGGCCAGACGGTCGCTTTCCTTCACCCGCAATTCTTCCAGCCCACGCAGGCGGGAAATGCCTGTAGCATACGCCGCAGCCACGGCCAGAATGGGGTATTCATCAATCATGGACGGCGCACGGTCAGCCGGAACATCCACAGCCTGAAGTGATGAGGCCCGCACATGCAGGTCACCCACCGGCTCGCCACCCTCGGTGCGCTCATCCAGAATATCCAGACGCCCGCCCATTTCCCGCAGGGTGGTGAACAGGCCGGTGCGCAGCAGGTTCAGCCCCACATTGGAAATCACTACATCAGACCCCGGCACCAGCAGGGCCGCCACCAGCACAAACGCGGCAGAAGACGGGTCACCCGGCACCGTCACATCCCGCGCCACCAGACGCGGCTTGCCTTCCAGCCGGATAATCCGCCCACCGTCCGGCGTTTCGTCCACTGTGACGTGCGCGCCAAAGTGCCGCAGCATGTTTTCCGTATGGTCACGGGTCGGCACAGGCTCTTCCACCTGCGTCACGCCCTCGGCATTCAGGCCCGCCAGCAGAACAGCGGATTTCACCTGCGCAGATGCCACCGGCAAACGGTAGGACAGCGGAGCCGGCTGTGCGTTGCCCTGAATGGCCAGCGGCAAACGGCCGCCTTCCCGCGCAAGGAACGTGGCCCCTGTGCCTGCCAGCGGGTCCATGACGCGCTTCATCGGGCGGCGGCGCAGGCTGGCATCCCCGGTCATGACGGACATAATGCCGTGGCTAGCCAGCAGGCCGGACAGCAGACGCGCCGCCGTGCCGGAATTGCCCATATCCAGCACATCGGCTGGTTCCTGCAATTCACCCAGACCGCAGCCATGCACATGCCAGCGGCCATCATCTTCCCGGGAGATTTTTGCGCCCAGTGCCCGCATGGCGGCGGCCGTGCGCAGCACATCCTCACCTTCCAGCAGGCCCACAATGCGCGTCTCACCTTTGGCGAGTGCGGCAAACATCAGGGCGCGGTGGCTGATGGATTTGTCGCCCGGCACGGCAATTTTGCCGTTGAGGGACGAGGCCGGGCGGGAAACACGCAGAGCGCTGGAGGGGGAAGCAGAAGGCTGTGTCATGGTCATTTCATTCCGGCTTGTCCTGCCGTAAGTCAATCCGGCACGCGGGAAAACGGCGTCTTTTTTGCGTAAAAATATGCGTAACCGGTGCTTCAGGGTTTGACAGGACACCTGTGCAATGGCATGTGGCCTCGCCTTAATACGTCTGGATCGTTTTCCTTCCGCGCCGCGGTTTGAGGGGAATCGTCCTTTTCCGGGACACGCTTTGTCCCAATGTCTGACCAGGATCGACAGGTAGCAAGATGTCCCAGCCCGATCTCGGCACCAAACGCGTCTGCGTGTCCTGCGGTGCCCGCTTCTATGACCTGCACAGGTCTCCCGCCGTTTGCCCGAAATGTGGCACGGAACAGCCGGAACTCGTCTCCCGCCTGCGTCGCAGCTCGGATAGTCTGACACCGCATGCAGACACGCCGGCTCCGGCCAAGAAAGAAGATGAAGATATCGATATCGACTCAGATGCCGATACCGATACCGATGATGTGATGGAAGACACGTCCGATCTGGACGATGATGATGATGACATCAGCTCTGACATCGACGTCAGCACGGATTCGGACGAACACGATTCCTGATTGGCCTCAGGGCGCCGGGGAGTCCCCGGCCCCTGCTCAGCCAGACATCACGGTATCGTGATGTGCCTTTAAAAGCCCGCTTTTGCCGGGCTTTTTTTGTGCCCGGGTTTTACGCGCGGCGTTCTATTTCCACGCCAACTGCTTCAATTTCTTCAAACACATCCAGCTTTTCAATCAGCACACGCACCACGCGCACACGGGTATCCGCCAGTACGCCTGCGGCGATGCGCTCAGCCAGTGTTTCCACCAGCTGCACATGCCCTTCCTGCACAATACGACGCACCAGCAACACGACGTCTTCGTAAGAAACCGTGCGGCTCAGATCGTCCGCGCCAACTTCCAGATCATTCCTGTCCACCACACCGAAGGAGACGGACACGCGAATACGCTGCGTCACCCCCTGCTCGTGCGGGAACACGCCGATATGGGCATCGAGCACCATGTTTTTCAAAAACAGGTGGCGCAACGGCGGCTGGTCCGCCCAGGGAGCAAAAATTGTCATGTGTCCTATTCTTCCAGCACCGCACCGGGCGGGAGCGCGGGTGACCATTGCAGATGCTGCCCGCCGTCCAGCGCCAGCATCTGGCCGGTAACAGATGGCAGGGCCAGCAGGGCCAGCGTCGCGCGCGCCACTTCCTCCGGTGAGGTCCCATGCCCCAGCGGCACCGAGGCGCATTGCTTTGCAAACTGTTCTTCCGTCTGGCGCGGGCTCGGCAGCGCCGGGCCGGGCCCTACGGCATTCACCCGGATTTTTTTAGGCGCCAAGGCCAGCGCCATGGTCTGCGTCAGCGTCCACAAGGCGCTTTTGGAGACGGTATAGCTGATGAAGTGCGGTGTGAGAGACCACACACGCTCATCCAGCATGTTCAGAATCATCCCCTCCGCCTGAGCCGGAAGGGCTTTGGCAAAGGCCTGCATCAGCACGAACGGAGCGCGCAGGTTAGGCTTCATATGCCCCACCCAGCTCTCCCGCGTGGTATTGTCCCACTCATCGCGCTCAAAGGTGGAGGCGTTATTCACCAACACACCCAGCGGGCCGCCCAGAGCCTCCATGGCACCGGGGATCAGCGGGGTCACCTCTTCCTCCCGCGCCAGATCGCCCTGCAGCAGGCAGCCTTTGCGCCCAAGGGCCTCAACAGCTTTCAGCGTTTCTTCCGCCCCGTCCCGGTCTCCCCGGTAATGGATGGCGACATCAAACCCAGCCTCAGCCAGAGCCAGCACAATGGCCCGCCCCAGACGCGCCTTGCCGCCGGTCACCAAAGCGCGGCGCGGTATGTTGGGGGAAATAGGAAAAATGCTCAGCGGCACAGAGGCATTGGACTCAGGCACGTTCATGCAGGCCTCCGTGCGCCAAGGGCTGCGGCCAGAGTGCCGTCATCCAGCACGTCCAGCGCGCCGCCCACGGGCATACCCTGCGCTACGCGACTTACGGTCACGCCCTCGTAAAAAGCCAGTTTATCCATCAGCCAGTGCATGGTTGTCGCTCCCTCTACTGTCGCGCCAAGGGCGAGAATGACTTCCCGCACACTGCCCTGCTCCAGCCGCTCCAGCAGCGGGCTGATGTTCAGATCTTCCGGGCCTATCCCGGCCAGAGGGGAAAGCGTGCCCCCCAGCACCTGATACACGCCACGGTGCACCCCCGCGCGCTCCAGCGCCCAGAGGTCTCCCACCGTTTCCACCACGCACACCACGCTCGGGTCCCGCAAGGGATCAGTGCAGATATGGCAGGGATCAACCGTGTCCAGATTACCGCAGGTGGAACAGGTTTTTACGGCATCCCCCGCACGCTCCAGCGCACGGGCCAGCGGCACGAGGCGTGCCTGCGGGTCACGCAGCAGAAACAGGGCAATACGGCGGGCAGAGCGCGGGCCAAAGCCCGGCAACCGCCCCAAAAGCCTGATCAGCTGCTCTATTTCATGCCCGCCCATGCCGCGCTCCGTCTGGTCAGAACGGCAGTTTCATACCAGCCGGCAGGTTCAGGCCGCCGGTGACTTTCTGCATTTCTTCCGCAGCTGTTGCGTCCAGCTTGGTGCGGGCATCAGCGCAGGCTGCCATAATCAGGTCCTGCAGCATTTCCATTTCTGCCGGGTCAGCCAGCTTGGGGTCGATCTGGATGGAGCGCATGTCGCCCTTGCCGCTCAGCACAACCTTCACCATACCCGCACCTGCGGAGCCTTCAATGTTCATGGCTTCCAGCGAGCTCTGCATGGCTTCCATTTTGGCCTGCATCTGAGTGGCCTGCTTCA
Organism: Acetobacter malorum; assembly: GCF_001580615.1. Lineage (GTDB taxonomy): Bacteria > Pseudomonadota > Alphaproteobacteria > Acetobacterales > Acetobacteraceae > Acetobacter > Acetobacter malorum. The sequence goes on from NZ_LHZC01000044.1 coordinate 17,131, forward strand.
TCAGTCCGGCAAGATTTTTCACAGCATCTCTCCTATCTGGCTGCACCAGTGCAGCCTGTTTGTTCGGTCTAGTCTATCGACAGCCCCGGGTCGGACGGTCGTTCATCCTCGTCCAGCAGCTCAGCGTCAAGCGGAGCGAAGACAAGTTCAGGGGGCTCTTCCGGCGGCAGACCATACTCATCCAGAGCATGATCCTGCACGTCTCCCAGTTCAGCATCCGGGAAGACGGCCAGAATGGCCTTTACCAGCGGATGCGCCTGTGCGGTGCGCCGCTGGAACTGGATAATTTCCGCGCCCTGCTCATCCAGCGTCGGCTCGCCTTCCTCCTGAGAAAGGCGAATACGCCAGGGCATCTCAGACGCACTTTCCAGCACTTTCTGAAACTGGCGCGGCAGATCCGCGGGCAGGCCGGGCTGCATCCGCATGGTGATCGCACCGGGCGCGAAGGACACCACATGCACGCCATTCCGCAAATTCCCGTGCAACAGGGCCTCGCGCCGATCCTTGACCAGAGCAACAGCCTCACGCCAGGTGCGCGGCACCACCGGCCCTTGCGGTTCCGGCGCGGCCACAACTTCCGGCGTGGGGGATGGCGCTGCGTCGGCCTCCGGCTCCTGCACCGCAACGGCAGACGCAACAGCGGGCGCGCTCGCCGCCACAGACGTTCCTGCGACCATCCGCAAGGGTGGCGGGCCTTCCTGTCCGCCCGATCTGCCGCCGTCAGACCGGGCCTCACTCAGAGCGGAGGGCGCATTCCCCTCCGGCCCGGCACCCCCGCCCTGTGCGCCAGAGGGCACCGGAGCGCCCCCCTGCCCGGACAGCCGCCGCACCAGATCTTCCGGTGAGGGCAGATCCGCCACGTAACACAACCGGATCAGCACCATATCCGCCGCAGCCCGGCGGTCTGGTGCCATTTCGACTTCCTTCAGGCCCTTCACCAGCATCTGCCAGGCACGCATCAGCACCGGCACGGGAAAAGCTTCGGCCATCTCGGTGCCGCGCACCCGCTCGGCTTCCGGCATTTCTGCCGAATCCCGCAGGGACGGCACGGCCCGCAAGCGGGAGATCGTGTGGATCAGGTCCAGCATATCGCCCAGAACCAGCCCCAGATCAGCCCCACGCGCATGCGCCGCATCGGCCAGCGCCAGAGCCTGATCGGGCTTGCCGGTCATGGCGGCGTCCAGCAGGTCAAACACCACCTGCCGGTCGGCCAGCCCCAGCATGTCACTGACGACGGAGGCGCCGATTTCGGCTTCATCCTCACCCTGTGCAATGGCCTGATCCAGCAGGGACAGACCATCACGCACGGAGCCATCCGCCGCACGGGCAATCAGCGCCAGCGCATCTTCGGACAGCCGGACATGTTCTTTTTCAGCAATACGGGCAAAGAGCGCGGCCAGATCGGCCTGCGGCACGCGGCGCAGATCAAACCGCTGGCAGCGGGACAGCACCGTAACCGGCACTTTGCGCAGTTCCGTAGTGGCAAAAATGAACGTGACCTGCGCCGGCGGCTCTTCCAGCGTCTTGAGCAACGCATTGAAGGCGTTGCGCGAGAGCATGTGCACTTCATCGATGATGAAGACTTTCATGCGGCCCTGCATGGGGCGGAACCGCGTGGCTTCAATAATCTCGCGCACATCATCCACGCCGGTGCGGGAGGCGGCGTCCATTTCCAGCACGTCAGGGTGCCGGTCATTCAGAATAGCCACGCAGTTAGCGCACACGCCGCAGGGGTCTGCCGTGGGGCCACCGTTGCCATCCGGGCCAATGCAATTGAGCGCACGGGCAATAATACGGGCGGTGGTGGTTTTCCCGACGCCACGTACGCCTGTCAGCATGAAGGCATGCGCCACGCGCCCAAGCGCGAAGGCGTTCCGCAAGGTGCGGACCATGGCTTCCTGACCAATCAGGTCATCAAACGTCGTGGGGCGATATTTGCGCGCCAGAACACGGTAGGGGGATGTGTTTTGAGGCGCGGGGACCGGGGCGGGGACGGCTGGAGCGGCGTCGCCAAACAGACCGGGGCCTTCCATCACAGGATCGGGCAGCCCGTCATCCCGGGAGTGGTGCGCATCGGTCTTATCGGTCATGACAGTTCCGAGGAAAAAAACTCACGCTCCTGTGGCCTGAGGCTCTGAGCGGAAAAAGGTGGAAAGCCGAACAATGACCCGCTCGAAACTCACTAGGGCTGCTTCCTTCCGGACCTGACCAGGTTAGCAAGGCGCTCGTCCACTGCCGACTTTCCGAGGAGAGAGATAGCACCAAACCGCCACGCCTGCCAACCCTGCCCTTTTCCCTCTTTGCCTTGCGGCAAGGGCCGGGCTAGGAGGTATAAGGTCTGAGCCATTCCTTGCCCCTTCAGAGAGTCTGAGCGTGTCCAAATTCAGCCTGTTCCCCCATGCCGCCATGGTCCTGCTGGCTTCCGCCCTGACCGCTGCCCCCCTGCCTGCCCATGCTGACGATGATGAAAACAAATCGTCCGTGCGCAGCACGGTGCCAAATGCGCAGCTCCAGAAGGAACTCGCCGTTCTGCAATACAAGCCCGAGGCTGCCAGCCCCGCCTGTATCGACTCCCTGAAGGAACTGCACAAAACACAGGCCCAGCTGCAGGAAGAACAGACCCGCACGAATGACCAGGATCTGGCCATTGCGCAGGACGTGCTGGAGTCCGATTTTGAAAATTCTATTGAAATCTGCTCACCAGACGTCCGCCAGCTTTGTGAAACACCCAACCCGGAAAAAGCTCTGGCACTGGCCTGTGAACGGCTGGGCAGCATTCCGGATGATGCTCAGACCACCTCCGCAGCAGACTGACACCCTACAAAGTTTTGCCCGTAGCGCACGTTTTGAAAACGATATAATCTTTACGCTCTGCAACCCACTTCCTTTTGCAAAGAGCGTCCTTTTGACCAAAGCCCGTGCCCATGCCTGAGCCTTTTGTGCCCCCTCACCTGCCGCATGGTCCGGCCATTCTGGCTGTGGATGGTGGCGGCACAAAAACACTGGCCGTGCGCGTTGGCCCGGATGCCACCGTTCAGGCGGTGCAGATTACCAAAGGCTGCAATCCGTTTGATCAGCCCGATTGGCAAAATATTCTCACAAACCTCGTCACACCTCTTGCGTCTGGGCTACAGGCCGCCGCCTTTGGGATTGCAGGCTATGGTGAAAACCGGGAGACGGGCCGCCTGCTCCGTGCCCACGTCCACCAGCTCTGCCCGGCCACCCCGCTCAGCCTGACTAATGACGTTGATATGGCCTGCATCGGTGCCTTTGCAGGCGAGGCTGGAGTTCTCCTTCTCTCCGGCACAGGCTCCATGGCCTGGGCGTCTGACGGCGCAGACCAGACAGCCCGCGTCGGTGGATGGGGGCCGGTTTTTGGTGACGAAGGCAGTGCCTACTGGATTGGCCGCAAAGCCCTGCAACGTGTGTGTCAGGCCATGGACGGGCGCGCGCCGGAAGCAAAAGACTTTGCCCAGAAAATTTGCGCCACCATGCACTGGCCTGATGAAAATCCGGCAGCCCTCGATGCCCTGCTTGGCTGGTACAATCAGCAGGAACGCCCCCGTCCTGCTGTGGCCCACTGTGCCCGCCTGATTGATGAGATGGCGGAAGCCGGCTGCCCGGAGGCCCGCGCCCTCATCACGCAGGCTGCGCAGCATCTTGCTACGCTGGTCCAGACAGCGCGGGCACGCTTTTCTGAACACACTTTGCCCTGGAGCTACGCGGGCAGCGTCTTCAAAAGTCGTCTGCTGCGCGACACTTTGACGGACTTATGTGGCACGCCTCAGCCCCCGCGCCTGCCGCCTGTTGGCGGAGGAATTGTGCAGGCCGCCAGACTTGCCGGGTGGCCAATTGACGCTGCATGGATTGCACGCCTTGCCCATGCGCTAGATGCTTAATACCTCCAGAAAAATCCTGAATGTTTCGCACATCAATACAGAAGTAGCCACACAGAGGGGAAACGAACCATCCATAGAACTTGCTTTAGCTCATAAAAATTCAATGGTTTTTCAAAATGTGTGGCAATACAAAAATCACCCCAAAAATACACCCTACCTTGAAAGAGAAATTCTTTCATCTGGTGAAATTTCTTTATAAATTTTGTGATTTTTAAAAAACACCCAACCAAACGACCAACCTCTTCCCGTATCGTTTTTGACCCTGCCCCGTATAAAGTCTTTGCAAACAGGAGCCTCACCCATGTCAGCCCTTGACGGACATCTTGTCCTTCCTGACCGTATCATGCCCGGACGCCTCTCTTTCTCCGAACAGATTGAGAGTACTGAAGCCCGGAACGCGGTGCCAGACCGCTATATTCTGCCGGGCTTTATTGATGGCCATGTGCATGGCGGCAACGGGGCAGATACCATGGATGGTGTAGAGGCCATTCACACCCTCTCCCGCTTTCATGCGCAGCATGGCACCACCACTATTCTGCCCACCACCATCACGCGCCCCTGGGCGGATGTGATGGACGCGCTGCATGCCGTAGCAGAAGTGGTACGCACACAGATCCCCGGCGGCCCGGTTGTGCATGGGGCGCATCTGGAAGGCCCGTTTGTCAGCCCGCATAAGCTGGGTGCGCAACCGCCTTACGCCATTCCACCGACAGCCGACCGCGTGGCCGAAGCGCTGGGCACAGACTGTGTGCGTGTGGTGACGCTTGCCCCGGAACTCCCCCACGCCAAGACCGCAATCAAGCAGTTTGCAGATGCCGGAGTGCGCGTCAGCCTTGGCCATACCGTTGCGGAATATGAAGAGGCCAATGCCGCTATTTGCCATATCTGTGCATCCGGTGGCGTTGCTGGGGCCACGCATCTGTTCAATGCCATGGCGCCTATTACCAGCCGCAAGCCCGGCCCCGTCACGGCCCTGATGTGCAGTGATGCTTATGCAGAAATGATTTTTGACACCCACCACGTGCACCCCGCCACCTTCCGGCTGGCGCATCGCGTGATGGGAGGCAGACTGGTTTTTGTTACAGACGCCATGCGCGCCACAGGCCTGCCTGAAGGCCCCAGCCAACTGGGTGGGCAGGAAGTGATGGTGAAAGACGGCACGGCCCGCCTGCCCGATGGCAGTCTGGCTGGCAGCGTGCTGACACTGGATCAGGCCCTGCGCAACGCTCTTCAGGCTGGCACGCCTTTGCTGGAAGTTGCTGCTCTGCTCAGCACCAATCCGGCCCGGTATCTTGGCCTGACAGACCGGGGCGCACTGGAGGCCGGTAAACGCGCTGATTTTGTCGTGCTGGATTCTGCCTTTATGGTTCAGGAAGTCTGGGTTGGCGGGGAACGCATTCACTAAAGCCTGCACTTTCCTCCAAATTGCCTCACTCAGCTGCGCCATAAGGCCTGCACAGGCCGGCGCTCAGGGAACAGGCGACGTGCGCCTTACGTTATGCAGGCAGCCAAACACATGAAACAAACAAAGAGAGACTGAATCATGGATCTTCGCCCCCTCGGCACCACCGGCTTCCAGATTGCCCCCATTGTTTTTGGTGGCAATGTGTTTGGCTGGACCCTTGATGAAAAAACCAGCTTCAGCATTCTGGATGCGTTTGTTGACCATGGATTTAACGCCATCGACACGGCCGACGTGTATTCCGTCTGGGCACCGGGGAATGAGGGCGGCGAGTCTGAAACCATTATTGGCAACTGGCTCAAGGCCAATCCGGGCAAGCGGGATCAGGTTTTCATTTTCACAAAAGTAGGCTGGGACCTAGAAAAGCCGGGCGAAAAAGGGCTTTCCGAACGCTGGATTATGGAAGCGGCGGAACGCTCACTCAAACGTCTGGGCGTTGAGCGGATTGATCTCTACTTCTCTCATCGGGCTGACCCGGAAACACCCTATGAAGAAACCCTCGGCGCTTTTGATAAGCTTTTGAAAGCCGGAAAAATCCGCGCCATCGGCGCATCCAATCTGGACGCCAGCCAACTCAGCTCAGCACTGGATGTGGCCAAAACCCACAACCTGCCGCGCTATGAGGTGATTCAGCCCGAATATAACCTGTATGACCGCAGTTCCTATGATGGCGCGCTGCGGGATCTGTGCATCAAAGAGAAACTGGGGGTTGTGCCCTATTACAGCCTTGCCTCAGGCTTCCTGTCTGGAAAATACCGCACGCAGGATGATCTTTCCCAGAGTGCACGCGGTGCTGGTGTTGGCAAATACCTCAACCCGCGTGGCCTGAAAATTCTGGCAGCTCTTGATGCTGTTGCCGCGCGGCATGATGCCAAACAGGCCGAAGTAGCTCTGGCCTGGCTGATTGGGCGGGAAGGGGTCACAGCCCCCATCGCCAGCGCAACCCGGCGTGAACATATCGAGAGTTTTGCAAAAGCTGTCCAGCTAGAGCTGTCCGCAGAAGACCGCGCAGAACTGGACGCCGCCAACGCCTGACGCGACTGCGGCCAGCACAACAAAAAAGGGAAGAAGGCCGGGATATCCGATCTTCTTCCCTTTTTTTATAAACAGCACATTTTCAGGGATTTTTCAAAAACCCTTTGAAAATACTCAGGCTGGCAGGCGGCTTATCGCAGCCACACCTTCTGCACAGCCCAGAACAGCAGCTTTTTCCTTGGTTGTGAGCTGCCCTTCCAGAACCGAGAGGCTCGGTGCTTCCGAGACTTTCAGCAGCCCCACCAGCTGATCCGGGTTAATCGGATCACCCGGCTTGCGGGCTGCCGGGAGCATGGCGGCATGGGCCTGCAACAGGCCAGCATCTGCCCGCAGAGCGCGCAAGGCGTCATGAGGCAGGGAAGGACCGTGATCCTCCTCCACAGCCCGCTCGGTCTTTAGCAGAACATCCGGCGGATGCGTTTCTTCCGGCACCAGAAGCAGACCAGCTTTTTTAAAGCTTTGCCCTACATCCCGGCTGCTGGTCATCACGACCAGCGGAATGGAAAAGACCAGCCCGAGCAGCACAGGCGTCATCCAGAAGAACAGGGATGGTGAGACAACCCACGCCCCGGCCCCCAGCAGCAAACCAAAAATGGTAAACTTGGCGTATTGTCTGACAACAACGCCAAAAGGCACACCACCATCATCACGCTTCTGCGTGTTCCAGCCGGAATCATGCCCGGACAGGATGGACAGCACACCAGACGTCTGGATCAGCATAGCGATCGGGGCAATCAGGCCACCAATCAGCGTTTCCACCAGCACGGAGCCAGCAGCACGGATTGCACCACCGCAGCCTTTGCAGGTTGCGCGGTCAAACATCAGGGCAATGTAGGCTAGCAGCTTGGGGGCCAGCAGAATGGCCATGGTGCCGATAAACACGTATTTTGCCTGCACCGGGTCCACATGCGGCCAGTGCGGGTAAAGCAGTTTTGTATCCCCGAAATATTCGGGATGTTCAAAATGCGCCTGCAGAGAGATCAAAATCCCCGTCAGCAGGAAGACCAGCCAGAGCGGGGAGGTGACGTAGGCCCCAATACCCACCACCATATGCATCCGGCTGATCCAGTGCAGTTTTTTGGTGGGCAGCACTTTGACATGCTGCAAGTTGCCCTGACACCAGCGCCGGTCACGAATAGCCACATCCGTCAGAGACGGTGGGCTTTCTTCGTACGATCCATCAAGCCCCGGCACCATGTGAATGGCCCAGCCACCGCGACGCATGAGGGCCGCTTCCACAAAGTCATGGCTCAGAATATGGCCGCCAAACGGCTTGCGCCCCGGCACATGCGGCAGGCCAGCCTGTCCGGCAAAAGCCTCGGTGCGGATAATGGCGTTATGGCCCCAGTAATTGCCTTCAGACCCGTGCCACCAGGCAATGCCATGCGCAATCACCGGCCCATAGACACGGCCAGCAAACTGCTGCAGGCGGGCAAACAGGGTGGTGCCGCCAACAATCACCGGCAGGGTCTGGATCAGCCCCACGCCCGGGTTACGCTCCATGGCGCCGGCCATCCGCACCAGTGTCTCGCCGGACATCACGGAGTCCGCATCCAGCGTCACCATCTGGTCATAGGCGCCGCCAAAGCGACGCACCCATTCCCCGACATTCCCAGCCTTGCGTTCCACATTGTTATGGCGACGGCGATAGAAGATCCGGTTTTCGCCACCCGTCTGCGCACGCAGGGCAAGAAAAGCCGCTTCCTCCTCCACCCACACATCCGGGTTGGTTGTGTCGGAGAGAATGAACACATCAAACGCATCGACCTGCCCTGTTTCACACAGGCTGGTATAAATGGCTTTCAGCCCCGCCATCACGCGGTGCGGGGGTTCATTGTACGTGGGCAGCAGAAGCGCTGTGCGCGAGTGCAGGGTAGGGAGCGGGCCTGACCGCGTAATCCCCAGACCCAGACCACCCCGTGTAATCAGCGAGACAAACCCGGCCAGTGACGAAGTGAAGGCCAGTGCAATCCACAGGAACAGGGCGACAAACAGCACCAGCATCACCACCCCGAGGATGGAGGTGCCGTTAGCATCCAGCACTTTATGCGTACGCCATGCGCCAAAAGCGGTCAGCGCCAGCGCGGAGCCGAGAACCAGAAACCGCCGCAGCCCGATGGTTGCCGGAGAAGTTGAGGGCGTTCTGCCCCGTCCCTCCATATCCGGCGCGGCATGCAGGTCCTGCACGGGCATGGCCAGAGGGGCTTCTGGCGGAAGAGCCTGAAACGGCAGAGTGTTTTGTTCAGGCTGCGTCATTACGGCGTCCAACGGTATACCCATTCTTCTGAGACCGGGCCGCTATCCGCTGCCAGAACACACCGGAGTTCCACGACCTTTTCATCACCTGGGACGAATTCAAAGGTTGTGCGCCAGCCATTGATATTCGGGTTCGGCTCGACCACCACATTCCGGATCTTACCGCCAGAAGACTGCGGTTCCAGATGGAACTTCGTGTCCTTCGGCAGCCGTTCAAACGGCACACCCATGAAATCGATAGCAAAGAAGCGGGCGTTTTTATCATCCACCACGGAGCCAACACGGGTGGCCCCTACGCGCGCCAACGGCGTGGGGAAGGGGGCATCCCACCCCCAGTACATCCGGTAGGTAAAGCTGTATTCCTTCCCGGCCTCGAGCGGGGTCTTGGGCCGCCAGAAGGAAACGATGTTGTCATTCACTTCATTCGGGGTCGGGATTTCCACCAGATCCACCCAGCCCTGACCCCAGTCCCCAATGGGTTCGATCCACAGGGACGGACGTTTTTCATAATTCAGCGCCAGATCTTCAAAATCATGGAAGTTCCGGCGGCGCTGCATCAGGCCGAAACCACGCGGGGAATCATCTGAAAACGCCGAGAACTGCAAATCGAGCGGGTTACGCAGCGGGCGGAACAGTTCCTGCCCGGCCCCCGTCCACATCTGCAGGGCTTCACTATCATGAGCCGCCGGACGCCAGTCATCCACATGGGTGCGGTCATTGGCGTCAAAATAGAACATGCCCGTCAACGGCGCGATACCGGACTGTTCAATTTTGGTGCGCGGGTAAATGGTGGACTGCACGTCAAACACCGTCGCATCACCCGGGCGGATGGTAAAGCGGAAGGCCCCGGCTACGGAGGGGCTGTCCAGCAGGGCATGCACCACAACGGCCTTCACACCCGGCTGCGGTTTTTCCAGCCAGAAGGCGCGGAAGAGTGCGAATTCCTCGCCCTTCGGGTCCCCTGTGCCGTCCGCAAAGCCGCGGGCGGAGAGGCCATAGCTCTGCCCTTTGGCGACTGCGCGGAAATAGGATGCGCCCAGAAAGACGCAGAATTCTTCCATCACGCCCGGCGTGTTGATGGGCGTGCGCAACCGCAGCCCGGCAAAGCCGAGGTTATCATCCACCCTCAGAGAGGGGTCACCATAGGTGAACAGATCCGGAGAATAGGGAACGGCTTCAGACTTACCGTCCTTAATTTCAAAAATATCAATCCGGGGGCGGTAGAGGAACCCGCGCGGGAAAAACGCGACATCAAAAGCCAGACTGTCGTCATGCCACAGGGTTTTATCTTCCCGGTAGGCAATACTGCGGAACTGGTCAAAATTGAGATTATCCAGCGCCTTGGGCAAGGTCTGCGACGGACCATGATACGGGGCACTGGCCAGACGGCGGGCAATTTGCCGGACCGTCATATCGTCAAATGTCCCCGTTGCCCCTTCAAGCCCTTCTGCTCTGGCCTGACGGGCAACAACGCCCCCGGCCAGAGTAGCGAGTGTCGCCCCCGCGCCAATCCGCATTAAGTCTCGTCGCTGTACAGATGAAGACACTCCAGACTCCCGAATTCCCTATAAGTTAAGGGCTAAAAATTTCTTTAATGACAAAATTGCCGTGCGATACGGCTTTTTAAGGGCATTACCCGACTTGTGGTGTTAAGAGTTTTTCAAGTTCTGCCAGTTGCTCCGCCGCAGCCTGCGCTGCCTCTTTTTCGATCTCCCGATAGCAGCGCACCACGGCCTCGCCTTCGGCCGTCAGAAAAGCACCACCGCCGCCGCCGGGACGCGTAACGACCAGAGGCTCCCGGAACAACTGATTCAGGCTATCCACCAGCAGCCATGTCCGGCGGTAGGACATCCCCATGGCGCGTCCTGCTGCAGAAATGGACCCTGTTTCTGCCAGTTGCTCAAGCAGGCGAATTTTCCCATGCCCGAGGGCAGGCTTGTTATCTGCATCCACCCGCAAGGTCAGTCTTAGCCGCTCTGTCATTCGCCTGCCCGCGTTCGCGTTGTCATTTTATGCGTGATATCATGAAACATCATGTCTCTTCTTACCAAGGGCCACGCCCCGGCGATGTTCTCATGACATACTCCAACGCAGATACCATCTGGCGATCCATGAGGCCAGACGATCTTGCTGCCACTATTGCACTGGCGGCACGCATTCATCCCGATTATCCGGAAGATGACGACATTTTCAGAGAACGGCTGGCCTTAGCACCCGAGGGCTGCTTTGTGCTGACCAATGCGCGTGGGATTCATGGCTATCTGATCAGCCATCCGTGGGCGGGGCATCTTTCCCCACGCCTGAACTGCCTTCTGGGCAGGCTGCCTGCCCGGCCGGACAGCTGGTATCTGCATGATCTTGCGCTGGATGAAACGGTAAGAGGGCAAGGGAGGGCCAAAGACGCCATTGCGTTGGCCGAGAAGGCCGCCCGCGCTGCCTGTTTGCCTGTACTGAGCCTGACGGCAACCGGCCCGGCCCGCGCCTTCTGGCTGCGGCAGGGCTTTAAGCCGGAAAAAATTTCAGAGGCTGAAAAAGCGGTGCTGGCTTCGTACGATCCCGAAGCCAGCTTTCTCTCCCGCCCCGTATCAGGCCGGGAGTAAGTCTTAGTCTTCTGTGTGGTGTTCGGGAGCCAGCATCATGGCTTCCGCCACAATACCGGAATGCTCACGCACCTTGCGTTCAATCTCGGCCGCCATTTCCGGGTGGTCACGCAGGAACTGCTTGGAGTTTTCACGCCCCTGACCAATCCGCTGGCTGTCGTATGAGAACCACGCGCCGGATTTCTCCACCACACCGGCCTTCACACCCAGATCGATCAGTTCCCCGACCTTACTGATGCCTTCGCCATACATGATGTCGAACTCAACCTGACGGAACGGCGGGGCCATCTTGTTCTTGACCACCTTCACACGCGTCTGGTTGCCCACCACCTCATCCTTGTCCTTGATGGACCCGATGCGGCGGATATCCAGACGGACAGAGGCATAGAACTTCAGCGCGTTGCCGCCCGTCGTGGTTTCCGGATTACCGAACATCACGCCGATCTTCAGACGGATCTGGTTAAGGAAGATCATCATGGTGTTGGAGCGCGCAACGGAGCCGGTCAGCTTACGCAGCGCCTGGCTCATCAGACGGGCATGCAGGCCGACATGGCTATCACCCATATCGCCTTCCAGTTCCGCACGCGGCACCAGCGCGGCCACACTATCCACCACCAACACATCAATCGCGCCAGAGCGCACCAGTGTGTCGGCAATTTCCAGAGCCTGCTCACCCGCATCGGGCTGGCTAATCAGCAGATTATCAATATCCACGCCCAGCTTCTTGGCGTAACCGGGGTCCAGAGCATGCTCGGCGTCAATAAACGCACAGGTGCCGCCCCGCTTCTGGGCTTCTGCAATGGCGTGCAGGGCCAGCGTGGTTTTACCGGAGCTTTCAGGCCCGTAAATTTCAACCACACGGCCACGCGGCAGGCCGCCAATCCCCAGAGCAATATCCAGCCCAAGAGACCCGGAAGGAACGACATCTGCCTGTTCCTTCGGGCGCTGCCCCAGCCGCATGACAGAACCTTTCCCAAAAGCCCGTTCAATCTGCCCGAGCGCGCCTTCAAGAGCTTTTGCCTTATCCATCATTCACCTTTCCTGTGGCCCTCGACTGAGGCCGGGAGTGCTGCACTGTTTCAAGACGTGCCATAAAAGCCGCGCGCCGGGCAATGACTGGCATCAAGCCCCAGAGTCCGCTCAGGCACCTTAAAAATTTGATTTCTGCTTGTTCTTATAGAAACAAAACGAGAACATTTCAAGCCGGAAACAGGCGGCCCGAAGCCGCCTTGCCTCCTGCCGCCAACGCGACAGACCTTATTTGGTATGGCCGGACGAGACCGCAAGACCAGACCCGCGCGGATCGGTCCAGCCGAAGCATTTTCCGGAATCTCCCGGTAGTCCCCCCGGGCAGGAGACGAAGTTGGCGCGCCCCACACCCTGTGTAACCGTCGGGCGCTGGCCAGCAACAGCCGCCCGCAGTGCAACAGCAGCCGTATCCGCCGCCACATTCTGGCCGGAAGCCGTCGCTGCGGCCCGGAACTGCGTGGTGCCCTGATGCGCAATAGCCGCCGTCAGCAAGGGCAGGGGACGCCGAACGGGAGACGCCGCCAGCACAATGCCGGTGGAACCCGCCACACGGCCGGTGCCGAACAGGTTGTTCATGGTCAGACCACAGCTCACCGTCTCACCCGTGCGGTCCGTCACCACAAAGGAGGTGGAGGCGGGCAGGGGCGGCAGAGCAGACCCGGACGGGAGATGCCCGCTCTTCAGCAGAGCCTCCGCATCCGCAACGCTCACGGCAGCGCCCTTGCCGGACTGCCGGTTACGCCAGCCAGAAACAACCGCCTCCCCGCGTGCGCTGGCATGACCATGGTCATCCATGGAGAGATAGGCTGCAGCCGTGCCCAGACCACCATCCGCCGGCGGCGGCAGGAAGCTGATATCCAGCCCACTCGAACGCACCGTCAGCGGCTGTTCCGCCACAGCCAGACTGCCGCGCATGTCTGCCGTTGTCAGGCCAGCACCCGCAGCCTGAGACGCCTGCGTAAAGCTCTGCGCCAGTGAACCATTATAAAGATCGCCCACACCGGCAATACGCAAACGCTCCAGCGCACCCGCCAGACGGGGCTGCACCATCAGGTCATTCGCAGCCAGCACGGTGCCATTACTATTGGCAAAAATGGCACGGGTTTTTTCGTCCGCCAGCAGGGGAGCCTGCACGGCGGCCAGATCGGACGCCAGAAGGCCACCAACCGGAACGCCATCGGTCGCCAGATTGCGGGCCGGGACAATGATGTCCGCAAAATCGACACGGCCATAACGCATCTGCATCAGATACAGGCCACGGGCCAGCATGGGCACGGCGGCAGGGCGGTCAGACTGCGCATCGGTCTGCCCGGCATGCGGCAGGAAGAGGAAGGCCTGCCCCTGCGCATCACCCGGACGCCAGGCCAGACAGGCCCCGCCAGACCCAAGAGACGCACGGGACGGCAGGGTGACGGAGAGTGCCAGCCCCAGAGCCGCCGCGGCATCTGCCGCGTTACCGCCCTGCGCCAGCACATCACGCGCGACCAGCGCAGCCTGCGGTTCGTCCGCCACAACCTCACCCACAAACCCTGTTACAGCAGGCTGGGCAGGGCGACCCTGCTCGCTGCCACAGGCAGTCAGTGAACAGGCCATCAGCAGAGCTGCCATCCGGGCAGGACCTGAAAATAACGGCGCAAGCCGGGCTGAACAGGTCTTCATGAAATGCTCGGGCACGCCTTGATGTCTCCATTTCGCTGGTCTGCCCGCATACCGGGCGTCTGAATATCTACTCTGAATTACCGCTCTTCCGGGCAGGCAGCAACACGCGCGCGCCATTTCCATCCCAACGGTTCTGCTTTAGACATAAAGGCACGATGAAAAAGCTGATAACCTTTTCTTTCAGGCGCGCCGCTCTGGCCGGAGCCGCAAGCCTCCTCCTGCTCTGCGGCGGGGCGGTCTCCGCCCATGCTGCGGACGGCAGTTTCAGCCCCGCACAACGGGCGGAAATTGTTGAAATCGTGCGCAATGCGCTGAAGACAGACCCTACCATTCTGTCTGACGCCATCTCCTCCCTGCAGGCGCAGGCGTCCGCCAGAAAAGCGTCCTCCGCGCTGGAGACGGTGCGCCGCAACAAGGCGCAGTATGGACAAAGCACGACGGACGTTGTGCTGGGCAATAAAAACGGCAAGCTGGAAGTGGTCGAGTTTTATGACCCCCGTTGCCAATATTGCCGCAAGGTGCTGGGCGATGTGGACCACCTGATTGGCTCAGAACCCGACCTCCGGCTGGTTGAAAAGGTCATCCCGGTTCTGGGGCCGAACAGCGTGATTGATGCTGAAGCCATTATGGCGGCTGGCCTTCAGGGCAAATATATCCCGTTCCAGAAAGCGCTGATGACCGATTCCTCAGCGCCGTCTCTGGATCGCATTCGTCGTCTTGCACAAAATGTCGGGCTGGATGCGGACCGGCTGCTGAAAGACATGAAGAGCCCGGCTGTCACAGCCGCACTGAGCAAGAATCTTGAGCTGGCAAAGGCCATTGATCTGGAAGGGACGCCGACCTTCATTATTGGCGAACGTGAAATTATTCCCGGTGCTGCGTCAGAGAGTGACCTGAAAGCGGCCCTCGACCGACTGCGCAAAGCGCACTGACCCCTCCGGCCCCTCCCCGGTTGCCTGAACCGGGGAGGGGCTGAGAGATCCGTTTTTTCAGGCCGCGTCTTCGGTCTGGCGGGCAGGCATCACGCCTTCTTCCCGCAGCAGATGCGCCAGAGCGCGCACCATTTCATCCATCATCTCATCCGTATGGAACGGCCCCGGCGTCAGCCGCAGGCGCTCCGTGCCCTGCGGCACGGTGGGATAATTGATGGGCGTGGCATACTGCCCATATTCTACCAGCAGGCGGCGGCTGATGCGCTTGCAGCGTTCCGCATCCCCAACCGGAATGGGCACAATGTGGCTGGGCGTCATGGTAAACGGTACCCCGGCAGCCCGCAGGCGGGCGCGGAAGGTATTCACCCGCTCGAACATTTTCTCACGACGCCAGTTTTCAGCCCGCACCTTGCGCACACTGGTCAGCGCAGCGCCCACAACCGGCGGCGGCAGAGCCGTGGTGAAGATGAAGCCGGACGCCGTGGAGCGCAGGAAATCAACAATCTCGGCTGTAGCCGTGATGTAGCCGCCATGCACGCCAAAGCCTTTGGCAAGTGTGCCTTCAATAATATCGACCTGATCGGCCACGCCATCACGCTGGGAGATCCCGCCGCCTTCCTCACCATACAGGCCGACCGCATGCACCTCATCCAGATAGGTCAGGGCATTATATTTACGGGCGAGGGCGCAGATCCCGGCAATGTCGGAAATATCGCCGTCCATGGAATAGACGCTCTCAAACGCAATCAGCTTGGGCGCATCAACCGGGGCCGCGGCCAGTTTGGCCTCAAGGTCCGCCAGATCATTATGCTCGAAAATAACCGTCTGGGAGCCACGTGCGCCCTTGATGCCCGCAATCATGGAGGCATGGTTCAGGCGGTCTGAAAAGCAGATCCAGCCGGGCATGGAGGTCAGAATGGTCTGCAGGCTGGCCTGATTGGACACATATCCAGAGACGAACAGAAGCCCGGCTTCCTTACCGTGCAGCGCAGCGACTTCAGCTTCCAGTGCTGTATGCAGCGGGCTGGTTCCGGCAATATTGCGGGTGCCACCGGCCCCAGCACCATGCTCACGGATGGCGGCAATCGCGGCTTCCTGCACTTCCGGTACAACACCCATGCCCAGATAGTCATTGGTGGACCAGACAATCACTTCCCGGCCTTCCGGCAGGGCAGGCAGTTCTTCCTCATACAGAGGGAAACGGTCTGCAAGACGTGCCAGCGGGGTAAATGTGCGGTAACGCCCCTGCTGTCTGATATCATTCAACGCCGTGTGACAGTGCTCATAAAACGGATGCCGGGCGTTTTTGATTGATCCCACGCTTCTACTCTCCTCGCGTCGTCAGAAACGGTCGGGGCTCGGCACAGGGCCCGTCGGCCGTCTGGCCGGTCTTCACATAAACTTGTTAGAGTTACTTCACATACACTCTGATGACTGAGTTCGTCACGGTCGAATCCGGCATAGCGGCCATTTCCACCTGTGCCGGGGAGGCTCCATCCTTGATGATAGCCTGCGTCACGGCCTGTCCATCCCCCTGTACCAGCTGCACCAGAGCCTGCTGATCTGTCTCGGAATCCGTACCCGGCGGCACCAGACACTGCACCACAAACAGAATATCCGGCTTGCTGGCCAGCGCCTTGTGCACAATCTGCGCAACCGGCCCGCTCCATTCAGCCGGGGAGGTGCCCGCCACAAGCTCAATCAACGGCGGCACTGGCGGCGGGCCGGGCGGCGGCGGCGGAATATAAGGCACGGGCGGTTTGCCTGCCCGGGCATTGAAGGTTTTCTGGTCAACCAGCTTGCAGCCACTCAGGCACAGCGCAACACTGGCCACAAACGCCACCCGGAAAAACGGCCCCTTTTCTATAAAGCGGGAAACAGACAGCATAACGGGCAGATCTCCGGGTCAAACAGGATGAGGCGACTCTTGCCATCCTCTTTCGCGCTCCTTTACGGCAGACGCAAGGTTAAGCGCTTCGTAAGGCCCTCAAAACTTGCTCTCACCTCCACCCGCCTTTATTGAGCAGGGCACGAGGATGAAGACCTGCCGCAAGGGCAGGCCCATCACGGAAGGCAGGCGAATGGCAGCAGTCCCTTCGACAGACCCGACCGAACTGCGGGAAGAGGCCACCCTCTCCGCCCAGCAAAGTGCCGTGGCCAGAATGAGCCGCGCCGCACGTCTGCTGCTGAATGACGAGCCCCTCCCACCGCACGCCCGCACACTGCTAAACAGAATGTGCCTGCCGGTGACAGCACTCTGGTGCCGTGTGCTGCGGTTTGACCCCAGCGCCCCCAACTGGCCAGACCGGGACCGGTTTGTGGTGCCCTCCACCACCATGCTGCCCCTGCTGCGCGCCATGCTGCGCCTGACAGGCTCCCCCACAGCGAATAACATTCCCCTGGAATATGGCCGTCACCCTGCGGTGGAAGTTGCTCCGGGTCTGGCCGGGCAGGGCGTTGCCGCAGCCGTGGGCATGGCCTTTGCAGAACAGACGCTTGCCCGCCGCTTTGGCCGCTCACTGGTTAACCACCGCACATGGGTGCTGGCGCAGGATACGGACCTTGCAACCGGCGTGGCCATGGAGGCCGCGCAACTGGCCGGGCGCTTTGGGCTGGACAGGCTGGCCGTTCTTGTCTCCCCGCCCGCAGGCCCGGATAACGGGGACTTTGCCGATTCGCTCGCCCGCTTCAGCGCCTCTGGCTGGACGGTGCGCCGGGTGGACGCAGGCAGTGCTGCGGCCATCAGCTCCGCTCTTGCGGCCACGCTCCGGGCCCGCAAACCAACCCTGATTGCCTGCCTGCCCTCCAGTGCGCCTGAGGTTCTGCCCGGCCCCCAACTCCCGCCGGAAGAAGAGCTGACCGGCCCATGGAGTCCCACCGCCCGACGCGGGGCGACTACCCGGCGCTCCTGGTTGCGCCGCTTTGCCCGCCACCGCCTGCGCAATGCCTTTGAGCGGGAGATACAGGGCCAGCGCCCCGCCCTGTTTGATGAGGATTGGCAGCGCGCCTGCCGCTGGCAAATGGGCGCCGCAACGGGGCACGCCACGCAGGATGCAGGTTTTGCCGGACTCCGCGCCCTGTCCGAAATTCTGCCTGAACTGGTCTGCCTGACGGCGTCATCCGCCTATCGGCTGGATCTGGCAGCACCGGTCGCTCTGCCTGCCACATTCAGGGCCCGCACGCGCCTGCTGCCGGCGGAGCAGTCCTGCGGCATTCAGGATCATGGCATGGCTGGTATGCTCAACGGTATTGCCTTGCACGGCGGCCTGCTTCCCATCTGTGCCGCGAGCATGATGACGGTGGATCGCATGCGTTCCGCCTTGCGCATGGCGGCCCTCATGCGCCGCAAAGTGCTGTATCTGCTGACGGGTGACGGGCTGGCGCTGGGTGATGGCGGCGGGGGCTGGCAGCCAGTGGAACAGCTGGCCAGCCTGCGCGCCATGCCGCATCTGGCTGTTTTCCGCCCGTGTGATGCGTGTGAGACCACAGCCTGCTGGGAGGCCGCTCTCAACTGGCAGGAAGGACCGGCCATGTTGCTACTCTGCCCGTATGAAAACCAGTACGGCCCACTCCCTCCGCCAGCATTCGGCACCCCCTCCCGCGGGGGGTATGTGGTGAAGCAGGAAGACAACCGGCAGGTGACGCTGATTGCCTCTGGCCCAGAGGTTGCCATCGCGCTGAAAGCGTCGCACCATCTGGCCCGACAGGATATTGGGGCCACCGTAGTCTCTATCCCCTGCTGGGAACTGTTTGCCGAACAGCCCGCCAGCTACCGCAAGACCGTGCTCGGCACGTCCGGGCTGCGCGTGGGGGTTGAGGCCGCTTCCAGCTTTGGCTGGGAACGCTGGCTTGGTGAAGAAGGAGTTTTTGTTGGCATGGATGATTTCGGCACGTCCGCCCCGGCCAACGCATTGTATGAGCGCTTCGGCATTACTGTTGAAGCGATCTGCGAGAAGGTGCGCACGCGCCTTCTGACCTCAGGCCGTGAACAGGGGTCTTCCCTACGCACGCCGGACCAGTCCCGGACCCGCGTTCGGGGACCGTTAACGACAAGACCATAGAATAAAAAAACGGAGCTTAAAAAACCATGGCAGTCAAAATTGCAATCAACGGATTCGGGCGTATTGGCCGGCTTGTGCTGCGCGGTATTATTGAAAGCGGACGCACGGACGTTGTGCCGGTGGCCATTAACGATCTGGGTAGCGTTGCGGATAACGCCCACCTGCTGAGCTATGACAGTGTGCATGGCCGCCTGCCGGCTGATGTGAAAGTTGATGGCAACAAGCTGATCATCACCGCGCATGGCCGCACATGGGACCCGATTACCGTTTCTGCCGAACGTGACCCCTCCAAGGTACCGTTCCAAGGCGTGGATGTGGCCATGGAATGCACAGGCCTGTTCACCTCCAAGGAAAAAGCTGGCCAGCTTCTGGCCGCCGGTGCCCGCAAGGTGATTATTTCCGCTCCGGGCACGGATGCTGATGCCACCATCGTTTACGGTGTGAACCAGGATGTGCTGACGCCGGACATGACGGTGATCTCCAACGCCTCCTGCACCACCAACTGTCTGGCTCCGGTCGCCAAGGTGCTGGAAGATACGTTTGGTATTGAACGTGGCTACATGGTCACCATCCATTCCTACACGGGTGACCAGCGGACAGTGGACACCCTGCATAAAGACCTGCGCCGCGCCCGCGCTGCTGGCCTGAACATGATCCCGACCTCCACGGGTGCTGCCCGCGCCGTTGGTCTGGTTCTGCCGCACCTTAAAGGCAAGCTGGATGGCACGGCCATTCGTGTGCCGACGGCCAACGTCTCCCTCGTCTCGCTCGACTTCGTGCCGAAAAAGGTGCCGGGCTCCGTGGAAGAGGTGAACGCTGCCATCAAGGCCGCGTCCGAAGGCGCACTGAAAGGCGTTCTGGCGTATTCCGATGCCCCGCTGGTCAGCTCCGACTTCAACCATGTTCTGGCATCCTCCACCTTTGACGCCACGCAGACCTCTCTGGTCGATGGCGGCAAGCTGGTGCGCATCTGCGCCTGGTATGACAATGAGTGGGGCTTCTCCAACCGCATGTCCGACACTGCGGCGCTGTTCGGCTCACTCTGATGGCCATTCTTCCCTTCAATACGCTGGATAAGCTTGACCCGAAGGGCAAGCGTATCCTGCTGAGAGCCGATCTGAACGTCCCCATGCAGGACGGAAAGATTTCGGACATGACGCGCATTGAGCGCATTGTGCCCACCATCCGGGAACTGGCGGACAAAGGCGGGCGCGTGATTGTGCTCAGCCATTTTGACCGCCCCAAGGGCAAGGTTGTGCCCGGCCTGTCTCTGGAGCCCATGGCCAAGGCTCTGGCCACGGCACTGGGTAAGCCGGTCAGCTTCATGCATGACTGTATCGGCCCGCAGGCAGAAACCGCAGCCCGCTCCCTGCAGGACGGGGAAGTGCTGCTGCTGGAAAACACCCGCTTCTACCCGGGTGAGGAAGCCAACGCACCGGATCTGGCCGCCGAACTGGCCAGACTGGGCGATGTGTATGTGAACGACGCGTTCTCCGCAGCGCACCGGGCTCATGCCTCTACCGCTGGTGTGGCCGAACATCTGCCGTCCTACGCCGGGCGCCTGATGGAAGCGGAACTTTCCGCGCTGGATGCCGCTCTTGAAAACCCTGAGCATCCGGTTGGCGCGATTGTGGGCGGGGCGAAAGTCTCCACCAAACTCGCCTTGCTGGAAAACATGCTGGAGCGCGTAGATGTTCTGGTTGTGGGGGGGGCCATGGCCAACACCTTCCTTGCGGCCAAAGGGCTGAGCGTCGGCAAGTCGCTCAAGGAAGAGGATATGCTGGACACCGCCCGGCAGATCATCGCCAAGGCGCAGGAAAAGAACTGCGATCTGGTTCTGCCGGTGGATGTTGTTCTCTCTGAGGACTTCATGGCCGGTGCGCCCACGCTGGTCGCCCCCGTGACGGAAATTCCCGACGGCTGGATGGCGCTGGATGTGGGGCCGGAAACGGTTGCGCTGCTGAAGGCGAAACTGGCTGGCCTGAAAACACTGGTGTGGAACGGCCCTCTGGGTGTGTTCGAACTCCCGCCGTTTGATGAAGGCACCAATGCCGTCGCACAGGAAGCTGCTCGCCTGACCAAGGCTGGCAGCCTGAAAACCATTGCCGGAGGGGGGGACACTGTTTCCGCCCTGCGTCACGCCGGTGTGCTGCATGACATGACATATGTCTCCACCGCAGGCGGCGCTTTTCTGGAATGGCTGGAAGGCAAGGTTCTGCCGGGCCTGACAGCACTCAGCTCTACGCTGGAACGGACCATTCCCATCTGAAAAATACTCTGATTTCAGAGAGTTTTTCAGAGAAGACAGAACGCGCCGGAGGTCTCAGACCTCCGGCGTTTTTTGTGGGACTACCGGAGGTCTTACACGCCCCAGCGTATTCATCAGCCCGACACCGGCCAGAATAATGGCTCCCCCCACCAGCATACGCAGGCTAGGCACTTCGGCGGTGATCAAAAACGCCAGCAGCAAAGTCGCGGGGGAAAGCAGGTAGATAAAGCCGGAAGAGCGCGCAACGCCAATCCTGCCCACAACATGCGCCCATGCCGCATAGCCCAGAATGGCCGGAAACACCGCAAGCTGCACCACCAGAATCCAGCCGGTAACAGGAGCAGTCTGCAAGCTCTGCACCGCCTGCGGCAGCCAGGGGATGAGCAACACAGCGCCAATAATCAGCACGTAGGCGGTTGTCGCCAAAGCCCCATACACCGCCACAAGTTTTTTCTGCACAGCGTTATAGACTGCGGCAGAAAAGGCGGCCCCCAGCACATCTGCCGCGCCGGAGCCAAACGTCAGCCCACCCGGTTGCCCCTGCGCCACCAGCACAACACCACAGAAGCTGACCAGTGAGCCAACCCAGCCCCAGACGGACAGCCGCTCTCCCATCACGCTAACAGCAAGAAGGGCCGCGATCAGCGGAGAAAAACTGATCAACAGGCTGGCCGCCCCGGCGGAAACCGTCTGCTCCCCCAGATTGAACAGGATATTATAAAGGGAAATGCCAATCGCCCCGCACACCACAAAGCGCGGCAGGTCCTGCACACGCGGCAACCGGGGGCGCGTCCAGCCAACCCAGACCAACGCAATAACCGCCGCTAACGCATAGCGCACGGCTGCCAGCGGGATAGGGGGGAGAACCTGCAACGCCAGACGCACCACAGGATAGGCGCTGGCCCACGATAAAATGGCCAGAGCCGCTGCAAAAACAGGCACAGGCGGATGGGATGCAGGCAACGAATGAACCGGAGCGGCCGGAGCAGGCTGTGCATCCATGGGGCTGTTACTCTCTGCGTAAAACCTGATCTGTCATGAAAGAGGCAATTTTTCCGGCCACAAAGTCCCGCTTCAGCGCCGCTTCATCATACTCATCGCGCACCCAGTCCAGAAACGGAATGCGCCCTTCGGCCTCAGCCTGATATCGCAGGAAAAACGCATCCAGAATGCCAGTGCGGGACTGGCGAAAATGCCCATACCGCCAGGACAGTTCCTTGAGCGCCCGCTCTGCCGTGCCGCCTTCAAACAGGATCACCAGCCCGGATGCCAGACCAGCCCGGTCCGCCCCGGATTTGCAATGCATCAGCATCGGGAAGGCAATCTGCTGATACAAACCGGCAAAACGCAAAATACGGTCCCGATGCGGTGCGCCCCGGCTTTCAAACGCCATATCCACATGCGCCAGCCCAAGCCGGGCGGCAGCGTTGCGGGAGAGCGCATCGGACCCGCATTTCCGGTGCCCACGCAAATTGACCAGCGTGCGCAGGTTAAAACGCCGCATGGCCCATTTCAGCCGCGCCGGGGTTGGATGGTTGCAGCGGTAAACCTTGCCCGGTACTACGGCGTGAAAATTGGTCCAGACCAGCCGGAAAATGGCGTGGTCCACAAACAAACTGTCTGTCCATGCCCGCGTACGACCGGCAACGGAGGAAAGATGGCCGTCAAACACGAACTGCTCCCGTTCTCATAGAAAGGACTGGTGTCTCACCCTGCTTCCTCAGCGTCAATCTTTTCAACAGATGCCGCAGCGTCAGGGTCGGGGTCGGGTATCCAGCTTCAGGCAGAAAAATGTCAGATCCAGCCAGCGCCCAAATTTGCAGCCAACCTCTTTCATCACGCCTGTGGCTTCAAACCCAAGCTGCTGATGCAGCGCAACAGATCCAGCATTGTCCGCATCAATCCCGGCCACCATCACATGCTTTCCGTGCGTGCGGGCCTGCTCGATCAGCGCTTTCATCAAGGTCAGCCCCACGCCCTGCCGCTGAGCGTCAGGATGCACATAAACGGAATGTTCCACCGTATGCCGGTAGCCATCCCACGCCCGCCAGGGCCCAAAGGTGGCGTACCCCGCCACCGCTCCGTCCGGCGAGACAGCCACCAGCACCGGATACCCGGCCTGCTGGCGCTCGCGCAGCCACGCCCGACGGTTGGCCTCATCAACGACCGTCTCGTTCCAGATCGCCGTCGTATGCAACACGGCATGGTTATAAATGCTGGTAATCCGGGGGATATCTTCCGGGCAGGCGTCACGAAGCATCATCATCCGTCTTTTATGCGGGATGCTTCGTGCGCAAGGCAAACCGAAACGGTTATTTTACAGGCCAGACTGAGTTACTGATTCAGTCGGCTGCCGAAGCTTGTAGAGCGATAAAGAGAATTTATTCGGTTTGTTTTTATGACTATGCCGGACATTCACCGCATACGTCAGGGTGTAATGGTCCTGCAGCCACTGGCAAACAGGGACTTCCACCTCATGTCTTTCGCAGCCCATATAAGGAGCCACCACATATGAGGGATGCTGCTGGAGGTCCTGCATATAACGCTTCCAGGCGTTCTGCCGGAAGAAAATGTCGATGTGATCACTGAACAGATACACATCAAACGGCTTTAAATCAGACAAATAGAAAACAGCGTGAAAGGTTCTGATATCCAGAACTTTGGCATGCCCAACCTGCCGGGCAATTTGCGCATAATCCACGCGCGACGTGTAGAGGGCGACACTGACATTCCTCTTCACCTCTGTCCCCATGAAAAACACAGAAGAGACCCAAAGAGGCATAAGAGCAAGACGAGGAGGCAATGCACCTTCCCGGAACAAAATTACCAGCATGAGTGTGGCGGGCGCAAAACAGAGAATGAAATAGTGCTGGTATGGATGGCCGGATAGCAAAGTTGCCGGAAACGATGAGGCAAACCACACAGGCAAAATCATGCTGCGGCGTGAGGCTTCATCCGCCAGATTGACCGGAAAACGCCTGATCCATCCAAGCAGAATGGGCAGCATCAACCCGAGATAAACCATCATCCAGAAGACGCACTGCAAGCGGTCTGATAGCGCGCCACTATACTGGTGCAGAAAACTTCTCTGCATGGAAAAATAAGTCTGCAACGCGCCATGTCCGACAATCAGATAGGGCGAAAACAGAACGACCAGACCGACGATAACTCCCAGAAAAACCATCACACACCGGGAAAGACGGAACCAGCCGGGAGAAAGCAGGAGCAGAGCCTCAGGCCCCAGAAGGCACACGCCTGCCAGATAATTCACATTGACGGCCAGAGCAGAAAGACAGCCTGCCAGAAAAAACAGGCTCCCTTTGGCTGTCTCTATTCCTTTGAGCATCAACGCCAGAATCAGCGCTTCGCTTACCGCCAGAACAAGCTCCGTATTGCCGGACAGGACATCAAAAATCGCGCCGCATACAATCAGAATGACAAAAGCAAGACCGCGATTAAAAGCCCCGAACACCCGCCCGATGGTGACAAAAGCCCCACTTAACAGCACCGCCAGAAGCGTAAATTTCCCCGGGACAAAAGGCGCAAGCCTGTCCCAAAGTCCATAGAACAGATAAACGCCGAAGGGTTTGTGATCAAACGCATAGTTGTAAGGCAGAATATGGTCTCGGAGCAGACCACGGCCAATCAGCACGTAATAAGCAGGATCGCCATCCGAAAAGGGGATGACGCAATAACTCAACACATACACCACAACAAGGCTGATCAGGAGGTATTTCAATCCTGCTGCAAGCCTTGGAGAAACTGTTTTGGGCATAATCTCTGAGAAAAACAGACTGCTCCTGCTATCTCTCTCTTGCACACTGACTTCCTTATGTTTTGAGACTATTGTTTAAATATAATCTCAACGATCAATTTTTATGCATTTTTAAATGCGAATGTCTGAAGTAACCTATTTTCAGAACCAGTCATAACAGTTCTTTTTTAAAGGCATTTTTAACTTTAAAACGAAAAAACCCGGTGCGCCTGCATGACGCACCGGGTTTCTCTCGTCTTTACACACCCTTTACGGGCCAGAAAACCAAGGACTACTCAGACTAAAGAGTGGTTCTCAGGCTTTCCGTTCAATCTGCAGCTCTTTAATCCGGCCAATCGCCTTGGCAGGGTTCAGGCCTTTGGGGCAGGTCTGCGTGCAGTTCATAATGGTACGGCAGGCATAGAGCTTGAAGGTATCTTCCAGCCCATCCAGCCGGTCACCCGTATGCTCATCACGGCTGTCCGCAATCCAGCGATACGCTGCCAGCAGCACAGCTGGCCCCAGATACTTATCACCGTTCCACCAGTAAGACGGGCAGGAGGTTGTGCAGCAGAAGCACAGAATGCACTCCCACATGC
Organism: Acetobacter malorum; assembly: GCF_001580615.1. Classification (GTDB taxonomy): domain Bacteria; phylum Pseudomonadota; class Alphaproteobacteria; order Acetobacterales; family Acetobacteraceae; genus Acetobacter; species Acetobacter malorum. The sequence continues at coordinate 42,686 of NZ_LHZC01000044.1, forward strand.
CATCCAGCTTGGCGCGTTCTTCAATGCTCTGCTTACGCTCGGCATCCGGCGGCGGCGCACTGTCTGACTGCAACCACGGGTTAATCGCCCGCAGCTGCGCATAGGCACCATCCAGGTTCGAGACCAGATCCTTGACAATCGGCATGTGCGGCAGCGGATAGATGCGCACATCGCCCTTGATGTCTTTAATCGGCTTAAGACACGCCAGCGTGTTTTCACCGTCAATGTTCATCGCGCAGGAGCCGCAAATCCCTTCACGGCAAGACCTGCGGAATGTCAGCGTCGGGTCCACATCATTCTTGATATGGATAATGGCGTCTAGCACCATCGGCCCGATAGCATCCAGATCCACTTCATAGGAATCCACTACCGGATTTCTGTCATCATCCGGCGTCCAGCGATAAACCCTGAACGTCCTGACGTTTTTAGCCCCGGCTGGCGCGGGATAGGTTTTGCCTTTCCCGATCTCGCTGTTGCGCGGCAGTCTGAGTTCGACCATGTTCGCCTCCCTTTTTCGCCCGTTCTTCCCGTCGGCTCAGTAAACGCGCTCTTTGGGTGGGAAGACCTGAACGTCATCCGTCAGGGTCTTCAAATGCACCGGACGATAGGTCAGCTTGATGCCGCCCTTTTCATCCAGCCAGGAAACGGAGTGCTTCATCCACTCCTTGTCATCGCGTTTGGGGAAATCATCCCGGGCATGCGCGCCGCGGCTTTCATGCCGGGCAAGCCCGCTTTCCAGCGTAGCCGTTGCATTGGCCAGAAGGTTTTCAAATTCCAGCGCTTCCATCAGGTCACTGTTCCAGATCAGTGACGAGTCAGAGACGGAAATATCCCCGAGGTCGTCCCAGATCTGGTGAATTTTATCAACACCTTCCTGCAGGCTTTCCTGTGTGCGGAAAACGGCTGCATGCGTCTGCATGTCGCGCTGCAAACGGTCCCGCATGGCGGAGACTTTCGTGCCGCCCTTGGCGTAACGCAGCTTGTCCAGACGATCGAGCGCTGCATCCCCGGCACCCGGCGGCAGCGGTCTGATGAAGTCGCTCGGTTTAACAATTTCCGCAGCCCGTTTGGACGCAGCGCGACCAAACACAATCAAATCCAGCAGGGAGTTCGTGCCCAGACGGTTCGCACCATGCACGGACACACACGCAGCCTCACCCACAGCCATCAGGCCGGGGACAACGGCATCCGGGTTCTCCGGCGTCGGGCGAATGACTTCACCATGAATATTGGTCGGAATCCCGCCCATATTATAATGCACCGTCGGCAGAACCGGCACCGGCTCCTTGGTGACATCCACGCCGGCAAAAATACGCGCTGTTTCCAGAATACCCGGCAAACGCTGGTGCAGAAGGTCAGACCCCAGATGCTCAAGATGCATCATGATATGGTCTTTCTTCGGACCGCAGCCACGGCCTTCCTTGATCTCGATCGTCATGGCGCGGGAGACCACGTCACGCGAGGCAAGATCCTTCGCCGTCGGCGCATAACGCTCCATAAAGCGCTCGCCTTCAGAATTGGTCAGATACCCGCCTTCACCACGGCAGCCTTCCGTCAGCAGGCAGCCAGCCGGATAAATACCTGTCGGGTGGAACTGCACAAATTCCATATCCTGCGTCGGCAGACCGGCGCGCATGGCCATGGCATTGCCATCACCCGTGCAGGTATGGGCCGAGGTGCAGGACTGATAGGCACGGCCATAACCACCAGTTGCCAGCACGACCATCTTCGCATTGAAGCGATGGATCGTGCCGTCATCCTGACACCAGGCCATAACGCCACGACATTCGCCTTTATCGTCCATAATCAGGTCAATGGCGAAGTATTCGACAAAGAATTCGACGTTATGCTTCAGGCACTGCTGATACAGCGTGTGCAGAATGGCATGGCCTGTCCGGTCAGCCGCAGCGCAGGCACGGGGCACAGGGGCCTTGCCGTATTCGCTCATATGGCCGCCAAAGGGGCGCTGATAGATCTTGCCATCTTCCGTGCGGGAGAACGGCACACCGAAATGTTCCAGTTCCTGCACGGCGGGCACGGCCTCGCGGCACATGAATTCAATGGCGTCCTGATCACCCAGCCAGTCTGACCCTTTTACGGTGTCATACATATGCCAGCGCCAGTTATCCTCGGCCATGTTCCCCAAAGAGGCCCCGATACCGCCCTGAGCGGCCACCGTGTGGCTTCGTGTGGGGAAAACCTTGGTCACGCAGGCAGTTTTGAGGCCTGCAGCCCCCATGCCCAGCGTGGCGCGCAGGCCGGAACCGCCTGCTCCAACAACCACGACATCATAAGCGTGGTCGACAATCCGGTAAGCTCCCCGGGACGGAGAGGTATTGGCATTCATCGTGACGGCGCTCCCATGTGCGTTCGGCCTGTCATGTCTTCAGATTTCGTGCCGCCGCGACATGTGGCGCAAACAGGCGGCACAGCGTTCAGGTCTGGTCAGGACCGCCGGCTACCGGCAGCCACAAGCTTGATTACGGCAAACACGCCCAGAAGCCCCAGCAGGGAGGTGACGAGCTTGACCAGAATACGGGTCGGCAGATGCGCCTTGCCGTGAACGTAGTCATCCACAATCACCTGCAGGCCGAGCTGCGCGTGGTAGAAAGTCGTGATGATCAGCGCGGTCAGCATGGTGGCGTTCACCGGCTTGCCGCCCCACTTCACAACCTCTGCATGGTCTGTGCCGCCAAGGCGGAACATCTGGACAATAAACCATGTTGAAAGCGGCAGAAGAGACGCCGCCGTCACGCGCTCGGCCCACCAGTGCGCCGTGCCGGAGCCACCGGCCCCAAGTCCACGGGCACGGCTCAGCTGTGAGCGCATGACCTCAATATGAGGAGCGGAATCAGTCATATCAGGATGCCTTTCCTGCTTTGGCCAGAGCGCGCGCCCGTTTGGCGGCAACGCCCAGAAGGCCCGCGGCCAGCACAGTGCTGACACCAGCGGTCACACCCACGGCAACCGGGCCATCCTTGTTCAGCTCTTCCTTGTCATAGCGCTTGCCGCTATCCCAGATCAGATGCCGGATGCCGCCCACCGTGTGATACACAACGGACGCCAGCCACCCCACCAGCAGCAATTGCCCTGCGGGGTTGCCTGTCACCTTGCGCGCTGTAGCAAACGCTTTCGGTCCCTTGGCTGCAGCAGCCAGCCAGAACACGCCCAGAGCAGCGCCGCCGGTTGCGGCAACGCCCGTCAGGCGGTTCGAAATTGAAAGAACCATGGACAGGCGATAGCGGTAAATTTGCAGATGCGGCGACATAGGCCGCTGAATGAGTCTGCCGTCACTTCGGGTCCCTACGTAGAGGGCCTTGCGGATATCCTGCATTGTCAGCCTCGTATCCTGTCCGTCTATCCCTTACACCGGCTCAGACCGGCGTTTCTGCATCGAAATTTGTCCTACGCCCCAACCCGCAGACCGGTCAATTCAGCCAGCCAACACGAGCCCGCGAGGCGGGGCAACCTCACTCAGCCGTGTCTGGGCAGGAGGTCCAGGGCAATCATCGTCTCGGCAATCTGCACTGCGTTCAAAGCCGCACCTTTCCGCAGATTATCGGACACGCACCAGAAGGCGAGGCCGTTGGGAACCGTCGGATCGACACGAAGGCGTGAGACGTAGGTTGCATCTTCACCCACGCACTCAATCGGAGTCACATAGCCGCCATCTTCGCGCTCATCGCGCAGAATCACGCCTTCTGCTTCACGCAGAACTTCACGCGCACGGGCCAGATCCACAGGCTCTGCAAATTCCGCCACAACGGCTTCAGAATGGCCAATAAACACCGGCACGCGGACGCAGGTGGCAATCACGGACACGTCGGGGTCGAGAATTTTTCTCGTCTCCACGGCCATTTTCCATTCTTCCTTGGTCGCGCCATCATCCATGAAGCGATCAATCTGCGGAATGCAGTTAAAGGCAATCTGCTTCTGGAACTGTTCGATCTTCGGCGGGTCAGTCACAAAGCTGCCGCGCGTCTGGGAAAACAGCTCGTCCATCCCGTCTTTGCCCGCACCGGACACCGCCTGATAGGTGGAGACCACAACGCGCTTGAGCGTAAACAGGTCATGCAGCGGCTTGAGAGCCACAACCATCTGAATGGTCGAGCAGTTCGGGTTGGCAATAATGTTGCGCTTCATGCGCTTGAGCGCATCCGGGTTTACTTCCGGCACCACCAGCGGCACGTCCGGGTCCATGCGGAAGTGGGAGGTGTTATCAATCACCACACAGCCCGCTTTGGCGGCAATGGGAGCATATTTGGCCGAGACCTCACCACCCGGGGAGAACAGACCAATATCCCAGCCTTTGAAATCAAAGGTTTCAAGATTCCGGACCTTGAGCGTACGGTCCCCAAACGAGATTTCACGCCCGGCAGATCGTGGTGACGCCAGCGCAACAATATCGTCAACGGGGAACTCCCGCTCGGCCAGTGTCTTTAAAATTTCACGCCCTACTGCTCCGGTGGCGCCTACAACTGCAACCCGATACCCCATAACTCTTCCCTTACTCATTCCTGCCAAAGCCTGACCGGGCAGGAAACCTAGACCAAACCGGGTAAAAATGGAATTGCGGAGCATGCCCTTCCGTCGTGCAAGGATAAATGAAAAATGACTTCAGCCCCCGCATCTCCCGGCATTCCCACCCCGGTTGTAGCCCCTGCGGCCACTCATCCGGCCCCGGCCGGGACACTGGTGATCCTCGGTGCGGCGGGAGACCTGACCCATCGGCTGCTGGTACCCGCACTGTATGACCTGACGTGCAATGGCTTCCTGCCGGATGATTTCCGGATTATCGGCGCTAGTCTTGAAAAAGAGACGACGGAAAGCTGGGTCGACTCCCTGCGCGCCAAGATGGAAAGCTTCACGCAGGACAGACATGCTGAATTTTATACCGCCAGCATCAATGAGGACGCGTGGTCCTGGCTTGCCAGCCGGATGACCTATCGCGCGCTGGACTTCACATCTGTTGATGCGCTGGGCGGTCTGGCCCCGGATATCGGTAAGGGCAACGCCGTCTTCTACCTCGCCACACCGCCGCGCTTTTTTGGCACGGCAGCGGAAAGTCTGGCCCGCGCCGGACTGATGGAGGAAGCCCCGAACCGCTTCCGGCGGCTGGTGGTGGAAAAACCGTTCGGCACAGATCTGCAGTCCGCACAGGCGTTGAATGCGCATCTGCTGTCTTTCCTGAAGGAAACGCAGATTTACCGGGTGGACCATTTTCTGGGGAAGGAGACCGTGCAGAACCTGCTGGCACTCCGCTTCAGCAATCTGCTGTTCGACCCGCTCTGGCGGCGTGACTATATCGACCACATTCAGATTACCGCCGCAGAAACACTCTCCGTTGAAGGGCGCGGTGTGTTTTACGATGCCACAGGCGCGCTGCGGGACATGGTGCCCAACCATCTGTTCCAGTTGCTCGCACTGGTCGCTATGGAACCGCCTTCCTCCTTAAAAGCTGAAGCCATCCGTAATGCCAAGCAGCAGGTGTTTGACGCCATTCGTCCCATCACGCCGGAAAACGCCGTACGCGGACAATATACCGCAGGAACAGTAGCGGGACGCGACATTGACGCTTATCGCGCCAGCCCCGGCGTGAGCCCAACCAGCACGACGGAAACCTACGCGGCCCTGAAAATTGAAATTGATACCTGGCGCTGGGCCGGGGTGCCCTTCTATCTGCGCACCGGCAAAGCCCTGAGTTCCAACGTGACGGAAATTGTGGTGCAGTTCAAACAGACACCGCACCCGCTGTTCCGCACGGCAGAGGGTGCACCGCAAGCGCCTAATCGGTTTGTTTATAATATCCGGCCGGAAAAAGGGGCGGACCTGCACTTCAACGCCAAGCACCCCGGCCCGGAAACAGTGGTGGAAGAAGTGGTGTCCGAGTTCCGCTACCAAAACGCCTTCGGGGCGATCCCCAATGTGGGGTATGAAACCCTGCTGTATGACTGCCTGCAGGGCAACGCCACGCTTTTCCAGCGTGCCGATAATATCGAAGCTGGCTGGCGGGCCGTGGACCCGGTTCTGCAAGCCTGGAGCAAAGCCACCACCGCGCCGGAATTTTATGAAGCCGGCAGCACCGGCCCCTCTGGAGCAGATGCTCTTCTGGCGCGTGATGGCCGCTGCTGGGCACCCTTTGGCCAGCTTAAAAAAGACGCCTGATTTCAGGACGTTCTTTGAAAAACCCTGTGCACACATCCTGTCATGAAAACCCTGCCATGACAGGATTTTTTTGATGCAGGTCAATGCAGTTTTTCATCATACTCTGCCTAGTGAGAAGAGGAAATTCCTGATAACAGGGCCACGCCACGCAAACAAAAAAGACGGGGTTCTCTGGAATTTATTTCCAGCAACGAAAACAAAAAGGGACTGAGACAATGTCAGGAAAAATGAAAGCCGCAGTGGTGCGCGAATTCGGCAAACCTCTGAGCATTGAAGAACTGGATATTCCTGATATCCGCCCGAATGAAATTTTGGTCAAAATGATTGCCTGCGGTGTCTGCCATACAGACCTGCATGCTGCTGAAGGTGACTGGCCCAAAAAACCCAGCCTCCCGTTCATTCCCGGCCATGAAGGTGTTGGCACGGTTGTGAAAGCGGGCAGTGCTGTCACGCATGTGAAGGTAGGGGATGAAGTCGGCGTGCCCTGGCTGTATTCCGCCTGTGGCCATTGTGAACATTGCCTTGGCGGTTGGGAAACTTTGTGCGCCAAACAGGAAGATACCGGCTATTCCGTCAATGGATGCTTTGCAGAATATGTGGTGGCAGACCCCAATTACGTTGCCCTCCTCCCCAAAGGCATAGACCCGGTGCAGGTCGCCCCCGTGCTGTGCGCTGGCCTGACAGTCTATAAGGGTCTGAAAATGACCGATACCAAGGCAGGGAACTGGGTTGCCATTTCCGGCGTTGGCGGGCTGGGGCAGATGGCAGTGCAATATGGCGTCGCCATGGGCCTGAATGTTGTCGCAGTTGATATTGACGATGAAAAACTTGCCACCGCCCGGAAACTCGGCGCGGCTCTGACCGTTAATGCCAGAGAGACAGACCCGGCGGCTTTCATGCAAAAGGAAGTTGGTGGTGTTCATGGCGGCCTGATTACGGCTGTTTCCACCAAGGCTTTTTCGCAGGCCATGGGGTATGTCCGGGCTGGGGGAACACTTGTTCTGAATGGCCTGCCACCGGGCGATTTTCCTATCTCGATCTTCGATATGGTGATGAATGGCACCACCATCCGCGGATCCATTGTCGGGACACGCCTTGATATGATTGAGGCCCTGTCCTTCTGTGCGGATGGGAAAGTGAAATCGGTAACGCAGACAGACCGGCTGGAGAATATAAACTCTATTTTTGAACGCCTCGAGGAAGGTAAGGTGGAAGGCCGGATCGTAATCGACTTTCGGGCCTGATACTTCCGAGGCATTCGGAAAGGCTCACGAATATGGCTTACAAGACTGTCAATCCGTACACCAACGAGACGATCGCCACTTTTCCTGACCTGAAAGATGCCGAACTGGATTCTCTGCTGTCACAGGCAGAGAAGACCTACAAAAGCTGGCGCAATACGTCCTTTGCTGACCGCGCCAGCATCCTGCACAAAGCCGCCAGCCTGCTACGCGAGCAAAGTGATGAGTATGCAAAACTGCTCACGCTGGAAATGGGCAAACTCAAGCGTGAAGCATTAGGGGAAGTTGCCCTTTCTGCAGACATCCTTGACTATTATGCCGACAATGCTGAAAAATTTCTGGCCCCGCAGAAAATCCCTGGCGGCAGTGAGCGCGGTGATGACGCCATGCTCGTCAGCCAGCCGCTTGGCATCCTGCTGGCCATTGAGCCATGGAACTTCCCTTACTACCAACTGGCCCGCGTGGCCGGGCCGCATCTGATGGCAGGGAACGTGGTTGTGGTGAAACACGCCTCCATTGTTCCGCAATGCGCCGCAGCTTTTGAAAAACTCTTCCACGATGCCGGCGCTCCCGCAGGGCTCTACACAAACCTGTTCGCCACACGTCAGCAATTGGAAAAACTGATTGATGACCCACGCATTCAGGGCATTGCTCTGACGGGCAGCGAAGGGGCAGGGGCCTCCGTTGCAGCACAGGCCGGTAAAAACCTGAAAAAAACCACCATGGAACTGGGCGGCAGTGATGCCTTCATTGTTCTGGATGATGCTGACCTTGAAAAGTCCGTTAAATGGGCTGTCTGGGGCCGCATGAATAATGGTGGGCAGTGCTGTGTGGCCTCCAAGCGCATTATTGTGCAGGAGAGTCTCGCAGACCAGTTTTTCAAACGCTTCAGTGAAGAACTGGCTAAACTTGCACCGGGAGATCCGTCTGATGACGCAACCGGGGTGCCCCCCATGTCCTCTCAGTCTGCTGCGGACCAGTTGAACCAGCAGGTTGAAGACGCGGTGAAAAATGGGGCCAAAGCGCACCGGGTCGGCCCGACGCCGCCCAACAAGGGCGCTTTTGTTCAGACTACCATCCTCACCGACCTGACGCGTGATAATCCTGCTTTTCATCAGGAGTTTTTTGGACCGGTCGCACTCTTCTTTACCGTCAAGGACGAGCAGGAAGCCATTGAACTGGCCAATGACACGCCTTATGGGTTGGGTGGCTCCGTGTTTACAGAAGATACCAAACGCGGTGTTGAAGTTGCCAAGCAGATTTACACCGGCATGGTGTATATCAACCACCCGACATGGACCCGGCCGGACCTACCCTTTGGCGGCGTCAAACGCTCCGGCTATGGGCGTGAACTCGCCATGCTGGGGATTGAAGAGTTCGTTAATAAGAAGCTTATCAATGTCGTGCCGATTGATGCTCCGGCCTGATCCAGCGTTTCCCTAAACACACAAAAAGGCGACAGAGTTCTCTCTGTCGCTTTTTTATAAGTCCTCACAAAAACGGAATCTTTTTTATCCGACAAAGAATTTCAATCTTCTTTGGGTGAGATTTTCTGACCATCCTGCTTCACTACATGCTCAACCAGTTTCACGCCGGTTTCCTCCAGCTTTTCTGTCAGAAGCGCACCGGTTTCTGCTGAGCAGAGACGCGGGTCTCCGCGCCCGACCCCATTTGATGCCGTGCAATCCCCCTCAAGCGGCACGGAAATCAGAGCACCATCCAGATCCAGCATGCCAAAATCTGAAACACTCAGACCCCATGCTGTTTTATCTGCATGCGCTTGAGGAATACTATCTTCCCGAACCAGATCAGGCAGCAGATGCATTCCAATGCTCGTCAGCGGGTTTGCACCATGCCCGCCGGACTGTGTTGCCTGCTCTGCACCAACAAGCTGGGGCAAGAAACTGGCAGCAACACGCCACAGATAAAAGCTTGGAACCACAACGTTATCACGCAGCCAGATGCTGCGCGTAACATCGTGAATCATGGTGCAGTTTCCACCATGCCCGTTCAGGATAATAAGCCGGGTAAGACCATGCCGAAGCAGACTGTCCAGCATATCCCGCAAAACGGCCTGCAGAGTGCTTTGGGAAAGTGCAATCCCGCCCGGCATGTATCCAAAAAAATCAGCGCCACCAAAAGGCAGAACGGGCGCAACATACACCTCATGCCCTGCAGCGGAGGCCTTTCTGGCAATTTTCTCCGCCATGGCATCTGCCAGAAGGTAGTCCCCCATCGGCATATGCGGCCCCTGATCTTCAAAACTGCCTAATGGCAAAAGAATAACAGGGGAGCGCGCAACAGCCTCCCGCATTTCAGATGCGGTTAAATGCGCCATCTGGAATTTGGTCTGCACCATACCGGCCTCTTACTGTTTCACAACCGGGAGCAGAATGGAGGTCGCCTCCTTGCCGCCGTGATGAATGCTCTGGGTTGCCACGGTATAATCTGCCGGTTTTGCACCAAAAATGTTCGGCACGAACTTCTGCGGGTTCCGGTCGTACAGCGGGAACCAGGACGACTGGATCTGCACCATAATGCGATGCCCTTTTGCAAACACATGGTTCACAGCAGGCAAAGTGAAGTGATAATGCAGCGTTGCATCAGGCTGAAGTGCTTCCGGCTTGGCAAAATCCTTCCGGTAGCGGCCCCGGAAAATATCCATGGACACAGGCAGCTCATACCCACCCATTTTAGGATCATCCGGCGTCATGGCAGGCTGTACGTCAATCAGCTTCACCACCCAGTCTGAATCCGTGCCACTGGTCGCCGCAAACAGGTCTGCTACCGGCACACCGCTTATGCGCACAGGTTCGTCCAGCACCTCCGTTTCATAGGTCACCACATCCGGGCGGGATTCTGCTTCCCGCTGGTCCTGCACCAGCCAGGGCTTCCACCGGCTGCTCTGCGCAAAGGCAAAGGGGCGGGAGATAAACGGAACCGGATGCGCCGGGTCAGACACATAGCTGTCAGCACCATCTGCTGCCGGGCGTGTAAAGCTCAGCCCGTGCCCGTCTGCCAGATAAAGCGGGGTGAGGCCGCCGGTGCAGTTGCTTTCACACACAGACGGCCAGGAACGGTAATAATCCCATTTCTGGTCGCCTGTATTGTAGATGATGGCGTCAGGCAGATGCACAGACGCGCTACCGGGCTTCAGATATTCATCAAAGAAGGGCCGGAAGACATCACGCCGATACTGGTGGGCTGTATCCCCTTCAAATTCCAGCGGACCAAGAGTGGAGCCATTATAATTCACTCCACTATGCCGCCAGGGGCCCATCACCAGCGTATTGGGGGCTTTAACGTCCGCATCCTTCAGCGCCTGCCAGGCATGAATAGCGCCCCACATATCTTCCTGATCCCACAAGCCCTGTTCCCACAGCATCGGAACCGTAGGCTTGCGCTGAGCCAGAAGTTTATCCAGCGCCTGCCCCTGCCAGAACGCATCATACGCCGGGTGGGCGTGCATACGCTGCCAGAACGGATACTGGTCCAGACCGGCCTGTGTCGCAAAACTCCCGGCGGATCCGGCTTTCAGAAAATTTGTGTAATCGTCAGCATCTCTGCGCGGAATGCTGTTGCCTTCCCCCCGCACAGTCATCTGGCTGATAAAGTAATCAAACGCGCCCTGACGGAAGGCGCCGTAATGGAACCAGTCATCTCCCATCCAGCCATCCACCATCGGGCTTTCCGGTGCGGCCACCTTCAGGGCAGGGTGCGGGTCCATCAGCGCCATGACGACGGTAAAGCCCTCATAGGACGAGCCGGTCATGCCCACGCGGCCATTGGACTCCGGCACATTATGCACCAGCCAGTCCACCGTATCCCACGCGTCGGTGGTTTCATCCGTTTTGGTGGGGTTTAGCGGGCCGTGCGGGGGGCGCGTCATCACATAATCGCCCTGAGAGCCATATTTCCCGCGAATATCCTGAAACACGCGGATATAGCCGCCCTCCACAAACACATCATCCCCCTGCGGCAGAACCTCCCGCATGGTCAACGCATTAGGCACACGGTTGGCCCGCCCTTTGGCGTTATAGGGGGTACGTGTCAAAAGGATTGGAGCATTACGGGCATTTTTGGGAATAACAATAACCGTATAGAGCTTCACGCCGTCCCGCATGGGGACCATGACCTCGCGCTTGATGTAATCCCGCTGCTGGTCGGTTGGCATATGCACACTGGCCGGAATATCGTTCCCGGTCTGCACGCTCAGCGGGTCATGCGCCTGAGCAGCCGACGCTGTAGGGGTTGCAGCGTGCGCCGCGGGAAGAGTTGCTGCCAGCAACACCCCGGACAGAGCAACACCCGCCCATAGGCTCTTTTTTTGCAAAACGGATTTCTGTTTTGAAAGGGTAATCTGTCCCACCATGATCCTGCACTTCTGTCTGATTTTTGCTTTTTAAGCTGGTGCTCAGACGATGCGTTGGATCAGGCGGTTCGTCCACCCTGTTTTTCTTAGAAAACGGTTCTCAGGCGATACAATCCGGACGGAATGACCCCTGTGAAAAGAACCGGGGAAAGGCTGCCCTCCCCCGGCTTCTCAGGCTTCGGCCCACATCACCGAAGCCTTCTTGAAAACGTAATGCACTCAGGCCGGGCAGGTTACCGGTGCAACCTGTGCAAATGCCCAGTCCAGCCAGGGCAAAAGCGCGCTGACGTCGGAAGCCTCCACCGTCGCACCACCCCAGATCCGCAGACCCGGCGGGGCATCACGATAGCTGGCAATATCAAACGCCACGCCTTCCTTATCCAGCAGAGCAACCATCTGTTTGACAGTCTTCATCTGCTCGGAGCGCTCCAGTGCTAAAAACCACGGGGCCACAATGCGCAGGCAGATTGCGGTAGAGGAACGCTCTGCCTCGTTACGAGCCAGAAACTCCACCCAGTCCGTTTTGGCTTCCCATGCAGCGACTTCCGCCAGATTAGCCTGACTGCGGGCCTTCAACCCGGCCAGACCACCAACGGACTCAGCCCATTTCAGGCTATCCAGTGCATCTTCCACACACAGCATGGAGGGTGTGTTGATGGTGTCACCCCGGAAGATGCCTTCAATCAGCTTACCTTTGCCCATCAGACGGAAAATCTTGGGCAGCGGACGGGGCGCTTCAAAACTTTCCAGCCGCTCCACAGCGCGTGGGGAAAGAGCCAGCATCCCGTGCGCAGCCTCACCCCCCAGTGCTTTCTGCCAGGACCACGTGACGACATCCAAGCGGTCCCACGGCAGGTCCATTGCAAAGGCGGCGGACGTCGCATCACAAATCACCAGCCCCTCATGCTTTGCCGGAATGGCGTCAGCGGACGGCAGGCGGACACCAGACGTGGTGCCGTTCCAGGCCAGAACCACATCATGTGTCCAGTCTACCTCAGCAAGGTCAGGTAGCTGACCGTAATCGGCTTTCAGAACCCGTGCATTGTCCAGCTTGAGCTGAGAGACAATGTCCTGCGCCCACAGAGAGGAGAAACTTTCAAACGCCAGCACATCCACAGGTCGGGCCCCCAGCAGGGACCACAGAGCCATTTCCACAGCGCCAGTATCGGACGCCGGGACAATTCCTACACGCCAGCCTTCGGGAACGCCCAGAATAGCTGCGGAGCGGTCAATCACCTCCGCCAGTCTGGCCCGCCCTTCCGCAGAACGGTGGGAGCGACCCGTCAGCGCATTGCTCAGTGCAGAAACATCCCACCCCGGGCGCTTGGCGCAGGGGCCGGAGGAAAAACACGGATTGGCAGGACGGCAAGCCGGACGGGAGGAATTTTCGGAATGTGTGGAGGTCATCACCCTGTCCGGTTTCAAGGAAGTGAGACAAATTATGGTGCGAGAGAGGGGACTCGAACCCCTATGCCTTGCGGCGGTCGATTTTGAGCCGACTACGTCTACCGATTCCGTCACTCTCGCGGCAGGGCCCTCACTACCAGCAAAAAGGCTGGCAGAAAAGGCCACTCAGGATTACCGGCAGACGCGGGCAGACCCATCTGCGGCAATATAGGTGCCCGTCTGGGTATTAAAGCAGGCATTCTGCACACAACTGTTCCCGCTGGTGAGCGGCTGCGGATAGTTCTGCGTCGCCATAGCCTGACTTTCCCGCGCGGCTGAGCCGCACAGCGGCGTGTTGGCCGGGGCGGACGGATCGTTTGTCAGATGGCTTTCATCCACAGGGTTCCCCTGCTGGATAGCCATGTTCGGCGGAAAGGTTTGGAGCGGAACCTTCTGCTGTGCTGCGGGCTGGGCGGCACAGCCGGCAAGCAGACCCAGAGCAAGGCAGCACCCAAGCGGGCGAAGAAAACGCGTAGACATGCGGACAGTCCCCTAAAAGCAGGTTGGGCCTCACAGCCCCCGTTTTTCTGTGTGCATTCTGCACTGCCTGACACCATAGACAGGATCAGAATTCAACCTCAACCGGGCTTCTATAGCCCCTTACAGTTCCAAAGTCGTCTGCTCAGCTTTCGCTGCCTTTTTACGGGCAATCACGGCGTCACGCTGGCCGTCACCAAAGGTCAGCACAACATCTTCCCCCACCTTCAGCTTGCGCGCAGAGGTTACGGGCTGGCCACCGGCCGTCACTAACGCATAACCCCGCGCCAGCACCGCCTGAGGGGACACTGCTTCCAGTTGCCCGCCAGCACCCACCAGTGCTGCGCGTCGCTCCCGCACCAGAGCCGCCAGCGGAGCCGGAGAAATCCGCAACCGCCCCAGCCGGGCTTCCCTGACTTGCAGGCCATGACGCAGACCCGTCTGCAAAGCACTCCCCAGCAAAGCCAGCCGGGTGCGGCGGCCCGAGAGCAGCGTGTCCACCGCAGGCATATGCCGCTCCACCGCCACCAGTGCGACCCGTCGCCCCTGCACAAAGCCGGGCAGGGCAACATCCAGCCTGCGGCCCCGGTCATCCAGCATCATCCGCGCGGTGCCCAGCAGGCCGGGCAGATCAGGCAGGGCCGCCGCAGCCCGGTCCAGCCGCAGCCGGGCCGTTTGCAATAGGCGGGACAACGCCCCGAGAGCGCGTGCGCCCCGATGCTCCAGTTCCGCCAGCATTTCTGTGCGCACCGGCACGGCCAGTTCCGCCGCGGCAGTCGGTGTTGGCGCACGCCGGTCCGAGGCAAAATCAATCAGCGTGGTATCAGTCTCATGCCCCACGGCAGAAATCAGCGGGATGCTGGACGCAGCGGCGGTACGCACCACGGCTTCATCATTAAACGCCATCAGGTCTTCCAGAGACCCACCACCACGCGCCACAATCAGCACATCCGGGCGCGGCACGTCGCCGCTGCCATCCAACGCAGAAAATCCGTTAATAGCGGCAGTAATCTGTGCGGCAGCACCTTCCCCCTGCACAGCTACCGGCCACACCAGCACAGGGCGCGGGAAGCGACGCAGGAGGGTCGTGCAGATATCGTGCAGCACCGCGCCCTGTGCCGAGGTCACCACCCCGATCACACGCGGCAGCAGGGGCAGGGGGCGTTTGCGCCCGGCATCAAACAGGCCTTCTTCCGCCAGTTTCAGCCGCAGGCGTTCAATGCGGGCCAGCAGGGCACCTTCCCCCGCATACTCCATCCGCTCCACCACAAGCTGATAGCTTGAGCGTTCGCCGTAAGCGGAGATCTTGCCGGTTGCGATAATTTCCAGCCCGTTTTCCGGCACCAGCCCAAGGCGGGAGACTGAGCCGCGCCACACGACGCCGGAAATCTTGCCGCGTTCATCTTTGAGCGAAAAATAGAGGTGGCCTGAGGGGTAGCGCTTGAACTCGGTAATCTCACCACGCACCCGCACACGGCCAAACGTGCCCTCAAGCGTGCGCCTGATAGCCCCGGAAATTTCGGAGACACTATATTCCGGCACATTCCCACCGGGAGGTGCCCCTGCTGCAAGCCCTTCGATCATTTGCCCAACCTATGCTACAGACGCTCGCCCTGAAAGAGCAGAGCTGACAGAGTGAGAGAGAAAAATATGCGGGTACTTCTGGTTGGATCCGGCGGCCGTGAACATGCACTGGCCGCAACACTTGCACGTTCCCCCAAACTGACGGCTTTGTTCATTGCCCCCGGCAACCCCGGCACGGCAGAGCTGGGCACCAATGTTGCCATTGGCGCAAGCGATGTGCCCGCGCTAATTACCTTCGCCAAAGAACAGCAGGTTGACCTGATTGTTCCCGGCCCGGAAGCCCCGCTGGTGGCTGGTCTGGCCGATGCCTGCGCCGCTGCCGGTCTGGCCTGTGCCGGCCCCACGCAGGCCGCCGCCCGTCTGGAAGGCAGCAAGAGCTTCAGCAAGGAAGTCTGCTACGCCGCAGGCGTGCCGACCGCGCGGGGTGAACGCTTTACCAGTGCAGAAGACGCTATCACCTACATTGCAGAACGTGGCGCACCGATTGTGGTGAAAGCTGACGGTCTGGCAGCGGGCAAAGGCGTAGTGGTCGCTCAAACAGTCGCCGAAGCGCAGGATGCGGTGCGTGAGATGATGACGCAGGGCAGCATGGGCGATGCTGGCCGCAGCGTGGTGATTGAAGATTGCCTTGTGGGTGAGGAAGTTTCTCTCTTCGCCTTCTGCTCGGGTGAGACCGCCATGCTCATTGGCGCCGCACAGGACCACAAACGCATTGGCGATAACGACACCGGCCCCAACACAGGCGGCATGGGCGCTGTCTCCCCTCCGCGCGGGTTTGACCGCGCGGCGCAGGAAGACGCACTGGATCTGCTTGTCCGCCCCATGCTGAAAGAAATGGTCCGCCGGGGCACCCCCTTCCGGGGCGTGATTTTTGCCGGCCTGATGCTGACAGAAACCGGCCCGCAGCTGATTGAATACAATGTCCGTTTTGGGGACCCGGAAGCACAGGCCCTGCTGCTCCGCCTGACCTCCGACCTGCTGCCTGCACTCGCTGCCCTTGCGGAAGACAGGCTGGACACAACCCCTGTCACGTTCTCGGATCAGGCTGCCATCAGCGTTGTTATGGCCGCGCGGGGCTATCCTGCAAAACCTGAAACGGGAGCAGTTATTTCCGGCATTGCCGATGCCGAAGCGCTAGAAGGTGTGCGCGTCTTTCAGGCTGGCACCAAAGAAAATGCTTTAAGAGAACTGGTTGTGGCAGGCGGCCGCGTTCTGTCCGTCTGCGCGCTTGGAGACACCGTACAGGAAGCACGGGACCGTGCCTACGCCGGTGTAAAAGCCATCTCCTGGGATGGTGCTGCCTGGCGCACGGATATCGGCGCGCGTGCCCTTTAAGGCACTTTGTTCCCAAAAGCTTTGAATGCACCGTCATCAGTCTTTGTCATCTGGATTGATGACGGATTTTCAGAACAGTTTTTATGGCAATATGTGATGCGGGTCTCTTAGTCCGCATCACACGCTTTTTCTAAAACCCGTAAGCTGCGGGATCTGATCTATTCCACGCGAGAGAAGAGACCAGACGAGCCCACGATTTACACGCCCCAACTATGCATCAGCACCAGAGCATCCGAGCCATCAGGGTAATAAGCCCGCCGCTTTCCAGCCTGCACAAACCCTGCACCAGCATAAAGCGCTTGTGCCGCTGCATTGTGGACGGAGACCTCAAGGAACATATGGTCTGCGCCCCGGTCCTGCGCTTCCATCACACCCCACGCCAGAAGCTGTCTGGCAATACCTTGCTGGCGGAAGGCTCTGCCGACGCAGAGTGTCAGAACCTCAGCTTCATCCGCCACACACCGGATCATCAAGAACCCTGCAGGCTGGTCACCCAGCATGGCAAGCGCTGTCACGACGCCGGGCATGGGCAAAAGCTGTTTTAAAGCGGCTTCATCCCACAGATCGTCTACGGAAAAGCTTTGAGCATGGAGGGCCGCCAGCACTGCGCCATGCGCCTGACTGGCCTCAATAATGTCCACGGCCACGAGCTGAGAAAGTGTCTGGCTCAAACCGGTGCAGACCGTAAACCAGCAGCCGGAAGCTTGGCTTCTGGCGGATCAACATACAAAGGCAGAGCATCACGCGGCCGGAGCTGACCTTTGAGGCGCGCAACAGCAGCTTCCGCAATCTGGCTGGCTGTGGGTTGTGCTAGGTCAGAGAAGACTGGCTCTGCCACCGAGAGTGACGCCGCGGCATCTCCCGCCACCAGCCAGCGACCGGGGAGAGGAGACCAGCTTGCGAGAGCCACAGCCTGCACCCCAGCGGCCCGTTCCACAAAGACGCGCCCACGCCGCGCTGCCGTGACAAGCAGCCACCCGTCCAGATCTCCATAGCGGGCACACTCAGCATCAAGCTGCGGGCGCAGGGCTTCACCCCGTGTCACCCCGACCAGCGGGCAACCAGCCCCAAGCGCATACCCTGCCGCCATGGCGCAGGAGGCCCGCAGGCCGGTAAAGGAACCGGGGCCTGTGACCACAGCCACCAGATCAGGCTGCACAAGCTGGCCAGCCCCCCATCCCGCCTGCTGCAAAGCCTCAGCCGCCAGAAGGCCAATACCTTCCGCAGCCTGTTTTCCTGCAGCAGAGACGAGAGACAGAACCGTATAGCCGCCCTCGGGAAAAGGCGTGACACAAGCTACGGTGCCAGAGGCGTCCTCTCCGGCCGGGCTGCCATCCAGCACTAAAAGACGTTCAGGTTTCATCACAGGAAGCGGCACGCTTCATCAAAGCCCAGACGCGGTGCACGGGGCGGCAGCTGCTCAATATCCCCATACCCGAGACAGAGCAGGAAGTTCGCCCGCCAGCCATCTTCGGCCAGAAAGGTATCTTCCACCATGTTCTGATCAAACCCGGAGATGGGCAACGCATCCAACCCAAGCGCCCGGGCCGCCATAATCATATAGGCGCCTTCCAGCGTGCCATTGCGGAAAGCGGTTTCTTCCGCCAGCCCCACATCCGCGGCAAACCACGAGCGCAGTTCCTCATTGGGGGCCAGACGCGGCAGTTCATCAAAAAACAGGGGATCATACGCCACAATGGCGATGACGGGCGCACCCATCACGCGGTTCACATTGCCTGCGGAAAGGGCGGGGCGCAGACGCTCCCGGCCTTCAGATGCGGTAATGAACACAAACCGGGCCGGGCTACAGTTGCCGGAGGTCGGCCCGAGGCTCACCAGACTATACAGGCGGCGCAACAGGGCAGGCTCCACCGGGCGGGCCATCCAGCGCCGCGGCGTGCGCGCCTTTTGGAAAAGAAGATCCAGCCCGCTATCATCCAGCATTTCTGTCCTGCCTCCGCTGCCCCGCTTTTGCGGGGGCTTACCTAGTGTCTGCTCCCCCTTTTAGGTCACAGACCCGGAGACGGGAAGATGCTGAAAGCGGCCTTAGTCTTCAACCTGCTCCACGGACACAACTTCCGGCACATAATGCCGCAGCATGTTTTCCACACCGTGCTTCAGCGTAGCGCGGGAAGAGGGGCAGCCAGAGCATGCCCCCTGCATGGTCAGGCGGACAATGCCGTCCTTGTAGCCACGGAACACAATGTCCCCGCCATCACCCGCCACAGCCGGGCGCACACGCGTGTCCAGCAGTTCCTTGATCTGGGTGACGATCTCTTGATCTTCCGGCGCGATGGGCTCTTCCGTAATCCCAACGCCTTCAGCCACCACCGGCGCACCAGCCACGAAGTGGTCCATCAGGGCTGTCAGCACCAGCGGGCGCAGTTCTGCCCAGTCTTCCTGATCGGACTTGGTGACGGACACAAAGTCATTCCCCAGAAACACGCGGGACACACCGGGCAGCCCAAACAGCGCTTCCGCCAGTGGGGAGCGGCCGGAGACGGTATCGGCATCAATAAAATCAATCGTCCCCGCATCGCCCATCACGGCGCGGCCCGGGAGGAATTTCAGCGTGGCGGGGTTAGGGGTGTCTTCAGTTTCAATAAACATGGCAACCTGATCCTGATCGTCTGCTACGTGTCTTTCTGTGTCATCAGGTGGCATCACAATGCGGACAGGACAAGTCCTGTATTGTAAGAAACGCCCGGTTTGCAGAGAATTCACTCAGGTTTTTCTACCCCACAAGGCGAAACTGGCTGGCGTTACACTGAGAAAAACGTTTGGCGAGCAACTCCACGCCGGATGAGCCGATCTGCCATGCAGGAGGCGTGCATCCGCCTTGCGGGCTTTTTTACGCGGCATCCCGGCTGGCCTGCATCTGCACGAGCCGCTTTCTCAGGGCAGGATCGCTCGCATAAATAAACAGCCCATGCACGGCACGCGTCATCAGCACATTGATGGCATTCAGCATAATGCGCTCTTTTGTGCCTTCCGGGTCCTGAAGCCCATCACGCCCGGTAAAGGCCGCGCCATCTTCATACCGGCTGGTATCAATGCGGATGCCGTCTGTTACCGGGTCATACAGCACGGAGGGGCCTAAAATCAGCCCGACATAATTCAGGTCGAACCCCTGCACAGTGTAGACAGACCCGACTTCATCAATCGTATCGGGCCGTTCTGCCCAAGGCAGCTTTTCATCCGGTTTGGAGCGGTCCCAGCGGAGGGTAAAGCGGCCCTCGCGGATGAAGTGGTCCTCCCCATCCAGCCGATAGGGATAGTCATACGTCGCAATCATGCGGGAAAGCCTGTAGCGGGCATTTTCCTTTTTAATGGCGTCATAGAGATCCTGCGCATCCGCAAAAAACCGTAAATCAAACGTCTGTTTTTGCGGCATCGGGAGGATTTTTTTCTGACAAAACCCCTCAATCCAGTCGAGCACATCCTGATGGGCATGAACACGAAACTGCGTCTTGAGGTGGTATGTCTGGCAGGGAAGTCCCCGCACCAGAGATTTCAGAAGCCCCTGACTCCAGCAGCTCTTGAATTTCAGAACTTGTTTTTCATCAAACACCAGAACCGTAATTCGGGCGAGTTTAATCAGTTCCTCCAGATGATTGCCCTGCTTAAAGTGATTGTATTTGTCGCTTTTTGTCAGAAGAAGGTGGGCTTCATCCACAAAGATGATATCGGCCTTTTTTCCTGACTTATGCATTCTATTGATAAATGTTGTCGGACGCTCAAAATCTTTCTTTTTCAGAGCCGGATAAGATTCTGAAATATTTTTATAAAGCTTCATCATTTCCGGATGATTGACAACAAGGTAGTTGTCCGTCTTCCAGAATGGACTGCTTTTATCAGATGAGCGTGAAAGAGACTGTATTTCGTTAAAAATTGAATTGATAACGATGCTTTTTCCGGTCCCTGCGTCCCCTTCAATCAGAAACACAGCATGCTCATCATGCTGATGCGCGATACAGAACGCCTTGATGGCGTTTTTCAGATCCTGCTGTTCTGGAGAAAGCTGTTTTTCAGGAGATAATTTCTCCGCTGCATCGTTTTCATAACGATCAGGCAAACCAGACTCTTTCACACGTCCCCCTTGCAGCGGGCCGGAAGAGGCTTTTTCTAAAACCTCTTCCGGTCCTTAATGCATCAGATTATTTTCCCGCGGCAGACCCAGCGGCATCCTTCTGCGCACCCAGCGGTGCAAGCATCGTATCCAGAAGCTGCGTATTGCCGTCCAGATGCGGGTAACGCAGACCACCATGATAGGTGACAGATACCGTATGATAGCGCTCACCATCCCGCAGCAGCAACTCTATCGGGGCTGCATCCTTGTTTTTTGCAGTGGTGATTTCATCCTGCAGTGCGTCAGGATCATACGATACACCATTCACAGCCACCAGGTCCTGATCCCGCGTGACCCCGGCCTGCCAGGCAGGGCTGCCCCACAGCACGTCACTCACGCTGCCTTTCTTGTTCACAGTCAGACCGAGAGAGAACATAAAGTCTGAAACATGCCGCAGATCAGAATAGGATTTTACATACTCTGAGGGCTTTTCAGTATAGACAACATTTGCACCGCCACGCGTAAACCCATCCAGCGGGGCATGGGTGCTGGTGTTGTACAGCCGCTCATGCAGGAACTTCGCCCAGTCATAAGGCTGGACAGCATTCAGCGTTTTTACAATCTCATCAAAATTATAGGTGCTGGTAACAACGCTGCCGTTGTTGGTCCCAAAAAACGCCTTGGCAAAATCGTTCAGGCTTTTTGTATTTCCTGAGAGTTTGCGGATAAGCGTATCTGCATCCAGCCAGACCAGCTGACCTTCGGAATAGTAATCCTCGCTCCGCTGCCAGCTTCTCCAGGACTCAGGGGAACGCTGGGCGATAATCGGGTCATTGGTCGTATCAATCAGCGGACGCCACTGGCGACCCTGCCGGTTATCATACACAGCAGCGACTTCAGCCAGTGCTTCCTTCACCTGCGGCACCGTCATCAGCCCTGCGCGGGCAGCCAGAATATAGCCCCAGTATTGTGTCTGCCCTTCATACACCCACAGGCCCGTGCCACGCTGAGGCGTATTGAAATCGGGTGCCCACAACCCATCCGGGCGGCGATATTTCCCATTCCATGAATGGGTAAATTCATGTGCCAGCAGATCACGCATCCCGAAGGTCTTGTCCCAATGCGTAAAATAGCCTCTGGGACCACTATTTTCACTGGACTGATGATGTTCCAGCCCGATGCCACCCAGCTTGTTTGTCAAAGCCAGAAGGAAGTCATAATGCGCGTAATGGTGTGATCCAAACAGGATGTTTGCCTGTTTGACAAGATTTTTATGGGCCTGAATCTGCGCATCCGTCGCAGCCAGATCCTGCGGCTGATCCGCCATGACATTCAGCGTGACAGAAACCTTGTCATCCTGTGTCAGATCAAATTTTTTGAAATACTTCCCTGAAAAAATGGGCGAATCCACCAGCGTGTTGAATGAAACCGTCTGGAAGGAAACCTTGCTGCCAGCGCCTGTACCATCAGACCGCAGAGCCGTGCCGTAAGACCAGCCTGCCGGGAAAGTCACGCTCGGATGCACCATAATCTGCCGGGTGAAATATCCCGCCGGATAGAGAGAAACAGCAGACCACTGCACGTTCTCCATCGTATCCGTCATGACCACACGCCCCACTTTGGGGGAAACCGGCGTGAGCAGCTGGTAAGAGACTTCAAGCTGCTTTGTGCCCTGTGGCACATCAATATGGAACGCGCTGACCGTTACCGTATCCCGCAGCCAGGGGATGATTTTGCCATCCGCCTTTACGGTCAGCCCACCAAGCTGATCAATCGTGCCGCTGGGGGAGTGGTTACCCGGCAGCCACATAGGGTAGAGCAGAACAAAATCGCCACCCTTTTGCGCAATACGGGTCGGAAGGGGGATTGTCTCCTTCATGCTCAGGATATGCCGGGCTAGGTCCGTGCCATCCACAGACAGAGCAATCGTGCTGCCAAAGGGCACATCCTGCGGTGCGGGCACGGCGGGCGGAAGCGGGAGCGGCATGGGCTGCGGCTGAGCAGACGCCTCAGCCGCCACCCCCTGTGAAGCACACGCCAGCGCCATTAGAGTAAGGCAGGGGGCAGTCAGCCCAACGCTGGATAAAAAGCGGTTCCGTAACGACATAAGCCAGTTCTCCAAACGGATGCATCACACTCTGACGGCCTTTTGACGTCAGACCATGCGCATATTTCATTACGCTTATGAAGCACTCTGGCCGAACTCTGTCGAGGCCTGAAAAACCTCTCCACTCATGTCGTTCCGCCCCCGTCTCACACCCTGCGGAGGCAACAGGCCTCACCACGGTAGACAGACCGCACACGCATGAGCACAAAAGGTACCCCGCAGTGCAGATTTTCTCCTGATAGAAATTATTTTTTAAGTTTCTGCGCCATTTCAATAAACGTCTCTATAATCTGACTTTTTGCGTGTTTTCTCCAGACAAAATACACATCTGTCGGGCCCATCCCATCCAGTCTGAACGTCTTGAGGGATTGTCCTCTTTCACGGAACTGCCGAATGACACTTTCCGGCATGCAGGACAGGCCGGCTCCCGTGCTGAGGCATTCAAGGATCAGATCATAGGATTCCAGGGTCAGAATTGAGTGGGGATGGTAGCCTTTCTCGTCCAGCCATTGTTCAGCACGACGCCTGTAAAAGCAGTCTTTATTGAACAGATAAATATCTGATTGCTCGATCAGCTCTGGCGTAATTTTTTTGACATGCTCAGGCACCACAAGATGCAGCGTTTCAGAAAAGGCAAATGTGCCTTCCAGCAGCGTATTTTCAACCGGGCCATCCGTCAGCGCCAGATCGATCTCGTCGCTCCCCAACATTCTTTCCAGACTAAAACTTGGTTTTTTCAAGATATTGAGCTGAATCCCCGGATGTTCGCGCATAAAATCGGGCACGCATCGGGGCAACAGGCTAAGAAACGCTACATCCAGCGCGCCCACATTCAGAATGCCGCGAGGCTGCCCCTGAGACCATAATTCCGGCAGGCGCTCCGCCCGGCTGACAATATCTTTTGCTTCCTTATAAAAAAGGCGTCCTGCTGGTGTGATCAGTAGTTTTTTACGGTCACGGATAAAAAGATCCTGACCCAGATCAGCTTCCAGTTCCTTCAACCGCATGGTGAGATTGGACGCCACACAATGCATACGGCGTGCAGCCCCCGCAATGGAACCTGCTTCGACAATGGCACAGAAAAACCGGAGATGAGAGAGCTTTGGCGCATACATGATATCATCACTTTATGTGAGCATTTCACTCTTTCATAATCACTTTTCATTGCATGACGACCTGTGGAAGGATGGAACCATCAACAGCACAGACGTTTTCATCAGTAACTTCTGGAAACAGGATCAACTGAGCGTCTGATGTTTCCAACTGCTTCAAAAAGGTGATTTTTAATGCCAACTTCACAAAACACGCCACATTATAATCTGTTTATCAATGGAGCCTGGACCAAAGCCAGCGGCGGTGAGACGCTCGACATTCGCAACCCGGCAACCGGAGAGCTTGTTGCTGTGGTCGCTAACGGCGCGGAACAGGATGTAAAAACAGCCGTCGCAGCAGCTTCCAAAGCCTTTCCGGCATGGAGCCGCAAAACGGCTGAAGAACGGGCCGATGCGCTTTATGCCTTCAAGGCACTGATTGAAAAAAATGCTGATCGTCTCGCGCATCTTATTACCAGTGAAATGGGTAAGCCGCTGAAGGAAGCAAAAACGGAAGTCGGCTTTGCTGCCGGGCTGTTGCGCTTTGCTGCTGAAAACACCCGCAGGCTGGAAGGCGACATTATTCCGGGCAGCCGCCCGGGTGAGAAAATCCTGATTGAGAAAATCCCGCACGGTGTGATCGGCGGTATTTCTGCATGGAACTTCCCGCTGGCTCTGTTCGCCCGCAAAGTTGGTCCGGCTCTGGCTGCAGGCAACACTATCGTCATCAAACCGCATGAACTGGCGCCGCTTGCCGCACTGGAAGCAACGCGTCTGGCAGAAGAGGCGGGGGTTTTCCCGGCAGGCGTTCTCAACGTTGTTCCCGGTGACGGCAAAGGCGTTGGCACCCCGCTGGTAGAACACCCGGATGTGCGGCTGATCACCATGACCGGTAGCACAGCGACCGGGAAGAAAATCATGGCGGCCGCCGCCGATACGTTGAAAGAAGTCCGGCTGGAACTGGGTGGCAAGGCACCGTTTATTGTCATGGATGATGCTGATCTGGACAAAGCTGCTACAGCTGCCGTGCTGGCACGCTTTACCAATGGCGGGCAGGTCTGCACCAGTAACGAGCGCACTTATGTGCATGCCGCCGTGTATGATAAATTTGCTGATCTGGTCAGCAAAAAGATTGCTGCTCTGAAAGTCGGGAATCCGCTGGACGCAGCAACTGATATGGGTCCCAAAGTCAGTGAGCAGGAACTGGAAAAAGTTCATGCCATGGTTGAAAAAGCTGTCTCTCAAGGTGCCAAACTGGAAACCGGTGGTCAGCGCCTGAAGGGTGGCGTGTATGACAAAGGCTTCTTCTACGCCCCAACTCTGCTGACCAACGTCAAGGAAGGCATGGATATTGTGCAGAATGAGGTCTTCGGCCCGGTCATGCTGCTGACAAAAGTGACGGACTTTGAGGACGCACTGCGTCAGGCCAATGACTGTCGCTATGGCCTGTCCGCCTATGTCTTCACGCAGGATCTGAAAAAGATCATGCGCATCAGCACTGATCTGAATTTTGGTGAGGTCTATGTGAACCGTGAAGGTGGCGAAGCACCGCAGGGCTTCCATCACGGCTACAAAGATAGCGGCCTTGGCGGGGAAGATGGCAAATACGGTCTTGAAGCCTATGTGCAGACCAAGACAATTTACCTGAACGCCTGATGCCTGAACACTCTTAACAAAAAAGCCCTTCCTCATACCGAGGAAGGGCTTTTTTCATGCTGTCAGACGCATTGATCAGGCTTAGCGGAGAATCCCGGTATGCCCGATGGAATAGCGGCCCGGCTGCGGCCAGACGGTCAGACCGTGCGGTTCTGCGCCCACCGGAATTTTCTTCATGGAGCCGTCTTCCGTGTTGATCTGATAGGCAACATCGTCAAAACGACCTGAAAGCCACAGGGTTTTACCGTCTGCGCTCACATTGCCCATATCCGGGCTGCCACCTTCAGGAATGGGCCAGTTGGCTACAATCTTGTTGGTTGCAAAATCAATGACTGTCACGCCCCCCGCCTTGCTGTGCGGTTTACCATGGATTTTGTGAGACCCGCGGTTTGCGACATACATCTTCGTGCCGTCACGGCTGGGATACAGACCATGTGTGCCCACACCCGTCGGGATAAACCCGATTTCCTTAAAGCTGTCGCCATCCACCATGAAGACACCATCGGCCATCATGTCGGCCACATAGAATGTCTTACCGTTGGGGGAGATCAGAATATCCTGCGGCATGCCACCGCTGGAAAGCTTCAAGTAACCCAGCACCGTTTTGTTGACGGTATCGACCTTCACCAGATGGCCACCAAATTCACAGGTGAAAATGGCGTAGCGTCCATCAATGGAAAAATCTGCGTGGTTCACGCCTTTACAGTCTGGCGTTTCCACTGACTGCTGGAGCGCCATGGTATGCGGGTCACGGAAGTCCAGCCGTTTACGGGCTTCGGCCACCACAATGGCGGATTTGCCATCGGGCGTGAAATACATGTTGTAGGGGTCATCCACGGCAACAGCCGGCCCGGGCTTGCCTGTGCGGGCATCAATGGGGGTCAGGCTGCCATTTGTGGTGCCTTCCGCATTGTTCGTCACCCACAGAGTGCGCAGATCCCAGGAGGGCACAACATGCTGCGGACTTTTACCAACCGGGAAGCGATCCACCACTTTGGATGTCGCCGGGTCAATCACAGACACATCGTTAGAGCGCAGGTTGGGCACGTAAACACGGGCCGGGTCCTGTGCCACTTCCGGATTGATATGATCCGGCGCGGTCTCGCTATACAAATTGGCCGGGTTGATAACCGGCGGCATGCCTGGAATGGTCTGCACAGCAGCCGGTGCTGCGGGAGCAGATACTACCGGCTGAGTGGAAGAACCCTGCGACGCAGGCACCTGCGCCGGGGCAGGCTGCGGGGCAGCAGACGGCGCTGTTGTCTGCACAGGGGACTGACTGGCTTCCTGCGCAACGGCCAGACTGGTCCCTGCGCCTAAAGCGACAAACACAGCCGTAGCGGCTGCCAGATGTCTTTTTACTACCATAATATTACAGCCCATCCCTTTCTTGTGCTGTCATCATCATGGGATGAGGCTTTAGCACATGGGTGATTAGGCGTCTATTTTTGGCTTTCTGGCAACTCGGCTTTTTTTATTGAGACTTATTCTTAGAGATTGTGTTCAGAACCCTCGGGCAGACTGAATAGCCTGCACCGCGGCATTAATCTGCATCGCAAGACCTGCCTGCCCAAGCGAGGCAGACGCCTTGCGCGGATCACCCCCGTAAATACCCTCCTGCGCAGATGGCGCACCGGAATGGCGCAGCGCATCCTGCCGCACCATGGAAGGATCAACCGCCAGCATCAGCGAGGTATCGCTTATGTCGGCATGCTGCCCCACGTCCTTCCCGTAGCCCTGCTGCTTCAGCCAGTCCGCATACTGGTGTGCAATAACGGTATAAAACCCGCTGACATAAAGCGCCTTCGCACCCGTGCCATGCCATTTCTGGTTAAGCACCGCAGCGGCTTTTTCCATATATTTCTGGTAGCCTCCATGGTCCCCCACAAAGGCAATCAGTTTGAATCCCTGCACCTGAAAACTCTCCCCGGCAGAGACAAGGAGTTTTTCAAAAACATCCGGCGGCACGGTAATGGTGCCGGGAAAGCGCATATGGGAAGAGCGGGGAGACGTGCCCCCCTCAGGCACATAGGCCACAACGGGAGCTACCAGTGTTTTTCCGGTCTTCTCGGCAATCTGTTCAGCCAGATACGTGGCGCGCTCATTATGCTTGCCAACAGCAATATACGGGCCACTCTGTTCCGTACCGCCCACAGGGATGATGATGGTCGTCACCCCTGCGGCAACACCGGACTGAATTTCTGTCCAGGTGTGTTTTTCAAACAGCACCGCATTGCCCTCGCTGTCAGGCTGCACGCTTCCCGCACTCTGCGCAAAGGCCGGTGCGGAAAGCAAGCCTCCTCCCAGAACAAGAGCAGATAAAACTGACCGAGAAATCATGATTTTTTTCTTTTTTACGGACACAGTTTTACTTCTTCTTTTTTCTGGTTTTTGCCGGAGCAGGTTTGAGCAGGGGAGCCAGAAACTGGCCTGTATAGCTTTCCTTACAGGCCGCAATATCTTCAGGCGTCCCTTCCGCAACAATACGGCCACCGCCATCGCCACCTTCCGGCCCAACATCCACAATCCAGTCCGCGGTTTTGATCACTTCCAGATTATGTTCAATGACGATCACGGTATTACCCTGATCAACCAGTGCATGCAGAACTTCGAGAAGTTTTCTGACATCTTCCGTATGCAGACCGGTTGTGGGCTCATCCAGAATATACACCGTGCGTCCGGTTGCCCGCCGCGCCAGCTCCTTGGAGAGCTTCACGCGCTGCGCTTCACCGCCCGACAGGGTAGTCGCCTGCTGGCCGAGGGCGACGTAACCCAGACCAACCTTTTGCAGAATGGCCAGCCTGTCCCTGATACGCGTCTGCGCTGAGAAATAGGGCAGGGCTTCATCCACGCTCATGGCCAGCACATCGGCAATGGATTTGCCACGGAACTTGATGTCCAGCGTCTCGCGGTTATAGCGCGTGCCCTTACAGGTATCGCAGGTGACAAACACATCCGGCAGGAAGTGCATCTCGATCTTGAGAACACCATCCCCCTGACACGCCTCACACCGTCCGCCCTTCACGTTAAAGGAGAACCGCCCCGGCTTGTAGCCGCGCGCCTTGCTCTCCGGCAGTTCCGCAAACCAGTCCCGGATCGGGGTGAACAGATCTGTATAGGTGGCCGGGTTGGAGCGTGGTGTACGCCCGATGGGGGACTGGTCGATATCAATAATCTTATCGAGCAGTTCTATCCCTTTGATCGCTTTATAAGCTTCGGGAGACTGAGAAGACCCCATCAACTGGCGGGACAACGCTTTATAAAGCGTATCAATCACCAGTGTAGATTTCCCACTGCCGGAAACCCCTGTCACGCACGTAAAGGTCCCTAAGGGGAAATGTGCTGTGACATTCTTCAGGTTATGCCCGGTTGCGCCTTCCACCGTCAGAACTTTTTTCTTGTCATACGGGCGTCTGTGTTCCGGCACGGGAATGCTCTTACGGCCTGACAGATACGCGCCTGTCAGGCTTTCCGGCACTTTGGCAACTTCTTCCGGCGTGCCCGCAGCAATCACCCTGCCGCCATTCACACCGGCGCCCGGCCCCATATCCACCAGCCAGTCTGCGCTCCTGATAGCGTCCTCATCATGTTCAACAACAATCAGAGTATTCCCGAGTTTTTTCAAACGCTCCAGCGTGCCAAGCAGACGTTCATTATCGCGCTGATGCAGGCCAATAGAGGGTTCATCCAGCACATACAGAACGCCGGTCAGGCCGGACCCAATCTGGCTGGCCAACCGGATACGCTGGCTTTCGCCGCCAGACAGCGTGGCGGAACTGCGGGAAAGGGTCAGGTAATCCAGCCCGACATCATCCAGAAAGGTCAGGCGTTCCTGAATTTCACGCAAAATACGCCGGGCAATCTCGGCTTTTTGCGGGGTCAGGGTTGGCATGACAGTCTCAAACCAGTCCAGCGCCTTGCCAATGGGCAGATCACAGGCCTGCGCAATGGTTTTATCTGCTACACGGACAGACAGCGCTTCTGGCCGCAAACGCGCACCATGGCAGACATGGCACGGCTTTTCGGACTGATAGCGGGAGAGTTCTTCCCGCACCCACATGCTGTCCGTGTTGGCCAGACGCCGGGCCAGACTGGCCAGAACGCCTTCAAACGGTTTGCTGACCGTGTAGCTTTTTCGGCCATCCTGATACGTAAACTCAATGTTGTCATCAACGCCGTTCAGAATTCCATCCTGAGCAGTTTCCGGCAGGTCTTTCCAGGGTGTGTCCATGCTGACGCCAAAATGCGCAGCCAGACTGGTCAACGTCTGTTCCAACAGGGGAGATTTTGCATCTTTCCAGGGTGCAATGGCCCCTTTGCGCAGGGATTTAGACTCATCCGGCACGACAAGCGCAGGGTTGAAAAACGTTTCAGACCCCAGACCATCACAGGACGGACAGGCCCCCTGCGGCGCGTTGAAGGAAAACAGGCGCGGTTCAATTTCTTCCAGCGTAAACCCGCTCACCGGGCAGGAAAAGCGCGAGGAAAACACTAGCCGTTCCGGCTCGGCGTCTTTGTCCTTCAGCACTTCTTCCGTGTAGGCAATCCCGTCAGACAGGCCCAGAGCGGTCTCAAAACTGTCCGCCAGACGGCTTTCAATGCCCTCTTTAACCACCACACGGTCCACCACAACTTCCACCGTATGGCGCAACTTGCGGTTCAGAGCCGGGACGTCGGCAATTTCATATAGCTCGTCATCCACCTTCACACGGGTGAAGCCCTTGCGCTGAAGTTCCCCAAGTTCCTTGCGGTATTCGCCCTTACGGTCACGGATCACGGGGGAGAGCAGCAGCAGACGCGTGCCCTCCGGCAGCGCCATCACACGGTCCACCATCTGGCTGACGGTCTGGGCTTCAATCGGCAGGCCAGTCGCGGGAGAATAGGGCACACCCGCCCGCGCCCAGAGCAGACGCATATAGTCATAGATTTCCGTCACGGTGCCCACGGTGGAACGCGGATTTTTGGACGTCGTCTTCTGCTCAATGGAAATGGCCGGAGAAAGCCCTTCTATGGAATCCACATCCGGCTTGCCCATCAGTTCCAGAAACTGACGGGCATAGGCAGACAGGCTTTCCACATACCGGCGCTGGCCTTCGGCGTAGATGGTATCAAACGCCAGTGACGATTTGCCGGAGCCGGAAAGGCCCGTCACCACCGTCAGACAGTCACGCGGGATATCGATATCAACATTTTTGAGGTTGTGCGCCCGTGCCCCGCGCACACTGAGTTTCTGAGCACTGGGAAAAGATGGATTGTCCATAAAATACCGCTGCCGTTCCTGTTTTGTCCTGTATGCCGCCTTTGGCGCCCTCCATGCAATCAGGGAATGGCCGCCCGACACCTCTTCTGTGTTGATATGGGATGTCTCGCGCCAATTCCCATTGCACCGGGGCACATGATTGACCATTTAGGAAGATAATGCGGTGTGTGCCGCCGGGTGGACCCCACGCCATCCACCATCGTTTTGAGCTAAGGATGACACCAGATGGACCATATTATTGGCCAGCAAGCCCCTCAGGCTTCCGGCAGCCTGATGCAGGACCCGCTGGCACAGGGGCAGGCCGCCCCTCAGGCATCAGCGCCCCTGATTATGGACGGCTCAGAAGCCACCTTCATGCAGGATGTGATTGAAGCCAGCCGTTCCATTCCCGTTCTGGTTGATTTCTGGGCAGACTGGTGTGGCCCGTGCAAGCAGCTGGCTCCGGTGCTGGAAAAGGTTGTCACGGCTGCTCGCGGCAAGGTCCGGCTTGTTAAAATTGATATTGAAGCCAACCGCGCTCTCGCTGCCCAGCTGACGCAGATTGGCCTGCCCCTGCAGTCCATCCCGATGGTGGCTGTGTTCTGGAAAGGCCAGATTCTGGATCTGTTCCAAGGGGCTTTGCCGGAAAGCGAGATCAAGAAATTTGTTGAAGGCGTGCTAAAAGCCGCTGGGGGTGGCTCGCTCCCCGCAACGGAACTGTTGCAGGAAGCCGCTGTGGCTATGGAAACCAACCAGCCCGCACACGCTGCGGAACTGTTTTCTGGTGTTCTGGGCGAAGAGCCTGAAAACCCGAAGGCATGGGGTGGGCTGATCCGCGCCATGCTGGCTCTGGATGATGAAGAGGCCGCAGACGCAGCCCTTGCCGACGTGCCTGAAAAAATTAAGGACGCACCGGAAGTTGCCGGGGCACGCGCAGCCCTTGAACTCAAAAAGGAAGGCCGCAAAGCCGCGCAGGAAATGGAAGAAGTCCACGCCCGCCTTGCCGCCAACCCGGATGACTACGCTGCCCGGTGTGAACTGGCGACCGGCCTGAATGTGGCTGGCAAGCGGGAAGAAGCCGCGGACGAACTGCTCCGTGTAATCAAAGCCGATCCGAACTGGAACGAGGGTGCCGCAAAACAGCAGCTTTTCCGCTTTTTTGAAGCCTGGGGCCATGATGACCCGGCCACACTGGCGGCCCGTCGTCGCCTCTCATCTCTTCTGTTTTCCTGATAAGGTCGATCTTGGCTTCCTACCTGCCTGACGACGAGATTCTGCGGCACGTCCCCAGAGTTTCAGACCTCACCATGGCCGATATCCCTGCGGAAATCGGCCTGTTTCCCTTGAGCGGCGTTTTGCTGCTGCCCCGGGGCAAACTGCCGCTAAACGTGTTTGAACCGCGTTACGTAGCGCTGGTGGAAGATGCCTTGGCATCCCAGAGGCTGATCGGCATGATCCAGCCTCTGTGGGGGGAAGAAGATGAAGAGGGCAAGATACCGCCGCTTTACACCATCGGGTGTCTGGGCCGCATTACCTCCTTTACGGAACGGGCTGATGGCACGTTTGCCGTCACCCTGAGTGGGGTGGCTCGGTTCCGGGTGCTGCGGGAGACAGGTCTGCACAGAGGGTATCGGCAGGCGCGGATTGATGTCTCATCCTTTGTGAGCGATCTGAGCGAAATCCCTTCAGAACCGTTCAACCGCGAAAAACTGCTGGACTCACTGCGCCGTTATTTCCGGCAGAAGGGGTTATCGGCCCGCTGGTCCATCATTGAACAGATGGAAGATGACACCCTGCTGGTCACACTTCCCATGATCTGTCCTTTTCCTCCGGCAGAAAAACAGGCATTGCTTGACGCAGGCAGCCTGACAGACCGTGTGCGCGTGCTGCAGATGCTGCTAGACCTGTCTGGTCCTGAAGAGGAAGGCCCGCCTTCCTGAACATTTTTTATGGGTGACGCTCATGTCTGGTGCTGACATTTCTCCTCCGCTCGACCCGCGGCTTCTTTCCGTTCTGGTTTGCCCGGTGACCAAAGGCCCGCTGACCTATGATGCCACCACCAATGAGCTGATCAGCGCGCAGGCCAAACTGGCCTTTCCCATTCGTGATGGCATTCCCATCATGCTGCCGGAAGAAGCCCGCCATCTCGAAGGCTGAGTTTTTCAGCATAGCAAGGCCTGGATAACGCTCTGCCGTGAAACGCTGCGCCCCTCAGCTCAAAACCAGACAGCGCCCCCGCATCATGCTGGGAGCGCTGGTTCTGGCTGCCCCTCTGCTGGCCGGGTGCCATGTGGATATTGAGGGCGAGAATATCGATATCCCGCCAGAAAGACCGGGCCGCTTCCTGCCCGAAGCCGCCCCGGCGGAAGCCCGCGCGGCACAGGAGCAGGAACGGCGTGAGGATATGGCCCGCAATAATGGCCAGAACCCTGACAAGAACCAGCTTAAAGACCGTTATGAACCGCTGGCTCCGTCCGATGCTGCAACCGGCCCGCTGGAAGCAGGCGACGGTCACAGCGTTATTCCGGAAACACAGGCTATTTACGGCAAGCGGGAACAACCCCAGCAGTCAGCCCCGCAACAGCATTAAGCAGATATTAGCGTGGCACCAGCGGCCCGGCAGCCCGCACACCGCCACGCCAGACAGCGGCAATCTGATCCACCGCAGCAATATTTTCAGCCGGATCAGCTTCCAGAATCACAAAATCCGCCCGCTTTCCGGGTGCAATCACCCCGCGATCTGACAAATTCAGCAGCGCCGCCGCCTGACTGGTGGCCAGTGTCAGCGCCTGCAAAGGCGTCAGTCCGGCTTCCACCAGAAGGCGCAATTCTCTGTGTTCCGCAAAGCCGGGAATACGCACCGGAGCAGCACCTGAATCTGTGCCAAAACCAATTTTCACACCGGCCTGATAGAGCGTGAGCAGATTTTTCTGGTTCATGGCTACAGCTGCATGAGAGGCTTTAGCCAGAGGAGAGGCCGCGACTTTCTGCCGCCAGGCGGGGTCTGAAAACTGTTTCTGGAGGTCCGCATTCAGTCCAGCTTTCAGAACCGGGTCGTTCAGAATCTCAGGCTGTTCGGCAAACAGATAGGTCGCCTCATCCAGACTGATGGTGGGAATATACCAGACACCCCGATCTTTCAGGGCGGTCACGAACGGACCATCCACCGGCTCATCCCGCACACCATGGGCGATAATGTCAGCTCCGGCAGCTACCAATCGTTTGCCGTAATCCAGATCATGAATATGCACAGCTACACGCAGCTTCTGGTTATGCGCTTCGGTTATTGCCGCCTGCCAGATTTCCGGCTTCATCACGGGCAGGGGCTTTTGGCTGGCCACACCGTTACGGAAATCATCCACCCAGAGCTTCACAAGATCCGTATGCTCACTGGCCATGGTGCGCACGGCCTGCTGTGCTTCCGCAACGGTTGCCGGACGGAAGATCTGATCTTTCCCGACCTTAACCATCCCCTCCGGCGGCATCCCGCCCGGCACGCCAATCCCCTGATCGACCCCGAACAGATCAGCACCTGTCGCCCCATCCGCATGCTGGGCACGGCGGAGGTCATCGAATAGCGGAGATTTGGTCAGACCCAGTGCAGTGACGGTCGTCACGCCGTAGCGTTCATACTGGTCCAGTGCTGCTTTGATGACAGGAGCCGTAAAATTTTCAGCCCCTACGGAGGTGCCGGAGACCACACCCACATGGCTGTGGTCGGTAATCAGACCGGGGATCAGCGTTTTACCGGACAGATCAATCCGCTGCGCGCCTTTAGGGGCCTTAACGTGCCCACTGTGGCCAACCGAGATAATCCGGGGGCCTTGCACCAGAACAGCCATATCATCCTGTTCTGCCGTCCCCGTGCCGTCAAACAGACGCACATGCTCCAGCAAAACGGCTGAGGGGGCCTGCGCATAAGCCTGTGTCCCAAAGCCCCCCAGACTGAGAACACCCCCAGCAACACTTGCCAGCAGCAGGCGGGAAAGCCCCCGCACAGCCTGTTTCTTCTCTAAACGCCACGCCATGACCCGTCCTTTTCTATCAGACGGTGCTTAGTCCTCGTCGGCGCCGATCTCCGGAGCATGCCGCCGCATGAGGTCCGCACCCGCCATTCCCAGAATGCCCACCATCATGCCAATGGCAGTTGGTATTGCGCTGCCACCGGGCAGCAAACCCACCAGAACACTACTCAAAGAACCGATGCCAAACTGCATGGTTCCCAGCAGAGCCGAGGCGCTGCCAGCGTGCTGGCCGTGATGGTAGAAGGACATCACCGTAGCATTCGGCCCGATAAAGCCCAATGCTCCGGTAATGCTGGCAATCAACGCACAGGTCAGAATCGCGTGATGTTCGCCGGCAATGCCGGTCAGAGCCAGCACCGTGAACAGCGCCCCGGCGCCCAGCGCCCAAAACAGACCTGTTTCCAGCAGCACTGGCATGGCAACCCGATGCACCAGGCGGCCATTGATCTGCGTGCCCAGAATAAAGGCCGCGGCATTCACACCGAAAAATGCACCGAACTGACCGGGCGTGAAATGCAGCACCTGCTCAAACAGCACCGGCGCGCTGCCAAGATAGGCAAACATCACAAAGGTCGAGAACGTGGCGATCAGAGCATTGGAGAGAAAAAGCGGCTCCTGACTGATCGTGATGTAACGGGTCAGAATTTTGACAGGTGAAAGAGCAACCCGCCGTTCAGGCCGCAAGGTATCAGGCAGGCAGCAGAATAACCCGACAATGGCGGCGAGCGCATACAGCGTGCCAATCCAGAAGATCCACCGCCAGTTGCCAAACTGTAAAACCAGACTGCCAAAGCTGGGAGCCAGAACCGGCATGACGCCAAACACCAGTGTGAGCTGAGACATCAGCTTCGCACCTTTTTTGCCCGTCGCCACATCGCGCACAATTGCACGCGGAATCACGGCACTGGCAGAGCCGCCGACGGCTGCCACAAACCGGCACACACAAAACAGGTGGTAATCCTGCACAATCGCACAGCCTGCCGAGGCGATGGCAAAAATCAGCAGCCCAAGCATCAGCGGCACACGGCGGCCAAACCGGTCAGACAGAGGCCCCTGAGAAAACTGCCCCAGCGCCAGCCCTAAAAACCAGGCGGCCAGCGTGAACTGGGCTGAGCCTTTGCCGCCCCCCAGATCATGCTCCACCTCCGGAAAGGCCGGAAGATACATATCCGTGGCCACGGGCCCAATGGCTGTCACCAGACCAAGCAGGACGATCAGCCAGGGCGTAAAGCCGCTTCCCGGCACAAAAGGGGCAGGCGAAAAACGCGGCATGTTTAGTAAAGTCCCAGCCTGTTAAATTCCCAGCCAGCCAGAAAACATCCAGAGGCCGGCAATCAGTAGCGCCCCTGCTATCAGAACCGGGAGGAGGATCGTTAGCAGAAAACTGCCTTTTGGCTCGGCGGGTTCAGCAATGCCGGCCTGTTGAAAAAGCTGGTCTGCCCGGGCATCCGCTTCAGCGTCCTCGGGGCTTTGTTCCGTCCAGTTATCCTCGGCCATGCTTCACTCCTGCTGACACACTGACTGATGCGCCTGTCTCAAGAGCACTGGCACATAATGCAAGAACACTTTGCTTACAGCACAAACACAAGAATGCTCAGACAATTTGGTTCAGATAATTTTGTGGTCGTTGTCCATCAAAGCCGGAAAGGGCCGGATCTGCGCTATGGGGGCGGAGGGACTGAGAAGAGCGATTTTCTGTAACTGAACAAGACTAATCGGCCTTTGACGCCCATGGTCCGCTTTGTGACTAATGTGCTCCCACACCGGAGCGCCAGAACCATTATAAACTTCCGAGAAGCCTTTATGTCGATCAAGATGCAGCACAAGCAGATGATCGCACGTGTAGCTGAGGGCAACCGAAGTCCCCTGCGTCAGCTTGATTTGAACGCAAATCTTCTCTGGGCTGATCGCGTCGTGCTGTTTAAACGACGCCGCTAGCAACGTCAGACCGTAACTGTATTCTGCAACAGCTTCTCCAAGGCTCCCCACTAAATGCCCGTCAGGTGTGAATTTTCGACCTGGAACAATCTGCTCCAGCCGATCCACGATCTGATAAAGCTGAGCAATGAGGGCAGGGATCTCGGTAATTGCCATCTTAGAATTTCTTTGTGGAGTGCTGGCCCGGGAAAGTGACAAGTGCATGCAAAACAGCTCAGACGCACTTAAGGGCAGTTTTAAGAGGGGTAAATAAACCCGATACTCTTAAATAGCTCACTATTTCAATGATTTAGGAGAAGAGAACTGGTGGAGCCAATCTCCACCAAATTCCTGTTCCTGTGCGTTTCCCTCTGTCTCTAATATGTTGTATAATATCAACATATTAGACGTCGATGTGTCTCCCACTGTGTCTGTGCGACTCTGTGCAGCGCTGTTTTTAAGAGGGGTCCGAAGAGGGGTTTTCCGGTTATGAGTCGGGTTTCACCATATCAGCTCACAGCAAGGCAGGTCAGCGCCTTGAAGGACGGTTCGCTCTGCGATGGTGGCGGCCTATGGCTCGTCGCGCAAGGCTCTGCAAAATCATGGTTTTTCCGTTTCACTAGCCCCATTTCCGGCTCCCGGAGAGAGATGGGCCTCGGCTCTGTCCATGACCTGAGTTTGGTGGAGGTACGCCGCAGAGCGGCTACGGCACGGCATCAACTCACAGATGGACTGGACCCCATTGATGAGCGCCTCAAGGTGAAAGCCCAGCGTAAGCAAGAATCCGGCCTGACCTTCTCCGAGATCGCCATGCGCTACGTGCGAGAGATGGCTCCGGGCTGGCGTAGCGCCCGCTCTTCGACCGTCTGGACCAGCTCTCTGGAGCGTCTGGTGTTCCCAACCATAGGTAAGAAGCGGGTCGCTGAGATTGAAACGGATGACGTGCTGGCAGTCCTGCGCCCTATCTGGGAAACGACAACAGAGACTGCCGACAGGATGCGCAGCCGCATTGAGCGGATTCTGGACTATGCCAGCACCCATGGCTGGCGAGACGGAGAGAACCCGGCCCGCTGGCGTGGACACCTAGCCAATATCCTTCCTAAGCCATCGGCTGTTATGAAAGTGCGACATTACCCAGCCGTGGACCGGAAGGACATCGGCAAAGTCATGGCCAAGCTGGCAGGGGCTGAAGGCATTTCGCCCAAAGCAGTCAGGTTCGCCTGCCTCACCGCAGCCCGATCTGGCGAAGTCCGGAATGCCGTCTGGTCTGAAATTGATATGAGAGCCCAGATCTGGACCATCCCGGCGCACAAAATGAAGGCCGGGAAGGAGCATCGCGTGCCGTTATCGGCAGGAGCAATGGGCGTGCTGCAGGAAGTCCTGCCGTGCCGTGACCGATTGGCAGGAGACTTGATCTTCCCCGGCGGGAAGCGTGGCAGGCCGCTGTCAGACGTAGCCCTGTCCAAAGCCCTTCACAATGCGGCCGGCACAAAGGACGTGACCGTCCATGGCCTGCGTTCCACCTTCCGGGACTGGGCTGCGGAAGAGACTGATTATCCGCGGGAAGTAGCGGAGATGGCGTTAGCGCACACCATCAGTGATAAGGTGGAAGCCGCTTACCGAAGAGGCGATCTGTTCGATAAGCGGCGGGAGATGATGCAAAAATGGAACATGAAAACAAATTATTTGTAATGGAAAAATACAAATAACTATAGAGGCATAGGTTTAAATTTACCTGATTTTGATATAGGTAATTCAAACAAAGACCCGCCGCCTAATTGAGTTACAAACACCTCTATTTCTGGCCAGCGCCAAATCAATATTGATGCTTGCTGATTAATAGGCGTTTTTTGATATGCAGGAGCCAAAACGAATCCTATCAATTTTGCCTGACGGAAAGCTAATCGTTCTGCTTTATTTTTTTGAATCCGGCCATCACCTGTAATAACAAGCCATACTTCACGACTGTTACCTAGCATATCCATCCACACGACATCTTTCGCATGCCTGCCACAAGGCAATGTGGAGATATGATGAGCAGAATGACCACTGTTCTGCACAAACCCGTTAAGCGTGGATGCAAGCACAGGAGACGTACAGTTATCGAAAAAAATTTTCACGCGGCAAGAACTGCACTAGCAATCTGTTCTTGAAAAGCAACCGCTTTCCTGACGGCTTTGACGGAGACGCTCCACGCTTTTGCGGCCTTTTCGATTGAACCTTCAGCTTTGACCGCGTTCGCTAGCTGCTCTGCCGGGACTGAGGTTTCCTGCTCAATTGGCTTTCCGAACGACCGTTCTGGATCAATCAATATCCCGGCTTTCTGACCCCGCGGCCACCATTTGGCGGGATAATTGCCATCAAACTCAATGTCCCTAAGGCTGTCTTTTACAACCCTAGGAAACGCATATTGCTTCTTGAAGAGGTCTAGGCATTCTGGCTCTTCATCTAGATTGTCTTTAGCAATCTGAAGGAAGACTGATTTCCCGTCGGTTTTGAGCCACTGTGTTGCCAGCGGTCTCTCCCCCATCACTTCAGTCGCAAGATCAATAGCACGCCTTAATTTCTGTGGTGATATGCCCGCCTTAATGAGCTCAGCAGCAACCCGCGCCTCCAGCATATCACGGAAGCTTATGTAGGTATGACCATCTTCCAAGTCGATTTGGGGTTTCCACAGAGGATCATAATGCTTCCCCCCTACAGCATGCCCACGTAACCAGCGAATGATTTTCTGAGGCTGAACGCCTATCAGACGTCCGGCCTCAGATGGAGTGTAAAGCCCCACCCCTACCAAAGTCTGTGCGTCCATAGCGACACCCACTCCTTAAAGACCTACTTGCAT
Source organism: Acetobacter malorum (assembly GCF_001580615.1). Lineage (GTDB taxonomy): Bacteria > Pseudomonadota > Alphaproteobacteria > Acetobacterales > Acetobacteraceae > Acetobacter > Acetobacter malorum. The sequence goes on from NZ_LHZC01000044.1 coordinate 82,252, forward strand.
TATTTATGCGCCCAAGAAATTTTTGTCACCTCATCTCTTTTCCTTCTGATAATCATCTAAAAAATAGGCGTTTCCAAATTCCGGAAATCGTTTCTTTTTTTTGACGTGTGCGTTCCCAAAATTCAGACCATCCGTTTCTTTTTGTCGGAAGTTATGGGGGGACAGGTCTAACGGGCTAGGAAACAGAAAATATTTGATGCCAATAGTTAACGATTATGCGTCTTATTTCGGCTCCAAATTTCGCAATGAAAACTGAGTTCTTCACTGAAGCCGCTTAATACCGTGCTATGTGGTACCGTGTGTTTTTATGTGTTGGCTTATTATTTTTTGTGTTTGTTATTTTGTGTACTTGTTTCCGAATTAGTACTACGTTTCCGGCATGGAACTTGCCTCCCCAACACCGCCAATTTACCGCATCACCATCCCCGGCCTGCTGAGGGCCAAAGGCCGCCCGCGCTTCGGCAATGGCCGGACTTTCACGGATGCAAAAACGGTGCAGGCCGAGAAGCATATCCAGCACCACGCCATGGAGCAGATCGGCAAGCCGTGCCTGACCGGGCCGCTGCACGCTTCCCTGACGATCAACATTGCCCCTCCGCCCTCATGGAGCCGGAAGAAGACTGCTGATGCACTGGCAGGCCGCATCCTGCCGACCAGCAGGCCAGACATAGACAATCAGATGAAGACTGCCGCTGATGCTCTGAACGGTATCGCCTGGAAGGATGATGCCCAGATCGTGGATGCCACCCTGTCACGCCGTTACGGGCCGGAGAGCGTGACGGTTATTGAGGTGCGGTCGCTATGACTGGCAAGCGAGGCCCGGACGTGACCGAGCGCCTGAACCTACCGAATAACAGAGGCATGAAAGAGGTGAGCAGGAATCCCCGGTCACCTCGCAAGAGACGCATTCCCCGCAAGCCAGCCCCCGCTCAGATCGAACGGTTTGAAGCCCTCCGGGCGCGGGTGATGGGGATACCGGAAAGCCGGTAAGGGCTTCGGGGAATATCCCGATGCCGGGCGCGTTTCTGAGAACGAGACCCCCTCAAAGGTTGAATTGACCTTACAAAATAAGCAATCTCGCCAATGACGATTTTGCTCACCAGATTTGGGGAGCGTTTCTCACATCTGAGCAATGGAACAAAAGCGGCGATTAAAAGCAGATTCCGAGAGTGCAGGCACCAGAAGGTTCCGGAGCTAATACTATGGTAGCCGCCACAATAAGGAAGACTGCGGCAAACAAAACGCAGGCACCTAATGCTAAGATTTTCATTCTGAACCTTCCTTCCTCAACCTAACCCCAGCCCCACCACCATTCTCTTCAATGAACTCGACGCCGGCGGTTTCCAGGGCGGAGCGGATGGCGGAGAGGGTGCGGGGGTGAGGTGACCGCTTTCCAGACTCAAAGTCGGCCAACGTAGCGACAGCAACTTGTGATGCTTCTGCCAATTCATTGCGCGTCATACGGAGCATGGCCCGAGCTCCGAGGCATTGTTCAGATGTTATATCTGACATCAGTTCTCACACTTGACTTTATCCAATATCAGTCTTTATAACTGACTTCGGTTGAAAAGCCAAACGGCCCGCTTTGGAAGGTGAGATTTCCGAAGCAGGCCTGACCACAGACTTGAGGACACAAGCCGATGGCTAAGCACGCCCATAACGTACGGGCTCGCGCCTGTACATTCATTTGTTCCCCTATGTGGGGGAATTTACTCGCTCTCTTTGTTCCAGTCCTTGCCGCGCTTGCCATTATCTGGCTTGGCACGCCTGACCCGGTTGCATCCGGTCACGCAGCCTTGGCGCTGGAGGCTGTGCGATGAGCGCCCCCACACTTCTTGAGGCCACCGTCTCTCTTGAATGGCAGGCCAAATACATCCGCCGCGCAACCGCCGTAGCCGAAGCACTCGCTCACTTTGCAGCTGGGGAAGGCAGTAATGACCGAGAAGGCGATGCGGACATCGCGGCCGGAGGAGCACTCTTCCTGTCGTCATACCTCGGAAGGATTGCAGAGGAAGCCGAGAGCAACGCTGCTACTTTCAAGGAAGCGCAGTCATGAGCAATGTGAAAGAAACAGCCCGCTCTGTCATGAACGAGCTTTCCGGCTTGGCCGTTGTCCTGGACGGCCTTCAGGTTTGTCAGGAAGTGCCCCCGATGGACTGGCTGCAATCATGGGTCAACCGACTGCACAATGAACTGGACGCGGCGCTCATCGCAGATTTCCAGAAAGGGGAGCAGTCATGAAAGACCTCTCTGCTGCGTCAGACTTTGAAGAGGGCACTCTCGCCAACCTCAGAAACCCGAAGCTTGTGCTGAATGACGCTCAGCAAATGGCTGCACTCCTCTGCGACATGACCAACAGCCGTGGTGAGCCGCTTTACGAAACGAAGGCTCTCCATTGGTTCACCCATCGTCTCTTAGACCGGCTGGACCTGCTGAACGCCCTGATTGGCGGCTGCCGTCCTGATCCTAAGTTCTTGCAGCGCGAAGGAGAGCCGGAAGCATGACTACTCCCATTCAGGCTGCGACCATCGCGGCCCTCAGCTCCGACCGCTGCTGCTGGAAGGAACCGACCTTCGACTCCGGGCTACCACACAGCCGGAGATATATGCGGGCATGGCGCAAGGTCATCAGAACCAAGGCCCGTGGCATTCAGGATCTGCGCTGCAAGGCCCGGCTGGTCCTGCTGAACGCTGAAGATCCGAACAGCATGGAAGCCAGCCTGGCGCGCGACGTCCTAGCCATGAGCGGAGGGTCTCATGGTTAAGCAGACTTCCGCACCACGGCGGGGCAGTCGGGGAATTTCCCGACTGGCGACACCTGACCGGCTGGACACGGTTCAAATCGCGAGTTGGGAACTGAGCGCCATTGGTGAGTGCCTGGCCGCAATAGGGCTGAACATGGAGCTTGCACCCAGCGATCAGAAGCCACCTGCGGGAGGTACAGGCAACGCTCTGAACTGGCTGGCTGCTGAGATCAACCGACGCTGCGTGCTGATTGATGAGGCTTTGGCATAACTCGTTAGTATTAAAATTTATCCACAATGCGCCATCTTTAGCTTTATTACCTCAAGAAAATCGTGAAATATCATGAAAAAACAAGAAGTTATTAAAATACTTGCGCCCGGTACCGCCTTAAGGTATGAATTTATCACCATCGCAAAAGTGCGTCTGAATGCTTCTTACTGCTTTCAGATTGACACCCTCGCGGGGGTTTGGTACCAACTTAGTCACAGTCGATTTTCTGTATTCAGCGCACTCCGCACCATGCGGGCTGCGCTTTTTTTTGTTCTCACTCAAATCGTAATCAACATGCAGGCAACGGATGGTCGCAAGATCAGCCGCGCTTCCGTACGTCTGCATGCGTAGGAGCAAACAAATGACTTTTCAGCCTGAAAACACTGGATCCAGCGCGCTCCCTCTCATGGTGTCCGTTTCCGACGCACCAAAAGTATTCGGGATGTCTCGCTCACATGCTTATCGCTTGGAGAAGCAGGGGTTGATCGAAATGGTGAAGATGGGCCGAGCCCGCATGATCATTACGGAAAGCATGCAGGCTTACATCAGCAACCTGCGGGCCAATGAAGCCGGTTCACTCCTGAAATAAAAAACGCCGACCTACGTTTCCGTAAGCCGACGCCGTTTTCAACCATCGATCCTGATAATACGGGAAGATTGAGACTGCGTCCAGAAGAAGCGTAGGCAAGTAATGGAAAAAATCCTTTATGAGCACGCAAAAACGTGAACGCCCCCGGCTTACCTTGTTGCCAAAGCCAATCGTGACATCAGGGAAGTGCACATCCGTCGATATTTTATCGGACGGCATTATTGACTGGGACTATGTCAATCACCTGTGGGTGTTTCCCATGCTCCATAATAACAACGGTCGGATCTACGCGCCGTGCGTTGTTTTTGTGAATGGGTCATGGGCCATGATCGGTCCAATCGGAACGCTGGATGAAGCCCGTCAATTGTGTTTTCGGTGGTCTGCGCTGCATGACAAGGGTGTAAAAGATAAATCAGATCCGCCCGCACCGTTCGGCGTCTCGCCTGAGGGTTCAATTGTCGATGTCAGGCTATTTGAACTGGGTGATTCTCTCCCCGGGGATCCATGGCACTATGATGAGAAGACAGGCGAGTTTCGTCTTAACCTCATCGTTCTCGGGGTAGAACTGGCAAACAGCGCCCTATGCGCAGATATCACCCTTGAAGAGCGCATTGCTGACATGGATGCAAAGCTGAAGAAGGTGGAAGGCACTTTGCGGTCTTGCGATACCGTTCAGCCCCACCTTGCAAAAGCTTACGTTGCCAAAGCCAGAGAAGCCGCCGTGTTTTGGCTGACAGAATTGCAAGCTGAGGAAGATGCCGAGGTCGAAACCCCAGAGGAGGATGGCCGGTCTTTTGCTGACGCGGTGCGTAAAGAGGGTGTCACCTATGAGCAGGCAGTATTGAAGCTCGGAAAATACCTAGGTGATATCTATTCCAATATCAGGAACGAGGACGGCACACCTCTCGCCGATACTGAGGAGCGCAAGCACAAGGCCTATAAAGCGGGCGTTGAGCGCCTCGCTTATTTTGCAGGGGTGTCAGCATGAGCGCGGCCTTCGATTTGCCCCAGAGCGCGATGCTTGCCAGCCCGGTGTCACTCTATGCGCGGAGGTTGGCACGGCACGGTTTGAAGGTTTTCCCCTGTCAGGAGGACAAAAAACCTGCCTGCAAATGGGGTGAACTGGCCACGACCCGTCCTGAAGGCATTCCCATGTTGTGGCGCACTTATCCGGGCGTGTTGATCGGCGTGGCAACAGGGGCAGATTCTGGCTTCGATGTTTTAGATATCGACCTGTATAAGCCTGAGGCCGACGACTGGTATCAGGAGCACTGCGCCCGGATGCCACGAACACGCATGCACCGCACCCGGTCGGGAGGCCTGCATCTCCTGTTCAGGCACCGGGAAAACATGCGGAACAGCGCCGGGAAAATTGCTACCGGTGTCGATGTGCGCGGTGACGGCGGATATATCATCTGGTGGCCTGCTGCCGGGTGTGAAATCGTTGATAAGAGCCCAGCCCAGCAATGGCCGGCGTGGCTGGTCGAGATGGCACAGCCGCCATTGCTTCCTAAAGCAAACATCATGAATAAGCCGCTAGATCTGCGGAATATCGAAAAGAAAGTTCAGAACGCTGTGCGATGCGCGGTTCATGCCGTTGCCTCTGCTCCAGAAGGTGGCCGTAATGACCGGCTGAATGCTGAGACGTTCTCGCTGGCTCGCTTTATTCCTGAAGGGCATCTGACCGCCACGGATATCGCCTACGCTATGTCTGCTGCCGGCCTACAGGCTGGACTTTCAGAGCCAGAAATCCAAAAAACGATTGCGTCTGCCCTGCGGGCGAGGGCGGGTGTATGACGGAAGCTGCCAATACAGATAAAGCTGTTCAGGATGGCCTAAGGAAAGCACTGACCACGCCAGGGAGCAACGGTTACTCCCTACTCACGGAACACGGGATGGCCGCCGCTTTTACAGAGCGTTACAAGGACATGCTCCGTTACGACCATAAGGCCGGGCGCTGGTTCTTGTGGATGGACACACATTGGAAGGAAGACACCACACACCGGGCGTTCAGCTATGCTCGGATGCTAGTAGCGGAAGCTAACAAGAATAGTGAGTTCAAAGAACAGGCCCTGACTGGAAAAGCATCTTTCTGTGGTGGCGTAGAACGGTTTGCCCGTACTGACCCGGCACATGCAGTAGTGCCAGAAGACTGGGATAAAGACCCCTATCTATTAGCCACCCCCGGCGGCACCGTTGACCTACACACAGGGAAACTGCGCCCTGCCAGCCCAAACGATATGATCACCCGAGTTGCCGCCGTTGCACCGTCAGTGGGGCCTTGTCCGTTATGGTTGCGCTTTCTCAACGAAGCCACCAACGGCGATGCAGAGCTTATCGCGTTCCTGAAGCGGTGGTGCGGCTACTGTCTGACAGGTGACACACGAGAGCACGCCCTGTTATTTGGCTATGGTCCAGGCGGGAACGGGAAAAGTGTATTCCTCAACACGCTATCCCGTATCATGGGTGATTATGCGACCGTAGCAGCCATGGACACGTTTGTGGCCTCACACGGTGATCGGCATTCGACGGATCTGGCCATGCTGCGTGGTGCCAGGCTTGTCACCGCCTCGGAAACGGAGGAAGGCCGGACATGGGCTGAAGCACGCATCAAGCAGATGACCGGTGGAGACCCGATCACGGCGCGTTTTATGCGGCAGGATAATTTCACTTTCCAGCCCCAGTTCAAGCTGACCATCGTTGGCAATCACAAGCCGGTGCTCAAGAACGTGGATGAGGCAGCACGCCGCCGGTTCAATATCGTGCCGTTCATTCACAAGCCCAAAAGCCCGGATAAGGATCTGGAGAGCAAGCTACAGGATGAATGGCCAGGCATTATGCAATGGATGATCGAGGGCTGTCTTGAGTGGCAGCGTGAAGGAATACCGCGTCCTACTGTCGTGCTGGAAGCCACAGCGGAATATTTCGAGGCGCAGGATACGTTCGGGCAGTGGTTGTCTGAACGGTGCATTCGTGACCCCGGCCTTGAAACGAAACCGAACATGTTGCTCAAGGATTTTCAGGAATGGTGCCGGAACAACGGGGAGCCTGAGAGCGACAATAAGCGCATGCGGGGGATGTTGGAGAAGACAAACGGTATTCGCTACGTCAAAACACGCGGCACAAGAGCCGTGAGAGGTATTGGTCTCAAACTTAACGAAAGCCCCCACCAATGGCGAGACTGACAAAAAGGGGGCAGGGTGGGGCAGGGTTATTTGATTTGGCGCCATACGCGCGCGTACATGAGGAATAACGGATTTACCTATCCCCACCCTGCCCCCCTGATGTGTATGATCCTTGAAAAGGAGTAAAACCATCATGACTGACGAATTTCTAATAAACGGAATACCCAAAGATAGCGCGAAAAACACATGGTATTGGTTCAAGCATGTAAGCCAACTGGATGATCCAGCAGCACCACCTGTTCCCTATCATTGGTATGACGGTGAATGGTCCAATGGGCTTGTTGGTGATGACATTAAGAAGGGTAATTACAAGTGTTATGGACCTTGTGAATATCCGGCGCCATGGGGGTGATAAGACGCTCCGAAGAAATCCCACCTGATGGCCAGCCTTGTTCCGCGACGCTGGCACTGAGTTTCCCGCATGAGAGTCCTAAAAAGCAAGCCTTTCGGGACACAGAAAACGTGGGACAAAATAACGGAAAGTCCTTGTCCTAAAAATTACCATTTGACTTTTGAGACGGAGACGGCGTAACTTCTAAGAGGTTTTAGGACATGAGGAACGCCATGAAGATCGGATACGCCCGCGTCTCGACAGTAGATCAGGACGCCGGACTGGAAGCCCAGATACGCGACCTGAAAGATGCTGGCTGCGAGAAGATTTTTGCAGAGAAGATCAGTGGCACGGATAGCAAGAGACCTGAGCTTCTGGAAGCCTTGGGATATGGCCGCCCTGGTGATGTGCTGGTTGTGACAAAGCCCGACCGTCTGGCCCGCTCTACTGCTGATCTTTTAAGCTATGTTAAGACACTTCGAGAAAAAGACTGCGGCCTCATTGTCCTTTCAATGAATGGCACCACACTGGACACCACCAGCCCTACGTCAAAGCTTATGCTGACCATGCTTGCCGCTGTGGCTGAGTTTGAACGTGACCTGATGCTGGAACGCCAGCGGGAGGGCATTGCCAAAGCCAAGGCCGAAGGCCGCCCCATGGGCCGTCCTCGTACCGTCCTTTCAAAGACCGAGACCATCCGCCAATTGAGACAAAAAGGCCTCTCTGCAGCCGATATTGCACGCAAGTTGGGCATCGCCAGATCTGGTGTCTATCGTGCCCTAGAAACAGAAAAAGTATAAAGCCAATCCGTAACAATTCGTGATGTGGTCATTGTGTAGTGTCTCTATGTGTTTCCCACTGTGTCTGATTGTTTCTGTATCTATGGAATAACCCTTTCATATCAAGGGTGTTTCCTATTTTAATATTTGTAGTGCAAAAAATACCCCTGATATAAAGGAGGTATGAAAAAGATAGGCCCCTATTCAAGACCAGATACCCTCAAGAAACTCGACGGTAGGAGCAAAGAAGCACGACTGCTCAAAGACGTGCGCTCAGCACTGATCGACCATGTAGGCGGCGCACCCTCTGTCACCCAGCTCGCTCTGATTGATCGGGCCTCTTGGCTCACCCTCCACATGACCATGATGGACAGCCACATGCTGGCTGGTGGCGCTCCTGCCGAGCGGGATGCACGCCAGTATCTGGCATGGGCCAATACGCTCACTCGCACCATGCGCTCTCTCGGCTTGGATAAGGCTCCCGCTGTAGCCCGCGGGCTCGATGCTCTGTTGGCAGAACGGAGAACCCGAGCATGAGCATGACCGTTTTGCAGGCCATGCACGATCCGGATCTCTTCGGAGCTGAGTTCGATGCGCCGACCTGGACTGCATGGGAAGCCTTCCTTGCCGCCTTACTGGGTGAGGAAATGACAGATGAGCAAAAGACCATCTGCCATCTGCACACAGGCCGCACAGACCTTCCTCTGGAGGCATTCAGGCGTGCAGCTCTTATCTGTGGCCGCCGTGCGGGCAAAAGCCGGGTGCTGGCTCTTCTGGGCACTTGTCTGGCTACCCTCAAAGATTATCGCCCGTACCTATCCGCCGGTGAGGTAGCGACGGTGGGTATCATCGCAGCAGACCGCAAGCAGGCCCGTACCATCTTCCGCTACGTGCGCGGCCTGATTGCCCTCGTGCCAGAAATGGAAGCTGAGGTGACACGGGAAACAGATGAAATCATAGAGATGGCAGGCCGCCGTGTTGTGATTGAAATAGGCACCGCCAGCTTCCGTGCAACCCGTGGCTACACCTATGCCGCTGTGCTCTGCGACGAGATTGCCTTCTGGCGCGATGACAGCAGCGCCAACCCGGATGAAGAGATCCTGCGTGCCCTCCGTCCAGGTCTGGCGACTATTCCCGGATCCATGCTGCTGCTGGCATCCAGTCCCTATGCCCGGCGCGGCGTGCTCTGGAAAACCTTCAAACGCTATTACGGGCAGGAGGGAGCCTCCACGCTGGTTTGGAAAGCTGCCACCCGTGAGATGAATCCTGAATTTGATGAGCAGGAGGAGCGGGAAGCGTATGAAGAAGATCCGGCAGCCGCTGCTGCAGAATATGGGGCAGAGTTCCGGAGTGACATCGCCTCCTTCGTGGCACCGGAGGTGATTGAAGGCTGCACGGCAGCAGGCCGCTATGAACTCCCGCGCGATAGTCGGCACCGCTACGTTGCCTTTGTGGACCCTTCAGGAGGGTCATCTGACAGCATGACGCTGGCCATCGCTCATCAGGAAAGCGAATGCGCGGTGCTGGACCTTGTGCGGGAAAAGAAAGCCCCCTTCAGCCCGGAAAGCACCGTTGTGGAATTCTGCGAAACACTGAAAGCCTATGGCGTCACCTCCGTCACTGGCGACCGTTACGCAGGGGAATGGCCGCGTGAGCAGTTCCGTAAGAATGGCGTGGAATACAATCTTTCCGAGAAGGTGAGGTCTGATCTTTATCGTGACCTTCTGCCTGTTCTCAATTCTGGAAAAGTTGAGTTGTTGGACATTCCCGTGCTGTCACGCCAGCTCTCAGGCCTGGAACGTAGGACTGCGCGCGGCGGGAAAGACAGCATCGACCATGCGCCAGGAGGACACGACGACGTCGCAAACGCAGTGGCAGGTGTCGTCGCCCTGACATCTAACAAGCAACTCCCGCGGTTCTCCCGTGAATTTTTGGAAAAAATCTGATGCCACATTTCCTCTCTATGGCTTTTGACCGGTCTGTAAGGGAGACGTCACCAGAAGGTCACCTGCGCATCAATCGCTGCATTCTGAGTGCTGCAACTGTATCACCTTATTTGGGCAAAGAGATTGTTGATGGCGCGCGGCTGGGGTTTCGTCCTGACGTTATCTATCAGCTCTACCGTGACCCGCAGGCCCTCGCAAAAGCGGCTGATACAATGAATGGCAAGCCCATTCTGATGCAGCACCGCGCCGTTTCTTCAACTGATCATCCGGCAGATATCACGGTGGGTGCGGTTTCAGATGTCAGGTTTGAAAACCCGAACCTGATTGGTGCTCTGACCATCTGGGACCGTTCTGCCATCTCAGCCATTGAAAATGGCTCACAGCGCGGCGTTTCTGCTGGGTATCGGTACCGCGTCCAACCTGGCGCCGGCTTTATCAATGGCCAGAGATATGACGGCCGTATGGTTGATATCTCCTTCAATCACCTCGCCCTTGTTGCAGAGCCTCGCGTAACAACGGCGATCATTGGCGACTCTCTCCCGAAAGGAATGAAAGTGACAAACGGATACCCCCTGCAGAACAGGAGCGTTTCACAAATTCTGGAAGAACTGACCGCTGCCCCGCAGGAGATTACCTCTTCAACCGCGATGGACAGCCTTGTGAGCCAGCGGTTTGCCGAGCGGCAAGAGCGAGAACGCAAAGCCTTTTCTGAACAGTTCCCCGAAGTTTCACGTATTCAGGTGAAAGGATGATGAAAATGAAAACATCACCAGTTCGCAAAAATCTTGCAGAGACCATTGCGAAAATTAAAGAGACAGAAGTCAGCCTTACTAAAGTTGACACTGCTTACTGGAATGCGACCTCAACACGGGGCAGGCAAGAAAAGGCCCTCGAAGAGGCAAAAGAGAAAGTCCAGGAGGCCCATACTCGAAAAGCATCTTTGATGGCAGACCGGCTGTTGGGACAGAAAGTGACAGATGCCGATCCCGTCGATGCTGCAGAAGAAATGGAACGAGAAGCCCAGCTTTCTCTGCGCGAAACCGAGGCTGTCATTAATGAACTCAAACGCCGGAAGGGGCAGTTGGAAGAAGAAAGAGAGCGGCTTTCATTCAAAAGAAGCAATCTCATCAAAGAGGTGGTTTCCGAAAGCGCTGTTGCCATCCATCTGCACCGACAGGTTACAGACGCGGCAAAAACTCTCCTTGATGCAACCAAGAGCCTGAGGCTCCTACGCGACCGTGGATGCCGGGTCCCTTACCCCGAAGAGCACAAACCCGCAGGCGATACGTTGGAGCGAATGGATACCTTCCCCTCTTCATGGGTAGAAAACCGAATCCCCGGCGCGCTTCAGCTTGCGGCTCAGTGGGGGAATGCTCTGTCTGCTCTTGAAGAGGACGCTCTTTATCCCCTGCCTGGGGAGGGAAAAGCCTGATGGGTGTCAAAATTACTGGCACCGATTCGAGGCTAAAAACAGATGCTTTCGCACCATGACACGTGCCTTAATGGCAGGCTTAGCCCTACGCCAGAAGCATAGCAGGTATCGAAATCTTTATGAGGGGTTTTAAGAGGGGTACGGAAACCCGACACTCTTAAAAATCTAATCATTTCAAAGGATTAGGAAGGGGAACTGGTGGAGCCAATCGGGATCGAACCGACGACCTCCTGAATGCCATTCAGGCGCTCTCCCAACTGAGCTATGGCCCCACACTGTTCCAGTCAGGCCACGGTGACGTGGCTTGCTTGTGCACGCCTGATACAAGACGATTCCAAGGCTGACAAGTCCCTATTTTACGAAAACAGCACCCCCATCTCCCGCAACCCTTCCAGCAGCGGCAAAAGAGGGAGGCCCAGAATGGCTGTCTGATCCCCCTCCATCCTAGCAAACAGATGCAGGCCGGGTCCTTCAATCCGGTAGGCGCCAACGGAATAGAGACACTCTTCCCCTTCCTCCGCCAGATAGGCCTCCAGAAACGCATCAGAAAAGGTTCGCATGGTCAGGTTGGGCTCAGAGACATGCTGCCACAGCACCTGGCCGTTTCGGCACACCACCACCGCCGTATGCAGCGTATGCGTTTGCCCTCTTAAAGAGAGAAGCTGCTTCCGGGCCGCGTTCAGGTCCGCAGGTTTGTCATACCAGTCCCCTTTGCAGGAGAGCATCTGGTCCGCACCAATCACAAATGCATCGGCACAGGAGACGGAAAGCGCTTTGGCTTCCGCCAGACGGAGGGCAACGGTTTGGGGTGCAGCGCCTTCCGCACGGCCTGCTCTTTTAAGAGGCTCTTCATCCACGGAGGATGAGAGGACGGAAAACGTCAGTCCGGCATTTTCCAGAAGCGTGCGACGAATGGCTGAACCACTCGCCAGAACCAGTTTATGGCGCGAGTCCTGTATTGGAGGCGGTTTGAGTACTAAATCTGACACGAAAGCGAGTCTCTTTCAGGTACTAAGCAATAAGGGGGCTGTGAGTACTCTCCTGAGTACCGGGGTACATGTGGATTGTACGGCGATCATGACAAGCACGTACCGAGTACCGTGCACAACTCGCAAGAGTCATGAACCGGTGAGTTGTACACAGCCTCATTTGGGTACAATCTGGATAACTCTAAAAACCTTAGCATTTCCAACGGTCTGTAATCTGTACACAGTGTGGGAAAGATGGGGTACATTTTTGGAATGGTGGGTACCCCGTCATCCACAGTACCCTTTAACCTCTAAATCCATTTCTATTCTTTTATTTTATATTTTAGGACCGTGGACAGGTTGGACAAAGACGTGCAGGACTTCAGGCCATGATCAGCAAGACAGAAATCCCCCCCTCCAAACGCCTGCTCAGAACATTGAACGGTGAGGCTGTCTGGCCACCGCCAATGTGGCTGATGCGACAGGCAGGACGTTTCCTTCCCGAATTCCGGGCCATGCGTGCCAGAGCAGATTTCCTGACACGCTGCATGACACCGGATATTGCGACAGAGCTGACCTTGCAGCCTATCCGTCGCTTTGGGATGGATGGCGCCATTCTGTTCTCCGATATTCTCATTCTGCCCTGGGCTATGGGGCAGTCGCTTGAGTTTGTTGAAGGCACAGGCCCGGTTCTGGGTGCGATCCGCAGTGAAGCCGATCTCGCAAAACTTGACCCGGCGCGCATTGCAGAGGTGACAGCCCCTGTTCTGGAAACATTGTCCCGCCTGAATGGTATCCTGAACGGACCTGACGATATTGGCGTTGCAAAAGGTGGTGCGACAACACTGCTCGGCTTCACCGGCTCTCCCTTCACCGTCGCTTGCTACATGGTGGAAGGTGGCGGTTCGCGTGAATTCGCTATTACACGCACCATGGCATTTTCCGAACCCGCTCTGTTTGACCGGCTTATGGCGCTGTTAACGGAACAGACCGCAACCTATCTGTGTGCGCAGATTGAAGCGGGCGCTGAAGCGGTCATGCTGTTTGATTCCTGGGCGGGCCTTCTCTCACCAGCAGAATTCCGCAAACATGTCATCGCCCCAACGCGGCAGATCGTGCAGACCATTAAAGCCCGTTACCCCTCCGTGCGTGTGATCGGTTTCCCGCGTCTTGGTGGCGTAATGGTTGCGGAATATGCGCGTGAAACTGGCGTAGATGTTCTGGCACTCGATACCGGAGCAGATTTTGCAACGGTGCGCAGCATGGTGCCGGAGCATGTTGCTCTGCAGGGTAATCTGGACCCTGTTGCTGTTTTGGCGGGTGGTGAAGCCATGCGGCGTGAAGCTCTGGCTGTGCGGAATGCTGGCCGTGGCCGGGCTCACGTTTTCAATCTCGGTCATGGCGTTCTGCCGCAGACGCCCGTTGAGCATGTGGCAGATCTGGTCAAAACAGTGCGGGAGACAGAATTATGACACAGGCTTTAGCGCTTTCTCCTGAAGGACAGCTGAAACTTGTCATTTTCGATTGTGATGGTGTGCTGGTTGATAGTGAGCAGACCTGTTGCCGGATCAGCGCGGAAGAAGCCCGCGCTGCTGGCCTGAATATTCCGGCAGAAAAAGCGGTTGATGAATTTTCCGGCATGGCGCTGCCGGAAATTCAAAAAGATATTGAAAAGAAAACCGGAAAATCTCTTGGTTCTGACTGGGCTAATCGTGTTCAGAAACGCTTTGTCGAGGCCATGAAGAAGGGGGTGGAGCCGATTGATGGTGTCCACGCTATGCTTGATGGCGTGAAAAAACTCGGTCTGCCGGTGCGTGTTGGTTCGAATTCCTCTGTTGAGGAAATGGATGCAAAATTCATAGCTACCGATATGACACACTATTTTACAAACCGGGTTCATTCTGCACGCGATATGGGCGTGCCAAAACCACGCCCGGATGTGTATCTGCACGCCGCTGAGCAGGAAGGTGTTTCTCCTGCAAACTGCGTTGTGCTGGAAGATAGCAATACCGGCGCACGGGCTGCAGTCGATGCCGGGATGATGTGTGTTCTGCTCCGTCCTGGTTCTGAACCCGTGCCGGAGTGGCCAAACCTTGTCCGCATCCGTCATCTTTCAGAGTTCGTGCCGCTTTTACAAAAAGCCTTGCAGAGTCAGGGATAAAAATCATGACCTTTGACGCTCTTCTGCCTTGGGTGCGCTGGATTCTGGCGTTTCACGTCATGTCTGTCATGGCGTGGATGGCCGGATTGTTCTATCTGCCACGTTTGTTTGTCTATCACTGTCAGGTGCAGGTCGGGTCAGAAGAGAGTGAGCGGTTCAAGATCATGGAGCGCAGATTGCTGCGGGCCATTATGAACCCTGCCATGTTTGCCAGTCTGCTGTTTGGCGTAATTCTCGTCTTAACGCCCGGAAGCGTGGACTGGCACGCAGGCTGGTGGCATTCAAAACTTGCAGCCGTTATCGGCATGTTTGCGTTTCATGGATTTTGTTCCCGCTGGCGGCGAGAATTTGCGGAAGACCGGAACCAGCATGCTGAACGGTTTTACCGTATGGCGAATGAAGTGCCGACAGTCCTGATGATGATCATTGTGATCATGGTGATTGTTCGCCCATTCTGAATAATCAAAAAAAAGGCCCCTGATCCTGCTTTGCAAAGAGCCGATAATTGCGGCTTCAACAAACAGGTTCAGGAGCCAGATACGATAAAATTCTGATAAAAATAATCGTTATAAACCAGAATTTTTCATGACATTAGAACGAACATACTCATAAAAACCCTTTAGAATTGAATAGATTTTTCTATATATAATTTTTGTGAATAAATTAAGAAAACTACCATCAGTCGGGTTATTCTCTTTTTAAATCAATGCCTGAGCACGCAGCAGGCCGAAGGCTGAAAGCGTGACCATGCAGGTGATCTCGTTCTTACGGATCATCTCCTCCACTTCTTCCAGTAAAAGCGTGTGGCAGGTCATATCCTGTTCCGTCTCTTCCCGCGCGCTGGGGCCTTGCGTCAGGCCGGTCGCCAGATAGACGTGCCCTTTTTGCGTGGTGAACCCGGCTCCCTGATACATGACGCCGGCATGATGCAGGGTTTTAGCAATCAGCCCTGTCTCTTCCTGTAATTCGCCCGCAGCCAAAGCCTCTGGTGCGGCATCGGGTTGCTCTTCCCACATGCCCATGGGCAATTCCCACAGGCGTTTGCCAATCGGATATCGATACTGGTTGACCAGTGTAACGGTGCGGCGCCCGTCTTCGGTCTCTCCCAGCGGCAGGATAACAACAAATTGACCGCGCTCGACCACCCCATAGAGCCCATCTTTGCCATTAGGCCGCCGAATGATGTCTTCCCTTACGCGGGTCCATGGGTTTTCATAGGCAATACGGGAAGAAAGCGTGACATATCCGCCAGCGTCAGGAAGAGGCTTCGTCATCAAACGGGTCTTTCATCTGGAAATAGGGTCTTAAGCGCGATTTATAGCATCATTTTTTGAGGAATGTTTCATGTCGGAAGGGGCTGTCCGCACGTCCTCGGTTACGTTTGTCATTCTGGCCGTCGTGGTTTTTACGTTGTTTTGTTACACGGATATCGGCCTGCAAATGGCGGTGGTGCCCCTGTTTGTGCGGGAAAAACTCGGCTTCAGTTCCGCCATGGCCGGGTTTGCCGTCTCTGTTCAGTATCTGGCGACCTTTGCCTCGCGTATTGGGGCAGGCAAACGGATTGATACAGGTGGCCCTAAGCGTGTGGTGCTGATGGGCCTGAGCACTGGTGTCCTCTCCGGCCTGCTGCTGGTAGCGGCTGCTCTGCTGGTGTCCTGGCCGCTTCTTTCCCTGCTGTTTGTGCTCGCTGGCCGGATTGCCCTGGGGGTTGCGGAAAGCTGGGTGGCAACGGCGGTCATTGTCTGGAACATCCGCAGGGCAGGGGTCAGCAGAACAGCTCAGGTCATTTCCTGGAATGGTGTGTGTTCCTATGGTGGCATAGCTTTGGGCGCTCCCATTGCCACGATGATCTACCATGGCATTTCCCTCCCCGTGCTGGGCGGTTTTGCGGGGGTTGGGCTGCTCTCTGCTGTGCTAATGGGGGTGGGTATCCCATTAGCTCTGCGTCAGCCTTCTGTGCCCCCTCTGGCGGCGGGAAAGCAGCCATCGTTTTTCACGGTGTTAGGGCTTGTGCTGCCTTATGGGCTGGCGCTTGCGGCGGGGTCAGTCGGCTTTGGGGCTATTTCTGCTTTGCTGGCCCTGTATTTTTCTGATCAGAACTGGAGCGGGGCTGCGTTCGCGCTGGCTCTGTTCGGGCTTACTTTTGTGCTGACGCGTTTTGTTTTCACGCGGCAGATTGCCAAACATGGCGGAAACAGTGTGGCGATTGTCTCCCTGTTTGTGGAGGCTCTGGGTCTGTTTGTGCTGGCCTTTGGTCATAGCGCCGCGTGGGCGGATGCCGGAGCGGCTTTGACCGGGGCCGGGTTTTCTCTGGTGTTTCCTGCGCTGGGTGTGGGCGCTGTGGCGCAGACCGGGCCGGAGAGCAAAGGGGCGGCCATCGGTGCCTTTTCGGTCTGTCTGGACATCGCGATTGGCGTTTCAGGACCCCTGCTGGGGCTGATGATCCCGCTTTGGGGCTACGGAGCCGTCTTTCAGGCCGCCGCTCTCATCAGCCTTATCGGCGTTGTGCTGTGTGTTCTGCTCAAAAAACAGACCCGGCTTGCTCGCTGAAGCAGTCTCGTAAAGATTTTCCGTCCTGTATCCACCGTGAAAACACGGTATGGTTTTTTGCTTACTGAGAAAGAAGGAGAAGGACCGCATGCCCTCTACCCTGAACGCCGTTGCCGTTTTCTGTGGCTCTCGCTTTGGGAAAAGCCCGCTCTACAAACAGGCCGCGCAAAATGTGGGCCAGACATTGGCACAGGCTGGCATCCGTCTGGTGTATGGCGGTGGGGCACATGGGCTGATGGGCGTTGTGGCAGATGCCACTTTGTCCGCAGGTGGCGCGGTAACCGGCGTGATTCCCGATTTTCTGGAAAGCCGGGAGAAAATGCACGAGGGCGTGGCGGAACTGATTGTTACGGACTCGATGCACACCCGGAAGCAGATCATGTTCTCACGGGCAGACGCGTTCTGGATTCTGCCGGGCGGCTTTGGCACGTTTGATGAGATGATGGAAATTCTGACCTGGAAGCAACTGGGCCGACACAGCAAACCGATTATTCTGATTAACGTGGAAAACTGGGCGGATACGCTCCTTGCCGCACTCAATGCTGCCGTGGAGCAGGGCTTTGCCGCCCCCACCGCCCGGGCCATGATTGAGTGTGTACCGGATGTTGAAACCGCTCTGGCGCACTCTCAGAGCGCTGAAAAAACAGATCGGGTGGCTGTTGAACAGCTTTGATCCTGCAGAGAATTACACTTCTCTGCGTTTCAGCTCTTGCTAAGATGGCCTGAGAGCGGTATAGCCCGCTCACGGTCATCGGAGTGTAGCTCAGCCTGGTAGAGCACTGTGTTCGGGACGCAGGGGCCGGAGGTTCGAATCCTCTC
>NZ_LHZC01000054.1 GCF_001580615.1 Acetobacter malorum
TGGGCGGCAACCCCATATTGCGTCTCGCTCAGCCGATAGGATGCCTGAATATCCATGACGTTGAAGCCGTGCGCATAGACACGATAGTTCACGACCGTCTGAGGCAACGCGGCATCAGCCCGCGCAACAGAGCCACACCCGCTCACCAGCAAAAGTCCGGCACACAGGCCCGGCACAAAAGACCTTAGAAGAGCGGCCCCACCGGACAGCAAACGTAAACGCGGCATAGCATTCCTTTTTCAAACGGCCTCAGACAGACTCGGCCTGCACAGGACGATACCCCAACCGGCGGGAAAGCGCCTGCGCCAGAGCCCCAGCCATGCGCCCAAGCTGGCCCACATCATAACGGCCCAGCTCAGTCTGCGGCAGGCTCAGCCCCACCCCCGCCACCATGCGCCCGGAATGGTCTTTTACCCCTGCGCCGAAGCACCACAGGCCATCATGGATCTGCTCATCATCCACGGCATAACCGCGTTCTCTGATTTCCGCGATTTCCCGCACCAGCGTCGTGACTGAACGGATACCGTTGGGTGTTAGCGGTTCCGGCCATGTTGAAGCCGGATGCAGGGTCAGCCATTCCCGGAAGGCGTTATCGTCCATCTCAGCCAGCATGGCATTGCCTGTGGCCGTAAATATGGCAGGCAGACGCATGCCGACCCGGAAGGACGCGCCCAGCACCGTCGCACTGTTCCGGCAGGCCATGTAGACCACTTCCGTATCTTCCAGCACCGTCAGAGTGACCGTAAAGGCTGCGAGGTCCGAGAAGCTTTCCAGAGTCTGGTAGAATTCCGTCACCAGGTCCCGCCGTTCCGTCACCCCTCCGGCCCAGTCCAGCAGGCGCGCGCCCAGCCGATAGCCTTGTGTGACGGTTTTTTCCAGCAGCCCCAGTTCCACCATAACGGCCACCAGCCCGTGGACTGTGCTGCGGGGTAGTTCAAGCTGGCGGGCAATATCCGCCGCAAGCGGCGGGCGCTCTGTGCTTTTCACCAGATCCAGAATGCGCACAGCCCGGCGCAGGGCGGGCACAGAATCATGAGATTTGGACATGCCGTTTCTTATTTTCCTTGTTGACAAAGAGGGGCCTTACCCTCATTATTCCAAATACGGGATCGAGTTCAATATAATGAACAATAAAAATCAGAACTCGATCCTACCGCAGACTATTCTGGTGGAAGCCTGACAAGAACCCGGAACAGGGCAGCAGGCTTCCCCCCGGACTTTTCTGATCTGACACATCTCCCCCTCCACACTCGCTCCTTTGGTTCTCTTACGCTAAACAGGACGGACGCAAGTCCCGTCAATGTCGTAAAGATGAGTGCCTGACCGTGACCACACTCTATGATTTTACCCTCCCCGCCCTTGAAGGTGGTGAGATCAATCTGGCTGATTACCGTGGCCGGCCCGTTCTGATTGTGAACACAGCCTCCAAATGCGGCTTCACTCCGCAATATGAAGGGCTTCAGGCCCTGTGGTACCAGTTCCGCAGCATGGGGCTGGTTGTTATCGGGATTCCCAGCAACGATTTTGGCGCTCAGGAACCGGGAACGGCCTCCGATATCGCCTCTTTCTGCCACCGGAACTACGGGGTCAGCTTTCCCATGGCGGCTCGTAGCCCCGTGAAAGGCCCGCAGACCATTCCGCTGTTCCGCTGGCTGGACAAGGAGTGCGGTTTTCTGGCCCGCCCTCGCTGGAACTTCTACAAATATCTGACCAACCGGAAGGGCAAACCTGTCGATTGGTTTTCCAGCATCACGCCGCCGACCTCCGCCCGGGTAACCAAAGCGGTGGAACGTGTGATCCTGAATCCCTGAGCGGGGTTTAGCCTTTAACGAGGAACGATCAGCCCATCCCGCAGCGTGACGACACGGTCCATGCGGGTCAGGAGCTCTTCATTATGGGTGGCGACCAGAGCCGCCAGCCCCTGCCCGCGCACAGCCGCCATCAGTTCTGAGAACACGGCGTCTGCTGTGCGCACATCCAGGTTGCCGGTTGGTTCATCCGCCAGCAGCAAAGCCGGATTATTGGCCAGGGCACGGGCAATGGCCACGCGCTGCTGCTCACCGCCGGACAGCTTGCCCGGCAGGTGGCTCACGCGGTGCGCCAGACCAAACATGTCCAGAAGTTTTTCCGCTTTCTGCCGCGCAACAGCTTTCCGCACGCCAGCAATCATCTGCGGCAGCATGACGTTCTCACGCGCGGTGAACTCGGCCAGCAGATGATGGAACTGATAGACAAAGCCAATCTGGTCACGCCGCAGCCCCGTGCGCCCTACTTCCGGCAAACCGTGCGTCCGCTGCCCGCAGATCTCAATCTCGCCTTCGTCCGGCGTATCTAGCAAGCCAGCCAGATGGAGCAGCGTGGATTTGCCAGTGCCCGAAGGGGCCACAAGCGCGACAATCTCACCCGCATGAAGCGTGAAGTCGACACCCTGCAAAACAGGCAGCGTGCCGTCTTCCCCGCTCTTATAGGTCTTCTTCACGCCACGCAGGCTGAGGGCGACATTACTCATGGCGCAATGCCTCCACAGGATCAGTTTTTGCCGCACGCCATGAGGGATACAGCGTGGCCAGCAGGGAAAGGGTCAGAGCCATGGCAATCACTTCACCCACCTGCCCCCAAACCAGCTTGGCCGGGAGGTGCTCAAGGTAATAAACCTCGGGGTTGAAGAGATTGGTGCCGGTCAGCTTCTGCAGCGCCTGACGAATCCGTTCGATATTCTCACAGAACACCACGCCCAGCAGCGTTCCCGCCACGGTACCGGTGACGCCAACGGAGGCCCCGCACATCAGGAAGATGCGCATGATAGCCCCCCGGCTGGCCCCAATGGTGCGCAGCACAGCAATATCGCCCGTCTTATCCTTCACCATCATGATCAGGGAGGAAATGACGTTGAAGGCGGCGACTAGAATAATCAGGGTCAGGATCAGGAACATAACGTTCTGTTCCACCTGCACCGCGCCAAACAAAGCGTTATTGGCATTGGTCCAGTCCAGCACCCGCAGGCCCGGTTCGCCAATAGCATTCACAATCCGCATCGTTACCGGGCGGATATTCTGCTCATCCTTCGCCATGACCTGAATCTGGGTCACCTTGTCAGGCATCTGGAAATAGACCTGCGCGGCGTGCATCGGCAGGAAGACGTAGCTGGAATTGTAGTCGTTCACCCCCGCATCAAAAATAGCCACCACATGATAGGCGCGCACGCGGGGCACGGTGCCAAAGGCCGTGGCCGCGCCATCGGGCGAAACCAGCGTGATGCGGGAGCCAATGGACAGCCCGGCACGGTCCGCCAGTGTCACGCCAATGGCGATGGAATCATCACTGCCGAAATCATCCAGCGTGCCAGCCACCAGCGAGGAGCTAACGCCTTTCAGGTCCAGCAGCCCCTGCCGGGTCATGCCATGTACCACCCCGCCGGAATTGTAAGACCCCGCACTAAGCAGCACCTGCCCCTCAATGAGCGGAGTTGCACTGATAACGCCGGGCACTTTCCGCACCCGTGCGGCAACATCCTCATACTGAGAAATGGTGCGGCCCGCGCCGTAAATGCTCAGATCCCCATTCAGGCCGAGAATACGGCCCATCAGGTCAGCCTGAAAGCCGTTCATCACCGCCATGACGATGATGAGCGTGGCGACCCCCAGGGCGATCCCCACAAGCGAGAATATAGCAATGACGGAAACAAAGCGTTCTCCGCGCCGTGCCCGAAGGTAGCGGCCTGCCACGGCCCGCTCGAAGGGACCAAACATCATCAGTCTGCCAGCACCAGAGCGAGGGCATCTTCCACACTGACTTCCTTGCGCTCACCCGTTGCGCGGCGCTTGAGTTCCACGCGGCCTTCCTTGGCGCTACGCGGGCCGACAACGATCTGCCAGGGGTGGCCCATCAGGTCCGCATCCGCGAATTTCGCACCGGCACGGTCCGTCCGGTCGTCATACAGGAAGGCTTCGGTGTTGGTGTTGTAGATCTGCTCGCACATGGCATCACAGGTTTCATCACCAACCTTCAGATTGACGATCACTGCACGGAAGGGTGCCACCGCATCCGGCCAGATAATACCGGCGTCGTCATGGCTGGCTTCAATAATCGCCCCGGCCAGACGGGAGACGCCAATGCCGTAAGACCCCATTTCCGGGTAGACCGGCGTGCCTTCCGGCCCGCTGACCGTCACATCCATGGACTGGGTGTATTTGGTGCCGAAGTGGAAAATATGGCCGACTTCCACGCCACGCCCTTCCCGACGACGATCTTCCGGCACGGCATCCCATGCGGCGGTATCGTGCATTTCATCAGTCGCAGCATACGGCGTGGTTACGCGCTTATAGAAAACGTCCAGCGCTTTGGGGTCTTCCACATTCACCGGCTCATCCAGCCAATCCTGCTCTTCCAGAGCGGCATCGTAGAACACGCCGCTTTCCCCTGTGGGGGCGAGGATCAGGAATTCATGGCTCAGCTCACCACCAATCGGGCCGGTATCGGCGCGCATCGGCACGGCCCGCACACCCAGACGCTGGAACGTGCGCAGGTAAGCCAGCAGCATCCGGCGATAGGTGGCGACTGCAGAGTCGTAATCCAGATCAAAGCTGTAGGCGTCTTTCATCAGGAATTCGCGGCCACGCATCACGCCAAAACGCGGACGCACTTCATCACGGAATTTCCACTGGATATGATACAGCATCTGCGGGAGGTCCTTGTAGGACTTCACAGCCTGCCCGAACAGATCGGTGATCATTTCCTCATTGGTCGGCCCGTAAAGCAGCTCACGTTTATGGCGGTCCTGAATGCGCAGCATTTCCGGCCCATACGCATCATACCGGCCGGACCGCTTCCACAGATCAGCAGACTGAAGGGTGGGCATCAGCACTTCCTGCGCGCCAATGCGGTCCTGCTCTTCCCGCACGATCTGGCTGATGTTGCGCAGAACCTTGAGGCCTGCGGGTAGCCAGGCATAAATGCCGGATGCCGTCTGCCGGATCAGGCCGGCCCGCAGCATGAGCCGATGCGAGACGATCTGCGCCTCTGCCGGGTTTTCCTTAAGCGTGGGAAGAAAACTACGCGAAAGACGCATGATGCACTCAGCCTTGTCTGGCAGGTGAGACCACAGGCGGCCTCACTCTGAAATTTTACTCTGTAATCTGCTCTAAAACAGTGCGGCGACAAAGAAAACCCGCAGGGTGCAGGTCTTCTTTCAGCCGCCGTTTTTACCCTGTCCGATGCAGGGTATGGTTCTGCGCGTCAGACGCGCAGAACGTGAACATCCACCAGCGGACGTTTCTGAAGTTTGCGGCCCAGCGCGCGACGCAGCGCGGTTTTGGCAGCATCCCGGAAGGACTGGTCATCGCTGCGCAGTTCATCAGGGATCACATCAATCGCGTTGGCGAATTCTTCGCGCACGCGCACGCTTTCCAGATCATCCGGCTCCAGCAGACCCGGTGCGCTGACTTTCGGCTCACCGATAACGAAGCCTTCATCATCCACCGCGAAGCTGGCAATCACCACACCATTGAACAGCAT
Source organism: Acetobacter malorum (assembly GCF_001580615.1). Taxonomy (GTDB): domain Bacteria; phylum Pseudomonadota; class Alphaproteobacteria; order Acetobacterales; family Acetobacteraceae; genus Acetobacter; species Acetobacter malorum. The sequence continues at coordinate 5,515 of NZ_LHZC01000054.1, forward strand.
CTTGCGGCGTGCCGCCAGAACACCGCCATTCATGGGCAGCAGACGCCCGGCATCCAGTGCCAGACGGCCACTCGGCGCGGTATCAACCACTTCCACCTTACCGGGAGCCAGACGCAGGATATCACCATCTTCCAGCAGAATCGGAGCAATGCCCTTTTCCTGAGCCAGAGCGGCATGAGCCGTCAGATGGCGCCATTCCCCATGCACCGGCACAGCATATTTCGGCCGGATGAGATCATACATCGTGCTGACATCACCACCCGTGGCATGGCCGGACACGTGCACGAAGGCTTCTCTATCCGTAATCACGGTAACACCGCGACGGGACAGATTATCCTGCACAGCCATAATGGCGCGCTCATTCCCCGGAATCATACGGCTGGAATAAATCACCGTATCGCCCTCACCGAGGGACACATTGGGGTGCATATCCAGAGAAATGCGGGAAAGAGCGGAACGCGGCTCACCCTGGCTCCCCGTGATGATCATAACGAGTTGATCATCCGGTACGTCATTAACGTCCTGTTCAGACAGGAACGGCATAACGCCGGACATATAGCCACACTCACGCGCAGCAACATCCAGATTACGCAGGGACCGACCGACCAGCACCACCGTCCTGCCAGCAGCCTGCGCTGCCATGGCAATGGTTTCCACACGCGCCACGTTGGACGCAAAGCAGGTGACGGCAATACGCCCCTTCAGACCGCTGATAAGGTCCGTCATGCTGCGGCGGACTTCCGATTCAGACTGCGAGGGGCCGGGCTTCATGACGTTGGTGCTGTCACACACCAGTGCCAGAACGCCTTCATCCCCCACTTCTTTCAGACGTTTGATGTCTGTCGGCGGGCCGACCAGCGGGTCCGGGTCCAGCTTCCAGTCCCCGGTATGCACCACAATGCCATCCGGCGTGCGGAGCACAACGCTCTGCGCTTCCGGCACGGAATGGGTTACGGGGATAAATTCCAGATCAAACGGACCAACTTCAAACCGGCCACCGCACGGAATAACGTGGATCGGCACCTGCTGGAGCAGGCGGGCTTCCCCCAGTTTGCGACGCAGGACGGCGCCAGCAAACGGCGTTACGTAAACCGGGCACTGGAGCAGCGGCCAGACGTGCGCGACCGCGCCGATGTGATCTTCATGCGCATGGGTAATAACAAGCCCGGCCAGCTTGTCTTTACGCTCGGCAATAAAGGTGGGGTCCGGTATCAGAATTTCAGCTTCCGGGGTGTCGTTCCCGCTAAAGCCAATCCCGCAATCTATCGCCAGCCAGGTTTCCCCAAGGCGATAGAGATTCAGATTCATACCGATCTCGCCCGTTCCGCCCAGGGGCAGAAAGGCCAGACCGCCGTTCTCTTCTGTCATCAGTCCAGTTATCCTTCTGTCAAAAAGTCTTTTTCGATTGTGAGACGCGGCAAGGGATTCCGCCCCGCCAATATCCGCAGCCCGTTCAGGGTCAGCATTGAATCCACGTGATCAAACACTGTCGTGCCTTCCGAGAAGAGCGGAGCCAGACCGCCAGTAGCGAGCACCTTCATGGTCTGCCCGACTTCCTGCCTGATCCTCTCGACGATCCCCTCGATCAAACCCACATAACCCCAGAACACGCCTGACCGCATAGCGGCCACTGTATTCCGCCCGATGACGGAATCCACCGCCGGGCGTCCAATTCCTATTCTCGGCAACCGTGCGGCTGCCTGATGCAAAGCCTCAACCGAAAGGTTGATGCCCGGTGCAATCACACCCCCGCAATAGCTGCCTTCTGCATCCACCACATCAAAGGTTGTGGCGGTGCCAAAATCAATCACCGTCAGCGGGCCACCGTACAGATGGTGTGCCGCAAGTCCATTTAAAAGCCGGTCTACGCCAACTTCGTCCGGATTATCCATTTTGATGGAAAATCCCCAGTCCAGCCGGGCAGAGGCCAGCAACGGCTCCACCGCAAACCACTGGCGGCACAAGGTACGCAGATGATAGAGGGCCGCGGGCACCACCGTGCCAATCACAGCGCCTTCAATATCATCCGCCGCAATCCCCTGCATCTTCAGCAGGGCCAGCAGCCAGACAGCATATTCGTCAGACGTGCGCTGGGCCTGCATGGTAATGCGCCAGACGCCCCGCCATTTTTCGCCATCATGCACGGCAAACACGACATTCGTGTTGCCGGCATCAATGACGAGAAGCAACGTCAGCCCCCTGGTCTGCCAGCAGGATATCCCCTGTTGCGATCGTTTTCATGCCCTGTTCCGTCTCAAGCAGAAGCCGTCCATCAGCGGCAAGCCCTGCAAACTGGCCCTTTTCATAAGTAGTCCCGCCGCTTACGACAAGAGGCGTGCCCACAGGATGTGCGCGTTTCCGCCATTCCGCACACAAAACAGCAAAGCCATCCTGCTGCCAGACAGCACACCAGTGCGCCAGTTGCGCCAGAATAGCACGGGCCACATCCGCAGGCGGCGGCACCGGCCCGCATTGCCCCAGGGAGGCCGCTTTACGGCCAATCTGTTCTTCCTGCGGGGGCTGCACAAGGTTGGCCCCCATGCCGATAACCAGCATCGGCCCTTCCCGCTCGATCAGAATGCCACCGAGCTTCTGGCCATCCAGCAAAATATCATTCGGCCATTTGATCATCAGCCGGTCCCGCGCTGCGGGAACGCTTGTCGCCAGCCCTTCAAAAAACGCCAGAGACGCAACAAAGGGCCAGCCCCCCAGTGCGTCCATCCCCGCCTGCCCCGCATCCAGCAGGACAGAGAGGGCAAGGCTTTGCCCGGCATTGGCCCAGTTCCGCCCCCGGCTGCCGCGCCCTTTGGTCTGCCGCAACGCCAGAAGCGCCAGCCCCGGTGCTTCTCCGGTGCGGGCGCGTTCCAGACAGACATCGGACGTGGACGTCAGTTCCTCATAACACTCCAGCCGCCAGGCTGCCGTCGGCTCACTCATCCGCCAAGGGCCAGAGCAGCCTGTCGAGCCATGGCCATCAGCGGGCCAAGTGCGAGGATAAAGAACACCGTCGCCAGCCCCATGCTGCCCGAGACAAACAGCAGGCTACGTGCTGGCCGGTCCAGCCCCTCCGCAGAGGCATCAAAATACATCACCTTCACCACTCGCAGATAGTAATACGCACCAATAACGCTCGAGACTGCCCCGATCGCCACCAGAACGTAAAGGCCGGATTGCCATGCGGCGGCAAAAACCATCAGTTTCCCAAAAAAACCTGCCAGCGGCGGCGCACCGACCATGCTGAACATGAATATTGCCAGCACGGCTGCCAGTCCGGGGTCTGTCCGGCCCAGACCGGCCAGGTCAGAAATGGAGGTCACTTCATGCCCCCGGCGGCGCATGGCCGTAATCACGGCGAAGACCCCGGCATTCATGACCAGATAGGCCGCCAGATAGACCAGCGTGGCCCGTACGCCGTTGGTGGAGGCCGCAGCCAAACCCATCAGCGCGTAACCCATATGGCCGATGGAGGAATAGGCCATCAGCCGCTTGATATTGGTCTGCGGGATAGCTGCAAACGCGCCATAGACCATGGAGAGAATGGAGAGCGTTTCAATCAGGATCTGCCAGCGCGGGGCCATAGACCCAAACGGGCCACTCATCACACGCAGGAACAGCGCAAAGGCCGCAAATTTGGGAGCGCCCGCCATATAGGCCGTAATAGGTGTAGGGGCACCCTGATACACATCCGGCGTCCACATATGGAACGGCACCACCGAGAGCTTGAAGCTCAGCCCGACAACAAGGAACACAAGGCCGACCATCAGCCCCGTGGGCAGCGTAGCTGTCTGCTGAATAGCGGCAATCAGCCCTGTATAGGCCATGGTCCCGGCATACCCATAGATCAGAGACATGCCATACAGCAGCAGGCCGGACGCCAGAGACCCGAGAACGAAGTATTTCAGGCCGGCCTCGGAGGACGTCACATCGTCCCGCTCCAACGCGCACAGGATGTAAATGGAGAGCGAGGACAGCTCCAGCCCGACAAACAGCGTCATCAGGTTGGCGGAGGACGCCATAATCAGCGCACCGAGGGTTGAAAACAGGATCAGCACGCCCGTTTCAAACGGCAGAGGCTCATGCTCGTCCGTGCGGTAGCTCAGCGTCAGCACCAGTGCGACCAATCCCCCAAGCAGCGCCAGTATTTTCATGAAACGCGCAAAGCCATCATTCACAAAGGTGCCAGCATACGCCATGCCGTCTGGAGAGAGCGCCACCAGCACCCCACAGCCGACAAACGCCGCAACCGTCAGCAGAGTGCAGGACACAATGCCCTTCCCTTCCCGCTGCAGCACGCCAAACACAAGAATAACCAGCCCCGCCAGTCCGAGCGTGATTTCCGGCAAAGCCAGCATCCAGTTAACCGATGCAGCATTCATGGCTCGGCACTCCGTTCAGAGCAGGAGAAAGCAGGAAAGACAGCGTGGGTCATTTCAGTCTCCTCACCCGCAGAGGGCTACGGTCAGCACCACGACCAGACCCGCCAGCATGGTGAATGCATAGAACGCGATAGAACCAGTTTGCAGACGGATCGCATCGGACGCACCGTTGGCCGTGGCTTGAACCAGATCACGCGGGAGGCCTTCAACCGCCCCTTCCTCGCCGTCTTTCCAGAGAACACGGGCAATGGCGGTATAAGGCCGGACAAAAATGCGGTCATACAGCTCATCAAAATACCATTTGTTGAGCAGGAACCGATAAAGCGGGGCGCAGGAACGGGCCAGCGCACCCGGCAGGTCTGGTCTGGCAATGTAGAACACATACGCCACAGCAATGCCCGCCAGCCCGACCACAGATGGCAGAAGCGCCACCAGTCCCGGCACATGCTCAAAGATTTCCATGATGCTGTTATCCGGCGCATTGAAAATGCTGCCCTGCCAGAACGCGGCCTGCTGCGCGCCGATATAATACGGAGCCAGCGCAATCCCGCTCACCACAGCGCCAACAGCCAGCAGCACCAGCGGGATGGTCATAGAAAGCGGGCTTTCATGCGCGGCATCCCGTGCGTGCGCGTCGGCAGGCGCTCCGTGGAACACCAGAAAGATCAGACGCCAGCTGTAAAAGGCCGTCAGGAAAGCCGTGATAACGCCCAGCCCCCACGCATAGTGGCTCATGCCGCTATCCGCCGCCCAGAGCGTGTTGAGAATGGCGTCTTTTGACCAGTATCCGGCAAAGGGAAACACCCCGGCCAGCGCCAGACTGCCAATCCACATCACGGCATAGGTCAGCGGCAGTTTTTTCCACAGCCCGCCCATGCGGAACATGTTCTGTTCATCATGCATGGCATGGATCACGGAGCCAGCCCCAAGGAACAGCAGCGCTTTGAAAAAGGCATGTGTTGTGAGGTGAAAAACGGACGCCTGATACGCTCCCACGCCGACAGCCGCAAACATGTAGCCCAGCTGGGAGCACGTGGAATAAGCAATGCTCCGTTTGATATCCGGCTGCACCATCCCAACCGTGGCGGCAAAAAAACAGGTGGTCGCGCCAATAAATATCACGAACAGGCGGGTGTTCGGCGCGACCTCCAGCAAGGGCGACATCCGCGCCATCAGGAAGACACCAGCCGTCACCATGGTAGCAGCGTGGATCAGCGCGGAAACCGGGGTTGGCCCTTCCATGGCGTCCGGTAGCCATGTGTGCAGGAAGAGCTGCGCGGATTTGCCCATCGCCCCGACAAACAGCAGGAAGCTGATGACTTCCACCATACGGAAGGACTGTCCGAACAGCGTATAAGGCGCTCCGGCAACCTGCGGCACAGCGGCAAAAATATCCTCATACCGCACGGAGTGGAACTGGACGTAAATCAGGCCAATCCCGACGAGGAAGAACAAGTCCGCCACGCGGTTGACCACAAAGGCCTTGATGGCCGCAGCCGTGGCGGCCGGACGGTCATACCAGTAGCCAATGAGCAGATAACTGGCGAGGCCCACCCCTTCCCACCCAAAAAACAGCTGAATGAGGTCCGAAGACGACACCAGCATGAGCATGGCAAAGGTAAACAGCGAGAGATACGCAAAAAACCGATAAACCGGCATGCTCTCGTGGCTCATATAGCCAAGGCTGTAGCAGTGAACCAGCAGCGAGATGCACAGCACCATGGCCGTCATGGTTACTGAAAGCGTATCGAACCGCAGGGTCCATGTGGCGTGAAAGCCGCCTGCATTGATCCAATCCGCCAGCGGCACGGCAGAAGGGCCAAAGCCGGACGTCCAGCCGCCGTATAACGCCCCCACCCCGCACAGGGTGGCCACGCCCATGCACAGCAATGTCACGATTTTGGCCGCGGTGTCGCCCATCAGGCGGCCACCAAGCCCTGCCACAACGGCCCCCGCCAGAGGCAGGGTCACGGCTGCGGCAAACAGGTGAAGATCGGTCTGCATGAGTCCGCTCATCCCTTCATCATCGTGACGTCTTCGACCTGGATCGAGCCACGGTTACGGAAATACACCGTGACAATCGCCAGCCCGATGGCGGCTTCCGCTGCGGCAATGGTCAACACAAACAGCACCATCACCTGCCCGGAAAGATCTCCATGTACGGAGGAAAACGCTACAAAGTTCAGATTTGCCGCCAGAAGAATGAGCTCCATGGACATCAGGATGATGATGATATTTTTCCGGTTAAGAAAAATACCCAGCACCCCCAGCACCAGCAGCGCCGCACTGACCACAAGATAAGGCCCAAGCCCGATAGGAGCGATTGCCGGAGTCATGCGCCAGTCTCCTCTTTTTCCGCCTCTTTGCGCTGCTCAGCAGAACCATAAGAGCCGGGAGCAGCAATTTCGTAATAGGAGGTTCGGGGGCGCAGGAAACCACCCTGCTCCAACACGTTTTCGCCAAGTGGCAGTTGCACAAGCTCTAGGGTCTCTTCACGTGTGCGTGCATGTTGTTTTTCGATATTCTGCCGCCGCCCGCTACCGGTTTGGCGCAGGGTGAGCACAATGGCCCCGATCATGGCGACCAGCAGCACCAGCCCACAGGCCTGAAACAGCAGCACGTAGTGCGTATAGATCAGCGTGCCTAAAGCTGCCGTGTTGGTCAGGCCCGGAACAGCCTGCACGGAGACGCCGGCACTGGCCGGAGCCATGGTCCAGTTGCTTACAGCCATAACGAGTTCCGCAAACAGGATGGCGCCCACACACGCACCAATAGGCGCGTTTCGCTGCAAGCCTTCCCTCAGTTGCGTGAAATCAACATCCAGCATCATGACGACAAACAAGAAAAGGACCGCCACCGCGCCGACATAGACAATGACCAGCAGCATCGCCAGGAACTCGGCTCCAGCGATGAGAAACAGTCCGGATGCATTGAAAAACGCCAGAATAAGAAACAGCACAGCATGAACCGGGTTGCGCACACTGATGACCATACCAGCAGACATCAGCAATACGGCGGCAAAAACGTAAAAAACAACCTGCGCCAACATCAGCCGGCCTCCTGCCCCAGCCGGGGCTGCACGGGGTTAACGATACGGGGCATCGTATTCCAGCCGACGGGCCAGCAAGGCTTCCCACCGGTCTCCATTTTCAAGGAGTTTATCCTTGTCGTAGAGCAACTCTTCCCGTGTTTCTGTGGCGAATTCGTAATTCGGCCCTTCGACAATGGCATCCACCGGGCAGGCTTCTTCACACAGCCCGCAATAGATGCATTTTGTCATGTCGATATCGTAGCGCGTGGTGCGGCGAGAGCCGTCGTCCCGTTCTTCCGCCTCAATCGTAATAGCTTCGGCCGGGCACGTTGCTTCGCAAAGTTTACAGGCAATGCAGCGCTCTTCCCCATTCGGGTAACGCCGCAGGGCGTGTTCCCCACGGAAGCGCGGCGAGAGCGGCCCTTTTTCATACGGGTAGTTCAGCGTCACCTTCGGCTGGAACATCATTTTGAATGTTGACGCCATCCCGCCGACAAGCTCTGTCAGCAGGAACGAACGGAACGTGCGTGTTAAAGCGCCCATCAGTTTACGCCTCCTACCTGTGGCAACAGGCCTGTGGCCATCAGGAAACCAGCCGTTGCAATCATCCAGACCAGTGACAGCGGCAGGAAGACTTTCCAGCCAAGGCGCATCAACTGGTCATACCGGAAGCGAGGAAATGTTGCCCGGATCCAGATAAAGACAAAGAGGCAGAAAAGAATTTTAAAAATCAGCCACAGCGGCCCGGGAACCCACGTAAAGGGTGCCAGCCCAAGCGGTGGCAGCCAGCCCCCAAGGAACAGAATGCTGATCATGCCTGACATCAGGATCATGTTTGCATATTCGCCAAGGAAGAAGAGACCAAAGGCCAGCGACGAATATTCCACAAAGAACCCGGCCACGAGTTCGCTCTCGCCTTCCGGCAGATCAAACGGCGCACGATTGGTTTCCGCCAGAGCCGAAATGAAGAAAACGATAAACATCGGGAACATCGGCACGCAGAACCAGATATGGCGCTGGGCCAGCACAATATCATTCAGGTTCAGGCTGCCTACGGCCAGCAGCACCGAGACGATGACCAGCCCTATGGACACTTCATACGAGACCATCTGCGCGGCAGACCGTAACCCGCCCAGAAAGGCGTAGCGAGAATTGGATGCCCACCCGGCAATCAGAATGCCATAAACCCCGAGCGAGGAAATGGCGAGCAGATACAAAATGCCGACATTGATATCCGCTACGGCCAGCCCGTTACCTGTCGGAATAACCGCCCAGGCCAGCATGGCGAGAGAAAAGGTGAGAAACGGTGCAAACAGAAACAGTGCCCGGTTTGCCCCGGCAGGAATAACCGTTTCCTTCGTAATCATCTTGATAGCATCGGCAAATGCCTGAAACATCCCGAACGGACCGTTCACATTCGGCCCGCGCCGACGCTGCATGGCCGCCATCACCTTACGTTCCATAAGCGTCAGATACGCCACAGCAATCAGCAACGGCACCAGAACGGCCAGTGTTTCCAGAAGCATCAGGATAATCTGGCCCGTGAGCGTATGATAAAAAAACTGCGCCATTCGCCCTTACTCCGCCGCTACTGCACGCACAGGCCCGTAAACACGGGAACAATCCGCCATGGTGGGGCTGGCCCGGCTGATGGGGTTGGTCTGGTAGTAATCCTGCATCACTGGTCTGAAGGCGCTTGCAGCAAGCCCCTCCTCCTGCGCGGCAGACGTTGCCGGAGCGCTGGATGCGGACGCACCCTGCCCTTCAATCTGCGCGCTCGGCTGAGCAACGGACCCGATCTGCCGGAAGACCGGATTCACCTCTGCCATCCGGTCCCGCAGCGCATCCAGCGTGTCATAGGGCAGTGTTTTCCCGATTACTTCAGAAAAAGCCCGAAGGATACGCCAGTCTTCCCGCGCCTCACCGGGCGGGAAAACAGCCCGGAAGCTCCGCTGCACGCGGCCTTCCGTGTTCACATACGTGCCCGGTTTTTCCGTATAGGCCGCACCCGGCAGGATGATATCAGCGCGGGCAGCAGCGGCATCGCCATGGTGGCCCTGATAGACCACAAAGGTATCAGCCCCGATTTTATCAATCGGGAATTCATCAGCACCCAGCAGCCAGAGAACATCAACACCGCCACGCAGCATGCCACTGGCGTTGCGCCCGCGCGTACCGGGCAGAAAGCCGAGGTCAAGCGCCCCGACCCGTGAGGCCGCAGTGTGCAGGACGTTCAAACCGTTCCAGCCCTCGGCAATCGCGCCGGTCTGAACCGCCAGTTTTTTACAGGCGTCATAAATGGCTGATGCATCAGGGCGGGTCAGCGCACCGTGGCCGATGATCATCATGGGCCGCTTTGCTGTTTTTAAAATTTCGGCAAAAGCATGACTGCCATCGAGCAGTTTTTCCAGAACCTCCGGTCCATCCCCCAGCAGCTCAGCCGGATAGGTGGGGTCCGTCAGCGGGTGACCGATCATAGCAATGGGGAAACCGCCGCGCCCGGCCTCCAGAAGCCGTTTGCGGATACGGGCATTTAGCACCGGAGCCTCATGCCGAGGGTGCGTTCCCACCAGCAGAAGGGCATCGGCCTCCTCTATACCGAGAATGCCGCTGTTAAACAGATAGCCTTCCCGCGCATTGAGGTCATACCATGCGTTATCCTGACGGCAGTCGAGATTGGGTGAGCCCAGAGATGTCATCAGGTCTTTCAGGGCGCACAGGCTTTCCGCATCACACAGATCCCCCGCAATCGCACCAATCTGATAGCCAGACACCCCGTCCAGACGCCGTGCCAGAGAGACAAAAGCCTCCTGCCAGGACGCCTGCATCAGCTTGCCATGCACTCGCACCCAAGGGCGATCCAGCCGCCTGCGCTTGAGGCCATCAACTGAAAAACGGCCTTTGTCAGACAGCCATTCTTCATTCACCTCATCATTTACGCGCGGCACAATCCGCATGACCTCGCCGCCACGCGCCTGAATCTGGATGTTGGTGCCAACGGCATCCATCACATCAATGCTGTCAGTCTTTTTGTATTCCCAGGAACGGGCATGGAAGGCAGATGGTTTGGCCGTCAGCGCGCCCACAGGGCAGATATCAATCAGGTTGCCAGACAGTTCTGACGTCAGCGCCTTTTCCACATAAGTGGTGATTTCCGCATTTTCCCCGCGTGAGACCATCCCCAGTTCCGGCGTTCCCGCGACCTCCGTAGCAAAGCGCACGCAGCGTGTGCACTGGATGCACCGCGTCATAACGGTTTTGACCAACGGCCCCAGATTTTTATCCGTTACCGCCCGCTTGGCTTCCTGATAGCGAGAGATGCCGGAACCATATCCGTACGCCTGATCCTGCAAGTCACACTCGCCACCCTGATCGCAAATCGGGCAATCCAGCGGGTGATTAATCAGCAGGAACTCCATCACCGCACGGCGGGCACGACGCACCACCTCGGTATCTGTCAGGATTTCCATCCCTTCAGAAACCGGAAAACCGCAGGATGCGACCGGCTTGGGCGCACGCACCACCTGCACGAGGCACATGCGGCAGTTACCGGCGACGGAAAGCCGTTCATGATAGCAAAAGCGGGGAATTTCTTTGCCCGCAGCCTCACAGGCCTGCAAGGCGCTGAAACCGGCTGGCACATCGACAGGTGTGCCATCAACAATCACCCTCACCATAGCGTTTACTCCGCAGCCACTGGCACGCCGGAGGCTGGCACCTGCACCAGCCCCGTGCCACCATGCGCTGCTTTATACTGGCGGATGCGTTCTTCCATTTCCGGCCGGAAATGGCGGATGAGACCCTGAATAGGCCAGGCAGCGGCATCACCCAGCGCGCAAATGGTGTGGCCTTCAACCTGACGGGTCACCTGCTCCAGCAGGTCAATTTCATCCAGTTCCGCCCGGCCCTGAACCATCCGGTCCATCATGCGCATCATCCAGCCGGTGCCTTCACGGCAGGGGGTGCACTGCCCGCAACTTTCATGTTTGAAAAAGCGTGAGAACCGGGCAATGGCTTCAATAATGTCCGTCGACTTATCCATGACAATCATGCAGCCGGTGCCCAGACCGGAACGCTCCGCGCGCAGACTGTCATAATCCATCAAGACAGTCTCACACACGGATTTTGGCAGAACCGGAACCGAGCATCCGCCGGGAATAACAGCCAGCAGATTATCCCACCCGCCCCGCACGCCGCCGCCATGCTTCTCGATAATTTCTTTCAGCGGTACGCCAAGTTCTTCTTCAAAAACACATGGTGTGTTCACATGGCCGGAAATGGCCATCAGCTTGCTGCCTGCATTATTAGGCCGCCCCAACCCGACGAACCATGCCGCCCCGCGCCGCAGAATGGTGGAGGTCACGGCAATGCTCTCCACGTTATTCACGGTGGTCGGGCACCCATAAAGCCCTGCCCCCGCGGGGAACGGGGGCTTCATCCGTGGCTGGCCTTTTTTGCCTTCCAGACTTTCCAGCAGGGCCGTTTCTTCCCCACAGATATATGCCCCGGCGCCACGATGAATGAAGAAATCGAAATCCCATCCAGAGCCAGAGGCATTTTTGCCAATCAGGCCGGCGGCATAGGCTTCATCCACCGCAGTCTGAAGATGGACCGCTTCATTAAAAAACTCGCCGCGCACGTAGATATAGGCTGCATGCGCGCCCATGGCAAAGGAGGCAATCAGTGCGCTTTCAATCAGCTTATGCGGTTCGTGCCTGAGGACTTCACGATCTTTGCAGGTTCCCGGCTCTGACTCATCGCCATTGATCACCAGATAATGCGGCCTGCCATCGGACTGCTTGGGCATGAAGGACCATTTCAGCCCGGTCGGGAACCCGGCTCCGCCACGGCCACGCAGGCCGGATGCCTTCATTTCCGCAACAATGCCATCCCGCCCTTTTGCCAGAATCTCCGCTGTATTCTGCCAGTCTCCCCGCTTGCGCGCGCCCTCTAACCGCCAGTCATCCTGACCGTAGAGATTTGTGAAGATCCGGTCCTTGTCCTGCAACATGCCCGTCTCTCCTACTTGTTTTCTGAAATGGAATGGACGGAATCCATCAGCGTCTTACGGCCACCTTCCGGAGCAGAACCGCAGCGGTTGATTGTCGGGCCAGCCGGCGGGCGTTCCCCTTTGCGCAGCGCTTCAATCAGCGCCACCGTGCGCGGGCCGTCCATATCTTCATAAAAATCGTCATCCACCTGCAGGATGGGCGCATTGGAGCAAGCGCCAAGACATTCCACCTGTGTCAGGGTGAACTGCCCGTCTGCGCTGGTCTCACCAAAACCCGCAATGCCGGTCACCCGCTTGCAGGCAGCTACGACATCATCCGACCCACGCAGCCAGCATGGCGTTGTGGTGCAAACCTGCAAATGGTAGCGGCCCACGGGCTTTGTGTTGAACATGGTGTAGAAAGACGCTACCTCGTAAACGCGGATGGCAGCCATTTCCAGCCGACGCGCAATCTCATCCATAGCCGCCACAGGCACCCATGCGCTCCCGGTTTCCCGGCCCATTTGCCGCTGAGCAATATAGAGCAGCGGCATAACCGCACTGGCTTTACGCTCCTCAGGATATTTGGCGAGCACAGTCACAATTTCCGCCTCGGACGCACTATCAAAAGCGAAGCTGTCCGGCTGTTCCTGGGGTGTCTGGTGTGTGTTCATCGGTCAACCTCCCCGAAAACAAGATCGAGCGAGCCAAGAACCGCCACCATATCGGCCAGCATGGACCGGCGGGACAGTTCATCCAGAGCCTGCAAATGCGCAAAACCTGTCGGGCGGATTTTGCAGCGATACGGCTTGTTGCTGCCATCGGCCACCAGATAAACCCCGAACTCACCTTTCGGGCTTTCCACAGCCGTGTAAGTCGCCCCCGGGGGCACGTGATACCCTTCACTGAACAGCTTGAAATGGTGAATGAGCGCTTCCATGGAGCGCTTCATTTCCGCACGGGGTGGCGGGCTGAATTTGGGGTCCTGCACTTTGACATCGCCGGGACGAATCTGGCTCAGGCATTGTTCAATAATGCTGACACTCTCGCGCATTTCCGCAACACGGACGAGATAGCGATCATAGCAATCCCCATGCCGCGCCACAGGCACGTTGAAGTCCACCTTATGATAATTGTCATACGGCTGCATGCGGCGCAGATCCCACGGCACGCCAGAGGCTCGCAGACAGGGGCCGCTAAATCCCCATGCCAGCGCTTGCTCGGCCGTGAAAACGCCAATCCCCACCGTGCGCTGTTTCCAGATCCGGTTTTCCGTCAGCAGGCCTTCCAGCTCATCAATCCAGGCCGGAAATTCTTTAGCCCATGCGCCAATTTTATCTTCCAAACCTGCCGGAAGATCCCGCGCCACGCCACCGGGACGGAAATAATTGGCATGGAAGCGTGCCCCGGAAGCGGCCTCGTAAAACTCCAGCAGCTTTTCACGCTCTTCATAACCCCACAGAGCAGGTGTTACCGCGCCGCAATCCAGACCTAGTGCTGTAATATTCAAAATATGGTTTAGAACACGGGTTATTTCCGCAAACATAACCCGCAGCCAGCGTGCACGTTCAGGAATTTCAATCCCCAGAAGCTTTTCCGTCGCCAGAGCAAACGCCTGCTCCTCACACATGGGAGAGACGTAATCCAGCCGGTCAAAATACGGGAGCGCCTTCTGATAGGTTTTGTATTCTATCAGCTTTTCCGTACCACGATGCAAAAGCCCGATATGCGGCACCGTGCGCGCCACAAGCTCGCCTTCCATTTCCAGCACCAGACGCAACACGCCATGTGCGGAAGGATGCTGTGGCCCGAAATTTAACGCATGGGAGTCAATCTCCAGCGTCTTGCGTTCTCGCGCTTTCACCTGCTGGTCTGGCAGCAGAGTTTCCGGAATATCTGCCTGCAGGATAGCATCTGCGTCATTCAGCAGAATGCCTTTGTCCGCGTCTGTCATCCGCGTGACCTCCTGATATGTTGCCGGACCTCGTGCGCTTTCTCATCCCCCGGCAAGGTCAGCATGCCTTCCCACGGGGAGACGAAATCAAAATTACGGAAATCCTGCGCGAGCGAGACAGGTTCCTTAACCACCTGTCGGCTTTCCACGTCGTAACGCACTTCCTCATACCCGGTCAGCGGGAAGTCTTTACGCAGCGGATAGCCTTCAAACCCATCATCCGTCAGGATGCGCCGCATGTCCGGGTTGCCGGAAAACTGCACGCCAAACAGGTCGTAGCATTCCCGCTCCCACCAGCACGCACACGGCCAAAGGCCGGAAACGGATGCTACCGGTGCGACTTCATCCGTGGTGATAATCACACGGATGCGCTGGTTAAGCGTGACGGAGAGCAGGTTATAGACTACGTCAAACCGTTCGGCCCGGCTGGGATAGTCCACCCCACAAAGATCCATCATCTGCTCAAACCGGCATTGCGGATCGTCCCGCAGGAAGGTCATAAGCGGCAAAAGCTGGTCCCGCGTAGTGCGGACCACCAGTTCCCCCTTCTCCAGCCCTGCGGATAAGACATCCGGCCAGGTTGTTGAGAAGGTGAAGGCCAGCGCCCCGAGACGCCCCTGAAGGCTGACCTGCTGCGGAGAGGAAAGGCGCGCCTCAACCACGGAGGATGGTCCCGGTCCGGCGGATTTTCTTTTGAAGCAGCATGATGCCGTAAATCAGCGCTTCAGCCGTAGGCGGGCAGCCGGGTACATAGACGTCCACCGGCACAATCCGGTCACACCCACGCACCACGGAATAGGAATAGTGGTAGTACCCTCCCCCATTGGCGCAGGAGCCCATGGAAATGACCCAGCGCGGCTCTGCCATCTGCTCATAGAGCCGACGCAGCACCGGGGCCATCTTGTTGGTCAGCGTGCCCGCAACAATCATCACGTCAGACTGCCGGGGTGAGCCACGCGGGATAATGCCCATGCGGTCCAGATCGTAACGCGGCATGTAGGCGTGAATCATCTCCACAGCGCAGCACGCCAGCCCAAAGGACATGGGCCACAGGCTGCCTGTGCGCCCCCAGTTGACCAGCTTATCCAGATTGGCAACCACAAAGCCCTTCTCGGCAATGGCGCCGGTAATGCCTCGCACCACGGCGTCCTGCTCGGGGCCGGGTGGAAGGGCTTCACGATTCCACAGAATGGTTTCGTCTTGCGGATTTGCAGACATCGGCGGCTCCCTCAATCCCAGTCCAGCGCGCCTTTGCGCCACTCATACAGAAAGCCGATCCCCAGCACGCTCAGGAACCCCAGCATGGACAAGAAGCCAAACAGCCCTATGCGGGACAGGCTAACAGCCCAAGGGAACAGAAACGCGACCTCGAGGTCGAAAATAATGAAAAGGATCGCGACCAAATAAAACCGCACGTCAAAGCGACGGCGCGTATCATCAAAGGCCTCAAATCCGCACTCATAGGCCGTTACTTTTTCAGGATAAGGTTTTTGATGGCCGCATAGCAGCGCCATACCCAGCATTGCAGCCGCAATAACGACTGAAATAGCACCGAATACCAAAACAGGGGCGTAATCACCAAGAACAGACTGCATCTGTATTCCTTGCATGAGAGAGATCATGAAGATCAAACGTCATGCAGAGGATCCTAGACCTAAGTCTTTACAACAGCCATGCCCTGACACCTGTAATAACGGGCACGTTCCCGTGACTACTTAAGAGAACAGGGGCAAGCCATTGATAATATGGCGGAAAACTACAGATTTTGGGGGATATTCATAAAAACGAGAGCATCTCACATTTGGGTGCTCTGCGCGGAAACCATGACGACTTAAGAGAAATCATGGTGGGCGATGACGGGGTCGAACCGCCGGCCCTCTCGGTGTAAACGAGACGCTCTACCTCTGAGCTAATCGCCCGCTGGATGCGTATGTGTCACAAACAGAAGCGGCCGGCAACCCTTCCAATGGAAGTTTTACCGGCCGAAACCAAAAAACTATCAGTCTGAGAGACTTTTAGCTTACGGCATCCTTCAGAGCCTTACCCGGCTTAAAGCGCACGGACGTAGAAGCAGGAATATCAATTTCCTCGCCTGTACGCGGGTTGCGCCCTTTAGCAGCCTTGCGTGAGGCTGTAACGAACGTGCCGAAACCAACCAGACGAACTTCCTGCTTCTTGGAAAGCGCCTTTTCGATTGCACCGAATACGGCGTCAACCACTTCTCCAGCCTTCGCCTTGGGCAGAGCAGCCTCGTCGGCCACTGCCGCTACGAGTTCCTGCTTGTTAAGCGGCTTCTCCATATTACGCCTCTCTCTGTGTTTATCGTGACTGGAGCGGCGGGCGGCTTTACGTCCGCCTCTCCGCTTCCCGCTCGCACTATGCAGCCGTTTTACGCCACGTCAACCGAGCAACGGTAAACTTCGGCCACATAGTAAATTTTTCCCTTAGTGCGGCAGCACAGCCGCCGCACCAGCTCCTTCCGGGGTCGGAACAGCTTCCGAAACCTCATCCCAATGGATGGCCTGAGGCTTACGGACCAGAGCCTGGGCAATCACTTCATCCACGTGGGATACAGGGATGATTTCGAGATTGTTCTTTACAGAGTCAGGGATTTCCGCGAGGTCTTTCTCGTTTTCCTTGGGTAGGAATACGGTCTTGATGCCTGCCCGCAAAGCCGCCAGCAGTTTCTCTTTCAAACCACCAATCGGCAGCACACGCCCCCGCAACGTGATCTCACCAGTCATGGCAACATCACGCCGAACAGGGATGCCCGTCATGACGCTGACAAGCGCCGTTGCCATGGCAATACCGGCGGAAGGCCCGTCTTTAGGAGTCGCACCTTCGGGCACATGCACGTGGAAACTGCGCTTTTCAAACAGAGTCGGCAGGATCCCGAATGTAGTCGAACGGCTCCGCACGTAGGAATACGCCGCAGAGACGCTCTCCTTCATGACATCGCCCAGCTTGCCAGTTTGCACCACAGCGCCCTTACCCGGGACCATGACGCTTTCAATCGTCAGGATTTCCCCGCCGACTTCCGTCCACGCCAGCCCGGTGACAATACCCACCATGTCTTCCGCTTCGGTCTCGCCGTAACGGAAGCGCTTCACACCGGCGAGCTTTTCAAGATTGCGCACGGTGATGGCAACTTTCTTTGCCTTCCCCGTCACAAGCTCTTTGACCACCTTACGAGCCAGATTCGCAATTTCGCGCTCAAGGTTACGCACCCCGGCTTCACGCGTGTAATAGCGAATCAGATCCCGCAGAGCGTCATCACTGATCGACCATTCACTCGGCTTGAGGTTATGAGCCTCAGCCTGCTTGGAGATCAGATGGCGGCGGGCGATCTCAACCTTCTCGTCTTCCGTGTAGCCAGACAGACGGATGATTTCCATGCGGTCCAGCAGCGGCTGGGGCATGTTGAGGCTGTTTGCCGTGGTGACGAACATGACGTCCGACAGATCATAATCCACTTCCAGATAATGATCAGCAAACGTGCTGTTCTGTTCCGGGTCCAGCACTTCCAGCAGAGCTGAAGCCGGATCGCCCCGCCAATCCGCACCCAGCTTGTCAATTTCATCCAGCAGGAAAAGCGGGTTGGAGACCTTCGCCTTCTTCATCCCCTGAATGATCTTGCCCGGCATGGAGCCGATATAGGTGCGGCGATGCCCACGGATTTCAGCTTCATCCCGCACGCCGCCCAAAGACATGCGCACGTAATGCCGACCGGTAGCCTTGGCGATGGAGCGTGCCAGCGAGGTTTTACCCACACCCGGCGGCCCCACGAGGCAGAGAATCGGCCCTTTCAGCTTTTGGGAACGGCTTTGGACTGCCAGATATTCCAGAATACGCTCTTTAACCTTTTCCAGAGCGTAGTGATCGGAATCCAGCACGGCTTCAGCGGCATCCAGATCATTTTTGACCTTGGTGCGCTTCTTCCACGGGATACCGAGCAGCCAGTCCAGATAGTTCCGAACAACCGTCGATTCGGCAGACATGGCGCTCATGCCACGCAGCTTCTTCAGCTCAGCAACTGCCTTTTCCCGCGCTTCCTTGGAAAGCTTGGTTTTGGCAATCCGCTCTTCAATCTCGGTCGTTTCGTCCTTGCCGTCTTCGCCTTCACCCAGCTCTTTCTGAATGGCCTTCAACTGCTCGTTCAGATAGTACTCGCGCTGGGTTTTCTCCATCTGGCGCTTCACGCGGTTGCGAATTTTCTTCTCAACCTGCAGCACGCCGATTTCCGCTTCAATGTGCGCGAAAACCTTTTCTAGCTGCAACGTGACAGACGGTGCCTCCAGAATTTCCTGCTTTTCGGAAATCTTGAGGTTCAGGTGGCTGGCAACTGTATCGACCAGCTTGGACAGATCGCTGATCTGGTTAAGGGATACCAGAACTTCAGACGCGATCTTCTTGTTGAGCTTAATATACTGTTCAAACTGAGAGACGATGGAACGGCCCAGCGCTTCGGCTTCCGCCCCTACCGCCGGCTCTTCAACCACATCCTCAATCTCTGCTTCAAAATGCCCGTCAATATCATGCAGGGCTTTCACCCGTGCGCGACGCACACCTTCCACCAGCACCTTGACGGTGCCGTCCGGCAGCTTGAGCAGCTGCAGGATGGTGGACACGGTGCCAAAGCGGTACACATCATCAACGCCCGGATCATCCTGAGCCGCATCTTTCTGCGCAATCAGCAGGATCTGCCGGTCTTCCCGCGTGACGGATTCCAGTGCTTTGACGGACTTTTCACGGCCGACAAACAGCGGAACAATCATGTGGGGGAACACGACAATATCGCGCAGCGGCAAAACGGCGATACGACCGTTACCCTGCTCTACCTTCTTGTCGGGGGCTGTGTTGTCCGCAGCGACGACGGCTGCGTTTTCGGTCGGTGTGACCGTTGCTGGCGTTTTGGCCGGCGTTTTTGCGGGTGATTTACGCTTACGTTTTACTGCTGGTTTTTCATTATCAGCCATAACCATGACCTCCTTCAAGGACGATCCAGGCCGGGCACCCGTAATGTGGCGTACCCAGACCCGCGAGAACCTGCCAACAGGCTCCCACCATCTACCATGTCGTTACGAACGCCCCATTCTACAATGGGTTAACCAGAAAACCCGGCCAGCAGGGCTTTTCTTCCCTGCTGGCAGTTGTTTTGCAGTTCTTAGGCTGACTGTTCCGCCGGAACCTTTTTCCCTTTGCCATAGACATAAACCGGGCTTGTTTTTTCCTCGGCCACGTCACGGTTCACCACCACTTCTTCCACGTTATCAAGGCCGGGAAGGTCAAACATGGTGGACATCAGGATGCTTTCCATAATGGACCGCAGGCCACGTGCACCCGTCTTGCGGGTAATGGCACGGTCTGCAATGGCCTTCAGGGCATCATCCGTAAAGGAAAGCTGGACGTCTTCCATCTGGAACAGGCGCTGATACTGCTTGACCAGAGCATTTTTCGGCTCGGTCAGAATGCGGATCAGAGCAGCCTCATCCAGATCCCCCAGCGTTGCCAGAACCGGTAGACGGCCAATAAATTCCGGGATCAGCCCGAATTTCATCAGATCTTCCGGTTCCACATCGTGGAGGATTTCACCGGTTTTCCGCTCGTCGGGAGACCGGACATCTGCACCAAAGCCAATGCCAGTCCCTTTACCGCGGGCGGTGATGATCTTATCCAGCCCGGCAAAGGCACCGCCGCAGATGAACAGCATGTTCGTGGTATCCACCTGCAGGAATTCCTGCTGCGGATGCTTGCGCCCACCCTGCGGCGGCACAGAGGCCACAGTGCCTTCCATCAGCTTCAGCAGAGCCTGCTGCACACCCTCGCCACTCACATCACGCGTGATGGAGGGGTTATCAGACTTGCGGGAAATCTTGTCGATTTCATCAATGTAGACAATGCCGCGCTGCGCACGTTCCACATTGTAGTCAGAGGCCTGCAACAGCTTGAGGATGATGTTTTCAACATCCTCACCCACGTAACCGGCTTCGGTCAGCGTGGTGGCATCTGCCATGGTGAACGGCACGTCCAGAATACGGGCCAGTGTCTGCGCAAGCAGCGTCTTACCCGAACCAGTGGGACCTACCAGCAGGATGTTGGACTTTGCCAGCTCAACATCGTTATTGCCTTTGGTCGCCTGCGTCAGCCGTTTGTAATGGTTATGCACCGCAACAGAGAGAACCTTTTTGGCCTCAAACTGTCCGATCACATAATCATCCAGAACCTTGCAGATTTCCTTGGGAGTCGGAACGCCTTCGCGTGACTTCACCAGTGTCGTTTTGTGCTCTTCACGGATGATATCCATGCAGAGTTCAACACACTCATCGCAGATAAACACGGTCGGGCCGGCAATGAGCTTGCGCACCTCGTGCTGCGACTTTCCGCAGAAAGAGCAATAGAGCGTGTTTTTGGAATCACCGGACTTTGCGTTCATCAGCCCACTCCCTTGAACGTCCCGGACCTCAGAAAACCAGGAACCGAGTTACCAACTCTATCTGCCTTACTGCGGGCAGACCACCCCTGACATTGAACAGGAGATTTAGCGTACACCAGATTAAGGATGGCTTTTATCCTTCTTTCCAGCGTCTGTGGCCTTGTGATGGCTGATCACCTTGTCAACAATCCCGAAAGACTTTGCTTCCTCGGCTGACATATAGGTATCGCGCTCCAGCTTCTGCTCGATATCCTCAAGCGTCTGGCCGGTATGCTCACGATAGATCTCGTTCAGGCGCTGCCGGATAATAAGAATTTCCTTGGCCTGAATTTCAATATCGCTCGCCTGCCCCTGCGCACCGCCAGACGGCTGATGCACCATCACGCGGGCATTTGGCAGAGCGAAACGACGCCCGGCTTCACCACCCGCCAGCAGCAGAGAGCCCATGGAGGCTGCCTGACCGATACAGACGGTGCTGACCGGGCTGCGGATGTACTGCATCGTGTCGTAGATCGCGAGACCTGCGGACACAACGCCACCCGGGCTGTTAATGTAGAAAGAAATTTCTTTCGTCGGGTTCACGCTTTCCAGATAAAGGAGCTGTGCGGAGATCACAGACGCAACCTGGTCATAGACCGGGCCGGTCAGAAAGATGATCCGTTCCTGAAGCAGGCGGGAATAGATATCAAATGCCCGCTCGCCCCGGGAGGTCTGTTCGACCACCATCGGCACCAAAGCGTTGCTGAAAACCTCAACGGGATCACGATCCCTCATGTCAGTCATTCCCGTAAAAAACCTGCACCATCCTTCCCCCATTTCCGTCCGAAGACGCAAACCGGTTCAGGCACTCTCAATCAAGATAGAGATAAAGTAGCAAGATGCTACCCCGGAAAAGAAAATCTGCCCTGAAAAAGAGTGTCCCGCCGGTTCACACCGGCGGGACACAATTTTCTCAGATATCAGCCGGAGGAATATCCGATAACTCTTCCGGAGTAACTTCCTTGTCCTCCACTTTCGCGAGTTCAATCAGATAATCGACAACTTTGTTCTCGAAAATCGGACCGCGAAGGGATTCAATGGCCTGCGGGTTGTTCTGGAAGAAGGTGAAGACTTCCTTCTCCTGCCCCTGATAACGCATGGCTTCTGCGCGCATGGCGCGGCCCAGTTCGTCCTGCGTAACCGTAATGGCATTCTTGCGGCCGATTTCAGCCAGAAGAAGACCGAGCTTCACGCGGCGTTCGGCAATCTTGCGATAGTCGGCACGCAGCGTGTCTTCGTCTTTGTCTTTGTCTTCGTCATCAAGCTGACCAGCTTTACGGTCAGCTTCAACGCGCTGCCAGATCTGCTGGAATTCCGCGTCAACCATGCCTTCAGGGGCCTGGAAGTCGGTTTTCGTAGCCAGAGCGTCCAGCAGGTCGCGCTTGATGCGCAGACGAGACAGCTGATCGTATTCGCCTTCAACCTGCTTGCGGACGAGGTCACGCAGCTGTTCCAGCGTTTCAAAGCCCAGCAGTTTAGCCAGCTCATCATCAATCGGCGCATCAACCGGCTTCTTCAGCTCTTTGACGGTGATGTCAAAGGTTGCTTCCTTGCCAGCCAGTTCTTCGGCCCCGTAGTTTTCGGGGAAAGTCACGGTGATCTGTTTTTCTTCACCGGGCTTCATGCCTTCAATCTGCTCGGCAAAACCAGGGATGAAGCCTTCGCCACCGATTTCGACATTGACGTCCTGCGCCGTGCCACCGTCAAACGGCACACCATCGCGCTTGCCAACGAAATCAACGGAGAGAACGTCACCCTTCACTGCCGGGCGGACTTCCTCAATCGTTTCAAAGGTGCGCTGACGCTTGGCAACGTCGGCCAGAATTTTGTCGACAGCTTCATCGCTGGCAACCGCCTTCAGGCGGGTCAGGGAGAGGTCGGACAGATCCGGCACGGTGATTTCTGGCAGGATTTCGGTTTCAACCTTAAATTCAAGGTCCTTGCCGTCGTCTTCCTGACCGCTCACCAGCTCAACCTGCGGCTGACCAGCAGGGCGGAGGCCGCGTTCTTCAAGCGCTGCGCGCAGGGATTCGGACACTGCCTGTTCCAGCACTTCAGCGCGCACGGCTTCGCCATGACGCTGGCGCGCCAGAGAAACAGGCACCTTACCCGGGCGGAAACCAGGAAGAGTCAGGTTGGCAGCAACTTCTTTCAGACGCGCATCGCGCTTTTCTGCAAGCTCTGCTGCCGGAATGGTAATGGTGAAACCACGCTTCAGCCCTTCATTGAGGGTGTCAGTAACCTGCATCGGCCAGGCCTTCCTTTCGGTACAAACTCAAATTTCCCGCTGCAATGTGCCGAAAGGCTGCCGCGGAACAGGACGGGAGCACCATGAAAAATGGTACGGGCGGAGGGACTTGAACCCCCACGACTTGCGCCACCAGAACCTAAATCTGGCGTGTCTACCAATTCCACCACGCCCGCACGGTAAAACCCCGTCGCAAGTTGCGAGGACTTAGCCCAGAGCGTGGCTCCCGGCAAGAGACCGTCTGCACATCTCTCCATATTCATGCTGCAATCGGGTCGCTTTTTCACGCGCAGGACCCAGATAACGGTCCAGATCCTCCGCAATCGGCCATGCACCGGCCTGAATTCCGGCCTCGCCATGCAGCCATACGCCGGCACAGGCGGCATCCCACGCGGGCATACCTGCCGCCAGCAAGGCCGCAATCACCCCGGACAGCGTATCGCCAGAGCCCGCCGTGCCCAGAGCGGGACTCGCGTGGTCATTGATCGCCAGCCGCCCGTCCGGCGCTGCAATCAGCGTGGACGCCCCTTTGAGCACAACAACAGCATTGATCTGAGCCGCAGCCTTCCGCACGGAGTCTGGCGGGTTCGCACCGGGAGCCCCAAACAATTTGCTGAACTCTCCGATATGCGGCGTGATGACAGCCACACCGTGTAGTTTTTCCGGATGTCCTGCCGCCGCAGAGAGAGCACCGGCATCGGCCAGAACGATTTTTTGCGCTTCCAGCAACGCCGGGAGCGTTTGTGCCACCTCATCTTCCGTCAGGCCCGGGCCGCACACCCAAACGGCCCGCCGTTTGTCAGCAAGCAAACTTTCGAGTGGACCGTCATCAATCACCAGCCCCGGCGCGCCCAGCCTGTAAGCCGGAGCATCCTGCCCTGCGGCAATCCGCACCAGCCCCGCCCCGGCGGCCCGCGCTCCGCCTGCACACAGGCGCGCCGCCCCCGGCATGGACTGTCCGGCACACAGACTGACGACACCTCGCGTATATTTATGGCTCTCTGGCCCCGGCTCCGGCAGTCGCCACAATCCCGGAGCATTTTGCCAGGCTTGCGGCGGAACCTGCTCCAGCAAGGCCTGCGGCATTCCGATATCCGCCAGCACCAGCCGCCCCATATAGCTCCGCCCTGGATAGAGCAGATGCCCCGGCTTGAAGCGGCAAAACGTGACCGTCATGGCTGCATGGGGCGCATTGCCGCGCACCTGCCCTGTCGCGCCGTCAATTCCGGACGGAATATCAATCGCCACAACCTTGCGGGCTGCCTGCAATAAATCAGCGGGCAATCCCGTCACATCCCGGCTCAGCCCTGCCCCAAACACGGCATCAATCACCAGATCGGCACGCGCCACTTCTGCCAGAGCAAATGGCACGCGAACGCCCTCAAAACGTGCAGAAGCTTCCGCCGCAGCAGACCCGACGTGTGGTGAGGCCATTTCCGCCACAGCAACCGGCCAGCCTGCCTCCGCCAGATAGCGCGCCGCCACAAATCCATCCCCGCCATTATTCCCCGGCCCGCACAGCACCAGAACACGGCAGGGACGCATGTAACGCCGCACCGCACGGGCGACGGCGCGCCCGGCATTATCCATAAGTGTGGAGACCGGCACCGATGCCGAGGCAAGTTGATCCACCCGCCCCATTTCTTCTGATGTATAAAGACTGAGGTCGGAATGTGGGGATACGGGCATGGAAATCCTCCTGATACGGGGAACCGGAACAGTGCCTGAAGAATACTGACTTGCACCCGGGGCGTCCCCTTGGCAATCAGACACCCTGCATCGCGCAGAGCGGCGACCTTCTGCCGCTGGCGTGCCAGTTTTTGAATTCAGTTTTTTACGAGCGGAGTCTGCATGCCTCATTCCATTCTCTGGAGCGTCATCCTTGCTCTCCATCTCATCAGCATCATGTTCTGGATCGGCGGCACCGCCTATGCCGCCATTATCATGCGCCAGAGCCTCTCCCTGCTGGACCCGACGCAGCGCAATTCGGTGCAACTGCAATCACTGGGGCGCTTTTTCCGGGTGCTGATGCATGTCATCCCCACCGCGCTGATTACCGGCTGGCTGATGATTCTCCATGAAGGCGGCTTTGCACACGCACCGTGGACCACCAACCTTATGCAGCTCATCGGTGTGATCATGGCTGTCCTGTATGTACGTGTACTCACAGGACCGTTTCAGAAGGCGCGTCGGGCCCTGCGCCCGCAACCAGCCCTGTTCGACTCGATCCGTAACCAGATTCTGGTGATCATGGCGCTCGGCCTGATTGCTGTTCTGGCCGCCTCGCTGGGCCATCCGTTCGTGTAAAATAGACCGCAAGGATGGGGAAAGCTTGATTCTGGCGGCAAATGCCTTTATCGCAGCAAGCGCCTGACCGGCTTCAGCTTCTCTCCCTCCTCCGACTTTCGGAGCATGGAAAATTCAGGGCCTGTCGGTCCATGCTTATAATGAACTGAAGTATCTCCGAGAGCATATTGATAGCCAAAACGCCCACCCGCCCCCGCAAGACCACGACGCGCAGCCGCACAAAAACGGCTGCCACGGCTGTAGACGCAGCCGCAACGGAAAAGGGTGCGGAAGCGCTTGAGGCTGCACCTGCCGAACAGGCAGACGCGCCCAAAAAACCTGTACGACGCAGACGGAAAGCTGCTGAGCCAGCCGTTGTGGCTCCCGAAGCCACGGAACAGCCCGCCACTCAAGCTGCGGAAGAGGCCCCGGTTGCTGAAGAAGCGCCTAAGCCCAAGCGCACCCGGCGCCGTGCGACTCCTGCAAAAAAAGCCGCGACAAAAGCTGTTGCTGAGTCTGCCCCTGAGCCGACCGCACCGGAAGACTCCGTGAGTGCTGCTCCGGCCCCGGCTGCTGAAGCTACCGTGGCCGAGAAAGCGCCTGAGCCTAAAAAAGCTGCGGTGACACCTGTAGCCGAGGCTCCGGCTGAATCAGTGACGGCAGAGAGCGCCGAAGCAAAAGCGGAACCTGAAAAGGACGCCGAGCCCAAGGCAACGTTTGCCGATCTGGAACTGTCCGAACCCCTTCTCCGCGCAGTGACGGAAATGGGCTACACCCATCCCACCCCCATTCAGGAACAGGCTATTCCGGCCATTCTGATGGCGAAGGATGTGCTGGGCGTGGCACAGACCGGTACCGGGAAAACGGCATCCTTTACGCTGCCCATGCTGGAAATTCTCTCCGGTTCACGGGCCAGAGCGCGTATGCCGCGCTCCCTGATTCTGGAACCCACGCGGGAACTGGCACTTCAGGTTGCAGAAAATTTTGTAAATTACGGTAAGCACCTCAAGCTGACCCATGCGCTGCTGATTGGCGGCGAGAGCATGGCCGACCAGAAAGAGGTGCTGAACCGCGGCGTGGACGTGCTGATTGCCACCCCGGGCCGTCTGCTGGACCTGTTTGAACGCGGTGGTCTGCTGCTCACCCAGACACGTATTCTGGTGATTGATGAAGCTGACCGCATGCTGGACATGGGCTTCATCCCTGACATTGAAAAAATTGTCAGCCTGCTGCCTGCCAACCGTCAGACGCTGTTCTTCTCAGCCACCATGGCTCCGGCTATCCGGCAGCTGGCGGATGCGTTCCTACGGTCTCCCAAGGAAATTACCGTAAGCCGCGCCTCTTCCGTTGCCACCACCATTACGGCTGGTCTGGTGATTGTGGATGAAGGCAACAAGCGCGACACGCTGCGCAAATTGCTGCGCGACCCCACGATGCAGAACGCCATTGTGTTCTGTAACCGCAAGCGCGACGTGGACGTACTGATGCAGTCCCTGCAGAAGCACGGTTTTTCCGTAGGTGCTCTGCATGGCGATCTGCCACAGTCAGTCCGGTTTTCCACCCTTGAAAAATTCAAGAATGGTGAGCTGAAAATTCTGGTCTGCTCTGATGTCGCCGCGCGTGGGATTGATATTGGCGGGCTCTCGCACGTCTTTAACTTCGACCTGCCGTTCCATGCAGAAGATTATGTCCACCGGATTGGCCGTACAGGCCGCGCCGGGAAAGAAGGCCACGCCTACAGTCTGGCCACGCCGTATGACAAAAATCTGGCCGAAGCCATTGAGACCCTGACCGGCAACAAAATTCCGCGTCTGACGATTGAGGGTATTGAGCAGCTGGACTGGTCGGACGAAAAACGTCCGCCGCAGGGCCGCCGCAGAGAAAAACCGGGCTCTAAAAGCCAGCATGGGACTCGAGGCGAGAAAACAGCTCCCGCTCCGCAACAGCCTAAGGCAGCAGCGCCGAAACCTGCTCCCGCAGCACCTGTGCCGCAGCCCGCGCAGGAAAGCCGTCGTTCTACAGGCCGCCTGCCGCGCCGGGATGACGCACCGCCGATGCCTGCGGGTGATGTGGTTGGCTTTGGCCACACCATTCCAGCCTTCATGCAGCTGCCGCGCCGCATGACGAATCTGGCAGACCTCCCTGCCCCGACCACAGACGTTTCTGTATCTGAAGAAGAGGCCGCAAAGCACTCAACGTGACAGCTCACACACCGGAGCAACACGCTTCAGACATTCGCGACGTAACTATTACCTATCTTGGCGCACAGGGTGACGGCGCCGCAGTTCTGGCTGACGGCCAGACCCTGCATGTGCCCTACACCCTGCCGGGTGAGCAGGTGCGGATAGAACGCACCGCATCCGGCAAATGGGCCGCGACGGAAATTCTTGTTCCCTCTCCGGAGAGAACCGAGCCGCCATGCCCCCTGTTTGGCGAATGTGGCGGTTGCACGCTCCAGCATATGGACCGTGCAGCACTGCTGGTCTGGAAAACAGACCGGGTGATGGCAGCCCTCAAAAAAGCTGGTTTTTCTGATCTGCCTGAGCCGAAGGCGTTCCAGGTGCAGCAGCATAGCCGCCGCCGGGCGGATCTGGCCGTGCGCAGAGAAGGCAAAGAGGTTCTGCTTGGTTTGCATACCCGTGGCAGCACGGACATCATTGACCTGACGACCTGCCCCGTTCTCCACCCTGCCATTATGGACTGCCTGCCGGCCCTCCGTCAGACGCTCAGAAGTCTGGAAGGGCTGTATCGGGCTGGGGATGTGCGGATTAATCTGCTCGAGTCGGGGCTGGATATCCTTCTGGTCACCGATGGGCCTCTTTCCACCGTGGACCGCACGCGACTCGCAACGTTATCGGCTGAACACGGCATTCCGCGCATCTGCTGGCAGCGGCAGGGCGATCAGGGTCTGCCGGAAACCGCCGCACAGACGCGCCCGGTGCAGCATACGCTGGCCGGGTCCACCGTCAGTCCGCCGACTGGTGCGTTTTTTCAGGCGACCGCAGAAAGTGAAACGCTGATCCAGCAGGCCGTGCTGGACGCTCTGCCCAAGCTGAACAAGCGTGATGTGGTGATTGAGCTGTATGCGGGCTGCGGCACGCTCAGCTTCCCGCTGGCCCGCCGCGCTCGCGTGCAGGCTTATGAGGGCTATCCGCCTGCCGCAACAGCCCTGAAGAACGCTGCGGGCGGCACCCGGCTGGAAGTGGCCTGCCGGGATTTAAACCGGCAGCCTATTATGGCCAAGGAACTCGCTCAGGCAGGCTGTGTGGTGCTGGACCCGCCACATGCCGGGGCCAAGCTGCAAATGAAGCAGATGATTATGGGCAAGCCCCGCAGCCTGATTTACGTCAGCTGTAATCCTGCCGCGCTGACGAACGATGCAGCAGCCCTGCACGCTGCAGGCTATCGCCTGACCAGCGTGACAGTCATTGACCAGTTCCTGTGGTCAGCCGAGGTTGAAGCCGTTTGCGGCTTCAAACATGAAAGCTCTCGCCGCAGCCGCACCGGCCTTTCTCATTCGGGTTGAGGAAGACAAACCCTTCCTCAAGCTCGGTCTGGTGGTAGTCCATCTGCGTTCCGATCAGGAACAGGGTGGCCTTGCGGTCTACCAGCAGGGTCAGGCCTTTGTCTGACACCACCTCATCCCCTTCTGTCGGGGTTTCTACAAACTGCATGTCATAGGCTTTGCCCGAACAGCCTTTGGTGGTGACGCTGATACGCAGCAGCTGCCCGGCATGGGCCGTTTTATACAAATGCTGGAGGCGTTCTGCTGCTGCGTCGGACAGACGCATTAACGGCGGCAAAGCTCTTTTGACGGGCGGCGCAACACTGGTCTGAGACATCGGTCCGTCCTTTCGATTAAAACATATTCAGGGCAAGGCGGGCTTCATCGCTCATACGGGACATATCCCATGGCGGATCCCACACGACCTCAACCTGTGCCGAGGCAACACCCGGCACTTTCTCCACAGCGTCCTTCACCTGCACCGGCAGTTCCTGCGCACTCGGGCAGTTAGGAGCCGTGAGAGTCATTTCGATTTTCACGCGACCATCATCATACAGATCAATGGCGTAGATCAGCCCCAGTTCATAAATATTGACTGGAATTTCCGGGTCATGAACCGTGGCAATGGCTTCAATCACTGCATCTTCAGAGGCCGGGCCGGTCGCTTCTCCGGTGCCCTCTGGTGCAGGACTGGTCGCCACCGTCTCCCCATCTGCAGGAACCGCGTCAGCACCCTCCGCCGAAGCGCTGGCACTGGCACTGGCACTGGCACTGGCACTGGCACTGGCACTGGCACTGGCACTGGCAGGCGCAGCATCGGCATTATCAGGAGTCCAGCTTTCGACCCGCGCTGTCTTTGCGCCAGCCTCCGGCGCGTCAGCGTGCAGAACGTCCGTGGTAGCAGTCTGCGTCATTGTGTCCTGCTCCTGCAGTTCAGGATCATGCACCTTTTCAGACATCGACATGAGAAAGCGCCTCCTTCAAAGCAACCCAGGGCAATTCTGCACAGCGGATTCTCGCCCGGTGTGCGCGCAGCGGGGCAAATGCTTCCAGAGGCCCCAATGCAGTTGTATCCGTATTCACATCCGGCGTGCTGGCCGGTTCATTCACCAGCATGGCGGAAAAGCGTCGGCTGAGATCCTGCGCCTGAGGGACAGTCAGACCGGCAACGCGTTCAGCCATCAAATCCGCTGCGGCAAGGCAAATAGCGCAGCCGCGCGTCTGATGTCTGATCTGACTGATATGGGTATCAGCCATCTGAACGTCCACCCGGGTCTTATCCCCGCAGAGCGGGTTTTTCCCCTCTCCCTGCGCATCAGCCTGTTCCAGCCGCCCTGCATGAAGAGGGGTGCGGGCACGATCAACAATCAGCCGATCATACAACGCACCGCTGTCCGCCAGACTGTTCACACAAAGAAGTTCCGAATGCGCACCAGCGTATCCGCCAGTGTGTCGATCTCTTCCGGCAGTGTGTAGAGGCCAAAGCTGGCACGCGCCGTAGCCGTCAGGCCAAGGCGACGCATGAGCGGCTCTGCACAATGGTGCCCGGCCCGCACGGCAATACCGTTCCGGTCCAGCAGAGTCGCAATATCGTGCGGGTGGACATCGTCGATGGTGAAGGAAATCACCCCGCCGCGCTCTTTGGGCTGGCCGACGACTTTGAGGCCCGGCACGTCTGCCAGACGGGTCAGAGCATGGGCTGTCAAAGCGGCTTCATGCGCGCCAATAGCCTCAAACCCGATAGCTTCCACCCATGAGATCGCCGCACCAAGACCAATGGTCTCGATAATGGCCGGGGTGCCTGCCTCGAATTTGTGCGGGACATTGGCCCAGGTCGATTTTTCAAAGGTCACGGTGGAGATCATATCTCCGCCACCCATGAACGGCGGCATGGCTTCCAGCAGTTCTTTGCGCGCCCACAGCACGCCAATCCCTGTAGGCCCATACAGCTTGTGGCCGGTGAAGGTGTAGAAATCCGCACCCAGAGCCTGCACATCCGTCTTGCGATGCACCACGGACTGGCTGCCATCAAATAGCACCTGCGCACCGGCGGCATGCGCCATATCCGCAATGGTTTTGGCAGGTGTTACGGTGCCGAGCACGTTGGACATATGGGTAATGGCAACCAGCGCCACTTTCCCGTCTGCCAGCAGGCCCTGCAGCGCATCGAGGTCGATATCCCCGGCGTCCGTAATGGGGGCAACACGCAGCTCAATCCCGGCGCGATCCCGCAGCATCTGCCAGGGGATCAGGTTGGCGTGGTGTTCCATTTCGGAAATAACCACGGCCTGCCCGGGCTTGAGCAGAGCTCCGAACGAATGCGCCACCAGATTGATGGCTTCCGTGCTGTTGCGCGTGAACACAATTTCTTCACGGGAGTGCGCGTTCAAAAAGCGTGCAATCTGATCGCGCACGGCTTCATACGCTTCCGTGGTGCGTTCGCTCATCCAGTACAGGCCGCGATGAATATTGGCATACTGGCTGCGCATGGTGTGCGCCATGGCCTCAATCACCGCTTCCGGCTTTTGAGCAGAGGCCGCGCTATCCAGAAAGACCAGCGGGCGGTCATGCACTTTTTGCGACAGGATAGGGAACTGCTGGCGGATTCCCGCCACATCCAGATCCTGCCGGACTTTGTCCTGTGTGGATGCCATGCTCATGCACTTTCTCCTGCAACCGGGAAAGACCGGGCCAGCATCTGCGTGCAGAGTGCGCGGGCCGTCTCGTCTTCAATCAGACCCAGTGCTTCATCCATAAACGCATGGATAAGGATCTGCCGCGCTTCCGCATCCGGCACGCCACGGCTGCGCAGATAGAAAAGCTGATCGTCATCCAGCGCGCCAACCGTAGCACCATGGCTGCACTTCACATCATCCGCGTAGATTTCAAGCTCAGGCTTGGCGTCAATTTCCGCGTTTTCAGACAGCAGCAACGCCTGATTCATCTGGTAGCCGTCGGTTTTCTGGGCCACCCGATCAACAAACACTTTACCCTGAAACACGCCGCGCGCATGGCCATCCAGCACGTTCCGCACGGTCTGGCGCGAGATGCAATCCGGTGCTGCATGCGTGATGACACTGGTCACATCGCCAATCTGCTTACCGCCCAGCATCTGCGCCCCGTTCACATGCACAGTTGCAAACGGTGCAGCCAGACGGGCATGAATTTCCTGACGGGACAAGGCGGCACCCAGACCCAGCACGAAGCTGTCATACGTGCCGCGCTCTGCAACCTGTGCGTAGGTGGTGGCCAGACATGCCGCATCCTGCCCTTCGGTCTGAAGGGTGACATGCTTGAGGTTAGCTTCCGCCGCCACGCTGATTTCCAGCACCGGGTTATGCAGATAACGCCCCTGCCCCGCCTGAATGCTGATCAGGGTCAGCTGCGCACCTTCATCCAGTGTGACAGAATGACGCGGATGGAAAGACACCGGCGTATCCGTCTGGCCCAGAGAGACCAGCAGCACGTCGCCGCCGTTCTTGCCAGCAGGCACATGCAACTGGGCACCGTCAGACGCCAGAGCAGCGTTCAGAGCCGTCAGCGGGTCACGATCCGGAGCAGACAGAGAACCGAAGGTCTGGGTCTTTGCGAAGAAAGAGACCTTAACCTCCGCAGGCAGCACGGAAAACGGCTCAGCATAGCGCCCGTTGACAAACACCAGACGCGGCAGGTCCGCCAGCGGGCCAGTGCTCAGCCCGAGGTTTTCAAGCTGCGCCTGAATCTGCCCGGCGTCATAGACCTCAGCCGGAGCCGCCAGCGGCGTTTCCGACAGAAAACGGAGGCTGGTATAGCGCCATTCTTCTACA
Source organism: Acetobacter malorum (assembly GCF_001580615.1). Classification (GTDB taxonomy): domain Bacteria; phylum Pseudomonadota; class Alphaproteobacteria; order Acetobacterales; family Acetobacteraceae; genus Acetobacter; species Acetobacter malorum. The sequence continues at coordinate 38,183 of NZ_LHZC01000054.1, forward strand.
CGGCGGTCAGGCAGCCCACTTCTGTGCAAAGCGCCTATCGCTGCCTTGCGCACCGGGTCTGTCACCCCGTCCAGGCGTGTGCCGAACGGGGCCAGCGTGTCTGACCGATCTTTTGTGATTGCGTTCACGCCGCCTCAGCCTCCGCCAGGAACCGGGTGTAGCCTTCGCGGTCGATCTGCTGCGCCAGTTCCGGCCCACCAGAATGGATAATCCGGCCTTTCGCCATCACATGGATGCGGTCCGGCACCAGATAGTCCAGCAGGCGCTGATGATGGGTAATGACCAGCGCGGAGAAGCTGGGGGAGCGCAGACGGTTAACGCCCTCCGCCACAATGCGCAGCGCATCCACGTCCAGCCCGCTATCCGTTTCGTCCAGAATGGCGAAGGATGGCTCAAGGAGCGTCATCTGCAGCACTTCGTTGCGCTTCTTCTCACCACCTGAGAAGCCGACGTTCACGTTCCGCTTCAGCATGTCAGGCGCCATGGAAAGTTCCTTGGCCGCAGCACGGGCTGTTTTCAGGAAGGTGACGGCATCCAGCTCGTCTTTCCCACGGGCACGACGCACCGCATTCACAGCCGTGCGCAGGAAGTTGGCGTTGTTCACGCCCGGCAGTTCGATAGGAGACTGGAACGCCAGAAAGAGGCCCGCCGCAGCGCGCTCTTCGGGTTCCATCTCCAGCAGGTCCTTGCCCTGAAAGTTTACAGTGCCTGCTGTGACTTCATAATCTTCACGCCCGGCCAGCACGTAGGACAGGGTGGATTTCCCTGACCCGTTCGGCCCCATAATGGCGTGAACCTCACCCGGCGGGATGCTGAGATCCACACCTTTGAGGATTTCTTTTTCCTGCCCGTCAGCATCAATCCGGGCGCACAGACCGGAAATATCCAAAAACTGGGTCATGTCATGCACTCCCTTACCCTACGCTGCCTTCGAGGCTGATCTGCAACAATTTCTGAGCTTCCACGGCAAACTCCATGGGCAGCTCTTTCAGAACGTCACGGCAGAAGCCGTTGACGATAAGCCCCACCGCATCCTCTTCAGAAAGCCCGCGCTGACGGCAGTAGAACAGCTGGTCTTCCGAGATTTTGGAGGTGGTGGCTTCATGTTCAATGCGTGCGCCCATATTGCGGTTTTCAATATAGGGCACGGTATGCGCGCCACACTGATCACCGATCAGCAGGCTATCGCACTGTGTAAAGTTTCGGGCACCGGAGGCCTTAGGCAGCACACGCACCAGACCGCGATATGTGCTGTCTGAATGCCCGGCGCTGATGGTCTTGGCGATGATGGTCGAGCGGGTATTCCGCCCGATATGGATCATCTTGGTGCCGGTATCGGCCTGCTGGTGATTGTTGGTCACCGCCACGGAATAGAATTCCCCCACGGAGCCTTCACCCTGCAGAATGCAGGACGGGTATTTCCATGTGATGGCAGAGCCGGTTTCCACCTGCGTCCAGGAGATCTTGGAACGTGCGCCACGGCATGCGCCGCGCTTGGTCACGAAGTTATAGATCCCGCCGCGGCCATTCTCATCGCCCGGATACCAGTTCTGCACCGTGGAATATTTGATGGAGGCATCTTCCATCGCCACCAGTTCCACCACGGCCGCATGCAGCTGGTTTTCGTCCCGCATGGGGGCCGTGCAGCCTTCGAGGTAGGAAACGGAAGCACCGTCTTCCACCACGATCAGCGTCCGTTCAAACTGCCCGGTATTTTTGGCATTGATACGGAAATAGGTGGAAAGCTCCATCGGGCAGCGCACGCCTTTGGGCACGAACACAAAGGAGCCATCGGTAAACACGGCAGAGTTGAGGGCGGCGTAGAAGTTATCGCCTGCCGGCACCACACTGCCCAAATACTTGCGGACCAGATCCGGGTAATCCCGCACGGCTTCAGAAATAGGGCAGAAGATTACGCCCGCTTCTTCCAGCGTTTTGCGGAAGGTGGTGACAACGGAAACACTGTCAAACACAGCATCAACGGCCACGGGCGGACGGGCGGTTTCACCTTCCGGCAGTTCCACCCCGGCCAGCATCGCCTGCTCATGCAGCGGAATGCCCAGCTTTTCGTAGGTGCGCAGCAGTTCCGGGTCCACTTCTTCAAGGGACTTCGGGCCGGGCTTTTTCTTGGGTGCTGCGTAGTAGTGCAGGTCCTGATAATCAATCGGCGGGTAGGACACCTTGGCCCATTCAGGCTCTGTGGTTTTCAGCCACGCGCGATAGGCCGCCAGCCGCCATTCCAGAAGCCATTCCGGCTCCTCTTTTCTGGCGGAAATCAGGCGAATGGTATCTTCGTTCAGCCCCTTGGGGGCGACGTCCATATCAATGTCCGTCTCGAAGCCCCATTTGTAGGAAGACTGACCGAGTTTTTCGACTGCTTCACGCGTTTCGGTGACTGCTGGCATTGTTCAAGCCCCTTCGCGTCTCGTGCTGGCGCTCATCAGCGCGTTTCTCTTCGTCATGACTGCACCGCATGCGCTCTTCTGGCGCATGATCTCCAGAGAAATACCTTCCAACGTGTCCCGAATGGCTTTGTTGATGGTATCCCAGCTGCCGCACATGCCGCAGGACACGCCGGTATCACACTCTCCACCATCCACACAGGCTGTCAGCGCAATCTTGCCATCCACTGCCGTAATAACGCTGGCGACAGAAATATCAGCCAGCGGACGGGCCAGCCGGTAGCCGCCTTTGGCACCCCGCTGGGACAGCACAAACTTATGAGCGGATAAAACCTTAAGAATTTTCGCGACAGTCGGTTCCGGCACACCGGTCTCGGCTGCAAGGGCGGGTGATGTGACCACACCATCCTGCTCGCCAAGATTGACAAGTATGACAACCGCATAGTCCGCCAGACGGGAAAGTTTCAGCATTATCCTGCCATCAGGTGATTGGAGACCAGTCAGGTCCTGTTTCAGACACATGGGGCGAAGCGGGCCAAAGGTCAACCCAAAAGCAGCATAGCTGCCCCGGCGGTCTTACTGGGCGTTCAACCCAAACAGGAGCCGCAGGACGGCAAACAGCAACGCCCCTACGCCAAAGCCAACCAGCGTGCCGTTGAAGCGGACATATTGCAGGTCCTTCCCCACGCGCAGTTCCAGTTTTTCCGCAATCTGCACCGCGTCCCATCCTGCCACGACGCGGGCGATGAAATCCGCCATCCGCTCCCGCACAAACGGCAGAGCCTTGACGGTTGCCTTGTCCACGCTGGCCATAATCCGTTGCCGCATGACCGGGTCTTCCCGCAGTTGTGCGGTAATATGGGTCAGCCCTTCTTCTACCAGAGAGGCGATACGACCATCCGGATCTTCCACATCCGCTTCCACCAGACGCCGGAAGCGCTGCCAGATATCGGCCCACCAGCTCACAACACTTTCATGTGAGAGCACGCCCATGATGGCCTGAGAGATATCGCTGCCGCGTTCCGGGTCCGTTTCAATACGGTCAATCTGGGAGCGTACCCAGGTGGTAAAGCCTTCACGCAGGGTGGAATTCTGCGGATCGACCCGCTCCAGCTCTTTGCTGGCGGCCATCAGAACCCGCGTAGCGATAGAGCCGCCTATGGCCCAGCCAAGCAAACGACCGCCCTGTTCGCGCACACGCTCTTCAATCATGTCGCGCAGAGCGCCTTCTCTGGCCTGCAAGCCGTCTTTGATCTGGCTAAGCAGAAAGGACAGCACTTCCTGATGCCGGTCATCATCCACAAGGCTGCGCAGAGCCCTCGCCACAATGGGGGCCAGATTGCTGTTGCCCAGCAAGCGCGGGAAAATCTTGCCAATAGCCCCGCTGGCCCGCCCATCTTCTAGCCGGTCCAGCATTTTGGGCATGGAGGCCAGAACGGAGCGCGTCAGTGTCTCCCGCGTCGCCGGGTCATCCAGCATGTTGGCCAGAAAGGTGGGGATATCCACCTGCTCCAGCACACGGGCAATTTCTTTTTCCGTAAAGACCTGCCCGGATACAAAGCGCCCCAGCGCCCGGCCCAGCCGCTCTTTCTGGGCAGGCAGAATAGCCGTGTGGGGAATCGGCAAACCCATGGGGTGGCGGAACAGAGCAACCACGGCAAACCAGTCTGCCAGACCGCCTACAACACCAGCGCGTGCCCCGGCCCGCAGCATTTCCAGCCAGAAGCCATCCTTCACCCATCCGGCAGCGGGGGCCGCGTAGCCCACAACAGTCAGCCCTCCCATGCCCACCAGCAAGCCGGTTGCAGCGCGCTGGTAGCGTTTGAGGGTCTTCCGGGCGGCGAGATCGCCGTCACTTTCAGGGTATGACGTCATAGTATCTGAATAGCACTCCCACTCTCGCCCCCCAAGTGTGCGTGAGTGTGTTGCAGCGAAAGAGCAGACATGAAACTGTAACGTCTTCCCCTTCCCCCCGCCGTACTGCGAACCCTGAGCGAGGTGCAATAATGGATTTTTCTACTCTTCCGCCCAAACTTCAGACCATTTTTGCACCGATCCTGCAGGACAAAGAAGCCCTGCTGCCGGTCGAAGGCGTGAATCCGGTTCTCTGCACCGCCCGGCAGCTTGAAGATGCGCTGGAAGACGGTGACCTCTCGCTCCCGGATGTCACCGCGCTGGTGCAGACCCTTCGGGATTCCGCCTTCCTGCGTCGTGCCAGACGCCTGCATCGTTATGTTGGCGGAGCGGAAGAGACGACTACCGCCAAACGGCTGTCTGCTGTTGCTGAGCGCGTCATTGCCTCCCTGCCTGCCCCCACGCCGGAAGCCTTTCAGGACGCCGTCAGCCCCGTGCGCTTTGCCGCTGTTTTTACGGCGCACCCTACGTTTGCGCTTAGCAACCCGGTGTATGCGGCGCTGGCCGACTGTGCGTCCGAGGATGTTTTGCCGGACGAGGCTCCGTCTTTTGAAACGCACCGCCGCGACGGCCCGCCCACGCTGGAAGAGGAATTCACCCTCGCCACGCAGGCCATCATCCGGGCGCGAGACGCCATGGACCAGCTGAATGGCGCGCTTTTAGAAACCGCCCAGCAGCACTGGCCGGAGGCGTGGACGTCCATCATTCCGCGACCGGTCATCGCCACCAGCTGGGTGGGGTATGATACGGATGGCCGCACGGATATCGGCTGGTGGGACACGCTGCGCCTGCGCCTGCGCATGAAGCTGTTCCAGCTGGAACGTCTGGACCAGCAGATCAGTGCCTCTGGCGCTCTGGCCCCGGCTCTGACGGACCGGCTGCACAAAGCCATTGCCTGCGTCAAAACCCAGATCAGCGCCACGCCGACCGGCCCGGATGCCGAAGCCGTCGCCCGATTTGCAGACGCGCTGGTGAATCAACACGCGACAGCCCTGCTGAATGCGGATGATCTGGCGGATGATCTGGACGCCGCCTTACAAGCCGCGCCTCCTGCTGCACAGCTCCCGCTGGCCGTGGCACGCGCGGGTTTCATGGCGCATGGTCTGGCGCTGGCCCACACACATGTGCGGCTGAACGCCACGCAAATTCATAACTTTGTCCGGCAGAAGCTCGATATTCCGGATGACCCGGCCAATCCGGCCCACCGGCGTGCCCTGCTCAACCGCCTGAATGAAGCACTGGAAAGCGTGCAGCCCGTGCCGGTTGATTTCGGCGCGCTGATGGGAGACCCGTCTACGGCAGGCCGCCTGATGATGACGGTCGCCCAGATGACCAAACACATCGATAACCAGACCCCCGTCCGCTTTCTGATTGCCGAAACGGAAACCGGTTACACTCTGCTGGCAGCCCTCTGGGCAGCCCTGCACTACGGCGTGGCGGACAAGGTGGAAATCTCTCCCCTGTTTGAAACAGAAGACGCCCTGAGCAACGGTGACCGCATTGTGGAAGAGGCCCTGCGCTCCCCCACATGGCGGGCCTATGTGCAGCGCACCGGGCGCATCAGCTTCCAGTTCGGCTATTCCGATTCCGGCCGCTATGTCGGCCAGCTGGCTGCCACCTATCTTATCGAGCGCCTGCGCCTGAAAATTCATGACCTGCTGGTCCGCTGGAACCTGCAGAACGTGACGGTCATTTTCTTTGATACGCATGGCGAGAGCATTGGCCGCGGCGCGCATCCATTTCGTATGGCCGGGCGGCTGAGCTACCTTTCCCCCACTCATGTAAGGACCGAATTTGCCAACACCGGCATTGCCTGCCGGGAGGAAACGGCCTTTCAGGGCGGGGACGGCTACCTGCTGTTCGGCACCCCGCATCTGGCGGGCGCGACTCTCGCTACCATTGCGGAAAACCTGTTCAACCCACTGCATCAGGAAGGTGACCCGGTTTACGAGCAGCCGGTCTTTTCGGCTGATTTCTTCTCCAGCATTTCCGAAGGCATGCAGGCTCTGGTGGAAGACCCCGGTTACGCCGCCCTGCTTGGTGCATTTGGTCCGGCGCTGATTGACCGCACCGGCTCCCGCCCGCCAGCGCGCCAGAGTGCGGAGGCCGCCACCAGCACCCGCCTGACCCATCCGGGCCAGCTGCGCGCCATTCCCAACAATGCGATTCTTCAGCAACTCGGCTGGTGTGCCAACACCCTGCAAGGGCTGGGAGCCGCTGCGCGCCGACACCCGGAGACGTTTGAAAGCTTCAACACCTCCAGCCCGCGCTTCCATCGCGCTCTGGATTTTGCCCGCCATGCCTTGACCAGCTCAGATGACCGGGTTCTGCAATCCGTCATCAATCTGCTGGACCCCAGCTACTGGCTGGACCGCGCCACAGCGGAACCCAAAGCGCCACGCCGGGCGGCCTTCCTCACCCTGATGCAGGATCTGGAAAAACTGAACCTTTCAGCAGACCTGCGCACCATGTTCCGCCGCATTCAGGCAGACCATCTGGCCCTGCGGGAAGCATGGGAGGACGCCCCGCATGGCGCGCCGCTCAACCGCGCGTTGCATGCCATTCGGGTGGCCTTAATTGAGCGCATCTGGATTCTGGCGTGCCGCATTCCCTTCTTCATGCCGCGCGGGGGCTTTAACCGGGATGTGATGATGCAGCAGATTCTGCGTCTGGAAATTCCGGCTGTGCTCAAAGAAATGGTGCATATTTTCCCATCAGGCACCGTTGCCTCCAACCTTGATTTCTATGAACCCCGTGGCCCGCGTGAGCAGGGCATTTACGAGCGGGAGCACCGGGAAATCTTTGTGCCCATGCAGCAGATGTTCGCCCTGCTCCGTGAGATCAGTGTCGGCGTCATGCATGACATTGGCGCATTTGGCTAAACGGAGGCGCAACTCCACCATGAATGCTTAGCCCGGAACCAAACTCTCCGGGCTGACGTTCAGTCTTGCAGGACTGACACGGACGACGAAGCATTTTATGCCCAGATTTTTACTGAACCCAGAACAACGGAGTGTGTCCTTATGACCACCACGACCCCGGACACACAACGCGTCAGGCATCCCATCCTGAAAATTCTCGGCGGTATCGCACTGGCACTCCTGCTTCTGATTCTCTTCTGGTCGTGGGACTGGTTTGTGCCTCTGGTTAATTCCAAAGCGACGGCCTTGCTACACCGCAAAACCACGATTGCCCATCTGCATGTGCATCTGGGCCGTGTCACCACCATCAAGGTGGATGACCTGCGGATTGAACAGCCCAAAACCTTTGAAAAAGAAAAAGACCAGTTTGCGCAGGCCAAAAGCGTGACCGTTTCGGTCGATGTCTGGTCCTATCTCTGGCACCGCACGCTGCATCTGCCGCTTATTGCGCTGGAGCAGCCAACGGCAGACATTATCGCGCTGAAAAACAGCCTGAACAATTACACCTTTACCGAGGACGGCAAGCCCGCGAAGACACCCACAAAGCAGGATGCTTCCTCCTCAACCAGCCTGCCGGATATCGGGGAACTGCGGATTACCGACGGCAACCTGCATGTAAAATATGACCCGCTTCAGGCCGATATGCAGGTGGCTGTGCAAACCACGCCGCCGCAGGGGAATGATCGCGGCACCCTGCATCTGCAAGCCAAGGGGCGTTACGCGCAGCAGCCTATTACTGCTCGCTTTATTGGCGGCGCACTGCTGTCCTTTGTGGCCGACAAAGAACCCTACCCTGTGGACCTTACCGTGCAGAATGGCCCCACCACGGCGACTCTGAAAGGCGATGTGGTCCACCCGATGAGTTTTGCGGGGGCCCACCTCAAGCTGCATTTTGCCGGGCCGGATATGTCCCTGCTCTACCCGCTGACCGGTGTGCCCATTCCCCGCACCCCTGCCTACAGCATTATCGGCAATCTGGATTACAGCCAGAACCACATCCTCTTCAAAGATTTTGAAGGCAAAATGGGCACCAGTGACATTGGCGGCACCATTGAACTGGACCCACACCAGAAGCCCATGAACGTTCAGGCCGACCTCCATTCCCGGCAAGTTAATCTGGTGGATCTGGGTGGCTTTATTGGTGCCAAACCAACAAAAACTGCGGCTGAGAAAAAGCAGGATGCCAAAAACAAGACGGTCCTGCCGGATACGCCGATCAATATTCCGCGCCTGAACGCCATCAATGCTCATGTCACGTATCATGGGGCGCATATCGAAAATAAGCAGTTGCCGCTTGATAACATCGACACCGAGTTTTTCATCACCAATGGTGCGATTGATCTCAAACGTCTGAACTTTGCCGTTGGCCATGGCACGCTGGCGAGTTCTGCAACGCTCAAGCCGGATGGCTCCCTGTTTGATACAAACGCCCGTATTGATTTTGCGCGCATTGATCTGGCCCGCGTCATGCAGGCGACAACCAATTCCAAAGCACGCGGCATTATCGGCGGCCACATGACGCTGAAGGCCAAAGGGAATTCCATTGCCAGCCTTATGGCTGCGGGGAATGGTGGCCTCACACTAGTGCTGGATCAGGGGGGCGATATTACCGCCATCCTGCCAAATATTATGGGGCTGCAACTGGGCAACGCCATCCTGACAGCACTCGGCCTGCCCTCTCATACAGACATCAAATGCTTTATTGCGGACATGCCCCTGAAAAACGGCATTGTCTCCACCAACACCCTGCTGCTGGAAACCGGTGAGGCCCGCACGCTGGGACGCGGCACGATCAACTTCAAAACCAATACGCTGGATTACTCTCTGACCACCCGTGCCCAGAACCCGACCATTGCGTCCCTGCCGGGCGCCTTCAATATTACCGGGGCCATCAAATCGCCTACGGTGCTGCCCGGTGCGGAAATTCTGGGGCGTGCAGCCGCCGCCGCAGGACTGGGGTTTGTGTTCCCACCGCTGGCTCTTCTGCCCACCATTCAGCTTGGTGTGGGGGATGATTCCCGCTGCGCCCGCGCCGTGCAGGCCGTGAATGACAACCCGGCTGCCGGCATTGCGCCGGGCTCCCTCTCCCACGCCGTCGGCACTAAAAGCAGCGTGGCCCCGGCCAGCAAGCCTCACGCCACAAGCAACCCTAAAAAGACATCCGGCAAAGCATCTGCCCCCAAACCGCATGAAGGCCGCATGACCCCGGCGGAAGTCCGGGCCGCGTGGGATGCCAAACTAAAAAAACAAGGCAAGAACTAACAGCATCAGGCAATCGGGCACGCACGCCCGGTTGCCTGCCCTTGCCCTCCCGGTCGCCTCTCAGCGCGGCTTATATTTTTCCATCAAAGATATGATGTTCCGCACAGCCTCAGGTTGTTTGAAAGCCTGAACGTGGAGCCTTCTCTGTAGGCCTTCGTTCCGCTCGTGGTGACTATTGGCGAAAACCCCGACTTCTACTTAGGCAGCCTTCCGCTTCCGTGTCAGCTGTCACACCTCATGCTCATGCTCATGCTGGCACACTACAAATTTCACATACCAGTCCAGTGCCAGTGCCAGTGCCAGTGCCAGTGCCAGTGCCAGTGCCAGTGCCAGTGCCAGTGCCAGTGCCAGTGCCAGTGCCAGATCGGGCAATACCTCCCCTGCCCTGTAAACACAAAAAAAAGCCGCCTCGTGATGAGGCGGCTTTTCTGTATCCGAAGATAATCCCGGAGAGGATGGCTTATTTGGACTGAGCCATGATCTCTTCTGCCACGTTGCGCGGCACGGGGTCGTAGTGATGGAACTGCATGGTGAAGGAGGCACGGCCCTTCGTCATGGAACGCAGGTGAGAAATGTAACCGAACATTTCTTTCAGCGGCACATGAGAGCGAACCATAACCGTGGAACCAGAGGTTTCCTGGCTCTGGATCATACCACGACGACGGTTGATATCACCCACAACGTCACCAACGTGATCGTTCGGGGTGGTTACTTCCACGTCCATGATCGGTTCCAGAATAACCGGACCAGCCTGTTTCATACCTTCACGGAAGCAAGCCTTAGCCGCGATTTCGAACGCCAGAGCGGACGAGTCAACGTCATGGTACTTACCGTCAAGCAGCGTGAACTTGAAGTCGACGGTCGGGAAGCCTGCCAGCACGCCGGTAGAGGCCTGCATACGGATACCTTTTTCGACCGCAGGAATGTATTCCTTCGGCACGGTGCCGCCAACGACCTTGTTCTCGAAGTGGATGTCTTCGTTCCGCTCAAGCGGCTCGAAAGAAATTTTCACTTCTGCGAACTGACCGGAACCACCGGACTGCTTTTTATGCGTGTAGGTTTCCGTATGCGGCTTGGAGATCGTTTCACGATAGGCCACCTGCGGCGCACCGACGTTTGCATCCACACCATATTCACGACGCAGACGGTCGATGATGATGTCGAGGTGCAGTTCGCCCATGCCGGACAGAATGGTCTGACCCGTTTCCTGATCCGTCTTCAGCTGCAGGGAAGGATCTTCACTGGCCAGCTTCTGCAGAGCCAGCGTCATCTTTTCCACGCCGTCTTTGGTTTTCGGCTCAACGGAGATGTCGATAACCGGGATCGGGAAGCTCATACGCTCCAGAACAACCGGATCAGCCGCATCAGCCAGCGTATCACCCGTCTGAGAGTCTTTCAGACCCACGAACGCAGCAATATCACCAGCATGAACTTCCGTCAGTTCTTCACGCTTGTCAGCATGCATCTGGTAGATACGGCCGATACGTTCCTTGTGGCCCTTCGTGGTGTTCAGCACGGTATCACCGGTCTTCAGCACACCACGATAGACGCGCACGAAGGTCAGCGTGCCGTATTTGTCGTTGATGATCTTAAAGGCCAGACCAGCGAACTTACCATCGGGGTCAACCGGGATAATGGGCTGAGCGGATTCGTCTTCTTCTTCACCTTCCGGCGGAGCGCAACGAATGCCTTCAACGTCATCAGGAGCCGGCAGATAGTCGATCACCGCGTCGAGCAGCGGCTGAACGCCTTTGTTCTTGAAGGCCGTGCCACACAGAACCGGGCGGAACTCACCAGAGATGGTGCCCTTCTTGATGCAGCGCTTCAGCGTCTCGATGGAGACATCGCCGTTTTCGAAGTATTCTTCCATCGCCTTGTCATCGACAGCCAGAGCGGTGTCGAGCAGGTTCTGGCGGGCTTCAGCAGCCTTTTCCTTCAGATCGGCCGGAATTTCCTCATCATGGAACTTCGCGCCCAGCTCACCGCCTTCCCAGACGATTGCTTTCATCTCGATCAGATCAACCACGCCCAGGAACTGGTCTTCAGCGCCGATCGGCAGCTGCAGCGGGATCGCAACGATGTCCAGCTTTTCCTTCAGCGTGTCGAATGCACGGTAGAAGTTCGCGCCGGTACGGTCGAGCTTGTTGATGAAGATGATACGCGGAACCTTGTAGCGGTCAGCCAGACGCCAGTTGGTTTCGGACTGCGGCTGAACACCGGCCACACCTTCAATGATGAACACGGCGCCATCGAGCACGCGCAGGGAGCGGTTCACTTCGATGTTGAAGTCGATGTGTCCGGGGGTGTCGATGATGTTGATGCGGTGGTCGTTCCACACGCAGGTCACAGCAGCGGAGGTAATGGTAATACCACGCTCACGTTCCTGCGCCATGTAGTCGGTCGTGGTGTTACCGTCGTGCACTTCACCAATTTTGTGAGATACGCCGGTATAATACAGGATACGCTCGGTCGTGGTTGTCTTGCCCGCGTCAATATGCGCGGTGATCCCGATATTGCGGATCTTCGAAAGTTCGGATTTGGCGGACACGAAAACCTCCAGAAAACAGGTCAGGCGCGACAGGAAACCCTTCGCGCCTGTGGCTACCGAACACCGTGCTGATCCTATTTAAATTCAGGAAGCCCGGCTGCCGGAAACCGGCCGATAGACGAAAGTGCCTGACACCCTGCCAGACACCTGCACAGCAAATCCGGACCGTCAGTTTATGACCGGCCCGGATCCACCGCAGTTAGGAAACCCCTGAATCAGGCGCCAGCGGCAGCCTGTTTTTTAGCCTGAGCGCGCAGAACGCGGCGCTTCACGACCTGAGCTTCTTCCGGCAGCTTGCGGTTAGGCGTGCTGATCAGGAAGGCATCGAGGCCACCATTGTGTTCAATGGTGCGCAGGCCACGGGTGCTGACGCGCATGTGCACGGGAGCGCCCAGGATGTCGGACATCAGGGATGCTTCCTGCAGGTTGGGCAGGAAACGGCGACGGCTTTTGTTGTTGGCGTGACTGACGTTGTTTCCGGTCAGAACGCCTTTGCCGGTAATCTGGCAGCGACGGGACATTGTCTCATCCTTGTCTTAGGTATCAAACAGAGGGCCGAGACAATTTGCCCGGCGACCACATTCAGGATTGGCGCGGCTTATGGCTGAGCAAGCGCCTTCCGTCAAGGGTTGACCTCAGGCTTTCTCACTTTCCGGGTCGGTCTGTGCCTGTGTTGCAGCATGAATCTCGCCCGTACGCACGCTGTTTGCTGCGGAGTCGAGAATATGCAGGATGGTCTCCTTATCCATGCTGCGGGCCAGCAGACCCAGAGAACCGCCCAGCAGCGCTGAGGCAATGGCCAGCGGCGGGTGATTCTCCTTGAGCAGATGCTCCATGGCACTTTCAATAACCATGGCGCAGCGGGCCAGATCTTCCGGCACGCCCGGCATCTCTTCCGATGTGGTTTCTGCGGGCGTGTTTCCAGCTTTATCCGTCATGCGTTTCATCTTCCTTCAGTTTCTCAGGCACCAGCTGGAAGGCCGATGCTGTATCCGATTCGCCAGAACAGCCTGACAGGCGGGGTGCTCCCCTACCCGGCAATCCGTTCTGCAATTCCTTCCGCCCCCTGGGCTGCCCACATGGCGGCATACTGGCCGCCAGACGCCAGCAGAGCCTCATGCGTGCCGCGTTCCAGCACACGCCCCTGACCCATCACCAGAATTTCGTCCGCATCCACAATGGTGGACAGGCGGTGTGCAATCACCAGCGTCGTGCGGGAGGCAGAGACAGCTTTCAAAGCCGCCTGAATCTCTTGTTCCGTATGTGTGTCCAACGCGCTTGTGGCCTCGTCAAGCACAAGAACGCGAGGGTCTTTTAAAAGTGTTCGGGCAATCGCAACGCGCTGCTTTTCCCCACCTGACAACTTCAGGCCACGTTCCCCCACCTGTGTCTGGTATCCATCTGGCAGAGACATGATAAAATCATGAATCTGCGCCAGCCGGGCTGCCTGCTCCACATCTGCCGGAGAGGCCCCCAGACGCCCGTAGGCGATGTTGTAGCCAATGGTCTCGTTAAACAGCACGGTATCCTGCGGCACTACGCCAATAGCCGCCCGCAGGTCCTTCTGGCGGTAGTCCCGCACGTTATGTCCATCCACCAGCACCGCACCGGACCAGACATCATAAAACCGAAACAGCAGGCGGCTGATGGTGGACTTTCCGGCCCCGGTCGAGCCGACAATGGCGACCTTTTTGCCCGGAGCCGCCACAAAGCTGACGCCGTGCAGAATTTCACGCTCCGGCCCGTAGCCAAACCGGACATCCCGGAACTCCACCTGCGCCGGAGCGGACTCCGCAAGGCGGGTGGCAATCGGCAGCGGATTTTCCGGGTCCGCCACTTCCACATTCTCTTCAATCAAACCGAACATCTGCTCCAGATCCACCATGGCCGTGCGGATGGCGGAATAGACAGACCCCAGAAAATTCAGCGGCCCGTAAAGCTGGAGCAGATAGGTGTTGATCATGACGAACTGGCCAACACTGATGCGCCCGGCCTCAACATCCCGCCCGGCAAGCAGCATGATCAGCGTGAGCGCCACGGCAATAATGGCGGCCTGCCCGAAGTTGAGCAGCCCCAGAGAATACTGGGTTTTCCGGGCTGCCTGCTCATAGCGGGCCTGTGCGTTGTCATAGCGCGTGGCCTCATGGGCCTCGTTGCCGAAATATTTGACCGTCTCGTAATTCAGCAGGCTATCCAGCGCCTTGCCGCTTGCCTCGGTATTGGTCTCATTCATCCGCCGGCGGATGCCCAGCCGCCATGAGGTAAACATCACGGTAAAGCCGATATAGGTGGCAATCATCAGCACCATCAGGCTCACATAGCGCCAGTCAAACACCCGCCAGATGACCACAACGACCAGCAGAGCCTGCAAGATTGTGGGCGAGATGGACATACCCATGCGCAGCAGGGTTTCAACGCCCTCCGTGCCACGTTCTATGGCCCGTGTGACGCCCCCTGTCCGGCGGTCCAGATGGAACCGCAGGGAAAGCTTGTGCATGTGCTGAAAGCTGCGGAACGCCGCCTGCCGCGCAACCCGGAACCTGACAGGGGCGAACAGGGAATCCCTCAGGTTGGTGAGAGCGGCGGAGACCAGCCTTATCAGCCCGTAGCCCAGAATAAGGGCGACCGGGGCCATAGCCAGACTACCGGGGTGCGAGAGCCGATCCACCACCCGACTGTAAGCCATCGGCACAGCCAGTGTTGCGAGCTCTCCCCCCACCAGCACCAGAAGCACCAGAATGACGCGCCACCTCAGCCCGCTGTTTTCACGCGGCCAGAGATACGGGAGAAGACGGGAAAGCGTGACCGAAGCCGGCTGTTTTAGCGGCCCGGACGGAGAACGATTACGTGGAGACATACCTTCGCATGTGACACGCCTCCACAATTTTGCAACCCCGAGGCACCTTGCCTCTCCCCTGCATACGCCGGATAAACACATACGCCTTGTGCGTTTATGGTCTCATTCAAGCACGACTGGATTTTCCGATGCCGTCGGACGATACGCCTTTTCTTCGTCATCTCAGGCAATGCAACACCGCCGTCGTGCCGGGTGCGCGCTTTCCGTTTTCTCTGGGCGGCAAGGCCGCAGGATGGATTGCCCCGGACCTGACAGACGCGCTGGAACAGCGGGGCCTAGGCTCCCGCGCACAGGGCTTTGCTCTGCCCAACCCGGCGGATCTGGAACCGCTGGGAGAAGAGCTGGCGCGGGAAGGCGTTTATCGCTCTCATCATGAACTGTTTGATGTGATGGCCGATGTAGACCAGCCCGTGCTGGCCCGCATTGACCGTGGCGCCCTACCCTTGTTCGGTCTGGTCGCCGCTGGCGTGCATCTGAACGGTCTGGTGCGGAAGCCTGATGGGCTTTACCTGTGGACAGGCCGCAGAGCCGCCAACAAGCGGCTGGACCCGAGCAAGCTGGACCATCTGGTTGCAGGTGGCGTTCCAGCTGGCCATACGCCGTGGGAAGCCCTGCTGAAGGAAGCTGCGGAAGAAGCCAGCATTCAGGAAGACTTGGCCTCACAGGCACATCAGGTCGGCCGCATTGTTTATGCGCTGGACCGGCCAGAAGGGCTGCGACGCGACATTCTGTATTGCTACGACCTGTTCCTGCCCGAAAGCTTCTCACCCGTCGCGGCAGACGGCGAAGTGGAATCCTTCCACCTGATGCCGCTTGGCGAGGTTTACAAACTTGTGCGGGATACGGACGAGTTCAAATTCAACGTCAATCTTGTGCTGATTGACCTGTTCCTGCGCAACGGCCTGATTGACCCGCAGTCAGCCGAAGGCCGCCAGTTGCGAGATGGGCTGACACAGGGCCTCTCGGCCGCCAGCCCCGGCCATAAAGCCGCTCTGGCACCTGCCGCCCCCTGAGGCACGGCAGGCCCCGCATTCCGGCCTCAGGCTGAAATGCGGGCGTCCAGCAGGGCTTTGGCTTCGGCCTCAGCTTCCTTCATGCCGGTCAGCAGGCGTTCCCGGATTTCTTCCAGACGCTTCTTGTCGGTAATTTTCAGGCCGAAGAGATCCTTCACGTAGAACACGTCCACGGCCCGCACCCCGTAGGTGGTGATGTGCGCGGAGGCGATCTGAAGGTTTTCCTCGCTCATGGCCGCTGTCACGTCATGCAGCAGGCCGGGCCGGTCACGCCCGTTGATTTCGATGACCGTGTAGGTATTGGACGCCCCGTTATCAATCACCACACGCGGCGGCACATGAATGGCCCGCATCCGCATGGGCATGTGTCCGAACCCGGCCTGCGCAATTTCCGCCCCGATATCAATCTGGCCGCTCAGCGCCTGCTCAATCAGTGAACACAGCCGCGCCAGACGATGCGTTTCTTCATACGCGCTGCCAGCAGTGTCCTGAATCCAGAACGTATCCAGCGCCATGCCGTGCATCATGGTGTGAATCCGGGCATCGACAATGGAGGCCCCGGCCAGCGCCAGAGCTCCGGCAATTTTGGAGAACAGACCCGGCACGTCGACCGTATAAACCGTGACTTCCGTCACCCCACGCGCTGGCAGCGGCAGCACTTCCACCGTCAGCGGGGCATCGCGCCCATCCGCATCCCGGATCAGGCGAGCATGGCGCTTGTGGGTTTCATGGTCGAAGGAGAGCCAGTAGCCCGCATAACCCAGCCCCAGAAAACGGTCGATGTCCTGCGGAGCGACACCATCTTCGGCCAGAATTTCGGACGTGATTTCCTTAGCGTGCCGCACACGCACGTCACGCTCCGTGGTGGCGAGGCCACCCGCCAGCACTTCCGCAACCCGCACATAAAGCTCACGCAGCAGCGTGGCCTTCCATGCGTTCCACACGCGGGAGCTGACAGCACGCATATCGACAATGGTCAGCAGCAGCAGCAGACGCAGGCGTTCCGGAGACTGAACGATGTCCGCCACATCCAGAATGGTTTTGGGGTCATCAATATCGCGCTGGAAGGCCGTGTGGCTCAGCAGCAGATGATGCAGCACCAGCCAGGAAACCGTTTCCGTCTCCTCGCCCGACATGCCCAGTCTGGGGCACAGGTCAGCGGCAATTTCAGACCCGATTTCCGAATGATCGCCCCCGCGCCCTTTGGCGACATCGTGCAGCAGCACCGCCATATAGAGCGCCCGGCGGGAATGCAGGCCTTTAACAAGTTCATAGGCCACCGGAATTTCATCCGCCATGCGGCCGGACGTGACCTCATCCATGATGCGGATGGCTTCTATCGTATGCTCATCAACCGTGAACACGTGATAGGTATCAAACTGCATCTGGCCGACAATCCGCGCCCAGTCCGGGATCAGCCGCCCGAAAATGCCCGTCTCGTTCAGAATATGCAGCCAGTGCGCGTGGCCGGGAGGGGTCTGCTGCTCATAGGTAGCATCCCGCAACAGAGGCGTTCCTGCCTCATCCCCTGCCGCGTGGGTCTCACGCCGACGACGCGGCGGAAGATCCTTCGGTTCTGTTTCCCCACAAAGCAGATCCAGAAAAATACGGGCCGCTTCCGGGTTATCACGCAGGGCCATGGCCCGACGTTCCCACCGGATAAGCTGATGCCGCCCCAAGGGATGCAATGGCCGGCGGCGCATCCGCGCCCAGTCCAGATACTGCATCATCTTGATGGGTTCCTGATCGAACGAAATCCCGCGTTCCGGCAGGATCTGCCCGTCAACCAGCGTAAAGCCTGCTTCCCGCATGGCCTCGTCCGGCTTGGCGGCGATCGCCACCGGCCCCTGCGCCTGCCGCAGCACCGCAGGTTCCAGCACGTGTGTCAGTCGCATAACTTCACGCGCCGTCAGGAAGTAGTGGCGCATGAAGCGTTCCACACCATTCTGGCGGCCATGCCGGGTGTAGCCCATGCGCGCGCCAATAACGGGCTGCATATCGAACGTCAGCCGTTCTTCCGCGCGCCCTGCGACGTAATGCAGATGCAGGCGCACCGTCCACAGGAAGTCCCATGACCGGCGGGCACGCGCTGCTTCCTGCTCGGTCAGCAGGCCCATCCAGATAAATTCCGGCGCCAGAAGGTCCATGACGTGACGGGTGCCGAAGGTGTTGCGGCACATCCAGTAGAGCGTCTGCAAATCCCGCAGGCCGCCGCGCCCTTCTTTTATATTGGGCTCAACCAGATAGGGGCTGTCTCCAAACCGGCGATGCCGTTCCAGACGTTCCCGCCGCTTGTCCTGAATAAAGCCCGCAGCCCCGGCTTCCACGCAGGCCACAATATAGCGGGCCTCGAACATGGCAAACAGGGCCGCATCCCCGGCCAGCAGGCGGGCATCGAGCAGCGCCGTGCGGACTGTGGTGTCCTTTCGGGCTTCTTCAATACATTCATTGATCGTGCGGGTCGCGTGGCCGACTTTCAGGCCCAGGTCCCACAGAAAATAGAGCACATATTCCACCAGACGGTGGGCGCTCTGAACGTTTTCTTCCTCGGTCAGAAACAGCAGATCAATATCGCTGAACGGGGCCAGCAGGCCGCGCCCGTAACCACCCGTTGCCGCCACAACCAGCCGCCCGACGGCAGGAGCGCCCTCCCCGATCTGCCCGACACCTTCCGCCGTGCCCGTGGCGCGCAATGCCAGATCGATAATGCCGCGCAGCATAACATCCGTGAACGCCGCAATCTGCTTGGCTGCCTTGGCGCCTTTGAGCACATGCGTTTCAAACCGACTGCGGATATCCGCCTGATACCGGCCAAGATGGCGGCGGAAAATAGCCACGGCCTCGTCCCGCTCCGGGATGGTGGCATCTGCCGGCGTGGCGTCCCTCAACTCCCGCGCAAGGCAGGCGGCAAGCCCCTCCGGGGTGAGGGATGCAAGGGCGGAAACATCGGGCTGCTCGGAGGCAGCATGTGCGGGGGAAATCGACATTGCGGTCGGAATCTGCTCCTGAGGGTCGTCTGATAAAGAACCCGGTTTCAACTCTGGGCCGGACATTCGTCTTCCCGCACTGCTTCCTTGTGAAGCTCATACAGAATGTCCAGCGCGGCACGCGGTGTCAGGGCATCCGGATCTACCTCTAACAGTCGCTTTCTTAACGTATTTTCGTCTTCTTGCGGTAATATCTTCTGCGTGTCGAACAGCGGCAAAGGCTTCGGCCCGGTCGCATGGTCACGCTCCAGTTCACGCAACAAACGCCCTGCCCGATCTACGACTGAAGGTGGCACACCGGCCAGCTTCGCCACATGCACACCCCAGCTTTTCTTGGCGGAACCGGCCAGCACTTCATGCAAAAAGACAATCTGGCCCCGCCATTCCCGCACCGCCATAGTGTGCGGAGAAAGGCGCGGCAGAGTATCCACCAGACCAGCCAGTTCATGGAAGTGCGTTGCAAAAATTGCACGGCAGCGCACTGTTGAATGCAACGCCTCCAGCACCGCCCAGGCAATGGCCAGACCATCCAGCGTTGCCGTGCCACGCCCGATTTCATCCACCACCACCAGAGAACGCGGACCGGCCTGATTCAAAATAGCAGCCGTTTCCGTCATTTCCACCATAAAGGTGGAGCGACCGCGCGCCAGATCATCCGACGCCCCAACGCGGGAAAAAAGCTGATCCACAATCCCGATATGCGCTTTATCCGCTGAGACAGGAAAGCCACCCTGCGCCAGCAGCACGGCCAGCGCCGTCTGCCGCAGGAAGGTGGATTTACCGGCCATGTTCGGCCCGGTGAGCAGCATCACCCGCCGGCCGGCTGAAAGGTCACACCCGTTTGGCGTAAAGCGCGTGCCTTTGGGGAGCGCGGCTTCCACCACCGGATGGCGACAGCCTTCCAGCACAAAAGCAGCATCATCCGTCACCACAGGGCGGCACCAGCTTCCGCCGGCGGCCAGCAGGGCGCAGGACTGCAACACGTCCAGAACCGCCAGAGCCCGCGCCAGAACCGGCAGTGTTTCTTCCGCCAGAATCCGCTCAACCAGTGCGTTAAACACCGCTTTTTCACGCGCGGCAGCACGTTCCGCAGCCTCGGCAATCCGGGCATCCAGTGAGGAAAGCTCTTCCGTAGAGAAACGGGCATTGCTGGCCGTGCCCTGCCGGAACATCAGGTCATCCCGGTCCTTGATACGGGCACTGGCGGCAACCGGCACTTCAATCACGTACCCAAGCTGGGCGTGGTGTTTGATCTTCAGGCTCGCCACGCCGAATCGGCTGGCATACTCGGTCTGCAATCCGGCCACGATGCGCCGGGAATTGTCTCGCAGACCGCGATAGCCATCCAGCTCACCATCATAACCAGCGGCAATCACGCCGCCATCATCCAGACGGGCAGGCAGATCGTCCGCCACAGCCCGCACCAGTTCGGCTTCCAGTTCCGGCGCAGCGCCAAGGCTGGCAGCCGCACGCGCCAGATAAGGCGGCAAGGCTGTGTGGTCGTCCCCCAAAGCTGCCGCAGCAGCGCGTGCGGCATGCAGTCCATCACGCACGGCGGCCAGATCGCGCGGCTGCCCGCGCCCCAGAGAAAGACGGCCCAGCGCACGGGCAATATCCGGCGCACGCTTCAGCGCATCACGCAGGGCGGCACTGCAACTGGGCGATTCGCGCAGCCAGCACCAGCCATCCTGCCGGGCGGCAATGCGCGCCGGATCCGTCAGTGGTGCTGCCAGCCATTCGGCCACCATACGCGCCCCGGCGGAGGTTACGGTCTGGTTCATGGCAGAGAACAGGGTGTGTTCTGTCCCGCCGTCCCGCGCGCGCAGAATGTCCAGACTGGCGCGGGTGGCGGGGTCAATCCCCAGAATACCGCCTTCCATCTGCGGGCTGGGGTGCGCCAGACGCGGCAGCTTTCCGGCCTGACTGCGCTGCACGTAGTCTACCGCCACAGACGCCGCGACGGCTTCTTCATCCGTAAAGGTGCCGAACGCATCCACACTGGCGACGTCAAACGCTGCCGCCAGACGCTGGCGCGCCGTCTCTACATTAGGAAACAGCACCTCGGGCGCACGCGCGGACTCATGTTCGCCCAGCGCCATAGCAGCCGGAGCCAGAATTTCCGCAGGATCCAGACGCCCCAGTAATGCAGCCAATGAGGCCTGTGTGACGCGGGCTGTTTCAAACAGGCCGGTGGAGACATCAATCCACGCCGCCCCGATCATGCTCGCGGCTTCTGCCTGTTTGCTTTTCCGGCCACGGCCCCCGGTCGTTTCTTCCGCCAAAGCGAGCAGCAGGTTGGAGCGTCCCGGCTCCAGCAATTCATCTTCTGTCAGGGTTCCCGGTGTCACCACCCGCACCACGGCACGCGCCAGAGGACCTTTGGCAGCCCCTTTGCCTTTACGCGGTGCTTCCGTCTGCTCTGCAACCGCTACCCGAAATCCCCGGCGGATCAGCCGGGCCAGATAAGCGGAGGCCGCACCCACTGGCACGCCGCACATGGGAATGGGGTCACCCGCGTGGCTGCCTCGCGCCGTCAGCGCAATATCCAGCGCTGCGGCGGCGGCCGTGGCATCGTCAAAAAACAGCTCGTAAAAATCGCCCATGCGGAAAAACAGCAGGGCTTCAGGATTTTCGGCCTTCAGCGCAAACCATTGCGCCATGGCGGGGGTGGCACCCTCAGGAGAATAACGCGTCATTTCCTTATCATACGGGCGTCACCCGGCGGGGCAACAGGCGTTGCGGTTACATCTTAACAAGTTTGTGCAAAGCCTCAGCCACAGCCTTCACAGGTTTTTCCCACGGAGCATTGCCCTCACCGGGGGCAGGCTGAGAAAACAGGCGGAGACTCGGATACCAGAGGTTCTCCGCCCCTCCGTCCGGCAGAGTCCGGGTTGAGCCCTCCGCCCAGCGCCAGTCTCCCCCAAAGCGGTTGAGCAGCCAGACCGGTTTCCCCAGCACGCCCGCCAGATGCGCAATAACCGTATCAACCGTAATCACCACATCCAGCCCGGCCACCAGACGGGCGGTGCTGAGCATGTCCCCCTCCGGTAGCGGTGCCACAGAAAAGGACAGCTCCTCACCCGTATGGTCGCGCTGAAGAGACTGAAATGCCACACCCGGCACGTCCGCCAACGGCGCAAGGCAGGCAGGTGCCATGGAGCGGCGACGGTCAAACCGATAACTCGGGTTCCCCGCCCAGCAGAGACCGACCCGAAGTGGCTTTGTATCTGACCGAAGCGCCGCACCGTCACCCGGCCCACGCAGCGGGATGCGGGGGCCCCCGTCTGAAAGGCCTCCGGCTTCCGCATCCTTAAATACTTGTGCCCATGGATACGGTGCATCCAACCCGAGCCGGGCGGGCAGACTGAGCAGAGAACAACACGCCACAGCTCCGGCAGAACGGGCCGTCTGTCCTTTTTCCAGAAGCGTGACACGCCCGGCCTGCACACTCTCCATCTGCGCCACCAAAGAGCGCAGCCCCTCCGGCACAGCCAGAAGGATGGACGCACGCTCCACAGCCGGCTCCACATACCGCAGAAACTGGAGCGTATCGCCCAGCCCCTGCTCGGCGTACAGCAGCACCGGACTGCCACCAGTGTCCGCCCCATCCCATTGCG
Organism: Acetobacter malorum; assembly: GCF_001580615.1. Lineage (GTDB taxonomy): Bacteria > Pseudomonadota > Alphaproteobacteria > Acetobacterales > Acetobacteraceae > Acetobacter > Acetobacter malorum. The sequence continues at coordinate 60,704 of NZ_LHZC01000054.1, forward strand.
GCAATTCTTCCGTGTGCTGCGCAGGCAGCAAATTCTGGCGAGCCTCAAAGGCCTGCCAGCCTTCATGAAAACGCCCCTCCGCCAGCAGAACCGTGCCCAGATTGAACAGGGCGCGCGCCCGATCCTGCTCTGCAGCCTCCCAATTCTCCACTTGCCGGAAGAGCGCTTCTGCCTCCTGCCGCCGTCCGAGGTCAGACAGCACCGTGCCATAATTCACCGCCAGTCGGGCATCATGCTTGCGGAGGGCAAGAGCTGCGCCCAGTTCCTGCTCGGCTTCATCAAGCGCCCCCAGCGCCATCTGCACCAGCCCCAGATTGGTGCGGGTTTCCGGTGCGTCTGGCGCACGACGCGCCGAGTCCTGCAACAGGCTTCTGGCCTGTTCAAAGTCCCCTTTGGCAAACAGAGCCGCGCCATAGTTGGCGAGAGCTGCCGCGTCCTGCGGAAAAGCCGTCGCCACGACGGCAAAGAACGGCTCGGCCTCCCGCATCCGCCCCGTCCGCTCCAGCAACACAGCGTGCTGGTTGTGGGCAAAAATGTTCTCAGGAGCCAGACGCAGCGCTTTTTCTGATGTCTGCACAGCCTCGGCCACGCGCCCATGCCGTGCGAGAAATGCTGCGAGACTGAGATGTTTTTCACAGTCCAGAGGCCGCAAGCGCAACGCGGTGCGCAACGCCACTTCAGCCTCCTGCACGCGGTTTTCCGCTTCAAGAATGGCGGCCATGGCCTCATGCGCCCGCGGGTCACGCGGCGTTGTCATCACCGCGACATTGGCTGCCGCTCGTGCTGGCTCCGCATGGCCCTGCTCAAGCAACGCATGCGCCAGCGTGATGTGAAAATGCCCTTCAGGCCGCAACCCAATCGCCCGCCCGGCCAGAGCAATGGCGGACTGCGCATCGCCCCCGGCGCGGGCCACACAGGCCATCGCATGCCAGGCCTCGGCGTCTGATGCATCCTCTCGCAGCAGGGCGCGCAACAGGGTCGCCGCCCGCTCTGCATCCCCGACAGAAAGAAGGGCCAGCGCCTGTTCAACCGATGGCTCCTGTGTCGCCATCCCGTTTTTCTGGGGCATGTGCTTTCCTTCGTTCTTTCAAGTCGTCTTCGCAGAGAGTTCCGTCCCGCGAAGGGATGCTCTACCCTACAGGCCAGCATTGCCACCCTACAGGATCAGATCTCAGCTGATGAATAAAGCCTACCAGAGCCTTGAGCGCCATTTTGCCCGTCTGTCCTCCCTGAATGATGCCATCGGCATTCTCTGCTGGGATAAGGAAGTGATCATGCCCCACGGCGCAGCAGAGCGCCGGGCGGAAAATCTGGCCATGCTGGAAGGGCTGCGGCACGAAATTCTGACCGCCCCTGAAATGGCAGACCTGCTGGCCACGGCAGACGCGGGAGATGATGTCTGGCGCCGCGCCAACCTTGCGGAAATGCGCCGCCTGCACACGCACGCCACCGCCCTGCCGGGTGATCTGGTGGAAGCCAATGCACAAGCCACGGCACACAGTGAAATGGTGTGGCGTGAAGCCCGCCAGAACAGCGATTTCAAAACCTTTCTGCCCTATCAGCAGGAAGTCCTGAACCTCACGCAGCAGATTGCCAAAGCCAAAGGCGAAGCACTGGGCCTTTCTCCGTATGACGCCCTGCTGGACTCGTTTGATCCCGGCACACGCCAGACGGATATTGATCCGATTTTCAGCCGCCTGAGCACCGAACTGCCCGGCCTGATTGCCGCCGTGCTTGAAAAGCAGAACAGCCTGCCTGCCCCCACCCCGCTGCAAGGCCCGTTTCTGGTACCACAGCAGGAAGCGCTGGGGCGCAAGCTGATGCAGCAGCTTGGCTTTGACATGACCCGCGGCCGACTGGACGTCAGCCTGCACCCCTTCTGCGGCGGGGCCACGCATGATGTGCGGCTGACCACCCGTTATGAAGAAGCAGACTTCCTCCCCGCCATGATGGGCGTGCTGCATGAAACCGGCCACGCGCTGTATGACATGGGGCTGCCGGCAGACTGGCTGTCTCAGCCCGTCGGGCAAGCTGGCGGCATGACGCTGCATGAAAGCCAGTCTCTGACCATGGAAATGCAGGTTTGCCGCTCCCGCGCCTTTGTGGAGTGGGTCACGCCGCTACTGCGGACAGAATTCCACATCCCGGAGGGCACCCCCAGCTGGCAGGCGGACAATCTGCATCGTCTGGTCACACATGTAGCCCCCGGCTTTATCCGCGTGGATGCCGATGAGGTGACCTACCCCGCCCATATTCTCGTCCGGTATGAGCTGGAAACCGCGATGATTAACGGGGATCTTGCCCTCAAAGACCTGCCCGCCGCATTCAATGACCGACTCCACGCCCTGCTCGGGCTGACTGTTCCCGATGACCGGCGCGGCTGTTTGCAGGACATCCACTGGCCGGAGGGGCTGTTTGGCTATTTCCCCTGCTACGCCATGGGTGCGCTGGCAGCTGCCCAGATTCGGACAGCCGCCTTCCAGCAGGACAGCCAGATCGCTCCGGCTCTGGCGCAGGGGAATTTTGCTCCACTGTTGAAATGGCTGCGCACCAACATCCATAGCCGCGCCAGCAGCGCCTCCATGCCCGACATTATTAAGGATGCCACTGGTGCCCCTCTGGCGGCCGATGCCTGGCAGGCCCATATCCGCAGTCGTTATCTGGACCGCGCGCCAGACGCCTGATCCCTTTACACTTCCGCCTCTTCGCAGGGTTCTGGCGGGCCATGCGAAGAATGCGGTTGTCGGGGTGGGGCAAAACGGGGGAGACTGGTCGCATGTTTTCGCCGCACACGCATAGCAAGGCTGCCAGAAATTTCATGATGACCAGACGCACCCGGCCTTTTTCGGGGTTCCGCCGCGCCCTCGCTTTGACAACTCTGACAGCAAGCCTTGCCGTCGCCCTACCCACGCCCTCCGCCTGGGCGGTGCATATGCCGAAAGTGCCAGAACTCTCGGCTTCGGCCCTCACGCCCTTTACCCAGTCTGACAAACAGGTCTGGGACGCCGTGGTCCCGCTGCCCGATGGTCGGATGCTGTTTGAGGCCCCGGCATGGATCGGCAACCCCGGCCCGCAGCTTTCCGTCCGCAACACGGATGGCAGCTTCGCCTCTTATCCGGATGCCGACTGGAACGCCGCAGAAGGCGATGCCGCAAAACGGATTGTGGCTGCTGCTGGTGTGACGCTTCTGCCGGACGGCACCCTCTGGGTGCTGGATAGTGGTGTGCCCAACCGCAAGGCCCCGGCGGTTGCTCAGCCCAAGCTGATCCATATCGATACCCAGAAAAATACCGTGCTGGGCACCGTCGCAATTGAGAAAACAGCGCTCCACCCGGACAGCATTCTCTCTGGCGTGGCCGTGCATGAGAACACGGCCTATGTGACGGATTCCGGCGTAGCCGGGGTGCTGGTGGTCGATATTCCCTCCGCCTCCACCCGTCGTTTTCTGGACCGGCACCCGTCTCTGACGGCCACGCGCCCCATTCAGATCCCCGGCGGCACGCTCAACTGGGGGGATGGTCGTGCCGCGGCCATTGATTCCAGCATGATCGCCGTCAGCCCGGATGGCCGCTGGATTGTCATGCAGGCACCCGGCAACTACCTCTCCCGCGTGGAAACCAGTACCTTTTCCGACCCGGACATCACTCCGGCCGCCATGGAAGAAATTGTCACCCAGTGGTACAAAACACCTTCACTGGGCGGCATGACCATTGGCCCGGATGGCACGCTCTACTGGTCGGACGTCAGCACCAACAGCATCCTCAGCTACAGCACGGGCCGCATCCCGCGCAGGCTGATTACGGACCCGCGCCTGAGCTTCCCCGGCACGCCGGGGCTGGATGCACACGGACACTTGTTCGTGCCTGCCATGCAGCTTAATCACGCTGCGGCGTTCCAGAACGGGAAAGCAACTGTGACATGGCCTGTTACGGTCTATCAGCTCACGCTGCCCACCACCCCGCCTCCAACCTAAGCATACGGATGCAGAAGGCTACTTCGCGCCGTCTCGCATTCAGGGTATAAGTCTGGCCATGCGCTATATCTCGACCCGGGGGAAGGCTCCCGCTCTCTCGTTCTCTGATGTCCTGCTGACTGGCCTTGCCGAAGATGGCGGCCTGTATCTGCCGGAAACATGGCCCAGCTTTTCACTCTCCGAGTGGCAAGCCATGCGGGGTCTGCCGTATCCGGAGCTTGCTGCCCGGATTATGCGGCCGTTTGTCGGGGAGGATATTGACCCCGGCACGCTGCGCAACCTGTGCGAGAAAGCCTATGCCGGGTTTGACCACCCAGCCATTGTCCCGCTGACTCAGGTGGAAGATGGCGTGTTTGTGCAGGAACTGTTCCACGGCCCGACGCTGGCCTTCAAGGACATGGCCATGCAGCTGCTTGGCCAGCTGTTTGAACATGTGCTGACCGAGCGCAACAGCCATGTGACCATTGTGGGAGCAACCTCTGGCGACACCGGGTCTGCCGCCATTGAAGCCTGCCGTGGGCGGGACCGCCTCTCGGTGGTCATTCTGCACCCCAAGGACCGCACGTCCGAAGTGCAGCGCCGCCAGATGACGACGGTGCTGGAAGCCAACGTGACCAATCTGGCCATTGAGGGCACTTTTGACGACTGTCAGGATCTGGTCAAAGCCCTTTTTGCGGATATGCCGTTCCGCAAGGACATGCATCTCTCTGCCGTCAATTCCATCAACTGGGCCCGCATTGCCGCGCAGATTCCTTACTACGTCTACGCCGCGCTCAATTTTGGCGCGCCGGAGCAGGAAGTCTCCTTCGCGGTGCCGACCGGCAACTTCGGCAACATTCTGGCCGCATGGGCTGCCCGTAAAATGGGTCTGCCCATCCGCCATCTGTGCGTTGGTTCCAACCGCAACGATATTCTGACCCGCTTCCTGAACGCGAATGACATGACGATGAAGTCCGTCATGCCCAGCCTTTCGCCGTCCATGGATATTCAGGTCTCTTCCAACTTCGAGCGCCTGCTGTTTGAACTGCTGGGGCGTGATGCAGAGGCCTGCGCCCGCATCATGACCAGTTTCCGCGCGACCGGGCACATGGATGTGCCAGCCGAAGCGTGGGAGACGGCCCGCAGCCTCTTCTCCGGTCTGGCGCTGGACGATGCGGAAACGGAAGCGGAAATCAAGAGCCTGCATGACCGTTCCGGTTATCTGGCTGACCCGCACAGCGCCATTGGCATTGCCGCAGGCCGCCGCTTCCGGGAAGCCGGTGTGCCCATGGTCGCCATGGCCACGGCCCATCCGGCCAAGTTCCCGGATGCCATGGTGGCAGCTACCGGCATTCGCCCGGCCCTGCCCGTGCATCTGGCAGACCTTTATTCGCGTGAAGAGCGCTACCGCACCGTTCCGGCCACGGCTGACGCCGTGAAAGATGCCGTGCGTGCGGCGGTACTTTCCAACGCCTGATACGTTTTAACCTTCCTTCTCTTCAGGCCGCGCTTGCGGCCTTTCTTTTCAGGACAAGAATGACCGATCCGATCCAGCTGACCCGTCTGCCCTCGGGCCTGATTGTTGTGACAGAACGTATGGAGCGCGTCGAAACCGTTTCCTTCGGAGCCTACGTCTCCACCGGCACACGGGATGAAACCGCAGAAGAAAACGGTGTTTCTCACTTCCTTGAGCACATGGCCTTTAAAGGCACGGAGCGCCGCTCTGCCCTGCAGATTGCCGAGGAAATTGAAAATGTGGGCGGGCATATCAATGCCTACACCGCGCGGGAACAGACCGCCTATTACGTCAAGCTGCTAAAGGAAAATCTGGATCTGGGTATTGATATCATTGGCGATATCCTGACCCATTCCACGTTTGACCCGACGGAAATTGAACGCGAACGCGGCGTGATCCTGCAGGAAATCGGGCAGGCTAACGATACGCCGGATGATGTGGTGTTCGACCATTTTCAGGCAACGGCTTACCCCAACCAGCCCATGGGACGCCCCACGCTCGGCACGGAAGACCTTATCCGCACCATGAGCCGTGAGACGCTGATGCGTTACATGAGCGCGCATTACACCACCGGCAACATGGTTGTGGCGGCGGCTGGCAATCTGCACCATGATGACGTTGTGCGGCAGGTTGAACGGCACTTTGCAGACCTCGGCACCACGGCGCTCATCCCCGGCACGCCCTCCATTTATGGTGGCGGTGAATTCCGGCAGGAGAAGGATCTGGATCAGGCCCATGTGGTTCTGGGCTTCCCCTCCGTGGGGTATAATGACCCGGATTACTACGCTGCTCTGATGCTCTCCCTGCTGCTGGGCGGTGGCATGTCCTCCCGCCTGTTCCAGGAAATCCGGGAAAAGCGCGGTCTGGTCTATTCCGTCTATTCTTTCAACGCGCCGTTCCTTGATGGCGGTGTATTCGGCATTTATGCCGGCACGGGTGAGAAAGAATGTGCGGAACTGGTGCCCGTCACGCTGGAAGAACTGAAAAAGGTTCAGAAAAGCGTTGGCAAAGATGAGCTGGCTCGCGCCTGTGCGCAGCTCAAGGCCTCCCTGCTGATGTCTCTGGAAAGCACCGGCAGCCGCTGCGAGCAGATTGCCCGCCAGCTTCAGCTGTTTGGTCGTCTGATCCCTGTGGCGGAAACAGTGGCGCGCGTGGAAGCCGTGACGACGGATGATATCCGCCGTGTTGCAACCCGCATTTTCACCCAGAAGCCCACGCTGGCAGCACTGGGGCCTGTTAAACACGTCCTGTCTCTGGACACGATTACGGAGAACCTCGCGGCATGAGCGAACAAACCCTCGAAAAGATCTCTGATCTTGTCCGCCGCGCGCGCAACGCCGGAGCGGATGCCGCAGATGCGGTTTTTGTCTCCAGCACCGCACTGGGCGCGGGGGTTCGTAACGGTGTGACGGAAGAGCTGGAACGCTCGGAAACCACAGACCTTGGCCTGCGGGTATTTGCAGGCCAGAAAACCGCCATTGTCTCCACCACCACGCTGGACCCGGCCCGGTTTGACGGGCTGATTGAGCAGGCGCTGGCCATGGCCCGCATGCTGCCGGATGACAAATATGCCGGCTTGGCATCGCAGGCGCTGACCGGCACTCTCACCCAGAATGCACTGGACCTGACGGATACCGCAGAACCAGACGCCAACGCCCTTCTGGCCCGCGCCCGTGAGGGTGAAGAAGCCGCTCTGGCGATTGAGGGTGTGACCAACAGCGCTGGCAGCAGTGCCTCCTTTGGCCGCACAGAGGTCATTCTCGTCACCTCGCAGGATTTTGCCGGCACCTATGCCCGCACGCGTCACTCCACCTCTGTCTGCGTTCTGGCAGGCAAAGGGGACCGTATGCAGCGCGATTATGACTATCACGGCACGGTCCATCTGGCCGATCTGGATGATGCCGCAACACTGGGCCGCAGTGCAGGCCGCAATGCCGTGGCACGCCTGAACCCCACCCGTCCGCGCACGGGCAAATATCCGGTTGTGTTCCACCCCCGCGTGGCCAACAGCTTTCTTGGGCATCTGGTGGGGGCCATCAGCGGCTCTTCCATCGCACGCGGCACGTCTTTTTTGAAGGACAAGCTCGGCCAGCAGATTTTTGCCAAAGACATCACCATCACGGATGACCCAACGCGCCTGCGCGGCCTGCGGTCCCGTCCGTTTGATGGCGAGGCTGTGCAGGGCAAGCCGCTGACGCTGGTTGAAAACGGCGTTCTGCAAAGCTGGATTCTGGATACCCGCAGCGCCCGCCACCTTGGCCTGACCAGCAATGGCCGCGCAGCACGCGGGGCCTCCAGCCAGCCAGCGCCGGCGCCCAGCAATCTGGCCTTCCAGCCCGGTAGCGTCACCCCTGCCGCTCTGATGGCAGACATCAAGGAAGGCGTGTTCATCACCGAGATGATGGGCTCGTCCATCAATGGCCTTACGGGGGATTACAGCCGTGGCGCATCAGGCTTTATGATCCGTGATGGTCAGATTGCAGAGGCCGCGGAAGAATTCACGCTGGCAGGCAACCTGCTGGAAATTTTCGCGTCGATGACATTAGCGGACGATTTGCAGTTCCGTTTTGGCAGTGACGCCCCCACATTAAGGGTAGATGCCCTGAGCCTTGCCGGGGCCTAACATCGTCCGGAGAGACCAGACACCGTGAAAAAGCGTTTTCTTACGCCTGTTTTAACCGCTTTTCTGACCATCAGCATGCTTGGTGGCCCGCTGGCGCAGCATGCCGATGCCCGCCCCGGTCAGGGCAGTTCCATGGGCAGCCGTGGCAGCCGGACATGGAGCGCGCCACCATCCACCAACACCACGCCTTACGGCGCGGCCCCCATGGACCGCTCCATTACGCCGCGCACCCCGGCTCCGGGGTATAATGGCTACCCCGGCCAGAGTAATTACGGCGCACCGTTTAACCGGGGCATGGGCACGGCATCCCGCCATCCGTTCCTGACAGGCTTTGCCGGGGGCATGCTCGGCGCCGGGTTGTTCGGGCTGCTGAGCGGGCACGGCTTTATGGGCGGCGTCCATGGTCTGTTCAGCTTTATCGGGCTGATGATCCAGATCGGGCTGATCGTCATGATCGTGATGTGGCTGGTCCGTCGCTTTAGCGGCAACGGGTCGTCCCGCAGAGGCAATTCCGGCTTCCCGCTGAATCAGGGTGCGTCCGGGCCTGCTCCGTCCGCAACACCCGCAGGCTTCCCGGCTGGCGGCGGTTCTTCTCTGACTATCACCAGTGCGGATTATCAGGCCTTCCAGCAGACCCTGCTGGATATCCAGACCGCGTGGAACCAGCAGAATATTCCGGCGCTCCAGCAGATGGCCACGCCGGAAATGGTCTCCTATTTCAACCAGCAGCTTGCCACTCTGGCGAGCCAGGGTGCCCGCAATGTGGTGTCTGATGTGCACTTCATTCAGGGTGATCTGGCTGAGTCCTGGCAGGAAGCGGGTATGGATTACGCGACCGTCGCCATGCGCTACAGCCTGATTGACCTGACAACCAATGCCACCGGGCAGGTGATTGAAGGCAGTTCGACAGAGCCTGTGACGGTTACAGAACTCTGGACCTTCACCCGGCCTTCCCGCGGGGGCCGCTGGCTGCTCTCCGCCATTCAGCAGGGGCGTGGCGCGTAACGCCTCGCCTTTTCCTCAGGCCTGCACGGCTCCCCAAGAGCGTGCAGGCTTTTTTTTAAGCATTTTCTCGCGGGATTAAAGACATGCTGTTTCTGGAAATTGCCGTCGTGCTGCTGGCCATCTCAGCCTCAGCTTTTGGCGTATTCCTGCACTTCTGGAGCAAGCGCAAAATTGCGGATCTGGAGGCCGATATCCTCAAGCTTCAGGAAAAAGGCGTGAACGTGCAGATGGATAGTCTGCTGAAAACAGCAAAAACGCCCGAGCAGAAAGAAGCCTGAGCGGAGTAATCCGTTTTTTCGGAGAGCAAATACGCTCTGCGACTGCGGATATCGCAGAGACTTAACCAGTCAGCACACGACAACGCTGACTGACCGGGCAGGATAAAAACCCCTGCCCAATGTTATCTTTTAAAAGTGCGTAAACGTCAGGCCATACATGACGCCGGCAATCAGCACCATGAAGGCCAGCATGGCACGCAGACGCTCTTTCTGCCGACGCTGCTTTTCCGCGACTTCCTGCGGATTCAGAACGCTTAGATTTTCCATCAGCCTATCCCCCCCATCAGCATATGGTCGGCCAGCAACCCGCAGAACAGCAGGAACAGATAGGCCAGAGAAAAGCGGAACGACAGACGCGCCGCTTTATCGCCCTTCAGACTAATTCCGCTCTCATCCTGCGGCTCACGCAGCACGCGCACCGCGCAGGCTATAAAACCCAGTCCCAGCACCAGAGCCGTGCCCGTATAGAGCCAGCCGCACAGATGCAGGAAGGACGGCACCAGAGAAACCGCCAGCAACACCAGCGTATAAACAAAGATGTTCCACCGCGTATGCCGGGCACCTTTAACAACCGGCAGCATCGGAATGCCTGCCCGGCCGTAATCCTTGCAGGCATACAGGGAGAGCGACCAGAAGTGCGGCGGCGTCCAGAAGAACACGATGCCGAACATCACCACCGGCAGCACGGCCATGTGGCCTGTTGCCGCGGCCCACCCGATCATGGGCGGGAAAGCCCCGGCAGCCCCGCCGATAACAATATTCTGTGGCGTGGAGCGCTTAAGCCACATGGTGTAAATGACAGAATAGAAGAAAATCGAGAACGCCAGAATACCGGCGGCCAGTGCATTGGTGGCCATCCACATCAGGCAGACGGACAGGCAGGACAGGCCGACGCCATAGGCCAGTGCTTCCTGCGGCGGAATGCGGCCACCCGGAATAGGCCGGGTAATGGTGCGCTGCATCACGGCGTCAATATCGCGGTCATACCACATATTGATGGCCCCGGCGGCACCAGAGGCGAGACAGATGCACAGAATAGCCACGGCCGCCACAAACGGGTTCAAATGCCCCGGCGCCATAATCATCCCGGCAGCGCCCGTAAACACCACCAGTGAAATCACGCGCGGCTTGAGAAGCTGCACCCAGTCTTTAGCCGTCGTGCCAACCCGGTCCGCCTTAAAGCGAATGCGTCCGGCCGGAACGTCCGTTGCTACTGTATCGCTCATGACTGCACCGTTCCTTCAGAAGAGGACGCCAGCGCGGCCTGCGCCGAAGCCTCGCTGCCTTCCGTCACTTTCCGGTTCTGCATGAAGCTCATGCCCATGGTCGCCACAAAGCACAGAAGAGACGCGCCCAGCAGCCCCCCGCTCCAGATCTGCGCAGCGGCAGAGAGCGGCGAAAAGGACAGTCCGGTTGCAGCCGCCATCAGAACAAACTGTAAAACGGCCAGAGAACGGGGGTACCAATATCCGCCATTTTCTCCGCGCCACAGATAGAGGCCGCAGAAGGCCGCATACACAGCACCAAGCTGAAGCGCTGAATGCAGCCCATCGCCCTGCATCAGCTGAGCCACCCACCCCGTGGAGACAACAGCCAGAAAACCAAGTCCCCACAGCATGGGAACACGCAGGGAGAAACGGCTGCGCCATGTACCTGCCATCCACAGGCCCGCCAGCAGGACGGAGGCCAAAGTGGACGCAAAAAGCACAGCGTTTTCAGGAGAGGTCAAAGTGCCGGGCTGCTGTACACTGGCAGCCAGTCCGTGCGCAAAAACGCCGCGCGTCCAGATAATGACAGAGGCGGCAGCCGTCGCTGTCATGATAGTAATAACGGGTTTTTCAGAAAAACGGCTGGCCCGCGCTCCGGCCTCAAACACAAGACCAAAACCGGCCAGCAGCGTGACAAGGGTTACGGGCTCGGCAAAACCATCCAGCAGCGGCAGAATATCGCCCTGAGCGCCGGAGAGCAGCTGATGCGTCATCACGGCGGCCAGAACCGGCACAGTCAGAAGCAGCATGGCAGACGCAAGCATTTCGCCCCAGACAAACGGAGAAAACGGCAGCTTCTGTTCTGTATCAGCGCGGCTATCAAAAATGGTCGCCAGCACGGTCATGACAGCGCAAAGCAGCCCCGCGCACCAGAGCAGAATAGCGGGAGCCTGCGCCCCATTCACCACAGCCAGAATGCCGGACACGCCAACCAGCCCAAGGCCAGCAACGTTTAACGCCGGCAAAACCATCCCCGCACGCCCGAGAGCCCTCGGCAGCCAGAGATTGCTGAAGCCACACACCAGCGCGGGGATTACAACAAACAGAAGCATCAGGGGGGCATGGATATGTTCGAGAACTGGCCAGATGCCGTGGTCGGGCATCAGGCCTGCCTGACGCAGCACGGAAGCTCCGCCACCAAGCAGTCCCGCCACCGCAGCGACAAGCAGATATCCTGCTCCCACACCTGTACCCGATGCAGCCTGCTTGTTCATGCTCTTCTTCCCGTTCCGGCTTTTTTGCCCGGCAAAGGCCATTTTCCGTAACCTGTACCTTATTCAGACCTCATAACGCCAAGCGTTCTGCGGACTCTGTAAAAAAGGCATAATAACGGTTTTTATACAGACCGACGACCCGTTAAGTCCCGCGCCGCCGTCTGCTCTGCCTTGTTCAGAAAGAGAGACAGACGCAGCGAGAGAAGGCGATTTTACGTCCGGTCGAGCGTCACAAGTGTAAACAGACCCAGCGGCGGCACAGGCTGAATGCGTGCACGGGCCAGATCTTCCGGCGGCAGCAGAGATTCCATGGCGAAATCAGGATGCCAGCCCAGAGAGCGGGACGCCCGCGCCATGCCACGTTCCACGGCACCGCGAACACCCGTCGGCGCCAGAAAGTGGTTTACGAAGAGAATATGGCCACCGGGGCGCACAACGCGCTTGAGTTCACGCAGCAATTTGCGCGGATTCGGCACCACAGAGGCCACAAACATGGCCACCGCGATATCGAAAGAGGCATCAGCAAAGCTGGTCTCTTCCGCATCCATTTCCAGCAGACCTTCAACGTTGGTCAGATGCTCTCTCTGCACGCGTTCACGCGCACGGGCTAGCATGTCACCAGACAGGTCAATACCAGTAATCTGTTTGTCCTGAGTGTAACAGGGCAACGCAAGCCCCGTCCCCACGCCGACTTCCAGCACCTTGGTGCCCGAGAGCGCGTTGACAGCTTCAACCGCACGCCGGCGGCCAACGCCTGAAATACCGCCAAAGACAGTATCGTAGCAGGCGGCCCACCGACGGTAAGCAACTTTTACAGCCTCTGCATCCAGCGCCGAGCGTGAAGGAGGAGGCACCGGATCTTCACCCTGACCGGGCGGGCATTCGTGGAGAACGTCACTCATGTTCTCTCTCTGCCTGCTTGCTGTAATTTCTTCAAGAGCCACAACGCATCTTCCCTGTATTAAATAACGCCCGCCATAAAAGCGCCCTTGTCTTCGGCCCCATTGTGCCCTTACCTTCCGCTCCGAAAGAACGGGTTGAAAAGAAAAACTGCCATGCTGAATCTGGTTATTGCCATCCTTGCGCTAATCATCTGGTCGTCCGTCGTAATTTACTACTTCCGGTCACCTCTGCTGCACTGGTTTGACAATCGTTTTGGGAAAGACCCCGTCCTGCCTGACCTGGACAGTGATCCGGAGCAGCCTCCCTCAGAGAGCCACTCCACATCAGCCGCCCCTCCGGCCGACAAAGCGTCCTGAACGTCAGGACGCCTTCCCCGCCAGCTTTGCTTCAATACAATCCCAGATCAGCCCTGCGGCGTTAATCCCGTCAAAGCGTTCCAGTTCCTGAAGTCCCGTCGGAGATGTCACGTTGATTTCCGTCAGGTAATCCCCGATCACATCAATCCCGACGAAAATCAGGCCATGTTCTTTCAGGAACGGCCCGATCGCGGCACAAATTTCCTCGTCACGCGCCGTCAGCCCGACTTTGCGGGCCACACCGCCCACATGCATGTTCGAGCGATGGTCCTCACCAGACGGGACCCGATTAATCGCCCCCACCGGCTTGCCATCCACCAGAATAATGCGCTTATCACCGGACTTCACGGCAGGCTCATAACGCTGGATCATCAGCGGCTCGCGGGAGCGGGCAAAATGCATTTCCAGCAGCGCGTTCAGATTCTGGTCATCCTCACGGATACGGAAGATCCCGCTACCCCCATTCCCGAAGAGCGGCTTGACGATAATATCACGCCACTTCCGACGGAACGCGCGAATTTCTTCCACATCCCATGTCACCAGCGTCGGCGGCATCAGACCGGGGAAGTGCGTCACCAGAAGTTTTTCCGGGGAATCTCGCACCCAGCGCGGATCATTCACCACCAGCGCTTTGCCCGGACCAATGCCATGCACATGGTCCAGCAGATGCGTTGCCGTAATATAGGCCATGTCGAACGGCGGGTCCTGACGCATCAGCACCACGTCCATCTCCCCCAGTGAGCGGCGGGCTACGGGGCCAAAGGTGGCATGCCGTCCCTGCTCGCGCTGCACTGTCACGGGCCGGACAGCAGCACTCACGCTCGTTCTGACGACGCCACCGGGTTCGGTCACGCCTTCACCCAGCGCCATGGAGCCGACTTCATACACAAACAGCGCATGCCCCCGGGCCTGCGCTTCCAGCATCATGGCGAATGTGGAATCACCATCAATATTGATGTGCTCCAGAGGATCCATCTGGACGGCCACATTCAGTGGAGATGACATACGCCCCCGCTTTCCTTTTTCATTACTCTTAGTCCACCGTAATCCTGTTCCGCCCCTCTGTCCAAACGCACAGAGCATTCATCAGGGTGGAACGCGTTCTTTACTGATCTTTTTTCAAGGCAGCATCACGGCATCCAGACCATGCCCTGCGGCATCACACCGCATCCGCACATGAAAAACCGAGTACGTGTCAGCCACAGCCCCATGCCGCTGCCGGACCTGCTGTTCGGCCTCATCCAGCACGATAAAGTGAGCCGCATCCGGCTGATCGTGCCGCCTGTGACTGCGAATCAGATACCCTTCCGCACACGCAGCGCGTGGCAGATCAAACAGCATCCAGCGCGACTCAACCGCCATGACCTTCCGGTCTTTTGGGCCATAAAACGACAACTCAGCCGCCAGACCATATTCATCAGCAATCAGCACGGAAGAGGCCGGCGTGCGGGCGGCAATGGTCTGCGCAAAATTCTGCCAGCCGCCCATCATCCGCAACGTCATGTCAAAATGTGGGGAGAGTGTCACGGGTGAGAAGACAGCCTGCATCACAATCACGCCGACCAGCGCCATACCCACCAGACTGGACGCCACCCACCCGCGCCAGACAGGCAACACGGCTGCAACAGCAAGAGCCGGATACAGTACCACGGGCCAGTTGGCCTGCACCCGCGCGCCAAACGCATGTTGCACAAACACGGCGGCGGGCAGCAGAATCATCAACAGCAGAAGACGGGAAAAGCTGTCTTTCTGCCGCCACAGCAGCCAGACGCCACCAAGAAAAAACACAAACACACCCGGCGAGGCCAGACCGACCTGCCCACCCAGCAATTCACCAAAGTAAGTGAACATTTTTGCCGGATGCCAGTCGCCCGTTCGGCCACCCTGCTTGAGAAAGCTCACCCAGCCATGCGTGGCATTCCACCAGATGACCGGCCCGGCACATAGCGCGGCAACAGCCCCGCCAGCCCACGGCCAGGGTGTTTTTAACCAGCTCCGCCCGGCACGGGTCAGGAACAGCCAGACCACCACCCCGAAAACAGGCAGCACAGCAGTATATTTGCTTTCAAACCCAAGCCCGGCCGCCAGCCCGACCAGAAGCCAGCCCGCCCCCTGCCCGGCCAGACAGACGCGCCCGAGGCTCCAGACCAGCAACGCCATAAAAAACAGGAGCGGCGTATCGGGCGTCATAATCAGCGTGCCGACACCCAGCGCCACTGTTCCGTTCAGCAACAGGCCGGTCCGCACCATTCCCGCATCAGGCGTCAGGGATTTACCAGACTGCACTGCCGCCCCTCGCGCCCGCAGCCAGTCGCGTGCTGTAAGAGCAAGAAAAACTGTGCCCGCCAGCGCAGAAAGCGGCCCCATGGCCCGCACACCTAAAGCGGTATCGCCGAAAAGTGCCATCCCGGCCCGGATCCAGACGGCCACCAGAGGCGGATGGTCCAGATACCCGGCAGCAGGGGCTAAGGCCCAGATGCGATAATAGGCTTCATCAGGCGTAAGAGGCACCCATGCCGCCATTAGCAGGCGACACACCGTCAGCAGACCGAGCGCTGCGCTCCACATCCATACTCCGGAGCGTGGCGCGCGAAGACTCACAGCCGCCAGACAATGGTGGCGGACATGGCGTAATTCCACACCACTGCAATCAAAGCTCCGGCCACGCTGGCCTCATTAAACTCCCGGTGCTGATGATAAACCATATCTGCGACGCCAACGTTGGCCAGTGCGCCAACGGAGCAGACCAGCATGAACAGCAGCAGCCCCCAGACACAGCGTACGCCACGCAGGCGTCTGTCACGGTAGGTAAAATTATTATCCAGCTGGAAATTGACGACCATGGCCACAAGCGTGCCAATCCCCTGCGCCATGGAAAAGTTCACTCCCAGCGCCCGGACGCACTGCATGACCAGCAGATTGGTACCGACCCCGATCAGCCCAACAAGCGCAAACGCTACAAAACGCAGGGGCAGCCAGCCGCGACAGAGTTTGTCCAGCAGCAAGGCAACAAACTGCAGCATGACCACCGCATCCAGCTTGCTTTCACCAGCCAGCCGCTCCCGAAACCCGCATGCAATTTCCTGCACCCGCAAGGGCTGAGGAGAAGACAACAACAGATCGACCAGAATTTTAAAGCCCGTGCCAGACAGGTGCGGTGCAATCCGCGCAAACGTATCTTGCCGCAGAGCAAAAAACCCGCTCATCGGGTCACCCAGCCTGACGGGCAGGATTAGCTGCGCGAGTTTGATGCCGCCATCAGACAACGCATGGCGCCAGGCATTGGCCAGACCGGAATTATCACCGCCTTCCACATGGCGGCTCCCAACAGCAACGTCACATGCGCCACTCTGCACGGCATCGACCAGTGCGCCGAGGCGGCTTTCATCGTGCTGCATGTCACCATCCATCACGGCGACAACCTGTGCCGAGGAGGACAAAGCGCCCTCGATCACCGCAGAGGATAACCCGCGACGACCGATGCGGCACAGGCCGCGCACCCGGGAATCCCTCTGCGCAATGGCGTTTACTGCAGCAGTTGTGCCATCCGGGGAGTTGTCATCCACAAAAATGACTTCCCACCGACGCCCCGCCAGCGCGCGCTCCAGGGCTGCGACAAGCGGGCCGACATTCCCGACCTCATTATAGCATGGCACCACAACGCTGATCTCGGGGCCTGCCTGCACGCCAGCGGCAACCACTGCCGCTTCACTCACGCTCCACCGCCCTCGCTAACCGGAAAAATCGGCACGCCTGTACGGTCCAGACTTGTGCGGATCGTCTGCAAGGTCTGCACACGGATCACGTGTGGGCCCTCCGTCAGCCGGCGCGTCAGAGAGTTTTCATGCGCGGCATCGCGGGCAATGAGGCGAACAAGAAAGTCCCCTCCCCCACGAATCATGTGGCATTCCCGCACCTCGGGCCAGCGGGCCAGTTCTTCCTCAAATGCGGACAGAACAGCCTCTTTCTGACTATCCAGACCAATCAACGCAAAAAAGGTGATCGGCCAGCCCAGCGCCCCGGCATCCGGGTCTGCATGATAGCCGTGGATTACCCCCAGCTCTTCCAGCCGCCGCACACGCCGCAGGCAGGGGGGGGCAGAAATTCCAACGCGGCGGGCCAGCTCGACGTTGGTCATGCGCCCGTCTTCCTGAAGTTCCGCCACAATACGAAGGTCAACAGCGTCCAGTTCCGTCACCTTGCCTGATCCATTTCTCGCCGCAGCCTTTTTCAAAACAATCTGGGGTGTATATGCCACGCACACGCAGACGCCGCAAACCGGTTCCGCTCTTGCTCTCCATGCGCGCACCCGCCATATCGCAAGGCAAGAGAGTGCGTCTCACCGCATCATGGCTCCCAGCACGTAAAGGTCTGCCTTACTCATGAGTGAAACCATCACCACCGATCTGCTTGTTATTGGCGCGGGGCCTGCCGGCTATACCGCCGCCATTTATGCCGCACGGGCCAATCTGGCCCCCGTGCTGGTGGCGGGGCTTCAGCCCGGTGGTCAGCTGACCATCACGACGGATGTAGAAAACTATCCCGGCTTTGCCGAGGCCGTTCAGGGCCCCTGGCTGATGGAACAGATGGCCGCACAGGCGCAGAATGTCGGCACGCGGATTGAATACGACATCATCACCTCCGTAGATTTCAAATCCGGCTCCCCCTTCCGTCTGGTGGGTGATTCCGGCACGGTGTATGTCGCAAAATCCGTCATCATCGCGACGGGCGCTCAGGCCAAATGGCTCGGCCTGCCCAGCGAGAAAACCTTGCAGGGTGCTGGCGTCTCCGCCTGCGCAACCTGTGATGGCTTCTTTTATCGCGGCAAGAACGTCGTTGTTGTGGGTGGCGGCAATACTGCGGTGGAAGAGGCCCTGTATCTGACGCATCACGCAGCGCACGTCACACTGGTGCATCGGCGGGACACGTTGCGGGCTGAAAAAATCCTGCAGGATCGTTTCTTCAAGAACCCGAAAACCTCCATCCTGTGGAACACAACGGTAGAAGACATTCTGGCCACCGGCACCCCGCCGACCGTCAGTGCCATCCGTGTGCGCAACACGCAGGACGGCACAACGCAGGACCTGCCGGCGGACGGCATCTTCATCGCCATTGGCCACGCTCCCACTACTGAGATTTTCAAGGGGCAGGTCACGCTGGATGCTGAGGGCTATATTGAGACAACCCCCGGCACCACCCGTACCTCCGTCCCCGGCGTGTTTGCCGCAGGGGATGTGCAGGACAAGATTTACCGTCAGGCCGTGACCGCTGCCGGCACAGGCTGTATGGCCGCTCTGGATGCTGAACGCTATCTGGCTGAACTGGGGGCTGAATAACAGGTCGTCCCTTGACCCATCCCGGCAATTACTGCACGTAATGAAACTCGAAGCATGATAATTATGCTCTGATAACTTCATTCAATTTGCAGGAGGCGTGCGTGGACTGGGACAAACTCCGGGTATTCCATGCTGTGGCGGAAGCCGGTTCCTTTACCCACGCGGGAGATGTGCTTAACCTAAGCCAGTCTGCTGTTTCACGGCAGATTTCCGCGCTGGAGGACGTCCTTCAGGTTCCTCTTTTTCATCGCCACGCCCGAGGACTGATCCTCACTGAACAGGGCGAGACGCTGCACAAGACGGTGCGCGAGGTCTTTTCAAAACTTGAAATGACTCAAACGCTTTTGACCGAAAGTAAGGAAAAAGCTGCAGGACGTCTGCGGGTTACGACAACCACAGGCTTTGGCAACTGCTGGCTTATGCCGCGGCTGCACAAGTTTATGGCTGCCAATCCAGACATTGATATCTGTCTTATTCTTGAAGACAGCGATCTTGATCTGGGGATGAGAGAAGCTGACGTTGCCGTGCGTATGCATGCGCCCCGCCAGCCTGACCTTATCCAGCGGCATCTGGCAGACTTCCATCTGCCGATTTTTGCCGCTCCGCTCTACATCGAAAAATACGGGATGCCGCGCAGCATTGAGGAAATCTCAGCGCATCAGCTCGTTTTATTCGGAGAGCATCACCCGCCGGTTGCCCATATCAACTGGCTGGCTGAAAGCACACGACAGGGCACAACCAGACAGAACGCCCGTCTGGAAGTGAACAGCATGGCCGCCATGGCGTCTGCCATTGCTGCCGGGCTGGGTATTGGGTCCATTCCGACCTATGCGGCCGCGCAGTTCCCTGATCTTATTCAGATTCTGCCTGACCTGACGACCCCGACAGTCGATGCCTATTTTGTCTATCCGGAAGAACTGCGCAGCTCCAAACGCGTTGCTGTTTTCCGGGATTTCCTGATGAGCGAGCTCGGTATTCGCTAAAATCAGGCTTTTCAGACTCGGTTGTCTGCCGACACCTCGAAACGAGTCGGACGGATGACATAAAAAAAGCTCCCCTTTCGGGAGCTTTTTTTATGCCTTTACTCAGTCTTTATTTATCAATTTCTATTATAACTGTCTTCCAATCTTATAATATCGTCTTCTCCCAGATAGGCCCCCGACTGAACCTCAATCAGGGTCAGCGGAATTTTTCCGGGATTTTCCAACCGGTGCACACAGCCCTGCGGCAGATAAACACTCTCATTTTCGCGCACCAGCAGTTCAGCGTCACCCTTCGTAACCAGCGCCACGCCCTCCACAACAACCCAGTGCTCCGCCCGGTGAAAATGCTTCTGGAGAGACAGCTTACCGCCTGGATTGACCACAATCCGTTTCACCTGGAAACGCTCATTGCGGGTCAGTCCTTCATAGAACCCCCAGGGACGATAATTCCTCTGATGCGTAGAGGCCTCTGGCCGCCCGTCTTTCTTGAGGCGATCCACCACCTTCTTTACGTCCTGCGCGCGGTCTTTATGCGTCACCAGCACTGCGTCACCAGTCACCACAACAACCACATCATCCAGACCAGTCACAGCCGTCAGCGGCCCTTCCGAGCGCACGTAACATCCATGCGCATCTTCCGCTAAAACATCGCCCAGCAGCACATTGCCTTCCGCCGTCTTGGGGCTGATCTCCCACAACGCATCCCAGCTCCCGACATCCGACCACCCCAGATCCGCAGGGATTACTGCGGAAACCTGTGTGTGCTCAGCCACGGCATAATCGATGGAAATATCGGGGGCCTGCGCAAATGCCTCTTTATCGAGCCTGATAAAATCGAGATCTGTCTTACGTTTTTCAAAAGCCTCCTGCACGCTTTGCAAAACCTGCGGCGCGTAACGGCGCATTTCAGCCAGCAACACATCCGCCTGAAAGACAAACATGCCGGAATTCCAGAAGTAATTGCCGTCTTTTACAAAGTCTTCCGCAACAGCCTGCACAGGCTTTTCCCGGAAAGAACGGATTGTAAAAGCCCCGTCCACACCCGGAAGCGGGTCGCCTTTTTCAATATAGCCATACCCGGTTTCCGGACAGGTGGGGGTCATCCCGAAGGTTACCACCCGCCCCTGTTCCGCAGCCTGCACGGCTTTTTCCATCGCCTGCGTTAGCGCGTCAGACTTCTTGATGTCCGCATCTGCCGCCATCATCCACAACACAGCATCCGGATGCGTCTGGGCCACAAGCAAAGCCGCGGCCGTAATAGCGGGCGCTGAATTCCGGCCGACCGGCTCCAGCATAATGCTGGGATTTGCTACCGAGACTTCCCGCAGTTGCTCGGCAATCAAAAAACGGTGCTCTTCATTACAAACAATAACAGGCGGCGCAAAACCTGCGGCATTCCCACGCAGTACCGTTTCCTGCAGCATGCTGCGCTCACTCACGAGCGACCAGAGCTGTTTAGGGAAACTGGCGCGCGACATGGGCCAGAGCCGACTCCCCGTGCCACCAGACAGCACAACCGGCACGATCATTTTGCTGCCAGCAGGGCGTGACGTCATTTTGAACAGTCCTTATTCCGGGATCTTACAAATATTAAAGAGTTATCGCAGCCAATCCGTGCCAATTAAGAGGACTGCCCGCACGCAGCAGGGTCGTTTTGGATAGTAGGCCAAACCGTAAAGTCAATTATGCCATTTGCAAATACCAGTGTCTCAAAAACAAACTCCGCCTATTACCCAGCCCTGATGCGCAGACCGAGCGAACAAAACAATTTATCCTTAAAATAGATTACCAAATGTTTATTTTACTTGCATACATCTCCTCTTTCACTCTCTTCGGGAGATGTTTTTCATGACACATTCAATTTTATTCAATCACATTGCTATATTCTGTATTCACAAACAAGAATTGTAATAGTATGGGTGACTCATTCAGCCCAACAAATAAACGGAATTATCATGACAGAGAACCAGAGCTATCCCAACATTCTTGATCTGGCGGCAGAAATCGTTTCGGCACACGTTTCCAACAACCAGACCGATCCTGCTCTGATCCCCACCCTGATCCGTGATGTGTATCAGGCTCTGAAAACGGCTGACCAGCCGCAGAACGAACCGGAAAAGCTGCAGCCTGCCGTTCCGGTCAAGCGCTCTGTGTTCCCTGACTACATCGTCTGTCTGGAAGACGGTAAGAAACTGAAAATGCTCAAGCGCCACCTGCAGAGCGCCTATGGCATTACGCCGGAACAGTATCGTGAGCGTTGGGGCCTGCCGGCTGACTACCCCATGGTTGCGCCGAACTATGCAGAACGTCGCTCCACTCTGGCGCGTGAGATTGGTCTGGGCCGCAAAATCCATGCAACGCCGGAAGGTGAAGAAGCTGGCGCACGTGGCCGCCGCGGCAAAAAAACCACAGCCTGATCACTCAAGGTCTGACAGTACTCCTCTGGTTCGTGCTGTCAGACTATTTATGTATTGACGGATCACTCCGGCTTAGTGAATTTTGAAGTGCGCACC
The DNA here is from genome assembly GCF_001580615.1 of Acetobacter malorum. GTDB lineage: Bacteria > Pseudomonadota > Alphaproteobacteria > Acetobacterales > Acetobacteraceae > Acetobacter > Acetobacter malorum. The sequence goes on from NZ_LHZC01000054.1 coordinate 82,651, forward strand.
GGCTTTATGGCTGGTAGCGCACTTTTTTATTTGGCGTCCCTTTTTGTCACGCAGATCCGCTGGCCCCCTGATTGTCCGGCAGGTTGATATTCCAGAATTTGGAAGGTGGACCATGACCAAGTCTGAGCTTATTGCCGCACTCATGCAGAAACATCCGCATCTGCAGCTCAAGGACATCAATCTGATCGTCAATACTGTCTTCGACTCTATTTCCAGCAGTCTGGCAGACAATAACCGCGTCGAATTACGCGGCTTTGGAGCGTTTTCCATCAAGGAACGAGACCCGCGCATTGGCCGTAATCCGAAAACCGGCGAGCAGGTTCAGGTCTCTAAAAAATACATCCCGTTCTTTAAAACAGGAAAAGACCTGCACGCCCGCATCAATAAAGCGCGTAAAGCCTGACATCATCCTCAGGCGCGCCTTTGCGCCTGCACTGGCTCAATGCATCAGGCCAGACTATCCATAAACGCTTTCACCTGCCGAAGATCTTCGACAAAACGGGCATATTCCCGCTGCTTATCGGCCTCACTGGGCAAGCGGAGCAGATAGGAAGGGTGGACTGTCACCAGCCCCTGACTTCCTTCCCCTAACGGAAAAATGCGGGATCGCTCACGAGAAATCGTGACCGGGCGATGCAGCAGACTTTGCGCGGCCGTCACCCCCATCATGACAATCAAGGACGGCTGAATCAGCCGTCGTTCTGCATCCAGCCACATCTGGCAGGCCTGCACAGAGTCCTGCTCCGGCTTTTGGTGCAAGCGCCGACCATTCCGCCAGATAAAGCGGAAATGTTTGACCGCATTGGTGACATAGACCGTGCTGCGGCTCAGCCCCGCCTCTTCCAGCGCCCGCTCCAGCACCTGACCGGCAGGCCCCACAAACGGACGCCCGGCCTGATCCTCCTGATCCCCCGGCTGCTCACCCACCAGCATGACGCGCGCGGTAGCGGCCCCTTCCCCAAACACCGTGCGCGCAGCGGGACGCCACAGCGTGCAGGACCGGCAATCCATTGCCTCTGCGGCCAGAGCGTCCAGAGTTGTCGTCGTTTCGACTTCTGCACTATCCGGCACCAGAACGGTACGCGGCCAGTCCTGCCACATCCCCTGCCCGGCTTGCTGCCAGCCGCCCTGCCGTTCCGCTGTAACCTTAGCACCGCCCGCGCCAAACCACAGGGCTTTGCCATCCCACTTCATGCTGCGATAAGCCGTGCGAATTTCCCAGGGCCGCGCATAACGTGCCATACAATAAGCCGCGTTGCCTTCCACCACATAAGCAGTTGGCGTGGCAGACCAGACGGTCTGCGCCGGGTCCGCAAAAACACGGGCAAACTCCAGCCGGAAGCGCTCCGTTTCGGCTTTAACGACCTCCACAAGCCCTACAACTGCGCGCACATCCGGGTCATCAAGCGCCGTTGTCAGATCCAGATGATCCTGCACGACGCGAAAAACCAGACGATAAAGCGCGTCAAACCGCTCGGGCGATGACGCCTGAAGAGCCAGAAGAATCCACTCCACCAGCCGACGCGGCAAGTGAAGCACAGCATTGGGATCAGTTTGCTCTGCTGAGGCCGCCTGAAAAATCTGCTGTGCGTCTTCAGAGGATTGCGCAACCCGCCAGGACAACGCCTCAGGCGGCGTGCCTGCCAGAGCATAGTGCCGCGCAGCCTGTCGCCATGTTTTCAGATCAACCTGATGCGCCAGAACAATTTCTGTCACGGTTTTCCTCTCTTTCCGTCAGCGATACAGCGCGAGGCACAAAGCACGTCCGCATGAACGCAGATGCCAGCCTTAACGCCTCACGCGCGACGCTTGCGCAAACGCCGCTGAAAGCGCGCCAGAATATCTGCCGCATTCATGATGCCAAACACATGCAGCAGTGCACCATACAGAACGGCCCCCAGACCAACCATGCTGCCAAGCCAGAGAATCCGGACGCCCAACCCGGACGGGAAGACCAGAAGAGCCTGCGCCCCGAGCAACAGCCCTCCCATAAGGAGCGCGGCACAGGCCGTCTTGAACATTCTGAACTGCTCGGCCCCGGAAACCTGCAACGCCTTACGCCGCATGAGCAGAATGGCCAGACAGGCCACATTGGCACAGGCCGCCAGACTACTGGCCAGCGGCGGCCCCATATGGGCCAGCGGCTTCATGAACAGCAGGTTCAGAAGAAAGTTCAGCACCAGAATGCCAATCCCGACATAAACCGGCGTGCGTGTGTCCCCGCGCGCAAAAAAGGCCGGGGAAAAGACTTTCACCAGCACAAAAGCCGGAAGCCCGATGGCGTAGGTGCGCAGAGCCTGAGCAGACAAAAGCGCATCATGCTCGGTAAAGGAACCGTGGCCAAACAGGACAATCATGATCGGGCCAGCCAGCACCAGCAACCCGGCCACGGCGGGAAGCGTGAGGATCAGCACGTAACTCATGGCCCGGTTCTGGGCGGAATGCGCTGCATCATGCTCGCCCGCAGCCAGATGGCGCGTTAGCACTGGTAATAAAGTCGTCCCGGCCGCAGCACCCAGCACACCGAGCGGCAACTGATTGATGCGGTCCGCAAAATACATCAGTGAGACACTACCTGAAGGCAGCAGGGTTCCGATGATGGTATCAACGGTAAGGTTGATCTGCCCGACACCACTCCCTACCAGCCCCGGCACCATGCGGCGGACCAGAAGACGGATGCGCGGCGTCAAAGCGGGCCAGAGCGGCATCAACCCAAAATGCGCCCGATGCGCGGCCCACAGCAGCAAACCAAGCTGCGCCACACCAGACGCCGTCACACCCCACGCTGCCGCATACGCCACATTCGGCAAAAACGGCGAGGCGAACAGGATGGCGGCAATCCCCACCACATTGAATGCCAGATAGGCGGCGGCGGCCATGCCAAAGCGGTGCAACCCGTTCAGAACGCCCGCTACCAGAGCGGCCGCGCAGATCAGCACCAGATACGGAAAGGTAATGCGACTAAGGCTGACACCCAGCGCATAGCGTTCACCTGTCTGCAAAAAGCCGGGCGCAATCAGCCGCAGCACCTGCGGCATGAAGATTTCCCCCAGCACACACAGGAACAGCAGCCAGAGCAGCATGACGCCCAGCGCCCGCCGCGCAAATGTCCGGGCTTCTTCTTCCCCTTCTTTTGTCAGGACAGAAGAGAACAGCGGGACAAAGGCTGCGTTGAACGCCCCTTCACCAAACAGCCGCCGAAACATGTTGGGCAACCGGAACGCCACCTGATAGGCATCCTGCAAAGCCCCTGCGCCCATGAAGGCCGCCAGAAGCTGATCCCGCACCAGACCAAGGATACGGCTGAGCATAGTCCAGCCGCCAACAGTAAGAAAATTTTTGAGCATGATAGACCGCTTATACGAGCAGCCTTCCCTTTAGAGATAGGGGGATAAGCTTTCAAACCTCAAATAAAAGCCGCCCCTGTGCAGAGCCCCTATGCCTCTATATTTTGCTCGACCGAAAGCGCTCGAACGCGCAAACTTGTCAATAATGATATTTTTCACTGGGTAAGAGGAGAGACGCCCCATATGCCAGACACGACAAGCCAGCCCACAGGTTCCGGGCATCCACGCTGTATTCTGGTCAAACCGAGCCAGCGCTCCAGAAAGGGGCAGGAAACAGCGCGTAACGTTCTGGCATTTTTTATTTTCGCCGTTGCTCTTTACACAATCCATGGATTTTTGCCGGCGCTGGTATGGGGCGGCGTGTTCGCCATTGCCACATGGCCGCTTTATACGCGCGCTCAGGCAGCGTGGCCTAAAGCCGCACAGGGTACGGTTCTGCCGTTTCTCTTTACCGCAGCCATGGCGCTGATTTTTGTTATTCCGCTGATGCTCATCACGCTGGAAGCTGTAGGCGAGGCCCAAAGCGCGTTAAGCTGGCTGGAGCACGCTCGGCAAAACGGTGTGCCTGTGCCTGACGCCCTTAGCCGCCTGCCCATTGGCAGCCAGACGCTCACGCACTGGTGGCAGGCCCACCTGTCCAACCCGGAAGACGTTTCCAACCTGACGGGCGCGCTGGACAGCAAGGGCATGGCAATTACCAAGGCGCTTGGATCTCAAATTGCGCATCGTGGCACGCTATTCTGCTTCTCAATCATCACCCTGTTTTTTCTTTATAAAGACGGCACGTCCGTCATCCGCCAGTGCCGCATTGCCTCCCGGCGCGCCTTTGGCAAACGCGGGGAAACGATTGCCCGCCAGATTGTCGCGTCTGTGCACGGCACCGTGCTGGGCTTGGTGCTGGTTGGCATTGGTGAAGGGCTGCTGATGGGCGTTGTCTATACCATTGCTGGCGCACCGCACCCTGCCCTGTTTGGTGTCATCACGGCTGTCGCCGCCATGATCCCCTTCTGTGCCATGATAGCTGTAGGCCTTGTGTCTTTGCTGATACTCGTCAAGGGCGCGTCCCTTGCGGGTATCGTGACCTTCTGCATTGGTGCTGTGGTGATTTTTGTGGCCGACCACTTTATCCGCCCCGTTCTTATCGGCGGCAGCACGCAGCTCCCCTTCCTGTGGGTTCTGCTGGGTATTCTGGGTGGTGCGGAAACATGGGGCCTGCTGGGCCTGTTTGTCGGCCCTGCGGCCATGGCGGCGCTTAACCTGCTGTGGCGCCGCTGGACTGCGGGCAACAACGCCATAAAGGCCTGAACAGCAAAAAGGGTGTTCAAGTTTGAACACCCACTAAACTGCTCTGAAATTTTTCAGAAAACCAAGTGGACAAATATCGGGCAGGCGGGATTCGAACCCACGACCCCCAGTCCCCCAGACTGATGCGCTACCAGACTGCGCTACTGCCCGTCCATTTGGTGAAAGGGTCTTTAGCAGGCCCCTTCACAACACACAAGCCACCTTGCGGTTTTTTTCACGCCGTCAGGCGATTACGGAATGCTTCCAGCTCAACCAGAATGTCAGCCAGATCATTTTTCAGCTGCACATTCTGCTTTTCCAGCCGACGCATCAACTCACCAGAAACAGCGTTCACCTCCGGTGCAGCAGGTTCGGGAGCAGGTGCAGGTGCAGGTGCAGGTGCAGGTGCAGCCTCAACAGTATTTTCAGGCTCGAAAGCAACCTCCTGAGGCTGTTCTTCCGCGTGTTGCGGCTCCTGAACTTCTGAAGGCTGCGTAAGAACCGAATTTTCAGTCGTCTCTTCATGCTCTTCAGGATTCGCAAGAGAAACGGGTTCAGCTACAAGCGACTGGTCCGTATCCGTAACCACAGACTCAGCATCCCCCTGCACCTCGTCCGGCGAAGACACAGCCGGTTCCGGTGCAATCTCTTCAGGGAGAGACGCCGTCACTGTCGGGCTTTGCTGAGCCGCTTCGGCTTCCCCTTCACGCAGAAGGCGCTGCACACCTTTTACGGTGTAGCCCTTGGCATACAGAAGATCGGAAATATGGCGGAGCAGTTCGACATCAGCCGGGCGATAATACCGCCGACCACCGCCTCTTTTCAGCGGGCGAACCTGCTCGAAGCGCGTTTCCCAGAATCGCAGCACGTGCTGAGGTACATGCAGCTCGTCAGCCACTTCACTAATGGTGCGAAACGCAAGCGGCCCTTTTTCTGTGCGGGCCAGCGCACCGTTCTCCTCGTCCGGCAGGCCGGAGAGATCTGTTATGGAAGAAGGATGGTCGGTGTCACTCATCGTCATACGCCTCGCCACCTTCAAGCGGCTCGTGATTAATGGCTGCACGCAGCAGCTGACTGGGGCGGAAAACCAGAACGGAACGCGGGAGAATCGGAACTTCCTCACCCGTTTTCGGGTTGCGTCCGCAGCGCTGGCCTTTTTGCCTTACGGAAAAAGTTCCAAACCCACTGATCTTGACGCTTTCACCGCGCTCAAGCGCAAGCATGACTGTTTCCAGAATATCTTCCAGAAGCACAGCCGATTCTTTACGGGACAGCCCAACCTGCTGATAAATCTGCTCGACCAGAGAGGCACGCGTGACAGTTTCCATACTGATGAAAGTAACACGTTGGGCGACCTCGTCAATTCTCTCGTGAGGTCGCCCAACGTCATGTCATCAGAATTTTGAAAACGCCGTTAGAAACGGGCGAGCGCAGAGCCCCAGGTGAGACCACCGCCCAGTGCTTCCATCAGCACCAGATCACCTTTCTGGATGCGGCCATCCCGCACGGCTTCATCAAGCGCCAGCGGAATCGAGGCCGCGGAGGTATTGGCGTGACGATCGACCGTGATCACCACCTGCTCGGCAGGCAGATTCAGCTTTTTGGCCACGCCTTCAATAATGCGGATATTTGCCTGATGCGGCACCAGCCAGGCGACGTCTGAATATTCCAGACCTTCAGCCTTCAGGGCTTCATCCACGGAGGAGGACAGCTTGGCGACAGCGTGCCGGAACACATCACGCCCGCTCATTTTCAGGAAACCGCTTTTGTCCCGGCGGCCCACGGCTCCATCAACGTACAGCAGATCACCCGCAGTGCCGTCGGAATGCAGATGGGTGGACAGCAACCCCTGTTCACCCGGCGCATCTGAGCCGGAGAGCACAACGGCCCCTGCGCCATCACCAAACAGCACACAGGTGCCACGGTCAGACCAGTCAACAATGCGGGAATAGACTTCACTGCCAATGACCAGAATATTCCGTGCCTGCCCAGCCCGAATAAACGCATCCGCTGTGGAGAGGCCATAGATAAACCCGGAGCACGCGGCTGCCAGATCGAATCCAAAACCCTGCTTCATCCCCAATTCAGCCTGAATACGCACGGCTGTTGCCGGGAAAGCCTGATCGGGGGTGGATGTCGCGACAATTACGGCATCAATGTCATCAGCACTCAGGCCCGCATAGTCCAGCGCCTTGCGCGCTGCGGCGGCCCCCATGCTGGTCGCCGTATCGTTCTCACCTGCAATATGGCGCTGGGTGATGCCGGTACGGGTTTTTATCCATTCATCGGAGGTTTCAAGCCGGGCTGCCAGTTCATCGTTAGACACGACCCGATCCGGCAGGAACCCGCCAAACCCTACCAGAAGCGAACGTCTCGCCATTACCGTTCTTTCATTATCAAACACCGGCATTCAGGACTGCCTGACGGCCAGTGCCCCGAACCTTGTCTGATCAGGAAGCCGTCGCCTCAGGCTCACGCTCCAGCGAGGCCTGCTGACGGGAAAGAAGCGCCCCCATATGGGTCAGACGCTCACGAATACCATCATTAAATCCATGCGTGACCATATCCATGGCCACATCCACAGCCGCAGCAAATCCTTCGGCGTCGGTCCCGCCGTGGGACTTCACCACCACGCCATTCAGGCCGACAAAAACCGCACCGTTACGACGGCGGGGATCAAGCCATTCCTTCATTCGCTCAAGGCCGGGCCGAACAAGCAGATAGCCAATTTTGGAAATAATGCCGCGATTGAAGACCTGCCGCAGCAGAGAGGTGGCCATTTTCAGCACACCTTCACCCGTCTTGAGGGCCACGTTCCCGGTAAAGCCGTCCGTCACCACTACGTCGGTTGTGCCCGCCGTAATGTCATGACCTTCGATAAACCCGTGGAACTGGTCCGCCAGCGGACTTTCACGCAGGGCTTCATACGCAATCCGCAGCTTCTCATCACCCTTCAGCTCTTCCGAGCCGATGTTGAGAAGCCCGATACGCGGCGCAGGAAGCCCCAGCACTGCCTTGGCGAAGGCCTCGCCCATCACGGCAAATTCAACCAGATTGCGCCAGTCACACGCCACGTTTGCCCCAAGGTCCAGCATGACCACATCGCCCTTGATAGTCGGGCTGATGGCTGCCATGGCGGGCCGGGAAATACCGGGCATGGTTTTAACGACAATTTTGGCCAGAGCCAGCATGGCACCGCTATTGCCAGCAGACACAACGCCTCTGGCGCGGCCACTTGCAACGGCATCCATCCCCAGACGCATAGAAGACCGACGCACGCGCAGGGCGGCTGTAGGCTTCATGTCCATGGGGACTGAGGCATCTGTATGCCAGATGGTGCAGATTGCTTCCGCCTTGGGATGCTGCGCCAGAAGTGGGCGCAGACGGGCTTCGTCACCCGTCAGAAGCACACGCATCCCGGGATGGCGATCAGCTGCAATGGCAAGCCCGGCCACGACCACATCGGGAGCTCCGTCTCCCCCCATCCCATCAACCGCAAGGCTGAAAACCTCACTCTGTTCAGCGGGGGAATTCTCGGAAATCTCTCTATCGCTCATGCCTGCTTCTCTGCCATGCCGCAGATGCCTTACTCCCGTACAACCACATTACCTCATGGCAATGTGAGCCGCCTGCCCTCAGGCGCGAACAGCGATTTTCAGTGCCTTACCAGCGGCAATCACTTCACGACCATCGTAGTGGCCGCAGTGGCTGCAGATGTTGTGCGGGCGCTTCAGCTCACCACAGTTGGAGCATTCAGCATGAGCCTCCACACGCAGAGCCTGATGGCTGCGACGCATGCCACGACGTGAAGGCGAAGTTTTTCTTTTGGGTACAGCCATGGGACCGAGCCCCTCCAAACAGATCAAAGACTACCGGCACCGTGGACAATCCACACCACCGAAAGACAAAACAGGTTAATCACCAGATTGAGGGCGGCCTCTAGCAGAGAGCCGCCACTTTCGCAAGCAAGAGCGCAATAAAACCTACTGCCACACGTCAGCTATCTTTGCGACGCAACCGTGCGAGATCGGCAAACGGATTAACTTTTTTCTCCGCTGCGTCCTTCTCAGCCAGCTTTTCCGCCTCTTCCTCACTTATCACAAGCCCTTCGGGCAGGCTGGCGTCCGGAGCATGCGGATAAGGCTCCAGATCCAGAGCAAACTGCTCAACAGCGGCTTCCCCAAGGTCTATCGATTCCCCTTCATAGGGAATCTCATCGACGGCTTCCAGATCCGGGGCCGCACTTTCCTCAAAATGTTCTGCCGGCACAAACTGCACAGCAAAGGAGCCTGCAAGCATATCCTCAAACGGCTCCAGCGTGCGAACACATGTCTGTTTAAACCGCACGGCCAGCGCGCCGTGGGCAGACACAAGATCCCGCCGGCCCAGAGTGAGCGTATATTTGCAGCGGAACATGCTGATTTCAGGCAGACCAAGCCGTCTGGCAATCTGCCCACACTCCGCAGGCGTTGCCTCGACCGTGAGATCCAGTCCGGACGCGCCGATTCGACGCACAGCAACGGGACGGGAAAATTCCGGCTTATGGGGCATGGAAACCTCCTGAAACTCTAGCTTCTTAAAAAACAGACAGGCTTCCCGCTGCGGATTTGCAGGAGCACCTTTTTGCAGCCCTAACATAAAGTGCTCCAAGCGCAATGATCAGCCTGAAAACCCACCCCTTCCGCAATTCAGGAATTGACGCACAGAGCCCGTTGGGGCATCCGACAGAGTAGGTCTTCCTGCATGCCGCAGCCTGAGAGATCAGGCCTTCTCAGAGTGACCGCACAGATTTAGGGATGCCTTACCGCCATGACACCGCAACGCAAGAACAGTATGACGCGCTTCAGCACCGCCTGCGGTGCCCTTGCTGCGGTGTTTGTTATCTCCGGCTGTTCCGTGTTTGCCCCAAGCCCCATCCCGCGCGGTTCACTGGTTGAAGCGGATGATTACAACCAGCTGACACCGGGCACCAGCACACGCGCTGATGCGGTGGATCTTCTGGGCTCCCCCACCACCAAGGGGGCCTTTGACGATAATACGTGGATTTACATTTCCATGACCACCTACATGAAGCCGCTGGATTTTCCGGGGATCGACAAGCAGCAGGTGGTTGTTCTGAAATTTGATAACGCTGGCATGCTGCAAAGCCTGCGGACGCTGAACCGTAAAGACAGCCGCCCCGTGGGCATGATCAGCAAGGTTACCCCCACACCAGGCACCAGCATCAACATCCTGCAGCAGATTCTGGGGAATGTGGGCCGCTACAACCCGATGCAGAACATGATGAGCTCCAGCGGCAGCGGCACGGGGACCGGCATGATGGGCGGCAACAGCGGCCCGGGTCATTTCGGCGCAGGCAACTCGCTCTAACCTGCTTCCTGCCCTCAGGGCAGGATCAGTTTGACGCGTAGCCCTCCGGCGGGCGAGACATCCAGTTCCATGTCTCCCCCATGCGCCCGGACAATATCACGCGAGATTGTCAGGCCGAGGCCTGTCCCGCCCCCACGGCCACTCTCAAATGCCCGAAAAACGGATTCGCGTCGTTCCGGGCGGATCCCCGGCCCGTCATCATCCACCAGAACACAGATCCCCTCCTGCATGGCGTAGGCCGTGATGGCTATCGCACCGCCATGCCTGCGGGCGTTATCCAGCAGGTTGGTCAGGGCGCGCTTCATGGCATCAGGCCGCATGTGGACACAAAGGCCGGGCTGCACCGTGACAGACTCAACCCGCGCCCCGGCCCGGCGCGCTGCTGTCACGACGTCCTCAATAAACGGCACCATCTCGACTTGTTCCGGGGTTTCCGCCCCTTCGCCGCGGGCAAAGGCCAGATAGCTGCCGATCATGTGTTCCATCTCGACAACGTCCCCGATCATGTCATCGACGTCCTGCCGCAGCTCTTCACCCTTGATCGTCCCATTACGGGGCATCATGGCCAGAGAAAGACGCAGGCGCGTCAGAGGTGTCCGCAGATCATGCGAGACACCGGCCAGAACGCCCGTACGCTGTGAGACAAAGCGATAGATCCGGTCTTGCATGCGGTTAAACGCCACAGCAGCCTTTCGCACCTCCTGCGCGCCCTCCGGCTTGATAGGCCCGATATCCCGCCCCAGACCGAACTGCTCAGCCGCCCTCGCCAGACGGCGGATGGCCCGCACCTGATTGCGCATGAACAGACTGGCCACCACAAAAAGCAGAATGGAACTGCTGAGCGCCCAGCCCACAAAGAGCCAGATCTGCCCCATATCCAGCCGCTTACGCGGCGCATCCACATCCAGCACCCCATCGGGCAACTGGATGGCAATTTTCACGGTGTGTGGATCGCTCTTCCAGTTCACAAAAAACGGATAATCAATGGCGCTATCCAGCGCATGCGCCAGATCATCATCCATCGGGCCGGTGATATGGTTAAACCCGAAGCGGCGCAGACGGGCGCCGGGGTGCCATGTTTCCACCAGTTGCAGATGGTCCCGCGCCTGTGCGACGAACCAGTCCTTATCACTCCGCTTTTGCAGATGCTCCAGAGCATTGAGGGAAAGGACGATATCCGCCGTCACACTATCCGACAGACGGCGGGACACAACCTTGAGGAAGTTCCCGTAAAACAGTTCCAGCGAGATCGCCTGTGTGACCAGCAGCGGGATCAGCACGATCAGCAGAGAGCGCCCCAGCAGAGAGCGCGGCAGCACCCGCCGCACAGATTTTTCCATGCTGCGGGATTTCAGCACGCCCGAGGGGAAAAGCTTGAGGGGTCGCCTTTTCATGCCCGCAACACTAACGCGGCGCCTTTACTGCACACCGGGCTTGAGCACATAGCCGCGCCCACGGATGGTGTGCAGAAAGCGCGGTTCACGCGGGTCCGGCTCAATCCGACGCCGCAGGCGTGTCACCTGCACATCCACAGCGCGCTCTCCAATTTCCGCCATATCCAGCGCACGGGCAATCTCCTCGCGGGAGAAGACCTCATTCGGACGGCGCGCCAGTACGGACAGGAGCGCTGCCTCACCGCCTGTCAGATGCACATTGCCGTCCGGGCCAGAGAGCAAGGCCCGCACGGGATCAAACTCCTTCTCGCCCAGACGGATAATCCGTAAATTGTCCGCTGCGGGGGCCGGGGCCAGTCGCCGCAGATGCGCCTTGAGCCGCAGCAGCAACTCCCGTGGTTCAAACGGCTTGCCAAGATAATCATCCGCGCCAGCTTCCAGGCCGGAAATACGGTCCGCAGGCTCGCCTCGAGCCGTTAGCAGCACAATTGGCAGATCCTGCCCGGCATCACGCAGGGCGCGGGTGAGTTCCAGTCCGTTTTCCCCCGGCATGGTCACATCCAGCACCATGGCGTCGGGCTGGATGCCCTGCAACGTCTGCCGGGCCTCCGCCGCGTTGGCCGCCACACTAATCCGAAAGCCCTGTTCAGACAGATACCGTTGCAGCAGACGCCGCAGACGCGGGTCATCATCCACCACAATGACATGCGGTGCCATGCCTTCTTCCGGCACAAGATCGCGGGGGCTAAGTTCCATTGCGTCCCTTTCTTCGTCCTGCGGCATCATCTGCCATCATGGCGCGACTGGTTTCAGAGAGCATCCCGTGCATCACGCGCCGGAAGCCCTCCACGGCCGCCCCGCCTGCTTCCCGATAGGCAGCACTCAGGCGCTGGCGCACAACGGCAAAAAGCCGGGCTTCCACAGCCTGCCCTTCTTTACTGAGTCGCAACAGGCGCTGCCGGCGGTCCCTCAGACTGGCCTCACTGGCCAGATAGCCGCGCTCCTGCAATTCCCCCAGCGTCCGCCCGAGGCTCTGCTTGGTCACACCCAGTGTGTCCTGCAGGCGGCTGACCGGAATACCGGGACTGAAGGCAAGCACCTGCAACACCCGGTAATGCGCGCTCCCCAGTTTTTCTTCCGTCAGAATCGGTTCCAGTGCTGCGGCCATGTCGCGCCCTGCCAGAAACATCATGGCCTGCGCCAGCCGGAGCTGCTCTTCCCGCAGGAACAGCAGGCCCGCCCCGGCTTCATCATGCGGGCGATATCCGGTTGTCATCAACGCCTGCCCTTTTGCCGCATGGCGTAGCGCTCAGACCGCAGCCGCACGTGCAACCGGTCGCCGCCCACTGAACCGGGCGCGCAGCTTGCCCAGACGCAGCACCCCGGCCAGACGACGGTCAATAAACGCCGCCAAAGCCGCTTCATTCTGCCCGCGCGCCAGCCAATAGAGCAGAGTCGTACCATACACAGCCCCGAGCGTCAGACGTTTGGTGACGTAGGTCATGCCCGACGAGTCATCCTGCGCCGCCTGCCAGATCGCATTGATGGTCCGCATCAGAGACCGCCGTAACGCGCCGCGCGCACAGGGTGTCGCCAGCGTTGCAAATCCGGTTCTGGCCCCGGCCCGCATGGCCTGATCCACTGGCAGACGCAGCAGAAGAGCCTGCCGCACGCGCTGGCTCAAGCGCGGTTCGGTTGTCTCAAGCATAGCGGCAACCATTTCGCGATCACACAGGTCAGACCAGGCCTCGACCATTTCCACAGCGCCGCCCGGAAACAGCAAATCCGCCTGTGGCCCGGCCACATCCCGGAGCACAGGCATGCTCCAGCCTCGCTCTCCGGCGACCGCCGCCAGCTTACGCAGCGCGTCATCCCGCACGGCGTCCCGTTCTATGGGCGCGGGCATGCTGCCTGTGGCCAGCCCTGCCACGGCAAGAGAAATTGCCTGCTCGACCTTGCCCCATCCTATGGTCATGTCCGCACTCCGTATCGCGTTATCTCGGTATCAAATCCGAGCTTTCCCAGATCATCCATTCGCATGGGATAGAGAATCCCGTCCAGATGATCCATTTCATGCTGCATGACATTGGCCAGGAACCCAGAGGCTACGCCTTCCACGGGCTGGCCCCTGTGATCATATCCCGCATAGCGGACCCGTTTGTAACGCGGAACTTCCCCGCGCAGGCCGGGAATAGAGAGGCATCCTTCCAGACGCGGCACCAGCTCTTCCCCCACCGGCTCCAGAACCGGGTTGATGAGCACCTGCACACCGCACGGCGGATCCTCCTCACCCTCGCTCCGGCTTTCCGGCACGGAATACAGGAAAAGCCTTTTTGAAACATAGACTTGCGGAGCCGCCAGCCCAACACCGCCAGCATCTGCCAGCGTTTCCATCATGTCCTGAATCAGAAGCCCGACATCCGGCGTACTGACGTCCGCCACATCTTCCGCCCGTTTGAGTAAAACCGGGTGCCCCATCCGTGCAATTTTTAAGATAGCCATACCCGCCTCCTTATAGCTCTATTAAATAGTCACAAGAGTTTGTTGCTGAGAGGCAAGAACGAATTGTGTCTTTCCGCAAGCCCGTGCTATAGACGCCGCCAATAGAGGAATCGGTAGCACGCAGGTGCTTTACCGAGTCTTTTTCCATATCACGTCAAAACCGGGATTATCCGGGTTTTCTGAAACAGGGGTTAGTGGCCAAGTGCACGTTCTCGTCCGTGACAACAATGTCGATCAGGCTCTCAAAGCGCTCAAGAAAAAAATGCAGCGTGAAGGCATCTTCCGTGAAATGAAGCTGCGTCGTCATTTCGAAAAGCCTTCCGAGCGTAAAGCGCGTGAGTCTGCTGAGGCCGTGCGCCGCGCCCGTAAAATGGAACGCAAGCGTCTCGAGCGCGAAGGCTTCTAAAGCTTCCGCACTCCATGCGCTAAAAAGGGCGGGACACAGCACGTGTCCCGCCCTTTTTTTGTTTCGCGTTTGAACGATCAACCCAGCGGAACAGGAGAGAACCGGAAACAGGCCCCCCTGCCCCCGGCTCTTCCATCATCAGGCAACGAAGCTGCCTGACAAAATTCCTCAGTCCGCATCCATCAGACGATGAGACAGATAGATGGCTTCCAGCGCCCGCTCATGCGCCACTTCCGGCGCGTTGACCGTGCCGGAATGACCGCCTTCAATATCTTCGTAATAGAAGAACGGTTTACCGAGCGCTTCCAGCCGGGCTGCAAAGCGACGGGCATGCACCGGGCCGACGCGGTCATCACTGGTTGCTGTAAAAATGAACGGCTCCGGGTAGGACACGTCTGCTTTCAGGTGCTGCACCGGAGAAATGGAACGCAGGAAATCCGCCTCTGCGGGCACAGACATGGAACCATATTCCGCAGCCCATGAGGCCCCGGCGGACATGGTTTCAAAATGCTCCATGTCCAGCAGCGGCACGCCGATAATCACCGCGTTCCACAAATCCGGATGCTGCGTCATCTGCACGCCAGACAACAGGCCACCATTAGAGCGGCCGCGAATACCCAGATGGCGCGGGGATGTAATCTTGCGGTTAATCAGATCCCGCCCGACAGATGCAAAGTCATCATAGACTTTCTGCCGCCCGGACTTCCGCCCAGCCTCATGCCAGGCCGGACCGAACTCTCCGCCACCCCGGATATTGGCCACTACATACACGCCGCCACGATCCAGCCAGAGCTGACCAATTTCCGGCGCATAAAGCGGAGTATAGGAGACCTGAAAACCACCATAGGCCGTCAGCAGCGTCGGGTTTGCGCCGTTCAGCTTCATGTCACGCCGATGCACGATAAAATACGGAACGCGCGTGCCGTCCGTGGAGGTCGCCCAGAACTGCTCTGTCACCAGCTTGTCGGTTTTGAACCGAGCCGGAGCAGATTTGACTTTATGCGGCTGCCCTTTGCCCTCCAGCAACCAGAGCTGAGACGGTTCCAGATACCCTTCGACGCTCAAAAACGCCGTATCTGACGCATGATCAGTATCGACAATATGAACCGACGTCATGTCAGGCAGCGCAAGAGCCGTAGCCTGCCAGGACTTGCCTGCCTGTGTGGGCGTAAAGCGCATGGCGCGGCCACGCACGTTATCAAACAGACTGACCAGAACGGTATTTTTAGTCACGCCAACCTGATCAATCGACTGAGACAGGCCGGGTGTGAAAATCACCTGCACACCCTGCTCCACCGCACCCGGATCAACCGAAAGCAGGCTACCGGCAGGAATGGTCGTCTGGCCGACCGGATGCCAGTCTTCCTCAATAGAAACAATCAGACGGCCTTTGAGCAGCCCCTGAATTTCACTTTTAGCAGGCAGCGCCAGCCAGCGCAGGGCTTTGCCCCCGTCCACCACAGCATAACGCGTTTCAAAGAAGTTCACGCTCCGCTGGATCATTACCAGCTGATGCCCGTCTCCATCTGTCAGCACCAGAGGCATGACGGCCATATCGGACGCCTCACCGCGGAAGAGTTCTTTCTCCTCCCCCGCTGCCGCCCCGCGCACCATGGTTTTGACCACAAACGGATACCCGGATGGTGTCAGCGTGGTGCCTTTTCCATCCCAGTCACGGGCCAGCAGAATCGTGTTTGCATCCACCCAGGCGGCTGTCTGCTTGGAGCGTGAGAACACAAAGCCACCGGGCACAAACTGGCCGGTTTTACTGTTGAATTCCCGCAGCGTCTCGGCATCTTCTCCACCGTTGGACAGTGCCACAAGACAATGCTCATCTGCCGGGGCAAGGCAGTTTGCACCTTTAAAGACCCAGTTCACACCGTCCTGTTTCGCCAGAGCATCCACGTCCAGCCGCACGGCCCAATCGGGCGCTTTTTTCAGGTAAGAGGCCTGACTGGCTTCCCGCCAGATCCCATGCGGATGGGCGGCATCCTGCCAGAAATTCCAGATTGCCCCGCCCATAAGCGACGGCATAGCCAGACGGTCCGGAGCCTGAAGGCCAGTCAGCACGTCCTTATAAAACCCGGCATAGCGCGGGTCTTTTTCCAGCGTGCTGGTGGTGTGCAGGTTCTGGGCGCGCACCCACGCCATAGCCTGCTGCCCGTGGATCTCATCAAGAAACGTGGTATTTGTAGTCGCGGTGATAACCGGTGCAGCGCCTGCCTGAGTATCGGCCGCCTGTGCCAGACCACCGGGGGCCGCTGCTGTCATGACAAGCGCGGAGGCCGCCCCTGCCAGAATCCAATGTTTCAAACGCATTCTCACCGTTCCCGGAATTCTCTCATGTGTCATGCGGACTGTTTTTTCACCGTATTGAAAAACAGTCCACCAAAAGAAAAACCCCCGATGCGAGGCACCGGGGGCTTAATCTGGTCAGGCAGCCAAACAGCCGCCAAGACAGGCAGTCTTATTTCTGAAGCTTGTCCAGTTCACGGACAATGGCTTCACCCATGACGGACGTTCCGACACGGGCCATGCCTTCGCTCATAATATCCGCCGTGCGCAGGCCGCTTTCCAGCACCCGGGAGACGGCCTCTTCCACCATCTTCGCTTCGTCCTGCAGGTTCAGCGAGTAACGCAGCAGCATGGCGAAGGAGAGGATCTGTGCAATCGGGTTGGCAATGCCCTGCCCGGCAATATCCGGCGCACTCCCGTGGATCGGCTCATACAGCGCTGCACATTTCCCATCGGCCCGCACCGCACCCAGCGTGGCAGACGGCAGCATACCGAGGCTGCCCGTCAGCATGGAGGCCAGATCGGACAGGATGTCACCAAACAGGTTGCCGGTCACAATCACATCAAACTGGCGCGGGTTACGCACCAGCTGCATGGCGCAGTTATCGGCCAGCATGTGCGTGAGCTTCACATCGGAAAATTCACGCGCATGGAGGTCAGTCACAACCTCTTTCCACAGCAGGCCGCTTTCCATCACGTTGCATTTTTCAACGGAACAGACATGGCCAGATCGCTTGCGGGCCATTTCAAACGCCACACGGGCCACGCGCTCGATTTCCGGCGTGGTATAAACTTCGGTGTTAATGCCGCGACGCGTGCCATCCGGCAGGGTTTCAATCCCACGCGGGTCACCAAAGTAAATGCCGCCCACGGTCTCGCGGACAATCATAATGTCCAGACCACGCACCACGTCGGGCTTCAGCGTGCTGGCATCCACCAGCGCATCAAACACCTTGGCCGGGCGCAGGTTGGCAAACAGCTCGAGTTCCTGACGGAGCTTGAGAATGGCCACTTCCGGGCGCTTATCAAAACCGACATGGCCCCAGCGTGGGTCCCCCACGGAGCCAAACAGAACTGCATCTGCCGCACGGGCTTTTTCAATCACCTCATTGCGGATTGGCTCGCCATATTCAGCCAGAGATGCGCCGCCAACCAGATCTTCCGTGATTTCAAACGCAATGCCACGGTTCTTTTCCAGCCAGCTGATAACGCGGCCAACTTCCCGCATCACTTCCGGACCGATACCATCCCCCGGCAGAACAAGCAGTTTTGCAGGCTGAGCACTCATGACTTTTCCAATTCTTCAATCAAGGGTGATTGTCGGCATCCAGGGGCGTTCCCCGGCAACCTTGTGTTCAAAGGTCTTAATTTCAGTCTCGTGCTGAAGCGTCTGGCCAATATCATCCAGCCCTTCAAGCAGCATGTGCTTGCGGAACGGATCAATCTCAAACGGCACTTCCTCACCATCCGGGCGGATCACCACCTGCCGGGGCAGGTCAATGGTCAGCCGGGCATTGCTGCCCATGGTGGAATCAGACATCAGCTGATCACACACTTCACGCGGCAGCTTGATAGGCAGGATGCCGTTCTTGAAGCAGTTATTGAAAAAGATATCTGCAAAAGACGGGGCAATCACACAGCGAATGCCAAAATCCAGCAGCGCCCATGGGGCGTGTTCACGAGAAGACCCGCACCCGAGATTGTCATAGGTGACCAGAATCTCAGCGTTCCGCCAGGGTGCCTTGTTCAGGATAAAATCCGGGTTTTCAGACCCGTCCGGGCGATAGCGCATGCTGTCAAACGCATATTTGCCCAGGCCCGTCCGCTGCGTGGTTTTCAGGAAGCGGGCCGGAATAATCTTATCCGTATCAATGTTGTCTTCCGGCAGAGCCGCAGCAACAGCGGACAGCGTGGTAAATTTTTCCATCAGACCAGCTCCCTCGAATCTGTCAGACACCCTGTGACAGCCGCCGCAGCCGCCATAGCGGGAGAGAGCAGATGTGTCCGCCCACCGGGGCCCTGACGCCCTTCAAAATTACGGTTGGAGGTTGAGGCGCAACGCTGGCCCGGCGTCAGCTTGTCCGGGTTCATCCCCAGACACATGGAGCACCCGGCCTCACGCCATTCAAACCCGGCATCCAGAAAAATCTGGTCCAGACCTTCTTCTTCCGCCTGCATTTTTACCAGACCAGAACCCGGCACGATCATGGCACGCACGCCGTCCGCTACCTTGCGGCCTGCGGCCACCTGAGCAGCGGCACGCAGATCTTCAATGCGGCTGTTGGTGCAGGACCCAATGAACACAACATCCACCGGCGTTCCGGCAATTTTCTGCCCGGCTTCCAGCCCCATATAGTCCAGCATGCGCTGCATCTGCACCCGTTTGGACTCATCAGGCTCCTGCGCCGGGTCTGGCACTGTGCCCGTAATGGGCAGAACCGTTTCCGGGCTGGTGCCCCACGTCAGGCTCGGGGCAATATCTTCGGCCCGCAGAGAAACTTCTTTGTCAAAATGCGCGCCGTCATCCGTCGCCAGCGTGCGCCAGAAGGTCACAGCGTTTTCGAAATCTTCCCCTTTGGGGGCAAACGGACGGTTGCGCACATAGTCAAACGTGGTGTCATCCGGGGCTACAAGCCCGGCACGTGCACCGGCCTCGATGGACATGTTGCAGATGGTCATACGACCAGCCATGTCCAGCCCGCGAATGGCGGAGCCTGCGAACTCGATCACATGCCCGGTGCCGCCTGCGGTGCCGATATGCCCGATAATAGCCAGCATGACGTCCTTGGCAGACACACCCGGCGCAAGCTCACCTTCGACCGTCACACGCATATTTTTGGCGGGACGCTGCAGGATGGTCTGGGTGGCCATCACATGCTCGACTTCAGACGTGCCGATGCCGAACGCCAGAGAGCCCATCGCGCCATGGGTGGACGTATGGGAATCACCACACACAATGGTCATGCCCGGCAGGGAAATGCCCTGCTCCGGACCGACCACATGCACAATGCCCTGCGAGGCGGAAAGCAGCGGGAAATACGGAACCCCGAATTCCTTCACATTCCGTTCCAGCGTTTCAATCTGGTTCCGGCTTTCCGGTTCTTCGATGGGTTTGGTACGGTCAGACGTGGGAACGTTATGGTCCACCACAGCCATAGTCATTTCAGGATGACGCAGCTTACGCCCGGCCAGACGCAGGCCTTCAAACGCCTGCGGGCTTGTCACTTCATGCAGAAGGTGACGGTCGATATAAAGGATAGAGGTGCCATCCGGCAAAGTTTCGACAACATGGTGGTCCCAGATCTTGTCGAATAACGTACGCGGCGCCATGGCCCTCCCCTTTCATGGAACGGCACGGACTCGCGCAGATCAGCCTGAACTCAGCCCTGGTCTGACAGACGAAAAACCCGCGCCTTCATCTTCTCAGCACCCGAAAACCCGGCGAGCCGAAGCCCCACCGGGTTTTTGAGGTCAGGCAGGCCACCCAAAGGCAGCCTGCTTTAACGCGATATTAGCTGGCAGCTGCCGGAGCAACAACGTCACGCGGACGCTCAGCGATACGAGCGGACTTACCGCTACGGCCACGCAGATAGTACAGCTTTGCGCGACGCACTTTACCGCGACGCACAACCTTGATTTCAGCAATGGTCGGAGCATACAGCGGGAACACACGCTCCACACCTTCACCATTGGAAATTTTGCGCACGGTGAAGTTGCTGTTCAGGCCCTTGTTGGAACGGGCAATCACAACACCTTCAAATGCCTGAAGACGCTTACGCTCACCTTCAACAACCTGCACGGACACGCGCACCGTATCACCGGCTGCGAATTCCGGCACGGCGCGTGCGGCGGTCAGACGTTCGATTTCTGCAGCTTCATACTGCTGAATAATGTTCATTTCGGTATCCTTCCTCAAACCCCTGTTGGGTCTGTCTGCCCGTTTTTTCCGGTAGCAGCAGTCCCGTTTCTCTCCCTGCGAGCCAGCCAGGCAGACCACAGGTCCGGCCGTCTTTCCCGCGTGATTTCTTCCGCCTGCTTCTGGCGCCACGCAGCAATTGCCGCGTGGTTTCCTGACAGCAGGACTTCAGGCACGTTTTGACCTTCCCATACAGCAGGACGGGTATAGTGAGGATATTCCAGCAGGCCTTCGGAAAAACTTTCCTCAACCCCGCTTTCCTCACACCCCATCACGCCGGGCAGCAGTCGGACGCAGGCATCCAGCAGCACAAGGGCGGCGGTCTCTCCACCGGACAGAACATAATCCCCTATGGAGATCTGTTCGATTTTCCGGCTTTCAAGAACCCGCTCGTCCACCCCTTCAAACCGGCCACACAGCAGCACGAGGCCCGGCCCCTGTGCGTAACGCTGCACGTCCTGCTGGCGTAGTGGCCGGCCACGTGGTGTTAAAAACACCCGCGGCACATCCACCGGAGCCTGTGTGGCAGCCAGAGCGGCATCCACCACGTCGGGGCGGATTACCATGCCTGCGCCACCACCAAACGGGGAATCATCCACCGCCCGATGCCGGCCCAGACCCTGCTCACGCAGGTCCTCCGCAGCACAGGACCACACACCGTTTTCCAGCGCACGTCCTGCCAGAGACAATCCCAGCGGACCGGGAAACATCTCCGGGAACAACGTCAGCACCGTTGCCTGCCAGCTCATGCCGCAGGCCCCGCCGCTTTGGCCGTTCCCACACCACGCCCTTCCTCACCAGAGACCTCAACAGGGCGCACGATGGTGACCACCCGCCCCTTCAGATCAATCTCCGGCACGCAGGCGCGTGTGAACGGAACAAGCACGCCACCGGTCAGCTCCAGACTGGCGCCACCCCCGTAATCATGCACCATGACAACCTGCCCCAAAGAGCAGTCGCCTTCCCGCGCCTCCATGCCAATCAGATCAGCATGGTAGAATTCTTCTTCTTCAGGCTCGGGCAGCACATCACGCGGCACAAAAAGACGGGTATTGACCAGCGCCTGCGCTGCGGTCCGGTCGGCTAGGGGCTTGCCCTGCGCATCGCGCAGTTCTGCCACACCGTCCGCCCCGCGCCAGCGCAGAGACCATTCCCGCCCCTTTTCATCCACCAGAACCTTATAGGCTTCCAGCGCGGCCGCATCGGCAGCGTAGCTGTGCACATGCACAAGCCCACGCACACCATGCGGTCTGCCAACAACGCCTATCTGGATAAGGTCTGCGCGCATGATCGGGTCAGCTTAGCTCGCTCTGGCCTCAGGCTGCGGCTTCAGCAGCTGCAGCAGCGGCTTTTGCGCGTTCCTGGGCTTTCTTCTTCGGAGCAGATTTCTTGGGCTGCTCGTTGTAAGCGGGCTTGGGAGCCAGACCAGCGTTACCCAGGAAGCGAGCAACACGGTCGGTTGCCTGCGCACCCTGAGACAGCCAGTGCGTGATGCGCTCATCAACCAGACGCACGCGTTCTGCATGGTCGGACGGCAGCATCGGGTTGTAAGACCCTACTTTTTCAATAAAGCGGCCATCACGCGGGGAACGGCTATCAGCCACCACGATGTGGTAGTAAGGACGCTTCTTGGCCCCTGCGCGGGCAAGACGAATTTTAAGACTCATTCAGACTTCTCCAAAACCCTGAAAAACTTCGGATAGAAACAGGCCGCTTCAGCGGAAGGGAGAACCGCCACCCGGCGGCCCTCCACCCATTCCTTTAGGCATGAGCGCGGACATTCCCTGGCGCATGAGACCTTTCACGCCCAGCTTGTTAAAGCGCTTCATCATCGAGGACATCATATCAAACTGCTTGAGCAGCTTGTTGACCTCCTGAACACTCGTCCCTGACCCGGCTGCGATCCGCTTTTTGCGGGAAGCCTTGATAACGGCCGGCGCTTTGCGCTCGCCCTTGGTCATGGAAGAAATAATGGCCAGATGCGTCTTCAGGATAGAGGTATCAAGGTCCTTGTCGCCAATGGCTTCCTTGATTTTCCCCATACCCGGCAGCATGCCGACAATTCCGGAAATAGACCCCAGCTTGCTGATCTGTTTGATCTGCGATGCATAATCATCAAGATCGAACTTGCCGGCCATCATCTTCTTGGCCAGCCGTTCCCCTTCTTCATGATCAAGGGTATCAGCCGCTTTTTCCACCAGCCCGGCAATATCGCCCAGGCCCAGAATACGGCCAGCAACACGCTCGGGGTGGAATTCTTCCAGCGCATCCAGCTTTTCACCGGAACCGGTCAGCTTGATGGGTGCGCCGGTAATGGCCTTCATGGACAGGGCCGCGCCACCGCGGGCATCACCGTCCATACGGGTCATCACCACGCCGGTCACGCCCACGGCGTCATTAAACGCCTTGGCCGTGTTCACGGCGTCCTGCCCGGTCATGGCATCCACAACCAGCAGAGTTTCAGCAGGCTGGGTCACGGCACGAACCTGCCGGACCTCTTCCATCAACGCTTCGTCAATAGACAGACGGCCTGCTGTATCGAGAATAACAACGTCGTAGCCTTCGCGCCGACCTACATCCATCGCACGCTGTGCGATTTCAACCGGGGTCTGGCCTGCTACGATCGGCAGAGAGGCGACATGCGCCTGCTCGGCCAGCTGCGCCAGCTGCAACTGGGCTGCCGGGCGCTGGGTATCCAGAGACGCCAGCAGCACCTTCTTCCGCTCACGCGTAGAGAGGCGCAGGGCGATCTTGCCGGAAGTCGTGGTTTTACCAGACCCCTGCAAACCCACCATCAGGACGGGCACAGGCGGCGTGGCGTTCAGGTTGAGCGGAACAGCGCCCGCCCCACCAAGGGCATCAATCAGCGCATCGTTAACAATCTTCGCAACGGCCTGACCGGGGGAAATGCTTTCCAGCACCTCCGCACCCACGGCGCGTTCCTTAACCTTGTTAACGAAGTCCTTGACCACAGGCAGCGCGACGTCTGCATCCAGCATAGCCAGACGAACTTCGCGCATTGCCTCCATAACATCGGCTTCTGACAGCGCGCCACGTTTGGCGAGTCCATCAAAAACCCCGGAAAGCCTGCCTGAAAGAGCCTCGAACAAAAGCGTAATACCCCAAAAGGAGACGCGCCACTGCGCGAACACTCGCGGAGTGGCGGTCCTGATTTGTGAGAGGGAGTTACAACCCCACTCTCACCGAGTCAAGAAACGTCTGTTTTTTACTTGTCAGACGCCGGCGGGGCCGGGTGCTCAACTTCGCGCAGCTGTTCCATCAGATCATGGATTTTAGTCTGACGTGCCTTGACCTGAGCCAGCTGGTCGGCCGTCAGCACATCATGGATGCGGGACGCAACTTCCAGATGGCGCGCCTCAGCCTGCGCACGCAGAGTTGCCTGCTGCTGCTGCAGAGTCGCTATCTTGTCTTTGTCAACCGGGCCCGGCGTCGTCAGGATATCCTGAATCTGCTGATGAATTTTGGAGGATTCATCGCGCATATCGTCCGCATGGTCCTGATCGTGGGCTTCACGCAGGATGGTGTCGATCTTCTTGCGCTGCTGCTTCGTCAGGTCCAGCCCTTCCAGCATACTCATGCCGCCACCATGGCCACCCGGCATGCAGGCACCGGGACCGCCCGGCGGCGGGAAGCCACCACCCTTACCGGGGTGGGCGTGGGCAGGCAGAGCTGCAACAGACAGGCCAATAACCGCTGCTGCGGCAAGGAAACCGTTTCTGTAATTCATGGGCTTTTACAACTCCTGAAAAATTCTATGTCCTGAGAGATACTTGGCGATCATTTCTGCACACGCAAGGTGCGTCACCACAGTGTCATCAGGGAGCTTTTGTCTCAGCTCATGGAATAGATGATGACCAGAACCGGAATCAGTCCCAGCAAAAACCATGATCCCATGGCACAGGTCGCAACAGCATGGGCAACACGCCCCTGCAACCGTGCCCGTGAACCGGGACCAGACAGAACCTGACGCCGAGGTTCTCCACCTTTGGATTCATATCGCATCTGAATGCTCCTCATCCGGTGACATGACCTTCTTTTTCAGGCTGAGAGAACGCGCTCGTTCATCAGTCTGTAACGTCATGTCTGGAAGCAGACCGGGGCAAATTCATGGCATGTCAGTGTCGATCAACACACAAAACACGGCCCCGTGTAGCAAACAGGCTCAGTCCTTATGCAAAAGCTCTAAAAAATGAGCTGCATCCGTCACATCGCGCAGCCGCGTAGCAATGCGGTCCGTCACGTCCGTATCCTCGCCCCAGATCGCCATCTGCTCGCGCTCATCCAGCGTGGCACACGCTACCAGCTCTTCCGGCGTGCCCTGCCCTTTGACCAGAACCAGCCCCAGATACAGGCTACCCAGCGCAGGCACGGCCACACCCAGCACCGCAAGCTCCGCATCGGAAAGAGACTCGAGCAGGGCGCGCAGGGTTTTCATGGTGGAAGCCGGCTGAGTGATCGGCATCACCCCTTCCGTCGTGCACAGTTCCATGCCGAATATGTCCTGACACCAGTCCAGCCAGGGGTTCCACAGTTCACGCTGCCGCCGTGCCAGTCTGGAATTTCCGGCCTCGCGGTAACACAGCAGGTCACTGCCCGCGTACGCCAGCAGGCTATCAATCACGCCCGTCCGTGCACCGGGAATACGCTCCAGCATGGAACCCGCAATGCGGGTCAGCGGCAGATCTTCCGGGCGGAAATGCCCGCCCACAGTCAGGCCAGCCGCCTGCCATTCCGCAGCCAGCGCATCAGCCAGAGCGCGGGAGGAGACAGAGAGCATGGTCTTTTCCGGCAGCCGGACCGGCCTGCCATCCAGCTGCACGGCAAAGCCTTCCTGCTCCGGCACAACCGTCGCCTGTTTCCAGAACCGTTTACGCGCGCCGGCCGGGGCTGGTTTTTTTTCCAGATCGCTCATTTAAACAGCCCCAGTCCGCGCAGCATGTTCATCACCTTTCCGTCTTTTCCTGCTTTGGGGGCAGACGGTGCAGGACCAGCACCCCCTTCCCGCGCGGCAGAGAGCAACGTGGGGCAATTATCATTCCCGCCATCATCGCCGCCGATATTCAGGCCATAGCGCCCGCCGTAAGACGGCTCCATTTTGGGCACAGGAGCCGCAAAGGTGCCCGTCACCCGCAGGTCAGACGCGGCTGATGCCCCGCCCAGTAACACGCGCGGCGAAAGATGCAGGTCCAGCGCATGCGTCCCCAGACCAACCGTGCCGTGACCATGCAGGGAGAGGAATGGCGTTTCCATGGCCAGCAGATCAATCTGCGCAGCGCCATCAGAAATCTGCATGTGCGTGCCAAAACACCGCACGGGCATTTTGCCTTTCAGCGGAATATCCGGCCCAAGCAAATTACGCAGCGCGGCACCCCCAATGGACCCATCCACAACAGACGCGCCAATATGCCCGGCCAGCGTACGCCGGCGGGTTTCATCATCATCGCCCTGCATGCTGACGGTGCCGACAAGCATCAGCGGCCCCTGCATCAGAGAGGGCGCGCCCATCCAGCCCTGCACGGCAGCCACGGGCAGCACAACCGGATGCATCGCAATTTCGTAAGCCGGGACATTGCCAGACGCATCATAAACAAACCGGGCAGACTGCGCCGTGCCGGACCCTTCAGCCTGCACAGGGTCCGCCACCAGTCGCCCACCCTGCACCACAACGTGGCTGGTGAGCTGCGTCCATGTGAGGTCACGCCAGGCCACATGCGGCGTTTCCACATTGGCGTTCAGCGTCAGGCCACGCACCACATCTTGCGGCGCATGCTTTTTGACCAGCGCCAGCGTGGAGGCTGTTTCCACATGCCCATCCACCTTGACGCTTTCAGCCGTCGGGAAGGTGCCACCGGGGGCGAGCTGGTCCAGCACGCCATGCACGTCCACGGAGGAATGCCCACCGCCCAGCGTTCCCGCCAGTTTCAGATTGGACGCCCCATCGACAAGGCTCAGATCCACCGGCGTTTCCGTTTTTTCCGGAGCCAGTGCGAGGGCCGTCATCTGCGCCAGTGTACCGAGCGTGCCGCGCAGCCCCAGGGCCTGCGCCCCAAGCTGGCCATCAATTTGCACAGCCAGAGGCTCATCAGGTTTTGTGGCGTCCAGCATGGCGCGGCTCAGCTTGCTGCCGGGCACAAACCGGCCAAGCTCAACCTGCCCTGTATGCACATGCAGCCCCTGCGCCACCGGCTGCTGCCCGGCACCGGCAATCTGCGCATCGACGGAAATATTTTGTCCGTCCGGCAAATCAGCCCGCGGGAAAAACTGCTCCAGATCCCGCAACTGCCCCAGCGAACCCCCGACCTGCAACGCGTAAGCGCGCGCGCCATCCGGGTCCGTTACCGTGCCATCCAGATGCGCCAGCCCGGCGGGGTGACCGGCAATCGTCAGAGCGAGCTTGAACTGCACAGGGAAGTCTTTGGCGCGCACCGGCAACAGGCGGCCTGTCTGACCGGTCAGGACAAACTGGCCTTTGCCTTTCTCGCCCTGCACGTCAAAGCTGGGTGTGGCCCCGTCCAGACCCTTGACCTGAATATGCCCAAAGCCGATCTGGCCGGTTTTGTGCCGAATCTGATCATCCCAGCGAACATCCGCCTTGGAAATACGCACAGTGGAGACACTGACATCCCAGTGCATCTTGCCGGAAGACGGGCTGCCCCCTCCGGTGTCAGGGCGCACAGGCGGCGTGAAGATCCAGTCCGCCCGGCCATCCGGCAGACGGCGCAGAGAGACGCGGGGCTGAATGATGCTGACATCATTAAACACAATGCGATGCTGGAACAGCGGCAGCAGCCCGAGGCGCGCGCGGACTTCCCCCGCATCCACCATATTCGGCGCGGGCTGCCCGCTTTCTGCGGCGTCCGCCTCTTCCACACCGGAAAGATGCACGCCACGGGCTTCCACCCACGGGAACGGCAGGAGCCACACATGCAGCTGGTCAACCGTCAGATGGCGGCCTGTCTGTTCTTCCACAGCCGCCACCAGCCGCACCCGCAGCCAGTTTGCATCCTGCATGGCGGAGACAACGCTGCCCCCGCCGACCAGCAGCACAGCAGCCCCGGCTACCAGACCGATCTTCCATTTCAGCCGCATTGGCTTTCCTCCTGTATCCCGGAAGTCGCTGTTATCCGCCGCGACGAGACGGTTTGGGCGTAGCCCCCGGCGCAAACCCCAGAGCACGGAAGGTCTCACGCATATGCGGCGGGAGTTCGGCAGTCACAGTCAGCCGCCCCCCTGCCGGGTGTGGCATATCCAGTTGCCGGGCATGCAGATGCAGCTGGTCCGTAAAACCATCTACGTGTGCAGTGGCTCCACCATATTTCGGGTCACCCAGAATGGGGGTGCCGAGCGATTCACAATGCACGCGCAGCTGATGCGTCCGCCCCGTGAGCGGAGACAGCGCCAGCCATGAGAATTTGCGCGCAGCCGAATCCACAACCTCATAGGTCGTGCGGGCATACTGGCCGTCCGGGTCCTTGCGGTCCGCTGCCACCATGATGGCATTGGCGCCCACGCCGAGGCGCGCCAGAGGCTGATCAATCTCGCCTGACATCGGGTCAGGACGGCCCACTACAACAGCCCAGTAGGTCTTTTTCACATCCCGTCCACGGAAGGCTTCCGCCAGCTTAGCGGCCACACCGGGGGTGCGGGCCAGCAGCAGCAGACCGGATGTATCCCGGTCAATCCGATGCACCAGACGCGGGCGCGGATCATCCGGCTCGGCCCGCAGGCCATCCAGCATCATATCCACATGCTTGGTAATGCCGGGGCCACCCTGCACCGGCAGGCCAGCGGGTTTGTTCAGAACAATCACCTGCTTGTCCTGATACAGCACCATGCCCTTAATCTCACGCACCAGCCGCTCATCCAGCGGGCGCGGCGCATCCTTTGCCGGTCGGGCCGCCATGGGGATGGGCGGCACGCGCACGGACTGGCCCGGCTGCAGGCGGGTAGACGCCTCAACGCGTTTGCCATCCACCCGAATCTGGCCGGTACGGCACAGCTTTTGCAGCGCTCCCTGCGTCAGATGCGGGTAATGGCGACGAAAATAGCGATCAAGGCGAATATCCGCCTCGTCCTCGCTGACAGTCAGAATCACAACACTCATGCGACGATATTCACGACTGACGCCGATCCCGCAAGCGGGCCCATGTTTCCAGACGGTGGCGGATCTCCCGCTCAAAGCCTTTTCCGGTCGGATTATAGAAGGTCTGGCGCTTCATCTCATCGGGAAAATAATTCTGCCCGGAGAAGCCTTCGTCCGTATCATGGTCATACTGATAGCCCTTTCCATAGCCGATTTCCTGCATCAGCTTGGTCGGCGCGTTCAGAATATGCGCGGGCGGCATCAGGCTGCCGGTGGCCTTTGCGGCACGGCGCGCCGCACCATAGGCTTTATAAACACCATTGGATTTGGGTGCCGTGGCCAGATGCACCACAAGCTGCGCCAGAGCCAGTTCTCCCTCCGGTGAGCCAAGACGCTCATAGGTTTCCCACGCGGCAATGGCCAGCGGGAGCGCCTGCGGGTCGGCCATCCCAACATCTTCCGCCGCAAAGCGCGTCATGCGGCGCGCGAGGTAACGCGGGTCTTCCCCGCCTTCCAGCATCCGGGCGAACCAGTAGAGGGCGGCATCCGGGTCCGACCCGCGCATGGATTTATGCAGGGCGGAAATCAGGTTGTAATGCTCTTCCCGGTCCCGGTCATACAACACGGCGCGTTTGGCCAGCAGACGGGCAAGAGCCTGTGCATCCAGCGGCGCATCCGTTTTCAGGCTGAGAAGCTGCTCCACCATGTTCAGCAGATAACGGCCATCACCATCCGCCATGGCGCGGAGGGTGCCCCGACCTTCTTCCGTTAGCGGCAGAGGTCGCCCGGTTTCTTCCTCAGCCCGCGCCAGCAGGGCTTCTTCCGCCGGGTCATCCAGCCGGTTCAGCACCATCACCTGACAGCGGGACAGCAAAGCCGAATTGAGCGCGAAGGACGGATTTTCCGTTGTTGCCCCAACCAGCACAATCGTGCCGTCTTCCACCACAGGCAGGAAGCCATCCTGCTGGGCACGGTTGAAGCGATGAATTTCATCCACAAACAACAGCGTGCCACCACCGGCTTCTGCCTGCCTGCGAGCGTTTTCAAAGGCTTTCTTCAGGTCCGCAACACCGGAAAACACAGCGGAAAGCTGGACAAACCGCAGTCCTGCCGCCTGTGCCAGCAGGCGGGCAATGGTCGTTTTCCCCACACCGGGGCCACCCCAGAGAATCAGGCTGGCCAGAGACCCCCGCTCCAGCATCCGCGTCAGCGTGCCATCCGGCCCTAGCAGATGCCCCTGCCCGACCACATCTTCCAGCCGGTTTGGCCGCAACCGGTCCGCCAGAGGCTGATTAGGCGCAGGGCGACCCGGATGCGCAGCGGACGAATCACGGTCCAGTGGCGGAGCCTGATTGCCAAAAAGATCCGCACCCGGAGCCATGTCCGAAGGTGTTGTGCGCCGTGCCGCCATACCTGCCTGTCCTGAAGAAATACTCACCCCTGATATCGGGCTGCGCTGCCTGTTTTTCCACCTCTGCGCTCAGAAGAAAGTCCGGCCACCCCGCCTGCGGCGTTTTATTCAGGCTGTGCAGGCAGCGTGAAGGTGCCCGCAGGAATGCTAATCCCGCTCTTCACATCAAACAGAGTCACGCGCGTCTCGCGCCCCTGTGCAT
This sequence comes from Acetobacter malorum, assembly GCF_001580615.1. Classification (GTDB taxonomy): domain Bacteria; phylum Pseudomonadota; class Alphaproteobacteria; order Acetobacterales; family Acetobacteraceae; genus Acetobacter; species Acetobacter malorum. Next base: position 112,882 of record NZ_LHZC01000054.1, read on the forward strand.
CCACCACGCTCCATGAGCGCAGCGCCACCGGGTTATCATAAAACACCAGCGTCAGGCTGCCATCTCCGGGGGAAGAGGTGCGCACGACTGTTACCTGCACCAGCCCGCCTTCATGCTGGAAGCCGGTAATGGTGACATCATTCGCCAGACTGACATGCTGCCGCAGCAAGAGGCCCAGCGGTGTGCGCTCCATGGGGATAACGGTTGTCTGATCAAGCTGGTTATCGCGGAACACCACCTTGCCCTGATTAGCTACCAGCAACAGCGGCGTTGGCGGGTCATACGCCAGCCGCATCTGGCCGGGGCGCTGCATCAGCACAACACCGGTTGTGCGTTTTCCGTCCGCATCCAGCTGCTGCATATGCGCCTGAAAAGTGGTGACGCTGTTGAGCGCCTTTTCAATCTTCCCCAACCAGACCTTGTCGGACGCGGAAAGCGTGATGCCCTGCGGTGCGTCGGCCGACGGAGCTGCCTGAGCCGCCTCCTGCGCCATGGCAGGCGCGACAGGAGCCAGAGCGCTCACACCGCCCCCCACAGAAAGAGCCAGACAGAGGGCTGAAAATTTGCCGGAACGTGATGTCATACGCGCTGTCATTCCCATTGGTGACCACAAGCCGCCAGCAAACACCTTGCCCGGGCCTTTATTATGGCACGCGCAGTATGCCACCTGCCGCAGCGGGATAACAGAGGTGCGTGTTCAGGAACTGCCGATCAGCACCCCGGCCAGAAAAACCAGCGCCCCGCCAAACACAATCTGCACAATGGCCGAACCAAAGGGGGTGTCCTGATACCGCCAGCGGATCCATGAGATCAGGAACAGTTCAATCACCACCACGGCAATGGCCACTGTCATGGCCGCACTGAAGGACTCAATCAGGAACGGCAGGGTGTGGCCAATACCACCGGCCATGGTCATGGCCCCGCACACCAGCCCGCGGATGAGCGGCTTGCCGCGCCCGGACAACGCGCCATCATCCGAAAGCGCTTCCGCAAACCCCATGGAAATCCCGGCCCCTAACGAGGCTGCCAGCCCGACCAGAAACGCGCTGTGCGGATCATGCGTGGCAAAAGCTGCGGCAAATACCGGGGCGAGCGTGGAGACGGAGCCATCCATCAACCCGACCAGACCGGGCTGGACAATCTGGAGCACAAAACGCCGCCGGGCGTTCTCGTCTTCATCGTCCCGCTTGTCATCCGTCAGATGGCGGGAGGCCATATCGCTGGCGGCCCGGCCATGCTGGTCTTCCGCTGTAGCAAGATCCCCCAGCAGTTTCCGGGTTTCGGCATCATTGGTGCGGAGGGCGGCCTGCCGGTAAAAGCGGGCAGCGTCCCGCTCCATGTCTTCCGCATAGCGCCGCACAACCTCGATACCCTGCCCCTGAATTTGCCAGGCGGGCTTACGCGGCATGAACCCGGCGATATCCTGACGGCGAATCAGAGGAATATGATCTCCAAAACGCCGGACATAGACATCAATCAGATGCCGCCTGTGGTCATCTTCCTCACGCACCATATCCGCAAAGATTTTCGCGGTATCGGGGTAGTTTTCCTGCAAGGCATAGGAAAAGTCCGCATAGATGCGACCGTCCTCTTCCTCATTGGAAATGGCCAGAGCAAGAATTTCCTGTTCGGTCAGGGCAGTAAATTTACGCATCTGCCCTGCATATACATTTTCAGGATAAGTCTCAATTTATTCTTACATAATGAGAATATTTCGCATTTTCAGAGCAACTGTGCCGTGGATTTTTCTACAAAAACAGATAAGGGCAGGATCATAACCTGACCCTACCCACATCATTACTGTCCCGACAGAAAAAGAGTGACCTCTTTAAAAGACAACCAAACCTACCAGCAGCGCCAGCGCCACCGCAAAGCCGATTTCCCGGTTGGCGCGGAACTGAGCCAGACACAAAGCCGGATCAGCCGGATTGACCCCCACAACCTGCCGCCACAGCAGGAACACCGGCAGCAACAGGACCGGCCAAAACAGAAGCCCCACACCAGCAAGCAGGGCGGCCCCCGCCAGCAACACCACCATCAGCGCGTAACAGGTGCCAATAAAGGCCTTTGCCCGCCCAGCCATGAGGCGTGAGGTGGATTTCACGCCAATACGGGCATCATCTTCCATGTCCTGAAAGCCATAGATGGTATCAAACCCCAGTTGCCAGACGATGGTTGCCGCATAAAGCGCAAGCTGCGCGAGGGAGAGATGGCCGGCCGCCGCCGCATACCCCAGAGGTGCGCCAAACCCGAAGGTAAAGCCCATGACCAGTTGCGGCCACCACGTAAACCGCTTGGCCAGCGGATACAGCGCCACCAGCACCAGCGAGGACGCCCCCAGAATCTGAGAAAGGCCATTCAGTTGCAGCAGAATTGACAGACCAATCGCCAGCAGAATGGCCAGAAACAGCACTGCATGCCGCATCCGCAGAGCACCGGAGGCCAGCGGGCGGCCAGCCGTGCGGGCGACCTGCCGGTCAATATCGCGGTCCCACATGTCATTCACCACGCAGCCCGCAGCCCGCATGACAAGACTGCCAATGCCAAACAGCACAATCAGGCGCACCCGCTCCGCAGCTGGCACACCCTGTGGCAGCAGAATCCCCCATATGCCGGGCAAAAACAGCAGCCATGTACCAATAGGCCGGTCCAGCCGCGCCAGCAGGGCATAAGGGCGCAGGGCCGGAGGCAGGCGGGCAATCCAGCCCGTCACCCGGATGTCGGTATGACCGGAAGAAGCTGACACGATACAGGCGGTCCTTTAACCAAACACAGCAGTGCCGGGGGTATGCCATAAATTCCCCTCTGGCATGAACCTCTTTGCGCAGAACGGCATTACCGCCTAAACAACCATATCTTTGTGAGAACGATCCGCCGGACCGTGCCTCCCCTTCCCGTTGCAACCTGCCTGATAGCTGAATGCCATGAGTTCGCCCGAGCATCTTCCCCGTCTTTTTGTGCCGCAGGACGCCGCAGGTGGTCCGGCGGAAGTCGGCACGTCCTGCCTGCTCAGCCCGGCACAGGCGCGCTATCTGGGCACGGTCATGCGCAAAAAGGCGGGGGATTCTGTCCGCGTCTTCAATGCCGGGATGGGCGAATGGCTGGCCAGTCTGGGCGAAATTCGCAAGGATCGCGGGAGTCTGACACTCACGGAGCGCCTGCGCGCCCCATGTCCGCAACCAGACCTTGTTCTGGCCTTCGCACTGCTCAAGCGCGATGCGACCGATATGGTCCTGCGTATGGGCACGGAGCTGGGGGTTACGCGCTTCCTACCTATTATTACCGAACGCACCAATACCCACCGCACCAACCCGGAACGGCTGGCAACCATCGCCGTCGAGGCGTCCGAACAGTGTGAGCGGCTGGATATCCCGACCATTGCCGAGCCCTGCCCTCTCGCCAGCCTTCTGGGCGCATGGCCTGAGGATGCGCGCCTGTTTACGGCCATGGAACGGGCTGAGGACAGGGGTGTTTCCGTCCGCCACACCCTGCGGGATGCGCGTGCGGGTGATGGTCTGCTCATTGGCCCGGAAGGCGGCTTTTCCGATACGGAATGCCGCACTCTTCTTGCGCGTCCTGCCATTACCCCTATTTCTCTGGGGCCGCTGGTTTTGCGGGCTGATACAGCCGTTGCCGCAGGACTAGCACTTATGGGCGACGGCTTGCGCTCCGCTCAGGATTAGTCAGAATACCTTCACCTTCGTTCTGGCCCGCCTTCTGCTGCCGGGCTGTCTTTCAAGGAACAGTGATTTCTAATGTCTCACGCCGATGCCCACGACGACACACCCGTTCGCTCAGTTTCTCAGCTGGCTGAGGTTTTTGCCAAAGGGTGTAAGCCCCGCGACTCATGGCGCATTGGCACAGAGCACGAAAAATTTGGCTGGGTGCGGCCGGAAGCTGCCTCCAACGGGTCCAGCCCGCAGGCTGGCCGTCCGGCTTATTCTACGCCGCCTTACAGCCCCGCCGGGATTGAAGACCTGCTGAATGGCCTTCAGGAAGTGGAGCCCGATGACTGGGAGCCCATTCTGGATGAAGGCAAGATTATCGGCCTGAAGGGTATTGAAGAGGCCAAAGGCGCTGGCATTTCTCTGGAGCCCGCCGGGCAGTTCGAGCTCTCCGGCGCCCCCCTGCAAACGCTGCATGAAACAGCGGAAGAGCTGGACAGACATTATGAGTCCGTGCGCCCGCTGGCCCGCAAGCTGGGACTGGGGTTCAGCCCGCTTGGCTTCCACCCGACCGCCAGGCGGGACGAGCTGCCGTGGATGCCCAAATCCCGCTACGCCATTATGCGCAACTACATGCCCAAAGTTGGCAAGCTGGGTCTGGACATGATGCAGCGCACCTGCACGGTGCAGGTTAATCTCGATTTCGGGTCCGAGCAGGATATGGTCCGCAAGATGCAGGTGGCCATGGCCCTGCAACCGGTAGCCACCGCCCTGTTCGCCAACTCGCCCTTCTTTGAAGGCAAGCCGAACAACTACCTTTCCAACCGCGCCCGCATCTGGACGGATACGGACAATGCCCGCTCCGGCATGCCCGCCTGCGTGTTTGAAAAAGACTTCGGCTTTGAACGCTATGCGGAATGGGTGCTGGACGTGCCCATGTATTTCATCATGCGTGACGGCAAGATGCGCGATGTCTCTGGTCGCTCTTTCCGCGCATGGATGAACGGTGAGCGTCAGGATGGTCTGGAAGACGTCACCCCCACGCTGGCCGACTTTGAAAACCATATCTCCACCGCCTTCCCGGATGTGCGCCTCAAGCAGTTTCTGGAAATGCGCGGGGCCGATGCTGGCTCAGCAGAAATGATGCTGGCTCAGTCCGCCCTGTGGGTTGGCCTGCTGTATGATGATGCAGCACTTGAATCCGCCTATGAGCTGGTGTGTGACCGCCCGTGGGAAGATTACGTCAAGCTGCGCTCTCTGGTGCCGTCTCAGGCGCTGAACACGCCGTGGGGTCAGGGCACCGTGCGGGATCTGGCAGCCCAGGTTATCGGCATTGCCATGGATGGCCTGCAGGCCCGTGGCTTTGTGGATGAGAATGAGCGAGAAGAATGGGCCTACCTCGCCCCGCTGACCGCCATGGCAGCAGGCGGCCCCACGCAGGCCGAACGCTGGCTGGAGCGCTACTACGGGGCATGGAGCGGCGATGTGACGCGCATTTTTGGTGAAAGCGAGATCTGATTCCGCTTCCATTTTTTCGGGCTGGCCGCTCCCCGCGTGCCAGCCCTTTTTTTTAACTGTTTTCTCTCAGGCCTTTTTACCAGCCAGCAACCGGCTGGAACTCAGCAGTGCCGCAAAGGTCGCCACACAGGCGGCCATAAACAGGCATTTGAGCGCCGCCCCCTGCACAAACAGAGAGAAAAAGGCCGCAACCCCCATCGCCCCGCACGTCTGTCCGGCCTGACGCGCCACCTGCACCATCCCGCTGGCCCCTCCGGCCCGCGCATGGGACGCCGAGACCATCATGGCGCGGTTATTAGGTGGCTGAAACAGTCCAAACCCACATCCGGCCAGCCATGTCCGCCAGACGATATCAAAGGCGGTGGGGTGAGCAGGCATCATCCACAGCAGGAAAAATCCTGTCGCCGTCATCAGCAGGCCGATAGATGAGAGCACGCCGGCGGACACCGTATCGGCCAGCCGCCGCACCAATGGCGCTGCGGACATGATGCCGATTGGCCATGGCGTAATGAGCAGGCCCGTCGCAGCGGGGCTCATCCCCAGCACATCATGCAGCGTAAACGGCATGGAAATGATGTAGAAATTGGAGGCGACAAAGCCGCAAAAGCCGGTCATGAACGCAATGGCAAAATCCGGTTTCGCCAACATATCAACCGGCAGAATAGGCTGCGGCAGCCCACTCTCCCGCCGAATCAGCAGCAGACCGGAGAGCAGCCCGACACCAATCAGAGCACAGGACAGCACGATGCCGGACTGATGCGCCAGCCCGTCCCCGCCCATCACCAGCGCACCAAAGGCCAGCATGCACAACACGCTGCCAGTAATATCCGGGCGTGCCGTGCTACGCGGTGTCGCTGGCAGAGAGCGAAACGCCATGAACAGGGCGGCAGCCCCCAGCGGCAAATTCACCCAGAACAACCAGGGCCAGGAAGCCACCGTTAGAATAGCCGCAGCAGCCGTTGGCCCAAGTGCCACCCCCATGGCCACCACAACGCCATTCAGCGCAATGCCCTTGCCAATTTCCGCATGCGGATAAATGTAACGGACCAGCGCAATATTCACGCTCAGAATGCAGGCCCCACCAATCCCCTGCAGCACGCGGGCTGCGGCCAGCGCGGGGAGTGTTGTCGCCATTGCACACAGCACGGAAGAACCAATGAACAGGACAATCCCGAACTGGCACATGCGCGAAAAACCAACCTTGCTCCCGAGGGCTGCCAGAGGCAGCAGAGAAACAAGACTGGCCAGCTGATACGCGTTTACCACCCAGATTGACGCTGAGGAGGACGCATGCAGATCCCGCGCAATATCCGGCAGCGCCACGTTGGCAATGGCGTAATCCAGCAAGGCCATCAGTACGGAAAGGGACACTGCCAGCATGGCCCACGTCCGGGCGGGGCCAAACAGACCATCTGTGCTTTTTGCCTGGGGAGAGCTGCCTGCTGGTTGCGCAAGTTCATTCATCAGCCTGATCGTTCCTTTTCTGATACGTAACGTCTTGCGCCGGGGGGCTTCTGTGCCACCCTGAGCCCTAAAGGGAAAGGCCAAACAGGCCGCCATGGTCTTTAGAGGCGCGTCATCACGCAGAAGGCCGTCTGAGAAGCACACGTAATTGTGCGGACATTTGGAATATTACTTATTTATTTTACAAATAAAGAAAATCTCTTTTTCTTGATTGGTTTTAGGGCTTACCGCCCCGGTTCCTGCCAGAACACAGTCCGGCAACGCCCCAAGCAAATGGTTGACATTCGTGCCGCGTCCCGCTCCATCCTCAGGGGATGACGCCCTTACTCGCCTCTGGCCTGACAGCCGCCGCCATCGTCCTGCTCATGCTCCTTATTGGCGTGGCGCGCCTCAACCCTTTCGTCACACTCTTTGTTGTGTCTATCGGGCTGGCTCTGGCTACAGGCATGCCAACCGAGCAGGCCATTGCCTCCTTTGAAAACGGCATGGGCCATGTGCTGGGGCATGTGGCAGGCGTTGTCGCACTTGGCACCATGCTGGGGAAAATTCTGGCTGAAACCGGGGGTGCGGATCAGATCGCCCTGACCATCTCCCGCCTTGCCGGAAAAAAGCGGCTGAACTGGGCCATGATGGTCATTGGCCTGCTGGTCGGGCTGCCGGTGTTTTTTGAAGTCGGGTTTGTGCTGCTTATCCCGCTCGTCATCATCCTGTCCCGCCGGAATAATCTGCCGCTACCCGTGCTGGCGTTCCCTATGGCAGCAGCCCTTTCTGTCACGCACGCCATGGTGCCCCCGCACCCTGCCACCCTGCTGGCCATTACCGCCTACCATGCAAATACAGCCCGCACGCTGTTCTGGGGGATTGTGATTGGCACGCCCATCGCAGCGCTCGCCGGGCCAGTTTACACGTGGTACATCGCGCCCCGCATTGGCCCGCTGGCCCCCACTGCGCTGGAAGCCCAGTTTACCGGGCGGATTGAGCACGACAAACTCCCCTCTTTTGCACTCTCCTGCGCAACTTTGCTGATGCCCGTCGTCCTGATGCTGGGTGGCGCGCTGGCGGAACTCCTCTGGCCTGCAACCGCCCTGCCTTACCGAGTTCTGCATTTTCTCGGCAACACGGACATCGCCCTGCTGGTTGCGACGTTGATGTCCTTCTGGCTGATGGGGAGCCTGAGCGGCCTATCCCGCGAGACGATCCTTCGCTTCAGCAACGAGTGCTTGGCACCCACAGCCACCATCATGCTGCTGATTGGCGCAGGCGGTGGCTTTGGGCGGGAGCTGATTGACAGCGGTCTGTCTCACTCCATCACAAATCTGGCGCTGGGAGCCCATGTGCCGTTGCTGGTTCTGGCATGGATGCTGGCGCTGCTGGTCCGCATTGCTACCGGTTCCGCCACCGTGGCCACCACCACAGCCTCCGGCATTGTCGGCCCTATTCTGGCAACCTCACACTCTGTCTCGCCCGAACTGCTGGTGCTGGTTACCGGGGCTGGCTCAGTCGGCCTGAGCCTGATGAACGATGCAGGCTTCTGGCAGATGAAGGAATATCTGGGCATGAACCTCTCCCAGACCCTGCGCAGCTGGACGATGATTGAAACGCTGATTGCCATCCTCGGTCTGCTGATCTGCCTGCCTCTGTCATGGGTCATCCATTAAGGCAAAAGAAAAGGGCCTCATGTTTCCATGAAGCCCTTTTGAGCAAGCCAGCCTTATGACCGGGATTTCGTATTATACGGGTTTTTCGTACCCCGCGTTTGCAGGCGGATCGGCACGCCCGGCAGATTAAAGGTTTCACGCAGCCCGTTCACCAGATAGCGCTTGTAATCTTCCGGTGTCTGCTCGGCACGGGTGCCAAAAATAACGAACGTTGGCGGGCGAGACTTTACCTGCGTCATGTAACGCAGCTTCAGGCGGCGGCCTTCCACCAGCGGGGCTGCATGGCGTTCCAGAGCCGCCTCAAACCAACGGTTCAGCTCACCAGTTGGCACGCGGGCGTTCCACACGGTACAAGCCTCACGCACGGCCGGCAGAAGCCGATGGACGGACGCACCGGTCAGCGCAGAGAACGTCACTACCGGCACACCACGCATCTGCGCCAGAGAAATGCTCAGACGGTCCAGAATGGCCTGACGGGTGGCATTCCGGTCTTCCACCGCATCCCATTTGTTCAGCGCCAGCACACAGGCCCGGCCTTCCCGCTCAATCAGACGGGCAATCTGCAAATCCTGCTCATGCACACCCAGCGTGGCGTCCAGAACCAGCACCGCCACTTCCGCCATTTTCAGGGCTTCAATGGAGGCTGAGACTGACATTTTTTCCAGTGCTTCATCAATCCGCGCCTTACGACGCAGACCGGCGGTATCCACAACCTCGAACACATCGCCTTCATCATGCAGCGTCACCGCCACAGAATCGCGCGTCAGGCCGGGTTCCGGGCCGGTAATCATCCGCTCTTCACCCAGCAGGGCGTTCAGCAGGGTAGATTTCCCGGCATTCGGGCGGCCTACAATGGCAATGCGGATCGGGCCGGGCGGTCGGGCAGGAAGAACGATTTCCGCGTCCGGGTCCAGTGCGTCCGCATCAGCTTCGAACACATCGTCGTCGTCTTCAAACTCTGCTTCGGGTTCCGGCGGCAGATGTTCGACAATTTCACCCATCAGGTCGGACAGGCCTTCCCCATGCTCGGCAGAAACCGCAACCGGTTCGCCCAGCCCCAGAGAATAGGCTTCCATTGCAGAGGCCGCACCGCCACGGCCTTCGGCCTTGTTGGCCACCAGCATAACCGGACGCCCCTGCTTACGCACCCAGGCCGCAAAATGCTCATCCGCGGGGGTAATGCCAGCACGCGCATCAATACAGAACAGGACGAGCGCAGCCTCGCGCACCGCACTTTCAGAAGAAGCACGCATACGGCCAAACAGGCTGCTCGGAGCCGCTTCTTCCAGTCCGGCGGTATCCACCAGACGGATGGTCCGCCCGCGCAGCAGGGCCAGACCTTCCTTACGGTCACGCGTCACGCCGGGAGTATCCGCCACCAGCGCCTGACGGCGACCGACAAGGCGGTTGAACAGTGTTGATTTCCCTACATTCGGGCGGCCAACAATGGCGACCAGAGGGAGATCAGCAGAAGGTACAGGCGCAACAGGCCGCATGGGCCGCCGGCGATCAGCCATAAGAGCGAAGCTTTCCGTCGTTGGTGACAATCAGCAACTGCTCATCAACAACAATTGGGGGAACAAAAGAAACCTGATCCGTGGAATCCACGGAGATGATAGCGCCGGTTGTCGGGTTGACGCGGGCAATACCATTGCCCGGCATGGTGCTGACGCACACAAGCTGGCCACCCGCCATGACCGGACCAATCCATGTCACAATATTTTTGCTGACATCAACGCGCTCAAACCGGCGGAGCTGCGTAATCCAGCGCACATGGCCAGAGAGGCGGTCGATACAGGCCAGCTGATCATCCTGAGACAGCACATAGAGCCAGTCACCCACGCACAGCAGGCTGTTCTGGCTCCCAACGGCACGCTCCCACAGGCGGCGGCCCGTACGGATATCCACCGCAGCCAGAACCTGCGCCATGCTGACAGCGTAAACCGTGCTGTCCACCACCACCGGCAGCCCACGCACACAGGTCAGATTCAGCGTGCTGGCCTGACTGCCGACGTTGCCGAGCATATCGCTCCAGACAATCTCGCCACTCTCTGCGCGGAAGGCCACAAGGTCGCCCCCGCCAAAGCCAGCGACCACAACACCATTGACCACAGCCGGAGCCGGCTGACCGAACACGGTCGTATCTGCCGCGGTTGCCGTGTATGACCACAGCTGGTTGCCGGTTGCGGCATCCAGCGCAAACAGGCGCTCATCAATGGTGGCAAAGAACACGCGGCCATCTGCAATGGTCGGTGCAGAGCGGCCGGGCGTGCCGAAGTCGGAACGCCACTTCACCTTGCCTGTCGCGGCATTCACAGCCAGCGCCTGCGAGATACCGTCAACAATATAGACCGTGTCGCCATCCACACCGATGCCGCCGCCAACATTGCTGGACTGGAGCTTTTTCGGTTTGGGGTTGATGGTCCACAAATGGGACATATGCGGCCAGCTAAAGGCCCGCACCACGCAGCGCGCATCCATGATGAACAGACGCCCGTTATGCACCACCGGCGGAGACTGGATCAGCCCGCGCCCGAAATCGCCCAGAGCCGCCCATGCCAGCAGGTCAGGCTCGGAAATGCCCGCGCCGATATCTTTCGTCCAGCGCGGATGCAGGCCGCCCCAGCGGTAGTTGCTACCAACGTGCGACGTCACGCGGCCCACCATGGGCCAGTCTGAAACCGAAATCGCTTCCGGCAGGGTAATGGCCGTATGGTCTTCCTTATCAACCATCAGGCCCGCACCGGAAGACAGCACATTCGTGCGGTGACCCGCCAGAATGGGTTTTTCATCTTCATCAAACAGGCTGCACCCTGCCAGCACGGGCATCATGGCAGCCCCTGCCAACAGTTTTCTGCGCGCTACAGACGGACGACCAAAAAAACCGGAACGTGTTTTGTTACTCATGGTGCCTTACCCTGCCGACGGATCAAGAGCCTGGGACAGCGCCTGAGCCCTGTTCCGCACGCCCGAAGGAACGTCCTGCGCCGCGGCGAGCACGGCAAATTTCTTGCGGGCGTCATCCAGATGCCCTTCACGAATATCCAGCGTCGCCAGAGCTTCTGTCGCCAGACCATTCCATGCCTTACCGCTCCCGGTCAGCAGGGAAAGGCGGGACCGCAGCGTTGCCGGGTCTCCCGCATCAAGCTGCTTCTGGCACCACAGGAGAGTCGCTAACTCCCGCAGAACCGGGTCAGCACTCTGGTCCGTCTGCACGGCATCCCATGCGGCGAGCGCTGCTTTCACATCACCATGCGCAGCCTGCACGCCGCCTTCCTGCAAGCGTGCGAGCGTTGCAACGCCTTTCGGTCCGGTAGCCACAAGCTTCTGCAGGGCAGCCAGCCCGGTCTGGGCGGTTTCCCCCAGCGGGGTTGGTGTTGCGGGAGCAGGCGGAAGGTGATCTGTCTCACGCAGGGCCGTCAGATAAGACCCGGTTGCCGCAAGAGAGGCAGACTTCAGGCTGGACAGGTGCCAGGACCACGCGCCTGCCCCAATTACGACGGCGGCAATAACCCCCAGTCCCAATCCGGCATAACGGCGAGCAGTCTGACGCAGGCGTTCAGCCTTCAATTCGTCATCAACTTCCTTGAAAACATCTTCTGCCACGTCTGGCTGGTCCCGTTCTGACTATGATGCGTGTGTAATCGGCACTTCTGCCCTATGCACACACATCATACAAGTCACCTGCGAGAAAGACACCCCTTATCATACGCGCTAGAAGGGAGTGCTTTAGTGCGCTCCACCGCCGAATTTTGCGCTGGCCGCTTTCAGGGAAGCCGTCAGATGCACAAAATTCCCGGCAATCCGCTTCTGCACCACAGCGCTGCCTTCATGAATATGCGCGATTTTTTCACGCGCTTCATTACTGATGGCCGTCTCTTCCTTATTGGCCGTGCGCGCCACGCAGGTATTGTAAGCCCGGGCGGCTTTTTCATACGCCGTCACCTTGTCCACGCTGGCATTGTAATGCTCAACGGATGACACATCGACAGACGGTGCCGTGGGTTCCGCCCCACATGCGGGCGCGCCCCATGCGCCGGTTGCTGCCTGAGCGGCCCCGGAGTCTGCCATGGCAGCGCCAGCCAGCAGACCACCCAAAACCAGAAAAAAACCTTTCCTCATTCCCAATTTCCCTGTCCTGCACGACGTGTCCTGCCCGAACCTTCGGGCGGATGTCGGAATGCCTGCGGTTCATGACACAGGCCGTGCAAATGTCCATCCCCAGCCTGTGTGCGCCTGCTTGTGGGCCAGAATACGGCAGAGCGCAGGCTATCTCCTTCTGACACTTGGAAAAACAGGACGAGGCCCGTATAGAATCCCTCCAATGCGCATTCTCTTCATCACGGCCACACGCCTTGGCGATGCCGTGCTCTCGACCGGCCTTCTGGCCCACCTCATCCGTACTTATCCGAATGCGCGCTTCACCATTGCCTGCGGGCCAGTGGCGGCCGGATTATTTCAGAACCTGCCCGGACTCGAACGCGTGATCGTCATGACCAAACGCACGCATGACCGGCACTGGCTGGATCTGTGGAAAGCCTGCGTCGGGCAGAAGTGGGATCTGGCGATTGATCTGCGCGGCTCGGCCACCACATTTTTCCTGCGCACCCGCAAACGGCTGATTATGCGCGGGGGCCGACGCCCCGGCCTGCGGCTGAGCCATCTTGGCCAGCTTCTCCGCCTCTCCCCGCCCCCGATGCCCACCGTTTGGCTCTCTGAGGCAGACAAGACGCTCGCCAGCCAGGTCATTCCCTCGGATGCCGGGCCGATCATCGCCCTTGGCCCCACGGCCAACTGGACCGGAAAAATCTGGCCCACAGACCGCTACCTGCCGCTTTGGGCTGAACTGTCTCGCCAGTTCCCCACGGCGCGCCCGGCCATTTTTTACGGCCCCGGAGAGCAGGAACGCGCCCTCGCTTTACCCGTGCTGCAAGCTTTGCCAAACGCCATTGATGCCGGAGGCCGCTTCTCTCTGACGCAGGTTGCTGCCATGCTGGCCCGGTGCAGTCTGTTTATCGGGAACGATTCCGGCCTCATGCATCTGGCCGCCGCTGCGGGCACGCCGACTCTTGGGCTATTTGGCCCCTCTCGTGCCTCGGAATATGCCCCCTCCGGTCGCTGTGCCACATGGGTCGCGGCCCCCGGTCCGGAGGGGGAAGCACCTATTGCCGGACTATCTCTGGCTGTTGTTGTTCAGGCCGCGTCCACCCTGCTGGCGGAGACCCAATCATGACTGCGCATTCCCCCTCCGCCGCCCCACTTCGCGTTGCGCACGTCATGGCTGGCGCACCCACTGGCGGCGCGGAATTGTTTTTTGAGCGGCTTTGCATCGCCCAAGCCGCGTCCGGCCTTTCCGTTCTGCCCGTTATCCGGAGAGACGCTGCGCGCGCCGCCCGGCTTCAGGCTGGCGGCGTCAAACCCTGTGAACTCAAATTTGGCGGCCTGACAGACTGGCGCACACGCCCGCAGCTCCGCACACAGCTCAAACAGTTTGCCCCGCGCGTCACCGTCGCGTGGATGAACCGCGCTGCCCGCTTCACGCCGCAAGGCGACTGGATTCTGGCGGGCCGCCTTGGCGGGTTTTATGACCTCTCCTATTACCGCCGCTGCTCACACCTTATCGGCAACACGCACGGGCTTGTGCGCTGGATGCGGGAACAGGGCTGGCCGCAGGACCGTGTGCATTACCTCCCCAATTTTGCGACGGAACTGGCCCATACCGCGCCGGTCCGGCCTGCAGGCCTGCCCCCCGGCGCGCCCTTCCTGCTGGCATTAGGCCGCCTGCACACCAACAAGGCGTTTGATGTGCTCATCCGCGCAATGGCGCATTTGCCGGGCGTCTGGCTCGTCATTGCGGGTGAAGGGCCGGAACGCGCCGCGCTGGAAGACCTTGCCCGTAAGGAAGGTGTGGCAGACCGCGTGCTGATGCCCGGCTGGGCCACGCAACCGGGCGGCCTGATTCGCGCCTGCACAGCACTCGTCTGCCCCTCCCGTCATGAACCGCTGGGCAATGTGGTGATTGAAGGTTTCTCGGCCCAAAAGCCGGTGGTCGCAGCGGCGTCTCAGGGGCCGACGGAACTGATTCGCTCCGGAGAAAACGGCCTGCTGGCCCCTGTGGAAGATGACCGCACCCTCGCCCGCCAGCTTGCCGCCGTGCTGGAAGATCCGGTGCGGGCCAGCAAACTCGCAGCCGCAGGCCGGGCGGATTATGAGCAGACGTTTGCAACCGCACCTGTGCTGAAAGCGTGGTCAGACTTTCTCTCTACCGTGGAGAACGCCTGATGTGCGGCATTGGCGGTCTGGTTTACACACGCGGCACACAGCCCTGCGGGCAGGATGTGCTGGACCGCATGGCCGCCGCCTTGCAGCATCGCGGCCCGGATGGCGCGCATTTTGCCCGCTTTCCGCACGCTGATCTGATCCATACCCGCCTGTCCATTATTGATATTGCGGGGGGAGACCAGCCGCTCTCGGCTGGCTCCGGCACGCTGATCGCCAATGGCGAGATTTATAATGATCCGGACATTCGTGCTCAGATTGGCCCTGAACACTTTACGACCGGCAGTGATTGCGAATCCCCCCTCCGGTTGTGGGAGCGCCACGGCGCGGACTTCCCCCGCCACCTGCGCGGTATGTATGCCATTGCGTTGTATGACAGCGCACAGGATGAGCTGCTGCTCTCCCGTGACCCGTTTGGCATAAAGCCGCTCTATTTCACGGAGTTTGACGGCGGCGTCGCCTTTGCATCGGAACCCGCCGTGCTGCTGGCAGCCAACCTTGCGCCCCGCACAGCTTCGCCCATAGCGCGGGATGAACTGCTGCAACTTCAGTTCACCACCGGGCGGGAGAGCATTTTCAAAGGCATTTCCCGCGTGCTGCCCGGTGAGACCGTGCGCATTGTGCAGGGCCGTATTCTGGACCGCCAGCGCCTGTCGCCCCTGCCCTCTCCACCCAAAACCCAGCCGCCCCTGACAGAAGAAACCGCGCTGGCGCAACTGGATGAGGCGCTGATGAACAGCGTGCAGGCGCATGAACGCGCTGACGTGCCGTTCGGCCTGTTTCTGTCTGGCGGCATCGACAGCGCCAGCCTGCTGACGGCCATGAGCCGCCTGCCGCGTCCTGAAAAGCTACGCACCTGGACAGCTGTTTTTGATGCCCCCAACGCCGCGAATGAAGCCGAAGCCGCAGCAGCCCTCGCCCGTGGTGCACAGGCCGAGCACCAGACCGTGCGGATTACCGCCAACAAGGTCTGGCAGCACCTGCCCGCCATTGTGGCCTGCATGGATGACCCGGCAGCCGATTACGCCATTATCCCCACATGGTTTCTGGCGCAGGAGGCCACAAAGGATGTCCGCGTAATCCTCTCCGGTGAGGGCGGCGACGAACTTTTTGCAGGCTATGGCCGGTATCGTTCTGCCGTGCGCCCGTGGTGGCAGGGTGGCCGCCGCATGTGGCGGCACGGCATGTTTGACAGTCTCGACATCCTCCGCAACCGCCCGACCCGCTGGCGCGATGGCATTATGGCCGCCGAAATGGCCGCACCGCACGCGCCCACCCGCCTTTCCACTGCACAGGCTGTTGATATTGCCGAATGGCTGCCCAATGATCTGTTGCTCAAGCTGGACCGCTGCCTGATGGCGCATGGGCTGGAAGGGCGCACGCCCCTGCTGGACCCAATCGTGGCGGATCTGGCATGGCGCCTGCCGGACACGCTGCGCGTGCGTGGAGACAAGGGCAAATGGTTGCTGCGCCGCTGGCTGGAGCAACATTGCCCGGCAGCCCGCCCCTTTGCCCCCAAACAGGGCTTTACGGTGCCGATTGGCGCATGGATTGCGCAAGACGGCGCGCGACTGGGCCAACTGGTTGCGCAACAGGATTGCATTCAGGAAATTGCCAAACCCGAGCGGGTACGCGCACTCTTTCAGGCTGCGGCGGCCCGTAAAACCGGTCCTGCTGCCTGGACGTTACTGTTCTATGCCTTATGGCACCGGACACATATCCGCGGGCTGGCCCCGACGGGTGACGTTTTTGAAACACTCAACCAGTCCTCTTGAGGTCTGCACCATCATCGGGAGCACCTGTCATGCCTACCCCTTCCCATAGTGCCCTGCTGGAAAACCGGACCGTCCTCAAACTCTCAGGCGCGGACCGCGTGAAGTTCCTGCAAGGGCTCGTGACGGCAGATGTCGCCGCCCTTGAACCCGGACAGGCCACATGGTCCGCCTGCCTCACCCCGCAAGGCCGCTGGCAGGCCGATTTCTTTCTGGTGGCAGACCCGGATGACACCTGCCTGCTGCTGGACTGCGCCATTGAGCAGGCCGAGGGCCTGTGCAAACAGCTGCTCCGCTTCCGCCTGCGGGCCGATGTGCAGATGGCAGCCACCGGCATGCGCGTTATGGTTGCATGGGGCGAGATGCCAGATGCAGCGCTGATGGAAAATACCATCAGCTTTGCAGACCCGCGCCTGCCTGCCGCCGGGTGGCGTCTGCTTGATGTACCGGAAGGCACCCAGCCCACTGACACCCCGCAGGACTACAACCTGCACCGGCTGGTTCTCGGTCTGCCCGATGGCGTGCAGGATTGTGAAATCGGCCGCACGCTGGCCGCAGAAGCCAATATGGATCTGCTTGGCGGCGTCTCATGGAGCAAGGGCTGCTTTATGGGGCAGGAAGTCACGGCCCGGATGCATTACCGCACTCTGGTCAAACGCCGGATGGTGCCCGTTGCCTGCACCGGCCCGCTCCCCGCCCCCGGCACTCCCGTTCTGGCGGACGGGGCAGAGGTTGGCACACTCTGTTCCTCACAGGATCATGTCGGCCTTGCCTTGCTCAAAACCAGCGCAGCGACGGCACAAACACTCGACTGCGGCGGCCATCATGTTGTGCCCCGCCCACCCGTCTGGCTGACCGCGGCCCTTACGCCGCCTCAGCCCCCCTCTTCCACACCCAACCCGGACTCATCTGCATCCTCATGACCTATCAGGCTCCAACCCCCGCCGCCCTCTCCAGCATGCTGGACGTCCTCAAATTTGACGCCTCCGGCCTGATTGCCGCCATTGCCCAGCAGCATGACACGGGCGAAGTCCTGATGATTGCGTGGATGACGCGCGAGGCCCTGCAGGAAACGCTGGAGACCGGTCGGGTTTGCTACTTTTCCCGCAGTCGCCAGAAGCTGTGGCGCAAAGGCGAAACCTCCGGCCAAATTCAGCATCTGATTGAAGCGCGTCTGGATTGTGACGCCGATGCCGTGCTGCTGCTGGTCAACCAGATTGGCGTAGCCTGCCACACGGGCCGCCGCAGCTGCTTCTATCGCGCCTTCGGCCCGGAAGGGCTGGTGGAACTGACCAAACCAGAAATCGACCCGAACGCTTTATATGGCAAAAAGGCCTGAACAGGCGTTCTTGTGGGGAGATCTTCCCAAGCTCCCCACAAAGAATACATCTTTTTACAAAATAACGGAATTACCAATGATTTTTATTATAATTGAAAATATATTAATTTAATAAATAAACTACACCTGCCGCGTTACTTAATGTTTCTTATTTTAAAAAATATCTCCATATGTTATCAAAAATAACAATTTAATGTTCATTCTTGTTTTGCACGGACTACAACAGTTGAAATTCCTTTCACTGTGGCATATTTTTTACTCCGCTCAATAGCCTCGTCCATAACCCAATCAAAAGGCCCGGAACCACCAAAATCTTTTCCATTGCTATCGTAGAAATATCCTTTTTCCACGCCTTTTTCGTTTTTATGAATTACCACAACAACATGGTGGTCCAGTGGAAAATTTTCATTAGGGCCAAGATAAATAATATTTGTCATTTTTTGAGATACCTTTAGTCACTACAGAAAAAACATTAAAGGGTTTTAACCAATTCACGCACCTTAATCTTACGCTCAAACTCTTCGATTTCCTGAATGACAAAAGTTAGATGATGATTAGTATCGAATCCAATCCAAGTCCCAGCATTTCCTGTTTTTGTTCTCCCTTTAATTTTTTCTCGCTTTCCACAGGATGCGATATTCTTATCTCCCCAGCTAAAATTCTCTCCCAAGAAGTATTCTGACCCAAGAAGATTTTCCGAAAGATCATGCATCTGGATGAATGTTCCGCCGTCTATCTGAACTGAATGACCCCGTACAATAAAAAAATGTAATTCCGTAGTATATCGAATTTTTCCATTCGTATGCCTACTTGGATGCTCCGTTGACGTCGGGCCACGCACTCCATAATCTCCGCTTTTAATAATATCAGCGGGAAATTCGGACCGCAGCATTTGGTAAACTAGCATTTCTTTGCGAAGAACTGAGCCTGTCGTATCTTTTTGGGTCACAGCTTTGTCAATCGAAGATGGCAAAGAGCAACCACAAACTGCGTAATATTTAAAACAAAAACCCGCAAGAAGCCGTATTACACGGCAAGATTTTTCAAAAATATCTGAAACGGAAGTTGTAGCAACTGAGAGATCAGCAAAATCTAAAAGAACATGGCATTCGCGCGGATCTATATTCAGTTCGTCAAGGATATTTTGAATATTATCCAGAAAAAAATCTGGTTCAGCTGAATCTTCATGTATCGCAGTGCCGTCCAAACGTAAGCACCAACCATATATATGAGATTCTGGAATAGTTTTTAAAGCAAGTTTATATTCAATACTTTCTAATCGGTCATAACCGATCACAGGAATGACCAAATTTCCCATTTTTGCCAAGCACGAAACCATATAAGGAATTACATGCTCGCCACTTTCAACTCGCGCATCATGAGGCCACTTGAAACCATCTATCATTACAGGCTTCTTAGGCCAACTCTTGCATACACCAGTAATTTTCCGATCTAAATAAGTCATGATGGGAGTTTCACTCTCCTTCATATACTTGCAATCAACGGACCTTTCTGAGGGAGGGTCAACCTCAAAAAGAATATTTAATTTCTCAGAAATATTTTCATCTAAATGCTGAATGGCCTTAAGTTCGTTTTCATTAGCTTTAAGTATAGAAACGTGAGCACCTGACATTATACGACCTCCTCCGACACAAGAATTCTCTTCACTTCCCCATTCCCAAGCATATCGCTAAATATAGAGAAATTTCCAGTATCTTTTCTTAACCTCCCCGCCACTACGGCTGGATGTATTTTCAAATCTCGCGCAAGATTATTAATATTATCTTTGCTTGGAGAAACATAAGCTTCGCTTCGTCGCCATATAAGACGTGGAATAAAAGCTTCTCCAGCAAGCCTATTCGCTTCTGCCTCACGCCTATCTTCAGATGAAATATTCAAATCATCAATGAAAGCTTCTGTATCTCCCTCAAGATGCTTCCAAACATGGGCAACTTCATGAAGCAACGTAAACCAAAAATTATCCAATCTATCATATCGTAGTGTAAGAGCTATTATTGGAGTGCCGTCCACATCTCTGAGGGCCGCCCCGTCGACTTGCGTCCCTTTTAAATGCCCTTCAAAAACCACCGCAATTCCATGTTTCTGAAGATACTCCACCGCTAACAAGGGGCCGCGTTCTGACCAACTAAGCTGGGCCAACTCTCGCAAAAACCCTGAATTAATCTTATCAGGATCAAAAGCGTTTAAGGCCGCCTTCGATATTCGAGCTTTCTGTATAACGCGCGCAAGCCACGCATATAAAGCGTACATCGTCGTCGGGGATGTAGCGTCTCCTGCTAACGTACGGCGAAAAGATGCCGACCCAATTTGCAGGCCTGAGGTGGCGATATAGTTTTTGATTACGTTCTCAGCTAATCCAACACCTTTATGTGTAAGACGTTCGATCCACCCTCGGCTGACCATTTCTTTTATCGGAAACTTCGACCAATCTATTTCTTTTTTTACTGGAGAAGCTTCGTTTAAGCCAACAAGTGTTTCAGCCGAAATACCCAACCCAAGCGAAAGGGCACGAATCATTTGAACAGTCAAAGGCCTTTTGCGATTTAACACCTCGGACACTCTGCTGCTGGTTCCAAAATATGGAATTAAATCTGCTCGCTTGAGACCTCTTTCTTCCATCCGGAAAAGAATTGCATCAATCGGATCAGTCGGCTCTACTGGGCATTTTCCATTTTCATAGGACTCGATTAAGACGGTCAAAACCTCCATGCGGTTTTGTTCGTCTCTCGTTAATGCATCACTGCGCACGATTAGATCGCCCACCTCTTTAAGATAAGCGTGATACTGATCTTCAGTGCGAATTATTTTAGCGTCCATCATTGGTTTCAAGAGATTTTATTGCCGTTATAAGGGCTGTTCCTTGAGGAAAAGCGATCAAGACCTCTACTCCAGTTGGGCGATGCAGTAGGGGAAATACGAAACGGGTATCGCTGTTACGATAAGAACGCGGAAATTGGCTCGAGACCTCAGATGGATGTTTCCACTGTGCGTATTCGAGCTCTTTTACCCAGTTGGCGATCCATTTGCCTGTTTCACTATCAGAAACGGCCAACGGTACTAATTTTGTCCGACCAATCAACCGCACCGATATTCCTCCCAATATGGGAATATAATATATAAATTATAACCTATGTAAACCTCCCAAATTGGGAGCTTTACCCTTACCCTTCTCATTGTAATTTTAAAAGCGCCGGGTAAGCGAATTGACTAAATAGTCATTAACAACACCTAAAATGTCTTAATTCTAAATGCTCTCCCTGCTTTAGATATTTTCCAATCTGCCTTCTTTCCCGCCCGCCAGTAACTCAAGCACAGCGTCCGCCGCCGCATCAGCTGGCAGCTTCCCCCCCGGCCCCTGCAAACCATGCAGAACGGTTTTAAAGGCATCCTTCTGCCCATTCGCCAGCTTTGGGTTTTCAAACAACGCCCGCACGGCACTGGCCAGAACGGAGGGGCGGCACTGTTCCTGCAACAGCTCCGGCACAATAGCCCGCCCGGCCAGCAGATTGACCATGGCCACATACGGAACGCGGATCAGCCGCCGCGCCATGAAAGCTGTGAGCGGGTTAACGCGATACGTCACCGCCATCGGCACCCCCGCCAGCGCGAGTTCCAAGGTTGACGTCCCAGATTTGGTCAGAGCAGCCCCTGCTGCGGCAAACGCATCATGCTTGTCCTGCACCTCCGTCACAATCACAGGCCGAACTGGCCAGCGAGCCGTCTCGCGCGCCACCGTGGCCGCAACAACAGGGGACACCGGGATAACCGGCACCACATCCGGCATGTCCCGCTGCAACAGGGCTAGCATCTTCCCGAAGACGGGCAGCAGGCGCGGCGCTTCTGAACGACGGCTGCCGGGCATCAGGATCAACACCCGCGCGCCCTCTTTCAGACCGTGCTGCTGATAAAACCGCGCAGCATCCCCTGTCTCGGCACCAGATTGCAGAACCGGGTGGCCGACAAATTTGGTCAGCAGACCATGCTTGCTGAAAAACTCTTCCTCAAACGGCAACAGGCACAGCAGTTCTTCCCACAGGCCGGGGAATTCCTTCACCCGCTTCTGGCGCCAGGCCCAGACCTGCGGGGCCACATAATGCACACGCGGGATGCCGAGCCCGGCAATGCGCTTCAGCAACCGCAGGGTGAAGCCGGGGCTGTCGATCGTCACCACAAGGTCTGGCCTGCGGGCTTCAATATCCCCCACAGCCTCATTCAGCCGGGCAGAGAGTGAGCGCAGGCGCGGCAGGACTTCCACCAGCCCCATTACGGCCAGATCTCGCATGGGGAACAGGCTGTGCAGACCCTGCTCTTCCATGCGCACACCGCCCACCCCAGCAAAGCGGATGGCCGGGTTCCGGGCGCGCAAAGCGTGCATCAGGCGCGCGCCCAGCACGTCACCACTGGCCTCACCAGCCAGAATCCAGATCAGAGGGGCGGCAGAAGAAGGAGCATTCACAACCATACCTCACGCATACCGGGCCACCTGAGGCAGCACAATGTCCACTTTATGGCCGGTATCGGCTTATGACGTCATAAAGCCCGGTGCACCAACGGATAGTGGCTGCTCGCCTGCGCCATATGCCTGCACAGCGAAGCAACAAGCCTCAGAAAAACCTTTTCGTTACAGCCGCGTCCATCTTATGCCCTCCTGTATAGGGAAAAAACACCAGACATGGCAGAAAGGGGTCTCGTGACTGTTAGCCAATATCTCAAAGAATGGACGGACGATCCGGTCAAAAACGTTCTGGCCGGGATGGTCGGAACCTTTGCGCTGATCCCGGAAGTCATCGCCTTTTCCTACGCAGCGGGCGTGGCCCCTGCGGTGGGGCTGTTTGCCTCCTTTGTCATCAGCATTGCCATTGCCATTACCGGTGGCCGACCGGGGATGATTTCCGGGGCGGCTGGCTCGGTTGCTCTGGTGGCAGCGGACCTCGTGCATGGATACGGGTTTGATTATCTGCTGCTTGCTACTTTGCTGGCCGGTGCGTTCCAGATTGTGTTCGGCCTGCTCAAGCTGCAAAGCATGATGCGCTTTGTCTCGCGTGAGGTAGAGACAGGCTTTGTGAACGCGCTCGGCCTGCTGATCTTTTCCGCACAGATTCCGCAGATGCTGCATGTCACATGGCACACCTATGCGCTGATCGCTCTGGGGCTGGCCATTGTCTATCTGCTGCCGCGCATCACCACCGTCATCCCCTCCCCGCTCATCTGCATTCTGGTGCTCACCGGGCTGACCATGGCCGTGCCCATGCCGGTGCATGTGGTGTCTGATCTGGGCGCGCTGCCCACCGGCCTGCCGTCCCTCACGCTGCCGCATGTGCCCATGACGGTGGAAACCTTTAAAATCGTGCTGCCCTATGCCTTCGCTATGGCCATGGTCGGGCTGCTGGAATCCCTCATGACCGCCACCGTAGTGGATGAAATGACGGACACCCACAGCAACAAGCGCATGGAATGCACCGGGCTTGGCATTTCGAACATGTTTGTCGGCTTTTTTGGCGGCATGGCAGGTTGCGGGATGATCGGCCAGACCGTGGGTAACCTCCGCTACGGCGGGCGCGGCCGGCTCTCCACCTTCACTGCCGGGGCCTTCCTGCTTCTGCTGCTGGTGGCCTGCCACGGGTTTGTAGCCCGCGTACCGGTGGCGGCTCTGGTGGCCATTATGATTATGGTGTCCGTCAGCACGTTCTCATGGTCGTCCCTGCGTGACCTTGTGCGGCATCCGCGCCTGTCTTCCACCGTCATGCTGGTGACGATTATCGTGGTGGTCCTCACGCATGATCTGGCCGCCGGGGTGGCCTGTGGTGTGCTGCTTAGCGGGCTGTTCTTCTCCTTTCAGGTCATGAAGTTGCTGAAAGTGAACAACACGCTGAGCACCGATGGCACCACCCGTACTTACCATGTGCAGGGGCAGATCTTTTTTGCCTCTGCCAGCCTGCTGTCTGACGCCATTGATTTTCAGGATACCGCCAGCCACATCGTGCTGGACCTGAAAGACGCCCGGCTGTGGGACATCAGTGCGGCTGATACGCTGGAGAAAATCGTCTCCCGCCTGCAAGGGCGCGGCAAGACGGTGCAGGTCATGAACCCGGACGCCCGCGCAGCACAGCTGCTCAACGCGCTGGGGCATGACACCCTTCTGGCGGACACACAGACGCATCCTGCAGCTTAATCCGCGTTTCAAAACACTCTGCAAAAAGCCCCGCCAGAACCAGCGTCTGGCGGGGCTTTTTGCATCTGGGAATTTCCTCTGCATTCGTCAGAAAAAATATCGATCGTCTGTTGAAAAGTTCACGAGTCAGACGGTTCGTTTTCCCGGTTTTGGCACCAGCCGCAAGGAAAGCAAAACGGCAGCAATCGCCGCGTAAATGAACGGCTCCGTGTGCCAGGTTTTGAAGGCAATGGCGTAGTGAACAGAGGCCAGAATCATGGCCACATAAACCAGCTTATGCAGCTTCGTCCAACGCCGCCCTAACGCGATGATCGCCCTCCGGGTGGAGGTTACAGCCAGCACCAGCAAGATCAGGAATGTCAGCACCCCGAAGGTCAGGAACGGACGGCTGGTAAAGTCCTTCCACAAGACATGCGTATCAAAATGCCGTGCCACACCAACATAAAACACCACATGCAGCGCCGCATAACTAAAAGCCAGCAACCCAAGCGGGCGGCGATAAACCATGAAGTCCAGCCCGGCAAAACGCCTGAGCGGGCTAACCGCCAGCGAGATTAGCAAAAACCGGAACGCCCACCGCCCGAAATCATGCAGACAGACGGAGACGGGGTTTGGCCCCAGCGTGTTCGCCATCCCCTGCGCAATGTCAGACACAGCGGGAATCAGACAAAACAGATACAGAAAAACCTGCCGCGTCAGCGGAGAAAAACGGGAACGCCGCCGCCGGCCAGAAGAGGGTGGTGCCATCCGCCTAAAAATCCTTCCGCAAATCCATACCGCGATACAAAGAGGCCACCTGTTCTGCATAGCCATTGAACAGCCGTGTTGGTCGACGCGCTGTTCTGAACAGGCTGCCTTCCCCGATAATCTGCTCGCTCGACTGGCTCCAGCGCGGGTGATCCACATCCGGGTTCACATTGGCGTAAAAACCGTATTCCTCCGGGGCCATCTGGTTCCAGCTCGTCGGTGGCTGTTTGTCGGTTACAGTAATACGCGTGATGGATTTGATGCCCTTAAATCCATATTTCCACGGCACCACCAGCCGGATCGGCGCCCCATTCTGCGCGGGCAGTGCCTCGCCATACACACCTGTCGCCAGCAAGGTGAGCGGGTGCATGGCTTCGTCCAGCCGCAACCCTTCCACATAAGGCCAGCGCAGGGAGAACAGACCACCCCGCTGCCCGGGCATTTCAGAAGGTCGGACAACGGAGGTAAAGGCGACGTATTTTGCCCCGGCCTTCACCCCTGCGGCCCGCAGCAACGCCCCCAGTTCAAACCCCTGCCAGGGAATGACCATGGACCACGCTTCCACACACCGCATGCGATACAGCCGGTCTTCATGCCCAAAGCGGGCACTCAGAGCATCCAGATCCCAGACCTGCGGATGCTCAACCAGCCCATCCACCTGCACCTGCCACGGGCGGGGATGAAAGCCACCGGACAATTCTGCCGGGTCGCTCTTCTCCATCCCGAATTCATAAAAATTATTATAATGGGTGACATCATCCCGAGGCGTGGGTGTTTCCGCTGCGGGCCAACCGCGTGCGGACGCCGCAACAGGCGCATCAGCCTGCGCCATGCCGGGCTTCAACCCGCTTGCCAGAACACCGCCCGCTGCCGTGCCGAGCAACGCCCGGCGCGAAAAAAACAGCCGTCGTGGCGTAATGTCCGAGGAAGCCGGGCGAGGATAGCGATACACAGCCATAGGAAAGCCCCTTCCTTTTTACGTGAGCAGAACTGCTCAGTGCAGTGAAAACAAAAGTGCCGCCACTGTATATGGAAAACATTCTGATTACGCGGTCTTCTTATGCGCCCGCCTCTCTCAAACAACAGCCGCCACGGAGGTTTTGCTCCGTCGGCTTTGTCTTGAGCATTCCGTGCAAAGGAACCATGCAGGAAACCGCATGAGAACTTCTGTCGTTTCTGCCATAGTTGCCGCACGCAAAATGACAGGGACTCGCAGAATGACCACGCAGCAGACCATTGGATTTATTGGCTTTGGCGCCATGGCCAGCCGGATGGGGGACAATCTCAAAAAAGCCGGATACGCTCTGGTTGCCTACACGCCCTCCGGCAAAGGCGGTGACGGCTCCACGCCCTTCCTGCCCTCTGCTGCCGAGGTTGCAAAAAAAGCAGACATCGTCCTCGTCTGCGTGCCGGATGATGAAGCCCTTGCCGCCGCCATGTATGGCGAGAGCGGCGCACTGGCGGGCATGCATGAAAACCAGCTTTTGCTGAACACCAGCTCCGTCTCCCCCGAAGCCACGGATGCCCTGCAGAAAGCCGGGGAAGAAAAAGGCATCAGCGTGATTGACTGCCCCGTCTCCGGCAGCACGCCGGAAGCAGAAGCCGGAGCACTGGTTGTGCTGGCGGGCGGTGATGACGCCCTGATTGCCCGCGCCCAGCCTGTCTTTGACTGTATTGGCAAAACCACCGTGCACGCAGGGCCGTCCGGTAGTGGTGCACGGCTGAAGCTGGTGATTAACGGCGTTATGGGCGCAGGTCTGGCCGCTGTGGCGGAAACCATTGCTTATGGTCTGGCCGCCGGGCTGGACCGTTCCATGCTGTTTGATGCGCTGGGCGAGGTTGCCGTTATTTCCCCGCACCACAAACGCAAAATTCGTGCGGCCAAGGATGGTGATTTCACCCCGCAGTTCCCCACCCGCCTGATGCAAAAAGACATGCGCTTGCTGCTGGATGCCGGGGCACGTCTGGCTGTGCCCATGCCCACCATGGCCGCAACCACGCAGCAACTCTCTCTGACGCGCCGCGCAGCCGCGAACGAGGATTACTCTGCGCTGATTGGCGTAATGGAACACATCGTCGCCAACGATGCTTGAGGGCTCTGCCCCGCAGCAAAACGCCCGCTCCCTTGCCGACCTCCGCAATATCGGCAAGGCGGCGCTGGCGGATTTTGCCGTGCTGGGTATTCACACGGTGCAGCAACTTGCTGAGCAGGAGCCAGATGCTCTGTATTTGGCGCTCTGCCAGAAAACTCGGCAACGGCATGACCCGTGCGTGTATGACGTCTTCGCCGCCGCCATCCATCAGGCCCGCACCGGAGAGGGGCGAAACTGGTGGAGCTTCACGCCAGATCGCAAAACGCGTCAGCAGAACGGGACCTTTCCCGTTTATGAGGCTGCCGCACCAGAACGTTGAAAGACGCGCGTAGCTTTCCATCCTGCGTGCATAACAGCCAGCCGGTCTCCCAGCCCTCGGGGCAGACCGGCCTGCGTGCTCCCCCGTTTCAGATCGCGCTCAGCCAGAATGGCAGGGAGGGCGGCTAGTCGGGCAGAAGACGGGAGAGAGGCTGTATCACAGGCGCTCAGGAAGGCGTTGCCTTCCCCCCGCAGTCCGGCTTCATCCCCCGGAAACAGATAACGCCCGCTTTGTTGCAAACGGGGCCAGTGCCGCAGCATGGCCCCGGCACCATAGGCCGCGCCACAGGCTTCCAGCCGGGCAAGCACACCCGCATCCCGCACGCCCAATGCTTCCCCCACAGCGCGCTGCAAACCACCAGCGCCATCCAGCATCATCTTTCGCCAGGCACTCACCTCAGGCTGCGGGTCCAGCTCCGCCTCTCGTGCGGCGAGAATGCGTAACAGCGTCTCCCGACACAACACACCGCGCTCCAGAGCCAA
Organism: Acetobacter malorum; assembly: GCF_001580615.1. Lineage (GTDB taxonomy): Bacteria > Pseudomonadota > Alphaproteobacteria > Acetobacterales > Acetobacteraceae > Acetobacter > Acetobacter malorum. The sequence continues at coordinate 140,411 of NZ_LHZC01000054.1, forward strand.
CAGAAGCGGAGGAGCAAGCTCATGGTCCGGCGTTCGTGCCCCCTCCAGCACGTCCCGCCACCACTGGAGCCTGATCAGCCCCGCCATGGGGCCAGCTATTGCCGCAGAGCGGGCGGGGGCAAGCGCACGGGTCAGTTCCGTATGGAACGCCAGCAGCACCTCCACATCGGGGCGGACAGACGCTGGCAGAAAACGCGCGCACAAAGCCCGGTCCGGGTCAGCACGCCGCACAGCGTCTTCCAGATCGGCCGCCTTCAAAGCGCCTTCCTGCCGCATGTCCTGCCCGTCTTTTTTCATGCTGCCCCTTTTCGCTCCTTTACCCATCCGGACCGTCACCGGCTTCTACCGGGCATCTGCCGCTCCCCCTGCACCAGCACAGGCAACACCCACAATCTGGCTCCCCCAAAGGGGCGTGAAGGATCTTTTTCCCGCGTGCGACGTTAACGGCAAAGACGGGGCGGCAGGGACAACACTGTGTGACCGGGCTGACAGAAAGCAACATTGTCACACCCCACTCCCTTGACGCATCTGCCGCCGCCCCATAGCTCTGGATCATGGCGCATGGTCGCCCGCTTTTACCTTTATGGAGTATGTCATGGCTTTTGAACTGCCAGCCCTTCCCTATTCCTACAACGCTCTTGCCGCACGCGGCATGTGCCAGGAAACGCTTGAACTGCATCATGACAAGCACCATCAGGCTTATGTCACGGCTCTGAACAATTTTGTTGAAGCCAACCCCGCTCTGCAGGGCAAGTCTCTCGACGAAATCATTCTGGCTGTTAAAGGCGACAGCGCTCAGGCTCCCGTGTTCAACAATGCGGGTCAGCATTGGAACCATATCCTGTTCTGGCAGAACCTCTCCTCTGCTGGCGGTGCGATTCCGGACAAGCTGGCTGCAAAAATCAACGGTGACTTCGGCAGCGTTGATGCCTTCAAGGACCAGTTCAAAAAGGCAGCGGCCTCTCAGTTCGGTTCAGGCTGGGCATGGCTGGTTCTGGGTCAGGACGGCAAGTTGGCCGTGACCAAAACCGCCAACGGCTCCAACCCGCTGGCTGAAGGTCAGGGCAAAGTGCTGCTCGGTCTGGATGTGTGGGAACACGCTTACTATCTGGACTTCCGCAACCGTCGTCCGGACTACATCACCAACTACCTGGACAAGCTGGCAAACTACGAGTTCGCTGAAGCTCAGCTGAACGCTGCCTGAGTTTTCCAAGCTCAGTCCGGAAAGAACGCCTCCCTCACCGGAGGCGTTTTTTTTGCCTGCTTGCCAGCAAAAAATAGCAGCCCTGCATCACCCCCTCTTGATTGTTGCAACAGATATTCCAATCTTTGTTAGCGAGAAAAGACCATGCCGCCATTGCCATAATGGGATGGAGACAAGGCCTTCAGTCGCCTGAGTAGAAGGGACAAGAGGGAAACGATGGATATCGCAAAATTTACAGAACGCTCTCGCGGTTTTTTGCAGGCCGCACAGACTATTGCCATTCGGGATTTTAACCAGCAGCTCACGCCGGAGCATTTGCTCAAGGCCATGCTGGATGATGAGGAAGGCGCTGCGTCCTCCCTTATTCGCGCCGCAGGTGGCGCGCCTGACGCGGTAAGAGCTGCTAATGAACAGGCTCTGGCCAAACTGCCCAAAGTACAGGGCGGCGGGGCTGGTCAGCCTTCTGCCACACCGGATCTGGTCCGTGTTCTGGATGCCGCCGAACAGGGCGCGCAGAAAGCCGGAGATTCCTTTGTGGCGCAGGACCGTCTGCTGGTGGCCATTGCCGCCTCCGACAGCCCTGCCGGTCGCGCTTTGAAAGAGAACGGTTCCACGCCCGACGCTCTGGACAAAGCCATCGCCACCATCCGCAAAGGACGCACTGTGACCAGCGAAAACGCTGAAGCCAATTTTGACGCTTTGAAGAAATATGCCCGCGATGTGACGGAAGTTGCTCAGGCAGGCAAGCTGGACCCCGTGATTGGCCGTGATGAAGAAATTCGTCGTGCCATTCAGGTTCTCGCCCGCCGGAGCAAAAATAACCCGGTTCTGATTGGTGAACCCGGCGTGGGTAAGACCGCCATTGTGGAAGGTTTGGCTCAGCGCATCGTCAATGGTGACGTGCCGGAAGCTCTGAAGAACAAAAAGCTGCTCTCGCTCGACATGGGCGCGCTGGTGGCGGGTGCGAAATATCGCGGTGAGTTTGAAGAGCGCCTGAAAGCTGTCCTGAAAGAAATTGAATCCGCCGAAGGTCAGGTCATTCTCTTTATTGATGAGATGCACACGCTGGTCGGCGCTGGCCGCACCGATGGCGCCATGGATGCGTCCAACCTCATTAAGCCGGAACTGGCACGCGGCACCCTGCACTGCATTGGCGCCACCACGCTGGATGAATACCGCAAATATATTGAGAAGGATGCCGCCCTCGCCCGGCGCTTCCAGCCGGTGTTTGTCGGTGAGCCTTCCGTAGCAGATACCATTTCCATCCTGCGCGGGATCAAGGAAAAGTACGAACTGCATCACGGCATCCGGATTACTGATGGCGCACTCGTTTCCGCTGCCACACTGTCCAACCGTTACATCACGGACCGTTTCCTGCCTGATAAAGCCATTGATCTGATTGACGAGGCCTCCAGCCGCCTGCGCATGCAGATTGACAGCAAGCCGGAAGAACTGGACGAACTCGACCGCCGCGTCATTCAGCTCAAAATTGAGCGTGAAGCCCTGCGCAAGGAAGATGACAGCGCCAGCAAGGACCGTCTGGAAGCCGTGGAAGCGGAACTGGCCGATCTGGAAGAAAAATCTGACGCCATGAGTGCGGCATGGCATGCGGAAAAAGACCGCGTGAATGCTGTCCAGAAGCTTCAGGAACAGCTGGATCAGGCAAAGTCCGAAGTTGAAGTTGCTCAGCGTAAAGGTGACCTCGGCAAAGCGTCCGAACTGATGTATGGCGTCATTCCCAACCTGCAGGCGCAGATTGATGAAGAAACGCAGAAATCTCAGTCTGACGCGGGGAAAAGCGGCCTCGTATCGGAAGCCGTGACGGATCAGGACGTCGCCTCCATTGTCTCCCGCTGGACGGGTGTGCCGGTGGACCGCATGCTGGAAGGCGAACGCGCCAAACTGCTGCGGATGGAAGATGACCTGCGGAAATCCGTGGTCGGTCAGGAAGCCGCTCTTAAAGCCGTGTCCAACGCGGTGCGTCGTGCCCGTGCCGGACTGCAGGACCCCAATCGCCCGATTGGCTCCTTCCTGTTCCTCGGCCCGACGGGTGTGGGTAAGACCGAGCTGACCAAGGCTCTGGCCCGCTTCCTGTTCGACGATGAGAAAGCTCTGCTGCGCGTCGACATGAGTGAATTCATGGAGAAGCACGCGGTTGCCCGTCTGATTGGTGCCCCTCCGGGTTACGTTGGGTATGAAGAAGGCGGTGTGCTGACAGAAGCCGTGCGGCGTCGGCCTTATCAGGTCATTCTGTTCGACGAAGTTGAAAAAGCGCATGAAGATGTCTTCAACATTCTTCTTCAGGTGCTGGACGATGGTCGTCTGACGGATGGTCAGGGTCGCACGGTGGACTTCCGCAACACCATTATTGTGCTGACCAGCAACCTCGGCTCCGATGTTCTGGCCCACCAGCCGGACGGTGAATCGACCGACATGGTGCAGGCACAGGTGATGAAGGTGGTGCGTGAGCACTTCCGTCCGGAATTCCTGAACCGCCTGGACGAAATCATCCTGTTCTCACGTCTGCAGAAAGCGGACATGACCAAGATTGTCGATATCCAGATGCGTCGCCTGCAGAACCTGCTGGATGATCGCAAGATCACCCTCACTCTGGATGATCTGGCCCACGCATGGCTGGCGAATGAAGGCTATGACCCTGTGTATGGTGCCCGTCCGTTGAAACGGGTTATCCAGCGCAGCCTGCAGAACCCGCTGGCGGAACTGCTGCTGCAGGGGACCATTCACGATGGCGAGAATGTCAAAGTTTCCGCCAATGGAGATGGCCTGCTCATCAACGGTCAGGAAGCCGCCGCGGCTCTTGCCTGATCGCCCTGCAAACAGGCACAACGGAACGGGAAGGCTCAGGCCTTCCCGTTTTTTATTGCGCGCATCACAAAGGGAGTTTCCTTATGGCAGAACCCAACTGGCTGATCTGGGCCCGCGAAATTCAGGGCATTTCTCAGACCGGCCTGACCTACGCCAAAGACCCTTTTGATAAAGAACGCTATGAAATGCTGCGCACCCTCGCCGCCCGGATGATGGCGGAAGGCAGCGGTCTCCCAGCCGGGAAAATTGAAACCATTTTTCAGGAACAGGCTGGCTACGCGACACCAAAACTGGAAGTGCGCGTCGGCGTGTTTGATAAAGACGGCCGCATCCTGATGGTGCGGGAAGTGCTGGACCAGAACAAATGGACCGTGCCCGGCGGCTGGACAGATGTGAACCTGACCGCCGCAGACTGCGCCGCCAAGGAAGTGTGGGAAGAAACCGGCTATACCGTCCGCATTACCAAACTCGCCATGGCGCTGGACCGCACCACTCAGGGCCACCAGCCCCCGGAAGCTTTTACCGTCACCAAGCTGTTTTTTCTGGGAGAACTGACAGGCGGCAGCCCCACCACCAGTATTGAAACCAGTGAAGTGCGTTTCTTCACCCATAATGAAATCCCGACGGATCTTTCAATAGGCCGGGTCCTCCCCCGCCAGATCGAACGCCTCTTCGCGCACCACGCGACCCCTACTCTGCCCACCGAGTTTGACTGACACGCCTCCTCTGTAATCGTGCTGTCTCGCATCGCCGCCCCCTCAATGCCTTCATGACGGCTGGGTGCCGGAGGTGCTAAACCATGCTTCCCTATTTTACCGAGACCCACCCTATGCCGAACCCGAACCCCCTGATCCTGTCCTTTGGAAGCATCAATATTGACGTTACCGCCCGGGCTGTCCGCTTGCCCCGCCCCGGCGAGACGGTGCACGGCGAAAGCTATGCCGTCATGCTCGGCGGCAAGGGCAGTAATCAGGCTGCCGCGGCAGGGCGACTGGCTGCGGGATCTGGCGTTCAGGTGGCTTTGGCCGGGCGTATCGGTCAGGACAGTTTTGGAACGCAGGCGCGCCGGGAACTGGAGCGCTTTGGCGTGGATCTTTCTCCATTGCGTGAAGATGCCGCACAGGCAACGGGCATTGCGCTGATTGGGATTGATGGCAGCGGCGAGAATTGCATCACAGTGGTCGGTGGCGCAAACATGGCCGTGGATGAGACCGACGTTACAGCCGCGTCGGAATGGCTGGAACGTGCCGCCGTTGTTTTATTCCAGCTTGAAGTGCCTCAGCAGGCCGTTCTGGCTGCTGCTCGTAAAGCAAGGGCGGCAGGCGCTCTGGTCGTGCTTGATCCTGCCCCCGCTCCGGAAAATGGCCTTCTGGATGCGCTCTGGCAGGAAATTGATATTCTTACGCCCAATGAAAGCGAGACGTTCCAGCTCACAGGTCTTCGGCCAGACACTGTGGAAGACGCCGCAAAGGCTGCTGACTTACTTTTGGCCAAAGGCGTGAAAGCGGTTCTGGTTAAAATGGGAAGCCGGGGTGTGTTCTGGCATGATGGAACGCAGAGCGGCCACAGTGCGCCCTTCCGCATCGAGCCTGTTGATACTGTGGCGGCTGGAGACTGCTTTAATGGAGGCCTCGCCTTCGCTCTGGCACAGAGGAAGCCTTTCCCAGAGGCTGTCCGTATAGCGTCTGCCTGCGGCGCGCTGGCCACAACCCGCCATGGCGCGGCTGATGCGGCCCCCGAATGGGAGGCTGTCGCCGCGTTAATGGCGGCCCAGCCGGCGGCGTAAACCCGGCTAGCTGCTATTTCCTTAGGGAACTGTGCCGAACGTCTCACGCTCGCGATAGGCTAACTGCCCCAACAGAGCGACAAGCGTTTTAGCACAGTGCCCGTCCGGGTCTTTCTCCGGATCATAAATGGAAACTGTCATTCCCAGACAGCGTCTGTCAGAAACCAGTGGATTGAGAAGTGACACCATATCAGCCACTGACAGCCCCGGTGAGCCGGGGCAATCAACGGCGGGCATGACGACCTGATCCAGCACATCGACATCAAAATGAATCCAGAACCCAGCCGCTGAGTGTGAGCTCAGAAGAGCTTGAATTTTTGCGGAGGCCGCCGCTACGCCGATCTTTTGGAAGTCAAAAATATCAATCTGTGTGATGGTGGTGCGGGCAATATCCGGCCATGCAAAATCGGCGTCATGGCTTTCCCGCTCACCAATCTGAATAACATGGTCATCCTGCACCAATGGGCCTTCGATATCAGGCCATTGAGTCAGAAAGGGTTCACCGCGCCCTGTGGCCAGGGCGAGATCCATTCCGGCAACCCCGCTCATAACCCGGCTGGCATCATAATTCCCCGGATGCCGAAAATCGCTATGTCCATCAAAATGAATAAGAGACAGCGGGCCGTTTTGCCGCGCACCCGCAAGCGCCCCGAGAAGAATCGAGCAATCGCCACCCAGCACCAGAGCAAAGATCCCGTTCCGGACACTCTGCGCCACACGCTCCGCAAGAGTCAGACTGAAGGCGCGGATCGCGTAGCCGTTTCGGATAAGTGTTCCCGCAGGCGGCACCGGGCAATATTGGGGGCGCGGTAGCGTCAGGATGGAAGCCTCAGCGCCCAAAGCCTCCGCCAGTCCGGCAGCCATCAGCACCTCCGGCGCACGCCACGTTCCCGGTTCATGGCCCGGAGAAAGCGGGCTCAGGCCAAGATTTGTGGGCGCCAGAATAACATCCATCTTAGGCCGCCTCCCGCATGAACCCCTGAAAATATTACGGAAAAAGAATGGTCAGACAAGATGATAAAAAACGGTCAGGCTCATACAGACCCTGACCGTTTTCAAACCGTCCATACTGCTGAAAATTTTACGCCAGCAGCGGTTCAACCTGTTTGAACAGCATTTCAAACCGCGCGCGGTCTTCTGCTTTGATGCGTACGGTAATGTTGGCCCCGCTTTCATCATCCATGCGGTTCAGCACTTCCCCGTGCTGATAAAGCCATGCAGATGCCGCGCCGTCAGACAGCGGCACGCGGTAGCGCACCTCTTCCATAGTGGCTGTCATTTGCTGGTCGATCAGCGCTAACAGTTCCGGCAGGCCGTCTCCGGTTATAGCGGAAATACCGATAGCATCACCCAGCTGCGCCAGCTCTTCCGGGCCGCCCAGCAGGTCAACCTTGTTCAGCACTTCAATCATGCGGCCAGACCAGTCCGGCTCAATCATGTTATCCCGCGCCATGCCTTCCAGAACGTGGAACACATCCTTTTTCTGGGCAGCACTATCCGGGTGCGCAATGTCCCGCACATGCAGAATGATGTCGGCTTCCGCTACTTCTTCCAGCGTGGCGCGGAAGGCGGCAATCAGTTCCGTTGGCAGATCACTGATGAACCCCACCGTGTCCGACAGGATAACCCGGCGGCCAGATGGCAGCGTGATTGCCCGCATTGTCGGGTCCAGCGTCGCAAACAGCTGATCTTTTGCGTAAACCGTCGCCCCCGTCAGCGCATTAAACAAGGTCGATTTGCCTGCGTTGGTGTAGCCAACCAGAGCCACCACCGGGAACGGCACCCGCTTACGCGCCTGCCGATGCAGCCCACGTGTGCGGCGCACCTGCTCCAGATCTTTCTTGAGGCGGACAATCCGGTCACCAATCATCCGGCGGTCAGCCTCAATCTGTGTTTCACCCGGACCACCAAGGAAGCCGAAGCCCCCGCGCTGACGTTCCAGATGGGTCCACAACCGCACAAGCCGGGAGCGCTGATATTCCAGATGTGCCAGCTCGACCTGAAGGGTCCCTTCCTTCGTCGCAGCGCGTGCGCCGAAGATGTCCAGAATCAGGCCGGTCCGGTCAATCACCTTACAGCCAAACTCGGTTTCCAGATTACGCTGCTGGGCGGGGCTGAGGCGGGCATCCACCACCAGCACATCAATTTTTTCCGCCTGAACGGCAATTTTGAGCGAATCGACCTGCCCTTTACCCAGCAGGGTTGCGGAGCGTCTGGTCCGCAGCAGTAACGTCGCCTGTAAAACAATCACCAGCCCGATGGAGGCTGCCAGACCAACAGCCTCTTCCAGCCGGGCCTCCGCAGCCCTTACATCCTGGTCATGGGCAGACTTTTCCCAGGGGAGAATAACCGCGCCACGCGTGGCAACGGGTTTTGTATCAGATAAAATCGTCGCCAAGTGTGGGCTCTCTGTCTGTCTGAGCACCAGAATTTGGCGCTTCAAAGATATTGATAGGCACAGTCGGCATGACTGTGCTGATGGCGTGCTTGTAAATCAGCTGTGTATGCTCATCGCGTTTCAGCAAAACGGCGGCATCATCAAACCACGTAATATTGCCCTGCAATTTTACGCCATTCACAAGAAAAACTGTCACAGATGAGCGCGAACGGCGAATCTGACTCAGAAACGCATCCTGCACATTGTATCCGGTGTCCTTATCCACGATGGGAGGCCCTATTCTCATTTTTTGTTACAGCCGGACGATGGCTTGCAGTAACACTGCAAACACGTCAGCCGACCCCTCGTTCCTCGGACGTTACACCAAGCTGCTTCAGTTTGCGATGCAGGGCACTGCGTTCCATGCCAACAAATATTGCTGTTCGGCTGATATTGCCCCCAAAACGGAGCAGCTGGGCCTGCAAGTACTGCGTTTCGAACATATCTCGCGCCTCGCGCAGCGGCAGGCTCATGACATCAGCCGAGGCGTCGAACTTCAGCAAAGCCGGAGCACCCTCCCCCAGAGTGGACGGCAGCATTTCCGCACGGATGGGCTCAACACTGTTGCCCGGCATCATAATCAGCACGCGTTCCATCAGGTTACGCAGTTCACGCGCATTGCCCGGCCAGTCATACGCCTGCAGGGCGGCAACGGCATCGGCCGAGAGTTCCCGCTGGGGCAGACCAGCCATCTCCGCAGCACGACGCAAAAACAGTTCTGCAAGGCCCGGAATATCATCCCGCCGTTCCCGCAGGCCGGGCAGACGGAGCGGGACAACCGCAAGCCGGTAATACAGATCTTCCCGGAACCGCCCGGCCATAATCTCGGCCTGCAAATCCCGGTTGGTGGTGGCCAGAACGCGGACATCCACTTTCACGCGGGTTGAGCCACCAAGGCGTTCAAACGTCTGGTCCTGCAGGGCGCGCACAATCTTGCCCTGCGTTTCCAGCGGCATATCGGCCACTTCATCCAGCACCAGAGTGCCACCATGCGCGCGCTCCAGCACACCGGTGCGCCGGCCCGTGCCATCAGGCGCGCCTTCCAGCCCGAACAGTTCTTCCTCAAACCGGTTTGGCGCAAGAATGGCGCAGTTCAGCGCCACAAACGGCCCATCTGTCCGGCGGGAGCGCGCATGGATCATGCGGGCCGCCACTTCCTTGCCGGAACCGGGGCCACCCGTAATCAGCACGCGGGACCCCGTGGGAGCCACACGCTCAATCTGGCCACGCACCGCTGTGATCAGGGCGCTATTGCCAAACAGCTCCGTGTCCTGCCCGGCACGCAGGCGCAGTTCCTCATTTTCTCTGGCCAGACGGGAGGCTTCCAGCGCCCGCCGCACCACAACCAGCAGGCGGTCTGCCTGAAATGGCTTTTCAATAAAATCATACGCGCCGTGCTGAAGGGCCGCCACGGCGGTTTCAATCGTCCCATGCCCGGAAATCATGATGACCGGCACAGACGGTTCTTCCGCGTGCAGGACATTCAGAATGCCCAGCCCGTCAAGCTGGGAGTCCCGCAACCAGACATCCAGAATGACCAGAGACGGCCTGCGGGCCCGGAATGCGGCTATGGCTGCATCAGATGTCGCAGCAACCCGTGTTTCGTAACCCTCATCTTCAAGAATGCCCTCAATGAGCATCCGGATATCGGGCTCATCATCAACAATCAGGATTTCATGAGCCATGGTCGTCCTTCATCGGCAAAATCAGAATAGCCACAGTTCCTGTTTCCTCCGCCCTGTCTTGCAGACGCACCGCACCCCCATGGTCTTCCATAATCTTTTTAACAATGGCCAGACCAAGCCCGGTGCCCTTAGCCTTGTGCGTCACGTATGGCTCGGTCAACCGATGCCGGTCGCCCGAAGGCAGGCCAACGCCATTATCTGCAACAGAAATTTCGACGTTGCCTTCACTGTCCTTCAAATCAATCCATACCGCATTGGCTGTGTTTGAGCCATTTCCCTCAACATCACCCTGTTTTGCTGTCATGGCAATGGCATCCGCTGCATTCTGCAGCAGGTTGATCAACGCCTGGCTGATCAGCCGCCGGTCACACCGCACCACCGGCCCTCTGTCCGGCAGGCTGACGTGATAGGTAATTTCCGGGTGCGCATTACGCTGGAGCACCAGAACTTCCCGGATAATGCGGGAAAGATCCTCATTAGTCATGACCGGCTGCGGCATGCGGGCAAAGGCGGAGAACTCATCCACCATGCGCCCAATGTCGCCCACCTGCCGCACAATGGTATCCGCACACTGCGCAAATGTTTCCGGGTCCGACGTAATTTCCCGCAGGAAGCGCCGCTTGAGCCGCTCCGCCGCAAGCTGAATCGGGGTCAGCGGGTTTTTGATTTCATGCGCAATCCGCCGCGCCACATCCGCCCATGCGGCTTTCCGCTGGGCTTGCTGCAGGGCCGTGATGTCATCGAAGGTCATCACGTAGCCCTCCGTGACCGTCCCCCGCAGCTCTGCGCCAATCCGCACCAGCAGTATGCGCCGGCTGGTCTCCGGGCCAGTCTGCACTTCCCGCGTAATGACCTGATCCGGCACCGAGCGCACTTCGGCCAGCAGCTCGGCAAATTCCGGCACGCGGGTCGCCAGAGATTCGCCAATTGCATCCATCAGATCTGTTTGCAGCAGCAGGCAGGCAGCGCGGTTCGGCAGTTCAATCCGCTGCTCCACATCCAGCCCGATCACCCCGGCGGAAACACCGGACAGGACGGCTTCCGTAAACCGGCGCCGCTCATTGATCTGCCCATATGCCACCATCAATTCGGACCGCTGGCTGGCCAGCTGCTCCGTCATGCGGTTAAAGGCACGGGAAAGGCTCGTCACCTCATCATCCCGATTAGCCTCGGGCACATGCACGCCCAGATCGCCCTCACTAATCCGGCGCGCCGCCAGAATGAGCAGCCCCAGTGGCTTGGCAATCTGGTTGGCCAGCGCCAGACCAATCAGCGCGGCCGAGGCCAGCACCAGCAACGCCACCAGCGCAAAAATCATCACAAACGTCAGCTGGATTTTGGCCCGGTTCCCGTTCAGACGCCGGTAATCCGCAATCACTTTTTCCGTGCGGTGCATATGTTCCAGAATGGTGGGGTCCACCAGACGGGTAATCACCAGCATCAGCGCGGGGGTCTGGGAGAGCTCAACCACCGCCCGCACCGTGCGTTGGTCCGGAGAGTCCAGAATGGCCACATCATTGGAGCGTGCCAGCATGGTCGCAGCCGGAGGCGGCAGAGCCTGATCTCCGGCGCGGCTCATTAAGCCACCCGAAGCCACAATCTTGTTGGTAATGGGGTCATACACCAGCGCATCCGTCAGCCCGCGCATGGTGGCCTGACTGTCCAGCATCTCGCTCAGCGCATCGTGATCCTGCAGCAGATTCATGCCGCTGGCCGCCAGTTCGTTCTGTGCGCTCATGATGTAGTTGGACATGGAGAACGCATCGGTGCGGATATTGGCGTTATGTTCCGTCAGATATCCGCGGGAGGCCTCCATGGCTTCATTCAGCGCCGTATTCACCCGGTCGGAAAACCAGATCTGAATGCCGTAATGGAAAAACAGGGTGGCAAACACACCCACCACCAGCGTCGGCGCAACCGCCACAATCCCGAACAGTGTGACCAGCCGAACATGGAGTCTGGCCCCGGCCAGTCCTTTCCGATGCTCCACCAGCATCGGCCCTACGCGCATGGCCACGGCCAGCAGCAGCAGGCCCAGCACCAGACTGTTCAGCAACAACACCAGCGGTTCGATCACCGCGTAATGCCCAAAGGACATCCCGCCGGACAGCACCACAAAGGTTGCAAAGCCGAGGCACAGCGCCAGAGCGGCCAGCGTAAGAGCCACACTTTTCCGCTCCAGAGCCCGCAAGAGCCAATGGAACCGGGTACGGGCCAGAAGAGTGCTTAGTGAAGAGAGGAAGCGCTGCATAAAGGCAGGTTAGACCACACCGCGCACAACGGGAATTTCAAGCTCACGAATTTTTTTGCGCAGCGTATTCCGGTTCAGCCCCAGCATGGCCGCTGCCTTGATCTGATTTCCACGCGTTTCCTGCAATGTCATCTGAATAAGAGGTCGTTCCACCTCTGCAATCACACGCGCATACAGATCATGCAAGGGCATCCCTTCCCGCCCTGCGGTCAGATACCGCATGATGTGGCGGGAAATAGCATCGGACAGCGGTTCTTCCACCGCCGTTTTTTCCGCAATCACCTCATGCGCCAGCGGTTCGGCCAGTTCCGCATCAATCAGATCACTACTGATGGTTTCCTGCGGATAAAGGGCCACAATGCGCCGCATGAGGTTTTCAAGCTCACGCACATTCCCCGGCCAGCGCCAGGATTGCAGACGCGCCACGGCGGAGTCATCCAGTACCCGGCTCCCAGCCCCAGCCTCCCGGCTCTGCGCCAGAAAATGGCGGGCCAGCAGCGGAATATCCTCAAGCCGTTCCCGCAACGGCGGCAGACGCAGCGGCACAACATTCAGCCGGTAATACAAATCTTCCCGGAAAGTCCCTGCCCGGATAGCCTGCCGCAGGTCCCGATGCGTTGCGGCAATAATCCGCACATCCGCCCGAATGGGTGCGCGGCCACCCACGGTGGTAAATTCGCCTTCCTGCAACACGCGCAACAGCCGCGTCTGGGCTTCCGGCGGCATGTCACCAATTTCATCCAGAAACAGCGTGCCGCCCGTTGCCTGCTCAAAGCGGCCCGGGCTCCGGCCTGTCACAGCCCCTGGCACGCGCTCCTGCCCGAACAGTTCACTCTCAATCTGGTCACGCGGAATGGCGGCCATGTTTACGGCCACAAACGGGCCACCCCGCCTGCGCCCATATTCATGCAGTGCACGTGCAACCAGTTCCTTACCCGTCCCGCTCTCACCGCTAATCATCACAGTCAGGTCAGACGTCGTCAGGCGGGCGATGCTGCGATAAATCCCCTGCATGACCGGGGACTGACCAATCAGCGGCAGGCGTTCTTCCGGAGGCGAGGCCACCGCAGGCTTATCGGCCTCATGCGCCGGGGCTACCAGCGCGCGGGCCACAACGCTGAGCAGTTCCTTCAGGTCAAACGGCTTGGCCAGATATTCAAACGCACCACGCTGCGTGGCTTTAACCGCCGTCACCAGATTGGACTGCGCACTCATGACAATAATGCGCAGATCAGGCCGGGCCTGGCGGATACGCGGGATCAGATCCAGCCCGCTCCCATCCGGCATCACCACATCGGTGATGACCAGATCCCCTTCACCTTCCTCCACCCACTGCCAGAGCGTTGCGGCGTTAGGGGTGGACTGAACCTGATACCCGGCCCGCCCCAGCGCCTGCCCGAGCACGGTACGAATGGAACGATCATCATCAGCAACAAGAATAGTCGGCAAAGGTGTCATAGGGATCAGGTTACACTCAGATACGAAAAGATCATTACAAAAAAAGAACGAAGCTGTCAGATGCTTTCGTTGCCGTCCGGCACCACGGGTAGATACAGGCTGATTTCCGTGCGTCCGGGGCGGCTTTCCACTTCAACCACGCCGCCGTGGTCGTCCATAATCTTGCCAACAAGAGCCAGCCCCAGTCCGCTCCCGCTCATCTTGGTGCTGATGAAGGGTTCAAACAGATGCGGGCGGATGGTCTCTGAAATGCCCGGCCCCGTATCCCGCACCGTCACCACCAGCGGCAGATGCCGCCATTGCGAGGTGCCGGGCACAGCCAGGCGAATTCCGGGGCGGTAACTGGTGCTCAGCGTAATCTCACCCGGCTTTTCCGTTTCCCGGATTGCCTCAGCCGCGTTCTTGACCAGATTGAGCAACATCTGCACCAGTTGGTCCCGATTCCCCCAGACATGCGGCAAAGACGGATCATACCGTTCCACAATCCGCAGCCCCGCCGCACAGCCTTTGCTGGCCAGCAGGCGCACATGTTCCAGAACGCGATGAATATTGAGGGAGCGATAGTCCGCCGGGGCCTCATTAAACACGCCCATTCGCTCAACAAGCGCATCAATGCGATCCACTTCATCGCAGATCAGCGTCGCCAGTTCCTTGTCACTTTCCCCAACGGAATGCTCAAGAATCTGCGCGGCACCTTTAATGCCGGAAAGCGGATTCCGCACTTCATGCGCCAGCATTTCCGCCATGCCAGACACGCTGCGTGCTGCAGAGCGGAAGGCCAACTGGCGGTCCAGCGCCCGTGCGGCTGAAGAATCATGAAACGTCAGCAAAATGGAGCCGGGATAATCCAGCACATCCGCCCCCTGCACTGTCACCCCTTCGTGGTGAAAGCGCGGGCTGCTGAACACCAGTTCATGCTCGGTAATGGTGCCGCCTTCCTTGCGCACATGCTGCACAAGCAAAAAGACCGGATGGTCTTCCGGCACCAGTTCTTCCAGCGCACTCTGGCATAGCTGGTGGCGAGACGTCGCAAAGAACTCTTCCGCCGCTGCATTGGCAAAGCGCAGCCTGTTCGTAGGGCCAAGCTCCAGCACCGGCACCGGCAGACTGTCCAGCAGCAACCCGGCAGACGGGCTCCCGTCCTGAGGCAATACTGGGCGCTTCATGCAGCCTGTGTCATGCCGCGTGCGCCTGCGCATCGGCATGGCGGGAGGCACGAGGTTCGCGCACGGACTCGTCAGCAATCTGCTGATCGTAAAAATCGGAGATCATCGCAATGGCATCCGGCGCACAGTCCACGCGGTTCACAGCAGCCCGGAACCCGGCGGAATTCGGCAGGCCAGCAGAATACCAGGAGACGTGCTTGCGGGCCAGACGCAGGCCGGGGCGTTCCCCAAAATGCTCCAGCATCATTTTGTAATGCTCCAGCACAATGGCTTTTTCCGCTTCCAGCGTGGGGTCCGGCACTTCTTCGCCTGTGCGCAGAGCGTGCGCGACCTGCGCCAGAAACCACGGACGCCCGTAACACCCGCGCCCGATCATCACGCCATCCGCGCCGGACTGCGCCAGCGCTGTACGGGCATCATCCACCGTCAGAATATCGCCGTTAACAATCACCGGCAGGCCGACGGCTTCTTTCACATTCCGCACAAAGGCCCAGTCTGCCGTGCCGTTATAAAACTGCTGGCGTGTCCGACCGTGCACGGTGATCATGCGGATCCCGGCATCTTCCGCAATACGGGCCAGCACGGGCGCATTCAGGTGAGAATGGTCCCACCCCATCCGCATTTTTAGTGTCACCGGCACAGGAACCGCTTTCACCACGGCATCCAGCAGGCGGGCTGCCCCGACTTCATCACGCATCAGAGCAGAACCGGCCATCTGGCCAACCGCAACCTTCTTCACCGGGCAGCCAAAATTGATGTCGATCAGATCCGCGCCACGGCCCACGGCAATCCGGGCAGCTTCCGCCATGGCGTTCGGGTCACACCCGGCCAGCTGCACAGCATTCGGGCCACCGGCATCCGCCACTTCGGCCATCCGCAGGGTTGTGTCATTTTCCCGCACCATGGCCCAGGACGCGATCATCTCGGAGACCACAAGCCCAGCCCCCAGCTTCCGCGCCAGACGACGGAACGGCAGGTCTGTCACGCCGGACATGGGAGCAAGGATAACGGGCGTTTCCAGGCGCACACCGCCCAGATCAATCGGCCGCAATAACGGTTGCGTTTGCACAGTCTTTTCCACTTTGCCTATGATTTAGGCAGATATACGCATTTCCGATTCGGGAATCAATCTTTTATATCCGTAACGTTTTTAGCGTTTAAAGTTCCCGCACGTCCCTATTTTCAGGCCTTTTCCAGCAACTGACGCGCCAGAGCATTATGCTTCTCTGCCAGCAGCGCAGGGTCATGATTTACAAACTGGCCATCACGGATCAGCCAGCGCCCATTAACCATGGAATACGCAACACGCTGAGGCGAGCAAAACAGCAAAGCCGCAACCGGGTCAGACTGCGCGCCAGCATGGTCAATCCCGCGCAGATCAAACGCCACAACATCCGCCGCCATACCAGGGGCCAGATAGCCAATATCGTCACGCCCCAGCACCGCCGCACCGCCACGCGTGGCCAGTTCCAGCACTTCACGCGCCTGCATCATGGGCCGTCCGTCTTCTGTTTCCAGCAAACGCCCCAGCAGCATAGCCTGCCGGGCTTCCCGCAGCATGTGGCTGCCGTCATTGGACGCCGAGCCATCGACGCCCAGCCCAACCCGCATGCCGGACGCCACCATGCGCCGCACTGGCGCGATGCCGGATCCAAGCCGCATATTGGAACACGGGCAATGCGCCATTCCGGTATGCGTTGCGCCAAAACGGCTGATGCCTGCCTCATCCAGCTTGACGCAATGCGCGTGCCATACATCCGCGCCAACCCAGCCAACATCTTCGGCATATTCCGCTGGCGTCATGTTGAAGCGCTCACGGCTATACGCAATGTCACTGGCATTTTCGGCCAGATGCGTATGCAGCATGGTGCCGGTCGCGCGCGCCAGTCCGGCGGCCTCACGCATCAGATCCGGGCTGACAGAAAACGGTGAGCACGGCGCCACCACCACACGCTGCATGGCCAGTGGTTCAGGGTCATGAAACGCCTCAATCACCCGCTGCGTATCGGCCAGAATGGCGGCCTCATCCTCCACCACGCTATCGGGCGGCAGGCCCCCCTTGCTCTCCCCCACACTCATGGAGCCACGCGCCGCGTGAAACCGCATTCCCATCTCAGTGGCGGCCTCAATCTGATCCTCTAAGCGGCTCCCATTGGGAAACAGATAAAGATGATCACTGGTGGTGGTGCAACCGGACCATAAAAGCTCCGTCATAGCCGTGCAGGTAGAAACCCGGATCATTTCCGGCGTCAGACCGGCCCAGATTGGATAGAGCGCCTGCAACCAGCCAAACAGTGAGCTATCCTGCGCGGCAGGGATAACGCGGGTTAGCGTCTGATACATATGGTGGTGCGTGTTCACCATGCCGGGCATCACAACATGCCCGGTCATATCCTGCACCACGTCCGCCTGCGGCAACGGGTCTGAGGCTGCACCAAGAGCCACAATCTGCCGCCCGCGCACAAGCACCCATCCGCCTTCCAGCTCCTCGCGCTGGTCATTCATCGTCACAACACGGAGGGCATTTTTCAGCAGGATGGTCGCCATTGGTCTCTTTTCCAATCACTAAGGCAGAACATGAAAAAGGCCGCACATCAGCCTGATGCACGGCCTTTTACCAAAAACCTTATTCCAGAAGCGCTCAGAGCACTGCCGGATCAGGGCACCAGAACAGACACGGCCGCCGTGCAGGCAATGCCTTCTTCACGCCCCGTAAAGCCCAGACGTTCAGACGTGGTCGCTTTAACCGAAATCCAGCCAACATCCACTTCAAGCAGATCCGCCATCCGCTGGCGCATAGCCTGCGCATGCGGGCCAATTTTCGGACGTTCGCAAATGAGCGTCACATCGGCATTAATCAGCATGCCGCCACGTTCCCGAATACGCTGCCCGGCATGCACGAGGAAGCGCGCGCTGTCCGCATCTTTCCACTCGTTCTTGCTGGGCGGGAAATGGGTGCCAATGTCGCCTTCCGCCAGCGCGCCATAAATGGCGTCACACAGCGCATGAATGCCAACATCGGCGTCGGAATGGCCAGCCAGCCCCTTGGTGTGCGGCACGGTAATCCCGCAGAGGATCAGCGGACGGCCTTCTTCAAAAGCATGAACATCATACCCCAGCCCGACACGCGGCAGGAGAGTCGGACCAATCAGTCGTTCAAGGCGCACGAGGTCCTCCTCATAAGTCAGCTTGATGTTGTCTTCATCACCGGGCACCAGCGCCACGCTAAAGCCTGCCTCTTCCAGCAACTTCGCGTCATCCGTTGCCGTGGCAGACGCAGCGCCACGATGCAGATCTAAAAACAGCCCAAAGCGGAACCCCTGCGGTGTTTGCGCCCGGAAGAGATGATCACGCGGCACCGTCCCGGCAATCACACCCTTGTCTTCCCGCTTGAGCGTATCGGCAACCGGCACGGCAGGGATAGCGCCGGGGTGCTCAGCCAGAGCGGAGACAACATTCTGCAGCAGTTTGGCCGTCACGTAAGGACGCGCGCCATCATGCACCAGAACAAGATCGGGGCGCTCGGTCTCATGCAGAGCATCCAGCGCTTCCAGCCCGGCCAGCACACTGGCCTGACGGGTTGCGCCACCGGCCACAGGCGGCAGAACAGCAACGCCGTCCAGCGCCTGCGCCAGCATTTCGGGGTCACCCACCGGCTGCACACAGCTTACATGAGGCAAAAGGGCTTCCGCAGCGTGGCGGATAACCGGCTGGCCCGCCAGCATCACGTATTGCTTCGGCGTTGCAGACCCGCTGGTCGCGGCGTAACGGCTGCCTGTTCCGGCAGCCAGAAGAATGGCAGCTACTCGCATAGTCGGAGCAATGCTGCGGGAAGCCCGAGACGTCAAGGCACAAAATGCGCCTCACAGCCCTCAGTCTGCGCTGCACCTGCCTTATAAAAGCTGTTTGCTTTTAAAAATCTATCATCGGTCTTTTTATAAGAAGATGTTCCTGGCTTTATTCATGCAAATCCCATGAAGCATTCATCAGCATAGAAAAATTTATCCCTCGCTCTCAGAATAATGATATAGCTCAGGCCAATCAGATACCCTTATCAGGCCACACTTTTCTGCGGCTCAGACCAGAGAAACCATGAAAACACTTCTACTCACTTTTGAATGCCCTCCTGATGTCACCGGGGGCGGCCTGTGCACGTATGTTCAGGAATACATCAACGCAAAAATAGAACGGAGAGAACCGACCGTTATCCTGACGGCTGATTTCAACGTGCATGATGAAGTCTGCACGTATTTTGGCTGCGTCAAGGTGATCCGCTTCAACCCGTCCACCGGTGAGTCCTTTAAACATATGGGCCACTGGGCGGCCATGAGCTACGAATTCTCCAATCAGGTCAAAAAAATCATCACGGATGGTTTCAAACCGGACTGGCTTGAAGTGTGTGACGGTTTCGGTCTGGGTTATTTTACGCTCCAGAGAAAACTGTGCCTTGAAGCACCGTTTACAGACCTGAAAGTTCTGGTGACCGCCCATACACCCGTCACAATGATTGATGAATGGGACAAGAAAAATATCTATGAACTGCCAACATATTTCACAAAATATATGGAGCAGTTCTGCTTTCAGGCTGCAGACAAAGTCATTTCCCCCAGCGCCTTTCTGAAAAAGAAACTGCTTACGGAATTTCTGGAAAAAGATGTTCCGATTGATGTTGTGCCCAACCCTTACGAAAACCCCTCTACCAGTCTGGCTCCGAAAACAGAGACCAGCGATAACACGCAGGTTCAGGTTTACGACATCCCTGATTACGCCATTGCCTCCCGTGTTTGCTACTGGAAAGGCATAGAGCATGCGCTGGCGGGGTTTGACCTGTACTGGGCTAATGGTGGCCAGTCATCCTTGTACGTTTACGGTTCTGACACGCATTATTTCAAAAACAATAAATCCCTGACAGAAACGCTCAGCACCAAATACAGCAAATGGATTGAAAAAGGACTGCTCAAATTTGCAGGCTTAAAAGAACATTCCGAAATTCTCTTCATCAAAAAACATCTCAAGGCGCTCTTTCACCCGTCCCTGTTCGAAAATTATCCTTATTCCGTTATCGAACATATGGCGGAGGGTGGCCTTGTTGCCGCCTCTCTGAGTGGCGGACAGGCAGAACTCATCCGGAATGGAGAAAACGGTTTCCTGTTTGATCCGCACTCCCCAAAATCCATTCAGGATGCCATTCTGACAATTGATGCTCTGGACGATATGCAAAGCCGCTCCATTACGGACAATGCCATTCAGACCATTAAGGATACCTGCTCTTACGCAACCGTCATGACGCAGAAAGAACAGGTTCTGGCCACAGCCGAACAGAACGCACCTGGCTCTGCCTTCCCCTTCACATCCGGGAAAGAGTTGACCCATGCTGAAGCAAAAGATGGCTCAGCACTGACGGTTGTCATCCCGCACTACAATCTTGGCGCATTGCTAATTGAAGCCATTGAAAGCATCAAATTCAGCAGCCTGCAGGATATCAAAATCCTTGTCGTCGATGATGGCTCGACGGACAAAGAATCCGTCATTATTCTAAAAACTCTCGAAGCACGTTATACAAACCTGAAAGTTATCTACAAAAAGAACTCCGGCGTGGCGGAGACCCGCAATATCGGCGTCCAGAACGCCACGACAGACTATATCGCTCTTCTGGATGCCGATGACCTCGTCTGCGTCCCTTACT
This sequence comes from Acetobacter malorum, assembly GCF_001580615.1. Classification (GTDB taxonomy): domain Bacteria; phylum Pseudomonadota; class Alphaproteobacteria; order Acetobacterales; family Acetobacteraceae; genus Acetobacter; species Acetobacter malorum. Next base: position 160,910 of record NZ_LHZC01000054.1, read on the forward strand.
ATGAAGCAGCCCTGAAGATCCTGAACCGTTACAGCAATGTCGGTTTTGTGGGTGCGTGGAATGAGGACTTCAACCAGCACGGGCGCCTCCGGCTCTGGCCGACCTTTAACCCTGAAGTCCCGCTCCAGATGATCATGAACACCACCAACTGTCAGGGGCTGGTTGTGCGGCGTGACGCCTACCTTGCTCACGGGCAGCATGACCCGAACCTCGGCATGTTCCTGGACGATTGGGAGTCAACCATTTCCATGGTCCTTAACGGCGTCCGCGGCGTGATGATCCCTCACCCGCTATTCAAATACCGTATCCGGGAAGACTCGATTTTCCGTGATAAATTCAGGATGTTTAACATCAACTATAATTATATTATTGATAAACATCAGACACAGTTATCAGGCTGCTATGGCGAGATGATCAAATTCCTGAACGCCAATGGCCCCAATACGCAGTATCACAACCCAACGATCCCATCAGCAAACAATACCCACCACACATCTGCTCCAGCTCCGGCCGCTCAGCACGAGGGAGGCAGGCTGGTTCAGCTGGTGCACAAATATTATGACAGCGTGAACCAGCCCGGACCCATTCGGAATATTCGGATGGGACTGCGCAAGCTTGGCGCAGGTCAATTGGCTGCTCATTTTCGAAAATAAGCGCTTTCTTGCCCGAGGACGATCCTTAAGCAGCGTCCTCGGGAAATGCTCATTTCATCGCTACATTCGTTTTCATGGGCAGAAAAATTCTGTCCATGAAAATTGATTTCTAGGGTGTCTTGTTTTCAGTCTACAGGCCTATTTTACGATCACTTTACGCACCATCCGCAGCACAACCCCAAACATCGGCAAGCGGAATATGCTGTAATATTTCTCCCCCACACGATGCAGGCGAGATGATTGAATTTTTTCAAGCTCCTGACGCACCTGATCAAATTCAGAAACTTTACAGGATATCTCCTGATCCTTATCTGAAATTTCCTGCTCAAGGTGACGTATATACTCTATAAGATCAGTCCGCTTTTTTATTTCTGTCTCTTTTTCTGCAGAGATCTCATTCAATTGTCCCTGCAATTTTTCCAGACGGGACAGAAGAGCGTCATTCTGACGAAGAACAATTGTGCGTTGCTCCCACTCGGCCTGCCGATCGAGATTAATTCTTTTAACCGTCTCCCGAAGTAACTGAACTTCTGCACGTTCACCCTGTTCTGCCAGAGTATAATCTGACGTGCGATCTTCAAACGTAACCGTCGGAAAGCGGTGCAGAGTATAATCAAAAATTGCTTTAATTTTAAAATAACTTGAAGGCTCAAGTTTAACATTCCGCCCAATTAACGCAGCCAGAACAGCCATATGGAGGCGATCAGTCTCAACGCATTCAAACTGATTCATTAATCCAGCAACAGCACGAAGAGGTTTCACGCACTGTTCGACTGTCGACCACTGGATGTCATTAAACAACAGCGGCAAATCGACAGAATCACGAGGAGGCGTTTTGCGTCCACCCTCTTCATCAAGCCGAAAAATTTTGAGAACTGGATAATGACTTTCAATTTCCAGATCAGAGAAATGCTCTTCTTTGGTATAAAACGCCAAATCCGGACAAACGAATATCTGGCTTTCTGGCAGCCCTTGACGAAGTAGCTCGTCATAACTCCGCTGTTCACGGCAGAAAATTGTTACCTGATCTGCATAAGGAACAAATTCAGCCCCCAAGCCTGAAAAACTTGTCGGAAGAATGAGTAACTGCCCACCATTTTGAAGGAAGGCGAGTGTCTGCTCAAGGTAGGTTTCCCACATCCCCTTAACCCAGCCGCCGCTCCCGCCCATCACAATATGGGTGTAGCCAGAAAAAGCCTCTTTATGCCGGCCCTGAATACGTTTGGGGTCCCATCCCAGATCCGCAAACAGGTCAAGCGTCCCTAACGCAATCAGCCCGTCGCCAAGGTTGCCATAACCTGGATAGAAAACTGCCCCGTTATCTGCAAAGCGCTTCAAGGATTCAATAAAAGACGAATTCTCTCGAATTTCTGCACGAACAGCTTGCCTGATATTTTTATAATTTTCATCCATTTCAAGCATCCCCTTTTGCAAGCTGTTCTTCCAGACGCGCATACACCGCAGCAACTCTCACGTTATAGATGGACTGAGCATGTTGCTGCTCAAAATGCTGATGCAGACAGTCAACTTTCTTCTGAATTTCCGTCTCAGACGCATTAAGAAATTCTTTAATTTTAGTGACATACCGCGCCACAAGTTCCACGTCATCAGCACAGTTGTGCACCAGAAAGCCAGATTTCTCCTGAATCAATTCCGGAACCCCACCGACATCAATTGTGATGATTGGAATTTGCATTTGAGCAGCTTCCAGCAGGACGTTAGGCAGACCATCAAAAAGCGATGTATATAAGAAAGCATCCTTATTTGTGAAAGGAATACTCCCTAAGCCACTAAAACCGCCTTTATAAACAACATTTGGGCAATCATCGAAATATTCAGGTTCAAAATGATCCAGAACAGGGCTCCCATAAACATAAATCTTTGTTGCTATGTTTTCTGCCTGCAGTGCGACGGAAATTTTATGGAGCAGATCGGGGCGTTTTTGTGCATCCAGACGAGAAGCCCATATTAAGCGCCTCGGGCCGTCGTTGTGCTGAAGAGGGTGTGAAACCGGCTGACTATAGGTGTAAAGGGCTTCAGTACGTCCCTGATATGCCGGGATACGATATTCCAGTTGTTTGAGATTAAGAGCGTGATCTGAAATAACATAATCTATATAGTTTCTATAGTTACTCAGAAAACGATACTCCCCACCGTCTCCGTAAATAACGCCATCCATAATATAATAAGCAGAACAGAAGTAAAAATAAACCAGCTGCCTGGTCTTAAAGAATTCAGCATAGACTTTCATAACAGATTCACAAAACGGACAGAGTTTCATGAAAACTCTTGCATCAGTTGCAAAATTTTCAATAACCCGAATTGCCAGTTCTGGTATCCGGACAGCCTCATGCTCATCCAGAATTTCATGCAGGTCGAGAACATCCAACCCTTCAGGACTCTGATAGCGCTCTTTAGAATGGCAAAGCTGCTGCCCGAGGATCAATAAACACGATCTGCTTCCATCTTTAATGGCTGTTTCTATAAAATTCAGAACGTACTTTTCGCCGCCACCTTTGGAAAGGAAGGGCAGGAAAAAGACGTCTGTATAATGTTTTTCTTGAATAGCCTTACAAACTTTTTCATAAGCCTGTCCGAAACCCTGTGAAATTCCAACATTCGTAAAAAACTGGACAGCCCGAAGACTATCAGGGTGTATTTCCGGCTCAATCAAATTTGCTTGATGAACCAACTCTCGCAAATAAAGTGATTCCATATAGAATTTTTTAAAATCAATATGGATTTGTGGAAGTACTGCTCCCTGCACTCTATGCTGCAGAAGCTTTAAAAACTCGCTCCCCTCAAAAAAAGCAGAGTTAGACACCATAAGCTTTTGCTCTCTGCCAAGAGACGCCATGATGCTACCGGTTCTCTGCCGATAAAAAACAATTGTGTCCGGTGCAACAAGCAGATCAAAGCCTGCGCAAATCAAACGTAAATTAATGTCATAATCTTCATAAGCATAAAGAGTGCCGGACGAGCAGTCCCTGTAGGGCACGCTTAAAAGGTCTGCGCGTCTTGCCATAAAACGGGAAACATAAGGATGTTCGCCCGCCATTCTGTACAGACCAACCTGGTCGAGAGAATAAAATCTACAGACGTAACTGCCGTCCCCAAAAGAATGATAATACTCCGGGAAGACGACTATTTTCTTATTTTGGGCAGCCTGATGGACTTGATAAAGCTCATAGATAAAATTTCTGGAAACTAAATCATCGGCATCTGCGGTGAGGATGTACTCACCCACAGCAACCTCAATACCATGATTCCGTGCCAACCCCAGCGAACGCACCTCGATCTTTTCAAGCCTGACAGCGTCAAAACCAGTATAATCATAATTCTGTAAAAGGGTCAGCGTTCTCTCATCTGCATGATCTGTAACAATCACCAGTTCAGATTTAATCTCGTGTAATTGCGCATGCAGAACAGTATCAAGAAGAGAGCGAAGCGTGGGGTATAATAAATCCTGTTCACGATGAACGTTCAAAACAAGAGAGACATCTATACCTGACATAAAAATTCCCACGCCACGCTTAAAGCAAAATTAAAAAAGAGCCTTCCTTAAGAAAAATATTCACACGCAAGGAAGAGAGTATTCATGCTGTCAGGCTGGATCGACAAAGAAAGACGGCAAAGACTTCTCGTCATTTTGCAGCAACGCATCAATCTGGTCACAGGCAGCCAGAGCTTCCGTAATAGTCACATCCATATCCAGATAGCGATAGGTGCCAAGGCGGCCCATGAAAGACACACCACTTTCTGATTTGGCCAGCGCAATATAGCTGTCCAGCATCTTCTTTTCGTTCACCAGACGGATGGGATAGTAGGGAACATCCCCCTCACCCGCCAGACGACTATATTCGCGGAAACAAACCGTCTTAGAGAATTTGTCCTGCTCCCACGGAGCAAAATGCTTGTGTTCCGAAATCCGGGTAAACGGCACGTTTTCATCGCAATAGTTGATAACGGCGGTACCCTGATGGTCCCCTTCATCAACAAACCGTTCAAAATCAAGCGTCCGATACCCAAGGCGCCCAAGACGGAACTGGAAATAGCGATCTATCGGCCCTGTGTAGAAGACGTGATCGTATTTCCCTTCCAGACTCTCAAAGGAACAGCCCAGCCGAATATCAATCCCGTCCACAGCCAGAATATTCTGGACAATGCTCGTGTAGCCGTCTTCCGGCATGCCCTGATACGGATGATTGAAGTAGTTATCGTCGTAGTTAAAGCGCAGCGGCAGGCGCTTCAGAATGGATGCCGGGAGTTCAGTCGGCTCCAGCCCCCACTGTTTCCGCGTATAGCCGTGGAAAAAGGCCTTATAGAGTTCCGGACCAATCATGCTCAGCGCCTGCTCTTCAAAAGAACGGGGAGCCTGAATGGAACGGTCGGCTTTATTTTCAATAAAGGCCCGTGCTTCCTTCGGCCCCATGGTCGTGCCAAAGAACTGATTGATGGTCAGGAGGTTAACAGGCAGAGTGTAGACACGATCTTTGGAAATTGCCTTCACGCGGTTGATGTAGGGCTGAAATTTCCCAAAGCGCTGGACGTAATCCCACGCTCTTTTGTCTGCTGTATGGAAAATGTGAGGGCCGTATTTATGGACCATGACACCGGTTTCTGCGTCTCGTTCCGTGTGACAGTTGCCGCCCAGATGGGGGCGTTCATCCACAACCGTTACCTTATGGCCACGCTCAGCCAGATGCCGGGCAATGATCGCCCCGCTAAATCCAGCTCCCACAACACAAAATGATTTCAAAATTTGGCTCCCGACACAATCAAGCACGCATTCAGCCAGAGCGACCATCGTCGAGCCACACTAAATGCCTTTTTTCTCTTAGCAGGCCTACCCTTGCCCTCCGCTTTGGGCAAGTCGCAGCTAAAAAGAACGGCAGTATTTTTTGAAAAAGAGTGTGGCGCGCCCTGCTGGATTCGAACCAGCGACCCACAGCTTAGAAGGCTGTTGCTCTATCCAACTGAGCTAAGGGCGCGTACTCTGCACCCTCCGATAGTCGGAAATATCCGGAAAATCAATGGGTCCAGTTCTGGATCCGGTCAAACCGGAAGTTATCCGCATAGACTTTAGGCTTACGGATACGCTGAACAGGCGCTTCAACTTCGTAGCCTATCTGCTCACGCTGAGCATACGCCACAGCGTCCTCACAGGAGGCAAAATACAAACGCAGCTGAGACTGGGTATCCTGACTCCCGGTCCAGCCCATCAGTGGGTCCTGATGTCTTGGAGCTGTTTGTCCGTATTCAAAAACCCACTCACGCGTGCCAGCCAGTCCTGACTGCCCCGCCGCTTTAGGCTGCTTATAAATCCGTGCCGGCATGGTGATGCCTCCAGATATATGTGGTCGGGGCGCCCGGACTCGAACCGGGGGCCTCGTGTACCCAAAACACGCGCGCTACCAGGCTGCGCCACGCCCCGAATGCAGCGGAACCTAAGCGGCATTCGGCAGGCTGGCAAGCCCATTCCGGTAAAAAATCAGTCAGCCTTGTCCATTGTCTTGCTGGCAAGCGGCGGAACAAACAGCGGAGCCGTATCCCACGGGAACAAAACCCAGGTATCCTGCGGCACTTCAACAACAAAATGGTTGGTCAGCTTCATTCCGGCAGGCTTTGCATACAGGCAGGCAAAATAGGCCTTGGGCAGCCGCTCACGCACAACGCGGGCCGTCACACCAGAATCCACCAGGTCATCAATAACAAGGAAGCCCTCGCCATCGCCTGCAGCGTCAGGAGACTTGATGATGGTGGGCTTGCCACGTTCTTCCTCATCATAGGTGACGACGGAAATGGTCTCGACCAGACGGCAGTTCAGCTCCCGTGCAATAATGGCAGCCGGGATCAACCCGCCGCGTGTGACGGCCACCACGCCTTTAAACGGCATTTTGGGCACAAGAGCCTCTGCCAGAATACGAGCATCTCTATGTAACTGGTCCCACGTGACAGTCGCGTAGTTTACGGCCATCTGGCTCTACTTCCTCTTCAAACAAACATCAGGCCAGACAGACCCAGCCAACAGGCCCCCTTTTGGGCCGTGCAGCGCCCTTCTGCCACTAGTCCGGGCCGCCCTGCAAATTTCCATTAAGAAAAATTTCCTGCTTCAGGGAATATGGCGGAATTTTCTTTCAATCGTTATGCTTCCCCCATGACTTTAGAAACCCCTCCCCCTCTCCCTCCTGTGGTGCTTGATCACCCGCTCATTCAGCACAAGCTGACCCACCTGCGCCGCAAGGAAACCTCTACAGCTGGTTTCCGCCGTCTGGTGCGCGAACTCAGCCTGCTGATGTGCTATGAAGCCACGCGCAATCTCCCTCTGGAGCCGGTCGAAATTACGACGCCGCTCGAAACCATGCAGGGCGAACAGCTGGCTGGCCCGGATGTCTGCTTTATCTCCATTCTGCGCGCCGGCAATGGCCTGCTGGATGGCATGCTGGACCTCGTGCCGTTCGCGCCTGTTGGGCACATTGGCCTGTATCGTGACCCGGATAGCCTTGAGGCTGTGGAATACTACCTCAAGCTGCCGACGCAGATTGCCTCGCGCCGCTGCATTGTGGTCGACCCCATGCTGGCCACCGGCCACAGTGCTGCTGCTGCTCTGACGCGGCTGAAAGAGAAGGGGGCTAAACGTCTGCTGTTTGTCTGCCTGCTCTCCACGCCGGAAGGCATTGCCTGCCTGCAGAAGGCCCACCCGGATGTGCCCATCCTGACCTGCTCGATTGATCGCGGGCTGGACGAACACGGCTATATCCGCCCCGGCCTTGGGGACGCTGGCGACCGTCTGTTCAGCACCCGTTAATCTGCATGGCGTCCGCTCCGGTTTTGGCATCCGCGCGCCGCATTCTGCTTCTTGGTCTGCTGGCGGGCTACATCAATGCGCTCAGCTTTATTGATCTGGGCGGGATGTTTGCGGGTGCCATGACCGGAAACACCATCCATATGGACGCCACTTTTGCAGCGGGAAACTGGCAGCACGGCCTGCAGGTTGCGGAACTCATTCTGGTCTTTTTCCTGACTGCCATTCTTGCGGCCTGCCTTAGGCTCATTGCTCAGCCAGTCTATGGGTTTGTGATAATGGCTGTCCTGCTGATGATCGCGCAGAGTGTTCATGGCGCGCCCCATCAGCTGCGTTATGAATGCCTTGTCCTGCCTGCCCTCATGGCCGTTCAGGGGCAGACGCTGGCACGCTTTTCCGGCAATGCCATTCAGACTGTTGTCATCACCAGCAATCTGCTGAAATGCGCTGCGGCCCTTGCTGCATGGTTTATGTCTTGCCTGCCGGGTAGCACTGTTCCTCGCCCCCGTCGCAGTGCCATTTTTCTACCCGGCCTGTCATGGGTGGCCTTTCTGTTGGGCGCCGCAACAGCCTCCATGGCCCTGAGCCTGAAAACCAGCCTGCCCTTCCTGTGGCCACTGCCGCTGGTCGCCCTGCTTTGCTGGGACATCAGCCGGACAGAGCACGCTAATTGTCTTGACTGATGCGCCTCGCTTTCCCGAATAGCTGACATGCCCGCGGGCTCTTGGTGCCAAACGCCGTTCTCAGTAGGACACTCAGGTGACAAAGACTGAGAAGCAAGGCGGCCAAGTATGAGCATATCGTGGGGTGATTTTCAGGCTGTCGTGCAGCTCTCTGCGGGTCTTAACGTCGCCATTCTCAGTTTTGTCGATATTAGCCTGCCCGCCATCAAGGAACGGCGTCGGGTTTTTGTCAAAGCCCGGCAGGAACTGGATATCCACCGCAAAAACCCCCACATGCGCACGGACGCCCAAAAGGAAAGCCACGCGAACGCCATAGACGATGTGGATCGCAGGCTTTTTGACCTCTGGCGGGAAACATCCGCCTTTGAAAGCATTGAGGACTCCCTGATAAAATCCACTGGCGTTTTTGGATTTTTTGGCGCGGTGCTGAGCATCGGCCTGCTCTGGTATTCCGCCCTGCACTATAATGAGGACATCTCTTTCACCGGCGAATTGCTGACTGTTTTGTCTTTTTTCTCATTGCTGGCCGCGTTTCTCATCAATTTCGTCACGGCTTCCAAGGCGTCGCAATATACCAAACGGTGCAACGCCCTGCGCGACCATATGCGCGTCAAGCTCTAAGCCTCCCCGCATCCTTACGGGCTGCCACCATAAGTCAGTTTGTAGATCGTGCCAGACAGATCATCACTAATCAGCACGCTTCCGTCAGCCAGAGGCTGCACATCAACCGGACGCCCCCACGCGGTCTGACCATGCCTAAACCCGCTCACCAGCACTTCCGGCGCCTGCGGTTTTCCATCCGGCCCAAAATGCACCGTGACAACCTGATACCCGGCAAGCGTGCTGCGATTCCATGAGCCGTGTTCGGCGATAATCAGCGCACCTCGATACGATGCAGGAAACTCCGTTCCTTCATAAAAGCGCAGCCCCAGAGCCGCGACATGCGCCCCCAAAATTACGGCAGGCGGCGTGAACTCACTGCAGGCGTGCTGCTTTCCAAATTGCGGATCAGGCAGATTGCCCTGATGGCAATACGGATACCCAAACGAGTCTCCGGAACGGCTCACCCGGTTCAGTTCGTCCGAGGGAACATCATCCCCCAGATTATCCCGTCCATTATCGGTAAACCATAATGCGCCCGTCCCCGGCTGCCATGTGAAACCAACCGTATTGCGGATGCCAAAGGCCACGTCCTGCCGGTCAGTCCCATCAGGCTTCATGCTGAGCAGACGCCCAAATTTATGCCCGACATCGCAAATATTACAGGGCGACCCGATGGGCACATACAGCCTGCCATCTGGCCCGAAGGCGATAAACTTCCAGAAATGATCACCATCCTCATAGGGCAGCGCATCCGCCACCACCTCCGGCGCAGGTGGTGCATCCAGATGGTGCTCAATATCCCGCAGGGCAACAATGCGCTGGGTATCAGAGATGTAGAGGTCACCCCGGTAAAACGCCACACCAACAGGCTGGTTCAGCCCATGGGCAATTGTGCGGACTTTGGTGGCATGGCCAGCCTGATCGGTTGAAATGGCATAGACCACGCCCGGGCCCATTGTGCCGACAAACACCGTGCCCTGCGCCCCAAGAGCTATTTCCCGCGCTCCGGGCACCTGAGCCGAGAAAATCCCGATATGAAAGCCAGTCGGCACACGCAGTTCGTCAACCTTTGCTGCGGCCAGACTGTGCCCGGCGATCACCACGGATGCGACGCCACTCACCGCACACGCGAACAGTGCGCGGGCAAGTCTGTTTCTGAAAGGTCTCTGCATAGCTTTCCCCCGGTAGCGAAAATCGTCCCTTTCTCTGCTGTAAACGTCGCATCCAGCATGTTCCAAAACAAATACGCCCCGCCAGGCCCTGCTGACGCATTTATGAAGACGCACTCAAAGCGCCATAACCCGCTGATCTGCGTCCCGCATCTGAGAGTTGTATGACGCAACCGCCCGCCCAATATAGGAGGCGGAAAAGGGTCTTCCTCATTATAGCCCTTCGATATTGAAGAAACGGATCGTAACAATGCGTCTTAATGCTAAAGCGTCTCTGGCCGCACTGGCTGTTCTGACAGCTACTCCCATGATGGCCCATGCAGAGAGCCTCCATACCAAGTGGGAAAACTTCAAGGCTGGCCGTGCCTTCCATCATCTGTCCGCGGACGGCCAGCGTGCCATGGCCGATATTGTGCAGGCGCGTGAAACGCTTGCCGCTGGCAACACTGATGCCGCAATCCCGGCCCTTTACGATGCGCAGAAGCGTCTGACAGCAGCCAGCAAAGCGGAAACGAAATTTGATGCCGCAGAAAGCCAGCTCCAGCCTGCGCCGCAGCGCCCGGTTTCTCCGTCCCATATGCCGGTGACGACCCCGACCACATGGATCCCGGTTGGTGGCGAATTCATTGCAACGGAAACGCTGGCTCCGGAAAAGAAAGCAGCCGTTGCGACAGCCAATGGTCAGCTTAAAGCCGGTCAGCCGGATCAGGCTGCGCAGACCATGCAGGTTGTGGGAGAAAATGCCGATTTCATTATCGCGCTGACCCCGCTGGCTCAGACACAGGGTGCTCTGAACCGCGCAACGGTCTTTACTGAAGGCAAGCAGGCGCCGGAAGCCGTCGCTGCCCTCGACCAGATCCTCAACGGTCTGGTGTTTGTCTCAGAAGATTTTGCTGCAACTGCAATGCCGGATAACGGTAAAGCCCCCGCAAAATCCAGCCACTAAACAGTTTGATGCTAAAGGACGGAGGAGCACACAGCCCCTCCGTTTTTCAGAGTTTTAGAGATCGACGCTGGCCGTCCCCATCACCATGAAGGGTGCTGCGATGGAGTAGGACGTGCTGCCACCCTTGATCTTGGACCCATACATCCCCGTCGCTGCCAGAGCATTGGCGGCTGTGCCGCTTACAAACCCCAGATAGTGACGGTCTGTAATATTACGCAGGTTCAGGCGCAGGGTCGGAGATTTCATAATCCCCCAGTCCTTGAAACGATATCCGGCACTGATGTTCATCGTCAGATAACCAGGAATATGCTGGTCATTCACGAAGGTTGCATACTGCTTGGCGACGTATTTCAGGCTGTATCCGCCAAACAGGTGGCCATCATCGTAATCAAGATTAAAGCCAAGCTGATACTTGGGGGTCTGCGGAGCAAATTTGCCTTTGCTGAATACAAAGTCACTGGTGCCACCAGCCGCAACATTACTATCCGTGCGGGCATTGATGTATTCCGCTGAGAAATACGGACGCAGGTGATACAGAATGGGGCGCGTGCCCACTTCCACATCCACACCATCGGCATGGGAATTCCCGCCGTTGATGCTCCGGCTATAGGTATCTCCGGTCGGCATGGTCACCGTCTGCTGATACAGGCGGTTGGTAAAGTTGTAATGGAAATACGTTATCGAGCTCATGATAGTCGGGCCCTGATAACGCCAGCCGAACTCTTCGGAAATGGAAATTTCCGGCCGCATGTCCGCGTTAGCTTGCGTCGTGTAGCCCTTCGTCTTTGTGCTGTATGCCCCGGAATCATACAGTGATGTATTCATCGGAATACGGAAGTTTGTTGTTGAGGACGCGAAGAGCTGGTTTTCGTTATTAATCTTGAAGCGGATGGAGGCCGCCGGCAGCGGCTCCTGCCATGAGCCATTGATGTAAGGGCCGGTGGACGTGTTGGGGAGGAAGTTATGCCCCTCACGATTGACCACGGCATACTTCAGGCCAGCTTCAAGAGTAAGCCGGTTATTCAGCAGAGACAGGCTGTCTGCGATGAACATCGTATGAATACGGGTCTGCGTCAGAGTATCGCGATACTGTGCCGTCTCACCGTTTGAAAGCACCATGTTCGGGCCACTCGCCAGCAGATCATAAGGTTTGCCGGTCGCATTATCTATCAGGCTGTAAGGCCCTGTCTGGATCTGCTTTGAATATTCAAACCAGTACCCGACAGACAGACGGTTGATCCCTGTATGCAGGGACAGCTTTGTCACGGCACCGGGACGATAGGTCTGCGTATTAGACGGGTTATACAAAAGGATAGATTTTGTATTGGACGGATTATACGGCCCGATAGAGCCCGTCACGGTTTGCTCACCATACTGCTGGTTGGTGAGGTCTTCGTTATACGCGCCACCAGCATTTCCGTTCCCGTACCAGAAATAGGGTGTTTCCGTCAGGGTCAGGTTCTTTGTCAGCGTAAAGGTTGACGGCGCACTGGCATAAATATTGGTGAACGGGTTGCGATGTAACTGGTAGTAGTTCCCGCTTGGCTTTTTCGGGTCCCAGTTGCTTTCGTAACTGTTGTGAATGCCCTTTTGCTGCCAGGTTGACATACGGGTTGTCGGGAACGTCACGCCTTTTGACTGGTTCCCCACCAGAGAGAAAGACACAACGTTGCCTTTACCCCAGGCGCTCACCCATTTGGTTTCACCATGCAGCTTGCCCTGCCCACCCGGGCCGCGCCAGGACTGCTCAGCCGCATCGGAGAAGGACACAAAGCCCTTTACGTTGGTATTCCCAACATAACCGGTGTCCAGACGCCCAAAAATACGGCGTGCATTATAATTGCCGTAAGAGCCGACAATCTTGCCGCCCAGACGGTCCTTGGGGTTCATCAGATACATGCTGACGGCACCGCCGGTGGCACTGATATGCGGGCTATCCAGATCCGCTGAGCCCTGTTCCACATTAATGGTGCGCAGGTTTTCAGGGTCCACAATTTCCTGCGGATAAACAGCGTAGCTGCCGATATCGTTGATGGGGAAACCTTCAAGCGTAAAGCCAATCTGGCTTTCGCTCAGACCATGCATGGTCATATGGCCGCCGGAAAGGCCCATCGGGTCGGTAGACGTGGTGTTAATGCCCGGCAGCATTTCAATAAGCTGCATCGGGTTAAGGCCACTGGCCTGTTTTTCAATATATTCCGCTGTGATGGTGGAGCGCGACTTAGGCGCGTCTTCCTTAATCATCAGACCGCCGCCCACCTGCCGGTGACGCCCACCCTTCACTTCGACCCTTTCAGGTCCCTGATCAGTCGGTGCGGTTGAACCCATCATTGAAGGCTCATTGGAGGAAACTTTTGACGATGACGCAGCGCGCACATGCCCGCTGTTCTTTTCCGTCGTGTCAGGTTCTGCCGCGGCAAAGGCCGCTGAGAACGGGAGCGTTGTAAAGCCAATCAGCGCGGAAGTGGCCAAAAGTTTCTGCATAGTGGTCAACAGTTCCATTCAAAATATCGTTAAGCGCCGCCCTCCTTTAACATCTGTAAAATAGGTTTTATTTTAAATTTTTATGACACGCATACAAAAATGAAAGCATGATGCTTTTTTGCAACAATTCGAAATCACAACGATAAATTTTTTCGAGAATTTCTCCAAAAAACAGAGATTATATAGCCTATTTTCTCATTCTCTATTTTATCAGACTCACTGGCAGACCTTAATTTTCTCCATAAAAAATGGTCATTCTTTAATTTTTATACATCTCTGTGTCTGCTGAAACGGAACAGGCACATCCTCCCGGCGTACCGGGAGGATGAAGGCTCATACGTGGAGAACAGGCTTCCCCAAAGCCGGGTCTGTAATGCTGGGCCGCCCTGTTTCAACATGCCCTGCAAAACGGCTTGTTATGTTCGGCTCTGCGTCAACAGACACCGTCAGATCATACCAGTGGTCACTCTTTGCCAGCCCAACCTGCTCCTGCCGAACGCCTTGCGCTGGCAGAACGACCGTCCGCTTTGCAAGCCCATACGCATTGTCATGCATCTGGACAGTTTGCGGTCGGTTGGTGCGGTTTGTGAGTTTCACGACAATGGCCCCGGTCTCTGCCTGATCAACAACAGAAATCCCCACGGCCGAACGACCCTTGCGATGAAAATATCGCGCAAAGCCGTTGGGGCCAATCACCATCAGCCGCAGCATCTCGCCCGCAGGCACAGGCCACTGGTCCTGCAAAGATGCGCCAGCCCCCACTGTGTAGCGCCGTGGCTTTTCCTCTGACAGCTCCTGATACACATAGAAACAGGCACCCGTTGTGCCTTCATTCAGGAACTGAAGCGTGCAGAAGCCAGCAGGCCCGTCCACTTCGTTCACAGTCAGAACGTAAGGGAGAGGCCGCGCGGGGCGATGGCCTTTTTCCTGTTCGCCAATGTCAGACACACTGCTTTGAGCCGGAACAGCCGGGTTAGGCAATTTACAGGAGAGGTCAGTCTTGCTCCTGTAATCAGCCGTATCCGGAAAATTACCCTTCAAACCCTGCTTGCGCGAGAAATCGAACGCACTGGTCAGATCCCCACACACGGAACGCCGCCAGGGAGTAATATTGGTTTCACGCACCCCAAAGCGCGCCTCAATAAACCGCAAGACAGACGTGTGGTCGAACACTTCCGAACAGACAAACCCACCTGTGCTCCAAGGTGACAAAGCCAGCATGGGAACGCGAGGGCCTAGTCCATAGGGCAGCAGATCAGCCTTATACCGCTTCGGCTCATAAGGCGTGAGACGGTCATGAATCTCGCCACGCGTGTCCACCGTGCTCTTGCCGGGTAAAACGGGCGTGGGGGGCTGCGGTGGGGGCATATGGTCAAAATAGCCGTCATTTTCGTCATACATGACCAGCAGAACGGTTTTTGCCCAGACCTCCGGGTTGGCCGTCAGAGCATTCAGCACCCGGGCGATATAGGTCGCCCCATAACCCGGGGTCCAGCGCGGATGCTCGGAATATGCAGCAGGCGGCAGCAACCAGGACACCTGAGGCAGACGATCCGCCAGAACGTCCTGCTTCAACGTATCCAGCGTGCGCTTGGTCATCGCCCGCTGGAACAGCGGAGAGCCTTCCGGAGCCTCGACATAATTGCGGAAGTTCAGCAGCACGTTCGTGCCAAAATTTCCGTTTTCCACATCGGACGGTGAAAGGCCCTGCTGGTAAACCTGCCAGCTCACCCCGGCTGCTTCCAGCCGCTCCGGATAGGTGGTCCAGTTAAACGGCCCCGGCACTTCCGGATAAAAAGCGCGGTCTACCCAGTCCACATTATCCAGAACCGGGCCGCCACCCACGCCTTCCCCATCTACGGTTCCGGTCATCAGATAAAAGCGGTTCGGGTGGGTCTGCGTTGGGGTGGAGCAGAAGTAATGGTCACACACCGTAAACGCATCAGCCAGTGCGTAATGGTAGGGAATATCCTCCCGCGTATAGTACCCCATCGTCATGTCGGTCTTGTGCCGGGGCCACTGGTCGTTCCATCCGGCATTGATGGCCGCGTGTGTGGGCGCCCAGTTGTGGTCGAGATCCAGAACACATTGCGCACTTGTAACATGCGTGCGGAGCTGGAACGGCAGAACCCTCCCCTCCTCAGGCTTTGCGCGCCACTGTGACCAGACAGGCGTGCCGTCCGGCGAGCGGACCGGATGACGATCCCCGACCCCGCGCACACCATTCAGATGACCAAAATAGTGATCAAAGGACCGGTTTTCCTGCATCAGCACCACAACGTGCTCGACATCTTCCAGCGTCCCACTCCGGCGCTCGGCCGGAATAGCCAATGCACGGTTGATGGAGGACAGAAGACCCGCTGTAACAAGTCCACCCCCGCCCCTCAGAAGTCCTCTGCGTCCGATCACCGACATCCATACCCTCTCAATTTCAAATGCGCCCACAAGTCTTTTAAGACTGCCCCACTCGCCTCTTTAAAGGTCGTTCCAAACAGCAGAGGGCGAGCGACAGTTGCCCTAAACAGAAACAGCGCCCTCAACAACCGCAACACCACATTTCATCATAATGTCATATACTGACACAGGTTGAGGGCGAGATCGCTTGCAACAAAAACACGTAGTGGCAGCACAGTAAAAAAATATTACAATCCCGAATAGATATATTTTTCTGAAAAAACTATAATCTCAAAAACAATGAGACTTTTTGAGAGTATTCTTCATGAGATCACGTTTTAATATTTTCGCTGCCGCTGGCTGCATGGTGCTCGGTTTAGCCACTACAAGTTCACAGGCTCTGGCATGGGGGCGTGAAGGGCATCAGGTTGTGGCCGCTCTGGCGTGGGATTATCTGACGCCAGACGTACGGCAGAAGGTCGACCTCCTTTTAAAGCAGGACAAAG
Source organism: Acetobacter malorum (assembly GCF_001580615.1). Taxonomy (GTDB): domain Bacteria; phylum Pseudomonadota; class Alphaproteobacteria; order Acetobacterales; family Acetobacteraceae; genus Acetobacter; species Acetobacter malorum. The sequence continues at coordinate 177,153 of NZ_LHZC01000054.1, forward strand.
ACACGCTGACGCAGCCTGATTTTCTCTCTCGTTCCACCTGGGCAGATACCTGGCGTAGTGCCGGGCACAAAGAAACGGGCGAGTGGCACTTTGTTGATATTGAACTGGATCACCCCGACCTTCCTCAGGCCTGTTACAACTTCCCCGCGCAGAACGGGCCTGCAAGTGCAGGACCGGCAAAAGACTGTGCTGTTAACAAAATTCCTCAATTTGCAAAGGAACTGGGCGCACCGGACACGACCCCGGCTGAGCGCGTTCTGGCTCTGAAATATCTGGTGCATTTTGTCGGGGATCTGCATCAGCCGCTCCATGCTGCGGACAACCATGACAAAGGCGGCAACTGCGTGCGGCTTGCACTGGGCGGCCCCCGCACAACTAACCTCCATTCCTATTGGGATACGGCTGTGGTCTCTGAAATCGACCCCAATCCCAAAAGCCTGTCCGACACGCTGTTCATGCACATTACCTACGATGACAAGCAGGCATGGCAACAAGGCACACCGTCTGACTGGGCACAGGAAAGCTTCGGTCTGGCCCGGGACTACGCCTACCACCTGACGACCGTAAAAGCGGGTTGCGATCCGGACAGCGCTCCGGTTGAACTCCCTGCCGGTTATGATGCCGCTGCACAGACCGTTGTCACACAGCAGTTGATGAAGGCAGGCGTCCGTCTGGCTTATCTGCTCAACACAGCGCTGGCTGACGTGCAGATCTCAAAATAAACGGAACGCTGACGCTTTGACCGCAGGGCGTCAGCCTCACACCAGCATACCCGCATGGCGGTTTATGCTGGCGCAATCAAGCTCATGACACGTCATTAAAAATGCTTTTCCTTCCAGTAATTTTTAAAAATTCATACTAACGAGAAAAAGCTTCTGGCACTTTAATTTCCGGCCCCAAAGGCCGCGCCAGAAGTTGCTCAATGACATCTTTTAAAAGCGCACGCCCTGTCACGATTGCGGCCACAGCATCCATGATAGGCACACTCACCTGAGAGCGCCGCGCCAGTTCAGTCAGCGCCTGTGATGTCGCCATACCTTCTGCCACGCCCCCCGCAGCGGCTTCCGCTTCCGCGGGTGACAAACCTTCACCCAACGCCCGCCCCACGCGAAAATTGCGCGAGGACGTGCCGGTGCATGTTAAAAGAAGGTCGCCCATCCCGGACAGGCCAGAGACAGTGGCCGCCTCGCCCCCAAGCGCCAACGCAAGGCGACTGATTTCCGCCAGCCCCCGCGTTACCAGAGCGGCCCGCGCATTTTCTCCGAGCCCTGCACCAATCGTCACGCCCGCAGCAATGGCGATGACATTCTTGGCCGCGCCACCAAGCTGCACCCCGATGGTGTCCGTGCTGTCATAAAGCCGAAAAGCTGGTGTCCCGAGCATATCGGCCAGAGAGCGGGCTAACCCGTCCTCTTGGGCCGCAATAACGGCGGCGGCTGGCAGCCCGGCGGCCACTTCATGGGCAAAGTTAGGCCCAGAAAGAACGGCACCCCTATGCCCCGGTTTGATGGCAGCCAGAATATCCAGCGGAAAATGCAGACTGTCCGGCTCAACCCCTTTGCAGCACAGAACGAGAGGAGACGTCGTTTCCAACTGCGCCAACACGGAAACCAGATGCTTCATAGGCACGGCCACAAGCGTCATGTCTGCCTGCGGCAAAAATTCGTCTGTCACTTTTATGGTTGCCGGCAGCGGAAATGCGCTCAGACGCGGCATGGCACCATTCGCAAGCTGCGCACCTGGATTACGCGCCCAGAGATGAACCTCCGCCCCCGTTCGGGCCGCATGCAGCGCCAGCGCCGTACCCCAGGCCCCAGCGCCAATTACTGCGATGCGTTTCATTCTCAGCCTTCCATAAATAGGGGCTCTTACATACCCTTCCCCACCAGAAAGCGTAGACGCCAATAAAAAAATACAGAACAAATCCAGTTTATCGACACGAAAGTTTCGAGTGTCGCAAGGCCCCATACATTGAAGTAGACGGCTCGCTGTATCGCATCAAGGCTCATCCGCTGATGAATTTGCCTCTGGAAATTTCATCTACACCATCTCAGCAGTAACGGCGATTACGGACAAAAATCCCCCATTCGGAATTGAGCACCAAACGCTGTCAATCCATAGCATCCAAATAAAAACAGGCCCTGTTCCTTTCGGAACAGGGCCTGCATCATGGTCTTCAAAGTGAAGGAGAGATTAGGCGCTCAGTACCTGAGCATCTTCCTTCTGGACTTCTTCAACATACGGACCTGCGGACAGGATATTCAGGCTCAGCAGCCCCATGTTCCCTTCCGTAAGGCCTGCCAGAGGCAGAACTGCATTGCCGGTGGTCCAGGCAACATCAGCGCGGCTCATGTCAGCATGCCAGCCTTTCGGCTTGGTTTCTGCCAGATGCGCCACAATGTTTTCCTGACGTGCAGCCGTTACAAACGTAACGTTGCCCACGGCAACACCCATCTGACGACGGTCATCAACAAACGGGCCAATCACATCAGCCGGGCGGCTGGCGCGAGAGACAATGCGCACAGATGCCACATTGGCAGGAAGCATAAAGTTGTAACGCTGGCCATCACGACGGACCGGGCGGATAACTGCTCCCGTTTCCGTAACCAGATGCAGATTTGCATCATCCGTCAGCGCTACGGTCTCAGCATGACGCAGACCTTCCGTAATGCAGCTTTTGCGGGCTTCCAGCTTGCGGAACAGCGGTTCCACAAATGCGCGGTCAACACACAGCTCTGCACCGGCATCAGCTTCCCATGTCTTGGCACGGCCACCAATGCTCGCAACCTTACCTTCCTGACGGAAAGAACGACGGTTACCTGTATCCAGATAGCTTTCCGTCAGCATACCGTTAGCCGCAACAACAGAGTGCTCTGCCGTTTCGATATGGTAGTAATCATAAGCGGTGATGGATTTGTCGTAGAAGATGGAAGATCCATTGACCAGCATACGCACAGGAACAAACTTGCCATCAAAGAACAGGCAATGTTCTGATGTAACCAGCAGATCCTGGTAAGGCACACCGTCAGCAACAGCATCCTTCAGAATGCGGACGGGGTAACCAGCCTCATCATCCTGCAGATTGGCGTGAACGGTCGCACGTGCAGTGCCAGCCCAGACAACCGGACGAACGTTTTCCACACCCGTTTTCCAGTCAAACGTGACAACTTCATCACCGATCTGGATATTTTCAACAGCAACGTCACCGTCGACTGTACGGATCATGCTACCTGCAAGGAAGCAAACAACATCGACAGCGTTCAGGTAAGTTTTACCGTCTTTCGTTGTAACCGTGAACTTCGTTCCTTCATTTGCCGCAGGCAACTGGAAAGAAGACGTTCCGTTAATAGGCGTCCCATTGCTGGTTAGCGTATAAACACCATCAGAATAGGTATAATTATCAGCAGTCATACCATCAATAATGATGGTATCGTTGTCTGTAATGTTGGTAATATAGCCGATGATGCTGGGGGTAGTACCAGCAGCAATTTCAATGGTCCCACCGCCACCAGCAGGTGTATTGGCAGATCCGGAGAACTCAATCAGATCAGACGTCGTGGTAGCGTAACCACCCAGCACCAGAGTGCCGCCATCCCCGACAATGACTTTAGAGCCGTTATTAATAATGTCAGAGTTACGGAGCGTCAGGGACCCTTTAACCGTCACGGTTGAAGGAGAGGTGGCCGTACCAATACGCCAGCCATCGCCATCTACGGACACGCCTTCATCGATAATGACGCTCGCCCCGGTTGTTGAACCACCGCTTGCAGTGGCGCCATCAATGGTCCAGCCGTCATAATCTGCGGTGATTTCGATTATTCCGTCACTATTCGCCTTCAGCAGAATATCATCGCCGGTGTCGTTGTTTGTAAGATGTACAGATGCGACCATGGAAGCCTCTCTCGATTTTTCAAATAAACCCGCACGACACTCTCAACGGGTTTGTTAGTAACTAAAAAACAGTTAGGTCTCTAAAAAAGTTAGCGCAAGAAAAACATTAGTTATTAACAAACATTAACCGCTTATAAAGATTTGATATATCCCTTATTCCCAAATCTGCTTCGTGAGGCTTTGACTGAGAATTCAGCACGATCTTTTCAGGCTTTTTCAAAATGAAACCTGACAACAAGCGTCCGTTTTTTCCATTTATTTAGACGGATAAATCATGGGGGCCACGCCACTAAAGGATGCCCCACCCGTTCATGCATGCAGAGAAATTTTCAGGAAATACTGCCGCTTTCATGGCATCGCTTCACAAGCCAGACACCAAAGCCTGAAGCCGGTGGGAAGACCTGAAAATACAGACCTCCGGAATCGGACGCTTTGTAAGGTTTCCGGATGGGAAGCTGTCTTTTGATCTACCTATCGGTCAGCATACGATACCCCGACCCCGAAAATTATACCCCGACATATACCCCCAACACACCTGCGATTTAGCGGTATGAGGTGGCACTTTGTGGCACAATCAAAACCGCTTCAAACAGCAGTTTTCTGCACTTTTTGGGACTATTTGGCAATTTGGGGGATTTTACTGATGGCGGAAGGGGTGTCCGCCAACACGAAGAGACCACACGACGCCTGAAGATATATTTTCTATTTGAAAACAGTCCATTAACTCACACTGTCGCCACCTGACGCCGCAGATAGACGCGTCGAACCGTATGATGTAAGGTGGGATTGAAGATGGGACTGTAAATCCATGAGCAAGCTTCCGCCGAACCAGTTGACCGTCCGCAAGATCGCCAGCCTGAAAGATGGCGTCTATGGCGATGGCGGAAATTTATGGATCACGATTCGGGGTGAGACTCGCGCCTGGACCTTTCGTTATAAAAGCCCTCTGACCGGCAAGCGCCGGGAAATGGGACTGGGTCCTGCCCGTGATGTGTCCCTCTCTGAAGCCCGCAGCAAGGCTGCCGAGGCTCGCCGTCTTTTGTTGGAGGGACGTGACCCTCTGGAAGAACAGGCCAAAAGAAAGCAGAGTGCTACCAAGAAGCGGACCTTCAAGGAGGTTGCCGAACACTATATCAAGGAACAGACACCAGCTTGGAAAGATCCGCGTTCCGCGCCCATGTGGCGTAGTTCTCTCGCTCGGCATGCTTATGCCCTCATAGGAAATCTTCCAATTGACCGGGTCCAGACTGAGGATGTTCTGGCCTTACTACGTCCGATCTGGGAAACTACCACAGAGACAGCCAGCCGCCTGCGCGGACGGATTGAACGTATTCTTGACTATGCGCATAGTCATCATTGGCGGGAAGGCGACAACCCGGCACGATGGCGCGGCCATCTTGCCAACATTCTTCCTAAGCCAACAGCCGTAGCGAAGGTCTCCCACCATGCGGCCATTCCTTATCGTGACCTTCCTCCTGTTTTTGCCCAACTTGGTCGACAAGATGGCTCTGCTGCTCTTGCCGCCCGCTTCCTCTGCCTAACGGCTGCGCGTTCTGGTGAAGTACGTCACGCAAGGTGGTCTGAAATTAACCTTGAAAAGCAAATCTGGGTAATTCCAGCCGAACGCATGAAAGCGAAGCGAGAACATCGCGTACCCTTGACGACCAGCGCCATAAACGTGCTTCGACGAATGGAAATACTGCGCGCCCTCCCCTCCCCAGATGGTCTGATTTTCCCGGGCGGTAAAATCGGATCACCACTCAGTGACGTTGCGGTCTCCAAGGCACTCCATCGTGCCGCTGGCACTAAAGACGTGACCATCCATGGATTGCGCTCCAGCTTTCGTGACTGGGCGGCAGAGGAAACGGACTTCCCGCGTGAAGTCGCAGAAATGGCGTTGGCCCACGCCATTGGAGACAAGGTCGAAGCAGCCTATCGACGGGGCGATCTGCTCAATAAACGGCAGGAGATGATGAAAGAGTGGGAGAAATTCTGCCTGAGTCGCATATAAAAATCATGGTCCGCTTTGGGGGGCGAACGGTATGTCGGCTTTGCAGCACAAACTCTTGGAAGCGGACACCTCCGCCAATCCCGGGGCAATTCAGTATAATAACGGCAGGGATTACGAGACGCGGCGATGGTGATCAGGATAAAGGAATACGGCGAGTTGCAGGCAATCTTCTGGAACCGTCCGGCCAACGCTGTGCTGTCTGAAAAAGACGCGTTCGCGACGTTTGAAAGCAACTGACGCCAGGACCGACTGCCGCTGTGACAGGGGGTCAACTTACTGTCTGAACCAAAATGAGTTGAGTGATTTCAGAAGGCTGTGATTCATGGGTTTGCAACAACCTGATGAGATCGCGATCTTCGAACGCACCGGGATTGACCACTTTACTCCAACATAAACGTGTCTAAGGCGGCTTCATTGATGATGATTTTGTCCGCCTTCACACCGTAGGCCACCGCCAAATCCACGCTACGGTCGATCAGGTTTGTATTCAGGCGGAAGTCGAAAGCGGCATCGGTCAACTTGTTCAGGCGGTCGAACTCGGCCGTGATGGTGGCGAGGACTTCCTTCATCTTGCCGTCCAGCTTGGACTTGAACGCTTTCATGTCGTCCCGCAGGCGCTGGGCGACCTTGTCGTTCTGGCCGGTGGTGAACTCAGCCACCATCTTGCCCGCCAGGCTGCCGATGACGGCACCCAGAATGGGGATCGGGATCAGTGCTTGGCCGACAGCCGTGGACACGCCGACGATGGCGGATTCCGCACAGACGATCATGCCCAAGTCGAAGAATTCATCGAAGCTGATGTCGCCCTTGCGATAATCCTCGACCAGCGAGGCCATGCCCTTGGCCGCGCTTACGACGGAGGCAGCGAACGGGGCGGCCATCCCCGCATAGTTGGTCATCAGGTAGATGGACCCGGCGGCCACAGCCCCCCCGGCCGCGCCCTTAGCCGTGTCGAGGCCGACCTCCTGCCAGTCAGCTGCGGTGAAGTCGCCTTTGAAGACGTTCTTGCCCGCCTTGTACTTGGCGTAGAGGCCCGTCGCCAGGGAGAGAGTGCCGCCGACAGCCCCACCCACGAGAGCGGCTTGGGCACCCCCTTGGAGCGATGGCTTGTGGTCGTCGACAATCTTGTCCTTCAGTTCCTCATTCTTGTTGGCGAGGTCCTGCTGCTCGTTGTCCAGCGTCGTGGGCGCCTTGTATACTTGGACGTCGTGATAATTCACGACCGATGACTGGACTGCCTCGGAGAAGGGCTTGCCCGTCTGCGCCTCAATCTGCTTCACAAGCGCCTTGATGGCTTCCTCGGTCGATGCCTTCAGACCCTCGATATGCCCCCCGTTCAGCAGGACCTGGATGGCGTCGTAGGTATCCTTGGGGATGATGTAATAGGAGCCGTCCGCAGTGAAGCCCGAGTAGGTGTTGAGGTGGTTCAGGACATGGTTCAGATTTGCGGAGATACCGTTGATGAACTTGGACTGAACTCCGGTTCCGTTAATTACATAGTCGACCGGACCAGTACGATGAACATTATCGAAGGTCGCTGTCATGGTTTCCTGGGCCAGGGCTTGGCGGGCGTTGCGGATACCGACCTCGACCTGTTCGGCGATCTCGCCGTGCTTCGTCAACTCACTGCCCAGGATATTTTGGGGGCGGGATAGGAAGTCGCGCACCTTATCGATCTGGTCCATCGCGGTCTCGAGCGCAGCCTCCTGCGCAGCCAACTTGCTGATTTCGTCGTGAAACCGGAACTCGTTGATAGTCTGGACGACGACACCGGCGGCCTGATCCTGAAAGAGGCGGCGACCGCGGGTTTCGGAGGTTTCTATGGTCATGCTTGCACCTTCTTGTTCAGGAGTCCGGATAGGGAGTGGACGTGGTTGATGAGTGCGCCCAGCCATTCCTTCTGGATGGTGCTGAACTCGAGGTAATTCCCCGGGGCCCGTTCCTTGAGCTGAGCCAGCAGTACGGTGACACCGTCCACGTGGCGTTCGGTCAGATTGAACAGGCGATTGATTTCCAGCTTGGCCGCGGTGAGCTCAGCGATATGCGTCTGAATCTTCTTGGTCTCAGTGGCGGCATCTTCGGCAATCGACCGGTTGCGGCTGCGGACGAACAATCCGGCCGCCACCAGGGCAGTGCCGCCGATGGCCCAACCGACGGGGCCAGCCAACGCCAGGAATGCTTCACCGGCGGCCACGCCACCGCCACCCGTCGCCAAGGCCCCGCCGCCCAACCAAGCCAGCGCAGCATTGGTCGCAGCGGCGCCTGACAGGGTGGAGATCGCGGTGCCGGTGCTGGCAGTGCCGAACGTGGTGGCGATGGCCATGGCCGCGCTCGGAGCGAAAGCTGCGACGCCGACGCCGGTGGCAACACCCGCCGCCGCGCCGGTGCCAGCCCGGGTGTTGACCTTGGCGGCCTCCGCCTCGATGGCGGCGATGATCTCGTTGAAGGTCTTGAACTCGGCCCGGTATTCGGAGAACGTCTTGTCGAATTCCTTGGGGCTATTGGCTAGGGTGTTAATGTAGTTTTCAACCCTGGTGATGATCTGCTCACTGCTGGACCGGCGCAGTTCGAACAGTCTGGCCGAGGCTTCACCGACAACATTTGCGGCGGATTCATGCTTGGCTTGGGCTGCCTTCAGGGCTGTGATGGCTTCTTCTTTCATCGCACTGTTGAACATCTTCGTTACTCCCCTTAATCAAGGCGCACGTCCGGCATTCCGCGCTCCAATGTTTGCGCAGGCTCCCGACGGCTGTAATATTGAAATCGTCTTTTGTTGAGGTGCTAGGAGGTGCCACCATTCGACGGCGGCAGCGAACCTAGTTCCAAGTGGCGTACATTAATTCCTCTGTCTCCACGGAATGCCGCCGAAAAAATCCCGAGTGGCTTCCACTTTGGAGATCATGGCGGTCATTTCCTCATGGCTGGTGGCATTCACCAGCTTGCGGAGATTGGTCAGGTTTTCCTGGAAGGCGGCTTCGGTCGCAGCTAGGCCCTTCTGGAAGCTGTGGCGGGTGTCGTCCCAGTATTTCTCGGAGTACTTGGTAAGCGTTTCGAGGAAGTGCTGTTCCTTCAGGGCTTCGCAGATCTTCTTCGCCAGCCTGCTCTGCCAGGACGGGCCGAACAGGGAGTAAGTGGCCACGCCGAGAAGCGCCGCCAATCCGATTGCGAGCGCAATGGGACCGGCAAGAGCGGCGATCAGGCTGGTCGCACTCACCATGCCCGCGGTTGCGCCGATGCCCGCCAGATAGCTAGCCACACCTGGCAACAGCATGGCGGGACCGACTTCTTCGCTGGCGGCAGTCGCCGCAGCCCAGGCAGCCATGGCTCCACCCGCTCCTGTCGCAGCCAGCGCTCCGAGGAACACCCCTTTCACATTGAAGATGGTGCCAAGCTCCACGTCACCCACTGACGTCCCCGCGGCCTGATAGTCGGCCAAGATGTCGTTGATGTCGGGCACCAACTCCTGCGCACGTTCGGCTAGGAAGCTGTTCAGCGTGTTCTGGACGTGGTCTATCAGGTATGAGCCAGCGAGCTGTTGGGCGTCCTTCTTGTCCTCGTAACGCTCGCGGATGCGCTTCTCGACATAATCCAGCGTGACTAGGTTGCTCAGGTCGGCCTTGACGTATTCGGTGGACGCCGACTTGTTCACCGCGATGGTGCTCAGGATACGCTCGGTCTTGCTGCCGATCCGGCGATGACGCAGCGGTTCAGCACGCTCCAGCATCTCCAGCGAGCCCTGAGCACGGTCCCGACTCTCCAGTAATTCGACGAGGCGGGCAGTCCATCCATCACAATACGCCTTGGTGGAGTTCTTCAGCTCGACGACCCAACCATCCAGACGGCCACGCACTTGAACCGGGCAGACCTTACTCAGCAGATCGGCGAGATCCTCTTCGAATGCCTTCCGACGGCTCGGGTCGTCAACGAGGTAGGTGAAGAAGCGGGCGCGGAAGTCGGTCTGGGAAATAGGTCGGCCGATCAGTTCACCACGAGCCTGGAGACCTTCGAGCAAGTGCGCGTAGGCACGCGAGGACGCCTTGGTGATGATGTCCTCGAGGTCGGCATGATCTTGGCGGGCCATGGTCGCCACAAAATAGACGTTCCGCAGAACTGGAAGGGTGTCGTCATTGGTTTCAATGGTCGGCAATTGTTTCAGCAGTGCGTTGGCGAACTGCAGATCCTGCTGATCCATGAACCCCTGAGCCGCCGATGCATAGATAAGGACGTCGGCCAGACTGTGCGCCAGTTCGGCTTTAGTGTGGTCGTCGTGGGAGTGGCCATAGCCGGGCAGGTCCAAGAGGTCGCAGCCGAGCAGGAATGGAGAGTCCACATACACTAGGGCGGCGAAGCATTGATCGGCGTCGGCGGGCTGATTGTCGTTGTGGGTGCCATACTTCTTCAGGGTGTCGAACGAACCGGCCACGATCTTATAGTCGTTGCAGTACTGCTCGTCGCTGGCATGATTCATGTCGAAGCCCTTGCGCATGATCCAGACGTCCTCCTTGATCCAGGAAGGGCGGTCGCTGACATGGCGAACCAGGCTGATGATTGCCGTAGCGGGCTGGAAGGCGGTCGGCAGGGCATCGCTGCCCATCAGGGTGTTAGCCAACCGGCTCTTGCCTTGGTCGAAACGTCCGCAGGCAGCCACCCGAGGCTTGCGACCCAGATTGCGGACCTCACGCATGAAACTGGCGGCGGTCGGAGCGCCCTTGAACAGTGCGTCATCCAGAGGAGCAGGGGCCGTCTCGGCGTAGTCGCTCATCAGCTTGATCTGGGTGGCGATGTCCCGGTAGGGGGCACCGTATTCCAGACCCTGCTTCGTGGAAATGTCGCCGCAATACTTCACCCAGGCTTTCACGACACCAAGGGGGGTGTTGTCCGGATCTTGCTCATAGCGGGAAACTTGGCTCTGAGAGATGCCGAGATGAGTCGCCATTCCTTCCTGGGATATCTTGGCGTCGGCTCGCATCCTGGCGAGGTCGTAGGATTCAAATGCGGTCACTTAGGCCACTCCGTTCTCATAGACTCCAAAGGCGACCGAGTTTCTCTCCTGCGGCCCTAGATACACACTTGATGGTTTTTTTGGGTAAGTCAATTTATAATATGCACCTGAAGGGTAAAGTGGCTAAATATAATCTATTTTGCATATGTTTGCAGTAGATATGCCAGCGATACCCACTGCAGACGACTGCCCGCGGGCTCAGGCAGGTGCATGCCAGGATTTTTGATAGCCTCGGGTAGGATTATAGGCGATCCTCCAGTGCTCGCAGCCATCGCGGGTCTCGGTGTGACCGCTCGTCACAGTGGTGCGGCATTTCAATGGCCGTCATGACGTTGAACCAGCCAAGACTGAAATTTCTGGTGTGGGCCGCCCAATAGGAGCGTCTGGAGCCACGGAAGATATCGGTGGCCTCATACATGCGTGGTTCTGAGCACGCAGGAACGCAGTTTATGATCTACCCGCGATTGTAACGGATTAATGTCTGCTTTCTGAAGTGTCCACATGCGCCTCTGGCGTCTCACATGAGGCGAAAGCAGCATGTCTGCTTGTCACGCGCTAAGCGGACTTACCGGTTTCGCCCTCATCGCGGTCACAGAATGATGGTTTCAAGCTTTCCACAAGCAGACAGTCCGGTGAGGCGAGGTATACCAGCGCGCCAGTTCGTGGATTATGGATCGCGCAACCCGCCCCGTTCCCGGCAGAAGTCCCGATGTACAGCTTCACCGGAAATCATAATTCAGTAGCCTGAGGGTGCAATTCGGTGACGGCCTGGTGTTCCTCAACACGGATCCATGAACAGGCGGTGGATCATATTGCTTTGTTTTCATCAGATCTTGCGTCGGCGTCGGTATCGCTGGGCGGGAAATGAACTGTAATGACAATACCCCTTGTTTTTCCCGGAACAGGGGAGGTTATCGTGATGTCAGCCTGAAGTTGAGGAGAGACCTGTCGAACTATCGCGAGCCCGAGACCACTCCCCTCGGCGTCTGTTTTTCCTCTCACGAAAGGCTTTTCCATATCCTGCAAAATTTCCGGCGTGAGTGGATCGCAGTCATTGGAGATCAGAATCCTTGAGTCGTCTGTGACAAGCAGACGCACCGGCTGTAGTGAAGAGCCATGAAGAACCGCATTTTCCAGAAGATTGCGAAACAGGATTCCAGCGATGTCCATGTCCCCCCGAATCGTGAGATGAGACGCTCCTGAAAGTTTGATAATCTGATCTTTTTCCCGCTCAAGTTCCTGCGCCAGAAACCGGATGACAGGCACCAGATCAAATCGTTCTTCTGTAAGGGCGATCCCCGACGTTACGCGTGACAGTTGAAGCAGTTTTTCCATCATCCGGCCAATCCTGCGGGCCTGATGCATAATGGTCGTTGCTCGCTCTTCATGTTCCGAGTGCTGAAGGAAACCTCTCAGAATCTGCACCTGCGCCAGAAGAGCTCCAATCGGATTCCGAAGTTCATGGGCGGCGTTGGCTGCGAACGCACGCTCGGTCGAGAGCGCCATTTTCAGGCGTTCCAGCAGAAGGTTGACGGCGGAATGAATCGCAACAAGTTCTTCGGGCAGGTCCAGCGGCGGGATTGGAGCCAGATTTGCCCCGCCTCGGCTTCTGATTTCCTGCTGAAGACTTGTGAGAGGCTGCATGGCGCGACGCACGCGCCACCGGACCAGAATCCAGATCGCCGGGAAGAAAATCACCATAGGCAGTACCGAGATCAGTATGGCCCGCCTGACCGCTTCGTTTCTGTGAAAAGTCGGCTCACCCACCAGAATGTAATGATGACCGGAGACGGAAGGCACGATATACACCCGAAATTCCGGAATATTATAAAATCCCGTTGCCAGATGCGGAACAAACAGTGTCTCCGGCGCATTCTGCGACCGGACTTCAAGCCGACCGTCCGTCGAGGCGATCTGATAAGCCAGAGTGCGTCGGTTTACACCGGGCAGGCGAGCCGCCTGTCCGCCCGGCGGAGTGGCTCCCTCGCCGTGTTTATCTAGTTCACCAATGACAAATTCCAGACGCTCGGCCACCTCCTGCAAGGAATTATCGAGACGCTCCGTGACTTCGTAACGGGTAAAGGCCGCGACGAGGACACTGAGGAGCATCAGCGCTCCAAGCACAATGATCAGAGTCCCGGATACGATGCGGGACGCCAGACTCCAGCGTTTCATCGGGACGCCGTTCCTGCGAGGCTGTAGCCCCTGCCGCGGACAGTCACGATCAGACCGGCTTCCGTTTTTTTGCGTATTCTGCTGATGAAAACCTCGATGGCGTTGCTTTCCACATCGTCGCTGAGGCCATAAAGAGCGTCTTCGATCTGCTCACGGCTGCAGAGCGCGCCCGGACGACGGGCGAGAAGCTCGACGATAGCCCATTCCCGTGCGGAAAGATCGACATCCTGTCCATCGCGTCTGAGCTGTCGTCGGGAAAGATCGATTTCGATATGACCGATCGTCACGACATTGTCGGGTAACGCCACATAACGTCGGGCAACGGCCTCGATACGGGCCACGAGTTCGTCCAGATCATAGGGTTTGACGATATAATCGTCCGCACCATCTGATAGCCCAGCGATCCTGTCGCTGACCTGATCCTGAGCTGTCGTGATCAGAATCGCCAGCGAGGAATGATCGCATCGGATCTCGCGCAGAAGATCCCGGCCACTGCCCTCTTCCGCCGTGCGAACAGCCTGCTGTGCAGCCTTCACACGCGGATCGTTGTCTTCGAGAGCTCGGGCGGAAGTCAGCCTTGCACGCGCTACAGTCGGCTCATCATAGGAAAGGATTTCCGGGATCCCGGGACGACCCAGCACGATACCAAGCGCCGATGTCGCCGTTTCAATCTGTTCGGTCGCCTGGGAATATTCACTGGATGCATTCGCCAGTTCGGCTGAAATGGCCTGCTCATCAACCAGCGTCATCTCACCAGACCGAACTCCCTGGTGAACAGACGATTTGATTTTTTCCAGCGTCTCCTGCTGTGCGCGAGCAATACCGAGACGCCGTCGGGCCAGCAGCACACTGGCAGAAGTATCTAGGACCTTCATGGCGACTACCATCCGTTCGACATGCAGCTTTTGCTGTACGGTCAGTGCTTCGGCTCTCGCGACTTTCGAGGTGGCGCTCCCCTGTCCGGGCAACCAGAGCGGAACGGAAACGCTGCCTTCGTAGGTTGTGTAACCTTCATTGCTGCCTATGGCATGATCGTCGAAATACTGCCCGGACACAGTCGGACCGCCAGCGAACCAGGACCCGGCGGCGTCGGCCCGTGCCGTCGCCGAACGATAGTTTGTATTCAGTTCAGTCCGGCCCGGATCAATGGACCAGGCCGCCTCAATTCCCTGAGAGAATGAGATGCTCTGAGCTTTAGCCTTTGAAATAATTCCCGAAGAAAAGCAGATGAAAATCAGGATAAGAACGGCATAGAAAGAGCGGATTTCAGGGAAGTGAATAATTTCCCATTCCGAATTACAAGCCACAACCAGATAATCAACATGACGAGCACACATGAAATTCTGTCGGCTTTCTGTATTGTTGCATTGAAGAACCGCTGCAGGATTTTCAGCATACCAGACGAAGCTGACAGGTTCCTGAACGCCATACCGGACTGACGTCAGACTCTATATTCTGAGTGAGACTGGAATGCCTGGTGAAGTGAATTAAGCTGCATTTCCCACCGGCGCTGGCGGTGCCGCGTGTTAATGAATGTCGCAACCTCAGCGGGGATCACTCATGTGACCTGCAATAGCCTTCAGAAGAAATACCCTTTGAAAATATACGATATTCACAGATATTTTATACAATAAAATTATTTTACTCCTTGCCTCCAACCGACCACTGACAGATTTTTCTGTCCCAGACTGAACTGATTGAACATCGAAGTGTCTGGGGCTGGATCACACACCGAACAGATGACCGACCCCGCTCGTAACGATCATGGCGATGACGCCCCAGAACGTTACCCGCAATGCGGGACGCAAGGGCCGTGCGCCGCCAGCCGCGGCGCCGACAGCACCCAGAATGGCGAGAGTGACGACGGAGGTGAGAGAGACGCTCCATGAAACCCAGGTCGCAGGTGCCAGAACAGCAGCCATGACGGGCAACATAGCGCCTGACGAAAACGCTGTTGCCGAGGCGAACGCCGCCTGTACAGGGCGTGCGGCGGTGGCCTCTGAAAGGCCCAGTTCATCTCGTGCATGCGCGCCTAGTGCATCATGCTTCATGAGAGAGACGGCGACCTTGCGCGAGAGGTCTTCATCCAGACCTTTTTTCTGATAGATCCCGGCCAGTTCGGTGACTTCCCCGTCCCAGTCCGTAGCCAGTTCCTGTTTTTCGCGGGCGATATCGGCATGTTCTGAATCCGCCTGGGAACTGACCGAAACATATTCGCCGGCCGCCATCGACAGGGCACCGGCAACAAGCGCCGACAGACCCGCGATGAGAATGCTACTATGCGCCGCATTGGAACTGGCGACCCCGACAATAAGGCTTCCGGTCGACAGGGTTCCGTCATTGGCCCCGAGAACAGCCGCACGCAGCCATCCCAGTTTCTCGACGGCATGGCGTTCGGACTGAGGGTGAAGACGCGACATAAGACGGCTGTGCTCCTTATAAATACAGTTCTGAATTAGGCAGTAATGCGCATCGCGACAACAGGAATTTTATTCTGATATTGCGAGTTATTTTCAATATTATTTGCATTTTCGAAAAATCTGTTCTGTTCAGTTTCCTGTCAGGAAAGCATGATATGAAGGGGAGTCAGGCTTCATTTTTTCCGGAATCCACATGCCTTATCCAGCATCGGACATCTCCGCTACCCTGCGCTACGACAGACCGACAATCATCCTTCACTGGACGACCGCCTTTCTGGTGCTGTTTCAGTTCGCGCTTGGCGAGACCTGGAACTGGCCGGCAAAGCCCGTCCATCATCTTATGGTCGTGGCGCATCTGACCGCCGGTATCCTGCTGACCGCAATCATGGCGTTCCGTATCGTCTGGCGCCTCACGAAAGGCAGGCACCTGTCAGACCTCCTCCAGCCTGCGGACCGGATATTCGCCCTCAGCGTGGAATATACGCTTTACGCAATACTGATGGCTGAAATCGTACTGGGCTATCTCTGGCGTTGGGGCGCCGGACAGACGATGAGTTTTTTCGGCCTCCTGATTTCTGCCCCGTTCGGCCATTTTCCGACACCAGTGCTCGCCTGGATTCAGGCGCTGCATCACTGGAACGCCTGGCTGATTGTCGGCCTGGCGACAGGTCATGGCGTAGCAGCTCTTTTTCACCAGTTTGTCCTTCAGGACAAAGTTCTGGGACGCATGCTGCCGTGGGCTTTCTCGTGCCGCTCGTGAGGCTGGCGGAGACTCACTCTTTTGCGTGACCGGGCAACAGCGTGATGCCGGATCGCCAGCAACAAGGGACGATGCCCTTTCATTACCATCAGCAGCTTCATATGGATTTCGGGTTCATGGCACTGTTCGACCACGCATGATGGGCGTCGTGCGCGTGCCCGGAAGATAAGGAGCTCTACCCGATGACCATCGTGCCACGCGGCCTGGCGCCAGAAGAACAGCGCACAGGCTCGCCCCGCGAAGTTTTTCTTGTTTTCCTCAGGCTGGGTGTCACCTGCTTCGGTGGGCCTGTCGCGCATATCGGATATTTCCGTGACGAATTTGTCGTCCGACGTCGATGGCTCAATGAGCACGCCTATGCGGATCTTGTCGGACTACCAGTCGGGTGCGTTTGTATTCGGCGGTGGCCACGTGGTGCTGCCATTGCTGCATGAGGCCTTTGTGACCCCGGGTTGGGTGAGCGACGATTCCTTTCTGGCTGGTTATGGCGCGGCACAGGCAGTTCCAGGGCCACTCTTCACGTTTGCGGCCTATCTCGGCGCGATCGTCAAACAGTCGCCCAATGGCGTGCCTGGTGCCATCGTGGGTTTGTTCGGTATCTTTCTGCCGGGTATTCTGATTTTGATTGGTGCATTGCCTTTCTGGGACGCGTGCCGCAGGCGACCTACGGTGCAGGCTATTATGTCCGGTGTCAACGCGAGTGTTGTCGGTCTTTTGGGGGCTGCGCTTTACACGCCTGTCTGGACGAGCGCTGTCAGATCGGTGGGGGATTTTGGAATCGTGCTCGTCGGTTTCGTTCTGCTGACGGTCTGGCGGACGCCCCCGCTAGTGGTGGTCGGTATCAGCGCAATGGGAGGAATTGTGCTGCGTTAGATGCACGCTATGATATTTGACCTATGAAGCGGGTCGTCTTTTCTCCAACACGATGGCTGCCGTCCTTACACTCGCGAAGAGAAGCTCAGTCCGGCTTAATCTTCGTGCGCCAACCCATTCATACCGGCAAGTTCTTGTTGGTTATTATTGCGTTTTCTATTGAGTGGAAGATGGTCTGTTTGAACGGACGTCTTGTGCTGACGATGCGAGCCGGTCCGTCCGTTGCCGGACCATGGATCGCGCGACACGTCCCGCCCCCAGCAGGGGGAAGAGGACGCGTCGTATCACATGCTTTCCGGTAGACGACATTCC
Source organism: Acetobacter malorum (assembly GCF_001580615.1). GTDB lineage: Bacteria > Pseudomonadota > Alphaproteobacteria > Acetobacterales > Acetobacteraceae > Acetobacter > Acetobacter malorum. The sequence goes on from NZ_LHZC01000054.1 coordinate 194,597, forward strand.
GTCTTCCGTTCGCTGTAGCGGTCCACGAGGTAGTCGGCCGGGTCGCGTAGCAGCCATGTGAACTTCATCAGTTCCTCCATGACATCCACCATCCGGTCATAAAGGGGGGATGGCTTCATGCGGTCATCGTCACCGAACTGCGTATAGGCCATTGGCACGCTGGACTGGTTGGGGATGGTGAACATCCGCATCCACCGGCCCAGAACCCGCAGAGCATTGACGGAATTGAAGCTCTGCGATCCGCCCGAGACCTGCATGACCGCCAGCGTGCGGCCTTGCGTCGGGCGGATCGAGCCTTCGGACAATGGCAGCCAGTCGATCTGGTTCTTGAACACGGCAGTGATGTTGCCGTGCCGTTCGGGGCTGCACCAGACCTGGCCTTCCGACCAGATCGAGAGTTCCCGCAGTTCCTGCACTTTCGGATGGGTCGCGGGCACGGAATCCGCTACCGGCAGGTCGGTCGGGTCGAACACCCGTGTCTCGGCGCCCAACACCTTCAGGATGCGTTCCGCCTCAAGAACCAACAGACGGCTGAACGAGCGGGGACGCAAAGAACCGTAGAGCAGAAGGATACGCGGCGGATGGTCCACACGCGGTCGCGGTTCCAGCCGCGCGAGATCGACCCGTTCGAGATATTCGGGGTGGAGGGCCGGCAGCTCAGGTTCGGTCATTGTGATATTGGTCCATTCGTGCATTACGGGTGGCTGATCCAGGGCAGCCACAGCGCCAGCGCCGCGAGTGTTGCCAGCAGGACGGGCGGGGTGATCGCCAGTCCGACCTTCATATACTGCCCCCATGTGACCCGATGGTTCCTGGATGCCAGCACATGCAGCCACAGCAGTGTCGCAAGACTACCAATCGGCGTGAATTTCGGCCCGAGGTCGCAGCCGATGACGTTGGCATAGACCATCAGTTCACGGGTCAGCGGCGTGATGTCGTGCGCCTGCTGGATCGCCAGCGCCCCGACCAGCACACTCGGCATATTGTTCAGGATGGACGACAGAACAGCCGCCAGAAAGCCTGTGCCGATGGTGGCGATGAACGGCCCCTGATGGCCAAGCCAGACCAGCGCGGTTGCAAGGTAGTCGGTCAACCCGGCATTGCGCAGCCCATAGACCACCAGATACATGCCCAGCGAGAAGATCACGATCTGCCATGGGGCACCTCGCAGCGCCTTGCGAACAGGGATGACCCGACCATATCCGGCGACGAGCAAGAGGATTCCGGCGGCCAGGCAGGCTACGACACAGACCGGGATATGAAACGGCGCTGTCAGGAAATAGGCCGCCAGAACCAGGGCCAGCAGCGGAAATGCCGCCCGGAATACCTGGTGGTCACGAATGGCCGTGGCGGGTGCATGCAGTTCGGCGACAAGATAGGTCGCAGGCACCTGCCGCCGATACCATAGCCACAGGACGGCAAGCGTTGCACCAAGTGCTACCAGATCGACAGGGACCATGATCGCGGCATAGCGATCGAACGCAATGCCGAAGAAATTGGCGCTGACGATGTTCACCAGATTGGAAATCACCAGCGGCAGGCTTGTGGTGTCTGCGACGAAGCCGGTCGCAATGATGAAGGCCAGGGCTGCGGTATGGCTCAGGCGGAGTTGAGTGAGGATGGCGATGACGATGGGCGTGAGCAGCAGGGCCGCGCCGTCATTGGCGAAAACCGCTGCAATGGCCGCTCCCAGCACCACGATCAGCGGGAATAGCGTCCGGCCTCGTCCTTTGCCCCAGCGCACGACATGCAGGGCGGCCCAATGGAAGAACCCGGCCTCATCCAGCAACAGCGAGATGACGATCAGCGCGATAAAGGTGAAGGTCGCGTCCCAGACGATGTGCCAGACGACAGGAATGTCGTGCCAGTGAATTACTCCAGCCACCAGGGCCACGGCGGCACCCGCCATGGCGCTCCAGCCGATGCCCAGCCCCCGAGGCTGCCAGATGACAAAAACCAGCGTGACAACGAAAATGGCAAGAGCCAGCATCAGACGGTCCGCTTTCCCGTCTCATCCTCGATCTTCTCACCGCCTTCCTTGGTGAACGCGCCACGCTGCGGTGCAGGAAGCAGGTCCAGAACTCTCTCGGATGGACGGCAAAGCGCGATACCAAGCGGCGTTGCGACGATGGGCCGGTTGATCAGGATCGGGTGTGCGATCATGGCGTCGATCAGCACATCGTTCGTCAGCGCCGGATTATCGAGACCGAGTTCGTGAAAGGGCGTGCCCTTTTCCCGCAGGACCGAGCGCACCGGAACGCCCATTCGGGCGATCAGATCGACCAGTTCCGCACGCCTGGGTGGGGTTTTCAGATATTCGATGACCCGGGGCTCCTCGCCGCTGTTGCGGATCAGTGCCAGCACGTTGCGCGACGTGCCGCAGGCCGGATTGTGGTAGATCGTGATGGTCATGAGCAGGATTCCGGGGACGGACAGCAGGAGGACAAAGTCGCGACCAGGGGCGCGCAGAGTTCCGGGCTGCCCGCACAGCAGTCCCTGACGAGGAAAAGCATCAGGTCCCGCAGGCGCGGTAGACAGGCGCGATAGACGACCAGCCGGCTATGGCGCTGCGAGGTCAGCAGGCCGGCGCGGGTCAGGGTGGCGAGATGAGCCGAGATCGTGTTTTGCGGGACATCGAGATGCCGCGCGACCTCGCCCGCAGGCAGGCCGTCCGGTTCGTGGCGCACCAGCAGGCGGAAGATTTCCAGCCGTGTGGACTGCGACAGGGCGCTCAGGGCAGCGAGGGCGGATTCTGTATCCATATATCCTTGTTTATGGATACATGGGGTTATGTCAATCCTCTCAACTTCGGACCGGTCAATGCTTGTATATCGTCCACTTCTTTAATTTTTCCACCGAAACTGGACAGTCTCCTTTCCCCCCATTGCCGTCATCCCGACAGAGCATTGTCTCAGGAGTTTCTGCATGCCCGAGGGCAGTGTCCCCTCCCCCGCTCTTTTTCCTGCGCCCGCTTACGCCCCGGTACGCCGCGTCCCGCCCATCTACGCCCGCGTACGGAGCAGTTGGTTGCGGGTGTCAGGCACCCCGATTTGAACCTACCGGCGTTAAACCCTTGAAATGATAGGGAATTTAATAGGCGCGTGGTGTTGGTTGCAACAAAAAACCCCGCCAAGTCAGGGACTTAGCGGGGTTTTTGGGATGTTTCTGGTTGCGGGGGCCTGCAACCAAAGAAAACTGCTGCTTGTCAGCGGGTTCGTTGAACGTCTGGCAGCGTAGCCAAACGACTGAAAAATGGAAAGCTTTTTTGGTCGACTGCAATGTGCCCCTTCACAACCCCAGATCCGAAAGGCCCGGATGGTGGTCCGGTCGCCTCCCCTGCGGCCAATCAAAAAGCCGGGCACCGATATCGATGCGCAAGGCACTGATCGAAGCGATGCGACGTCGCATCAGGCCGTTTTCGTCAAACTCCCAGTTCTCGTTGCCGTAAGACCGGAACCACTGCCCCTCCTCGTCATGCCACTCATAGGCAAAACCCACCGAGATCCTGTTCTCCCGGAATGCCCAGACCTCTTTGATCAGCCGATACTCGTGCTCACGGGCCCATTTGCGGGTCAGAAAATCGACGATCTCTTCTCTCCCCCGCACAAATGTCTCCCGATTACGCCACTGGCTGCCGGGGGTATACTCAAGCGCGACCTTGTCCGGATCACGGCTATTCCAGGCATTTTCAGCCAGACGTGTCTTGATCGCGGCGGTCTCGGCGTCGAAGGGCGGCAATGGCGGACAGGTCATGGCAAGACTCCGGTTCAGCAGATTGAGGAAAGACGGACTGCTGCTTCCCGCGCCTGTGCCTCGCGTTGAGCCAGAAGTGGCGCGATCTGATCGCGGTAACCCGCCAGAATGTTTGGCGGCGCAGTCTCCGGCCTCCCAGCGATGAATGGGGGTTCGGGGGCATATTCGAGACCGAGCTGGAGCGTCTGCGCCACATTCTCGCCCGAGATCTCGACCAGCACGGTCAACGCAAAATCCACGGTCAACGCAGAATGAATGCCCGCCGTCACACCGCCGCCGGTGAACACGCGCCCTTCGTCCGGGATGGCACCAAACAGCGGCAACAGATGACGCCATGCCCCCAAGGCCCAAGGCAGGCCGCCCGCTTGCCGCGCATCAGGCGGCCCTGTCGATCGCCTATGGGGCAGGCCTGCGGGGGGCCGAGGTCGCAGCTCTCAAGATCAGCGATATCGACAGCGAGCGCATGCTGCTCAGGGTCGAACGGGGCAAAGGGGGACGATATCGTAACGCCATGCTTCCGGCAGACCTTCTACCCCTGCTGCGGGAGTGGTGGAAGGCCGGACGCCAGCAGGGCGTGATGCATTCCGGTGGCTGGGTTATCTGTTAAGCAGCGTTGCGCTCATGATCCAGAGGGTTTTTCCATTGGAGTGCGGAATGCAGCCTTTTCGGATTATAAAAATCATTGATGTAGCATGTGATGGCCTGCTCGACTTTCTGACGCATCATTCATGAACTCGGCAAACAGGTCTGGGCCGGCTCCGTTGGTGATGCCTTCCGTGAACAGATCCTAACGGGTCGCTTTGCTCAGTCATATGAGATCGCCTGTGCCATCACCTACCTTATCAGTGATGCTGCAGCGATGGTGAAGGGCGAAAACCTCGTAGTCGATGGCGGCTATCTGTTGCTTACCCGGAACTCCTCCGGTGGGGTTTGCCGTCAGGATCTCGGCAAGGCGGGTGCCGTGTTTTCGTGGTTTTTCAGGGGTTTATGCCTCTATTGGCACAATTGTCAGTTCTAAGGGATGCAGAGCGTAACATTGTGTTAAAATACGATATTGCGAATCACTATTATTATCACTATGTGTGCTCGACTATATCAGCTTCAAGGGACATACCCATCCGTGCGCCAGGATTTTTGTCTGAGATTTCAGAGAACTACGCTTTGCATTGTCTTCGGCGCATTTGCTATTTCGCAGGCGCGGGCGGCAGAACTCCCTGTTTCGGAGAGAAACAGGATCGACTTACATCAGGTGCATAAAAAGAAGGACAAGGTCCAGGCGAAGAGTGAGTATTCCGTGCCCAGTGCTTCCGAACGGCAGCTTGATGAATCCATTGAGGTCAAAGGATCGAGCAGAAAATTCAATGCCGATATCGTGCAGATCGGTACTTTCCGGAACCAGTCGATCATGGACACGCCCATGACGGTGACGGTCCTGACCCGTGCGTTGCTGGATGCTCAGGGTGCCCAGACCGTTACCGATGCGATGCGTGATGTTGCCGGGGTTATTTCATCCAGTACGAGCCCGATTACTGCCCCGAATTTCATGGCCAGAGGTGTCCAGATCCAGGCGCGCACGAATTACAGGCTCAATGGAACGCTTCCGATTATCGCGCTTTCGCCGATCATGCTGGAAAACAAGGAACGTGCTGAAGTCCTCAAGGGTGTTTCCGCTCTGTATTATGGTTTTACCACGCCGTCGGCCATTGCGAATTTCGTGACGAAACGGGCCGGCTCTCGACCGGTTACGGTGGTTAGTCTGACGGGGGACAGCCAGGGGAGTTATGGTGGTGGCGTTGATCTCGGGCGGGAGTTTGGTGCACGGAAGCAGTTTGGCGCACGGATCAACGGTTATGCCAGTAATGTCGGCACAACTGTTAATGGTGTTACCGGCAATCGATGGCTTGTGAGCGGTGCTTTTGACTGGCGACCGACCGACCGACTGTCTTTCAAGCTGGATATTGAGCATTCCAAGGAAGAAACTTACGAACCTGGCGGTATTACGGTACCGGCTGCTGTTGACGGGCGGATTACGCTTCCCCGGATCCCGTCAATTCATAACCGGTATGCTGCCAAGGACGCGCCGTACAATGCCTGGGCGACGAATGTTCTCGGACGCATGGATTACGCGATCTGGAAAGATTGGGCGTTTCGGGTCGAGGGCGGAATAGCGCGGACGCGGCGTCAGCGTGCCATTTCCAATGTTTCCAATGTTGATCTGGCGACAGGATGGGGCACAAACACGACGACCTATGCGGGTGACCAGGATTATTATAATCTGAATGTTCGTACCGAACTGTCCGGGTCTGTCAAAACCGGTTTCATCCGGCATGAACTGCTTTTTGGCTATAACCGGAATGCACAGGTTCAGGATGATCAGAACCGTACAAATTACAAATCGTTCAGGCAGAATATTTATAATCCCATCGATATGGATTTTGACGCATTGTCTGCGACGGGGTCTACCGAAACCTATGGAAGCACCAATACGGATACCGGCTATTACATGATGGACCGGGCCGAATTCCTGAAATATTTTACTCTGATCGGAGGCGTACGTTACGAAACTTATGAGACGTATACGCCGCACACCAACAGTGATTATACCGTCAAGAAAGTGACGCCGATCGGGAGTCTGGTTGTTCGGCCCACAAAGCAGAGCAGCCTTTATGGAAGTTATATCCAGGGGCTGGAAAGTGCCGGAACCGCACCTGACAGCGCAGTCAACGCAGGGACCATCCTATCGCCGGTGACGAGCAGCCAGTATGAGTTCGGTGCGCGGTACAAGGTCAAGGAGGCCCTGATTTCCCTAGCCTATTTCCATATTGATCGTGGGCTTGCCTATGCCAACCAGGACAATGTCTATGTTGTCAACGGCCGAGCCATTCATAAGGGCGTGGAATTGTCCATACAGGGGAGTGTCACGCATGAACTCTCCATTTCCGTTTCAGGAACATGGACGCATGCCGTGCAGGCGCAGACCGGGAATGCCGCGCAGAACGGGAAATCAGTGATCGGTGTGCCGGATTATGCCTTGTCTGCTTTTGCGGAATACAGACCGGATTTTCTGCCTGATCTGGGCCTGAATGCAGGTGTCTATTATGTGGGCAGACGTTCTGCGGACAGTCTGGGGCGTGCCTATGTGCCGGATTATGTAACGCTCAGCCTTGGTGCCAATTACCGTTTGCAGCTTCCATCCGGGCAGACTGTAACTTTTCGGGCAAATGGCAATAACGTTACCAATACCCGGTATTGGTCCAATGCCGATACGGTGCTGTTTGTCGGGTCTGGTGCGACGGCCAATTTCTCGGCCAGTTTTTCTTTCTGAACGATCTTCATTACGGTGTGGGATCTCCTGTGATCAGGAGGGCGTGCCGGGGCTTCTGTCTTTCATGAGACGTGCTGTCCTCAGGGCTTGGGCGAAGCGGGTGCGGGTTGTCTCGCTCATGAGGCTCATGTCGCGGACATCACGCATGGGGGGTATGGGTGCATCGTTTATCAGCGGAAACTGGCAGCAGGGTCTGCTTCTGGTCGGCCAGCTTATAGCTCTATTCTCGCAGCAGCATCTCCGCCATCCCGTCTCCACCATCGCCATCTCATGCGTGAGCCGGATTATTCACCGCGTTCTGCCCAGAACTGTAAAAGTTCGCTGACAATCCGGCGCGGTGCTTCCTCGGGCATGTAATGACCGCAATTTTCGAACACGCCGCCCCGCACGTCCGCCGCAACGGATTTCATGGTTTCATACAGGACGGTCCCCACCCCGTTATCCGCACCCAATGCCAGCACCGGAATGGACAGCGGGTGCGCGGCGCGGTGCCGGTTTGCGTTCAGGCCATCGGGGTTGAAGACATGCCGGTAATAGGAAAGCGCCGCCCGTGTTGCCCCCGGCGCCGCGTTGACCCGGACATATTCGTCAAGATCCGTCGGCGTAATGGTCCATGGGCGGGTTGCCTTGACCCTGAACAGCCATGTCAGGAATTCACGTTCACGCCCCTGCAGCAGGATTTCCGGCAGGTCATCAAGGCGGTTAAAGGCGAAATGCCATGTTTTCAGGTTGACCGCATCCGGTAGGACATCAACGGTCGGCACCTGCGTGATGCCAGGCAGGGCCGCATCAAGGACCGCAAGCCGTCCGACATCCTGCGGCCAATCCGCCGCATAGGCGTAGCTGATCCAGCTTCCGACGTCATGCCCCACCACATCAAGAGGACCATCTGCCGCAAGGCCCAACGCCTGCACCAGGCCGTGAATATCGGCGGCAACCGTCTGGAGGTCATACCCGCTGGCGGGACGGCCTGAGTCGCCCATGCCTCGCGGGTCAAGCGCAATGACCCGCCGTCCGGCCTGACGCAGCAGGTCCATGATATGCCGCCATGCGTACCAGCTCTGTGGCCAGCCTGGCACCAGCAGGACGGGTGGCCCGTTCCCACCTGCCACATAATGAAGATCAGTTCCGTCCGTCCGAATCGTTTCATGCCGGAACACAGCCCAGAACGCTCCTGCATCAAATGATGGACAGGTATCGTTCGCAGTTGTTCTGATGATCTTGCCTGTCATGCCTGCGTTTCCTTCACCGTGACATCATGAAAAGGATAATCGGTATAGCCATGAGCATCACCACCATAAAATGTCGCGCGATCATAGGCATTGAGCGGCCAGTCATGCCTCAGACGGGCCACCAGGTCCGGATTGGCAATGAATGCGCGCCCGAAGGCAATCAGGTCCGCATTCCCCGATGCCAGCAGCCGGTCCGCACTGTCATGCGCAAACCCGCCAGCGGCAATGATCGTGCGCGAAAACAGGGGACGGAGTGCGACGGCATCCACGGGGTTTTCCTCGGCATCCAGACCGATGCGGGGCTGGACGATATGCAGGTATCCCGCCCCCATCTCCTCCAGCATGCGCGCCACATAGCCAAAGGTCGCGTGACGGTCGCTGTCGGACATCGACCCGTACGAACCGCTGGGAGACAGCCTCACCCCCACGCGCGCAGGCCCCCAGACATCCATGGCCGCCTGTGTCACCTCGCGCAGGAAACGGGCGCGGTTCATGATCGAGCCGCCGTAATCGTCCGTCCGCCGGTTGACGCCGTCCTGCAGGAACTGGTCGGGCAGGTAACCGTTCGCGCCGTGGATTTCCACACCGTCGAAACCGGCCTTCAGGGCACGTTCCGCAGCCGCGCGATAGGCTGCGACCAGCACCGGTATCTCGTCACGCTCAAGGGCGCGGGGCGTATCGAAGGGCACGGTGCCCTGCAGGGTCCATGCCACACCATCTGCCCGGATGGCTGAAGGCGCAAGCGGGGCGGCACCGCCGGGCTGGAGAATGCGGGCCGACTGACGCCCCACATGCCACAGTTGCTGGATCATGCGACCACCTTTGGCATGCACGCCATCGGTAATGCGCTTCCAGCCCGCTATCTGCGCGTCGTCGTAAATACCGGCAGCCCGCTCGAAGCCGTAACCGGACAGGGCAACGGGCGAGGCCTCGGAGATCAGAAGCCCGCCGGAGGTCGCGCGCTGGGTGTAGTATGTCAGCATCAGGCCGTTGGGCTGGTTGCCTGGGCTTGAGCGCATGCGGGTCAGCGGGGCCATGACAACGCGGTGCTTCAGCAGCATGGACCCGACAAATTTCGGGGTGAAAAGCAGATCGGTCATGAATCGGTCTTTCGTTTTACGGACTGTATGGGCACTTTCCTGCCCTGAAATGAACGATAGACATGCCCATCCTGCGCTGGCAGACCCAGTATTGACCTAATGTTCATTCCATAAGGGAATAACCATGGACCGCCTTCAGGCCATGACCGTGTTCGTGCGTGTTGTCGAAACCGGCTCCTTTACCGCAGCTGCCCGCCAGATGGGGATGGGCCAGCCAGCGGTTTCCAAGATCGTGGCAGGGCTTGAGCAGCAGTTGGGCACCCAGCTTCTCCTGCGCTCGACCCACGGCCTGACACCGACCGATACCGGCCAGCGCTATTTTGAACGGGTTGCCCGCGTCATCGCGGATGCGAACGAGGCCGATGCGCTGGCGCGTCACAGTCTTGCCGATCTCAGAGGCCGGTTGCGGGTGGCAGCCCCCACGACATTTGGCCGCCTGCAGATCATTCCCAGACTCGGGCAATTCCTGTCGGCCCATCCGCACCTTGAAGTGGATATCGAACTCGATGACCGGCGCGTCGATCTTGTGGCGGAAGGAATCGACGTGGCGCTTCGCGTGGGGCCATTGAATGAAAGTGCCGTGGTCGCACGGCGTCTGGCGCGCGGGCGGCGGTCCGTCATCGCCGCACCGGGTTACCTCGCCCGAGGGCCCGCCCTCAGAACCCCGAAAGACCTGATGCATCATCAGGCCATTCTGTACACACGCGGCGGCACCCTCAGGCAGAGCTTTCGCCGGGGGGCGGAAAGCGTTGATGTCACACCTGGCTCACGCCTGCGCCTGAGTGCGGCGGAAGGCGTGCGGGCAGCCGTGCTCGCGGATCTGGGGCTGACGGTATCTGCTGACTGGATGTTCCTGACCGAACTGCGCACGCAGGCGGTCGTGCGGTGCCTGCAGGACTGGACGCTCCCGGCGGTCGATCTGTGGGCGCTGCTGCCCGCCGGGCGCCTGACCAGTGCACGGGCACGCGCCTTCATGGATTTCGTGACGGATATCATCCAGCAAGTGGAGGCGGAACAGGGCGCATTCGATCAATGCCGCTGACCTGTTAGGCTATACCGGCTTCATGGTCCACGGGGCCGTGCCATCGAATGCGCGCACCAGAAAATCGATCATGACACGCACCTTCGCAGGCGGCGTCCGGTCCGGAGCATACAACAGGTGAATATCGCCCAGTTCGGCAGGTGGTGCGTCAAGCGTGAGCACGTCCAGCTGGCCCCCGCGGACGGCATCGGCCACAATAAAGTCCGGCTCATAAATAATCCCGAGGCCAGCACTGACGCAGGCAACCAGCGCATCACCATTACTCGCGCACATGGGACCACGCACGCTAACGCGCCTATACCGTGATCGCCCATAAAGCCATTCCCCTGGTTTTGCGATGCCGGAGAACGAAAACCCCAGACAGTCGTGTTCCGACAGGTCAGCCCAGGATCGGGGCCGACCCCGCCTTGTCAGGTAATCTGGAGTCGCGCAGACCAGCAGTTCGCATACGGCCAGCCATCAATCCCCGTATACGGAACCTGCCAGTTGTCCATTCCCATAGCCCATAAAATCGGGAGAAGCTATTTGCGTACGACACGCTTTTTCGGATCAGGCGGCGCATTGAGCACCGACCGATCCTTGCCGGAAGCTCAGAACTCCTGTGCCGTGGGTCGGATGACGATCTCGTTGACATCGACATCGGGCGTCTGGGAGATCGCATACTGGATAGCCCTGGCAACCGCGTCAGCGCTGATCTCCGCCGTGGCGTACATGGCGTCCACGGCGTCTTTAGATGGGCCTGCGCTGATATGGGTCGGCAGTTCGGTCGCAACCGCACCCGGAGAAATGATCGTGCTCCGGATGTTTGGCCCAGCTTCCTGACGGAATCCTTCGGAAATCGCACGAACGGCGAACTTGGTACCGCAATAAACGGCAAAACCCAGCCCCACCTTATGCCCGGCCACTGATGAGACATTGATGACATGGCCCGAGCCTTGCGCCTGCATGACCGGCAAGGCCGCCGCGATGCCGTAAAGCACGCCTTTGATATTGACGTCGATCATGCGGTCCCACTGATCGGTCTTCAGGTCGCTCAACGGCGCAACCAGCATGACACCCGCATTGTTGACGAGAACATCCAGATGTCCGAACTCCTTGACAGCCCCGTCAACAAACGCCTGAACCTGTCCCTGCTGCTGAACGTCCAGTTCGAACGAAATGGCCTGGCCGCCCTCGCGCTGGATGTCCGCCACGATGGCGGAAAGCCGGTCCATCCGACGCGCCCCAAGCACGACGAAAGCGCCAGATCGCGCAAGCAGCCGGGCCGTGGCCTCGCCGATCCCGCTGCTGGCTCCGGTAATGGCCACAACCTTGCCTTGAAGAGAATTTCTCATGAACCCTGTCCTTGCCGATATATGAGTAAAGGATTGAAATGTGCCCGTCTCGGACCGCCCTTACGGGCTGGCATCCGTCGAAAGTGCGATGGCTTTCTGGGCTTCAAGCTGTTCAAGTCGTTCTGTCAGCGCCTCATGAATCAGTCGGTAAGCATCGCTGCCGAGGGCCAGGCGCAGGGGAGCAGGCGAGACATCCACGCTGGCGATCATCTCCCGCACCATCTTTTCCGGATCTCCGACGGGCGTGTAGGAATCCTGCGCCAGAACCGAGCGGCGCGCACTGAAAGGCACGGTCTGATACGCATCAAGCGGCTCAGCCATGACCACGCTGCCTCGGCCGAACTGCGTTCTCGCAGCACCCGGTTCAATCAGTGTCGCCTCGATACCGAATGACGCGACCTCCTGAATGAGGCTTTCAAAAAACCCTTCGATCGCCCATTTGCTGGCGTGATAGAGACCGAGACCGGGGAACGCTATCTGCCCGCCCATGGACGAAAGCTGAAGGATACGACCCCCACCCTGAGCCCGCAGATGAGGCAGAGCCGCGCGGACAACCGTGATTGAGCCGAGAATGTTGGTGTCAAGCTGCTGCCGGATCTGTGCGTCCGAAACCTCTTCCGCCGCACCGAACAGGCCGTACCCGGCGTTGCTCACAATCACGTCGATGCGACCCAGCACTGCAAAAGCCTGATCGACAACCTGCCGGACCATGTCTGTATCGGTGACATCCAGCGCCGCCAGATACAGACGTCCCTGAGACCCGGCCTGAAGATCATGGAGCATGTCGGGTTTGCGCAAAGTTGCGAAAACCGTATCGCCGCGCTCCAGAAGACATTCGGTCATGATGCGACCGAACCCCGAGGACGTTCCCGTGATAAACCAGTTCCTGGACATCATACGCTCCTGATCTGCACCCTCGCAGGCTTCAGGGATCTTGTGCATCGTCTGGATAGCTGGGTCTATGCACAGAAAGCGGCATGGACTATTGAAAAAACACCATGAATAAAACACCCAGCCTGACGGAACTGACGGCCTTCCTGGCTGTCGCACGGCACCAGAGTTTTCGGGCGGCGGCGGATGAACTCGGCCTGTCGGCATCGACACTCAGCCATATGATCCGGGCTCTTGAAGAAGGGCTGGGCCTGCGCCTCTTTCACAGGACGACGCGCAGTGTCGCCACGACAGAAGCCGGCACAGAGTTTTTTGCGAGCCTCGCCCCCATTCTCTCAAGCCTGGACCAGACACTCGCCACGGTCGGCATGATGCAGACGCGGCTTTCCGGCACGCTTCGGATCAACGCCTCCAAAAGTGCAGCGCTCTTTCTGGTCCGGCACATCGTTCTGCCGTTTCGGAACCGCTACCCCGACATACATCTTGATCTGGTGACCAACGGCCGTTTCATCGATATCGTGGCGACGGGTTTCGATGCCGGCGTCAGGCTGGCCGAAGCCGTTCCGCAGGACATGATCGCCATCCGGTTTGGTGCGGATGGGCGCTTTGTCGCCGTTGCCTCTCCCAATTATCTGGCCGCTCGTGGCACGCCGCAAACACCGGACGACCTGCACCGTCACGCCTGTATCCGCTTTCGCATGCCCAGTGGAAAAATTTACCGATGGGAGTTCACACGTTACGGCCAGGATCATGATGTGGATGTTTCCAGCGCCTTTACGCTGGACGACATGGATCTGATGGTCGAGGCGGCGGCGGACGGACAAGGCATCGCGTTTGTCTCGGAAGATACCGCTCAGGAGGCCATTGCACAGGGCCGGCTCACGCCCATTCTGGACGACTGGACACCCACATTTCCAGGGCACGCGCTCTATTACCCCGGTCATCGGCTTGTCCCGCCGGCATTACGCGCCTTCATTAACGTCCTGAAGGAACATCAGTCGCGTGGAACAGTGACACCGTGATACCCCATCCGCGCAATTATCTCTACTACGTCGCCCATGGCGCCGTGCCATCGAACGCATGGACGAGAAAGTCGATCATGACCCGCACTTTCGCGGGCGGTGCCCGGTCAGGGGAATACAGAAGGTAAATGCCGCCAAGCTCCGCTGGCGGCTCATCAAGCGTGAGGATCTCCAGGGCGCCGTTGCGGAGAGCGTCGGCTACAATAAAATCGGGTTCGTAAATGAGGCCCAGCCCCGCGCTGGCACAGGCAACCAGAGCATCGCCGTTATTCGCACACACAGGGCCATGAACGGCCACCCGCCTCTCCCGTGAGCGCCCATAGAACCATTCTCCTGGTTTTGCGATACTGGACAGTGAGAAGCCCAGACAGTCGTGCCGGGACAGATCCGTCCACGACTGTGGCCTGCCGCACCGGGACAGATAATCCGGAGCGGCGCAGACCATGAGTTCACTTGATGCAAGCCTGCGGGACATGAGCCGGCTGTCCCTGAGGCGCCCGATACGAATGGTCAGATCCCATCCTTCGCCTGTCAAATCCACGATCCTGTCATTCAGGCCAAGATCAACTGTTACCGCAGGATGCTTCCGGTGAAACGCCGGGATCAGCGGCGCGATATAGCGAATGCCGAAAGACAGAGGGACATTAAAGCGAAGGACACCAGATGCTTCAACGCGCTGCGAGACAATACGGGCTTCGACCTCATCCAGTTCCGGAAGAAGGCGCAGGCACATCTCCAGATACTGCTGGCCGGCTTCCGTCGGGCTGAGTCTGCGCGTACTGCGATGACACAGACGTACACCCAGCCGTTTTTCCAGCGCGTCCAGATGCCTGCTGGCCATCCCCGGTGAAAGGCCCAGTTCCCGAGCCTCCTCAAAGGATGACAATAATGGACGCCTACGAAATCATGCCGGGAGGAAGTCTGTCCGGCCTTCGGAAAACCAGTCGGCCTACCGTGCCCCTACCCGCCCATGGACTGCGCATCCGCATGCTCGCCGCGTCCCTGAACGCACGCGACCTGAGTGTCATGTGCGGCCAGTTTCACGCCCTGCCGTCCCATCCACTCATACCCCTGGTCGATGGATGCGGCGAGGTGGTCGAAACGGGTAAAAAGGTCTCCCGTTTTCGGCCGGGTGATCGCGTTATTCCCGCCTATTACCCCAACTGGACGGACGGGACGATCTCAGCGCAGAAGACAGCCATCTCATTCGGTGCACAGGTAGACGGAACACTCACAACGGAGATGCTCGGGCTGGAAGAGGCTTTTGTCCGCGCGCCCGCCCATCTCGATGCCTCTGAAGCGGCAACGCTCTGCTGCGCAGGCCTGACGGCATGGAACGCGCTTTTCGTCATGGGCGCCGCACGACCCGGAGCACGTGTCCTGCTCCTCGGTACGGGGAATGTCTCCCTTATGGCGCTCGTTCTGGCAAAAGCCGCCGGACTGTTCGTGATCATAACATCGTCACAGGACGGGCGGCTCCAGCGCGCCAGCGATCTGGGGGCCGATGAAACCGTCAATTATCACCTGAATCCGGACTGGCACGATGAGGTCCTACGCCTCACCAGCGGAAACGGAGTTGATCTTGTGGTCGAAGTCGGTGGCGAACGAACCCTTCCCCATTCCCTGAAAGCAACGGCTTTCGGAGGGCGCGTAGTGGTGGTCGGCCGACTGAGCGGCGGCGATATCGCCGTGTCAGCGGGTACGTTGATTGGTGGCGGTCGAAGCCTGAACGGTCTCACAGCCGGCAGCAGGACTATGCTTGAGGATCTTGTCCGTTTTGTCGAGATCAATCGCATCCGACCGATCATCGACAGGAGCTTTGCATTTGAAAACGCCGCCGACGCCTATGAACACTTCGTCTCGGAACGGCCCTTTGGCAAAGTAAGCATCACGATTGGTTCCTGAACGGCGTTGGCAGACGCCTGTTCTACGAAACTCGGACACCTGCAAGCAGGATATCAACAAGCTGGCGCGCACTGTTCTGCCACTCTGGCCCGGCTGCGACCGTCGCCACACCGACAAGGGCGCGTAGAAGATCGACCGGGTCCAGATCCATCCGTATGTCCCCACTGGCAACGGCCCTGTCGGTCAGGCCCGTGATAGCCCGTGTCATATGATCGGCTGAGGCGGCCTGAAGGCTGGACGGCCCACAGACCAGACTATTCAGCGCCGTCGCCATAATCTGCTTTGTGGCGATATGCTCGACGAACAGCAGTAGCCATTCTCTCAGGGCGGCAAGGGGCGGCTCGCTCTGGGCCAGCCGGTCCGCCGCCTCGGCAAGGCCGAGCATCTCGTTGCGATAGACCCCCTCGACCAGCGCATCCCGCGTGGGAAAATGCCGGTACAGCGTCCCGATTCCGACACCGGCCATGCGTGCGATCTCATCCAGACTGACATCCGGCCCCTTCCCGGCGAAAGCGGCCTTCGCCACCGCTAGCAGATGCATCCGGTTTCGTTGTGCATCGGCGCGGGGTTTACGAGGGGCAGCGGCAGACATGGATCATAAAACTCCTTGATAAACGGAGGAATCCTCCGTATAAAGAGGAGGAGTCCTCCGTTTTATACGTCACCATCCCATGCGACCGCAACAAGGCGCGTGAAAATGGATGGCAAAACAGGACCTCTACTGGCCTTTTCTCAAGGAAATGCTGTCATGACAGAATCTTTCAACGCGACCTCCACTACAGATCAGGTGCTGGACGGTTTCGATCTTACCGGCAAGCGTGTGCTGGTCACGGGTGTTTCGGCAGGTCTGGGCGTCGAGACGGCGCGCACCCTGCTCGCCCACGGAGCGCAGGTCATTGGTACGGCCCGGGATCTCGCCAAGGCGGAAGCGGCAACGGCTTTGATCCGGACAGAAGCCGCCGGGACGACCGCCCTCGAATTGGAAGAACTCGACCTTGCATCCCTGCGCAGCGTCCGCGCTTGTGCGGAGCGTATCAGTGACGCGGGCAAGCCGTTCGATCTTATTGTCGCGAACGCCGGGATCATGGGGGTGCCGCTGAGCCATACGGAAGATGGCTTTGAACTGCATTTCGGCACGAATTATCTGGGCCATTTCGTGTTCGTGAACCGTCTTGCCCCTCTCATGCGACCGGGCGCGCGGCTGATTACGCTGTCGTCGGCAGGACATCGTTTCGCTGATGTCGATCTTGAGGACCCGAATTTCGAACACACGCCCTACGATCCGTTCATGGCCTATGGTCGCTCGAAAACGGCGGATAGTCTGTTCGCCGTGGCCTTCGATCACCGTCATCGCAACCGGGGCGTGCGGGCCGCCGCCGTACATCCGGGCGGCATCCAGACCGAACTCGCCCGCTACACCAACCCGGCCGTCCTGCAGGGCATGATCGACACCATCAACGCGGAACTGGCTGCCCAGGGCAAGCCTCCCTATACATGGAAAACGATCCCGCAGGGTGCGGCAACGACCGTATGGGCCGGCATTGTCGCCTCAGCCGATGACATCGGCGGCCGTTATTGCGAGGATTGCCACGTCAGCCCCGTTGTCACGGCACAGACTGTCAGCATGGTCAGCGAAGGGGTCAGACCCTACGCAATCGACCCGGAACGGGCGGAAGCCCTCTGGGCGCGAAGCGAGGAACTGGTGAACGAGGCGTTCCCGGCCTGACGTCACCCCTCAAACCGGAGCGGCATCCCGATCGACTATCGGGATCAGTTCGTCGAAGACCAAAAGCGCAGGAGTTCTTCCGCGACCCTGCGCGGTGCCTCTTCGGGAATGTAGTGACCACAATCCCCGAACACGCCGCCTGATACAGTGGTCGCGATACTTTTCATGGTTTCGATCAGGCTTGCTCCCGCACCGTTATCCGCGCCAAAAGCCAGCACCGGAATCGACAACGGACGGATTGCGCGCTCTTCGTTGGTTTTCAGGCCTTCCGGGCTGAAGGCGTGCCGGTAATAAGACAGCGCGGCTCTTGTAGCGCCGGGAGCCGCGTTGACACGCACATACTCATCCAGATCGGTGGAGGTTATGGTCCACGGTCTGTTCGCCTTGACCCGGAACAGCCAGGTCAGGAATTCACGCTCGCGTCCCTCAAGCAGAATCTCAGGAAGATCGTCAAGGCGATTGAACGCGAAATGCCATGTCTTCAGATTGACGGCTTCCGGCAGGACACCGATGGCCGGAACCTTCGTAATTCCGGGGAGCGCCGCGTCGAATACCGCGAGACGCCGCACGTCTTCCGGCCAGTCGGCGGCGTAGGCATAACTGATCCACGTCCCGACATCGTGCCCCACAACATCAATCGGCCCATCCGCCGTCAGGTGCAGCGCCTGCACCAGAGCATGAATATCGCGCGCCACAGCGCGAAGATCGCAACCGGCGGCCGGTCTGTCCGAATCCCCCATGCCGCGCGGGTCGAGCGCGATGACCCGCCGCCCGCTTTCGCGCAGCAATGGCATGACATAACGCCACGCGTACCAGCTTTGTGGCCAGCCTGGGATCAGCAGCACGGGTGCGCCGCTGCCGCCTTCGACAAAATGAAGCCTCACACCGCCGACGCTGACCGCATCATGGCGGAACAGTTTCCAGAACGTCTCCGGCACAAAGGGAGGACAGGTATCGTCAGAAGTCGTCCTGATCGTGTCGGCTGTCATCTGAATTCTGTCACTCCATGACCTGGGCTTTACGGCCCGATGAGCTTAGGGACTCTTCAGCCCTTTGCCATAAATATCATGATGGCGTGGCAATATGCAGCAGGTCCTCAAGGCCGATACGCCGCAGGAGTTCTGCTCTCATCCTGTCCGCAACGCCGTTGACGACCTCTGCCCCGTCCTGTGACGGATCCACATGGACCCGGAACGGCCGCTTGCCACGCGGCGCATCCACGACGGCCTCGATCGCCCTGGCCACACTTTCCGGGTCGGCATCGGCCGGTTCGAGGGACGCCAACCCCGCCAGCGCCTTCTCCTCCACACCCTTGTAAGGGCCATCCATGTAGGCCTGTGCCACGCTCTGATCCGCCGGAGCCCCGGCATCGCGAAAGTGGTTGGTCCCCTTGGTAAAGGCACCCGGCACGACGATGGTCGTCTCGATCCCCCACTGTGTCAGCTCACCCGCGTAGGAAATGGCCAGGGCATCCATCGCAGCCTTCGCCGCAAAATAGGGCCCGAGGAAAGGCGGCGTTCCGCCGCGCGTGCTGGAGGACGACACCCACACGACGAGCCCCTGGCCTCTTTCCCGCATATGCGGCAGCGCCGCGCGGTTGAGGCGCTGGGTGGAGAGGACATTCACATCATACAGCGCCGCCAGTTGTTCCGGCGCAAAAGCCTCGGCCGGTCCGAAACACATATGACCGGCATTATGGATCACCACGTCAATCTGGCCCTGTTCCGCCATGATCCGGGCCACGGCGGCGTCCACCTGTGACTGCTGGAGAACATCGAGTTCCACGGTACGCAGATCGACGTTCCACTCTTTCGCGAATCTGGCCGCATCCGCCACGGCCGCCGCGCCTTTTCCGTGGATGTCCCGCACACCGGCATAGACACAGTGTCCGGCCGTGGCGAGGCCCCGGGCCGTCATGGCGCCAAAACCGCTCGACGCCCCCGTGATCAGGATAACCTGCCTGCCCATGATCCTCTCCCTTTCCGGACGATTTTTTCAGACCATGCCGCCATTGGCGCGCAGGGTCTGGCCGTTGATCCACGCACCATCCGGGCCGACGAGGAAGGCAACCGCCGCCGCGATGTCTTCCGGCGTCCCAAGACGTTCCAGCGGATTCATCTTCGACAGTTTTTCAATCAGTTCAGGGCTTTTCCCGTCGAGAAACAGCTCCGTCCCGGTCGGGCCGGGGGCAACCGCGTTCACGGTCGTGTTCCGGCCGCGCAGTTCCTTGGCCAGGATCGCGGTCAGGGTTTCCACCGCCGCCTTGGTCGCGGCGTACACGCCGTAATTCTCAAACTTCAGCCCGACGACACTGGTCGAGAGATTGACGATGCGTCCGCCTTCCCGGAGCCTTTTCCCGGCCTCGCGCAGCGTGTTGAAAGTGCCCCGCAAATTGATGTCCACCTGCCGCGTGAAGGCCACATCGTCCACATCGGCGATCCGTCCCAGCGTCATGATCCCGGCATTGTTGACCAGCACATCGACACCGCCAAAGGTCTTTTCCGTCGCATCGAACAGCGCGGTCACGGCCGCCGCGTCCGAGACATCGGCCTTCACCGGGAGGGCTTCGCCTCCAGCCTGACGGATCTTCGTGGCGAGTTCCTCGGCCTGCGCGGCATTGCCAGCGTAATTGACGACGACAGCCAGCCCTTCCGTCGCCAGCCGCGTGGCAATGGCCGCGCCAATCCCACGCGATGACCCGGTGACAATCGCGACTTTCCTGTTCTGTGTCATATCCGCTTTTCCTTATCGCTCTCAGCCGTTCTGGCTCTGAGATGACAGTGCCCCTTTTTCCTCGCCCGATAATCCCGCATAATCCGGATAGATTATCCGAAACAGGGGAACAGTTGATGGATCGGCTGGATGTCATGCGTCTGTTCATGCGCATCGTGGAACGCGAAAGTTTCACCCAGGCCGCAGAAGACATGAACCTGCCGCGCTCGACGGCCACCGATGTCATCAAGGCGTTGGAGACCCGGCTCAGTGTGCGCCTTCTGCATCGTACGACGCGCCAGGTCAGTCCGACACCGGAAGGTGAAACCTATTACCGCCGCTGTCGTCATATCGTCGCGGAGATCGAGGACGCGGAGACGGCCTTCGGAAGCCTCCGGCCCAAAGGCACCCTGCGGATCGACGTCCATGGTACCCTGGCCCGTCATTTCATCCTGCCGGCCCTGCCCGCCTTCTTTGCCGCCTATCCCGATATCGAGTTGCATATGAGCGAAGGCGACCGTCTGGTCGACCTGGTGCGTGAAGGCGTAGACTGCGTGCTGCGGGTGGGCACATTGCGGGACAGCGAGATGGTGGTCAGGCCCCTGGCGACGCTGGAGGAAGTGACGCTTGCATCGCCAGCCTATCTGGAAGCCCACGGCGTTCCGACACACCCGGACGATCTATCCGGCGGTCATGTCATGATCGGTTTCCAGTCGAGCCTGCGGGGCAGGATCTTGCCACTGGAGTTCGTTATCAACGGGAAACCTCGCCACGTCGCACTACCCCTCCATATGGCCGTCAATGCGGCGGAGAGCTATATTTCAGCCGCACGGGGAGGGCTGGGCCTCATCCAGATCCCGCGTTATCACGCGGAACAGGATCTCCGGACCGGAGCACTGGTCGAGGTAATGAGCGCGTTCCCCCCCGCCCCTTCGCCAGTGTCACTCCTTTATCCGCACAACCGGCAGATGTCTCCGCGCGTGCGCGTCTTCATCGACTGGCTGGTGGAGATTTTCAGAACGACCACCATGCCTTCCGGCCCATACCACCGCCAGTAAACTGCATGAGGAAAGATATGCAGAATACGATCGCCACGCTGCTTTCCCTAGTATTCCTGCCGACAATGGCCTTCGCGGATGATCGCCAGCAGCAGGAAATAACCACACTCATCGCCGATCATTCCCATGCCGAGCGGGTTTTTAACCTGCCCCTCAACGATGGAAAGCGTCTGACGGTGTTGTTTTCCACTCCGACCAGACCTCGGGGAACGATCATCATGCTGCCCGGGGGTACCGGCGATATCGGCCTTCAACAGGATGGACGCATCGGGCAAGGAGACAATTTTGTCGTCCGGACGCGCGACCTGTGGAACAAGCACGGTTATGCGGTCCTCATCCCCGATACGATCAATCATACCAACCTCAGAGGTCGCCGCAGTTCGTCGGCCTACGCACGCCTTGTCGAGGAACTTGCCGCATTCGCACACCAGCCGGAATCAGGTCCTGTTTTCCTGCTCGGCACGAGCCAGGGATCGATCGCGGCCGTGAATGCCGCAGCCCATGCCCTCCCCAGTAGCATCGCCGCTGTCGTGCTCACTGAATCGGTATCCGTCATGGGTGGCAGCGGCGAGACAGTCTTCAGCGCCACCCCTCAGCAGGTGCGCGCTCCTGTCCTTGTCGTCGTCAACCGCGATGACCTGTGCAATGTTGCTCCGCCACAGTCAGCGCGACAGATCGCTGCCGCCATGACAGCCAGCGGAGACGTGCATGTGCTGACAGTCTCGGGAGGCGCCACGCGATCGAAAAAGAACTGCGGCTCCCTGACCCCGCATGGTTATTTTCGTATTGAGGACAAGGTGATCGATGCGATCAGCAGATGGCTGGATACCCATTCCTAACAAAATCATAGACTTCAGAGCACCTTCTCGTGTTACGGACATCTGCGACATGCACTGCTTTCGACAATATAAATAATATAATTACCTCAGTTCGTCAGTCTCCTATCGTTCTTCGCCGAGGAAACGGACGCCATTTGCCAGCACGTCGTCAGCAAGCATTCGTAAAATGGAATTCTCGATAGTGGCACAGGCTTACGGCTGCTGCGTTCGCCGCATTGCTGTTTCAGCGGAGGCGTTTCACAGGTGGGGGACGATCCCATGTCTGGAGCGGGGGCACAGTTCATGACTTGCAAAATCAGGTACGGTATGTTACCAGACCAAAGAAATGGCGTGGGAATAGTCTCCGCTGAAATGGATTCTGTTACCCCAACGCACGGGAAAAGCTGCCGCCTGCCGGAGGCGCTCACCCTGCCTAACGTCTACATCAGGCAGCGGTTGGGAGCTTTGGGAAAAGATTGTCCGGCGTGCAAGGACGGAAGATGACGAGAGAGCCAGGATAACCGCCGCACTGTCGTGGCAACCCTCATCAGGACTGTGCCAGGGAGGTTTTCGGGATGGCCCAGCGTCACGTCATTCGATGTCCGGAGAAACGTCCGATCGGCAAGGCCAGGTGCCAGCCCCGGATCAGGAACCAGGCTGATATGCCACTGAAGGCATCCCGCAACACCAGCGGTACCGTCCATTGACCCGGCGAGTCCCTCGGGAGATCGGCCGCCGCCCTCCTTTTGAAAATCAGGCGTTCGATCTCTGGCTGAAGAGTGGATTGCGCAAACTGTTTGGCAACGTGCTTGATGAACCCGTTCCCGAAGCACTCCTGCGCCTGGTCAGGAATCCGAAACCGAATTCCATTGTCGGCGAGAGTCCCGGCATCGCCGACAATGCTGAGCAGAAAAAAGAATAGGCTCGCCAGGCACAATGGATAGATAAATCGGTAGTTCCAACGCCGACGAACAGAACCGTATCGGCATTGCTATCCGCCCAACACATTCGACCGGGAACTGCTCTTGCGCGGTCACACCCCGGCCGGTCCGACGAGAATGACGGATGGAATAGTTCGACCAAGCAGACTGTCGGAAACAAAACTGACGCATTATCCGCCATCTTTCATCATTGACATCTCCAAGCCCGGAATAAGAGGATGTATCTTGCGGGATCTGTGTGACCAGCATGCTGGCCTCCAGCACCCGCCTAATCCGGCCATCAGTCCTTCACGGGATGCGGCTCTCGGGGCATGGCCTCGCGTCGTGCCTATCGCCCATTATGGGCCAACATCAAGGTGCTCACATGACAAGAAATATCGTGGTTCTGTCATTTGCCGAGGAAAGTAAAGCTTTCCAAGCATTTTCCGAACTGAAGCAGAAATCCGCCGATGGCGCTTTCTCGCTCGTCAATGCGGTCGTTCTCGCGCGCAACGCAAATGGCGAAATTACATCGCGTGATGGTTGGGCCGACGGCTCTTCGGGAGATCACATTCTCACAGGCACCTTGCTCGGCTCCCTGCTCGGCCTGCTGCTCGGGCCACTTGGCGTGCTGTTTGGCGCATCGACCGGAGCCCTCATTGGCAGCAGCGTCTCACTTGATGACGCGGTGGACCAAGGCAGCCTCCTGGACCACATGACGCACCTTATTCCCGTGGGCATCACGGCCGTGGTTGCGACGATCGACGAAGCCACGCCGGATGCAGTCGATGCAATCTCACGCTCGCTTGACGCCGTTATCCTGCGCTGCCCTGCCGAGATCGTCGCCGCCGAAGTCGACGCAACGGTGAAGGCAGAAGCCGCAGCGGTCGATGCGGCGCGCAAGGTTCTTTTCGAGCAGCACAAGGCTGAGTGGAAAGCAAAAATCGAAGACTGGCGTCAGCAGGCAAAAGCAGGCTCTGAGCAATTAAAAGCCAGGATCAAAAACTCTCTTCAGTAGGACCATGCAGCACAGGAGGTTATTTTCGTCTGGCTCATGGGCAAATCGCTTGCATTTTTGGTACGGTATGTTACCACACCCAAGCAGCATGGAGGACTTGTTCTCGCTCATGATTACCACCGATCTTCACTTTCCTGTGCCACAGGAAAAAGAGCTGCGTCCCAAGGGGATCGAGCGGCTTAAAAAACTCACGCAGTCTGCCACAGAACTTTTTCTTGAGCATGGCTATGAAGCCACCTCAATGGACATGCTCATTCAGAAAGTGGGCGGATCGAGACGCAACATCTACGAGCGCTTTGGCGGCAAAGAAGGACTTTTCTCGGCGGTTATTACCGAAGAATGCAAAAAGCTCGCCGCCCCGCTTGAAGCGCTCGTGCTATCCGATGCCTGCGTCCGGCAGACACTGGAGAAGTTTGGCACGGAGATCCTGCACATCATCAAACAGCCGAGAACACTTGAATTGCACCGGCTGATGATTTCCGAAGGCAAACGCTTCCCCTCGCTGTCGCGGGCCATCTGGTCCGCGGGTCATCATAATGCAAAGTCGATCCTTGAGGCATGGATTCAGCGCCAGCAGGATCTCGGCAGGCTGCGAAGCGACTTTGATGCCTCAGCCCTCTCTTATGCCTTCATCCATATAGTGACTGCGGAAACACAGATGCAGATGCTGTCGGGTGGGCCAATAACGACCGAAGCACAGGACAAGAAAACAGTCGCCATGGGCGTCAAATTTTTCCTGGCCGCTGCCGCTCCGGAGGCCGACCGTGACTAAAATACGTGCAAAGCAGATCCTGGCTTATGTCCTGGTGGCCTTCTTTGTCGTTGGCGGGACCGGTAACCTCATCGCTCCAAAGCCCGTCGCGGATGAATATGCCAGATGGGGCTATCCAGACTGGTTCCATTTTGTGACGGGCTGTCTTGAACTGACGTCAGCATTTCTCATGGCAAGGCAGTCAACCCGGCTGTTGGGAAGCCTTCTTGCCATCGGCATCATGGCCTCAGCCACTGCCACCGTTTTTTATTATGGCGAATATTCACACGCGATCGCGCCACTTGTTGTTCTCAGCCTGCTGGTCCTGTCCGCTTACCTCTCCTGGGAACAGAAGCAGGCCTCGAATTTTAGCCGCCATCGCGCCACGTTCTATCCTAACAATCAGAAAGATCCATCATGAACCAGGTTCAACCGATTGCGCTCGTCAGTGGCGCGACCCGCGGGATCGGCCGGGCGATCGCCCAGGGTCTCGCCCAAAAGGGCGTGAAAGTTCTTCTCGGCGCCCGCAATTTAGAGGCTGGCCGGGAGGTCGCAGCACAGGTCAGCACGCCGGATGCGCAGGTGGAAGCCGTCGAACTGGATACGACCAGTCAGGCAACTATCGACGCGCTCGCCGCCCTGATCGGTGAGAAATATGGTCGTCTGGATATTCTCGTCAACAATGCCGGCATCAGTCTGGATTTCTATCCCGACCTGTCAGTGCGAGAGAAGCTGTCGAAAACACTTGAAACGAACGTTGTCGGTACCGCCGCGCTGACCGACGCCATGATCCCGCTGCTTGAAAAGTCCCGGCACGGCAGAATTGTGAACGTCTCTTCCGTCCTCGCCTCGTTTACCAGCCGGGGTGAGGAAGGATGGATTTATGAAGATGTCGCCATGCCGACCTATCAGGCCTCCAAGGCTGCACTGAACGCCCTGACCCTCAGCTACGCAAAATTGCTCGCCGATCGACATATCAAGGTCAACGCGATCTGCCCTGGCCTGACCGCCACGGATGCTACCAACCATTACGGAGATCGGAAGCCTGAACAGGCAGCAAAGGTCGCCATCGAATATGCCCTGCTGGATGATGCGGGTCCGACCGGAATATTCGTCGATGAACAGAGCAAACTGGGATGGTGAAGATTACTCGTCCATAAGAGACTTTCCACAACGTCTCTCAACGCAGAGTGCGGAGCAACGATTGGATTGCTCCGCGAGACTCGGCCGGAGAACAGGTCCGAAGCACGTGGGCGCGGTTATCATGACTCTCGGGAAGCAACCGTGCCCCCTTCCCCCATCAATGGAGGGAGATTGCTAGCGTTCGCGTCTTCGGCCCCACGAATCTGCCAGCCGCCGTAGTGACGTAGTGACGTAGTGACGTAGTGACGTAGTGACGTCATTCAAAGCATGAGGTGAAGGATGGCCAACATGAGGGAATTCGTAACCCAGCAAATTCAGAAGGCAGGTTCGTTCATTTTCTACGTGATGGTCGTCGCTGCCATTGGCGTGTCAACGATATCTTCCTTCATCCGCTCGCATCATGCGAACCGCCAATCTTAAATATTTCAAACTTGCGGTCGAAGCTGGAATCTTCACACATGCCGCGCGCATTCATGGCGTAAAAGCCTCGACCGTAACCCGCGCCGTTGACAAACTTGAAGACGAACTCGGCGTCACTTTATTTGAACGAAATCGAAATGGTATTCGTCTAACACCTGCCGGTGAAATATTGTCTGAGAAAATATTCTTACTTCTTCGTCAGGTAGACGATATCAGAACGTCGGGAAAACGTCTGGGTAGTGGCGACCGAAAAGCGATTCGGATTGGAAGTCTGCTACCACCAATCAGTAGCAAGTTTCGCCTGGCGCTTTCGACGTGGAAAAAGCGACATCCAAGGATAAGAATAATCATTTATGAAATGGGGTCGCAAGACCTTCGCATGGCATTGTTTCAGCGTCGAGTGGACGCCGTCTTTTCAATTCCTTGTGATAAAGACGACGGGATTCAGTGTCTACCGTTCTATAACGAGAACCTGGTGGTGGCGTTACCGGAAAATCATACATTATGCTCTCGCTCGTATGTTTCGCACGAGGACCTGCGTAATGAGACATTTCTCGTTCAGGATTGGGGTAACGATAATAGCATCAAGGACTATTATCTAAAAATCCTCGGATTCGACACGAGAATCGAGAAGCATCCCGCTGGAAAACAATCTGTATTTGCACTCGTCGGCGCAGGGTTTGGTTTGACACTGGCATCGCAGAGTCAAGCCGAATGCGGCTTCCCTGGTGTCGCGTTTCGCCAACTCAGCGGCGGGAAAATACTTTTGCCTGTCCATCTTGGCTGGAATAGCGAGTGCCTCGATGCCCTAACGGGACGTTTTATCGCCTTCGTCCGCGACCTAACTCGGCGAGATTAGCCAACCTTCTTCAGACGCTTTTCTTTGATGAACGCCCGATCTCCGGCCATGAAGCGCGCAAGCATCGGCGGGATCAGCTTCGCTGGCACGACCTCGGACTGACCTCCTTCGCGCGCCAGCAGCCGCGCATAATCCACCAGATCGCGATGCACGGCGGCAGGAAGTTCCAGAGTGAGCCGAACCGGTTTGTCGTCCGCGATCAGCCCGAGCCGGAGTTTAGTCATCGGGATGCCTCCTGCTGGTATGGGGTAAGTATCAGGTCACGATGCACCATGACCCGCACCGGAAAGCCCGGCCGGATAATGTTCGTGGGCTGAATATTCAGCGACCGCCCCACAATCTGCGCGCCGATCTGGTTGAAGCCCTGCGACCCACCGGTGCGCAGGGCCTGGGCGATGCCATTGCCGCCGCTGATGTCGGCTTCGGAGCCGACACTGAGGACGGTCGAGATCAGGGCGGCCTTGAACACCTCGCCCCAGTGGTTGTCGGTCTGGTCCTGCAAGCCCGCGAACCCCGCCGTATCGGCGGCCGGTTCGTTCTCCAGCACGATCGAATCCCCGGCCCCGCGCAGCAGCCGGGTCCAGACCAGCAGCACGCGGGTCTGGCCATAGGCAATCTGGGAATCATAGCGGCCGATCAGTTTCGCCCCCTGCGGGATCAGCAGGATCTGTCCGGTCGGGCTGTCATAGATATTCTCCGTCACCTGCGCTGTAACCTCGCCCGGCAGGTCCGAACGGATACCGGTGATCAGCGCACCGGGTATGATCGCACCCGCCTGGAGCACATAGGGGCTGGGGGACGGTGCAAGCCGTTCAGCGCTGACGGTGCGGTGGTCAACCGGGCCATCGAGGAATGCCTGCTTGCGATCGGCAGGCGCGCCGCTGGGCTGGGCTGCCGTCGTACCGGGTGTCGCGGGCGTGGCGACATCCCGACCCATCTGCGTCTGGGTGAACAGATGGCTGACCCGCGCCGCTTCCTGCTCCTGAACGATGCGCTGCTTCTCCGGATCTGCGGGTGCGGCCGGTGTCGCCATGCCGGGAGCACCCACGCCAGCCTTGAGCAACGGCCCACCAAGATCGCCAGGCAACGGCGGTCCGAGGCGTGGCGGATGGAGACGCTCAAGAACACGCCGCTTTCGGGTGCGCAAAAAGACGCGCTGTTTGCCGAGCGGAAACCCTCTGACCAGGCGTGGTTCGAGGACTGGGCCTCCCGCCCGCTGCATGTCTCCGATCAGGATCGGCTGCTGATTGGCCTGCTCTCTCCCCAGCGCCTACTGGAAATGACCCGATACTTCACGCTGGTCGACCGCAAGGCGGGCAAGATCGTCGCCCGGTATCAGCAGGTTTTCGGCATCAAGCGCCTGTTGGAACGCATCAAGTCCCGCCGCAGTGACGGCGGGCGAGAAGGCGGCGTGGTCTGGCACACCACGGGGTCTGGCAAGTCCTTCACCATGGTGTTCCTCAGTCGCGCACTCATTCTGGATGACGACCTCAAGCAGTGCCGCATTCTGGTGGTCACAGACCGCAAGGATCTGGAACGCCAGTTGAGCACCACCTTCTCCACCGGCGGCGAACTGGCGGACAAGAAGGACAAGGCAGACGCGCTGGCCACCTCTGGCCGCCGTCTGGCGCAGCAGATCGGGCATGGGCAGGAGCGGATCATCTTCTCGCTCATCAACAAGTTCCACACCGCCACCGGCTATGCGGAATGCCATAATGACAGCACGGACATCATTGTGCTGGTGGATGAAGGGCATCGCAGTCAGGGCGGTGAGAACCATGCCCGCATGAAGCACGCTTTGCCCAACGCCGCCTTCATCGCCTTTACCGGCACGCCGCTGCTCAAAGGCAGTGAAACCACCAGCCGCTTTGGCAGGATCATCCACTCCTACACCATGCAGCAGGCTGTCTCCGACGGGACTGTGACACCCTTGCTCTATGAGGAACGCAAGCCCGATCTGGATGTGAACGACCGGGCCATTGATGCCTGGTTTGAACGCATCACGCAGGGGCTGACGGAAGAGCAGGTCACGGACCTCAAGAAGCGTTTTGCCCGCGCCAATCAGGTCTACAAGGCAGATGACCGCATCCGGCTGATTGCCATGGATCTGGCCACGCATTTCGACAACAACATCGACAAGGACCTCAAGGGCATGCTGGCCTGCGACAGCACCGGCTTCACGGAAAAGGACCGCGCCACCTACAAGGAGACGCTGAAGCAACTGACCAGCCTGCGCCAGATGGTGCTGCAGGATACGGGGGAGACGGTGGATTTCGACCAGTATGCCGAGCAGGTAAAGAAGCTGCTGGACCGGCATGTGGCCGGGGTGAAGGTGCATGACTCCCAAGGGTTCTATGCAGTCGGCAAGATGGGGCAGAAACCCGAATACAACGAGCCCGAGACATGGAGCGAAGAAAAAACCCGCAACGAGACGGATCTGATCCGCACCCGTGTGACGAAAATGATCGATCATGAGATGCAGGATGATCCCTATGCGAAGGAAGCCTTCTCGGCCCTGCTGCGCAAGGTGATCGCGGAAGCAGAGAGCCTGTTTGATCATCCGCTCAAGCAGTTCATGCTGCTTCAGGAGTTCGAGGAACAGGTGGCCAACCGCAAGCTGGAGAACATTCCGACTGTTTTTGACGGGCACCGGCATGCGCAGGCTTATTATGGCGTGTTCCTCAAAACACTTGCTGCCATCTTCAACCATAAGCAGACGGATGATGAGACACAGCGCTGGATTGATCTGGCGTTCGAGATCGACAAAATCGTGGACAAGGCCGTGCGGGAGAACTCGCTCAGCCGCCCCGATATGGAAAGGTCGGTCAGGAAAGAAATGCTGCCGCTCCTGTTCAGCACGGGCCAGAAAGCGGGCTTTGGCGTGGACAAGGCGCAGGAGATCATTGAGCAGGTCATCCAGATCATGCGGGCCGGACCTGCTGATCCGTTGCGTGGCTGAGCATGGAAGAAACCCCTTCTCGCGTTCTGACCTATGGCGGTGAGCAGATCCGCGTAAACCTGGTCCCCCGAGCGCGCCCCGGCACAACTCTGCGGATCAAGGTACATCCGGACCTACGTGTGGAGGCTTCTGTCCCAGATGGCACAACAGAGGCTGATCTGGAAAAGGCGTTGCACCAGAAAACCCGCTGGATCTGGCAGAAGCTGCGGGACTTCCGGGCGGTGCAGGAACACGCCACGCCGCGTGCTTATGTCAGCGGGGAAAGCCACTTCTATCTGGGGCGGCGGCATCTGCTGAAAGTACATCATCAGCCTGATGCGCCAGAAACCGTGCGCATGTTGCGTGGGCGGCTGGAAGTTTCCGCGCAGGAACGCAACGCCTTGCGGATTCAGAAGCTACTGGAACTCTGGTATTTTACGCGGGCACAGGAGGTATTTCGAAACCGCCTGTCTGCCCTTCTCCCCACAACGCTGTGGGTCAGTATTCCCACTGCCCTGAAGCTTCAGGTCATGCGGACCCAGTGGGGCAACTGCTCACCGGGAGGCACCGTCACGCTGAACCCGCATCTGGTCAAAGCTCCGCGTGACTGCATTGATTACGTCATCCTGCATGAACTGTGCCACCTGAAGGAGCACAATCATGGCCCGGCATTCTGGGGACTTATGGAACGTGTCATGCCAGAGTGGGAACGACATAAGGCAAGGCTGGATGGAATGGCGGAAATGATGCTGCAAAAATAGTGCGCTTTGACCGCAATGGGGGGGGGAAGCGGAATGTCGGTTATCGGAAGCAGGTAAGCAAGAAGTTGCCATTCACATGCATGGTGCTTGGAACCGCCAGGCGCCCATGTTGACCGGTCGTAAGGGTTGAATGGATTTCGAATAGCAGACGTTAGTGAAAAACGCCTACGCTACGTGGCCAGAAAGTGTCATTCTATACACCGCGTGCCTAGTGCGGCACCTGCCTGCTCTCACTGACATCTTACGCGCCTCAGAATAATAATCAGCGGGCACGGCTCAAAAGCAGCGGACTCAAACAACGATGGCAAAAAACGTAGCAGCTCCAAAAAACACTGCTGGGGGCGGCTTCACTTTTGAAGACCAGGTCATTGCATGGCTACTGGCCCACATGTTGGCCGCTGAACCGCTTTCCGACAGGTTGGGTATGGTTGAACGGCTCGATTTTCAAGTCCGAGTCGATGGGTGGTTACTTGACGACGCCTTGGTTACTTTGACGAAAGACGGAAATTTTACGAGCCATCTTCCCCTATCGATAAAGAGCAACCGGCAATTTTCCAAGTCCTGCGCCCCCGCTGAGTTTGTGATCGCGGCGTGGGAACAGTTCCTTCATGAGGGCACGACCAAGTTCGAACCCAGAACAGACTTTCTCGGTCTGGCCTGCGCCATCATTCACCGCTCATGCCTGAATGGCTTCTCATTACCTGCTGATACGGTAACACTACATCCGATACATCATCCTGCATCCCGCTGGAGCGTAGCCATGACCACAGCAACTACTATGCAGAACCCAATGACGGCGCATTTTGTAAAATTCTTTCAAGATCATCACGATCTTTATAAGGCATAAAATGGTATTGGAGCGTTATTCTAAACAGGGTTTGACGAGATCATATTTTTTCCGATGCGTCCCTTTTTCCCCAAAAAGCCGCAGCAGGCCACTCTTTGATGATCATCGCGTGCTGAGTGGCATCATCTTCGTCAATCGGAACGGTCTGCACTGGAGTGATGCCTCCGGGAAAACGCCCCCCCACAAGAACCGCTGGGAGGGCTGGATTACTATGGGGGCCTTCATTCGCATGATGGATGGACTCGCTGCCGGAAAGGTAGACCCTCAGATGATCATGATTGATGCGACCTATCTCAAGGCACATCGCAAGGCCTTCGAGCCTGCGGTTAAAAAAGGACGCTTGGCCGTCTGATTGGACGCACCACCAAAGGCGGGATAAATACGAAGCGGTATGCCGCCACCGACCGGAACAGACGTCCCCTCGACTTCTTCATGACACCAGGCCAGATCAGTGATTACACCCGCGCAGCTGCCATTCTGGACAGTCTTCCACCAGCCGAATGGATGCTGGCGGACCGGGGCTATGATACTGACTGGTTCAGAGATGCTCTGAAGGAAAAGGATCAAATCCTGTATTCCAGAACGGAAATCCCGTGGAGAATTGATAAAATATGACAAGCGGAAATAATGCAACCGTATCGAGATCATGTTCGGCAGGCTCAAGGACTGGAGACGGGTCGCAACACGCTATGACAGGCGCCCCTCCGTCTTCCTCTCGGCCATCTGCCTCGCAACAACCGTCATCTTCTGGTTATGAATCCTGAGCCTAGTGTCATGGTAACTCCATCATGGCACATCGATGCGATAGGGAGATCATTTACCTCATCTGGAAGGTCCCTCAAATTGTTTTCAAAACTGCAGCTTCTGGCCAATACCAAGTCTGTCTGCCTTGCCCAGTAGAGCGGCACCCAGTGCAATATCAGTAATACTCAACCCGCGGTGCCAGAACAGAATTGTCTCGTCATCATTTTCCCGCCCCGGTAATTTCTCCCCAACAATATCACACAACTCTGCGTAAAGAGTTTCACGCGTGATTTTCCCCTGATCCACGTGTTGACGCAAAGCACCATATGGACGGCCCGGACCACACTGCCCCCAATCATCCACCACCACTTTATCGACCACATCTGTTAGGCTGAGTTCCAGCGCGCTCATGGTGCCGTATGGAATAATCAATGCACCTTTACGAACCCATTCGGTTTTCAGGAGTGGTGTTGGCTCTGGCAACCGACTGGCCTCGACCAGAATATCCGCCCCATCCAGACAAGCCTCCCATGTTGTTGTAATGGTCACCTTTTTACCCAGATCCTGCTCCAGACGCTGCGCAAAGGCCTGCCGACTTTCTGTCCTACGGGAATGTACGCGGATTTCCTCAAAATCAAAGAGATGGTCAAGGAGTCTGATATTCCAATACGCGGTTCCACGTGTACCAATATGACCAAGTATGCGGCTATTTCTGGGAGCAAGAAAGCGCGCGCCCAGTGCGGTCATCGCTCCTGTGCGCATATCTGTAATCCGTGTTGCATCAATAATGGCCTTGAGCATACCGGTCACAGGGTCAAACAGATTGAGCACCGCCATCTCGGACGGCAGATTCTGTTTGTAATTGTCTACAAAGTCACCAACAATTTTAACACCCGCCAGACCAAGTGGCTGAATAACACCACGCAGGACATTAAAATGACCTTTGTCCGAACTCTCGGGCACAAGATGCACACGTGGTTCAACCACTGTCTGCCCATGGGACTGCGCGGCAAGAGCGCCAGACACCGCCTCCATGATCTCATGGTCCGTGAGGGAAAGACGGGCGACATCTGCGCCATTAAGATAGTTGATCTGGACATCGGTCATGTTTTTACTTTTCCTGAAAAACTCTTTGCCATCCTGCACCAACAGGAAGCAGAATTACCTAGACTTCATCAGCCAGAATGCTGAAGTCTGCCAAAAAATCCGAGCGTTCTATGGCCTGCACAAGAAGGGCAATGTTATCCGCCACCGGCTGCTCCAGCGGCAACCGGGGGCATAAGGGGGCCAGCCTGTCCATTAACGCCTGAGTGCCGCGCCCCAGACGCACAGGTGGGCGCAGGGCAATGGCCCGCGCTGCCACCATGATTTCTATGGCAGTTAACTCATACATACGCGCAATCAGGCGCTGCCCACGACATAGGGCAGGAAAGAGCAGAGAGGCATAATCCTCCACCCGCTCAGCCACAGGTATAACCACGGGCGACAGGGGCATTGCATCATGCACAATCTCTGCCACCAATGCTGCAACCGTTTTTTGCACTGGGGCAAAGCCTGTACCATCTCCCTCTGCTTCAGCCAGAAAGCGTGGCAGACCAGACACTGAGGGAGACATCATTTTGATAACCCGCTCCCCGGTTGCAGCCGCCATTCTTGCAAAGGCCAGATGCAGGGCATCAACCGTAACTGCCACATGCGTCGGGTCAAAGTTCCCGTTCGGGATAATGCTGTCTGTTTCCGCCACAACGGCCGGGTTGTCATCGCTGGAAGAGAGTTCGAGCTCAACGGCACGCTGCACCTGTTGCAAACTTTTTAGTGCAGCCCCTGCGATGGATGCCGCACTCCGGAAGCTGATCGGGTCCTGCAACCGGCGCGCATGTCCGCTCTGATGCAATGTCCCCCCATCCAGCAAACCAAGGAGGGCATGACTGACCTCCGCCTGCCCCGCAGCGGGGCGCAACTGCACACTCTGCGGCTGAAAAGGGGAGAGGTTTGCGCAAAACCCCTCGCATGACACAGCAAACGCAGCAATATGCGCCCGCATAAGCCTGCGGATACTGCCAAGATTAAGGCAGGCCAGCCCAATGGACGCAGAATTAGAGGAGATAAGGGCAAGCCCGTCTTTGGGGCCCAGAACAGGTAACGACAGCCCCACCTGCGCAAACGCCTCAGCCCCAGAGACCCGGCCCCTCCCTGCTACGCTGGCATGGCCCTTGCCAGTAAGAAGACTGGCAATATGGGCCATTGGTGCCAGATCTCCCTCACTCAAGGCACCAACACACGGGACGACCGGCGTAATATGGTTATTAAGCATATCAACCAGCGCCGTTGCTACGGCAGGAGAAATACCCGAACGTCCCAGTGCCAGCCGTGCCAGCCTTACAGCCACCATGGCACGGACCTGTGCGTCAGTCGCAGCTGGTCCTGTGCCACTAGCACGTGCCCAGAGCACGTCGTGCTGCTGTGCACGCGCCACACCTGGCTGGCGCGGTATGTCCACATTGGCTCCAAGCCCGGTACTGACGCCATAAATCGTTGTACCCGCAGCAATATGCTGCAACAGGCAGGCATGACCTGCCTCTATAGCCGTCAGTGCCTGCGTTGATAGCAGAACCAGATCCCCGACCAGCGCAATACGTTCGATATCAGCAATCGACATTTGACCGGGCGCCAGAAGAACACTCGGGCTATTAGAATAGTCTGCCATTAGAACGCCGTGCTAATTGTGCCAAAGAACTGTCTGGACGCACCCATGAGGAAATAATTGTAACCTGTGTTAACAAAATTATTCCCCAGCTCGTTGGTAGTGGCAATATACGTCTTGTTGGCTAGGTTATAGATGTTGAAGCTGGCATTGATGCCTTTAAACGGTCCCGCATCACCGAAATTATACCGTGCGCCAAAATTCATTAAAAAATATCCCGGCACATGCAGGTCATTTGTGTACGTCAGTTCCCGCCGCGAAATATAGGACCCGTCTACATGCAAGTTAAGGTCGCCCAGTTGATAGGCAATATTGGCTTTATACATGAACTGCGGATAATTGGGGACCAGCTTGCCACGGGTCGCCTGCAGGCCATTGGAGGTAACAACGTTCTGGTCATAAGTCGAATGGGCGTACGAAAACGAATTATAGATTGATAACCCATGCACGGGCCGCAGCGTAATGCTGGCCTCTGCCCCATTGGTTGTAACACCACCAACATTCTGCACTGCGGTAATCGGATTGATGCCCGCTGAGTTTGTAATCAACTGCAAACGATTAGAAAAATTGATCCGATAAAGAGAAGCCAACGCACTGATATACTGTGAACTAAAACGATATCCACCTTCATAAACCCAGTCTGTCTCCGGTCGCAGGTTTTTCTTGGTTTCCTGAAACGAGGCCTGAGAGGCTGTCCATGGGCTTGCCGAAATATTGGTGGCAAACCCATCCTCTGGAAAAGAACGCATATTATGTGACACATCAAAAAACAGTTCATGATGTGGCAGAAAACGCCAGTTGGCAGAAATCTGGGGCAAAAAGGCATTGGAGGCTTCAAGATGCCCTTGCGCAATAGGTTTGCCGTTAATTGTTTGGTCCTGCGCCAGAACGCTGTTACCGGCGTTCACAATCATGGATTTAAAACCAGCATTGATTTTGAGCGTATCTGTCACACGGTAGGTATCTTGCATATGAAACACAAATGTGTTGGACGAAAACGCTTCATGCCATGCAGTTGCGAATATCTTGTCCCCCGGAAAACCGTTTGTGGGGTTACCAAGCGTGCCCTGCCCCAGAAGGGGCGCTTGCGAAAAATAACGACCGGTTTCAAAGTTTCCGTATTCATACCAGACGCCGGCATTCAGCGTGTGCCGTGCGACTTTCCATGTTACAGCACTTTCAAACCCGCCACGTGCAACCTGTGGCTGCTGCACCCGCTGCGACAGGGGCGCTCCATTGGGCGAGGCTTTATAGGGTGTTGTCCATGTGCTGTACCCGGTATCCGCATGCCCATAAAGGGTGGTTTTCCAGTTCAGGTTTGGCGTCAGGTTTTCATCCAGCGTAATCCCGCCCAGGTAATCCACCCTGTTGGCTGTCCCTGCATAATAGGCAGCATCCTTAGGGTCGTTGGTCTTGCTGATCTGCGCAGGATAAGTCCCCTGCGCGGCCTGATAGGCCGCAGTATAATCAGGATAATAATTGGACAGGTTTGACCCTGCGGTAGAAAGCCAGTTTTTGGTCATGTCCTGATAGTCAAACTGCTGGGTCGAGCTCCAGTCAAAAAAGACCTTGAGCGATGACTCCCGCGCCAAAGGCTGAACGAGTTTGGCATTGACCTGATCGGAATGATCGTAACCTTGCCCTTTCCATAAATCCCCGTTCAGACGAGCGTAGGAAACGGAAAAACGCGTACCAGATTCATTAAGGTCTCCACTATCCAACCGTGCGAATGTCCGAAACGTCGCATTGCTCCCGAATGTCTGGGATACAGCACCGCCGCGCTTGTGTGACGGATCCATGGAATGGATTTCCACCGCGCCACCCAGATTGCTCGTTGAGGCAACATCAATCCCCCCTGCTCCCTGAGAGACATTCACACTGCCAATATTATCGGAAATAATAGCGCGTGTAACGCCAAGTCCATTATAGTTATTGAACTGCTGATCACCCAGAGGCACATCATCCAGTGTAAACCCAAGCTGGGACTGGCTGAAGCCACGCATGAATATCTGACTGGAATATTCATACACACCAAAGGGATCAGCAGACTGGTATAAAACGCCCGGCAGTTCGTTCAGAACCTTGAGCGCAGATGTTCCGGGAACACTCTGCTGCATGCTGGCACGACCAATGGACATTGTCTGGCGGGTAGACCCATGCCCAAAAACGGCAATGGCTTCTACATTGTCTGCAGCATTTTTCTTTTTTTCATCATTTTTTTCTGCGTGTTTTTCCGGGTCACTTTTAATAACCGCTGGTGCCGTATTGCTTTGAGCATAAACAAACAACGGAGACCCGATACCGCTCAGAAGGGTTGATACCGTTAAAAAAATACGTTTCTTAACCATAGTGTTTTTCTTTCGTGGGCATAAATGGGTTCTAGAGTTCAATGGAAGGCATGCGCTCTTAACAACATCGCGAACCCGAGCGGACTTCCTGCAATGCCGATGTCAGACGGCTAATGACATCCATATTGCGATAATCGCGCCGCCATAGCAGGCGGGTTGTGCGCGAAAATCGCCTAGGCAACTGTTTGGAAAAAACATTGTGGTATTCAAACGACCCGGCTGGCAGAATGGCACAGCACATGTTGTCTTCCACAAGCCGGAGCATGAGAGACATGGACTGTGTTTCCAGCACGGCGCGTGGTCTCACGGCTGCACTCTCCAGATACGCATCTGTAAGAGAGCGCATTCCGGTACCAAAGCTTGGCAGCGCCATGGTGCTCGCAGCTATAATGCGCGCCGGATCATCATTTAAGGAAATTTTCTGATCCGTTTTTCCAAAAACAAGAAAAATCGGTGATGTTTCAAAATCAAGAAAATCCAATGTTGCAGGCACATCAATAACATCTGCCAAGCCAACATCGTAGGTTTTATCAAGCAGGCCCGCAACAATGGCTGGCACCACAATGGTTGTAATGCTCAGGGACGGCTGATAAGCCCGGTTGTGCCAGAGCGGAATAAGCCCGGCCAGCAGGGAAGCCAAAGCACTTTTACTGCTAGATGGAATCATTGCTGCAAATTTAAGGTCTTTTACCGCACGGGAATACCCAAGACTAAGGCTCCGTCTCAGACGATCAAAAAGAAGCGCCATAGTCTGGCATGTGTCCTTGAGTGGCCGCGCAGCAGCAGTCAGTTGCATGCCCGTATGCGTTCGCTCAAAAAGCTGAAAACCCAGAATAGTCTCAAACCTGCCAATCTGGCGCGACAGTGCAGGCTGGGTAACCGCAAGCCCTTTTGCAGCAGCAGAAATACTGCCCGCATCACACACACGCAGAAAATATGAGATCATTCTAAAGGTTATGCCCGACTGCCTTATTGCATGCAGGTCCTGTTCGC
Source organism: Acetobacter malorum (assembly GCF_001580615.1). Taxonomy (GTDB): domain Bacteria; phylum Pseudomonadota; class Alphaproteobacteria; order Acetobacterales; family Acetobacteraceae; genus Acetobacter; species Acetobacter malorum. Next base: position 232,961 of record NZ_LHZC01000054.1, read on the forward strand.
TTAACTGCGCACTGACCTCTCCTCCCCTTTCAGCAGGAGAGATAAGGCTCAGGCATGACTGGAGAAAAAGAACAGACGTGCGATGAAAACTTTCGCCATAGGCTGTCGTTACGGGTACGGCCTCCCGGCCATGAGCATTCCGCAGCAACAAGGGCACTCCAGCACTCTGCTCCAGCGCATAAACCGCATGGTTTATGGTTGTTGGGCTGACGTTCAACTCCATAGCCGCATCATGTACGGAATGATTACGAACGAGGCTTACAAAATAGACCAGGGTCGATACTTCCATGCCTGCCTCGCTTCCAGCGACGTACTTATGTGTAAGAGATGGCGGTTATGGCGGCATGCGCCATACATACCAGTATCACTTATTTTTTGTGTTATTTATTTAACAACACTTCGTACTTTGGAATTAAACCAAACTACGCTTTTCATTGATAATAAAAAATCAAAGAAAGCATACCGCATGCCCGATAAAGCATGGGCGCGTGCCACAGCTCAGGGCGCACAAACGCTACACATAATAATCATACCGAATGGGCAGCATGATTGCCTGCGCCACCGTAGCAACCGTTTGGCGGAGCGCGCTCTGCACATGGCGTGAGCAAACAAAGGGCAGGCCCATAGAAGGCATTGTCCAGCCTATAACCCGCAGACACTCAGCCGTTACCGGGTCTGCCCGGCGGAACATGGCCCATGTCCGGCAATCAATTGCAGCAATATCTGCTTCCCCGTTAGCCACATGCAAGATTGAGGCAAGGTGGCTCCCCGTCACGGTTGTTCTGGAACAGACATCCAGAGCAGCACCCTGCCCCTGCAAATCGCGAACAACAGACAGATAACCGGACTGCGACACAGAATCATTAAACACAAAATGCCGCCCGGCCATGGCCTGAACACTCTTGAAAGAAGACGTCGGCAAGGCATCACACATCGTGTGGTGCTCGCGCGCGACCACAAGGGCACTGCGATAAAAATACCCCTGCCCACCTGTCAGCCCCTCGTAGCTGTTCTGCGCAACAACATGCACAAATTCGTCCAAACCATGTTGTAATGGTCCCCAGCATGTTTCCCCAAACAACAAGGCCGGGTGCCGCCACAAAACCGAAAGGTCCAGTTCGTCCGGGGGTAAGGAGGCGGGGTCTGGTGCAACCAGGCTCCCCGCAGCATCCCGTATCCCTCCCGGCACGGACGGAAGATCGGCATTGCGACGGACAAGTGCATCTGGTGCGGGCACGCCGTTTTGGCGCAAAGCATCGCGCAACTGAAGCCATGTCGCATCCAGCGCACCACGCTCCTGCTGTTGGTCATACATTGTCATACTGGCAACAAATTTCATGACTGGTGTTTTTCCCCAGACGTTTGTTGCGCAGGGTGCAGCAGCGGTTCCTTGGCGCGCAGTAAATACTGCCAAAGAATTGCGCGATACCCCTTAAAAACATACCCATGGTTCAAAGTCAGCCACGCAGTCCGGTCTGCATAGTATAGCTTGCGCATCCTAAACCACGGCTGGCCAGGGTAACGATGATGAACACTATGCAGGTTATTAAAGAGGAATAGAAAAGAAAGCAGTGAACCCTCTACTATAACGGTTCTGCCTCCCGTTGCGTCATGCCACCGATGCTCACAAAAGGAGCGCATACCAATAAGAGATGTCCCAATGTATGCAGGGCCAAGAGCATAAAGCCAGAATGACATATGAAAGCCACGCGTCACAATGATCGCAACGATCAGAATGGACACAGCGTGAATAACCCATGCCAGCGCCACCCCCCGGTTACCCGCAGCAATACGGCGCATATCCGTAATAAAAAATCGTACACTCCCCAACAACGGCCCCAGCAACAAACGCCCCAGAAGAGTCTGGTTTATGCTGAGCAAAAACCGATAGACACGTCCCAGCTTTGCCCAGTCATTTCCGTCCCAATAATAACTTTCAGGGTCAGCATGAGGGTCTGTCAGGTGTTCATCATCATGATGTCGCAAATGGGTCTCGCGGTAGCGCCGGTAAGGGTAAGCCAGCCCCAGCGGCAACCCGAGCAGCACCTCATTGCATAGAGCAGATGGCGTTGGATGCGTATGAATAGCCTCATGCTGCAAAGAGGAATGGAATGCGACAACAATCGCCAGCCCAGCCAATGCAACCCATGGCGCCACGGGGTAAAGCCAATACCCCAAGGACCACCAACTGCCGTAACAGAACACAATAGCAAGCCATGTTGGCCATTCTGGCACAGATGCCCGATATAAAGCCTGCCAACCCAAATTAAACATATTTTTATGTGTATTTATTGTGCATTCCATAAAATACACATTCTTACGCAAAAAATATCTTTTCAATGAGTGTTATGTAAAATATGTTTACAAATGTCACGTTATACACGATTTAAAATGGTTAAATAGGCATGGATAAACGTCTGATATCCGTCACCTTCCAGCAGCGCGTGCTTTCCCTTATTCAGGCGTCCGGCAAAAGTCGCTCGGCATTTGCAGAAGGTATTGGCATTGACCGCTCAGCACTGAGCCAGTTACTTACAACAGACGCAGTACGCCTGCCACGCGCCGATACGCTTGCACGCATTGCGTTGCAGTATGGCGTTTCGGTTGACTGGTTGCTCGGAATTGCACAGACAGCCGCTCCAAGCCACTCCAGCCGTACAGAAATGGCCGAGAATTCAGAATATTATAATATTCCACTGTTAACACAATGGCATGATGAAGCGCGTGAGCTAAAAATACGTTATATCCCACACCATTTACCCGACATTCTTTGCCTTCAGGATGTCGTTGCGTGGGAACTGGGAGCGCGCCATTACGATCAGACGACAATCCAGAGCATTACCAGCAACCTTGGTTATAACCGCAGAACAAGCTCCGATATGGAGATATGCCTGCCAACTCAGGCCATTATCAGCCTGAGCGAAGGTACATTTCCGTGGAATGGATTATCACTGGCCATGCGGCGGGCCCAGATCGAACATATGATAACACGCGTGGCAGAACTCTACCCCTCACTACGCATATTTCTGTTTGACGAGCGCTTCTACCATTCCGTCCCATACACAATCTTTGGCAGCCTGCGCGCTGCAATTTATGCAGGTAGCCAGTATATTGTTTTCAATGATCAGGACACTGTTTTGCAAATGCAGACCCATTTTGATGGGTTGATCCGCAAATCTTCCGTTCAACCGCATGAAATATCCAACTGGCTGCAACAAATACTCTCCACCATGCCCAGCGTATAAACCCGCATCAACCTTCCGTTCAGGCTGATTTGTACACATAATCATCGTCTTTAAACTCTTGTAATTCGTTAGGTGCGCATGTCCGTGACAACAGGTAAAACCGCACAAAAAAAACAAGTATGGACACGGCACATTGTCCTGTTTTTTCTGATTATAGCGGGATGTGTCAGTTACATGGACAGGACAGCTCTGGCCATAGTCAATACTGACATAGCAAGAGAATTCGGGCTTTCCTACACATCCTTGGGGCTTGTCCTATCATCCTTTGCGACCATTTACATGGTCTGCCAGATCCCTGCAGGACTGGCTGCTGACCGCATAAAGGCCCGCCCTCTGCTGACTGGCTGTCTGGTGGTCTGGGGCTTGGCCCAACTTCTTACAGCCTGGGCGAGCAATGCTGGCACTCTGGTCGGGGCACGCTGCCTTCTGGCGTTAGGTGAGGCACCACTGTTTCTGGTTGGAACCAAAATCATAACCGTTTGGTACAACAGTGCAGAACGCGCTGTTCCGATCGGCCTGTTCAATGCCTCTTCTTCTCTGGGGCAGGTGCTGGCCCCAGCGCTGCTCGGTCTTATTGCGGACCAGTTTGGCTGGCGCTCCATGTTTTGTACTCTGGGTGGGCTTTGTATCCTTCTTGGTCTGATGTGGGGTATCTTTTACCAAAAGTCTCCCACGCCAGAACATGAGCCCGTCGCCAAGCCCAAACAAACTGCCAGACAGGAACTGACCTTTCTCCTTGCTCAGCGTGTTAGTTGGGTGCTGGCTATTGGTTGTGCCAGTATTATTTACCTGCAATGGCTTTATTCCGCATGGTTGCCGACATACTTCCAGACTGTCCGGCACCTGAATGCCGCACAGGCAGGTTGGCTTTCTTCCATTCCGCAGCTAGCAGGATTTTTGGGCAGCCTCAGTGGCGGTGTTATTATCAAATTCCTTGGAAAAACTAGTTATACACCCTCGCGCGCCTGCTATCAGCTGCTCATTATAGGTCTTCTTATTGCCGGCATGGCAACTGCCATCGTACCATTATGCCCCACAACATTGCTGTCTTTGGTCTGTATGGCAATAGCCCTGTTCGCCACCGGCATTGCCATGACGGGAAGCTGGACACTCGGAACAATTGTTGTTGCCGAAGAATCAATTGCCACCATGGAAGCCATCCAGAATGTAGGCGGATCACTCGGTGGGACACTATCGCTTTTACTGACAGGTTTTATCATCCAGCATACCGGCTCATTCACACTCGCCATGGAAGCAGGAAGCATAATCACTTTTTTCTGCATCAGTATTTATATGATCGAGAGATCAAGGTTTATAAATTAACTACTATATTTTTGGAAAAATATATTAATAAAAATAACTATCTTGAAATTTTCTTTGATTTTCCAATACTAAAATAAAAAGCTGATATCAACCTGGACGGTTCTAAAAACACCTTAGCTCTGAACTGTCGACTGTGATTCAATTCTTGCTGTGAGGATGCAGGCTGGGCGACTAGAGCGCGTCCACTTTATTCCGGTTCATACTCTGCGGCGATGAAAAAGTTGGTGCATTCGTCAGGGGAGAAAGCATCTAGGACTGATCCGGCGGCATCCCACAGGGCTGTGACGGTTCTTGCTGTCTTGGCTCGCAGGAGAGCCTTGAGCTTGGCGAACGCCATTTCGATATGAGCCTCTCCAGGCATGATTTTTGTTGAGGCATGAGACCGGCTGACAAGCCAGATACGTTGCGTTCCGACCTGCACGAGGCGTCCCTTCAACTGGCCGCGCCGTAGCCAACCATAAACGGTCTGCCTATGTACGCTGAGACGTTCACAGAGCTTCTACAATGTCACCTCGTCGTCGTTGAGGCACGTAATATGTTAGGACCAGACTGGGCGCCTCTTTCCGAGTTCATTCCTCATCAGGAGCTTTTGAACGATCAAGGCATCCAACGCCTGTTTTTTTGGCGGCAACCAGCCTTTTGCATTCAGGTCGTCAGCGATACGGGCAAGGATTTCGTCGATACGTCTGACAGGACGGATGATCGGATGTGTGGTGACAACTTTGTCAGCCCAATGACGCGATCGTCTGCCGATCCTGCGATGTGGTGGTTGACGCCGTCCACAAGGACGGAACGTTGTTCGCCAAGGCCCGGACCGCCTTCTTTTCCTGATCCGTCAGTCGTTCGGATTGTTGCGTCCAGGCGCCCCTGCTCCTCAAGCCAATTATCGCTCTGTGTCAGAGTTTCGTGACGGTATGCTGTTCAAAAAATGCGCGCGTTACACGTTTCTTCGTGGCTTCCACGGCCAGCGCTTTCGCGCCGTTTTCGCAAAATTCCAGCGTCTTTTCGCTGCCCGGATCAGGGAAGGTATAACTGGGACATTTGAAGCCACCGGGCTTGTTCATGGAGAGAAGCGCACGAGACCCCTTGCCGATGACGCTCTGCTCTAGCAGCGCCTTGGCGGTCGCTTTCGCCGCGCCCCAGCCGCCAGCCGGTTGATCATAAGTCTCGTAGCGGGGTTTGGCGGTTTCACTCATGATAAAAGTCCTCTTTGTGAATTGCCCCTGGTTTTGTAGAGACGTTTTTTATTTGAACTAAGCCGCCAAAGCATGTGATTTCTGTTGCGCATAAAAGTGGACCTCATCTTCTGGTGACGGGATGTTTCTAATAGATGGCAGAATACGGAGATTATTGAACCAGCCGAACCCGTTCAGCGATAGAACAAAAAAACTAGCAATTTCATATGCATCCTGCAGGGTGCGTATGAAATTGCGGTAGCGTGCCATCACATACCCCCGAAAGGACGAAAAAGAGACAAAAACGGGACAGAAAAGGAAAAAAAGGCGGCCATTTTTACGGCCCAGACAGTCCCCTCCATTACTGCCAGACAGTCTGACGCCATTCATGACAGCAGTTTTGAAGTGTCATGACACCGTCGGGGACGATGACAGGACGGGAAATGGCGTCATTGTGACGTCATTTCTCGTTATTGGCTCAGACTATCGATCTCATTTACGGTCGCAGGCCACGTTCATGATCGTGCGGGGATATCCACCAGTCTCAGCATCGTCATACGCCAGATCTCTGGTCAGAACGGCGTGCCCACCGACGTGAATTTGCTCCATGTATGAGAAGCAGGCTGCCACCTGTTGATGACCCACCCGGGATAGGACAGTGCAGACGCAAAATCATGCACACCTGCATTTTCTGTCGGCAGAATACGGATCTCTGGCGCCTCACTTTCCCACAGCACCTTATGCTGTGCGTCAGTCAGCGCAATATGCGTCCCCACGGCGCCATAATAACTGGAATAGGCAATCAGCACCGTCACATGAGGCTGTGACGGTCCGAAACTGACATCCACAATACGGGGTGCCTTTTCAAGCGCCTGAGCATCTGGATCGGACGCAGGGTCAGCAGGATAAAAAGACCCTTTGGCAAATTTTATTCCCTGCGTCTGCGCAAAGAACGGTGCATCAGCTGATGTCGCCGCCCTCCCGGGCTGCGTTCCCTGCTCATTGCCGTACGAATGCGACGCTGCTGCATCGGCAAGTTTCTGCCAGTTTACAGCATATGCCTGTTGCGGCAGGCCAACAGCCAGGCCCACGGCCACAGAAAATCCTGCAAATACTTTCTTCATGAAATACCCTTTCCAGAAACGCCTTATTATAAAAAAATGGCTTAACTCTGATTTTTCTCAAACGCGCAAAACACCAAGGCACGTTATCCGAACGCTTATCACTCTCCGGTCACGTGCCCTGATTCAGCAAGGTCTTTCAGAAAAGTCAGGTTATTTTTGTGCCAGCCATCGCCATAGCTGTCATAGGTACCGATGCGAACATCCTGAGGCACCACAAAATGGCCTTGCAGAACCTGCAGGATACGAGGATCCTGTGCCCAAACCGGTGCTCCCTCTGGTGTCATGAGCAGAACGACCGTTATCCGGTCATGCTGTGGCGCCACAGACTGCAACGGACCATATTCCAGAACTTTTTGGGCTGTAAGACCGTAACAGAGCCGGGCTGGCACCCGCACCCCGGACGGCGCGGTATCTCCAGCGAGAGGAGGTGCCTTCAGACTATTTTGTACGCTCTGGTCCTCTGAAGGTCCGTCAAAGATCGCCATGGCTTCTGGACCTGTGGCCAGGAACAGATCCCCTGCAAAATGCTGCGTAGTTTTTTCCTGACCCGGCGGACCTTCGTCAGGCTTTGGTTCCGAATTATCGTCGAGGTCATGAATACCGAGTTGCGCTGCAGTTGGCATTGCAGGATGCTGAGCATGGACACGCCAGGTCACAGGAACCCGCTGCACAAGGCCAGCATCCATCAACGCCTGAATGAAAGGACCTGGTTCCACATTACGCGGTCCTTCCCCAAACAGCACGCCCTGTGTCGAGGCATTATACCCTGCACCGGGCTCAATGCCTTTCTCAACCCGATTGGCCACATCTATCGAACGCGGATAGGCCGAAAGGCTCAGAAAGGCCTCTGACCCGATAGAAAGACAGACCCGCCGACTGTCGCCATTTTCGATCTCTCCACGATCTGCCGGATCATGGCGAACCTGCTCCAATATGGCATCAGCTGCCTTGGCCGCCTCAGCATCTGAAGCGGCATAACTCCGTTCCGGCAACGCGCAGGCCAGACAACTCATGGCAACAAGACAGATTTTTAGGGAAACGCCCTGAACGCGCATGACACTCATCCTTCCGGCTGCTCGGCAAAAAGCGTCAGGCCATCAGTCCCTTTGCGATAGATCAGATGGTGGCGCACTTCCGCCCCGGCCTCCAGCCCGGCAAATGTTCCCGCCATGCGTCGAAAGACAGGTGTCCGCATCCAGTCTTTCGGGCCGTCGCTGCGATACACAGCCGTCGCCGTAATGATCTCCCGTCCGGTCGGGTCATGCTCCGGATGCCGGATATCGACAATCCTGCGGAGCGTCAGACCGACACAGACCCCATCAACCTCACTGATCAGATAGGGATGAAGCAGCAATGGTTCATCACGTTCTTCCTCCCCTTTTTTCGACACCTGTTCAGGATAGGCCAGAGTCGCAATCGGAATATACCCGTCGAAGAGGCGCCCGGGCTGGCGCAGCGTATAGCTAAAATCCGGATTATTCCGGGATGTCGTGTAAAATACGGCCTCTTCCGTTGCGCCGGACGTTTTGAATGTGACTGGCACGACATGCCGTTCCAGAACACCACGCTGCGTCAGATCCGTCACCAGATCCGAGGGTGCCTCGTCTGCTGGTCCGGCATGAAACAGAAACGGATGGGCCGTGGGAGCCGTCCAGGGCGACGACTGCATCCAGAACCGTTTATTGGACCATTCACGAAAGTCTATCCCCGCACCAGAGCGTAACAGCATGCAGGACCGCATGCCCTGAGGATGACGCTCAACCAGCACCTTCTGCAAATCGCGAGTTTCACCGTGCGGCCCGGAGAACAGAATAAAACTCAGGCCGCCTGCGCCGGCGACAGCAAGCAAGGCATCAGGCGCGGGGCCGAACGGATCATCCCTGACAGCGACGAGATCAGGAACGACATCTTACAGATCTCCTGCGTCACGGCAGAGCGCGAGCAGATGTGTCAGTTTCTGATGCACCACGCTCCCCAGAACAATGACGCCTTCGAGGGTTTTCACACCATCCGTATCGGCTCTGAGGGTATCAAGCCGCCCCCGAAGGACCTGATGCTCCAGTTCCACCAGCCGCATGACATCATGCAATCCGGCGTGGAGGTCTTCGAGCCGGCGATCCCGGGGCGGCCCGGAGGACAGGCAAGGCGCTTCATGAGACATGACAAACCCTTCGACAGACCGCGCTGTTCATGCGAGAACAGGCCCATGAGACACGGAGACCCGCTTCATATGCCCTCTATGGAACTTACAGCTCCCCGACTATACATGCAAGCGCTTCGTCGTATAATGACGAACTTTTCCGTTATGGAGCGTTCGCATGCCACCGCCCCGACCCAGAAAGCGCAAGCTCATGGATGAGCAGATCAAACTGATGCGCGAGCGCGGGGAACGGCTGCGTCAGGCTGCCCAGAGCATTGGCATTACACATGCCGCAAAGGCTGCGGGCGTGCCTTACACAACTTTACGTGACTACATGAACGGCAGTGAGATGAAGCTCTCTGCCGTTGCCTCCCTCGCACGGGTCTGTGGCGTGACACTGGACTGGCTTGCCTATGGCGTTGGCGAAACGCCCCTGAGCCAATCCCCCTCCCGCCCCGCCCCGCAACGCGGTGGCCACCAGATTGTCATCCCCTGGCTGGATGACCGGGAAGAAGGATTGCGGGTCGGCAAAGGCTGGCTGGAGACGACCTTGACGCGCCCAACCATCGCAGCGCTCCGCCTGACAGATGTCACAGGCGACGCCATGGCACCGACCCTGCTCCATGGAGATATCGTCATGATCGATACGGCCTCGACCCAGGTTCAGGGCGGCGCACTTTACGCCCTGAAAATCGATGAGACCGTCATGCTGCGCCGCCTTGACCTGCGCCTGGGTGGCGGCATACGCGTTCTGGCTGACAATGATCGTTACCCGCCGCAGGACCTGTCGGCAGAAGACATTCAAAGCCTGAAGGTTGTCGGAGAAGTGGTCTGGTTTGGCGGTCTGCCACGAGGATAAGTGCGCCTTTCGATCTACGAAAAATCACACAATAAAAATTGTACGTGTTCCCGCTTGTTTTTCTACAGCTCCTCACCTAATCTTTCCTGAGAAATACCGCGCCTCGTTGCGGTCCGTCCGGGAAGGATTTCAGTGTAATGGCCAAGGTGACGTCAGCCTCATCGTCAGGAACACATCTCGTCAGTTCGGATATTCACATCGTGAATGGTGCCGTGTGGCAGGACACTGAGCTTGGAGATGATGGAGAGTTATGGGTTGAGAACGGCGGCACAGCCCTCAATACCCTTGTCGATCAGGGCGACCTCACTATCAGCGCTGGCGGCCTTGCCTCAGGCGTGACCGTCACCGGGGATGACGACGAAAACGGCTTTCTCGAAGCCTATGGCGGTCTTCTGGAAGACGCCACTTTTACCAGTACCGGCTGGGGAATCATCGAACAGGGGGGTACCGCCCATACCGTTCTCCTGACGGATGGAGGATACATCGAAGTTGCCGGGACAGTAGACGATGCGACCCTGCGCGGCGGGAGCATGCGGGTTGATTCCGGGGCAATTATCAGAAATGTCACGCTTGAGCAGAACGGCGGCATGCTGATTGAATCAGGGGCGACCGTTACAGGTGTGACCCTTGAGCAGGGAGCTTCTCTTGTTCTGCAATCGGGTGCCACTTTCACGAATGTCACTGTCGCAAGTGGCGGCATTCTCGGCGTCGACACTGTTCCTGAGGACGGCGTCACGATTGACGATGGTGGCAGTCTCGATTTTTCTGCTCTGAGCTGGGACGATGCTGCTACAGCCCGGATCGTGGGTGACCCTATCCTTGACGTCACTGCCGGAGGTGTCACCTCATCCGTGACACTGGACGGAGAGTATACAGGCGAGCATTTCGTTCTCTCGAGCGATGGACATGGCGGCACATTGGCCACCCTGGAGGTTGATGATGGCACACCCTGTTATTGCGCCGGGACCCTGATCACCACCGATCATGGCGATGTCCCCGTAGAAGCGCTGCAAATTGGTGACCGGGTTATGACAGCATCCGGGGAGACACGCCCCATCCACTGGATTGGCCACCGAAGCTATTCTGGACGTTTTGCCTCCCGAAACCCCTCTGTTCTGCCTGTCATTTTTACAGCCGGGTCTCTGGGCAACGACCTGCCACGACGCGATCTCTGGGTCTCCCCGCAGCATGCAATGTTCATCGATGACGTCCTGATTCCGGCCGTTCTGCTGGTCAACGGCCAGACCATCCGGCAGGCGGAACGGGTTGATCGTGTCCAGTATTTTCATGTTGAGCTTGAGAGCCATGATATCCTGCTGGCCGAAGGCGCACCTGCGGAAAGCTTTGTCGATGATTCCTCACGCGGTATGTTCCACAATGCCCCGGAATACGCTGTGCTGTATCCCGACACCCAGAAAAAACCGGCCCGCTATTGCGCCCCGCGGGTTGAAGAAGGCGTTCTTCTTGAAACTATTCGAAATCGTCTGAACCAGACAGATGGACCAGACAACACGGAAAAACCGTCCGGTTCAGGGCATCTGGAAGGCTATCTGGATGCTGTGACCCACACGGAAATCAGGGGATGGGCGCGATGGTCTGACAGCGCCGAACCTGTTCCTCTGCGCATTCTAGATCATGGTATCTGTATTGGGGCCATCATGGCCGATCTGACACGACAGGATGTCGGGAAGGCGTGTGGTTTCCGGTTTATTGTTCCCGGCGGCCTGTCTCCGCACCAGCGCCATATGATTGATGTTCAGCCACTGCACGGAACAGGTCAGCTCGGACATGCTCCCTGGGGCCTTGAACCTGTGGTTGAAACGCAGACCGAAACTCGAACCACTCACCCCGCTCCTTCGAACTCTCTTCGCGGCTGGGTCGACCTCGTGTCCCGGGACCGGATTGCAGGCTGGGCCTATAACCCCACCACCCCGGAAGTGCCCGTACCCCTTCAGATCGTGGTCAATGGCCAACTTCGTGCCAGCACGGTCGCAAACGGGCGTCGCCCCGATGTGTTGCAGGCTGGACAGGGTCCTGAGGACTGCGGGTTCGACCTTCTTCTGCTCCCGCCCCTCTCTCCGCTGACGCGGCACACCATCGAGATACGCTGGGCCGTCAATGGCTCTCTGCTGGGCGCGCCTGCTGTTCTGCCGCAAGCAGACAGCTTTGATCCGGATCTGGAGCAAGCGCTGAAGACCGCAGTCTCGTCGGCAGAAAGCCTCGAGACACAGAGCCATGTCCTGTCCTTCCTGCTGGAGCAGGTCGATCGCCTGAAGCAGGTGCGAGCAGAGACAGCCACAGACCACACCCGTATGGCGCTAAACCGGCAACTCACCAGACGAGGATATACTGAACCCGTTACCCCAGCCCCGAAAGCGTTGGTCATCGACAGCGCCCTGCCGGACGGCCAGCGGGACGCCGGATCAGTGGCAATTCTGTCGCATGTCCGAACCCTGCAAACTCTGGGATATCAGGTCACGTTTGTCGCCGCTGACGGGATGGGAACGCGGGCTCCCTTCCCTGTTCCGGATGTTATGTTCTGCACCCTGCCATTTTACAATTCGGTGGAAGAGGTTCTGACGCGGCATGCCAACAGCTACGACGTTGTTTACCTCCATCGGGAACATGTGGCATCGCGTTACATGACCCTTGTTCGCCAGACCCAGCACCGGGCCCGGGTTGTTTATGCGGTTGCGGATCTACATCATGTTCGCGTCGCCCGTCAGGCTGTCATTGAGGGCCGTCCCGAACTGCTCGCAACAGCACGGCGTCTGAAAGCAGCCGAATATGACATGGCGAAAAAGGCAGACGTCGTGCTGACTCATTCTCTTGCAGAACTGGATCTCCTGCGCCGAGACGTGCCGTCTGCCACTGTTGTGCAGGTCCCGTGGGCTGTCCCGGTCAGAAAACGTGTACCGGGATTCCAGAACCGTACAGGCCTTGCCTTTATCGGCAATTTTGCACACGCACCAAACATTGATGCGGCTCACTGGCTGGTCGACGAGATCATGCCACTGGTGTGGAAACAGGCGCCGGACATCATCTGCCATCTTGTTGGCAGCGGCATGCCGGAACCGATCCAGCGTCTTGCCAGCGACCGTGTCCATATTCGTGGGCGTATTCCTGATCTTTCCTCCATACTGGATCAGGTTCGGCTGACGGTTGCCCCATTGCGGTTTGGTGCAGGCATTAAAGGGAAAGTCCTCGACAGTCTTGCTGCAGGCGTGCCGTGTGTCATGACGCCGATCGCCACCGAGGGACTGATCTTACCCAAAGCACTGACAAAGCTTGTCGGCACCGGAAATGCAAATCTGGCACGGCTGATTGTTCGCACGCACACCAACCGCAACCTGTTTAATCAAAACTCGAAGGCTGGCCAAATCTATATCCGTGGTCATCATAACGAGCAGTGTGTCGCTCAGAGCTTGCAGATAGCCCTTCGCACCGCTTCAGATATCCAACAAGCGGGGTAAGCCGCCTGTTGGAAACAGCATGAGGGTTACCCAAAGCACGGCAAACCGCATCTTTTTTAGGCGTGTCGTCAGTTAGCACTCGGTACCATAAGGTTTATACTTCCATTTAATCTGCCATGTTTCCTCTATGTTTTCAGAGAGAGTGTGAAAGCGTCACTATGGTCTGAACGATAGTCAGTGTAAGCGGATAAAGGATCGTCCCCGAGTTGTGAAGGTCGTGTCGGCGGAACAACTGTGGATAACCGTCTATTTGTAGAAGCCGTCATGACGTGATTATGACGGCGCATTTCTATTGTCATGTGACCGCTTTTCAGACAGTGATACCAAAAAAACAGCTGTCATCATGGCGTTATTCGACAAGGTCCCCATCAGGCAGCAGTTCGCAGCCCGCCCTCCGCGACTGCCTCAATCGCCTGCCTGAGGGCGGCAGTCACCTGGTGAGGATCACAGACCATGTCCTTGAAAATGAGAATGGGGCGCTGATTGGGTGGATAGCGATGCAATCGCCTTAAGGTCTCGTCCTTTCGTGCCTTTTGTGTTGACGAATAAGCCGTGAATGTCCGGTCAAACAGACCAACGACTTCGATAAAACAGCTCTTACCAGACTGGATCGAACTCACTTTAAAGTCAGCAAAAGCCTCTTCCTGAAAAGTACATCCTTTCACAAGAGGATGAACGTCCAGCTTTACTGACGATGGCAGCGTCGGTTTGATCCACCGATACACAGCCAATTCGTAAAGGGAATCAAACTCATGACCGTCCTGTGCGAGCTTTTCCTCGACAGGTAGGTGCGGATAGCACTGGTGCACAGCCTCACGAAAGGCCGCCCATGCCCCCTCCCCTGGCTGCCAGTATTTCTTGCGCAGATCCCAGGCCTTTCGCCCAAGGTCTGCCAACATAAAGCCATGGACACAGACGCCAACAAGCGCTGAAAGCTCGGCGTATAGGTCAATATCCCGGCGCGGAAAAAGACCGGTCCTAACAGGCATCGGAAACTGAAGTGGGTCGAAGCGATAATCAGCCGTCATAGGGAAGTATCCTAAAAAATGGCTCCGATCACACAGCGTGAAGCGGAGCCAGGAAAAGGTTTTTTTGGTGAGGATAGGGTGTGATTGAAGTGGTCAGGCTGCCTGCTTCATCGTCACTGGCGCCGCCAGAAGCTGTTCCAGGCGGCCATAACGACGTTCCATGTCGCGATGCAATATGACCAGCCCCTCCAATGCCTCAAAAGCGGCTTCGCTACCGCCTAGGATCTCGAGCAGCAGAACACCCTCGAGCACATGAAGAGCTTTGAGCTCCATCGTTGAGTGCACAACGTCATCGGTAACAGGAAACAGGTCAGACAGTGGGTAATGAGACATGATTTTTGTCCTTGTCGTCCAAAAAAGGGAGGAAAAGACCACACACATCCCGTCCCTCTTCCTCTGGGGCATTGACGGATATGCACAGTCACCGGAACACACAGACAAAGCGTCTCCACCCCGCCCCGGTCAGAAAAGCCCTTTTTTAGAAAATTCATTTCAAAACAATGAGTTGGGAGAGAGCATTTTTAAATGCGATAGAACGAGAGAAAAGAAGAAAAAACCCAGCAATTTCATATGCATACCGCAGAGTGCATATGAAATTGCGGTAGCGTGCCTTCATTTGGGACGAAAAAGTGCCTCTGGAGAGCGAAAATAATCGCATCTCAGGGGGCAGAAAGCCAGAATTACGCCCCTGCCAAAAAAGCCTCCCAACAATAATGTCCCTTTCTTGTCCCGCTTTGAGACCGAAACTGTCTGGATTTTTCAAAAACCTGGTGTCAGACTGGAACAGCCAGAACCCCACAGAAGAGCAGAAGAACATGAAATACGACCAGCATGGCCCGCTGTCAGCGATGCTCTCCGAAGCAGCTGGAGAAGCCGGGCG